>MAEX01000001.1 GCA_002013415.1 Mycobacterium sp. D16Q14
ACAGAACTTCGGGTCCGCCGCCCAAGCCGGGGCGTCCCTGGCATCCTCGGCGCAGTCCGGTGCCGTGAACCCCATGGACGCGGTCGCGCTGGTACAGGGCGTATCCGGGGGTATCAGCGATACCGCCGACGCCGTGGGCTCCGGTGCGTCGATCGCCTCCACATGGATCAACAACGCCGGTCAGGGCGCCCAGCTCGCCGCCGATGCCAACCCGCAACTCAAACCCCAGGCCGAACAGGTTCAGCAGCTCACCCAAGCTGGCGGGCAAGTCGCTGATCTGACCGGCAAGGTGGCTGGCGGTGTCTCCCAGGTCTCCGGAATGGTCAACACCGCTTCAAGTCTCGGTGCATCCGGCATGCCCGACACGTCGGGAGCCGCCGACGCACTGACCGACACCTCGGGGTCATGGACCCGCACACCGATCAACGGGCCTGGCGATGTTCCGAAGCCTCCCACACCATCGCAGCCCTCTTCTGCCAATCAGTTACTGGGCAACATGGCCGGTGGACCCCAGCAGCCGACCCAACCTGCGTCGCCGGGCAATCCCAACGCGGGCAGCCTGCAAGGAACTCTCCAACCGCCACCCTCAGCAGATGCCGTACAGAAGCAACTCGATCTGGTCAACCAGGCACAGGACCGGGTTAAGCAAGCAGAGTCTGTCCTGAACAAATCTGCGGATCAGCGTTACCGGACTCCGCAGAATGCTCCCAGCCCTGACGAGGTGAAACGACAAGGCCAAGCGCTGTTCGACGCCCGCCGTGAGCTAACCGACCAAACCCTTGCACTCACGGACATGAATCAACGGCTCACCAACAACGGCCAACCGCCGATTCAGATCCCGCGAGTGCCAGACAATGTATCTCGGCAGGCATATCCGCCCGGACCATCTAAGGCCCAGGAATTTTCGGGGGCATTGTCTGAATTCAGCAAAAGCACCTACGGGATCGTCCCCGACATTCCTTCCGACATTCGCACCGCCACCAATTTCGACCAAGCATCAGGTGCCGACAAGGCGTCCCTCGCACTGGACGGCCTCAGTATCGTGCCTGGCCTGGGCGCGATAGGAAGAGGACTCAAAGGAGTCGAAGGCATCCGAGGTGGTGAAGCCGCCGTCCGCGCCGCAGACGACATACCCCTGCCCTCAAAACCGGTCGGCACATCGGTTATCACGGACGCAACCAAACAGGGCGGACAAGCCATCTTCCACGGCGTCGATAACCTTGGTCGCCCGACAGGCATCACAGCACGCATCACCCCCGACATGATCAGGACCGGCACCAAGGCTCCTGATTACGTTCGTCCACCTGGATTCTTGGGTGGTGCTGCTGGGCAGGCTCGCGGACATCTCTTGGCCAAGGTTCTTGGAGGCTCAGGAACTGAAAGCAGAAATATAGTCGCGCTTATCGGGAACCCCGTGAATGCTCCGGCTATGCGCGGATTTGAAGCCGTCGTCCAGGCCGCTGTTGAAAGTGGACGGACGGTTGACTATGTGGTGACGCCTTTGTACAAGGGAAACGAGCTTATGCCTGCTGCCGTACAGATCGTTGCTACAAGTTCGGAGGGCCTGGAGATCGCTGGCACCGTGCTGAACAAGGTACCCTAATAAACCACTAGGATCGGAAGGACGAACGGACATGTCCTCTATAAATGATTTGTCGGCTATTGTGGCACCGCCGGTCACAGCTAGCCGCAGTGACTCCACAGGGGGCTGGATGAACATACATTCCGCCATTGGGTTCACTACCCCAACGGACTATCGAGAAATCGTTGACACCTACGGCGCAGGGGGTTTTGGCAATTTTTTGTGGGTATACCAACCCCAGTCAGACAACAAATTCTTGGATCTCAAGACCCAGATATCGATGCAAGCTGGTGCGCTACGCGAATTGAAAGAGATCGGAGACGAAATCCCTCATCAGATTTCGTCACTAAAAGCGTGTGGCGTTACGGACAACGGCGATGTCATCTATTGGGTTACTGAACAATCTCAAGACCCTGATGGTTGGACAATCGCAGTTAACGCCCCTCGAGACGACGAATGGAGCGAGTATGATGGCTCGCTCCTTGATTTTCTGGTAGCCGTTTTTAGTGGGGCGTATGTGTGTCCCATTTTCCCGGACGATTTTCCCGGGCAGGGCGGAAGCTTGTTCAAACCTGTATAGGGCGAGCCCCGGTCGATAGTCGGCCGGATCGAAATGCAGGCATAGACTTATCAGCCGAACGTATATCTGCCCCATTTTTCCGGATGATTTCCCAGAGCAAGGCGGCAGCTATTTCACGCCGTCTGCCCAACTAGAGCTTGGCCATATTTCCATTCGATATGGATTCGCGCCGGGTCGAAATAGCTGCGATCCCCCCTGCGGTGGACAGTTCGCGCTTTCGCTTGTCGTGGTGTCGTTTGATCGTCGCTGCAGGTCTAACCGCTAAATGGGCGACATGAGCCGGTCGTGCCATGTCTTCGTGTCGTTGGCGACATTGCCGACATGAGACGACACCAATCGGTGACCTGTAGTTATGCTGCGAACGACTCCGCGACACTGCCATAGACACCCGGTGACAAACGGACGATCAACCCGTCCTGACACAGCCGTTGTAGCCGTTTAGGGGCTGCATCCTGACTTATGCCGAATTTCGCGACCACGTCTGTTGCGTTGGTAGTTGAACGAGACGCCACAAACGCCACAATCGCTGAGGCTTGGTCGGTCAGCTGCTTTTCGCTGGCCTTCCGCGCAGCCTCTGCGAGATCTGCTCCGTCTGGCGACCATCTTCCATCGTTGAAGCGCATCTTGTAGCGCGCCTCCTCCACGTCACGACCAGTCACGTGAAGCATGCCTTCTTCGTTCTGGCGTGGCCGCTCCAGCACGGTCACAAAGTCAGCCGCGCCAGCAATCCCCTGAGTACCGCTCACAGTGTCGAGAAAATCGACACTGTCTGCCTTTCTAGTGTGATGTACAGCGATCAGCGAACCCTGCTCGGGGGCAATATCTTTTCAACTCGCGCGCGAACTTGTAGTCACTGGAGTAGCCGCTTTCGCGACGCGCTCGATCCGGTGCAACTAGTTGAAGCGTGTCTACGATAACGAACCCGTCAGGGTGCTCACGCGCGAAGCTCTTTGCGACTTCTAGAGCGCTCGTCGGGTCCGTATCGAACGCCCAATTCTCGGAGCCCAGTCTATCGCCGAGTAGAAACCGGGCGCGGTCCTGCAGCCGCCGATGACCGTCCTCTAGGCCAGGTAGAGCACCGGGCGTTTGTCAGTCGGTACGCCGAACACAGGCTGCCCTTCAGCGATCGCAAGGCCGATATCCAGTACGAGCCATGACTTTCCGATCTTCGGTGATGCCGCGAGAACCCCAAACCCTTCGGGGATTAGGCCGGTAACCATCCAGTTCATAGGTGGAAAGACCTGGTTCATCAGCCAGGTGCCGGTCAGCGGCGACGGGGCGTCTGAGGTGTTCATCGACTCTCCGATGCGAACGCCGCTTCGATGTACTGATCAAGATCGCTCTTGCGATACATGACCCTCGCGCCGATTTTTCCGCTCTTCGGGCCGGCGCCAGTTGCTCGGTACCAGCGCAGAGTGGCCTCTGGCAGGCGGCAGTAATCCGCAGCCTCGGGCAGGGTGAGCAGGCCGGACTGATACTCCAGCTTGTATTCAGACATACAGGTGTTCCTTCAATACGTAGGTGGAATCAGGGCACGCGATGCCGCATGCCCCGCGAAAGCCTCTGGCTGGCTGTTCCGCCCCCCAGGGGCTGCCCCACGCTCGATTGCTGTAGTCGTCAATTCTCGGCGTTGGATGGCGCTCGTTGGCTCCTCACACATACTCCGGGGGTCCGACAGACCCGGGCGTGTCGCGGGCGTGTTTTTAACATTTTTTCCGACAAGTGTGATGATGAACCCCGCAATCCAGCGGGTACTAGCACACAGTCGGCGTCGAATACCGCCCCGGTCGAGTAGTACAAACCCGCCGAAGTTATCGGCCGGGTGAAACAAGATGCTGCTCTGGTGGACTTAGCGCAACTGGTACCCGTCAACGACACGGGCGTCATAGCCAGCCCGCAGTCAGCCCGCAGAAGCCTCGATAGCAGCCGTCAATCGCCATCAAACATCGATAGATATATCGTTGTGCCACAATATATTTCCATAAGCCGTCGTCAACCATCGACTATGACCGTTAATGCAAAAGCCCAGGTGGTATGGCCTTCTAATCCCTAGGTCACAGATCCGATTCCTGCCGGGGGCGCTTGCTGATCGTCAACACAACGTTTGAATCACCTGTCGTGTCGCGACGTGGATCTGCCGGGATACCCGCGAAGAAAGACTGAGTTCCCGCACATGGGGAACATCGATGACCGTGGTGACCACTCCCGGCCCATCCGATTCCCAGCGCGCACCGTACCGGTTCAGAATGGTGCGCATCGCATAGTTCCCCGAGAGCACCGAGGCCGTGAATCGGCGCACACCGTCGGCATGCGCCGACACCGACAACGCCTCCATCAGTAGTGTTCCGATCCCGCGGCCCTGATAGTCGTCACCGACTGTGAAGGCCAGCTCCGCACTGTCGGGTTCGTCGAGGTGCCGGATGAATCGAGCATCGGCAACGACGAGACCCTCAAGGCCGTCGGGCTCATCGGCGAGGGCCCACGCGAAATGGTCGAGGTAGTCCACCTCAAAGAGGTACGTGATCATCCGCTTACTGGGGACTCCCAGAAACCGGCGGTACACCGTTCGCCGTGACATCCTCGCCAGCCGCCGCCTGTCACCGGGGAGGATAGGCCGCAGATAGAACTGGGCGCCGTCGCGCAGATGCGCCGGAATAGGGGTAACGAAGGTGGCTAGCCGCTGACGCGCGGTCGACACCAATGCCTCTGACACGCCGGGGATTTCAAGCATCGCTGTGAACGCGTCACTGCTGCCAGCCCAGCCTCGAAGCGGTTCGGTCGCGACGACGGTCGCCGTCCGGGCGGTCCCGCGCAGGAGCGCTATCTCACCGACAACCATGCCGGGCACCACGTGCGCGACGACCGAATCCCCGTTCTCTCCGGTATGAAGAATCTCACCACCACCCGAGCCCAGGAGCAGAAACCAGTCGGCCGGTTCGCTCTGACGCATGAGCACCTGCCCGGGAGCCGCCTCAAGGGGCGAGAGCAGCTCGGCCAGCGGAGCAAGCGCACTGACCGGATTGCCTCCGAAGAACTCCAACTCTGCGAGATCGGCGGCATCGACACCCACGATGTGCACCGCCCTAGCTCGACTGGCTGAGTCTGTTCGCATGGTAGTCATCGCCGTCACGCCCGATCAGTTATTGACGGAACCACATGCGAGTCGGCCCGGATGGCGTTCTTACGCCATCAATGCAGCCAACCGGTCCAGCTTGCGCAACGTGACGTCGCGGGACTCCACCGGCAGCAGGCCTAACAGCACACGATGCACCCCGAGATCCGCATGGCGTTCGATATCTCCCGGCTGCGGCTCCAGGATGGTCGCTATCACCGGAACCGGTGGCTTGCCTTTGTGCGCTGCCAGCAGATTGAGTTCGCCGATCCCCTTCTGAAGCTCTTCCACCCCAAGCATTGTCGGCGACATCCAGCCGTCGGCGTGGTCGAGTATCCGCTCGTGGGTAGACGGGCCCATCCCCCAACCACACCGGCGGGTGCGGCCTTTGAGCAGGCCTCGGACAGTGCTTCCTGGATTACTGGAGAGATCCTGGTCATCGGCGGCGGCCTGAACTAAAGCCCGCCCACCCCTGTCCAGTTTGCAATTCGCCAATGCCAAGCCCGCTCCCCTGGCAATAATGCTGGTGGCCGGAAAGGAAACAACCATGGACAAGCTCCGTACCAGGATCGTCGTCGGGATCGCTGCCGCAGGCATGTCGGTGGGCGGTCCGTTCGGCGCCGGCATCGCCCACGCGAATGACCACACGTTCCTGGACAGCCTGCGCAACGCCGGGGTCTTCATCCACAAAGACGCCGAGCCGTACGTGATCCAGGCGGGGCACCAAGCATGCCGCGATCTGCGCAACGGCGTCCCGCCCGAAGAAGTGGGCTCGCAGTTCCCCGTGGGCTCCGGCGTCGCCCCCGCGCCCGCCCCCAACGTGTACCTCGACATTCTGCAAAGCGAGCTATGTCCGAATGCGCTGAACCTCGCACCACCCCGACCGGCATAACCGCTCACGTGCCGGTACTGATCACGCCTTTACCCGCATCCCACGCCGCACGCCCTAGAGTCGGCGCAGCGGCCAGCATGTCGAACTCGGCCGCTCGGGCCAGCCACAGCCGGGCGTACTCGACGCACGGCCCATCCACACGGCCTGACACAGCCTGGGCGGCAGGGGTTTGATGCGCCGCTTGTCCACATGCGGTTGCAGCCACGCACTCGCCTTGCTCCCTGTTGTCCCTGTACCGCTTCGCGGCGACGTTGCTGGAGCAGCATCAGCGCAGCTGACGTAGCCCTTTTGCCATAAATTGCCCAACTCACGCGATCCGCTCCCCAACTCTGTCCCCAACATTGGGTAGGGTCCCTCGGCGTGACTCAGAGCGTGACCGTGAAATCTGTAAATGCCCGCCTCGCTGCGGAACTGGAGGTCGCCGAAGCCCAGGTCACGGCGGCAGTTCGGCTGCTCGACGAGGGTGCGACGGTCCCGTTCATCGCGCGATACCGCAAGGAAGTCACCGGCAGCCTGGACGACGGCCAGCTGCGCACTCTGGAAGAACGGCTGCGCTACCTGCGGGAACTCGACGAGCGCCGCGCCGCGGTGCTGTCCTCCATTGAGGAACAGGGCAAGCTCACCGACGACCTCAAGGCGGCGCTGCTCTCGGCCGACACCAAGGCGCGTGTCGAGGACATCTACCTGCCGTACAAGCCCAAGCGGCGCACCAAGGCACAGATCGCCCGCGAGGCCGGGCTGGAACCACTCGCCGACCGGCTGCTCGCGGACCCGAGTCTGGTGCCCGACGCGGTGGCTGCCGAGTTCCTGACCGAGAACGTCGCCGATGCCAACGCAGCACTCGACGGCGCGCGCCACATCCTCATCGAGCGTGCGGCCGAGGATGCCGAACTCGTCGGCGCCACCCGCACCAAGTTCTGGGCCGACGGCGCCCTGCGGACCACCCCATGGTCGGAGGACGCGGCGAAAACCGAAGCAGCACAAAAGTACCGTGACTACTTTGAGTTCTCCGAGTCCCTGGAGACCATGCCCTCGCACCGGGTGCTGGCCGTCATGCGCGGAGAGAAGGAGCAGGTGCTCGCCCTCAACTTCGACGGTGGTGACGACGCGCCGTATGAGGCCATGGTCGCGCAATCGCTCGGAGTCAACCTGACCGCGAAAACCCCGGCGACGCCGTGGCTGGCCGGTACGGTCCGGGTGGCTTGGCGGGCCAAGCTCATGTTCTCCGCGTCCGTCGATGCCCGCCTCAAGCTGCGCCAACGCGCCGAGGAAGACGCCGTCGGCGTCTTCGCACGCAACCTCAAGGATCTGCTGCTCGCGGCCCCCGCCGGTACTCGCGCCACACTGGGCCTGGACCCCGGGTTCCGGACGGGCGTCAAGGTGGCCGTCGTGGACGGCACCGGCAAGGTGGTCGACACCTGCGCCGTGTACCCCCACCAGCCGCAGAAGAAGTGGGACGAGGCCAAGGCCACTCTCGCGGCGTTCGTCGCGCGCCATGGGGTCGAGCTGATCGCCGTCGGCAACGGCACCGCATCACGCGAAACCGATGCGCTGGCGGCCGAACTCATCGCCGACATCAAGGCCGCCGGCGCCAAGGCCCCGACAAAGGCAATGGTCAGTGAGGCGGGCGCATCGGTCTATTCGGCCTCCGCCTACGCCGCGCACGAGCTTCCAGACCTCGACGTGACGTTGCGGGGTGCGGTGTCGATCGCACGGCGCCTGCAGGATCCGTTGGCGGAGTTGGTGAAGATCGAACCCAAGTCGATCGGCGTTGGGCAGTACCAGCACGATGTCACTCCCGGCACGCTCGCGCGCAGTCTCAACGTGGTGGTCGAAGATGCCGTGAACGCCGTCGGCGTCGACCTGAACACGGCCTCGGTGCCGCTGCTCGCACGGGTATCCGGGGTGACGGAATCCCTGGCCGAGTCCATCGTCGCGCACCGCGAGAAGGTGGGCGCCTTCCGTAGCCGCAAGGGACTGCTGGAGGTTCCCCGCCTGGGCCCCAAGGCCTTTGAGCAGTGCGCCGGATTCCTGCGCATCCGTGAAGGCGACGACCCGCTGGACGCGTCCGGGGTGCATCCCGAGTCCTACCCGGTGGTACGCAAGATTCTGGACCGTTCGGGTGTCACCCTCGCCGAGCTGATCGGCAACGAGCGTTCGCTGCGCTCGCTCAAGCCCGCAGACTTCGCCGACGATCGGTTCGGAATTCCCACCGTGACAGACATTCTCGGCGAACTGGAGAAGCCGGGGCGTGACCCGCGGCCCGCGTTCACCACGGCCACCTTCGCGGCGGGCGTCGAAAAGGTGTCGGACCTGAAGGTCGGCATGGTGCTCGAGGGGGTGGTGACCAACGTGGCTGCCTTCGGCGCGTTTGTTGATATCGGCGTGCATCAGGATGGCCTCGTGCACGTCTCGGCGATGTCCGATCGGTACGTGTCCGACCCACACGAGGTGGTCAAGTCCGGCCAGGTGGTGCGGGTCAAGGTCGCCGATGTCGACATTCCGCGTCAGCGCATCGGGTTGACCCTTCGCCTCAACGACGAGCCGCAGCAAGGCAAGCGCCCCGAACGAGCCACCGCCGGCACTCCCCGACGCGACGACAAGAATCAGGGACGGCCAAACCAGAACCGCAGCAAGAACTCCGGTCGTCAGCAAGAAAGCCGGGCGACGGGCTCCATGGCGGACGCGTTGCGCAACGCGGGGTTTGGACGGTAGGAGCTCGGGGGAGCCTCATTTGGGTCGCGGACGAACAGGCCGTACGGGATCACACCGGGCTCAACGTTCGGCTTATAGAAACTTTCGATGCCCCAGATCGCGTACTCGGTACCGTCGATCACGACATGATCGCCGATCTGGATTGTGCGCGCCCCCAACTCTGCTGAATCGATCATGACCACCGGGCCACGCCCGGTGATGGTGAACCACTTCAGCGCAGTCAGCTCGATCATCTACCGCCCTCGATGCTCTCGTGGCGGTGCAGAAGCGATCTCGCGTTTCATCGCCCCTCAGAACACCCAGCTGCCCGAAGCGGCCAGCACAAAGCCGTGCGGAGGGAAATCGGCCTCGCCAAGGCTTTTCCAGGCATGGCAGGCAAAGATGAAATCCTCTCCATTGCCGCTGCCACACGACATCAGAATGCTCCGAACATTGAGAAACACTTGCAATTGTTTCCCGGCAGAAAAGTGCGGGTATGTCTTGAGGTCCCCCAAAGAGCTAGATCCTTTGAGGAATCTTGCCTGCGGGGCGCCTGAGGTGCCGATATCAATACGGGCGATGTTCTCGCCGTTCGGCATTCCAGGCAGCTCACCCGCGCAGGCGACATCCGCGGGTGGCATTTGGAAGGTCCCCCACGCCTGCAGACGTAACCGGCAGTACACCCCGTCGGCGGGCGAGAAGATGTTCTCGACTGGCCACTGTTTCCCGTCGGTCGGATCGAAGCCCGCGGGATACTTGATCGAGGCCATGGGCAATGAGTCGATGTCCGGGAACTCGGGGGCCGCGATCGCTGGCGCTGCGGAACAAAGTGGACCGATCAGGTTGATCGTCACCACAGCCGTCGCAATGGCTAACTTGCGCATCCCCTCGAGCCCCATGCCGGGTGATGGTACCGAACACCGACCACTTTCGAGGCTTAGAACCGGGTGATCTAATGCCGTTGACGCTCTTCGGTAGCGGCGCAGAAACGATCCCGTGCCTCGTCCACCGTGAGACCGATTCGCACAAGGTCGTACGCCTTCTCCAACCGACACCTACTCATGCTGCCGTCCAACCGAAACCCATCGTTCTGAACCGACACGATAGGAACCAGCTGGTTCCTATCGAATGTGTAGATCCGCGTCAGCCAGCTGCGAGTGGGACCCGCCCCGTACTCCGCTAGGAGTCCATTCCCCACCTGCCAGAAGGAGCTGCCGAACAACGCTCCCTCGCGATGCATGATGTCGTCTGGCACCCCGGTGCGGACCGCGCGGAACTGCGTGGAGTCGCCGGTCGTGCGCCACAACGCCCACTGCGAATTCGGGTGCGCACCACCGGTGTCCAGTGAAAGGAGTAACTCGTCGCGGCCGTCACCGTCCAGATCTCGCAGGAGCATGACACCTGACTCGGCGGAACCCTCGATCTTCGAGCTGATCTTTTGCACCATGATCCCGCTTTGAGTAAAGATGCGAATCTGAGCGGAGGTGCCAGCCACCCATTTCTCGAATCGAAGCCCTACCGAGTCGGCTGAGGTGAGCTGACAATTCTTCGCATCCAATTGGCTGAAGACGTTCCGGCACTGCGTAAGAGAATCGACGCCCGTCCGGCATGCCGTCACTCCCGTGAGACACAGCAGTGCCGCAATCGCCATCAGCGTCACCCGGAACACAGTCACAGCGTAACGCGACTTGTCGGCACCCCTGGCTAACCTGACCCCGTGCTCACCACCGTCGCCATCCGGGGATACCGATCACTGCGCGATCTGGTACTCCCACTTACCCAGCTCACCGTCATCACCGGCGCTAACGGCACTGGAAAGTCCTCGCTGTACCGGGCGCTGCAGCTACTGGCCGACTGTGGTCGGGGCGAGATCATCGGTTCACTGGCGCGGCAGGGCGGATTGCAATCGGCCATGTGGGCCGGGCCGGAAAATCTCAAAGGCGCACGACGCACCGGCACCGTTGAGCCCACGGTCCGCACTCGACCCGTATCCATTGAACTGGGTTATGCGTCAACGGATTTTGGCTATCTGGTAGACCTTGGCCTGCCGATTCCCAGCGAGTCTGCCTTCGGTCGCGACCCGGAGATCAAGCGGGAGGCCGTGTTCACTGGACCATCGCTTCGTCCTAGCGCGACCCTGGTCCGACGGACCCGCCCCGTCGTTGAGGCACGTGCCGATTCGGGGCGCGGATTCGAGGGTTTCAGTCGCTCGCTGCCGTCATACCGCAGTGTGCTCTCCGAATTCCCGGGCAGATTCCCGGAATTAGGCGCAGTTCGGGACACCCTGCGTGGCTGGCGGTTCTACGACGGATTCCGCGTCGACATGCTGGCACCGGCACGCCAACCGCAGATCGGCACGCGTACCACAGTGCTATCGAATGACGGAAGTGACGTAGCCGCCGCCATCCAGACAATCATCGAGACCCGCAGCGACACTCTGGACAAGGTTGTCGCCGCTGCCTTCGATGGCGCCGCGGTGGCAGTCGCCGTGCGTGAGGGGATCTTCGATCTTCAGGTTCAGCAGTCCGGGATGCTGCGTCCGCTGCGGGCCGCGGAGTTGTCCGACGGCACCCTGCGTTTCCTGTTGTGGGCCGCCGCGCTGTTGAGTCCCGAACCACCGCCGCTGATGGTGCTCAACGAGCCGGAAACCTCGCTGCATCCCGATCTCATCGCTCCGCTGGCGACGCTCATTCGCGCGGCGGCCGCGAAAACCCAGGTGGTCGTGATCACCCACGCCAACGCGCTGGTGGATCATCTTGCCGCGCGGCCGTTGCGCGAGATCCTCGCCGGCGACGAGGACCGGTTCGACGCCGCCGGTTCGGCTGTGCGGCTCGAACTTGTCAAGGACTGGGGCGAGACGCAGATCGTCGGGCTCGATGCGCTCAAAGCCCCGTCGTGGCATTGGGGTTCTCGCTAGACGCGCAGCAGATCACCACTTGATGAGGCCCTGTTGGGTCTGCCGGTGTCGTCCGTGGCCTAGTCGGTCATATCGTGAGGTTTCGGGGCGCACCCTGAGAGTTAGTTTCTCGTGGTGAGCCGAAGGGTTGCCAGACAACGGATCACACTGTTGGGTGGACCCTCGAACCCCAGGAAGGGAGCGCAGTGACCGAAGCGTCACGAGACAACGTTCTAATCGTGCATTGGCACGACCTCGGCCGCTACTTGGGCGTCTACGGGCATCCCGACGTATCCAGCCCACACCTGGACCAACTGGCGGCCGATGGCATCCTGTTCACCCGCGCGCATGCCACGGCACCGCTGTGCTCACCGTCGCGTGGTTCGCTTTTCACTGGCCGGTACCCACAGAGCAACGGCCTTATCGGCCTGGCTCATCACGGCTGGGAGTACCGCGCCGGGGTGCGCACACTCCCCCACATTCTGTCTGGATCGGGCTGGCGCACAGCACTGTTCGGAATGCAGCATGAAACGGCGTATCCGGCCACCCTGGGATTCGACGAGTACGACGTATCCAACTCGTATTGCGAATACGTGGTGGAACACGCGAGCCGCTGGTTGCGCAATTCCCCCAACACGCCGTTCCTGCTGACCGCCGGATTCTTCGAAACGCACCGCCCATTTCCTCGGGAGCGTTATGAACCGTCCGACGCCGGCACGGTGAATGTCCCGGACTATCTGCCCGATACCCCCGAGGTGCGCGACGATCTCGCCGAGTTCTACGGCTCGATCGCGGTGGCCGACGCCAAGGTCGGTGAATTACTGGACGTGCTGGCCGAGACGGGCCTCGATGAGAACACCTGGGTCGTCTTCATGACCGATCATGGCCCGGCGTTGCCACGGGCCAAGTCCACTCTGTACGACGCCGGTACCGGTATCGCATTGATCGTCCGCCCACCGCGGCGCCGCACCACCGAATCGCTCCGGTACGACGAGCTCTTTAGCGGGGTCGATCTACTGCCCACCCTGTTGGGCTTGCTCGGTGTCGACATTCCCGAGGAGGTTCAGGGAATTTCACATGCCGACAATATTCTGAAGTCGACGGGCGAACTGGAACAAATCCGCTCCGAGCTATTCACCGCGAAGACATATCACGATTCTTTTGATCCTATTCGAGCCATTCGAACAAAGGATTACAGCTACATAGAGAATTATGCGCCCAGGCCGGTGCTGGACCTGCCGTGGGATATTGCCGACAGCCCACCGGGCCGGGCCGTCGCCACACACATCACCAATCCCCGCCCGCATCGCGAGCTCTACGACCTCGTGAACGATCCGGGCGAGGCGCACAACCTGCTGGGACTCGATGCCAACGAGAAGTCCCAGGCCATCGCCGACGATCTGGCGCTGCGCCTCAACGATTGGCGAGAGAAGACTCTCGACGTCATTCCCTCCGATTTTGCGGGCACACGCATTTCCGAGCGCTACACCGAGACATTCCTACGCATCCATGGCAGGCCCGGAGCCAACCGTTCCGCCATCGCCGACGAGCGTGGTGTCGAACAACAGTTACCTTCGCCATGATTGCAATTCACGGCGAGCCCAATTAGTCGAATACAAAACAATTGCGGTTAGGCTACTGCGCATGCCCGACCATCCCGCCGCATATCTGGTGCTCGCATCGCAGCGCAGTGGCAGCACCCTACTGGTGGAATCCCTGCGAGCGACCGGCGTGGCCGGCGAACCACAGGAGTTCTTCCAATACCTGCCGACCACGAGCATGTCTCCACAGCCACGGGAATGGTTCGCCGACGTACAGGACGAGTCGATACTGCGTCTGCTCGATCCCTTGGACGCAGGCAAGCCCGACCTGGCGCCCGCGACCATCTGGCGCGATTACATCCGCACCGTGGGCCGCACCCCCAACGGAATCTGGGGCGGCAAGCTCATGTGGAATCAGACCTCGCTGCTCTTGGACCGCGCACAGGATCTTCCCGAGCGTTCCGGCGAAGGATTGCTCGCCGGCATCCGCGATGTGGTCGGCAGTAACCCGGTGCTGGTGCACGTGTACCGACCAGACGTTGTGTCCCAGGCGGTTTCGTTCTGGCGCGCGGTGCAGACCCGGGTGTGGCGCGGACGTCCGGATCCCGGGCGCGATGCCCGCGCCGAGTATCACGCCGGGGCCATCGCCCATGTCATCACCATGCTGCAGGCGCAGGAGGCGGGGTGGCGCCGCTGGTTCGCCGAAGAGAACATCGAACCCATCGACGTCTCGTACCCGTACCTCTGGCGCAACCTGACCCAGGTGGTCGCCACCGTTCTGGAGGCACTGGGACAAGACCCCCGGCTCTCGCCACCACCCGTGCTGGAACGGCAGGCAGATCAGCGGTCTGACGACTGGGTGGACCGATACCGGACCGACGCGGAAAGAGAGGGGCTGCCACTATGAGCGACACCGCGACGACACCTGATCTGTTGCAGGTCAACGAGCTTCGGCTGCTGGAGGCCGAAGCGGTGCACATCATCCGGGAGGTGGCCGCCGAGCTGCAGCGCCCGGTGCTGCTATTCTCCGCGGGCAAGGACTCGATCGTCTTGCTGAAGTTGGCCGAGAAGGCCTTCCGGCCGGCACCGCTGCCGTTCCCGGTGCTGCACGTCGACACCGGACACAATTTCCCCGAGGTGATCGAGTTCCGTGATCGCCGAACCATCGGGCACGACCACAAACTGATCGTCGCCTCCGTGCAGGAGACGATCGATGCCGGGCGGGTCGCCGATCCGGGCCCGGGCGCCTCGCGTAACCGTCAGCAGACCCGAACCCTGCTGGACGCGTTGGAGGCCGGCGGTTTCGATGCGGCATTCGGCGGCGCGCGGCGCGACGAGGAACGCGCCCGCGCCAAGGAGCGGATCCTGAGCTTCCGGGACGAGTTCGGCCAGTGGGATCCGCGGGCACAACGACCCGAACCCTGGTCGCTGTACAACGGACGCATCCGCAAGGGCGAACAGGTTCGTGTCTTTCCGTTGAGCAACTGGACCGAACTGGACATCTGGCGCTACATCCAGCTGGAAAACCTTGAGCTGCCCTCGATCTACTATGCCCATCAACGCGAGGTGTTCGAGCGTGACGGCATTCTGCTGGCCACCTCCGAGTACACCACCCCCGCCGGCGACGAAACTGCCGCCACCGAATGGGTGCGCTACCGCACCGTCGGCGACATGACCATCACCGGTGCAGTCCGCTCGCAGGCCACCGAGATCGAAGGGGTGATCGCGGAGATCTCCGCGGCCACCGTGTCCGAACGCGGCGAGACTCGGGCCGATGACCGCACATCCGTGGCTGCCATGGAAGACCGGAAACGAGAGGGCTACTTCTGATGAGCACCCAGACCGCGGTCGACACCCGCCAACTACTGCGTATCGCCACCGCCGGTTCGGTGGATGACGGCAAGAGCACGCTCATCGGACGGCTGCTCCATGACACCGACAGCCTGCCGGTCGACCATCTGGAGGCCGTCACCGACGACGAGGGGAACGCCGACCTCGCCGCGCTGTCAGATGGTCTGCGCGCCGAACGCGAGCAGGGCATCACGATCGACGTCGCCTATCGCTTTTTCTCCACGGAGAGCCGAAGCTACATCCTGGCCGACACTCCGGGTCACGAGCGCTACACCCGCAACATGTTCACCGGTGCCTCCAACGCGCATGTCGCCATTCTCCTGGTCGACGCACGTGCCGGGGTGCTGCGCCAGACCCGTCGCCACGCACGCATCGCAAAGTTGTTGGGCATCAAGCATTTCGTGGCCGCAGTCAACAAGATCGACCTGGTCGACTTCGATGCGCAGCGGTTCGCGGAGGTAGAGCGCGAGCTGCATCTACTGGCTGACCGGCTGGGCAAGGTGGACATCACAGTCATCCCGATTGCGGCCAAGCTGGGCGACAATGTGGTGCACCGCTCCGAGAACACCACGTGGTACAGCGGGCCGACCCTGCTCGAATACCTAGAGGGCATTGAGCTTTCGCCGCCGCAGCCCGATCCCGCCAAGCTCCGCCTGCCCGTGCAGTGGGTCTCTCGTCCCACGGCTGATCAGCGCCGCCGGTACACCGGCCGGCTAGCGGGCGGCACCCTCAGCGTCGGAGATCCGGTGGTGAATCTGCCGTCGGGAACTCGGTCAACCGTGACGGTGGTGGACACTCTGGACGAGAACCGTTCCACCGGCGTGGCTCCGCTTTCGGTGTCGATCGAATTGGCCGACGATATCGATGTGGGCCGCGGCGACGTGCTGGTGAGCGGCGCAGAAGATGCTGTGCTGCCGGTGCTGGCGCGTGAGCTCGACGCCACGGTCTGCTGGTTCACTAACGGTCCGTTGCGGGCGGGTGACCGGCTCGCACTCAAGCAGGGCACCCGGACCGTACGGGCCACCGTTCAGGCTCTGCATACCCGGCTGGATCCGGAGACCCTGGACGAGCTGGATGGCCCGGTTGAATTGGCGCTCAACGACATCGGCTCGGTCACCCTGCGCACCAGCTCGGTCGTGGTGGCCGATTCCTATGCCGACAGCAGAGACAGCGGCGCGTTCATCCTGATCGACGAGGCGTCCAACGACACTGTCGGCGCCGGCACCATCACCGAAGCGCGTGAGGTCAAACCGGAAACGCACTCACGCACCGATATCCGCTGGCACCCCTCGGCGCTGGACCGCGAATACCGTTGGGACAGCACTACTCAGCGCGGTGCGATCATCTGGTTCACCGGTCTGCCCGCATCCGGCAAGTCGACCATCGCGGTGGCGGTGGAACGCGCACTCGTGGAGTCCGGGCAGGTCGCGTACCTGCTCGACGGCGACAACCTGCGCCATGGACTTTCCGATGACCTCGGGTTCTCTCCTGGCGACCGCGCCGAGAATATCCGCCGGGTGTCGCACCTCGCGCGGCTCTTCGCCGATGCCGGCGTAGTCGCGCTGGCATCGCTGGTATCGCCGCTGCGCTCCGATCGAGAGACCGCGCGCAGCATCAACGCCGCAGCCAAGCTGCCGTTCATCGAGGTGTACATCGCCACCCCGCTGGCCGAATGCGAGAAACGAGACCCCAAGGGTCTGTATGCACGCGCCCGCGCAGGCGAGTTGAAGGGTTTAACGGGTGTCGAGGCGCCCTACGAGGCCCCGGAAAATCCTGAGCTCGTCCTCGACACCACCGGTGCCGATATCGACGGACTAGTGGCTCAGGTACTCGACGTTCTTCACCGCGCTCGCTGAGCGCGGTGAAGAACGAACCGGCCTAGGTGTGGCTGGCGGCGCGCTCCAGAACGGGACGCTGCTCGGGGCAGTACTCGTCGATCGAAGCAGATAGGAACTGCCACTTCTGCTCGGTGGAGGTGGTGCGATCGAGGTTCTTGGTCAGGAAATCGGTCGCCTGGTAGGCGTCCTTGTCCAGGCCCGTGTCCAGACGGTGGCACGCGATCTTGCCGAGGTAGGCAGTCTTGTCCGGTGGCGCGTAGATGCCGTATGAGTGCAGTGTCTCGTTGAAGCTGACGTCATCGGCATGTGCCGGGGAGGCCATGGCGATCGCGGCAGCACCCGCACCCATCGCGATCATCGCAGTAAGACTGAGTCCCTTCATGTCGGTGAGTCTACATCCGTTGACCTCAGGGGACATAGGTTCGCAGATGTCATCGTGATTGACACCACTGTCGCGACCTCAAGATCACGTAAAGAACCACGAAAACCCCTACGTCTGTGCCTACTCTCCCCCGGTGGTTTCTGCGCCTCCCTCCCCTCCCGTACCGCCGCGCGTCGCCGACCCTCGCCTGCGCAGTGCCCTCAAGGAGGACGCGCACAAACTGACCTCGGTCGGCGGACTCGCGGCACTGTCCCTGGACGCGCTGTCCTCGGTGGCCTACGGCCCGGAGGCCATCGTCCTGGCCCTGATCGCGGGCGGGGTCGGTGCCATCGCCTTCACCCTGCCGGTGGCCATCGCGATCACGGTGCTGCTCATCGTGTTGGTGTTCTCCTACCGCCAGGTCATCGCCGTGCACCCCGAAGGCGGGGGCTCGTACGCCGTGGCCAAGAAGGACCTCGGCCGCGGCGCGAGCCTGCTGGCCGCCGCGAGCCTGGTCGTCGACTACGTACTCACGGTCGCGGTGAGCCTGGCCGCCGGGGCGGCGAGCCTAGCGAGCGCCTTTCCCGCGCTAGCCCCGCATCTGCCGTCCATCACGCTGGTCGGCCTGGCGATTCTGACAATCCTCAATCTCATCGGCATCAGCGAGTCGGCCAAGGTGCTCATGCTGCCGACCTTCCTCTTCATCGCGTGCATCCTGGCGATCATCGTCTTCGGACTCGCACACTCCACTCCCGTGGCCGTCATCGGCAAGGACCTCGGCCCCGTCGAGCCTGTCAGCGCCCTCGGCATCATCTTGGTTCTCAAGGCATTCGCGGCCGGGTGTTCGTCATTGACGGGCGTGGAAGCCATCGCGAACGGCGTCCCGGCCTTCAAGACCCCCGCCATCAAACGGGCCCAGCACACCGAGGTCGCCCTGGGAATTCTGTTGGGCCTCATGCTGATCGGCCTCAGCATTCTCATCAAGGCACACCACGTGGTTCCCCGCGGTGACGTGACCATCCTGGCGCAACTGTCCGCGGCGGCCTTCGGCACCGGAATTCCGTTCTACGTCACGAATGTGACCGTGGCACTGATCCTCGGCTTCGCGGCCAACACCAGCTTCGGTGGACTGCCGGTGCTGATGAGTCTGCTCGCCAAGGACGACCGGATGCCGCATTTGTTCGCGTTGCGGGCAGAGAAGCCAGTCTACCGCTACGGCGTCGCCGCGCTCGCCGCATTCTCGGCGCTGATCCTCATCGCCAGTGACGCCGATACCCACCGCCTATTGCCGCTGTTCGCGATCGGGGTGTTCATCGGATTCACCATCAGCCAAGTTGGTTTAGTCAAACACTGGTTCGGCACCCGCACATCCGGCTGGCAGTGGAAGGCCGTACTCAATGGGTTCGGTGCGGCGCTCTCGGCCCTCGCCATGGTGGTGTTCTTCGCCAGTAAGTTCACCGAGGGCGCGTGGCTGCTCGTCATCGTCATCCCCCTGCTGATTCTGCTTTTCGGGCGCACCGAGAACTACTACCTCGGCGTCAAACGCGAACTAACCCTCGATGAATTGCCCACGCTGACACCCAATCCCCCGGACCAGACACCCCTGGTGATCGTGCCGATCGACGACATCAACAAACGAACGGTCCAGCTGCTGGAGGCGGCACTGCATCTGGGTGGCGAGGTGGTGCCGGTCACCATCAGCCGCACGGATCAGAAGGCACACGCGATGACCAAGCGCTGGGATCAGTGGAACCCGGGACTTGAGCTCATCGTGTTGCCTACCGCGTATCGATCCCTGGTGACCCCGCTGGTGGAATACGTCAAGAAGCGGCAGGCCGACGGTCGCCAGGTGACCGTGCTCATCACCGAGATCAAGACCAAGCGGCGCTGGCACCAGATTCTGCACAACCAGACCGGAATTGTGCTGACAGCCAGCCTCATCGACCGCACCGACGCGATCGTCGCCAACTACCCGTACCGCATGAACTGACGGCGTTGCCGTCAGTTCACCACCGGCGCGGGCACCTTCTCGTCCGCAACGGTATCGGCGTGGTCGTCGAGCATGGTGGTTTCGTCGAACGGATCGGCACCCGAGAGCACTGTCTTGACCCGCTCGCGATCCGTCGTCTTGGTCCAGGTTCCGATGAGCAACGTGGCCACCGCATTGCCGGAGAAGTTGGTCAGCGCACGCGCCTCGGACATGAACCGATCGATGCCGACGATCATGCCCACACCGTCGACGAGATCGGGCCGATGGCTCTGCAGTCCCCCTGCCAGCGTGGCCATTCCGGCACCGGTCACTCCGGCCGCACCCTTAGAGGCGATGATCATGAACACCAGCAGTGAGATCTGTTCGCCGATCGACAGCGGCTTTCCCATCGCGTCGGCGACAAACAATGAGGCCATCGTCAGATAGATCGCCGTCCCGTCCAGGTTGAACGAATAGCCGGTCGGGACGACGATGCCCACCGTCGACTTCTCGACACCGAGGTGGGTCATCTTCGCGATCAATCGCGGCAGTGCCGATTCCGAGGACGAGGTCGAGACGATCAGCAAGTATTCGCGTGCCAGGTAGCGCACCAGCTTGAAGATCGATACCCGGGCCACCACCCACAGCAACACCCCCAGCACACCGAAGATGAAGATCGCGCACGTCGTATAGAAGCCGAGCATCAGTGCGCCCAGCTCTTTCACGGCGTTCCAGCCGGTCTGGCCGACCACATTGGCAATGGCGCCGAAAGCACCGATGGGCGCCAGCCACAACACCATGATGAGAACCTTGAAGACCAGCTTCTGGAGCATCCCGATACCGCGCACGATCGACTCACCGGTGGATCCGAGGGCCTGCACTGCGAAGCCGACCAGCAACGCGATGAACAGCGTTTGCAGCACGCTGCCGGAGGTCAATGCCGAGAACATCGTCTCCGGCACAATCGATTTGATGAAATGCCAGGTTCCACCTGCGGCGTGAGCCTGGTCGGCGTATTGGGCGCCCGCCCCCTGGTTGGCCCCGGACAGATGCAACCCGGTACCGGGCGCGAGCAGATTGCCCACGACAAGCCCGATCGCCAAGGCGACGGTGGACATCGCCAGGAAATATACGAATGCCAATCCGCCGACCCGGCCCACACTGGCGGCCTTACGCACGGATCCGATGCCGAGCACGATCGTGCAGAAGATCACCGGGCTGATCATCATCTTGATGAGGCTGACGAAAATCTCACCGAGTACGCCCACCGATTTTCCGAATCCCGGCCACAGCATGCCGACGACCACACCGAGCACTACCGCGACAATGACCGCGATATAGAGCCAATGCGTGCGGTCCTTGTGTTTCCTCGGTGGAACACTCTCGGTAGCCGTTGATTTGGTCGCTGTCATGGCCCCTATCGTGCCGTACCGTGACCGGGATCACAGCACGACCCCACCATCTACCCACGTCCGGCGACGATCCACCGAAAACACGGTTGACCGGCTTTCACCTGCGTTGATGGCTTGACGGGTACCCTGGCGGCCATGGACAGCAACCGCCGCGACGATGCGGCCGCCCCAGGCGGCTCCACGTCATACGGTCCGTGGTCGCAGTCCAGCCAACCGTTGGATTACCCCGAGGACCCGGCCTACGCCTCGCAGGCGTTCGAGTATCCCGCGCTCTCCAGCACCGCCCAGCCCAACCAAACGGCGGTGCTGCCGCAGCAATACGGGTCGTACGGACCTCCCCCACAGGATCCCGAGCCCCCACGCCGATCGAACACCTTCTGGCTATGGGTCGTCGGTGTGGGTGCGCTGGTCGTCATCGTCGCGTTAATCATCACCCTCGTCGTCCTTATTCAACGCGAAGATGACCGGCCCCCCACAGTTATTGCCACCCCGTCCACCCGGACGTCGACGACCACAGCACCCAGCGTGCCGAGCCTGCCGCCGATACCGAGTTTCACCATTCCGCCGATCCCGGTGAACCCTCCGACGCAAGGCAGCCAGGCCGCCACCGAGACGGTGGTCTACGAGGTCGGCGGCCGCGGCCCCGCCCTGAACGTCACCTACTTCGATGCGAGCGGATCCCTGCAGATGGAGTTCAACGTCAAGCTGCCCTGGCGCAAGGAGGTCAAGCTGAACGCCGAGCAGGTGACCAACGCCGTGGTGATTGCGGCCGACTTCTCGCACGATGTGTCCTGCACCCTGCTCGTCAACGGAACGCAGAAGAGCACCACGTCCGGGAAGATGGCGACCTGTAGCGGTATGGGCTAGCTTGAGCCGCTGACGTTTTCGCCGGTCACCGGGTCATACCGGGGAACCTTAACGAAGATCACCGCCACCAGTCCCAGCGCGATCATCAACACCGGCCCGGCGATTCCCGCACGGGTGGCGTGGAAGAGCAACGCAAACGTGGCGAACAGCCATGGGCCCGCGAAAGAGACCGCCCGCCCCGTCATGGTGTAGAGACCGAAGACGAACGCCTCCCGGCCGGCTGGCGCCATGCGCAGCACTAGCGTTCGGGCCGCTGACTGCGGCGGGCCGACGAACGCCGCGATGGCAAGCCCACAGATCCAGAACGCGGACTGACCCGACAGACACATCATCAGGACGCCGAGGGTGACGATCGCGGCAAGCGAGCCGACGATGATTCCCTTGGAACCCAAACGGGTATCGATTAACCCACCCAGTACCGCGCCAACTGCCGCCATCACGTTCCCGGCGACCCCGAACAGTGTGATGTCGGCGCCGGATAAGTGAAAGACCCCGCTGGCGATGACCGGGGTCAGTGCGAACATCGCCACCATCCCATCGCGGAAGATCGCACTCGCTATAAGGAAGTAGATGATGCGCCGGTCCATGTGCCACTGCTCGACAAGGTCGCGCCACAACTCCCGGTACACCCCCAACAATCCGGGTGAGCTGGGCAGTGGGGCCCACGGATCAGGTACCGGCCGGGATAACACCAGCGGCAGCGCGAACACGACGAACCACGCCGCCGCCAACAAGGCCGAGACGCGCACGTCGAATCCGTCGGCGGCGGGTATGTGGAAAAGCCCACGGGTCGGTCCATCCCCCGAGATGAAGCCCAGATAGCACACCAGAAGGACAACGACACCGCCGATGTACGCGGCCGCCAGGCCGAGGCCGGAGACCCGCGAGGCGTTGGCGGGCGTGGTGAGCCCGTGCATCATCGCGTTGTACGGAACCTGGGCCAGCTCGTTGAACACCGAACCCGCGCAGTACAACCCGAGACCCAGCCACAGGTAGCGGTTGTCCTCGCGCACCAGGCTCATCGTGCTCGCAACGAGCACCACCAACGTGGTGAGTGTGCCCAGCGCGACACGGCGCCGCCTCGGGGTGTCTGCCCATACCCCGATCACCGGCGCGAGCAGAAAAACAAGAACACCGCCCAGACCCATCATCCAGCCGAGGAGGCCCTGCGGGACGCCATCGGGCATCCCCGCGCCGACTCTGCCGGTCAGATACGGCGTGAAGATGAACATCACGATGACGGTGTTGAAGGCCGCAGACCCCCAGTCGAACGCCGCCCAGGCAGCTATCCGGCCGCGTGAGACAGGGGTGTTCAATTGTCGGCCGGGTCCTGGGTCTTGACGCCCCACAGGCTCCTCGACCCCAGGCATGCTCATTCCGACCAGCGTAACCTGGCGCGCGCTGGGCAACCTTTACCATTGCCCCATGCCGATACCCGCACCAAGTCCCGATGCCCGCGCCGTTGTCACCGGAGCCTCCCAAGGGATCGGAGCGGCACTCGCCGAAGAGCTTGCCGCCCGCGGCCACAACCTCATCATCACCGCCCGTCGCGGCGAGATCCTCAGCGACCTCGCGAACACCCTGACCGAGAAGACGGGTGTGATCGTGGAGGTGCGTGCGGTGGACCTCGCCGACCCCGGCGCGCGTGATGCCCTCTGCAAGGAGCTGTCCGAGCGCAACATCTCGATTCTGTGCAACAACGCCGGTACCGCGACGTTCGGGCCGATACGCGGCCTGGACCCCGAGGGCGAACGCAAGCAGGTGCAGCTCAACGCGGTTGCGGTGCATGACCTTACGCTGGCGGTGCTTCCCGGCATGCTTGAGCGTGGCGCCGGCGGCATCCTGATCTCGGGATCGGCGGCCGGAAACTCCCCGATTCCCAACAACGCCACCTACGCGGCGACCAAGGCATTCGCAAACACCTTTTCCGAGTCGCTGCGTGGTGAACTCAAGGGCACCGGGGTACATGTCACGCTGCTCGCGCCCGGACCGGTGCGCACCGTCGAGCCCGACCCCGCCGAGGCGTCGATCGTCGACAAAGTGGTTCCAGATTTCCTGTGGATCAACGGGGAGTACACCGCGCGGGTCTCACTAAATGCGTTGGAACGCAACAAGATGCGCGTCGTCCCCGGCATCACGTCGAAGGCAATGTCGGTGGCCGCCGGCTATGCGCCGCGCGCCATCGTCGCGCCGATAGTGGGCAGCTTCTACAAGAAGCTCGGCGACTAACCGTCGCCGCGCAAGTCCAGTAGCGCCACCCTGGCCGTCTCGACCTTCCCCGGATCGAGCGCGCGCTGCGGGTCGATGATGACACCCTTCGACCGCAGGAACACATCGACCGAGACCCACAATGTCTCGGCCAGGCGTTCGCCGGCGGTCTCGTCAGGTGCGGAACCCCGAGCTACTCGCCATAGCGCCGTCGTCGCCGCCGTGCCGATCAACGCGGCGGCCAGCTGATCCGCGCCGGCCGGATGTACGTTGACGCGCTCAAGAAACGACGAGATCACCGCGGCGAGTTCGGCGATCACACCGTCGTCACGCAGAGCCGGGGCCTGCTTCCCGCGCACGCTCACCATCTGATGTTCGACGAGGAAGCGGGTCGATTGCGGGAACCGTTGCACCAGCTGAAGAAAGACAGACGCGGCGCGCTGCGCGGACTGTCGCGGCGGGATGCATATGTCGACGGCCGCGGTCAACTGGTGCCGTACTCCCGCCACCATGGCCTGTGCCACCGAGTCGAAGAGATCATTGCGGTCTTCAAAATGCCGGTACAGCTTGGGTTTAGCGGAGTGCGCCACGCGCACGACATCCTCCACCGTGGCCGACGGGCCGTTTCTCTCGATCGCGACCACTGCCGCAGCGACAAATTTCCGGCGCACTCGCACCTTGTGCTGCACCCAGCGTTCACGCCGGGCATCACCGTGACCTGACATGCCATTGACGCTACTCTAAGTACCCGGTACTTTTCAGTACCATCTAAGAAGTTGGCGGACCGAACAGCGAGAGGCACGTCATGTCACAAACGCCCATCGTCGAAGACGACTCACCCATCGAGCGCACGGCAGTACGGCTCCTGCGTTCATCGGTCGAGCGCTCCTATAACCCGGAGGTGGACGTCGATTGGGACGCGCCCGACGTTCCGGGCCTGCGCTATGTGCCCGACAAATACATCTCGCTGTACGGCACAAAGATCTTCGACCGGATGACCGAGGACGAGAAGATTCGGCTCGGGCGCCTGGAGGCGTCAGCCCTGGCCAGCTGGGGCATTCTTGCCGAGAGCGCCCTGATGCACCCCATGCTCAAGCTGGCCTCAGTCAGTGATCCCCGCAGCGCCACAGCGCAATACGCGCTAACCGAGGTCGCCGACGAGTGCCGCCACTCGGTGATGTTCGGCCGCCAGATCAACACACTGAGTGATCGCAGCTATGACCCGCCGATGATTGCCCGGGCCTTGGTGGGCATCACCGCCCTCGCCCCGCTGTCCGCGACGATCTTCTCGATGATGCTCATGGTCGAGGAAATACTGGACCGGCTACAGCGTCAGACCATGAACGACGAGACACTCCAGCCCCGCACCCGGGCGATCGCCAAAATCCACGTCGTGGAGGAGGCCCGACACATCAGCTACGCGCGCGTGGCGCTGAATCGTGCCGTCGCACGCACCGGCCGCGCCCGTATGGCCGTGGAGCGCTTGATCGTTGCCGCCGGTGCGGCAGTGGTGCCACTGGTCATGGTGCAACCGGCCGTGTATCGCGACGCCGGACTTCCGCCCATGCGCACCGCGTGGACGGCACTACGCAATCCGCACTATCACGCGAATCTGCGGTTCTTCGGCGAGCGCCTGGTCCGCGTCATGGATGAGGCCAACATGATCGAAGGGCGACTGGTGGAGCACCTCTGGCGGCGCTCCCGCATGCTGCCCAAAGATTTTGTCCCACAATCGAAACGAATCGAAGCAGACTAACTGTCAGTGACGGCGCCGGCCGGTGCCGGCGGCGCGGCTACTTGCCCTTTGATCTCATATTGCGGATGAGCTCCCTGCCCAGCGCGTTGAGGAAGCTCTGAAAACTCCGGTTACTGAGCAGACGCTGCCACCAGCGCGGCTTTTCGGGCGCGGGCTTGGCACCCTTCTTCGCCGGAGCCTGGTCAGCAGGAATCTGGTCGGCCGGGGCCTGCTGCGCCGCTCTCTCTTGCAGGATCTCGTAGGCGGATCGTGAATCGACCGTCTGCCCGTACTTGGATTGCAACGGGCTCGCCGCAGCCGCGGCCTTGATCGCGTCGTCGCCTATGGCCCCCATCAGCGAGCGCGGAGCGCGCAGCCGGGTCCACGCGACCGGGGTGGGCGCACCCACCTCGGACAGCACGGTCACGATCGCCTCACCGATACCGAGCGAGGTCAGGGCCTTCTCGAGGTCGTACACACCGGTCTTGGGGTAGGTGCGCACCGTCTTGGTTAGCGCCTTCTGATCGTCGGGGGTGAACGCGCGCAACGCGTGCTGGATTCGCGCACCCAGCTGCGAGAGCACGTCGTTGGGGATATCGGTGGGCAACTGGGTGCAGAAGAAGACACCGACACCCTTGGAACGGATGAGCTTGACCGTCTGCTCCACCTGCTCCAAGAACGCCTTGGATGCGTCGGTGAACAGCAGGTGCGCCTCATCGAAAATGAAGACGAGCTTGGGCTTGTCGACATCACCGACCTCAGGCAGGACGGTGAACAGGTCGGCCAGGATCCACATCAGGAACGTGGAGAACAACGCCGGGCGCGCAGCCTGGGTGCCCAGCTCCAGCAGCGTGATGATGCCCCGGCCGTCTGCGGTGCGCATCAGGTCGGCCGGCTCGATCTCGGGTTCCCCGAAGAACGTATCGCCGCCGTCGGCCTCCAGATTCACCAAGGCGCGCAGGATGACACCGGCGGTCGCGGCGGACACCCCACCGATCGACTTCAGATCCGCCTTGCCCTCATCACTGGCCAAGTAGGTGATGACCGAACGCAGATCCTTCAGATCCAGCAGCGGCAGCCCCTGCTGATCAGCCCAGTGGAAGATCAGGCCCAGCGTTGATTCCTGGGTAGCGTTGAGCCCCAACACCTTCGACAGCAGGATGGGGCCGAAGCTGTGAATGGTGGCACGGATCGGAACTCCCATACCCGTCGTCCCGAGCGACATGAATTCCGCCGGGAACCCCGAGGGCGCCCAGTCGTCGCCGGTATCCTTGGCGCGGGCGGCGGTCTTGTCGTTCGCCTCGCCGGGCTTGGAGATGCCCGAGAGGTCGCCCTTGACATCAGCCATGACTACGGGAACTCCGGCGGCGCTGAGCTGCTCGGCGATCACCTGCAGCGTCTTCGTCTTACCCGTGCCGGTGGCACCGGCGATCAGCCCGTGACGGTTCAGGGTCGCCAACGGAATGCGGATCCGCGCGGCAGGGTCGACGGTACCGTCGACGATGACAGACCCCAGTTCAAGTGCTTGACCCGCGGTGGCATATCCAGCGGCGATCTGCTGTGCGGGGGTGGTTCCCGCGGTGGTCGGCTCGGCCATGGCAACGACCCTATCGGCTCATCGCCGAGATGACATCTGTGCACACGAAACACGAAACACCCCGTTCGTGGATGTCCTCTCGGCGTCACCGGTAGCTCCGACCGCTACTGTGGTCAGACTGTGAGTGCTCCACGCGAAGAACTGGTCTGGATCGACTGCGAGATGACGGGGCTCGACCTCGGCTCGGACAAACTGATTGAGATCGCCGCCCTTGTCACCGACGGCGATCTCAATATCCTCGGCGAGGGCATCGACCTCGTCATTCACGCCGATGACGCGGCCCTGGCCGCGATGCCTCCGGTGGTCAAGGACATGCATGCCAAGTCCGGGCTCACCAATGAGGTCCGCAAGTCGACGGTCACCCTGGAAGAGGCCGAGGCGCTGGTGCTCGACTACATCCGCCAGCACGTGTCCTCGGCCAAGGTCGCTCCCCTGGCCGGGAACTCCATTGCCACCGACCGCGGATTCATCGCGCGGGATATGCCGCAGCTCGACGACTTCCTGCACTACCGGATGATCGACGTCAGCTCCATCAAGGAGCTCTGCCGCCGCTGGTACCCGCGGATCTACTTCGGCCAGCCCGACAAGGGATTGGCCCACCGGGCCCTCGCCGACATCAAGGAGTCGATCCGCGAGCTGCGCTACTACCGGCGCGCGGCGTTCGTTCCAGACCCCGGGCCCTCTACCAGTGACCTTGTCGCGATCGTGGCGAACCTGGATAACGCTCCGGATACCGATTCGGCCTAAGACGCCCTCACCGGTTAAGATCGTTCACGCCGCTTCGCGCGGCAATGGTGGCTGTAGTTCAGTTGGTAGAGCACCAGGTTGTGATCCTGGCTGTCGCGGGTTCGAGTCCCGTCAGCCACCCCACCAAGAACCATCGCCCCACCCGCTATTACGCGGGTGGGGCGATGTTGTTCACGGGGTCCATGCAATAGCGGTGCGATATGGGGGTTCGTGAACGGCGTGGCTGATCGACTTCTGGCACTGGTGGACGACCGCTCGCGTCGTCGCTGCCGCTGCCGCCGGAGTCGGAGTCGGAGTCGGAGTCGGAGGGGACCATGGCGCTGGTAACCGGCTCGACGGCAATCCGGACCCTGCGGCACAACCGCAACGCCACGCAGCGGTCAACACGGCCGATGATGACTGCGACGCTGCGGCCATCGGGAGAAAACAGCGCTGCGTTGACGGTGACCGCAGCGTGATCCCGTTCGTTCGCCACCGGTACTCGAAACCGGTCGGAGTGTGGACGCCGGGATACACAGCGCGGAACGAGTTCTACGTGCTCAGCGATGAGCGCGATGAAGCCGGACTTCACCACCAACGTGGAGGTCCGGTCGAACTGCTCGGCGACCTGATGCCTGATCTCTTCCTCGAAGTCGTCCGAGAACGATGCCATCTGGCACAGCCATAGCGGTGCCTGCCATGCAACCGCTGATGCAACGAGTCATGCAATACCGTCGTTGCATCGGGGCGGTACGTCGGTGTACCCAGATGCCCACAGGATCCCATTCATGGTGGAACTAATAGGGCTCCGAACGTCAGGTTCAACCCAACCGACCAAGGGCGGCACTGCGCAGGCTCGCGGAGGACGGGAAGGACCGGCTGTACAAAGTCGGCGTGACAGCTCCTGACCTCTGCGCATACCGCCGCGCACAGTCGGGACAGCATTAATGACCACAGGCGACGGAATATGTCGAGAGGAGCCGAACTCCCCAACTAGCGTTGGGCCGCGAGCCTATATATTTCCCACACGCCTGCTTGCAACTGTCAAAGTTGTTCCTCGCAGTAGCCAAACATTTCTTTGTTGTCTCGACATCAGTTTGAGGATAGTTACATAATTGCACTTCTTGGCGGTTCTTATCAGCACAGACTTGGAGGCAACCATTCTTCGAGACGGAGTCACCTCCGCTGCATGCCATGCCTGAAAAACCTAGGAGTGCGATCGCCACGACCGCCACGAATTGCTTCATGTTCACATTCCTTTCGATTCGGCTATCTGCCATGACAGATATCGCGCTCGCAAGATTTGTATCGCAATTGCCGCAGGCCGGTCACTGATACTCATATGTGGCACGTACGCTGACAGACCAACCTTTGTTCTGATCTTTTTGTATGAATGAGCCGACTAAGAAAAGCGTTTCATTTGCATTCGCCGGAATGTTTCTTGATACTAGACCGCCGATAACATTATCACGCACCTCTACTTCACCCTTGACGTAGATGGGTACACTAATGGAGCTGTCGACGTAAAAGTCGGCACCGTAATCATAGCCTTCCGAATCTGTTCGACTTTGGTGATATAGCCTAATACTCTCCACCGCACTCGCTTCAGGAGAACTGAAGCCGCCTAAGGCGAGCAGAATAGCAAAGAGAAGTGCGTTGCCTTGAGCGCGATTTTCTTCATGTCGCCAACTCCTTGCCGCTGAGATGCCCGGTGACATCAAGCCAAAGACTGAATGCTCACGTACACGAGTGCCGAAAGTCCCCTTAAGTAGCAGCGAACGGCCTTTCGTCACCGTGTAGGCAGCCAGAATTTTCTCGTGTTTGCATATCGATAAAGGTCGTTCAATATTGCTCGGCGCACTGACCAATTAGCCTCAATATCTGGACATTTCTTAAGAAGCATTTAGTTCTGCATCGAATCTGTGCATAGAGGGGCCGAAAGACCCTTGTACTGATCATCTGGGCAGCGAAGGCTGGTCGAAGATTGAAGTATGTGATGACGCGGAAGGCGATCCCGGGCTGCCCAAATCGGCACGATCGGCTTTTAACGCCGAGACAAACGGCGACGATCGACCGCCGTCCGCGTGACGACATCCAGCAAACCGAATATCTGGACTTTACCTATATGGAGAACGTATCATGACCGAATCATCGGACAAGCCAGGAGCCGTTCCCAGACGGCTGGAAGAACCGCCGCATTACCCGGGCGCCACTCCGCAGGAAATTTCTTTAAAGAACGGCTTGGGCGTGGCGTCGCTGATAATTGCGGCGACCGCATTGGCGTCAGCCTTATCAGTGTTCGTGTCGACGACGGTCTGGTGGGTTTCCGGCGGCGAGATCCTACGTATCGTTGCGCGCTGTTCGGTTTTCGGCGGCGTAATCCTCGGCATCGTCGCGGTGGTGATCGGGTTTGCCGCGAGCGGCCGCGTCAAACGCGGCGAAGCTAATAACGGCCGATTTGCGATTATGGGGATCGTGCTGGGGTGTGTTGCGATCTTCCTCCTCCTGGCATTCATTGCGTGGGAGACCGTAGGCACTACGTCTTTCGATCATGTACGACTCACTAGATCCGCTTTGCCGACGACCACCGCTGCCGTAGCCATACAGGGCACATCGCCTAGATAACAATCGCGCTACGTCAAAGGTAGGGAGTCAGACATGTGGTTCTTCAGCTGGTCTAACCTAGTGCGCGTATGGGGAGTCATCACCGTCGCAGCCCTTGGCGTATCCCTCATGCCGTTGGCGGCGCAGGCAGACGTGTTTGGTCGATTGTTTTATGAAATCGTCGTGACCACACCCGGCACGAAGAGCCAGGGCTGGCACGGCGTGCTCTACGATGGAAGTGGCAAGCCGATCGAGTCTGTGCCCGGACAAGCGGTGACCATGCCCGTGGGCCAATTCGTCAGCGAGATTGGTGAATTCGTCAACGTAGCCTGCAACGCGCCCTGGGACGCTTGCGGCATGATCCGCACCGACATGGCTGAATCGATGAAGACCCATCAAGCGAACGTCATCATGGATTCAAATCCTTGGCTCTATCGCGTATATGTGGAAGCCGAAGGCACCGAAAATGAGCTGTGGACGGGCATCCTGTTACATGGCGGGATAGGTATCGCGCCAGCCATCAAACCGATCGACACACCGATGGGCCAGTTCCACTCCGGCGACACGGCAGCCACGAGTTGGCCGCGCGAGGGTTGGTTTCCGGTGAGCTGGCGCGCATACGCTGCCGATGTCGCTGCCGCACCGCCCCGTGGCTGACCACAACGCTCGCGGATCAGACCTCGGAGCAGCCGCGAGCTTCCTGATCCCAAGGGCCTGACAGATACGTTTCCAGAGTCTCGCCAGCTATCCATAGGCTGGATGGCTCCAGTGGTTTAAGTGCCGTGGTGGCGTCAATGTGGATCATCGTGTCGGGTGGATCCGCCGCACGGGTATGTCGGATCAAGCTGTCACCTATTCGTACAGCAAACCAATTTCAACGACATGCCCCGCATCCACAGTGGCATATCGAGGTTTGGAGCCGTCCTCTTTCCGCTCAAGATCATCTTCTACCGCTAAGCCCCGGGCGGTGACTTTCGGCTCTGTATCGGCGGATTGGCTGTAGAGATAATTATCCCGGCGCCTCAGCCGTGAGGAGTCTATCTGCCATCGAAGATATGGATAGTAATGCCATGGTTCGCAGTAGGATTCAGTCGAAGGAACTGAACGTAGGCCTCATGACTCAGGAATTTCTGAAGTCGGAATATATCGACCACACATACGCAGGTTGGCCAATCGACCAACGTCTCGAAGGTTTCCTCCGCCATCGCAATATTGCCAAGACATCTTACGATGGCGACGTCCATAACGTGATTTTAGATTGCATCATGGCACATATTGGTAAGCAGTCTCACGGATCATTTGGTGGCGACGGATACTGAAACTGTTTGTCACACAATAGAAGTCTGGCGGGGATTGCGTTCGTATCAATACAGGACATAGCCATACGCCCGTGAACGCGAGCGATAACTAGGAAGGTCACTCATATGAAAGAAGTTGATCTGGCGCAGATGCGTCATGAAGCATTGGATCGGGTGAGACACTGCGAGAAGTTTGAGCAGCGCACCGTGTACGACAATCTGGACCCGGCGCACCGCGACTACCTCGCCTGGTGCCAGCGACTCGCCCAGGTGGAGGCTCTCGTCACAATCAGCGGGGAGCTCGCGCAGATACGTGAGCACATGGAAAAAATAGGCCTCAACCAAGACTGATAGTCGATCGCCCGGACTAGTCAGGCGCTGATATCACCGAACGGACCCCGGACCCATCGCATCTGGTACTACCCTGCAAACGACTCAACCTTTCGCTTCCACATCCACCACCGGGGAGTCATCATGTCAATCGCGCTGTCAACCGTTCTGCGCACATCTTTTGCCGATGCCGTCGCTCGAACCCGGGATGCCTTGGCGCAACAGGGCTTCGGAGTGCTTACTGAGATTGATATGAAAGCCACACTCAAGGCGAAGTTGAACGAAGACATGGAGGACTACCTCATTCTCGGCGCCTGCAGCCCACCCCTGGCCCACCGCGCGGTAAACGCGGACCGTCAGATCGGCTTACTGTTGCCGTGCAACGTCATCGTGCGGTCCGACCCGGATGACGATATGTCCGTCATCGTCGAGGCTATGAACCCGCAGATACTGGCCGAGGTTACCGGCGAACGCGCTTTACGAGATATCGCGGACGAAGTTACGAAGAAAATGCAGGCCGCCATCGATTCACTGCACATCACAGCACCACCTCACTGACCTGATTCGGTACGTGGGCATCTGCCGAACGTACGCAAAGCTCCGGTATGAAATCCGGCTCCTCACTGTCACAGCGAATTAGGGCGTCACATGAGAGCCGGTGACTTTCGGGGCTGTTGAAGGTCTGATTGACTCTTTGACCTGCCCTGCGGATCGGTTACCCCGGCTGGTGTGAGGATCGGGCCTTTTCTGAAAGGCTTTCGATCATGCCCAAGCCGTATCCGAAGGAGTTTCGCCGCTGATTTCGGCGTGAGCGAGGCGATGGTGCATAACTGGCTTCGACGTGCCGATATCGAGGACGGGGCCCGTTCCGGTGCCACGGTGGCCGAGTCCGCTGAACTGCGGGAGTTGCGCAAACGCAATCGGCCGCTGGAGCAGGAGAACGAAGTGCTGCGGCGGGCGCCCGAATCAGGGTGCCGGTCGCGGTGACCTGCCGGGTGCTGGGCTTTTCGAAACAGGCGTACTACCAGTGGCGCAACATACCTGTGTCGCAGCGTGATTGGGAGGATGCCCACATGGTGAACGCCGCCCGCGATGTGCATGCCGATGATCCTGGGTTCGGATATCGGTTCATCGCCGATGAGCTGGCCGAGCAAGGATTCACCGCAGGTTCACCAGGATCTGGTGCGTCGTGATTTCACCGCGCAACATCCAAATCAGTTGTGGCTCAGTGACATCACCGAACACGCCACAACGGAAGCAAAACTGTATCTCTGCGCGGTCAAAGACGTATTCTCCAACCGGATCGTGGGCTACTCTATCGACTCCCGGATGATCGCGACAGGCCGTCTCGGCCCTACGCATGGCCATCGCACGCCGCAATCCCGTTGACACAGTGGTTTATTCCGATAGAGGAAGCCAATTCCGATCCAGAAAATACGTCGGGGCATTGGCCCCTGATGGACTGATCGGGTCGATGGGCCGAGTCGGCGCCTGCGGCGACAACGCAGCCATGGAATCGTTCTTCTCCCTGCTGCAACGCAACGTCCTTGACACCCGCCGCTGGCATAGCCGCGAACAGCTGCGCATCGCGATCGTCACCTGGATCGGCACCTACCACCGCCGCCGGCAACGCACCCTCGGTAAGCCGACACTCGGCTTTACCAAGCCCTCGCGTGGGTCGGTATCGCCGTCGGCACCCTGTTTATCGTCGTTACAGTCTTCGTGTCCGGCCCTATTCGCTGGATGGTCCACCGGTAGTTACGACGGGTGGCACCGCATTCATGCTGATCACTCGTGGCTGGATGGCTCCGATGGGGGACCCGCCCGACGATGGGGTCCCGGCGGCATGATGAAGCTCGGGCAGCCCCCCACCCCACCGATGCCGCGTCCTTAAGTCAAGGCGTTGTCGAGGCGAGCACCGCGGTTGTGTTTGTCGGCTCAAGCCACGTATCAACTCTGCAGCGCATGCAATGGGTGGTAATTGTCTGCGGCTTCCCTGCCGTATGCACCAGCACGGTCCGCGAGCCGACGGCTCATACCATCGCTACCTGGGATCGAGCGATCAAGATCGGTTTCAGGAAACGCCCTCTGTAGGCAATACGTTTCACGACACGATCTGCCGCAAACCAACAGGCACGAAAAGCACATATCGACAGTGACTGTTGTCAACTTCACGTAGCAAACTATATTTGCGAAGCGACGTGGCGGCGAGGAATCCACGTCGCGCATGCTGGCATCGATCACACATGAACGAGCCGATCAATATTGACGCCATGACCAGGCATGTCGAAGGTTGCCAATCTGGTTACGTCACGATCCAGTCTTTACCAACATTGGTATACGGGAACTGGTAACGCGTGTCATACTCTTCGCGGGCTAACGTCCACCCATTACTTCCATGCCTGCTTCAAGGGGTACCAGTGACCGTGACAACCGCTAACGAGTCCACTCGAAATTTCACTCGCACTCGTAACGGGTACGACCCGATCGAGGTCAACGAGTACATCAGTCGACTGACGATCATGCATCAGTCCGGACTGAACGACGTGGAGACTCTCAAGGCTCGCCTCGAGGAAACCACCAAGCAGGTCTCCTCCCTCAAGGACGAGGTGTCGAACCTCAACGACACCTCCCCCTCGGCGCACGCGATGACCGACCGGATGGCCAAGATGCTCCGCATCGCCGTCGACGAGGTCTCCGAGATGCAGAGCGAGGCACGCACCGAGTCGGCCGCGCTGGTCGCCGCCGCCAAGTCCGATGCCGAAGCCATGCGCACTAAGCACAAGGAAATGCTCGCCGACATGGCAGCGCGGCAGAGCGCGCTGGAGACCGAGTACACCGAGGTCATGGCGCGGGCGCGCGAGGAAGCCAATCAGATTGTCGCCCAAGCGGTCAGCGAGTCCGAGCGGCTACGCTCGGCGGAGGCAAAGCGGCGCGAAAAGGCCGAGACGGAACTGGACGAAGAGCTGACCAAGCTGCGTACCGAGACCCAGTCGACCGTCGATGAGCAGCGGCGCGGCACGCAGGCCGAGTGCGAGAAGCGCCTTACCGATGCCAGGGACGAGGCAGATCGCCGCCTGCGCCTGGCCGACGAGCAGATCGAGCGCCGCCTGGACCAGGCCCGCCGCTCGGTGGAAGAGGTTGGCCAGCAGCGCATCTCGATCCTAGAGCAGCTCATGAGCGTGCACGGCAAGCTCGAGAGCATCCCGTCGATCCTGGAGTCCGCCTACCGCGACCGCGACAACTCCAAGTCGATCATCATGGTGCCGTCCAAGCGCGTGCTCGACCAGAAGGTCATCGAAGGCTAATTATTACCCGAACTACGAGGAGGCCCCCGTCACGCTGATGCGTACGGGGGCCTCCTCGTAGTTCGGGCTACTGCTGCCGGGTGTTTCCGGCCTTCCACTGCGACCACGGGATGTTCCAGTCACCCAGGCCCTCGGTACCGGGTAGCACCGGGCCGACGGTGTTGGAAACGATCACAATGTCGCCACGTTTGGTGTTCTCGTAAAACCATTTTGCGTTCGCGGTGCTGACATTCAGGCAGCCATGGCTGGTATTAGTGCGCCCCTGCGCGCCGACCGACCACGGTGCAGCGTGCACGTAGATCCCGCTGTAGGACATCTGGGTGGCGTACTGCACCTTGGTGCGGTATCCGTCGGGCGAATTGACCGCGACGCCGTAGGTCGAGGAATCCATGATCAGATCCTTGAACCGCTCGCCGATGATGTAGGTGCCGTTGTTGGTGGGCGCCTTGTCCTTACCCATCGAGGTCGGCATGGTCTTGATGATCTCGCCGTTGCGCTCGACGTTGACGACCTTGTTGTTGTCATCGACGCGGCTGATGATCGCGTCGCCGATGGCGAAACGGGACGTCACGTTGTCCTGTCCGAAGACGCCGTTGCCCAGGTCCACCCCGTAGGTGTTGACCTTCACGTCAACCGACGTTCCGGGCTCCCAGAACGCCTCTGGGCGCCAACGCACTTCGCGGTTGTTCAGCCAATAGAACGCACCCTCGACCGGCGGGTTCGTGGTGATCTTGATCGCCTTCTCAGCCGCGGCCCGATTCGGAATGCTCTCGTCGAACCTGATGGCGACCGTCTGACCGATGCCGACTACCTCACCGTCGCCCGGCATGACGTACGGCATCGTCATATTGTCCGGCGAATGGGTGCGGAATGTCGCATTGGCGCGAGCCTGCCCGCCGAGTCCACGGGCATCGGCGCTCAGGGTGTACTGGTTGTCATAGCCGAGCGGCTCGGTGGTCGACCAACTCACACCGTCGGGACCGACCTCGCCGGTGATCTCTTTGCCATCGGAGTTGACCATGGTGACGGTTCCGAGCACGCCCTCGCCCGCGGTCACAGTCACGGGCGCATCGACCGGGACGCCGACGGCGCCATCCTTCACTGACATCGCCAACTTGGGCACCAGCAGATCGGCGTAAGGCGTTGCCTTGTCAATGACTTTCGGCGGTTCCTGGGACGCAGTACTCGAGCATCCGGCCAGCACAGCCATTGCCACGAGCGGGAGAACGAGCACGGACGCCCACCGCCGACGCGCGCCAACCAACAGGCGTGGACGACCCTGGGTCATGCTTTGCTCCCTTTGAATCTCGTGCATGCGAATTCAGCCATGATTGTACGGGCTCGTGAAGGTCGACGACCACCTCAATCAACGCGACCGGGCTATCGCGGGGATGACAATTTTCGTTACGGGCTCCGGGGCTGCTAAGGTCTTCCACGCACGTTCACGCGCCGTTAGCTCAGTTGGTAGAGCAGCTGACTCTTAATCAGCGGGTCCGGGGTTCGAGCCCCTGACGGCGCACCACCAGAGACGCCTCGTTCCCAGATTTAGGAGCGAGGCGTTTCATTTATCTCCAGGTCCCCGGGAATACCAGGCGCCGGCTCGTGTTGGGTTGACCGTGACGGTTCCCCAGGTAGTCCCCAATGTGACGCTCAATTCCGGTACCACGATTCCCCAGCTCGGCTACGGGGTATGGCAGGTGCCCGACGATGAGGCACGCGCGGCCGTGTCGACAGCGCTGCAGGTCGGATATCGCAGCATCGACACCGCGAAGGTGTACGAGAACGAGGAAGGCACCGGCGCCGCCGTCGCGGAGTCCAGGGTTCCTCGTGGCGAAATCTTCCTGACCACGAAGCTGTGGAACGCCGATCAAGGCTACGACAATGCCCTGCGCGCCTTTGACGCCTCTCTGGAGCGCCTGGGCACCGATTACGTGGACCTGTACCTCATCCACTGGCCGGTTCCCGAGCTCGACGAATACGTGGCGAGCTTCAAGGCCCTGCAGCGCATTCAGGCCGACGGCCGTGCCAAGGCCATCGGGGTCAGCAATTTCACCGTCGAGAATCTCCAGCGGCTGATCGACGAGACCGGAGAAGTGCCAGCTCTCAACCAGATCGAGCTGCATCCCCGGTTCACCCAGCCTGAGCTACGTGCCTTCCACGCCGAGTACGGCATTGCCACCGAGGCGTGGTCACCTCTCGGTCAGGGCACCGTCCTGGATGACCCGACGATCGGCGCCATCGCCGAGACCCATGGGGTGAGCGCCGCCCAGGTGATCCTGCGGTGGCATCTTCAGCTGGGCAACGTCGTCATCCCCAAATCGGTGACGCCGGCGCGCATCGCGGCCAACTTCGATGTGTTCGGATTCGAGCTCAGCACCGACGAGGTCGAGCGCATCACCGGGCTCGACGCCGCAGATGGTCGCATCGGCCCGGATCCCGCGACGTTCAATCTGCACTAACGCGCATCACTGCACGATGTAGTGGCTCTCCTCGGGCGATCCGAGCATGCGCTCCATGGTCTTTCGATCAAAGGGCCACAGGTCCACGGAGCCGTCTTCGGTGAGATACCAAGAGTTGCAGCCGGTGGCCCACACCGTGGGTTTCATCGCCTCGCGCGCTTGGTCGTTGAACTCATCGGTGGCCTCACGGCTCACTTCCACCGTGGTGATCTCGCCACGGGCGAAGCGATGTAGCCAGCTGATGATGTATTCGGCGGTGCGCTCGGCCGTGTGCTGAAGCCAGATCGATCCGGTCGGCGAGTTGGGGCCCAGCACGGTGAAGAAGTTCGGGAAACCGGGGATGGCGGTCATCCGGTAGGCCTTGGGCCCCTTCTCCCAGGCCTCGTTAATCGAATATCCGTCCTTACCAACCAGATTCATGGGCCGCATGTAGTTGTGCGCGTGAAATCCGGTGGCCAGCACAATCACATCGAAATCGCGCTCGACGCCGTCCACCGTCACGATTCCGGTGGGTGTGATTCTGTCGATGCGGTCGGTGACGATCTCGACATTCGGCTTCTGGACGGCACGGTGGAATGACCCCGACAAGACCTGCCGTTTACACAGTGGCTCATAGTCCGGAGTGAGCTTGCGACGCAGCTCCTTGTCGCGAATCAGGTGCAGGCACGCCCGCGCGTACTGCTGCACCAAACGCCGCCCCCAGCTGGGCCGGGTCACAATATTCACCAGCGCATCGGTGCCCGTCAACGCGCTGAATCGCACGATGCGTTCGGTGGGCAGGGCCTCCAACACCTTGGCGACGAACTTTGGCTGGCGCATCGCCATCGGCGCCCACAGCACCCATTGCGGGGTCCGGATGAATGACGTCACCTGATCGACAACGGGTTGCATTGCCGAAACTACCTGCACCCCAGTAGAGCCCGTGCCAATTGCGGCGACGCGCTTTCCTTCCAGCACCACCGAATCGTCCCAGCGCGCGGTGTGCACCACCTTGCCCTGGAAGCCGTCGAGGCCAGGAATGTCGGGAATGTTCGGATGGTGCAGCACGCCGGTAGCGGCGATCAGGAAATCGCACTCCAGCGTCTCCCCCGCCGCGGTGGTAACCCGCCAGCCCGCCCCGGTGAACTCCGCCGCCGTGACCTCCTGTCCGCACCGAATATGTGACATCACGCCGAGGTCCTCGGCGACCTGGCGGTGATATGCCTGAATCTCTCCTCCGGTGGCGAAGAGCCGCGGCCAGTCCGTCCGTGGCGCGAACGGGTACTGGTAGGCCTGCGAGGGCACGTCGCAGGTCAGTCCCGGATAGCGGTTCCAGTACCAGACACCGCCGACGTCATCACCCTTCTCCAGAATGGTGAAATCCTCGAAGCCGGCCTCTTTAAGCTTGTGCCCCACCGCGATTCCGGCCATGCCGGCGCCGACGACGACGACCTTGGGCTGGCGCCGGTCGCTCACTTCTGGTGCTCCTGGCTCTGACGCTCGATGCGTTCGATGTAGGCACCACGCGCGTTCAGATCCAGCGACGTCAATGCCCGGCGGTCATCGATGAGTCGGCGGCCGACTCGCTCAACCGGTTCCGGCACAAACAGATCCACCAGTCCCCACACGAACGCGAGCCAGCCCGGCACAGAGATCTGCGCGCGACGGGTGTCGACGCTGCGCACGATCGCGGCGGCCACGTCCTCCGGGTCGACGGTCGGCATGCCCTTGCCCAGCGGCGCGCCCGAGGCCAGCTCGGTCCGGACCGCGCTCGGCAATACGGAGCTGATGCTGACGCCACTGTCGCCGTACTCCTTGCGTAGCGCCACTGACAGTCCCACCGCACCGAACTTGGACGCGTTGTAGGAGACCATGCCGGGGACGGCGAGCTTGCCGGCCATTGAGGCCACGTTGACGATGTGTCCGCGTCCGCGCGCCACCATCTCCGGCAACGCGGCGCGCGCGCCGTTGAGCGGGCCGCGCACGTTCACATCGAGAATCAGATCGGTGGTGCGCTCGTTCTCCTCGACGAATCCGCCCAGCGGCATGACGCCCGCGTTGTTGACCAGGATGTCGACGGGGCCTGACTCGGCGCGCACCCGATCAAGAAACGAAGCCCAGGACTCGGGCTTGGTGACATCGAGAGCGCCGGCCTGCGCGCGCGGGATCGTGTTCGCGGTCTCTTTGGCAACCACATCGTCGACATCACCGATCCAGACGTCGGCACCCTTGTCAGCGAAAAGGCGCGCGGTGGCGGCGCCGATTCCCCTGGCTCCGCCGGTGATGACGACCACCGCGCCGGGCAGCTCGATCTTCGGATAACGACTCACATCAACCTCCAACGGAATGGCTTGTCAGTTTCGGAATGATATGTCATTCTCGATAAGTGTCAAGGTCGGTAGGATCGCCGCTTATGACGTCCAGCCCGTCCACACTCAGTCGCGCCGAGCGCAAGAAGCTCGAGATGCGGCAGGAGATTCTGGACGCCGCCTTTGCGTGCTTCGCCGAGCAGGGCTACCACGCGACGGGCGTCGCTGATATCGCCGGGCGGATCGGGATAGGCCATGGGACCTTCTACCGGTATTTCAAGAGCAAGCGGGACATCATCGAGCATGTCATCGACGACGTCACCGGGCAGATCTTTCACGCGATCGGCGCGGAGAACGCGGCAGGGCTCGCCGACGATATCGAGCAGTACCGCCAACAGTCGGTGCGCATCGGCGCCGCCCTCGCCGACCTGTTCCGGGATAACCCCCAGTTGCCGCTGCTGCTGCTGGAGGCGGGCTCGGTCGACAATGAGCTCCGCGAGCGCGTCTTCGGAATGCTCGCCACAAGTGACCAACTGACCGAGGCCTACCTGCGCCACGGGGTCGAAAGAGGCTATCTCCGTGCCGATCTCGACACGGAGTACACAGCCCGAGCGGTGACCGGGATGATCCTGGCCACCGGCTTGCACGCCTCGCGGGGCGGCGAGGTGCAGGACAGCGAGCGATTCTCAGCCGCCGTCATCGCCCTCATGTACGGCGGAATCGGCTCCTAACCACCCAACTCGCGACACCGGCGGAGGGCACCGGCAGGCCGACCCCCTAACCTTGCTGTCATGGCCGCAGTGAGCAAGGTGTTCGCAGCCAGGCTCTCAGGCCTGGTGGTTCTCGGCCCGGACGGCGAGTCGATCGGCCGGGTGCGCGATGTCGTGATCGCGATTGGTGTTACCCGAAAACAGCCGCGGGTCATCGGTCTTGTCGTCGAAATGCTCACGCGCCGAAGGATCTTCGTACCCATGCTGCGGGTCACCGCCATCGAGCCCGGATCGGTGACACTGAATACCGGAAACGTCTCACTACGCCGATTCGAACAGCGTCCCAGTGAGGCGCTGGTGCTCGGACAGGTCCTGGACACCACCGTGCGCACCGACGACCCCGAGCTCGACCAGTTCCATGGTGTCGATCTGGTCGTGGTGGACCTGGGCCTCGAACAGACGCGCACCCGCGACTGGGTGGTCACCCGCGTGGCGGTGAGGAGCCCTCGGCGGCTCGGACGGCGCAGCGGTGTGCAGGTCACCGGATGGAATCACATCCACGGGTTGACGCCGTCGGCGCTGAACCTGCCCGGACAGGGCGTCGCCCAGCTGATGCTCCAGTTCGAGGGCATGCGGCCGGTCGCGGTAGCCGATGCCATCCGTGAGCTACCGGCCAAGCGACGCGACGAGGTACTGGCCGCGTTCGACGACGAACGGCTGGCCGACATCCTCCAGGAGCTTCCTGAGGATGATCAGGCCGAGGTACTCACCAAGCTGGAAGATGAACGGGCCGCGGACGTCCTGGAGGCCATGGACCCCGACGACGCCGCCGACCTGCTGGGAGAACTGTCCCCCGCGGAGGCCGAATCCCTTCTGGCACTGATGGATCCGGAAGATTCTGAACCCGTACGACGGTTGCTCACCCACTCCCCCAACACCGCCGGCGGCATGATGACCCCGGAACCGGTGATCCTGAGCCCGAATACCACCGTCGCCGAAGCCCTTGCCCGCGTGCGCGATCCGGACCTGACACCGGCGCTGTCCTCGCTGATATTCGTGGTCAGGCCACCCACTGCGACCCCCACCGGCCGCTACCTCGGATGTGTGCACCTGCAGCGGCTGCTGCGCGAACCTCCCTATGCGATAGTCGGCGGCATTCTCGATACCGATCTGCCCTATCTGGATGCCGAGGCGCCATTGGCCGAGGTAACCCGCTACTTCGCCGCGTACAACCTGGTGTGCGGTCCCGTGATCGACAAGGAGAACCACTTGCTCGGCGCCGTGACGGTCGACGACGTGCTGGATCACCTGATGCCCGACGGCTGGCGCGCCGACGAACCCGAAAGCGTGTCGGGGGGTGACCGTTCATGAGCGACGCATCGGCACGACAGCGGCTCGATACCCCGCGCACCTCCCGCGGTCTGTCTCTCGGTCTCGACGTCGAGGCGGTCGGCAGGGTCAGCGAGAACATCGCCCGGTTCCTGGGCACGGGACGCTACCTGGCCATGCAGACGGTGTTCGTCATCGTGTGGATCATCCTGAATCTCTCCGCGGTCACCCTGCAATGGGATCCGTATCCGTTCATTCTGCTCAACCTCGCGTTCTCCACCCAGGCTGCCTACGCCGCGCCGCTGATCCTGCTGGCTCAGAACCGCCAGGAGAACCGCGACCGGGTGTCGCTGGAAGAGGACCGGCGCCGGGCCGAACAAACCAAGGCCGACACCGAGTACCTGGCGCGGGAGCTGGCGGCGCTGCGGCTCGCGGTGGGTGAGGTCACCACCCGCGACTATCTGCGGCGCGAGCTTGAAGAGCTCCACGAGGCCATCGCGGCGCTACGCGAGAAGTAAACCCAGTAGGCCTATTTGGGCGTCGCGATGCCGTGGTCATAGGCGTACACAATGGCCGCGGCCCGGTCTCGTAGATCGAGTTTGACGAAGATGCGTCCGATGTGGCTCTTGACCGTCACCTCGGATATCACCAGCTGCTCGGCGATTTCGGAGTTGGTGGCGCCGGAAGCGATGAGCGCCAACACATCCAGCTCGCGCACGGTGAGCTTATCCTCGGCATGACCGGTGTTGGCAGCCGGTGCGCGCCGATAGGCGCTGAGCACCCGCGATGTCACCGCAGGATCCGGATATGCCTCGCCGCGGGCCACGGCGTGCACGGCGCGGACCAGCTCCTCTGCGGGCGAGTCCTTCAGGATGAACCCCGCAGCGCCCGCACGCAGCGCCCCGGAGAGAAGTTCATCGTCATCAAATGTGGTGAGCGCCAACGCGGGCGGCCCATCGGAGGCATGAAGCAAACGGATGGCCTCGATACCGCTCATCTGCTTCATGCGCAGGTCCATCACCACCACGTCGGGTCGCCCCCGCACCACCGCCGCCGCTACCTCGCTGCCGTCGGCACACTCCCCCACAATCGAGAACCCGTCCTTGCGACGCAGAATCCGGCGCAACCCCGTGCGCACCAACTCCTGATCGTCGACAAGCAGCACGCCCACCTCGGTATCAGTCATGACGCCATAACACCTTTCGCCGCGCGCGGCACGGTGTCCCATGGGATTCCAACGGGACGCTGGCCGAGACTGTCCAGCCGTCCTCCGCCCACCCAGCGCCGAACTCCCCGCCGAGCATCTCAATGCGCTGCCGCATGCCTGCGAGCCCGCCGCCTGAGCACACATCTGGACACAATCCTGCGGCCAGGTCGTTGCTCACGGTCAGACTCGCCTCCGACCCGTTGATATCAAGGAGCACCGCAGCCGATGACCTAGGCGAATGCTTGGCGATGTTGGCCAAAGATTCCTGAGCCACTCGGTACAACGCCAAACCCACTCCAGCGCTCACGGACTCACCTGAACCGTAGATGTGTGACTCCACTGTCATCCCCGCCGCCGTGAAATCGGCGACCAGATCAGGTATATCGGAGATACCGGGTTCTGGAGACTGCCGCATCGGTTCGGCTCCGGCGGGACCAGTGCTCAACAATCCCACCGTACCGCGGATATCCGACATCGCCTGACGTCCAAGATGTTCGGCATCGAGCAGTCCAGCAACGGCATCGTCGACATCGTGATCCTCCTGCAACGCCCGCCGCGCGCCGGTCAGATGAAGCATGGTCACCGACAGGGAATGCGCTATCACGTCATGGATTTCGCGCGCGATGCGGCGCCGTTCATCGGAGGCGGCCTGTTCCTGCATGCGCGCCCGCTGTGCGCGTTCCTGTAAGAGCAGACGTTGTTGCAGCTGCATGATGCGCCCTATCAACCACCCGCAGGCCACAAAGAACACCATGTAGAGCGAGAGGGTTCCAAGGTGATGCAGCTGTTCGGCGACCACAAGCAACGCCACACAGGAGGCGACCGCGGCGAGTCCGGCACGCACGGACGCAATGGCTCCCACTTCCCCGAGCGTGAACATCAGGAGGAAGGGCGCAGCATCTACGACATTGGGCGGCCAGGTGAGAAACAACCCGACCCCCGCCAGAGCGAACGCCACGGTCCAGAATGCGTTCAGCTTGCGACCAGCGATGATGAACGTCAATATCGGAGTCAGCGCAAGTAGGCCCGCCAAGGCCAACAGCCACGGACGCGCAAAACCTCGCTGTAGGACAGCACAACCCACGATGAGCAGCGTGCTGCTGTACATGACCAGCGGCACCGCCCACGGAAATTCGTACGGCACCAGAGCACGGCGCTGCAACGCAGTCTCTCGGAACCAATCCATAGTGCCAGCGTAGGGGCGGTTGCCCCGCCGCACATCATGCTCGGCGCGGATGTTCTCCTCCTACCACGGTAGGAGGAGAAGTCTCGCCCACAGCACGACGACGGCGCCACACATGCTCCGTAACTTCACTGAGCATGTGGGAAGCCATCGCAAGGTTCTGCAGCCGATACGCGATTCTCGTCATCGGGGTGTGGATACTCGCCGCAGCGGCGGGCAACCTGCTTGTGCCGCAGGTGGAAAGCACGGCACACAACCACGCCCGCGGCTTCCTGCCGCAGAGTGCCCCCGTGAATACCGCAGGCGCCGTCATGGGCAGGCAGTTCCAGGACGGCGACGGCGGGAACCTCAACTACCTGGTGTTGGAAAGCGACCACAAAATGGGGCCTGTCGAGCATCAGTATCACGATCGACTGCTGACAAAACTGCGCGCGGATACCGCCCATCTGGACTCGGCGATGGATCTGTGGGCCGACCCCATGACGGCCGAGGGCGCACTCAGTGCGGACGGCCAAGCCGCGTACACGATGCTGCGCGTGACCGGCGAGCTCGGCGGCGCACAGGCCAACGCTTCCCTGGACGCCGTCCGGCAGCTCGTTGCCGACGAGCCCGCGCCCGTCGGCACGCACACATGGGTCACCGGGCCCGGCGCCACCATCGCCGATGAGCTCACCTCCATCGATACGCAAATGCTCATGATCACCGGCGTCACCGTGGTGCTCATCGCCCTGCTGCTATTCGCCGTGTACCGATCGGCGATCACTGCGGCGATCCCCTTGATCACCGTGGGCATGGGTCTGGGCGTGGCGCGTTCCATCGTCGCCTTCCTGGGCGAACGCAATCTCATTGAGGTTTCCATCTTCTCGGTCGCATTGCTCGCCGCCTTAGTGCTCGGCGCAGCGACCGATTACGGCATCTTCCTCATCGGGCGTTATCACGAACAGCGCCGTTCGGGGCTGGAGCACGAGCATTCGCTCGCTGTTGCCAACCGCAGCGTGGCTCCGGTCATCGCGGCGTCCGGGCTGACCATCGCCGCCGCCCTCTCCTGCCTCATGTTCGCCCAGGTCGGAATGTTGCGCAGCGCCGGATTACCTTGTGCCATAGGCATATTCACCGGCATGGCGGCCTCCCTGACCCTGCTTCCCGCGCTCATCGGGCTGGCCGGTCGCAGTGGGTTGGCCCAGCCGCGGCCGCTACGCGGGCAGCCGGGACGCCGGTGGCGCCGAGTCGGCACCATGGTCGCCCGCTGGCCGGGTCCGGTGCTGGTCGGCTCTGCGCTCGTGCTCATCGTGTGCGCCCTTCCCGTCGCGGGCCTGCGCCTTGGCTTCGATGAGCTTGCCTCGCAGCCACTTTCCACGCACGCGAATCGCGGCTATCAGGCCATGGACAGGCATTTCCCGCCGAACCGGTTGCTGCCAGAGATCGTCTCGATCGAAGCCGATCATGATCTGCGCAACCCGGCCGGAGTCATCGGTATCGAGCGAGTGACCAAGAAGCTCATGGAGATTCCCGGCGTTCGGATGGTCCAATCGGCCTCCCGCCCGGCGGGTGCCATCCCCGAACAGGCCGCACTGACCGAACAAGCAGGAATTATCGCCGATCAGCTGGACGACGGCACCGCGCAAATGAGCCAGCGTTTAGGAGCCGTCGACCAGCTCTCGGCAACGCTGAGCCAGTTCTCGAAGGCGATCGCGCAGCTGCAGAAGGGTCTGGCAGGCGGCGTGAGCGGACTCGGCGAGCTCAATAGCGGCGTCGGCGACATGCATTCGGGGATGAAAGCGCTGCAGGACAATGTGTCTCAGGTATCGGAGTACATGGATCCGCTGCGCAACTACACCAACGGCAATCCCAACTGTGCCAATGACGGCATCTGTTCCCTAGTACTCAAGGCCGTTGAGCCGATGGACTCCGTGGTGGCGGCCACCGCCTCGCTGACCTCCAGCACCGCCAAGTTCGGCACCGGCGCCCAGGGAATGGAGAAATCATTCTCTGGCGCCGTGGATTCGGTGAAGAACATGCGGGCGACGGTGGCGCAGCTGAGCGCGATCACCGATCAACTAACCAGAGCGGTCGGCGAGACACGCACCATGTTCTCCGGTCTCACCGAGTACCTGCGCGCGATGCGCGAGGATTTTCGCAGCAGCGGCGAGGGCGGCTTCTACCTACCGCAGCGCGCGTGGCAGGACCCGCGCTTCCAGCGGGCTGCCGGGCTGTACTTCGCCCCCGACGGCCGCTCGACCCGCATGCTGGTGTTCGGAGACGGCAAAGTGTTCGGCGCCGACGGCGCACATCGATCTCCGCAGATCACCCTCGCGGTCAGCGAGGCCACCAAGGAGGGCACCCTAGCGGGGAGCACGGCGAATATCGCCGGGTTCGGTACCGGCACTGCCGAATTGCGCGGATACGTCAGCGACGACTTCCTGCTACTGGCGGCCGTTGCGCTCGCGCTGGTGTTCCTCATCGTGTTGGTCATGCTGCGCAGTCCGGTGGCGGCGGCGGTGGTCATCGGTACCGTCGTCGTCTCGTACGCGTCCGCACTCGGGATCACCACCCTGATCTGGCATGACCTGCTGGGGCGCGATCTGCACTGGTCGGTCCCATCGATAGCCCTCATCGCACTGGTCGCGGTGGGCGCTGACTACAACCTGTTGTTCACCATGCGCATGCGTGAGGAGATATTCCTGGATGGCGCCGGCCTGCGCACCGGGATGATCCGCGCCTTCGGCGGCACGGGCGGCGTGGTCACCACAGCCGGAATCGTCTTCGGTATCACCATGTTCGCCATGCTCTCCAGCGATGTGCTGAGCATCGAGCAGGTGGGCACCGCCATTGGCGTCGGGCTGATCATCGACACGCTCATCGTCAGAACGTTCGTCGTGCCTGCGGTGGCGGGGCTACTCGGCACGTGGTTCTGGTGGTCGCCGGTGCCGCTGCTGCACGGACTGTTGTTCCGGTGGTCAAAGGCGCGCTCGCCCCGCACCGCCGGCGTGCTCTCGTACTTGGTGACGCGGCCGTCGCGGTTGGAGAGAACGGGAGCCTAGGCGTCCGGGGCCTCGTCCCTGTCGATAAGGCGTCGCGGAAACGCCAGAATCCCGGCCACCGACAGCAGCCACGCCAAGAGGCGCACCACGCCGATTCCGATAGTGGGCACCATTGTCTGCTCGATGACCCTGGTTGACCACGCGTCGAGCACGAACGCAATCACCAGGCCGAGCGCAACCGCAATGGAGATACGGTCGAACTTCTCGCGCACCGGCCAGTAATGCAAGAACGTCGCTGCGGTACCGACGAGAAGCACGACGGCAAGCCGCACACGGTCGATGCCAAAAAACACCGCGAAGGCGAATCCGACGACGTACAGCAGCATCGCCGTGGCTTTCACCGCAGTTGCGCCCACCCGCAGACCAGCGACAATAATCATCGAAGTACCGCCCGCTCGCGGAAACCTGGCACGCGCTTAGAGTAACCAGGTGAAGGCATACTTGCCACGCTATGCAGCGAATATTGCTCAATAAAGTATAGCTACCTCATCCTGCGCGCGAGATCCTCCCGCGCCGATTGTGCCTGCTCCGGGGTCAACAGGGGGTTGGCGTACACGTCGACAAGGGTGGCCGCCATCTTCAGGTCACCCTCGGGCGAATTGACGTCGATGCCGAGCCCCCGCGAAACATGTTGCTGGAGCAGCGGCACGGCCAAGGCCATCGCGGTGATAACCGTGGCCCGGGACCTGACGTCGACATCTGCCGGGAACACGCGGTAGTGGTCGGCACTTGCCAGCCAGCCCTCGGTCATCGCGACCATCTCGTCGAACACCTGCCCCGCGGAACCGTCGACAAGCGCCCTGCTGATGTAGTCCTGATATTGGCCGATCGGAATGCGGGCCGAAACATAGTGCACGTCACCGCGTTCCACGTTTGTTTGAACCTGCTCGTTGATGTCCCGCATCGTTTTGACGAGGTACTCATCGCATGCGTCCCGCAGCTCCTGCTTGGACCCGAAGTGGTGGCGCAACAGCCCAGAGGACACTCCGGCCCGAGCGGCAATGCCCCGGATGGTCGCACCGTCGTATCCCTTCTCACCGAACTCATGCAATGCCGCGTCACGAATCCGGGCGCGGGCGGTGAGGTCGTCAGGATCCGGGGTCGTCATCGCCATAGGCTACACGACTGGACAATTGACTACACATTTGTATAGTCGAACGCATGGGCATTGACACCAGCGGCATCACCCCGGAGGAAGAGACCGCCTTTCTCACCCTGAAGGCACGGGCCGTCAACGACGGCTGGCAGCGGCCGATCATGTCGGATCCAGGCGCGACGGCCGCCGTCGACATGATCGACTACGACTTCGACGCACTGGGGGTGCCCTCCCCAGTGGCATGCCAATCTGCTTTACGCGCAAAGCTTCTCGACGATCGCGTGCGAAAGTTCATCACCAAGCACCCCAACGCGGTGGTCGTCGATCTCGGTGCTGGTCTCGACGACGGGTATCGACGCGTCCAGCCGCCGGCCACCGTCGATTGGTACAGCGTCGACCTACCCGGGATGGCCAGGCTGCGCGATGAAGTCATGCCTCCGGGCACCGGTGAGCACACCATCGGGGTGTCCATTACCGACCCGGCGTGGATTGCCGGAATACCGTCGGATCGTCCGGCGATGGTGGTCGCCGACGGGTTCTTCGCATTCCTGACCAAGGAACAGATCATCGCCACCATGCGCGCCGTCACCGATCACTTCCCCGCCGGGCAGCTGGCATTCAATGACTACGGCCGCATGGTGATAGGCGTGTGGATTTCAAAACTGTTCCCGCAGAAGATGTTCAAGAAGGTCAACCAGTTGCGCGGATTCGAGGGTTACGACGATCCACGCACCCCAGAGCGCTGGAATCCGAGGTTGCGGTTCGTCGAAGAGTTCAGTCTGGTGGACGCCCCCGAGGTCGAACTATTTCCGACCTGGCTGCGGATATCGTCGCGGCTGGCACGGTACAGCGCGTCGATGAGACGGTCCGCGCGCATCCTGCGGTTCGAGTTCTAGGCCTGCGCGCCTTCGGAATTCAGCATGAGGGCACGCCGCGCTTCGACAAGGGGAATTCACGTAGTAGATCTGCACGGCGAAGCACAGCCGGATCGGCAGGTTCATGACGACGATCGCGGGATTGGCCCGAAGAATCGGGGTAGCTGCCCACCTGACCGCCACAAGGCCAACGCGAGGCTTCCCATCGCCCACCAGATCGCGATCGATGCGTGCAGCTGTACCCACAGCGGAGAGAGGGCCAGTCGGACCGTCATGCGGGTTTGCCCTTTACCGGCTGGTCGGCAGCCGTCAGGAGCTGTAGTCGCGCCTTCACAATCCGCGGAAGGCGAAATTCCTGTACGGCTTCGCATACCCAGAACGCAGCTAGCGCGAGCCACGCCACGGAGACGTTCGGAGCACTCCCGTCCCAATTCATCGCCCGCGCGTTGAATGCGCAGGCGCCAATCAACAGGACAGACATTCCAATACCGAGGCGTCTCCCAGGCAGCGCCCGGTTCAGGTATCGCTGTGCGACCGCGATAGCCGCCGATCGCAAAATTCGATCCTCCGGCACTCGCCCGCGTGTGATCGCCCGATACACATCGCGGTATCGATCTGCCCGGATATCCGGCATGAGTTGCCGATAGGACCGAACGTGAAAGCCCCACGCCCAACCGCCGACCAGTCCGAGCACGGTGCACGTGAGAAGCACGGCAACCTGGGTATCTAAGCCATCCCACTGCACCCCGGCGACAATCAAGAACGCAGCAAGCAGCCACCCACATATCACCCAGACCAGATACCGAACGCAGACGGGTTCAAACAGCAAGCGCAGCTCCACTTGCTCAATGTAGCTAACTGCAGGTTATCGCGACATAGGGAGTCGCCATCATACCTATCAGCGCAGGCTAGATCAGTCGCGACGGAACTTACGCAGAACCTTGCGCGCCACCAGTGCCGCAACCACGGCGCCGACGCCGAGAATGGTGAATTTGATGGCCGGCTTGTTCAGCGTCGCTAGCACCGACGCCTTGGCGTCCTCGGCCAGGCGCTGCGGATTGGCGCGGTCGCTCAGGGTGTCGACTGTTGCCGCGAGCTGGTCGCGGGCCTTGTCGATATCGGCCTTGATTGCCTCGGGATCCCTGGCCACCTGCACTCCTCCACGTCCGCGCTTGACACTCAAGCAACTACCCTAGGGCAACAACTGTACGGGTCAACAGAAAGGCACCGGTCATGGCGGAAACCAAGCGGCTCGAAGTTGGCGATAAGGCCCCGGCGTTCACCCTGCTCGACGCAGACGGCGAGAAGGTGTCGCTGTCGTCCTATAAGGGTCGCAAGGTGATCATCTACTTCTATCCGGCCGCCATGACGCCCGGCTGCACCAAACAGGCCTGCGACTTCCGCGACAGCCTCGCCGAGCTCAACGGCGCGGGCCTCGACGTCATCGGCATCTCGCCCGACAAGCCCGAGAAGCTGGCGAAGTTCCGGCAGCGCGACGGCGTGAACTTCCCGCTGCTGTCCGACCCCGATAAGACGACGCTGACCGCGTATGGCGCCTTCGGCGAGAAGAAGCTGTACGGAAAGGTCGTCGAGGGCGTCATCCGATCGACCTTCGTCGTGGACGAGAAGGGCACGATTGAGGTGGCGCAGTACAACGTGAAGGCCACCGGACACGTCGCCAAGCTGCGCCGCGACATCTCTGTCTAAGCGACAACAAAGATCAAGAAGATCCTGGAGCAAGTAGCCACTGGCAGCTAGAGACGCGAGGCGTCGGTCGATCCAGACATATGCAAAGCAGGCAGCGGTGGCCCATGCCAGGATCGACGATATGACATTTCAGGTGAAACTTGCCGACGGAACATCGTCGTCGTATCCCGATTCAGCAAGCTACAGATTCAGGCCAGACGGGATTCTGCAGATATGGGATCAGCAGAAGTATCGGTACATCGCGCCAACAAAATGGGTCGAAGTAGCTCAAACCAGCGAACATCACTCGGAAGGGGCCTCACGCAGACGCGACGTGTGGAGCGGCGGCGGTGGGCAGGTCTACATCGGCTCGTCCTATAGAGAGGAAGACGACCCTGATCTGCAAAAATAGGTATGGCAAACGCTGGGACTTACGACGCTTACAGAGGTACCTGTAACTCGTCGATCAAGTTCTGAAGTTGGAAAATGACCTGGTTGTACGTGTCATCGAAACGCTGCAGATTCCACTCCGGCAGATTCATCCTGTCCATCTGGATCTGCCCGAGCATCTCGTCGTACTTACTTGCCAATTCCGCCGGAGTCGCCATGTCTGCCATTGTCCAGCAATCAACGCGGCCGCGCGCCGTAATCCGATAGATCTGCTACAGCGCGAGACCAACCAGCCGACGCACCAACGGAGTCGAAGTCGCATACAAGCTTCTACAACGTGAAGGCTGCACATACGACAACTTGGATCGCCAAACTGCGCCGTGACCTGAGCATCTAGCGACGTCCACTCATTCCCGCTACGGGATCAGCTCCCTAGCGATGACCGCGGATCCGCAATTCCCCTTGCATGTGCGACTCGATCTTCCGGCCGAGCGCACGATCATCCTCGATGGTGTGCACCGACTGCTCAAGGCAACGCTCCTCGGGCGGCAAGCAGTTGATATCCGGTCTAGTGACGGACCAGGATCTCAACGCCATAGCGGTCTCTGAATAGACCGTCGAGCGCGAGCGTGGCGCGGGAACAACGCCGAATCTCCGCGTCAGACTCGCACTCGATGCTGGTCCTGCTCCCACTCGAGGTTACGAAGGCGGCTAGGCTTCCTGCTCCAGCACGACGAACGCCGCTGCGGTGTCACCGTCATGGGTCAGGGTCACGTGCATCGTCATATCTGCCAGATACTCGGCAATCGCCCCGGAGAGCCGAATGCGCGGCCGGCCCCAGGTGTCCGTGACGACCTCGATGTCGCGATGGATGTTCTCCGGCAACACCGGCCGCTGCGAGTAGCGCGAACCCGACCACGCCTTGATGACGGCCTCCTTGGCCGCCCAGCGGGCCGCCAGGTACCGCGCCTCACCACCGGTCTTCGAGGCCGCGTCACGCCGCTCCCCCGGCGTAAACGCGGACCCGAAAGCCGTTCCGGGACTCGCTAGTTGCTCTCCGAACTCGGAGATGGTGACTAGGTCAATCCCGATACCGACAATCACCGGTGGTAGACCTCGTCCTCACTCAGGCGCGCACCCGGATCCAGCAGCATCGAAGCTTCCTGACGCTTCTCCGACTCGTCATGGTCGTGGTCGAAGCGACGTCCGTCCGGCCGCTCGTACATCGGGCGACCGCCGGCCATGGCCGAGGCCAGGCGACGTTGTCCGGACAGAACGCGCTCACGCGAACGCTTCTCGTAGTCGTCACGATCCTCGGGACGCAGCGAGGCGATGAACGCCTGCGGGTGCACGAGTGCCACCAGACCCGACACGTGACCGAAGCCGAGGCTCGTCACCAGGCCCGCCTTCAGCGGCAGCTTCTCCTTGAGCGGCAGCGACTCTCGCACCCACACGAAGTGCTGGCTGGTGGCCAGCTCGTCATCAACACAGTCCAGGCTGCGGTTCGGCGGAATGACGCCGTCGCGCAGCACCTGGCACAGGCCCAGCATCTGGAACACCGCAGCACCGCCCTTGGCGTGGCCGGTCAGGTTCTTCTGCGAGATGACGAACAGCGGCGCACCATCCGAGCGCCCCAGGGAGGACGCGAGCCGCTCATGCAGCTCGGTCTCGTTGGGATCGTTGGCGAGCGTGGACGTGTCGTGCTTGGAGATGACGGCGATGTCATCGGCTGTAACGCCCAGCTTGTTGAGCGAGCGTGCCAGATCCGAATCCTTGCCGCCACGTCCGGCCGCCAGCGCACCCAGGCCCGGGGCCGGGATCGAGGTGTGCACGCCGTCACCGAACGACTGCGCGTACGCGACCACCGCGAGCACCGGCAGACCCATCTTGAGCGCCAGGTCACCGCGCGCCAGCAGCACGCTGCCACCACCCTGGGCCTCGACGAAGCCAAGGCGACGACGGTCGTTGGCACGCGAGAATCGCTTATCCGCAATGCCCTTGGCCCGCATCATCTCCGTGTCGGCGGTCGCCGCCATGTCACCGAAGCCGATGATGGCCTCCAGCGTCAGGTCGTCGAATCCACCGGCCAATGCCAGATGCGCCTTGCCGAGGCGGATCTTGTCGACACCTTCTTCGACGGAGACCGCCGCGGTGGCGCATGCCGCCACCGGGTGGATCATCGAGCCGTACGAGCCGACATACGACTGAACCACGTGCGCGGCAACGACATTCGGCAGCACTTCCTGCAGGATATCGTTCGGCTTGTTACGGCCCAACAGGTTTCCGTGGTACATGGTCTGCATCGAGGTCATGCCGCCCATGCCGGTGCCCTGAGTGTTGGCCACCTGGCTCGGGTGCACCCAGCGCATCAGCTCGGTGGGGGTGAAGCCCGCCGACAGGAACGCATCCACCGTCGCGACCATGTTCCACAGCGCCACCCGGTCGATGGAGCTGACCATGTCCGGGGTGATGCCCCAGACGGTGGGATCGAAACCGGTCGGGATCTGTGCACCCACGGTCCGCGACAGCTTGGTCTTGCGCGGCACGCGAACCTCGGTGCCCGACTTGCGAGTCACCTGCCAGTCGCTGCCCTCGACCACCGGCTGGATCACCGTGTGCTCGGGGTCCCACTTCACGAACTCACGAGCCTCGGCCTCTGTCGACACCGTGAAGGTGAAGTCCTTGTCCAGGAACACCGACACCAGCAGCGGCGAGGCGTGATCGGGGTCGATCGCACCGTCGTCGACGAACTCGCGGACACCGATGTTGCCGACCACCTTGTCGTGGTACCGCTCCACCAACTCCGATTCCGGCACCAGCTCACCGGATTCGGTGTCGTACCAGCCGGCCTCGGGGTCGTTCTCCCACTTGACCAGTCCGGTGGTCCACGCGAGCTCCAGCACTCCGGCCGCCGACAGTTCGTCGTCGACCTCCATCTCGTAGCGGGTACGTGAGGAGCCCAGCGGGCCCAGCTCGCCACCGCCGACGATGACCACTAGGTCTGCCGGGTCGACGTCGAGGTCGGCCCATTCCGGGGGCAGCGTCGAGGTGTATCCGCGTGGCGGAGACGGCAGTGCCGCAATGAGGTTCGGGTCGTCCTCCTCATCGGAGATGGCGGCGGCTTCAGCCTTGGCCTTGGCCTCCATGTCCTCGCGGGCCTTGGCGGCCAGCTCGGCCATGTCGAGTTCGACCTCGGCCAGCCCACCGGTGAGGTCCTTCTCGACCGGTGCCTGCGCGGCCTGCACGCGCGCTTCGGGCGAGCACAGCGCCAACAGCATGGACGCCATGTCCGCGGTGGAGTACGTGGTGACTCCCGCTTCTTCGACAGCGGTGACGATGGCGTCGTTGTGACCCATCAGGCCGGTGCCACGGGTCCAGCCGATCAGCGCGTGCGCCAGGCTGACGCGCGATGCCCACGACGACTCCGCCTTCCAGCGCGTGACCAGTGCATCGAGAGCCGCCTTGGACTCGCCGTACGCACCGTCGCCACCGAACATGCCGCGGTTCGGTGAACCGGGCAGCACCACGTGCAGACGCGAGGCGATATCGCGCTCTGCGCCGATGGCCGACAGACCACCGATGAGCCGTTGCACGGCCCACAACAACACCTTCATCTCCATCTCGGCACGCGAACCGGCCTCCGACAGATCCCCGACCACCTTCGGTGCGGCGAACGGGAACAGCAGTGTCGGGGTCTGTGCGTCCTTGAGGTGGATCGACATCGGCCCAAGGCTTTCCGACTGCTCGGTGCCCACCCACTGCACCAGTGCGTCGATATCGGCGTACGAGGCCATGTTGGCCGGCACCACCCACAGCTTGGCACCGAAGCGTGCGCTCTCGCGGTACAGGTTGCGGTAGAACGCCAACCGGTCCTCGTCAAGACGCGAGGTGGTGGCGACCACCGTTGCACCACCGGACAGCAGCTCGGCGACCACCGCCGCGGCGATCGAGCCCTTGGAAGCACCCGTCACCACCGCTACCTCGTCGCCCCACGTGCCCTGCTCGGGGCTCTCAGCGCCGGCGGCGATCCGGCCGAAGAGCGAGGCATGCACATTGCGGCCCTGCGCCAACGACTTGCCCTGCCACCAATTGGCCTGCGTGGCAACGGCATGACCGGCGCCCTCGAACTGGCCTGCCAACTGTGCCCATTGGCTGTCGATCTCGTCTTCCTCGGTGATCCACAACCGCGCCAGATCCTCGCGAGCGCTGGCCCAGCGGTCGTCGAAGACCACTGCCTTCTTGCCGTCGAATGTCGGCGCCACCAAACGCGGCCAGTCCGAACCCAATTCGGCGGAAACCAACTCGACGAGCTCGGTGTCGGCAGCACCGTCCGGGGTGACGATCGGGGCCGACAGACCCAGCTGGTCGAGCACCAGACGCGCGGCCGAGGCGAGCACACCATCACGCCCAGTGATCTGGTCGGTGAACTCGCTCAGTGCGGCGGCGTCGACAGTCGCGCCGCCGGCACCACCCGCCGAGGGCAGAGACACGCCGACACCACGACGCCCCGCCACCGCAGCGACGGCCGCGTCGATCGCCGCGTCGACGGCATTACCGTCGGCCAACGTGCTGGGCGCCAAACCACCGAGATCGCCGCCACGGACGCTGATGCCCTCACGGGTGCCCAGCGACAGCTCGACGGTGACGTGCTTGACCCAGCCCGGACCGAGTTCCCAGGTCTTGGTGACCCGCTCGCCGATGGCGGCCGGACGCTTACCCGACGGCCCGAAGACCGTCTTGAGCTGATCGTTGATCGAGTCCGAAAGCACCGGACCGAAGGGCTTGTAGGTACGCGCCAACTTGGTGACCTGCGTCCGCAATCCGGACAGATCCGCCTCTGCGGCACCGTCAATGGCGCTCAGGTTGAGCTCGGAGCCCAGGTCGACCAGCAGCTGGTTGCGACGCGAGGACGCACCGTCGGTGAGGCTCTCGATGGAGTCCACCGGCTCGATCTGGTCGATGCGCATCTTCGTCGAGAGCGCGATCAGCGCGAGCGTCGCATCGGAGGCATCGAACCCGATGTCGTCCGGCCGCGGGCCGCCGCTGGGCACTGCAGGGGCGGCAGCGGGAGCCGGAGCAGCCTCGGCGGAACCGGAGGCGGCCGCAGTGCTTTCCACGGGCTCCTCGAGCTCAGGCTCGGGCTCAGGATCGCTGTCCGTCCCGAACAGCACCGCGTGGTCGCGCTCGACGTTGAGCACCTCGATCGAGCTGTGACTGTATTCGGGCAGCTTCAGGGTGTTGTTGGCCAGACCGGCGACGGTCGGCATCGACTTCACACCCACCTCGACGAACCGCTCCACGCCGAGGCCGCCGGCAGCCTCCTCGGTGAACAGCAGGTCCTGGGTCTCGATCCACCGCACCGGGCTGGCGAACTGCCAGGCAAGCAGCTCGATAAGAACCTTGCGGCACAACAACACCGGCTTCTCGTTGCGCCAGGTGTCGTAATCGGCGAGCACCTCGTCGAGCGGTTCGGCGGGAACCAGATCGCGGATCTCCTGGATGAATTCACGATCCAGGGTGAACGGCTTGGGCACCAGGTTCGGGATGTACTTGCCGATGATCAGGTTCGGATCACCGTCCATGGGCAGCACCCGCTCCAGGGACCGGCGGAACTCGGCAACGCCGACCCGCAGCACCTCGGAGTGGAACGGCACATCAATGCCCGGCACCATGATGAAGGAGCGACGGCCACCGAACTCTTCGCGACGCTTCTCGACCTCGGCCTCCAACAGCTCCAGGCCACGCACCGTTCCGGCGATGGCGTACTGCGAGCCCCGCAGGTTGAAGTTCACGATCTGAAGAAACTCACCACTGCGTTCTGCGATCCCCGCGACAAACGCCTGAACGTCGGCGTCCTCCAGACCGATCTGCGACGGGCGGATCGCGGCCAGGCGGTAGTTGCTGCGGCCCTGCTCATCGCGCGGCACGATGTCGTGCATCGCCGACCCACGGTGGAACACCACCTCGAGCAGACCATCCTGCGGGATGACGCCACTGACCGTGGCCAGCGCGGTGTACTCGCCAACGGAGTGACCACAGGTGATGGCGTCCTCGACGAACGAACCGGATTCCTTCATCTCGGCGATCTGCGCGGTGGCCAACGTAGCCATGGCCACCTGGGTGAACTGCGTCAGGTACAGCACGCCCTCGGGGTGCTGGTAGTGGACACCACCGGCGATGAGGCTTGTCGGGTTGTCCTTGACCACGTGCAGCACGGAAAAGCCGAGACGCTCACGGGTGAACTTGTCGGCCTTGTCCCAGACCTTGCGAGCGGCCTTGGAGCGTGAACGCACGTCCATGCCCATGCCCTTGTGCTGGATGCCCTGCCCCGGGAAGGCGTACACGGTCTTGGGGGCCGCGAGCCGGGCGGTCGCCGACATCACGAGGTCGGTACCGACCTTGGCCTGAACCTCCACAACCTCTGCGCCGGAATCGATTCCGACACGGTCCACCCGCACGTCGACCTCATCGCCCGGCTGCACCATGCCCAGGAATCGAGAGGTCCAGCCGACCAGTGTGCGCGGCGGAGTGCTGGAAGCGTCGGCGGAGGTCACCACGTGCTGCGCGGCGGCCGAAAGCCACATGCCGTGCACGATGGGCGATCCCAGCCCGGCCAGCAGCGCTGCCGACTTGTCGGTGTGGATCGGGTTGTGATCACCCGAGACCACCGCGAACGCCCGCATGTCGGTCGGCGCGAAGATCTTGGCATCACGGCGGCGACGACGAGTGGTGTCCTCTTCGTGCTCGGAAAGCGCACCACCGGCACGCACCGGGTCGGTGAGTTCGGCTGCCCCGTTTCGGCCCAGAATCGCAAACCGCTCCTGCAGCGTGGCCAGCACCGTGCCGTCGGCCGCCGCCACCGTGACCTCGACCGGAACAACGCGGCCGACCTCGGTATCGGTGGCCGTGGAAGCCGTTGCAGTGACGGTAAGTTCGGCGGCCTCTGCGGGAAGGGCCGAGATCAGGTGCGCAGCGTGATCCAGGTGCACCAGCGAGAGCAGACCCTCAATGACGCCCGTGCCGTCCTCAGTCTTGGCATCACCGATGGCGGCGAACACGGCGGGCCAGCACAGGCCGACCAGCGCGTCCGGCACGATCGACGATCCGGGCGCCAGCGGCGACGGCAGCACGGCGGTGACGCCGGTGTGGTCGGCGACACGTTCCGGATCCCACTGCGCGACAACACGTGCCGCGCCATTCTGGACAGCCGGAAGGCCTGCCTGATCCTCCGCGCCGGCGGCTACCGCGAGCACGGTCCGCATGGCGGCGGCCGCGGCCTCGGTGGTCACCACCGGGGTACCACCGTCGCGAGTCGTGACAGGCAAAGTCAGGTCGATATCGATCCAGATACCCGACAGCGGCACGCTCAGACGCACCGAGTCGTCGCCGGTGACCTCGAGACGTGCACCGGTCGACGGATGCGAGGCGGTGCGGTCCTCGAAGACCTGCCAGGCGCCATCGGGAGCGATCCGGTGTACCGGGTTGACGGCAATGCGTCCGGACCACAGCACATCTGGCGCGTCCAGCACGCTGGCCAACGGACCCTCGACATCCCAGCGGCGGCGCAGACGCGAACGCACCGGCAACGGCTCCGCACCGGTGGCGACAACCTCGTCGATAGCGGTCTGCTCGAACCGGTTGAGCAGGTCGCCCACCGGCTCGTCGACCCGGGTGATCCCGGCGACCGCGGCGGTGCCGGGGATGATGCATACCTGCTCGGCGGTGTAGCGCGCGTCGTGGGCCTGCCACAGCGAGTCGCTGCGCCACCAGCGGCGCACATCTTTGTCGATGACGGGCACGAAATTGACGGGCTTACCCAGCGTCTTGCACAGCGCGACGAAGAAGGGCACGTCGGCCGGGTGCAGCTTGATGGCCTCGGCATCGGGGTAGCGCTGCAGCAGTGCCGCGATGGCATCGGCCGGGCGTTCCACCAGCGTCTCGTCGGCGAACAGCGTCTCGACAGGACCGGACTCCTTGGGATGCAACCGAGCCTCGGCGCGCTTGAGCATCTGCTCGAATCGATCGCGCCAGGTGATATCCAGCCACGGCGAGTGCGCCACTGCGGTATCGGCGGTGCTGTCACCGTCACCGATGGACAGCTCCACGTAGCGATTCAGCCACTGCGCGTATGTCATTTCGGCGACATCACCGAAGTACTGCTTGGCGGTCAGCTCCATCGCGGCGATGATCTCGTCGCGGCGCTTGGACACCGCATCCTCATCACCGGCGACATCATCAAGCAAACGACCGCAGCGGGAGGCCGCGTTGTCGATCTCGTGAATGTCCGCACCCAGCTGGCTACGCCCGGAAGCCATGCCGCCCTGGGCTTTTCCGGCGGGAACCCATTCAGGAGTGCCTTGGGTCTCGACCAGCATCTGCTTGACCGACGGCGAGGTGGTGGCCTCCAGTGTGGCCATGGCCGCAGTGCCGACCAGGATGCCGTCGACCGGCATCAGCGGGAATCCGAACTTCAATGCCCAACGGCCGCTGAGGTATTCGGCAGCCTGCTCGGGCGTGCCAATGCCGCCACCGACACATACGGTGATGTTGGAGCGCGAACGCAGCTCCGAGTAGGTGGCCAGCAGCAGGTCGTCGAGGTCCTCCCAGGAGTGGTGTCCACCGGCGCGGCCACCCTCGACGTGCATGATGATCGGACGGGTCGGGACCTCGGCGGCGATGCGCACGACGGAGCGGATCTGCTCGACCGTGCCCGGCTTGAACACGATATGGCTGAAGCCGATCTCGGTGAGCTCGTCGATGAGCGCGACGGCCTCTTCCAGCTCGGGAATACCGGCGGTCACGACGACACCGTCAATAGGCGCACCGGCCTGACGGGCCTTCTGTACCAAACGCTTCGAGCCAACCTGCAGCTTCCACAGGTAGGGATCCAGGAACAAAGAGTTGAACTGGATCTGACGCCCCGGCTCCAGGAGACCGGTGAGCTCTTCTATGCGGGCATTGAAGATCTCTTCGGTGACCTGCCCGCCGCCGGCGAGCTCGGACCAGTGGCCCGCGTTGGCCGCGGCCGCAACGATTTTCGAATCGACGGTGGTCGGGGTCATGCCCGCGAGCAGAATCGGTGAACGTCCGGTGAGGCGGGTGAACTTGGTGGACAGCTTCACCGAACCGTCGGGCAGCGACACCACGGTGGGCGCGAAGCTGGTCCAGGCGCGGGCCACCTCGGGAACCGCACCGTGCGTAAACAGGTTTCGCTGTCCCCCGCGGGTGGCGGTGGGCACGATGCCGATCCCCAGGCCACGGATGACCGGGGCGGTCAGGCGAGTCAGGAGATCGCCGGGACCCAGGTCCAGGATCCAGCGCGCGCCGGCGTCAGCGACATGGTTCACCTCGTTCACCCAATCGACCGGGGTGACGAGGATGGACTCGGTCAGGGCCTTGGTCAGTTCGACGTCGAGCCCTGCGGCCGCCGCCCAGCGACCGGCGATCTCCACGCCGTCGGCCAGGCGTGGAGTATGGAAGCCGACCTCCACATTGACCGGGTCGAAGACCGGGCTGAAGACCGCGCCTCCGCGCACCTTGTCCTTGCGCTCGGCGGCCTCGCGGTCGGCGATCTGTTCGCAGTACAACTCGAAACGCGACAGCTGCTCGGGAGTGCCGGTGATGACGACGGAGCGGCGCCCGTTACGAATGGACAGCGCGGGCGGCTGAACGGTACGGACGTCCTGGGCAAACTCGTCAAGAAGCGCCTTGATGCGTTCGGGGTCGACATTGGTCACCGACACCATGGGTGTGCGGTTGCCGCGCACCACGATGCCGCGGCGGCGCGCGACCAGGGTGGCAGCGGCACCTACCAGCTGAGCGATGGCCAGCAGCTCGACATCGCGCGCACCATGGCCCTTGAGCGCCTCGACGGCCAGCACACCCTGCGAGTGCCCGATGACGGCGACCGGTGGCAGCTGCGCCACATCGAGGCCCTGGATCTTCAGCGCACGGACCGCGGCCAGCTGCGCCAGTAGTACACCGGGCATGGACACCGCGGCCGAGGTCAGCTGCGCGGCGGCGGGTACGGGCTCCTCAGCGGTCAGCGCACGCACCCAGGCGAGCGGGGTGAAACCGACCGGACGCACGACCACGAGTTCCTTGGCGACAGGCTCCAGCCGCAGCTCGGCCTCACCGGCGAGGGTGGCCAGCTCCGATTCGATACCGGCCGAAGCCGCCAGTTCTGCGAGTGATTCCAGCCAGTCGCTGCCTTGACCTCCGAAGGCCACTGCGTAGGGCTCACCGGACTCCAGACGGTCGATCAGCGCTGGGCCCGCACTGGGGCCCGGATCGACCGCGCCGTTTGCGTCGGGATCCTCAGCGCTGGTCACCTTGTCGTATTCGTTGATCGTCACGTCGCCGCTACCCGTCTTTCCGTCAGTCGTGAATCCAGCCGCACCCGTGTCGTCGTCCTTGTCGATCGGGGGCGTTGAGGCACGTGCATCCGCACCATCACCGCAGGTCTGGACTTAAGAGTGTCATAAGAGGGGTGACGATTTCTTCTGGCGTAATAGTTACTGCCGAGTTCTACGCGAGAGTAACCACCGCTTACGTAACAGCAGGCCACGCGCTGGCAACTGACCGCCGAATCAAACGTGCTGCATGCAGGTGGTTACGGTCGAGTAGGTATAACATCGCAGATCAGACATCGATTGTTATCGAATCGTTATGTTTGATTTCGATAGCACCGACGATGTTCGCGCGTGTCGCAGCCAGCAGCCGCAACAACGCCATCCAGACCGTGAAATTTCAGAATATGTGCCACATGTTTGCTGATATTGCAGAGCGGTTCCCACTTCTGTGACTTGTGAGGCTGATGAGGTTTGTCCAGCTACGCATCCGAACGTGAGAACCTCGCTGCCATCCGGCCATGCATGAGATCGCCGAACCCGTCGATCTCCGTCTCGCCAACGGACGGCTCAACCCGCTGGCCGTGAGCTGGACCCGCCGTCCGCCGCATCGGGCCAACCTCGGCGGCTGGGGACGATGCAAGCGATGGGAGTACTGGGGCATCCTCGCACCCAGGCACTTCATCGGTCTGGTGGCGTCATCGATCGACTACGTGGGCGTGCACGGCATCTATGTGCTTGGCCGGCGGTCCGGCGCCGAAACATCAAGAAGCGCAGTCATCCCCGGTGCTCGTGGCACAACGTTTCCCGAGTTGAGCGGTCTCGGACGAGCCGACGCACCGGGTCTGGGCGTCTCGATACGTATAGACCAGCAACAGCTGGGTACAACGATCCACGCCCGCGCCCGCGATGCCGAAATCAACGTCGAGATCTCACTACCACCGGAGCACGAATCGCTCGGCGTGGTGGTTCCCTGGTCCCCACCCGATTTCAGTACACCGTGACGGACATCGGCCGTCCCGCGGGCGGCACGCTACGGCTGCGCGGTAGCACCTACGAGCTCACCGATGCGTTCGCTGTGCTCGATCGCGGTCGGGGTAAGTGGCCTTATCCGATGACGTGGAATTGGGGCGCGGGTTGCGGCAAGGGCGTTGCCATCCGCATCGGCGGCACATGGACCGCCAGCACCGGCTCGACCGAGAACGCGCTATTTCTGAACGGACGCGCCGAGCAGACGACGTTTCCTGGGTGGATCTGGCGGGTGTTAAACCCACTGCCCGAAGCTTGGCTTGAGAATGTCGTTGAGATCGACGCCGATTCCGCCGACTTGACGCTTGTCGATCTCGAACTGGTGCAGGTGCGCCTCGGGGTGAACGAAGCCCTTGGGACTCCCCCAGTTGTGCTGCCAGAAGTACGAGCACAGCCCGTCCTGTAGCGCCCAGTCGATGGTCTTGGAATTGCCGTACAGCCCGGTGCGAGCATGCCCCACCACTGATTCCCAAGCCCTCAGATAGGGCGCCACCTGATTCTTGTACTGCTCAGGTGTCGGGTTGTCGTCGATCGAGACGTAGATCGGCACGTTGTAGGAGCCGCCGGCCGCGATATGCAGCTGCCAACCACGCTGCGCGTGTTTGATGCCGGCTTCCTGGCCGCCAAGCCAATCGGCGGTGTCCTGCTTGCCGTACTGATAGTTGGAGACGATCTTCAAACCGGCCCGATACAGATCGCGCGCTTCAGCGAGCTTGATGGGTTTACCCGCCGATAACCCCGGGCTGCGCGGATCGGAGACGTACCGAATGGCGCCCAGATGCCCGGCGGCCTTGATCGACTCGGGAGTCGGTACTCCGCCGGCGTAATCGATGAGTGTCCCCAGCGATGCGGCGTTGGCCTGCGGGGGTGCTAGCGCGGAGGAGACGGCACTACCCAGCACCGCCGCGGCGGGCATGGCCACGGCGTATTTAAGGACATCCCGACGGGATACTGACACGACTGCTACCTCACAAGGCCGTTCCGGGCGCTTTGAATAACTCAAGCCTCAGATTACGACAGCTACCTCAATAAGCACGGCAGCCACGCGTGTCACATACGGCACAGCGCTACCTAACTGTCCGCCATCCGAAACACTTCATCGGCGATCAATCGCGGTTCCGTGAGGACGATCTGATGTCCGGATTTGCGAGCAACTACGTGACGCGCACCGAGCCGATGCGCCGTCACCTGGTGGGCAGCGTTCAGCTCTGACCGTGTCTCCTCATTGAGAAACTCTGCACGCGCTCCCGATATGACGGTGATGGGGATTCCGTTGATCACGGGCGGGTTATCGCGCAACCCGGTCACCCCGGCGACAAAGCGGCGGTCCTCCTCGTTGGCGGCACGTCCCGCTCGCCACGTCAGATCTTCGGACGTGATGTCATCGACGACGTCGCGTGGCATCCGGGGCATCATGCGGCGAATGAGATACGGCAGCAGACCGACCCGCCCCATCACGTCGAGCACCGCACGATGGATGACGCCGAGGAGCCGCATGCCGGGCGAAGCCGGACGGTAGTAGGCGTCCAGGTTCTCGTCGGAGTGATCGACGAGAACGATGCCCGCGATACGTGATGGATCGGCCACTGTCGAGGCCAGTGCGATGGTTCCGCCATAGCTGTGGCCCACCAGGATGTAGGGGCCCGAACCGAGCGCCGTCAGTAGGGCATCGAGGTCCTCGGTGATGCGCTCCAGCGTGCGCGGCTGATGATCATCATCGCTGCGCCCCAAGTTCGCACGGTCATAGACCACCGACCGAAAACGCTGGGCGACAAGGGGTTGTACGAGTCCCCACGCTGACCGCGAAAAGCCCATCCCGGACTCGAAGACCACGGTCGGATCACCGGTTCCGGCGACCATGTAATGCAACGCGCGCCCGTCGGAGGTGGTCACATAGTTACTCGACCCCAGGGTGTGGTTCACCCCGCCACCGTACGGAACAACCGCCCGTGAGGTCGGCCTGCTAGGCCCCGGAGTGCAGCAGTGGGCGCAGCCGTTCGGTCTTCTCCGCTGTCCATCCGGGTGGCTGCAGGATGTCTGCCCACGCGTTGGCGACCGCCTGTACATAGACGTGACCATGTCCATCGGGGACGTTGACCGCGACCGCCATGTCGGCAGAGACCTGCAGGAACGTCACGAACGGTATCCACTCCATGCTCGGCAGCACGTCGTAGCCGCGGGGCTCGCGCAGCCAGTCCGGCTTGCTCAGGATGAGGTCGGGATTCCACCAGGCGATCGGATCCGATGCGTGCTGCAGATACACGACGCGCGGGCGCGCCCACGTAGCCGCGGGGCGTTTGAGATCCTCTGGGCGCGAAACGAATCGAACGTTTCTTCCATTGTCATAGATGGGCAGCACCTCCGGCGATCCGTCATCGCGGTTGTGCGTGGCCTCCAGCCACATGGAGTTGTTGAAGGTCGGGCCGGAGAACAGCGCACCGTCCGTGCGCGCCACGATGTTGTTCACCGACAGGAACGGCGCCTCGCCACCGAACGATCCGAGGCTTTCCCCGAACACCACGAGCTTGGGCCGCACACTCTCCGGCATGGCGCGGACCCGTGCCGACACGGCCTCGAACAACGCCTGCCCCGCCTGACGCGCGTTCTCCTTGTCCACCAGGAACGAGAGCCAGCTGGGCAGAAATGAGTACTGCATGGTGACGATGGCGGTGTCGCCGTTGTACATGTATTCGAGGGCGTCCGCCTCGGCTTGGTTGATCCAGCCGGTTCCCGTCGTCGTGGCCACCGCCACCACCTTGCGGTGCAGGCCGCCCTCGCGTTCCAGTTCACGGGCTGCGAGCTCGGCCGTCGCCTTGATTCCCTCGGCGGATTCCAGGCCCGCGTAGGCCCTGATCGGTTCGGTCGCCGGAGCCTTATTGAACGCAGAAAGCTCCTGTGTGGTGGCACCGCCACCGATGAAGGCACGGCCCTGATTGCCCAACGACGCCCAGGAGACCAGCGAACCCGGCCCGCCCGAACGCAGCGATGTAGTTGGCGCAGGATTGTCCGGGTTCTCCTCGTTGTTGACCGCCGAGAAGGTGTTGTTCAAGAAATCCATTGCCACCCTGACGACAACGCCGTTGATGAGTGCCATCGCAAGAACCACCACCAGCGTGACGGCGACCACAGCCGAGACCCGTTTGGGGGCCACGCGGTTGAGCCGTTCGATCAGGAACAGAATCAGCCGCCGGATCTGCTGTCCGATCTCGACCAGGATGAATAAAACGATGATCGACAGCACAGCGGTCTGCGGGTGCGCCCAGAAACTCAGCCTCGGCACACCCATGAGGTCACGCACGCGGTCCTGCCAGAAGTGGAACCACACGATCATCGCGGCGGTGCCGGTGATTCCGACCACGATGAGAACCCACCACGCAAAGCGAGGCGCCTTCGGACTCGAATCCTTCGACCGCATGTACCGCACCAGCCATACCGCCAGAACACCAAGTGCGTAACCGATGGCACCCGAGCCCCCGCTCACCAGCGCCTGGAAGAGCGGCCCACGCGGAAGCAACGACGGCGTCATCGACAGCCAGAGAAAGACCAGGCCCACGGCGGCGCCCGTGAAGGTGTAGCGCCGTACCCACCAACGCGTCTTCGTTGACGTCAGTACCGCCGCCTCCGGCGCCGGTTCCGTGGCGTCCGGTGCCGGCTCGTTGGCGTCCGGTGCCGGTTCCTTTTCGATATCGCTGTCGATACCCCTGTCGATTGCCATCGCCACACCCTTCTTGATGCCGCCAGCTGCGCGTGTCAATGGTGCCCGCACGTCGCCACACCGCACAGAGGTATTACCAGATCGGCAACGTGGTGCGGTGGGCCACTGCGACGCCACCACCACCTGAGACCGCGCTGCGCAAATCCCCGAGGCGGACCGGACCTCACCGGCTCAGCGAACTGTGCGCGACAGGGAGCCGACCGCTCTCACAGGTCCCTGCGGTATCCTGCGAACTTGCTATCAGGGCTTTTTGTCCGTAGGGCGGGGCAGATCGATGCAACGGGGGCACGACGAGGATTACACATGCGACATGCCGGTGTCGGCCGTGAGGCCAGGACGACCAGCGCACAAAGCCCTAAGCGGGAACGACGGCGCCGCGGGTCCATCACCGCCGAGGACATCATCGCCGGAGCCTTCGAGCTCGCCGAGGAAATAGGGATCTGTGGGCTGAGCATGCCGCTGCTAGCGAAGCGTCTCGATGTCGGTGTGACCAGTATCTACTGGTACTTCCGCAAAAAGGGCGACCTGCTCGACGCGATGACCGACCGCGCCACCAAGCAGTATCACTTCGCTGCACCCTTCATTGGCGACGAAACCTGGCAGGACGCGCTGCGCAGCCATACCCGCCGGATGCGCGAGGCATTTCGGGAACGCCCGGTGCTGGTTGAGCTCATCCTGATGCGCACCAGCGAGCTCAGCACCGAGGCATTACAGGCGAGCATTCAGAACCTGGAATCGCTTGTCCAAACCCTGATCGGTGTCGGCTTCAGCCCGGACAACGCGCTCGACGTGTATTTCGCCCTGTCCTTGCATATTCGCGGCATCGTGGTGCTTGAGCACATGGACACCGTCATGCCCGCGTCCGGTGAGGCCCGCAGCCTGGTACCGAACGCCACGCTCGCCCCCACCCTGCATGATCTGGCGTCTCGCGGTCATTCGATCGCGTCCATCTCCGACGCCCACTTCGACTTCACCGTCGATGCCATCATCGAACGGGCCGAGCATCTGCTCTCCCGGGACATCGCGGCACGCGAAGCGTCCTGACCTGCGCTTAGACCTTGGAGTTGAGCAGCTCCTCGATTTTCTCGAGTCGATTGTTCGACAGCGCAGTGTTGTCGATCGACCGATCCGCCGAGCAGGTGACCAGCTGCGCGATCACATTCGCCTTGGCGATCACGGTGAACTCGCAAATCCATTGATCACCATTGAGATTCGTCGACCAACGGACCATGTCCGGCGAACCAGGAACCACTGGACCGGGCGTGACCGTATGGCGTTTCTGGTCATCGCCCCAGGCAGCGACCGGAAGCTGACACTTGGATACGGTCGCGCGCAGCGATTCGAGGAACCGAGCCGCCTGAAAATCGCCGGGATAGGTGGCCGATACCTCCAGGAGCTGATGCTGGTTCGGGTACTGGTTATCGGTCTGCGTTCGTGCTTCTCGTCCCGTGTAGTTCGAGGGGAACAGCGGATAACGGCCGTAACCGACGACCCCCTGGCATTCAGCGGGCTCGGCACCGATCCACAGAATCGACTGCATATCGGTTTCGAACAGCGGCTTCCCCGGCGTCACGCTCAACGATTGCGCCGGAGTGAGGAGCTGATCGAGCTGCGCGGGCTGGATCGGGCCGGCAGATACGGATCCCCTATCCGCCGTGGCCTCCCCGTCGACCCCACGTTGGCAGCCCGTCACCGCGAGCAACAACGCGACCAGCACCGGCACCGACCACCTCATGTTGGCAAACATTACCCGCATCCACCGCCCTCCCGGATTTCGGCATTGTCCCGTGGCAGGCATGCGATCTCGGGTAAGAAGGGTCCAGTCGACACGACAAGTCGGTAATGCGATCAGGCACCACGACCCGAAGAGGAGTGCGCGGTATGTCCACCAAGCTGGCAACACCACAGGAGCTACTGTCGCTGGGCAGAGTCGAATTGGGTACCAGCAATTGGGTTCAGATCACCCAGGAACAGGTCAACGAGTTCGCGGACGCGACCGGTGACCGGCAGTGGATCCACACCGATACCGAACGCGCCAAGGCCGGCCCGTTCGGCGGGACCATCGTGCACGGATACCTGACGCTCGCACTTGCCCCGGCATTCCTGGACGAGGTGCTTGAGATCGCGTCATACGATGCGGTGCTCAACTATGGCGTGAACAAGGTGCGGTTCCCGGCGCCGCTGCATGTGGGCGCGCGGGTTCGCGGACACGTCACGCTGCTGTCGGCCAAGTTGCGCGATAAGGGCACCGTCGAGGCTACCTATGGCATCAAGTACGAGATCGAGGGCAAGGACCGGCCGCCATGCGCTGCCGAAAGCGTGTACCTGTACCAGTAGTCATGCCTCGTCAAGCGCCGGGAACAGCGGTTCCTGCCCTATCACGATTCCCCCCCAGCAGCATCTGGACCACACGCTCATCTCCTTGAGCATCAACAGTCTCCGTTGTGCCCGGTTCCGCCTACCGACGTGCCGCCTTCCCGCGAATCTTGCCCACCACAAGCAGCGCGAGCAGTGTCACCAAAGCAATAACGTCGTGGATGCCGCCGCCGAAAGCACATGCATCACCACAACTTCGAGCCCTCGGATAACCCTGCGCCACAATTACATCAGATGGACATCACGTATCGCGACAGATCATTGGCCGTCGACGACCGCCCCCGTCCCGGGACACTACGTGCCGGCGACCAAGCACCCGGTGCGATGCTGAGGAACGGCCATCGGCTATTCGACGTCCTGCGCGGCACACACTTCACCGTGCTCACGATCGGACCATCGACATCGACGACGTGTGCGGCCAGCGGATAACGCCGTCAACCGACTACGACGTCACGGGGCCGACACTCGTCCTAGTGCGCCCAGACGGGTACATCGGAGTCATGACCGAATCCGAGGAGACCCTGCGCGCGTACCTCGCCCGCGTGCGCTAGACGCTGACCGCCAGCGGCTCAATACGCGCAGGAACATGCTTATGCCATGGGGTGCACGCATATTCATCGCGCCAGGCCGACGAGGTCAGCGCGTTCGGCGCCACACCCGGCACGTGCGTTTCGCCGGACTCGTCGGTGTAATCGAGGCCGAACCCGTTCGGGAGCGAGGCGTGGCCGGCCTGCATCATGTCGCTGATCTCGACGGTGGCCTCCGCACTACCCGCCGCGGTAGAGATGCGAACTGGGTCGCCGTCGGCGATGCCGAGCCGATATGCGTCCTCCGGGCTTATCCGCAACGCGCCCTGCTGGTCCCGTTTACGCCAGGACGGATTACGCAGAATGTCGTTGGCGGTGTACGCCCGCCGCTCTCCCGCCGACAGCACGATCGGAAACTCCGGTGTCGTCAGCTGCGCCGGGCGGGATGCCAATCCTTGTATTTCGTCCAGCATTTCGGGGATCGCAAGCGCGATCTTGCGGTCCGCGTGCGTGATGAGTGCGAAATCGTCTTCATACTCATGCACCGTGAAGGTCACTCCGGACGGGCTGTTCAAGATGGCGTCGAAGAGCGCGTTGCCATCCGGGTGACCGGCCCGTGCCACCGCCTGCGGATAAGTCATCATCGCTTTCTGCGCCAGGCCCCACAGGGCGGCGGCACCCTCCAACCCCGTGGGCAAGGTCGGGCCGAGGGTTTCGTACAGGACATACGGCGCCAGCGGACCGAGTGCCGGATTGGCCAACACCGCGAAGAACGCCTGTAGGTAGGCATCCGGCCCCTGTGCGGCGGCTTCGCGCAGCGGCTGCAGCTCCGCGTCGTCGACCACTCCCAGCGCTCGGACCAATCGCGCCCAGATTTCCGGCTCGGGCAAGGTTCCGGGCTCGGGTTCGAACAGTGGGTGCCGAAGCTGAAAAGTGTTGTGCGGAAACTCGAGATTGAAGAAGGTCGCCTCCGCTTTCTCGAACTGGGTGGCGGCCGGCAGCACGTAGTGAGCGAGACGGGCGGTCTCCGTCATCGCGACATCCACGACCACCAGGAGCTCCAAGGCCTGGAACGCCTCCTTGCACCGCGCCGAATCCGCCAGGGAGTGAGCGGGATTACTACTCTCGACAACCATCGCGCGGAACCGGTCGGGATGATCGGTGAGGATCTCGTCGGGGATCACATTGGAGGGCACGAGGCCGCCAATGATCCGGGCTCCGGTCACCGGGGTGTTGCCGAAGAATCCGCCCATGAGCGGCGCCATCCACGAATGCAGATGCTGGCCACCGCGTTTGGCAAAGTTTCCGGTGAGGATCCACAGCATCTTGTTGAGGTACGAACTCAGGGTGCTGTTGGGGGCCTGCTGAATCCCGAGGTCTTCGAAGACCGCCACGCTCTCGGCGGCGGCAATACGGCGGGCTGCCCGGCGGATGAGGTCTTCGGCCACACCGCAGCGCTGCGCGTAGTCGCTGATGGGTACCGCACGCAGCGCATCCCGGACCTCCTCGGTGCCGGTGACATGCTCGGCGAGAAATGCTTCATCACAGAGGCTCTCCTGCACCAGCACCGCGGCGAGCGCCGCAAGACACCAGGCGTCGGCACCGGGGCGCACCCGCAGGTGAAAGTCGGCCATCTTGGCCGTATCGGTGACCACCGGGTCGATGACGATCATCGAACGTTGCGGATCCTTGGCGATCTCGTTGAGCACCACTCTCGCCCGCGGAAAGCTCTGCGACATCCATGGGTTCTTCCCGACGAAGACCGACACCTCGGCGTGCTCGAACTCGCCACGGGTGTGCCCGCCATAGAGATTCTTGTCGATCCAGGCCTCGCCCGTCTTCTCCTGCGCCAGTGCGTTGGAGCGGTACTTGGACCCGATGGCCTTGAGAAAGGCGCCACTGTAGGCACCGCCCAGGTGATTGCCCTGACCACCGCCACCGTAGTAGAAGATCTTGTCGCCGCCATAGCTGTCACGGATGTGCTTGAAGCCCTCGGCGATCTCCACGATCGCCGTATCCCAGTCGACTTCCTCATAGGTGCCGTCGGAGCGGCGCCGCATGGGCGAGGTCAGCCGGTTGGCATTGTTCTGGTAGTGATCCAGGCGCAATGCCTTGTTACACGTGTATCCCTGGGATGCCGGGTGGTCTTTGTCGCCGCGGATCTTGGCGAGTGTTCGCCCCTCGGTCTGGACCACGATGCCGCAGTTGCACTCGCACAGGATGCAGGCGGTGGGCAGCCAGTTGGTGGTGGTCATGACAAAGCCTCCTCGATCAGCGTGCGTAATTGCTTATGCACCACATCGATTGGTGTGATGTCATGGATCGATCGCGCGACGATGATGGCCCCCTCCAAGGAGGTTGTCATCAGCATCGCCAGCTCGTCGGCGCGCACGCGGGCTACGCCGGCACTGGCCAGCTTGTCCGCGATGATGCCGATCCAACGCTGGAAGACGGCCGCCGAGTGCTCGATGAGCTTCTGATTGCTGGCCGGGCTCTCCGGATCCCCTGCCTCGACAGCGACCGCCACCACGGGGCATCCCGCACGGAAGTCGCTGCGCACCAATTGCTTCCGATAAGACGTGACAAGTGTGTCCAGAGCCTCCACCCCCGAGGGTGCGGAGTCGATCATCCCGGCGATGTAGTCCCCGGCCAGATCCACTGCCTCGCCGAGTAACTGCGTGCGCCCACCGGGAAAGTAGTGATATGCCGAGCCGCGCGGCGCACCGCTGTGTTCGAGCACATCAGAGATGGCCGTCGCGTGTGCACCACGCTCGCGAATCAGCAGGGCCGCCGAGGCCACCATTCGTTCACGCGGGGTGCTCAATCGTCGTCCTTCCCGAGGTGCACATGGCTATGTATGCTGCTCTACATAATCCGCGAACGACACGGAGAAGTCAATGTCTGAGTACGAAACCCTGAGCATCCGGCGCGACGGATATGTCCTGGTGATCGGCCTAAACCGACCCGCCAAGCGCAACGCGTTCGACAAGGCGATGCTTCAGGAGCTGTCACGGGCATTCGGCGAATTCGATGCGGATGCCGAGTTGCGGGCCGCCGTCCTGTACGGGGAGGGGACGATGTTCACGGCCGGCCTCGATCTGGCCAGCGTGGCGGCCGAGATTCAGAACGGCGCGTCATTGACCGCCGAGAACGGAATCAACCCGTGGCAGGTCGACGGTACGCATTTGTCCAAGCCACTTGTCGTCGCCGTGCATGGCAAGGTACTCACGCTGGGCATCGAGCTCGCGCTCGCCGCCGATATCGTGATCGCGGACGAGACCGCGACGTTCGCACAACTTGAGATCAACCGTGGCATCTATCCGTTCGGTGGCGCCACCATTCGCTTCCCGCGTACAGCGGGTTGGGGCAACGCGATGCGGTGGATGCTGACGGCGGAGCCCTTCGACGCCGCCGAGGCTCATCGCATAGGGATCGTGCAGGAGGTCGTGCCTGCCGGCGCGCATGTCGACAAGGCGATTGCGACCGCCCACACCATCGCGCGCCAAGCGCCGCTGGGTGTGCAAGCTACCCTGCGAAACGCCCGGTTGGCTCTCGCCGCGGGCGAGGCCGCTGCCGAGGCACAGCTTGTACCCACCGTCCGCGAGCTGTTCACCACCGAGGACGCCGCACTGGGCGTGCAGGCCTTCTTGACCCGCACCGCCGCCGAGTTCGTGGGTCGCTAGCGCGCGGTCACTGCCCTGCGCACGTCGCCGAGCTCGCCGATGGGCACGGTGCGTGTCGAGGCCACTGGCCGCACACCCGGGCCGTCGGGCTTGGACACCATGACCACGCTGTCGATGTAGGGCTGAATGGTCGTGGTGTTCTGCACGGTGGCAACGATCACCAGCTGGAACCCGAACTTGCGGAATGCCGACAGCGCCTGCTGCGCGAACTGCGGGTCGGACTTCGAGAACGCCTCGTCGAGCATCAGCTGCGCGAACACCGGCCGGTTGTCCCCCGTCTCGGGATTGGCCAGGTTGAAGCTCAACGCACCGGCGAGGCAGAACGCCATCAGCTTCTCTTGTTCCCCACCGGAATTCGCGCCCGCATTGCTGTAGGTGCGGATCGCTTCGCCGCTCGTGGCATCGCGCTCCTCGCAGTACAGCACGAAGCGGTTGCGTACATCCAACGCATCGCGCGTCCACTGCCGGGCCTCGGGAGTCTCGGCCGCCAGCAGGTTCCGCAGTTGCAGAATGTCCTGGTACTGGTCGTGGATGGCCTTCTCGTCTCCCATCGAGACTGCCACCGCTCGCCCCGAGATGCGCCGGGCCCGCTCGTTCAGCTCGCCCACCGCCTCGAGCGCCTTGGGCTCGGCACGCAGGGTCAACCGCGTCCCGCGGTTGAACTCCACCGAGCCCAAACCGCTGTTTACCCGGTCGATCTGGTCGGTGATGCGGTGCGCCTCCTCCTCCGCGAGCTGGTGCAGCCGCAGGACCGCGGTGGGTGCCTGCTCGGTGATCAGCCGCAGCATCCGCTCGTAGGCGGCGGGCAGATCACGCTCGTCGATCCGGCGGCACAAGGCCACGTAGTCGTGGATCTTCTCGTCGAAGTTCTCACTGTCATTGGGAATCGAGTCCGGGAAGTCCCGGTCGTAGGCGTTGAGAATTCGGTTGAGCTCGTTGCGTGAGCGGGTGACGCTCTCGCGCAGCACCGACTGGTCCTTCTCGATCTGGCGCCACAACTCCAGCCGGTAGGAGTCCGGCTCCAGCACGTCCAGACTTGACGAGAGCTGTGGAACATACGTTTCGATGCCGGATCTGGTGTGCCCGCCCACCTCACGCGGATTCAGGTTGTCCATCAGATCCAAAAGGCGGGTACGACGCGAATCATGTTCAGATTCTTGTCTTCTCAACGCACCAATGCGCTCCGAGAGCTTCTTGATCTCGTCGAGATATGAATCGGCCTGTTGCTGCAGACCGGTGAGGTCGGGGTTGGCCTCCAGCATCGTCTCGTATTGGTCTTGTAGCCGTGCCACGGCGGCTTCCGCCGAATCCGTGTCGATCTGGCTCCAATACTCGTACTGGCTGTGCAGTTTGGACCACCGCACGACTTCCGAGCGCAGTTCCTCGCGCTTGGTATCCATCTCGCCGATGAACTTCTCGGCGTCACCGACGGCCTGCTGAGCCTCGACGACGTCATCGGAGAGCGCCGCCCGCTTGTCACCGGCATTGCCCTGGTAGATGTACTGCGAGGCGCGCAGTTCGCGCCGGTCATCCTTGACCGCACGCCGGTCGCCGTCCTTGCGCAGGCCCTGATCGGTGACGGCGCGGCGGTGCTTACTGAACTCGTCGGGGGTGTCCACGAGCACGTAATCGCCCACGCCGGCGACCAGATTCATGGCGGCACTGGCGCATTCGTGATTGGGGTTGGTGAGTCGCAGGCAGTCGGCGAGGGTGCCGGGTTCGGCGCGTCGAGGCGACCCCGACGGGATCACCCGTTCCATCTGGAGGTAGCCGCGCATCGGGTGCTCGTTGACGTATCGCAGCACCTGCCGGTGGTGCTGGTCGGGTACCAGCAGGCACAGGCCGGTGGACCGCAGCACCTTCTCCACAGACTTGCGCCACCGCTCCTGGCCCGGACGCAGATCCATCAGTTCACAGACGTAGGGCAGGTCCTTGGCGGTAAGGCCCAGCGCTGTTGCGATTTCGCCACGCATGCGGTCCTCGTCGGGAGGCACCGGAGTGCCCAGATGCTCGACGCGCTTGAGTTCGGTGGAAGCCGCCCGCAATTGATCCCGCGCCGTCGACAGGGCACCGGCGGCCATGACGTAGGCGTCATGGCCGGCTTCGAGCTCCGCGTTGATCCGGGTGACCGCGCGCAGGCTCTCCACCCGCATGGCTTCGAATTCCTCGGCGGATTCGACATCCTCGTCGTGCCCGAGATCCCCCAGAGCGCTGTCGTAGGCAGTCCGCCGGCGCGATACCTCCTCGGCACGAGCACGGGCATGAGCCAACTCGCTCTTGAGCGGTGCCAAGTTACTGTCGGCGGCGGCGATCCGGCCGAGCAGCTTGTCCCGTTCACCGGTGAGAATGTCTTGACGCGACTGGATTTCGTCGCATTCACCGCCGAGCCGGGTGATCTCGGTGTCCAACAGGTCGATCTCGGGTCCCGCCAGGGCAAGCCGCTGTTGGTCTACGTAGTCACGCACGGTGTGGTGGTCCACCACGTCGACGGTCGCCAGCTGTGCGGCATCGCTGGCGTATGTCTGCTGGATCTGTTCGATGTCGCCCAGGGTCTGCCGCTGGCGCTGTGCGACCGCGAGCGCGGCACGCGCGTCGACCAACGGGGTGATCTGCCCCAGCGCCTCGGAGATCGCGGCCATGGACTCCGGCTCATCGAGCATGTATTCGCGCACGAACTGTTCCAGGCCGCCGACGCTCTTGAGTGACTTGGCCTTGCCCAGCAGCTGCTGCGCTGCCGACGAGCCCTGAATACCCACTGCGGCGTAAAGCTGCTCCAGGTACCAGCGTTCACTCTTGTGTCCGCGCCAGCCCGCGCCCTCGAAGACCGCGGCGGAATATCCCCTGCTCGCCCAGGCATTGCACAGGTCTCGGATATCGGCGTCGGCGTCAATCAGGTAGTAACGACTGGAGGAGTCCGAATCTGAACCCGGGGCAAGCCATTTGAGTACCAGGCCGGTGATTACCCGGCCGTCGGTGCCCGCATACGTGACCGCGATCGCCGACCACGCCCCGCCCTTACCGCGCAGGAACATCTGTTTGGGCCGCTCCCCCGGGTTCTTCAGCTCACCCCACAGACCACGCACGTACTTGTCGACGGTGCGCTTGCCCATATTGGAGCCCGCGGCGGTGGTATCACTAGATGCGTTGAAGTTACGGCGGTTTGACGAGAGAAACGCCAGCGAGATCGCGTCCAGCAGCGAGGATTTACCGCTGCCGGAGGAGCCGGTGATCAGCGTGCCGCGGCGGCTGAACTCAATGCTGTGATACCCGTCGAAGACACCCCAGTTGATGACCTGCAGTCGGGACAGCCAGAACTGCTGGGTGGCTGCGCCACTCGGCCTGCCATTCGGGTCGTCATTCATCGTCATCGGTATCGCCATCTTCTTCGTCGGTGGAGTCTTCTGGAGCGGTACCGCCGCGCTGTAGCTGCTCGTACTGGCGTTGCAACGCCTCGATCATCTGCGCGGACATCAGCGCATTGATGACCGGGCTGATGGTGTAGCTGTGCTCGTCATCGCGGGTGCGTTGCAGGATCTCGGCCTTGGACAGTCGTTTAATGGCCTCGTCGACACGGTCGCGCAGCATCGCTTCATCGCGGTCGATGTCGTGACTGACGTTGGCGAAGAGCTCGTGGATATCGTCGCGGCTCACCAGTACGTGTTCGTCGTGTGCGGTCCGTGCGATCTTGGCCAGGTGCAGGGCAACGATCGATGCGTAGGTGCCCAGGGGTTCGCGGCGCAACACCCGGGCGCCGTACGCGCTGGGATTCTCCAGCGGAGCCGGCTCGGCGTACGCGACCTCGAGATCGTCGAAAACCCTTAACCGCAGGTCCAATTCGGACAGGCGGGAGGCCAGCACCTTGCGGTGCTCAATCATCGACGCCCACAGCTCGGGCTGGCCATCTTTGCTCAGATAACGCCGGGCCACCAGGTTCTGCAGCGCCCAGCACGCCTTGTCCGGCAGCTCGCTGGTGTCGCCGTCGAACCGCGGCCCCTTGACGATTCTTGGCGCCGAAGCATCGGGTTCGACACCAGGAAGATCATCGAAGTTGATGTTTCCCAAGGGGGAACCTGTGGTCACAGCGCTCATATTTCTTCCTCGACACTCGCCAGCACTGGTTCACGGAACATCAACTGCGGCACCTCCATCACCCGGTCCTGCCCGTCGAGGGACCGGAATTTCACTCTTACCGACTCGTGGTCGACAGTGCTGTCCTGCTTGAGGGCAAGCGACCACAACACGATGACATCACCCAGGTACGGCGCTTCGACGTGAGAAATCATGTCGGGCAACGACACTGGCCCCTTGGCGACGGCGCTGTTCACGGTTGCGGCCAGTGAGGCCATATCCACCTGGGTGGCCAGCGCCGAGAACCCACTCAAATCGAGCGGCCCCGACGGCGCATCCTGCGCCAGCACCGGCAGCGCGGTGTCCTTGATCGTGAACGAGAGAGCACCAATGGCGGCCGCGGCCGAGCGGCCGATCGGTAGCTCGGCGTCAATCAGCGAGTCCGCGGTGGACACCTTGAGCAGAGCGTGCCCAGCGGCCAGTGCGTCGTTGAGCTGTCGGGCGCGCCCACGCGCCTGCTCCGTGGTGCCGGCGGCGAAGAATCGCCGGATGCGCTGCGCGCAGCGCTGTTCGATGCGGGAGACCTCCGCGACCTGTTGCGACACCAGCTTGAAGAAATTCTTCATGACATCACGCAGCCCCGGATCGAGCTCGGGCAATCCCTCAGCCACACAAGCGATATCACCGCGCAGGGCGGCGCGCTGATCGGGGTCTTGGATGGTTCGCGTGAAGGCGGCGTAGGAGGCCCGTTCCCGGGAGTCGAAAAGGGTGTCATAGTCGGCGAACATCCGTCGCGCACGGTCCCGGAACCCGGTGTCGGAGTCCTCCGCGGCATCGATGAGTCCGGCGGTGATCTCGTTCTGCATGCTGCCGTAACGCACGATGTCGGTGATCACCTGTTCCATCTGATAGGCGATGGCTCTGGTCTCGTCCTCAAGATCGACGATGTCCGGTTCGGGCCGATATCCGTCGTCGATGGCGTGCAACTGGGTCTGCAGCTCGGCGATCTGGGCTTCGATATCGGCACGCAGGCGGGCCGGGTCGCCATCCAGTTGGGTCGCGACCCGCTTGAGGCCCGCGGCGATACCCGCGATGGATCCGCCGGTGGCCACACTGTCGGCGCGGCGCAAGCGGCGGACGAAGGCCAGCGCGCTGCGGGCATCCTCGGTCAGCGAGCAGACGTTCTCGGCGTCGGGACCAGTGCCGTCCGACGCGCGGTGCAACCAGCCGTCACTGGCCCAGCTCTTGATGAGGGCAAGCCCTGACTGCTCCCCCAGTCCGACCGCGCCCACGTCCCGGTCCAGCTTGGCCACCAGCTGCGGCTCGGAAACCTTGGCGCTGCGGTCCAGGTGACGCTCCATGAGCGTGATGTACGGCGCCAGATTCTTGGCGGCCAGCAGCCTGACCGCACGGGATTTCTGCACGTCGTCGTTGTGCGCGAATAGCTCGTCGATCGTCAGGTCATTCATCGCACACCTCCATCACATCGCTAGCGTTTGTTCCCCGGCCGGCGCGGCCGTCATAGCCGCTGGCCCGGAAAACCTACCGGGCCGACGGGGGCGTGGCGAATGGGCTCGCTGACGTGGGACAAATGAGGCAAATGAGTTAGCTGGGATCTCCGTGGACACCCAGGGTGCCGTCAATGTACTGGCGGCGACAGGCCCATCGCGCCAGCTTTCCGCTGGTGGTCCGCGGGATGGCACCCGCAGGGAGCAATCGCACGTCGGAGAGCTCCAGGCCGTGTTGGGCGCGGGCCGCCGCACGGATCGCGTCGATGGCCTCCTGCGGGTCGGCCTTGGCGGTACGCGAGGCCCGCTCGGCGACGATGACCAGCCCGTCATCGACGGTGAACGCGGTGACGTATCCGCGGCGGACGATCGGCGAGGCATCAGCGACGGTGGCCTCGATGTCCTGCGGGTAGTGGCCGCGCCCATCCACGGTCAGGTAGTCGGCGATGCGGCCGGTGACGTACAGCTCACCGTCGAGGTAGAAGCCCAAATCGCCGGTGCGCAGCCAGTCGCCGCCCGCATTGGCCTTATCGGCATGGCTTGTCGCGAGCGTCTCGCCGAGCCGGGCGTGAAATATCCTCGCCGTATCTTCGGGGCGGCCCCAATACCCACGCCCAACATTGTTGCCCCGCAACCAGATTTCGCCAATGCGACCGTCTGCGAGCTCATTGCTCGTCTCTGGGTCCACGATGACACCCGCGAGACTGCGGGCAAGTTGGCCACAGGACACGTGGATGGTGGCAGTGGGCGCATCGGGGGTGGTGGGCACCGCCCGGCCTTCGGCGAGCTGGTCGCGGTCGAGGTAGATGACGGAGGGTTCGGCATCCGGGGCGATATTCGAGATGAACAGGACCGCCTCGGCGATACCGTAGGACGGTTTGAATGCAGTCGCCGGTAACCCAAAGGGCGCGAAGGCTTTTTCGAACGTACGGATGGCGTCAATGCGCACCGGCTCGGACCCGATGATCATCACGACGTTCCCCAGGTCGATGTCCGCTCCGGCCTTCGGTACACCACGTTGCGCGGTGTACTCATAGGCAAAGTTCGGCGCGGCGGTAATCACGCGGCCTTCCTTACAGCCATCGGAAAGCGCCTTGATCCAGCGCTGCGGGCGGCGGATGAAGGCTGTCGGAGACATCAGGGTGGAGTGGCCGCCATAGACCGCCGGAAAGCCGATCATGGACAGACCCATGTCGTGGTACAGCGGTAACCAGCTGCAGCCGTGTGCGTTTCGGTCCAGCAGATCGATCGACAGGATCATCTGGGTCAGGTTGACGCCGACGGCGCGATGAGTGATCTCCACTCCGACCGGCGGACGCGTGGCGCCTGAGGTGTACTGCAGATGTGAGATGTCGTCATCGACGAGATGCACATACTCAAAGGTCTCCCCCGCGTCGTCAGGGACCTCGTCGATGACCAGGATTGTCGGCGCGGGGATCTCGGCGAGGCCGTCGAGAAACTCCCGAACGGCTCCGCATACCGCGGCCGTGGTCAGGACAACCGTAGGCGTGCAGTCCCGCAACGCGGTATCCAGACGCTCGGCGTGGCCGGGCAGCTCGGGGGCGAAGAGCGGCACCGCGATGGCGCCAGCCTTGATCGCCGAGAAGAATCCGACGACATAGTCCAGACCCTGCGGAGCCAGGATGGCGACCCGATCGCCGCGTTCGATGTGGCGTTGCAGCGTGGCGGCCACCGCGTTCAGACGCACCCCGAGCTGGGACCAGGTGAGCTCGATGCGAGCGCCCTCTTCGGAGGTGGTGAAGTCCAGATAGCGGTAGGCGACGGTGTCCCCGACGTTCCTGATGTTGCGCTCGATGAGGGATATCAGTGTGGTGCCGGGCGGTAATGCCACGTTTCCGTCGGCATCCAGGCAATCATCGATATCAAGCAAACCGTCAGCGCGAACCACGATTTCAAGTCTACGGACGTGTGGAGAGCGCACCGGGCAGCCCACAAGACCCTTGGTGCGGGCGGAGGGACTCGAACCCACACGCTCTTTCGAGCACTGGCACCTAAAGCCAGCATGTCTGCCAATTTCATCACGCCCGCATGGCAGCGCAATCCTACAGGTCAGATCGTTCCCGACGTTGTCGGTGGTGGCCCATAAGTTGGAACGCAGTTGGGGAGGCGCAGTGACGCGATCGCATCAGCAGTATGAATCAGTCCGGCACCTGATTGACGCCGGCCTCAACGACTGTGCGATATCGCGGCAGACCGGAGTTCCGCGCCGCACTGTGTGTCAGTGGCGCCACACGCCGCAGCAGGTGCCGCGCTCAGACGAATGCACCAGTCATGACTTCAGCGCACTTTTCGCCCGCCCGTACGCGTACCTCTTGGGCATGTATCTCGGCGATGGATACATCTCACGTTCCCCCCGAACATGGCGCCTCAGAGTCACGTGCGACACAAAATACCCCGACATCATCACTAAGTGCCGGAAAGCAATCGACGCGCTCATGCCAGGCCAACGCGCATCGATCGTTGACCGCATCGGCAATTGCGTCGACGTTTCGCTCTCTTCCAAACATTGGCCCTGCCTGTTCCCTCAACACGGCCCTGGCCGCAAGCACAGTCGAAAAATCGCCCTCGAACCGTGGCAGCAAGATCTCGTCGATCAGGCCACCGAAGACTTTCTTCGCGGCCTGATACACAGCGACGGCTGCCGAGTGGTCGCCAACGACCGCGGGGTCGCCAGCATCCGATACCACTTCACCAACCGGTCCGAAGACATCCTCGGGCTCTTCACGGCCGCACTCGACAGTCTCGACATCCCGTGGACCCGATCGACCAAGTACATCGTCTCCATCTACCGCAAGGCGGCCACCGCACGTCTCGACGAGTTCATCGGACCGAAGCGCTGACCAGGGGCATTGGCATCTGCATCCACCTCACGCGGTACCGTCAGAAGGTGTCCACTACACGGCGTCGGAGACCGGCACTGATCGTGCTGGTCGGCGTCAGTGCGCTCGCGTTCCTGGGCCTGGCCTACTGGCAGTTCCAGCGCTTCGAGTCGGTGACCGGTGACGGCCAGAACCTTGGCTACGCGCTGCAGTGGCCACTGTTCGCGGCGTTTGTGATCTGGGCCTACCGGCGCTTCGTCCAGTACGAGGACGAGGGTCCGCCCCCGCCGCCCATCGATCGCGTGACCGAGATTCCTGAGGGGCTGCTGCCCGAACGCCCCGCCGCCGCGAAGCCGGACCCCGCCGACCGCACACTCACCGAATACAACGCTTACCTCGCCGCCCTGGCCGAAGAAGATAGGAAGCCCGCCCCGTGACCGAGCATGAAGCCACGCCCGACGCGCCCGTAGTCACCACTCCGGTCGCGAAGATCCGCGGCGCGCTGTGGCGCTATCGCATCCTGGCGTGGACCACCGGTGTCTGGCTGATCGCCCTGTGCTGGGAGATGTGGCTCAAATACATTGAGCACGTTCCGCATCCGCCGAGCTGGATCGGGATCGTGCACGGCTGGATCTACTTCGTGTACCTGATCTTCACCACCGATCTGGCCATCAAGGTGCGCTGGCCGTGGCCGCGCACTGCTGGCACGCTGCTCGCGGGCACGATCCCGCTGCTCGGCTTCATCGTCGAGCATTACCGCACCAAGCAGGTCAAGGAACAGTTCGGCGTTTAGCCGAAAAAATCTCCAATGTCAGGAATACTGACATGACGATGCGGCTTGGATAGCGGTATGACCACCACACACGCAGTTGTCGCCACCGCATATGGCGCATCCGATGTCCTCGAACTCCGCGAAGTGCCGATCGACGGTCCCGGCGAGGGCCAAGTTCTTGTCGACGTCAAGGCCGCCGGCGTTAATCCGATCGACTGGAAGTTGTACTCGGGAGCCTTCGGTACCGACCCCGCGAATCTCCCGATGCGCCTCGGTCTCGAGGTGTCCGGAACAGTGGCAGCTGTCGGTTCAGGTGTCGACGGGCTTCAACCCGGCGACGACGTCATCGCCGCCGGGCAGATCGGCGGCTATGCCGGTCAGATCATCGCCTCGGCGGATGAGGTGTTCAAGAAGCCGGCGAATCTGTCCTTTCCCGAAGCCGCCGGGTTCCTCCTCACCGGGCAGACCGCGGTCCACCTCCTGGAGGCCACCAACGTGACCGAGGGCGACACCGTCCTGATTCACGGTGCCGCGGGCGGTGTGGGGCTGCTTGCCACTCAGCTCGCAAAGGCCCGCGGCGCGACAGTAATCGCCACCGCAAGCGCTGCCCGCCACGACCAGCTGCGCGGTTATGGCGCGATTCCCGTTGAGTACGGCCCCGGTTTACAAGACCGTGTCAGCGCCATCGGATCCGTCGACGCAGCACTCGACCTCGTAGGCACCGACGAGGCCGCCGACGTCTCACTGGCACTCGTTGCCGACAAAGACCGCATCGCCACGATTGCCGGATTTGGCCGTGCCGCAAGCGATGGCTTCAAGGCGCTGGGCGGCGCCCCCGGTGCCGACGCGGGCACCGAGATACGGCTCGCCTCCCGTCCCGAGCTGATCCGACTGGCAGGCAACGGCGAACTGAAAGTCACCGTCGACCGCACCTATCCGTTGGCCGAAGCGCGCCAGGCCCACGAGTACGTGCAGACCGGCCACGCCCGCGGAAAGATCATCCTGCAGCCATAACCCTGCGCGAGCAGTCCCCCGCGTGCGGGGACTGCTCTCCAGGAGGCTAGGGCGCGGTGCGGCCGAGGTTCACCAGGTTGCGCAGCATCGGGAGCAGCGCCGCCAGCGCCCGCCCGCGATGCGATACCGCATCCTTCTCTTCGGGTGTCATTTCCGCCGCGGTCCGCAGACCCCCGCGCGGTACGAAGATGGGGTCGTAGCCGAAGCCGTTCTGTCCCGCAGGTTCCCGTGCGACGGAGCCCTTCCAGCGTCCTTCCACGACGACCTCTTCGCCCTCCGGTGTCACCAGCGCGCACGCTGAAACGAACGCCGCACCGCGGCGCTCATCGGGCACCTCGGAAAGCTGGGCGAGCAGCAGCGCGGTGTTGGCGGCGTCATCTCCATGACGTCCGCTCCAACGCGCGGACAGCACGCCCGGCATCCAGTTCAGCGCGTCCACCGCGATACCGGAATCATCGGCGACGCAGGCCAATCCGGTGTGTCGCGCGCCCTCACGCGCCTTGATCAGCGCGTTGTCCTCGAAGCTGGCACCCGTTTCGGGCACTTCCTCGTATTCAGGGACGTCGGCAAGCGAAACCAGTTCGACACCGGTAACCCCCGAAGACTCGAGAACCCGATGTAGTTCCGCCAGCTTTTTTGGGTTACGGCTTGCGACAAGTATTTTCATGCCCCCGCCTACTTCGAACCGAACGCCTTCTTCTGTGGCGCGTCAGGCAGTACACCCGGGTAGGGCAACGCGAGAGCTTCCTTCTGCAGAACGAACAGCTGCTCGGCAGCTCCCACCGCAGCGTCAAGCAGCTTGTCCAGCGTTGTGCGCGGGAAGGTGGCACCCTCGCCGGTGCCCTGCACCTCCACCAACGTACCGGTGTCGGTGGCCACCACATTCATGTCAACCTCGGCGCGCGAATCCTCTTCGTACGGAAGGTCTACACGCACCCGGCCGTCCACGACGCCGACGCTCACGGCGGCGATCGCGCAGGACAAGGGCTCTTCATCGGCCAGCTTGCCATGCGCAGCCAGGTAGGTCACCGCGTCGGCCAGTGCCACGTAGGCGCCGGTGATGGCCGCGGTACGGGTTCCGCCGTCGGCCTGCAATACATCGCAGTCGATGGCAATGGTGTTCTCCCCCAATGCCGACAAATCGATACACGCGCGCAGCGACCGCCCGATCAGGCGGCTGATCTCCTGGGTACGACCACCCACGCGCCCTTTGACCGATTCGCGATCGCTGCGGGTATGGGTAGAGGCCGGCAGCATCGCGTATTCGGCTGTGAGCCAACCAAGTCCAGAACCCTTGCGCCAGCGCGGCACACCCTCGGTGGCACTGGCGGTGCACATCACCCGCGTCTGGCCGAACTCGATGAGTACCGAACCCGCCGGGTGGGAAGTGAATCCCCGCGTGATGGTTACCGGACGCAACTCGTCGTCTTGTCTGCCGTCTTCTCGTCTGGACACGCCCTCGACCTTATCGTCTCCGCCGGAGTGCCGAGTGTGAGTGGCAGAGCTACAGGTCGATACTCTCCCCGGCAACCACTGCCCGCACCGGCCCGTCGAACGCCGACTTGGCCTCCGCGATGACATCCTCGCGCGAGGTCCACGGCGGGATGTGGGTCAGCAGCAGTTCCTTCACACCCGCTCGAGTCGCGATCTGACCGGCTTCGGTCCCCGACAGGTGAAGGTCCGGCGGACGGTGCCCCGGCATGTGCGTCCACGATGCCTCGCACAGAAACACGTCGGCATCGCGAGCCAGCTCGACCACGGCATCGCAGATGCCGGTGTCTCCGCTGTAGGCCAGAACGGCACCCGACCTGTCCTCGATCCGCAGCCCATAGGACTCTGGCGGGTGCGCCACCCGGGTTGGTGTCACGGTGAGCGCCCCGAATTCGACGGGCACACCCTCGCTCCATGCATACAAGTCGAAGATGTCGGTGAAATCGTCGACCTCGCCCCCGATCTCAGCGGAGGCCGCGCCCACACGCACCAGGGTGTCGGCGGGGCCGTACATAATCGCCTTGCCCTTCGGCGGATTCGGGTGATAGCGGCGCCACACGAACAGACCCGGCAGGTCGAGGCAGTGGTCGGCATGCAGGTGCGACAGCAGAACGGACACTGATCCGGGATCGGCGAAACGTTGCAGAGAGCCCAAGACACCGCCACCGAAGTCGATGACCAACGGTGGCGCATCCGGTGCCGTCAGGAGATAACCAGACGCCGGTGAATCCGGTCCGGTGACACTGCCTGAGCAGCCGAGCACGGTGACTCGCACAGCCCCTAGTTTGCCACGCCTGGCAAGCGTCTCGGCAGAGGGTTAGAGAGGTGTTGCAATTTCGGTGTAACCCGGAACACCGCTAGCTCGAGTTTGCACTGCCGTCACAGCCGGGCCGAGGAATCGGGCCGCCAGAGCGCGGAACGCGTCGGGATCACCGGTTGCCTCGAAAATACGGTTCGGACTCGAGGCACTCGGGTTATCCGGATGCGGCCGCAGCAGATCCCTCTCCGACAGCACCCGCAGCAGGTCCTTGGCAGTTTCCTCGGCGCTGGACACCAACGTGACGTCCTCGCCCATGGCGAGCTGGATCAGCCCGGACAACAACGGATAGTGAGTGCAGCCCAGCACCACGGTGTCGACCTGAGCCCGCTGCAGCGGCTCCAGATAGCCCTCCGCCAGCTGCAGCACCTGCCGCCCACTGGTGATGCCGCGCTCCACGAAATCGACGAACCGTGGACACGCCACGGCCGTGATTTCGGTGTCGCGCGCGGCCGCGAACGCGTCCTGGTACGCACCCGACGCGATGGTCGCCGCGGTGCCGATGACGCCGATCTTGTTGTTGTGCGTGGTGTGCACGGCTCGCCGCACGGCGGGCAGTACCACCTCGATGACCGGCACCGGAGCGTAGCGCTCGCGGGCGTCGCGCAGGCATGCCGCCGAGGCCGTATTACAGGCGATCACCAGGGCTTTCACCCCGCGCCCGACAAGATCGTCCCCGATGGCCAGCGCATGTCCGCGGATCTCCGGAATCGTCAGCGGACCGTACGGCCCATTACCGGTGTCGCCGACGTAGACGATGTCCTCGTCGGGCAGCTGATCGATGATGGCCCGCGCGACGGTCAATCCTCCGACGCCGGAATCGAATATCCCGATGGGTGCGCTCGGGCTCGTCACGTCGTCAGCCTCGGTGACGACGTGGCCTTCGCCTTGCGTTCCCTACCGGAGAGCCAATAGGCCGCGAGCACGCCGGCGATGGCCCCACTCAGGTGCCCTTGCCAGGACACGCCGAACTGTCCGGGCAGCGCACCCCACAGCACACCGCCGTAGAGAACCATGACGACGACACCAATGAGGATCTGACCCACACTCCGGTTGAAGAACCCTCTGACGATCACGTAGGTGAGCCAGCCGAAGATCAGGCCCGACGCCCCGATGTGGTTGGTCTCGTACTGCGAGCCGAGGTTGCCGATGAGCCACGTGCCGACTCCGCCGAGAACCCAGATGATCGCGGTTGCCAGGAGGAAGCGTCCGAGCCCGGCGGCCGCCGCCAGGAAACCCAGGACGAGCGCGGGCACCGTGTTGGCAACCAGATGCCCCCAGTTGGCGTGCAGCAGTGGGGCGAACAGGATGCCGTCGAGTCCGTCCGCCGCCAGGGGGCGAATGCCGTTCTCATCGAGACGGTGTCCGCTGACCGAATCGATACCCTCGACGACATAGAGCAGCGCGACGAACGCGACCACCAGGATTCCGCCGGTGACCCACTGCGGACGTCCGGACCGCTCGGGACGGGCTGGATAGAACCCCTCCGGGCCACCCTGATATCCCGTCATGCCCACAACTGCCCTTCCAGCGCGTCCTCTGCGTCATCCACGGTACCGGCGTACGCACCGGTCGACAGATACTTCCAACCCGCATCGGCCACCACGAAGGCGATATCCGCCCGCTCACCGGCCTTGACCGCCTTCGTGGCCATGCCGAGTGCCGCGTGCAGAATCGCACCGGTCGAGATGCCCGCGAAGATGCCTTCGACTTGCACCAACTCTCGAGTTCGGCGCACCGCGTCGAACGACCCGACCGAAAAGCGAGTGGTGAGCACCTCGGGGTCGTACAACTCGGGCACGAACCCCTCGTCGATGTTGCGCAACGCATAAACACCCTCGCCATACCGCGGCTCGGCCGCGACGATCTGCACCCCCGGCACCTTTTCGCGCAAGAACCGTCCCGTACCCATCAGGGTGCCGGTGGTACCCAGCCCGGCGACGAAGTGCGTGATCTCGGGCAGATCGGCCAGAATCTCCGGGCCGGTGCCGTGATAGTGCGCGGCAGCATTTGCCGGGTTGCCGTACTGGTACAGCATCACCCACGAAGGGTTCTGCGCGGCAAGTTCTTTGGCGGTGGCGACGGCGGTATTGGAGCCGCCTTCGGCCGGGGAAAAGATGATGCGAGCGCCATAGAGCTCAAGCAGCTGACGCCGCTCGATGGAGGTGTTCTCCGGCATCACGCAAATCATCTTGTAGCCCTTGAGCTGCGCGGCCATCGCCATCGAGATACCGGTGTTACCGCTGGTGGGCTCGAGAATCGTGGCTCCCGGTTCCAGCAGCCCGTCCTGCTCGGCTTGTTCGATCATGCGCAACGCGGGCCGATCCTTGATGGATCCGGTCGGATTGCGGTCTTCCAGCTTGGCCCACAACCGCACGTGCGGATCGCCGTTCCAGGCCGGGGACAGCCTCTGCAACCCGACCAACGGCGTATTCCCGAGGGCCTGCAGCAGCGAGTCGTAGCGGGTCATGCGCCGCTAGCCACCGGCCACGGCGGGCAGGATGGTGACCGAATCGCCATCGGCGATCACGGTGTCCAGCCCACCCGAGAACCGCACGTCCTCGTCGTTGACATAGATGTTGACGAAACGGTGCAACTTACCCGGGGAGGCTGGGTCTACGAGTCGGTCGGAGATCCCGGAATAGTTGGACTCCAGATCCGTGATCACCGCCTGCAAGGTAGAACCCGTTGCGGTGACGCGCTTCTCGCCACCGGTGTGAGTACGCAGGATCGTGGGAATCGATACTTCAATCGACACTGTGGACATTCCCTTTCTCTAGTACTGCTCGACGATGGTGATGTCCTCTTCGGTGACCACCCCGTCGATAATCCGGTAACTGCGCAGCTCATGCTGCTCCGGATCGCAAGTGGACACCAAGACATAGTGGGCATCGGGCTCCGCGGCCAAGTTGATATCGGTACGGCTGGGGTAGGCCTCGGTCGCGGTGTGGGAGTGATAGACAACCACCGGTACCTCGTCGGCGCCATCCATCTCGCGCCAAACGCGAAGCTGCTCACCGGAATCAAAGCGATAGAAAGTCGGAGACCGCTCGGCGTTGATCATGGCCACGTGCCGCTCGGGACGATCGGACCCCTCCGGACCCGCCAGCACGCCGCAGGCCTCATCGGGGTGGTCGGCACGGGCATGCTTGACCATGGCGTCGACCAGGTCAGCACGAATACGAAGCACCAACAGCCCTTCCCTTCCCTCTGGTGCCGTGGCGGAGCACTACGAAAACGCTCCTGGCAACACGTCACGATATGCGGGTATTCCGGCGACGCTCCCGGCGCCCACCACCGCGCGCACGACGGCCCGCTCGACACAGTCGGCAGCGGCGATCCCCACCGAGACGGTCAGAGCTACGGCATCGCCCCCGCCAGTCCCGGTCGCAAGCACGTACAACGTGTCCCCGTCCATCGGGGTGTGCGCGGGCCTGATCGCCCGCGCCAACCCGTCATGGGCAGCGATCGCTACTCGGCGACATTGCGCCTTGGTCAGCGGGGCGTTGGTCGCCACCACGCCGATCGTCGTGTTCAACGCCACCGACTTGTCGGGCAACGCGGCCAGCGCTGCGATCTGGCTGGCCGGGGGCGCGCCCAGTTCCGGTGCACACGCAGGGTCCCAGGGCAGCCCTGTCGACGGATTAATCACCAGCCCAACAGGGTTGGCGACAATCACGGCTCCCACCACAATCCCGTTGCCCAGATCCGCACTCGCCGACCCGACGCCCCCCTTGAGGGTTCCGGCCCGGGCTCCGACACCGGCACCCACCGCACCCCAACCCGGCGCATCATGGGCATCTTCCGCGGCGCGATATCCGAATTCAGCGTCGGGCCGATTTTTCCAGGCGCCCACAGGCAGGTCGAAGATGACCGCACCGGGGACAATGGGAACGGTGCCGCCCGGCAGCGCCACTCCCCTGCCTCGTTCCTCCAGCCAGCGCATCACTCCGTCGGCGGCGGCTAACCCGTAGGCGCTTCCCCCGGTGAGCACAATGGCGTCGACCGTTGAGACCGTATTGGCCGGATCGAGCAGATCGGACTCACGCGTTCCCGGAGCCCCGCCACGTACATCGACCGCGCCGGTGGTCCCCGGTGGCGCCAGCACCACGGTGGTGCCGGTGGCCCAGCCCGATCCAAGGCCGGCATCAGCGTCCAATCGCTGGTGATGCCCCACGAGTATTCCCGGGACGTCGGTGATCGCCCCAGAGAACTGACTCATACCGCCGATTTCCCCATCAACGCGAGCACCAGCAACTCCTGCATCACCGTCAGCCAGTGATAGATGTCCATATGCCCGGCCATGGGATCGTCGGCGGGCAGCTCCTGCGGGCCGTCGCTGTCGATCCCAAGCATCGCCCCCAGAGCCAATCGCACGTCATTCAGCGCGGTAAGCCATGCGCGCGCGTCGTCCTCGGACAGCTCAAACCGTCCGCCCTCAGGAGGAAGGGTGCGCAACAACCGTTGTCCCGCCTCGCGTTTAGCATCGATGATCTCCGGCTCATACAGGCTGCGTAGCGCACTGTTCAGTCCACTGACCGCCTCGATGCTGCTGGTACCGTCCTGGTCCGGACGGTGAAAGTCCGGGAGCAGCCGCCCCAAGGTGACATCGGTGGGGGCCCCGGAGTTTCCCGTCCGAATACCGGTCAGCTGCGCCAATTCGTCACTGGGCGCCGACGATTCGCGCTCGTCCAGCATCGCCAACATCGACGTGACCATCGACTGCACGAGCGCTGCCTCGTGCGGCTCCATTTCCGAACGCAGCCGAGTCCCATCGGACGCGTTGACGCGCTTCCACTTTCGCACGGATCAGCGGCTCAGCGATCCTGCTGCAGAGTGGCCCACAGACCGGCTGCATGCAGCTTGCTGACATCGATCTCCATCGACTCGCGAGCGCCGCACGACACCACAGCCTTACCCTCATGGTGAACCTGAAGCATCAGGTTGGTGGCCTCGCTCTCGCTGTAGCCGAACAGCTGCTGGAACACATAGGCGACATAGTTCATCAGGTTCACCGGGTCATCCCAGACGATGGTGACCCACGGCGACTGGGTCTGGTCGACATGTTCGACAGACCTCTCCGCAGTAGTCCCTGGCAAGGCTCGCGCCGGCGCACCCATGACCCCAGAATACCGGGACCGCCAACTCTGTCAGCATGAAGTTCGGAGTTCCGCCGTCGGCTCGAAGCCTGTCGGAGCCGGTTATGCACCCCGGTATCCCGCTAACGTGGCGCACATGACGCACCCGCGCACGTCATTGCTCACCGACAAGTACGAGCTCACCATGCTCGCCGCGGCACTGCGCGACGGCACCGCGGGACGTCAAGCCACGTTCGAAGTGTTCGCCAGACGGTTGCCGGACGGCCGCCGGTACGGCGTGGTCGCCGGTACCGCTCGATTGCTCGAAGCGCTTGCCGAGTTCCGGTTCGGATCCGAAGAACTGAAATCATTATCCGATTTTTTGGACAATGACGCACTCCAGTACCTCGCCGGGTATCGATTTGGTGGCGACATCGACGGCTATCCGGAGGGTGAGCTCTACTTCCCGGGATCCCCGGTGCTGACCGTGCGGGGAACCTTCGCTGAATGCGTCATCCTCGAAACCCTGGCGCTGTCGATCCTGAACCACGACAGTGCCGTCGCCTCTGCCGCCGCCCGAATGGTGTCGGCGGCCGGAGGCCGTCCGCTCATCGAGATGGGATCGCGGCGCACTCATGAGCTGGCGGCGGTGGCCTGCGCCCGGGCGGCCTATCTCGCCGGGTTCGAATCCACGTCCAATCTGGAGGCGCAACGCCGTTACGGCGTGCCCGCTCGCGGCACCGCCGCGCATGCATTCACCTTGCTTCATGCCAAGGACGGCATGAGCCCCGGCGAGGCCGAACGGGAGGCATTTCGCGCACAGGTGGAGGCGCTGGGTGTATCCACCACCTTGCTGGTGGATACCTACGACATCACCCGCGGGGTCGAGAACGCGATCGCCGTCGCGGGCCCCGAGCTCGGAGCGGTGCGCATCGACTCCGGCGATCTGGGCATGCTGGCCCGGCAGGTTCGAGCACAACTCGACGCCCTCGGTGCGCACCGAACCCGCATTGTGGTCTCGGGAGACCTCGACGAGTACTCCATCGCGGCACTGCGCGCCGAGCCCGTCGACATCTACGGGGTGGGTACCTCGGTGGTGACCGGCTCGGGATTCCCCACGGCCGGCATGGTCTACAAACTCGTCGAGATCGACGGCATCCCTGTGGCAAAACGCAGCAGTCATAAGGAATCCCATGGCGGTCACAAATGCGCCCTGCGCACCGCCAAGCCGACCGGCACCATTACCGAGGAAGTGGTGTACCGCGCGGCCAGCGGCCAGCCGACGCTGACGGAGCCGCACCGGACGCTGACCACCCCACTGGCGCGTGGCGGCACGCCCATCACCACCGACTCACTGGACGACGCCAGGGGCCGCGTACACGCGGGATTGCTGAGCCTGCCGTGGGAAGGACTGGGCCTTTCCCACGGGGATCCTGCGATTACCACCCGACTGGTGGGATAATTCTCGCCCGGAGGACACATGGCAGCCAGAAGGCAATGGGCGGGAACCACTCCCGAGGAGCGTCGGGCGACGCGTCGACGCGCGCTGCTCGACGCGGGCATCGCGGCGCTCGGCGCCATCGACGGCCCGGCGCTGACCATCCGCACCGTATGCAGGTCTTCCGGTGTCTCGGAACGCAACTTCTACGAGGAGTTCGGCGATCGAGACGACTTCGTGCGTGCCGTGTACCAAGACGTCCTCGAATCCGTGATGCGTGTCGTCACCGAATTCGCTACCGATGGCGACGATTTGGAAACCCGCGCGGTGGAGACCTTCATCGGCGCGACCGTCGACAACCCGGAATATGGCCGCATCATGATGCTGGCTCCTTTCACCGAGCCGACACTGGGCAGCGTCGGATTCGCGGGGTCGATGGCGTTCGCCTCGCTCGCGGAGAAAGCGCTGGTGGACGTCGGCGATCCCGGACGCCGCCGATTTCTGTCGGTATCGCTCGTCGGTGCGGCCTCGGGCGCCATCATCGACTATCTGCGCGGAGATCTAGGCATCAGCCGTGACGAGCTCATCGACTACATCTCACGTATGGGCCGCCAGGTGTCGGCGATCTTCGACTGAGCACAGGCCGGGTACCGTCGATCCATGGGCAGGGCACTTATTGTCGTCGACGTGCAGAATGACTTCTGCGAAGGAGGCTCGTTGCCCGTGCCCGGTGGCGCCGCGCTCGCCCGGACGATCAACAACCTCACCGCGTCCGGCGCCTACGACGCGGTGGTCGCGACGCGCGACTTTCACATCGACCCCGGTGATCACTTCTCCGCGATACCGGACTTCGCGACAAGCTGGCCGCCACACTGCAGGGTCGGCACCCCCGGCGCCGACTTCCATCCGGACCTGGATCTTGGCCCTGTCGACGCGGTGTTCTCCAAAGGCGGTTACTCCGCCGCATATTCAGGCTTCGATGGCATCTGCACCGAGGGCACCGCACTGGCGTCCTGGCTGCGGGCCCGGGATCTCGACAGCATCGACGTGGTGGGTATCGCTACCGAGTACTGCGTGGCCGCCACCGCCCGCGACGCCGCTCGCCAGGGGCTACACGTTCGTGTGCTCTCCGAGTATTCCGTTGGCATTGAGGAAGAATCGGTGAATCGCGCCCTGGATGAGCTCCGGGACGCCGGCGTCGAGGTGATCCGCTGAACGAGAAATCGGGCGGCGCATCCACATCCACAGGTCTGCTCGCCACCGCCGTCACAGCGCTTGGCGGAACCGAGCGCGCCGGACAGCTCACGATGGCCACCGCCGTCGAACACTCCCTACACAGCGGTGAGCACCTCGTGGTCCAGGCCGGCACCGGCACCGGGAAGTCCTTGGCGTACCTGGTGCCTGCCCTTGCCCACGCCATCGAGGAGTCATCCCCGGTCGTGGTCTCGACGGCCACCATCGCGTTGCAACGCCAGCTCGTGGATCGCGACCTGCCCCGGTTAGCGGAAGCGTTGACCCCCTCGCTGTCCCGAAAACCAACGTTCGCGATTCTCAAAGGCCGGGGAAATTACCTGTGCCTCAACAAATTGCATAACGGTGCGGCTTCCGACCAGGAAGCGCCCGACACACTGTTCGAACCCTTCGCGGCCAGCGCGCTTGGACGCGACGTACAGCGCCTCAATGACTGGGCGGATACCACCAAGACCGGGGATCGCGATGAGCTCAAGCCCGGCGTGCCCGATCGTTCGTGGTCACAGGTCAGCGTGTCGGCACGCGAATGCCTCGGCGCTACGCGGTGCCCGTTCGGCACAGAGTGCTTTGCCGAGCTGGCCCGGCTCGACGCGGGACAATCGGATGTCGTGGTCACCAATCATGCGCTGCTGGCCATCGATGCCATCGCCGACATCAACATCCTGCCCGAGCATGACGCGGTGATCGTCGACGAGGCGCACGACCTCGTTGACCGGGTAACAAGCGTTGCCACCCAAGAACTCTCGGCAGTCGGCCTCACCGTCACCATCCGGCGTATCGGCCGACTGGTATCCCCCGAGACGGCGAGCCGGTTCGAAGCTAGCTCGGCAACGTTCTCCTCATTGATCCACGACAGCAAGCCCGGCACCATCGACCGCGCGGACGAGGAAACCGTCACCTATCTGACCGCGCTGCGCGACGCCGCGGCCGCGGCCCGCACCGAGATCCCCACAGGCCAGTCCACCGACCCCGCCACCGCCGCGGCACGTACGGAAGCAGTTGCTGCACTGGACGATATCGTCGATGCCGCTTCCTTAGCGCTGACCTGCTGGGGCGAACCGGATATCACGGCCCGCCCCAACGTGGTCTGGCTCGATCATGAGGACAACCGGGGCTCGGTGCGCCCAGTTCTGCGGGTTGCCCCGCTGTCGGTGGCGGGGCTGCTGCGCACCCGACTGTTCGGACAGCGCACAGTCATCCTCACCTCAGCCACCCTGGCTCTCGGGGGGAAGTTCGACACCATGGCCGCATCCTGGGGCCTGCCCAGCCGCGAACCCAGCACAGACTCTGGCACCGAGACCAAGACCGTCTGGCATGGCATCGATGTCGGGTCTCCTTTTCAGCATGAGAAGTCCGCCATTCTTTACCTGGCGCGGCACCTTCCCGCCCCGGGACGCGACGGACTTGGCGCGGCGACGCTTGATGAGATCGAGACTCTGGTTCGCGCGGCAGGGGGACGCACGCTGGGACTGTTTTCCTCGATGCGCGCCGCTAAGGAGGCGTCCGAAGAGATGCGCTCCAGGCTCGACACCCCCATGCTGTGCCAGGGTGACGACGCGACATCGGTTCTGGTCGAACAATTCAGTGCGGCGCCCGAAACCTCACTGTTCGGCACCCTGTCGCTGTGGCAGGGCGTCGACGTACCCGGCCCCTCCTTGTCGCTCGTTCTCATCGACCGAATCCCCTTCCCCCGCCCTGACGATCCACTCCGGGCGGCCCGGCAGCGAGCGATCAGCGCACGCGGCGGCAACGGGTTCATGGCGGTGGCGGGCACCCAGGCAGCGCTGCTGCTGGCGCAGGGAACCGGCCGCCTGTTACGTAGCGCGCAGGACAGAGGCGTTGTCGCGGTGCTCGATTCACGGATGGCGACGGCGGGGTACGGCGGATTTCTCCGGGCATCGCTGCCACCGTTCTGGTCGACGCACGATTTGTCGGTGGTCACCGCGGCGCTACAACGGCTCACGACCAAGCACAGCGCGACTTATGCTGGAGAGGGCTCCCGCACACGGGGATAGCCCCGACAGAGAGATGGCCATGACAATTCCGGTCAGGTGGTTTCGCACCCCGGAGAGAATCCTGGCCTGCTGCGCCCTTGCCGCCCTGGTCTTATCAGCCTGTGCCAATATCGTTGAGGGCGCGCCGGTTTCGCAGCTAGGCAATGCGTATCAAGTCGCCGGACTCCCTGCTGTCGACGGTCCGTCCGGGTTACGCCCCAATCCCAAACCGGCCGACAAGGCCGTACTCGGCACCGACGACGGCGAGATGGACCGGCTTGCGATAAGCGCCGTCGCCGATATCGAAGACTTCTGGCAAGAGGCCTATCCCAAGACCTTCTGGGCCACGTTTCATCCGGTCGAGTCATTGATGTCCTGGAACAGCCAGGGCCCCGGTGGCGCGGACTTCTGTGGCAACCCGACGACCGGCTTCGACAATGCCGGGTACTGCATCAGCCAGAACAGCCTTGGGTGGGATCGCGGCGTGCTGTTGCCCAGGCTGGTGCGAATGTTCGGCGCCATGGCGGTACCCATGACGCTGGCCCACGAATACGGGCATGCCGTCGCGCACCAGTCGGAGATGGTTGACTCTCGGACCCGAACGCTGGTCGGTGAGCAGATGGCCGATTGCCTCGCCGGAACATACCTGCGGTGGGTGGCACAGGGCAGCTCACCGCGCTTCACGCTGAGCACCGGCGATGGTCTCAACAAGGTCATCGCGGCGCTCATCGCCTTCCGGGACGATCCCGTCGAGGCGGGCGCCCGCCTCGACGCGCACGGATCCGCATTCGAGCGGGTGTCGGCGTTCCAGCGCGGATTCGTGGACGGCGCGGCCGAATGCACCCGGATCGACATGGCGGAAATCGCCAAGCGTCGCGGCGGGCTCCCCGAGAATCTGCCGTCCGGCGAATCGGGAGACACGCCCGTCACCGTCGACACCCTGCGCACGCTGATGACCGTGCTCCGGGAAGTGTTCGCGCCTGCGGGAAACACAGCACCGCCGCGACTGTCGGTATCGGGGGCCGCGTGCGACGAGCCCGGCCATCGCCGACAATCCGCGGCTGCGGTGTACTGCCCGGACTCCAACACGGTGGCTCTCGATCTGCCGCGACTGACCGACCTGGCGCTGCCCACCCACGATCAGGGACGGATAACCGGCGACTTCACCGCCTATTCGATGGTTATTTCCCGTTATGCGCTGGCGATCGAGAAACAACGGGGCCTGCCGCTCGACAACGGGCAGAGCGCGCTACGCAGCGCCTGCCTGACGGGTGTCGCTTCAGCAGCAATGGCCAAACCCATCACGCCAACCCAGAAACCGAACCCGATGGTGCTCACCGCCGGGGATCTTGACGAGGCCGTGTCGGGGCTGCTGACCAACGGCGTCGTGGCCAGTGACGTCAACGGAACCACCATCCCGGCCGGCTTCTCCCGGATCGATGCCTTCCGCGACGGGGTGGCCGGATCGGCGGATCGCTGCCTCAAGCGCTACGTCTGACCGCTCCTAGTGCTCCAGATCGCTGGCCGCCAGCACCGAGAGGCCCAGCTCGCTGTCGCCGGCCAATAGCGGATGGTGCGGAAGCACCCGCACCGTGTAGCCCACAGATCCGGAGACCGGCAACGTGGTCGTGACGGAGAACATCTCCACGCCTCCATCGCGGCTGCCCGTGTGCGTCATCGGGATGATCTCCGAGTCAGAGAGCTTGTCGTCCAGGTCAACTCGACCGATCACGGCCTGCACCGCAACCTCCGACGGGGCCAGCCCGGACAGCTGAACCGACGCGGTGAGCGTCAACGGCGATCCCAACAGCGGAGTGTCGGGCAGTCCCGAACTGTCGACGTCGGTGATGACCAGCGACGGCCACACCTGCTGCACCCGCTCCCGATAACGCGCCAGCTCCTTGGCCGGGGCAAACGAAGAATCGGGACCGACGGTGGCGCGCAGCGATTTTGCCGCGGGAGCGTAGTAGCCCACGGTGTAGTCACGAACCATTCTGGATGCCAACACCTTGGGACCCAACTTCTCCAGGGTGTGACGAACCATCTCTACCCAGCGCTGCGGTGTGCCGTGTTCATCACGTTCGTAGAACTTGGGCGCAACCTTCTGCGCCAGCAGCTCGTACAGCGCCGCGGCCTCCAGGTCGTCGCGTCGGGCGTCATCGGTGACCCCGTCGGCCGTCGGTATCTCCCAACCGTTTTCGCCGTCGTACCACTCATCCCACCACCCATCGCGGATGGACAGGTTGAGCCCGCCGTTGAGCGCGCTCTTCATCCCGGAGGTCCCGCACGCCTCCAGCGGACGCAGCGGGTTGTTCAGCCACACATCGCAGCCGAAGTACAGGTAGCGGGCCATCGACATGTCGTAATCGGGCAGGAAGGTGATCCGGTGTCGCACATCGGCCTGATCGGCGAATTTGACGATCTGCTGGATGAGCCCCTTGCCACCATCGTCGGCGGGATGCGACTTGCCGGCCACGATCAGCTGCACCGGCTGCTTCTCGTCGAGGAGCAACTCACGCAATCGCTCCGGATCGCGCAGCATCAGGGTGAGCCGCTTGTACGTCGGGACGCGACGCGCGAAGCCGATGGTCAACACAGCCGGGTCGAAGGCACTGTCCACCCAGCCCAATTCGGCCTCGGCAGCACCTCGCTGCAGCCACGACGCGCGTATCCGCCGCCGCACATCCTGGATCAGCTGCTCTCGCAGCTGCGACCGGATCCACCAGATGTGCCCGGGATCCACCTCGTGAATGCGCTCCCATCCGCTGGCATCGTTGAACGCCTCGGCGCCGACGAGCTGCTGCCCCAACTCCAACCACTGCGGCGACGCCCACGTGGGCGCGTGCACGCCGTTGGTGATCGACCCGATGGGGACCTCCGCGGCATCGAAGGACGGCCACAATCCATTGAACATCGACCGGCTCACTTGGCCGTGCAACAGCGATACGCCGTTGGCGCGTTGTGCCAGGCGCAGCCCCATATGGGCCATGTTGAACGTGGACGGATCGTCCTCCGCGCCCAGGGCAAGGATGCGATCCACCGGCACCCCGGGCAGCAGCGTGGAATCACCGGATTCCCCGAAGTACCGGCGCACCAAGTCCACGGGGAATCGGTCGATGCCCGCGGGAACCGGTGTGTGCGTGGTGAACACGGTGCTGGACCGGACCACCGTCAAGGCTGTTTCGACATCCAGTCCGTGCTGCCCGATGTACTCACGGATGCGCTCCAGCCCCAGGAACCCGGCATGGCCCTCGTTGGTGTGGAACACCTCCGGAGCCGGCACCCCGGCGGAGGCGACGTACGCACGAATGGCGCGCACACCGCCGATACCGGCCAGAATCTCCTGCTTGATGCGGTGGTCCTGATCACCGCCGTACAGCCGGTCGGTGACATAACGCAGTTCCCGATCGTTCTCGGCGATATCTGAGTCCAAGAGCAACAACGGAATCCGGCCCACCTGAGCAACCCAGATCCGCGCCGAGAGCACTCTGTCCTGCGGCATCGGCACCGTGATCAGGATGGGGGTGCCATCCTCATGCGCCAGCAGCCGCAGCGGCAAACCGGCCGGGTCGATCAACGGATACTGCTCGGTCTGCCAGCCATCGGCGGTCAACGACTGCCGGAAGTATCCGGACCGGTAGTGCAATCCGACCGCGATGAGCGGCAGACCCAGGTCGGAGGCGGCCTTGAGGTGATCGCCGGCCAGAATGCCCAGACCGCCGGAGTAGTTCGGCAGCACCTCAGAGACGCCGAACTCCATCGAGAAGTAGGCGATTGCGGTGGGCAGGCCGGACGTCTCGGCGGGGTCGTCGCCGGTTCGCTCCAGCTGGCGCTGGTACCACATCGGCCGGTTCAGGTAGTCATGCAAATCACCCGCCAGGGCGGCCACCCTGTCGACAAAGCCGTCGGCGGCTGCCAGTTCGTCGAGCCGCTGCGCCGGGACCGACCCCATCACCGCGACCGGATCATGGTTGGTCTGGTCCCACAGTTGGTGGTCGATATCGGCGAAGAGATCGCGGGTCGGCTGGTGCCACGACCAGCGCAGGTTGTTCGATAACTCACCCAGCGCCGCCAACCGCTCCGGAAGATGGGCGCGAACCGTGAATCGACGTAGGGCTTTCACCCTTCAGAACCTTACTGAGATTTCGGTTGAGCGCATGTCCGGCGGCAAGATAGGCCGTCTACTACGGTGGACGTGGTGACCGGACGCATAGGCATCGACGATGTCGCCCCCGCGATCTCCGGTGGACGCTATCCGGCCAAGGCCGTCGTGGGTGAGGTCGTGCCAGTGGCGGCAACCGTATGGCGGGAAGGTCACGAGGCGGTCGCCGCGACCCTGGTGGTGCGCTGCCTGGGCCCCAGCTATCCGCAGCTCGCGGAGGGCCCGCTGCGCCGCATCTCGGCCCCTCGCGACAAGGACACGAGCGCGACGCGCATCAAACCGCTGCATGTTCAGATGCAGCCGGGCGGCGCACTCGATCGTTTCCACGCCAGCTTCGTCCCGGACCGGCAGGGGCTCTGGACCTTCCGGGTCGACGGATGGGGTGACCCGATCGCGACCTGGCGCCACAACGTCGAGGCCAAACTGGAGGCCGGGCAGGGTGCCGCCGAATTGGCCAACGATCTGGAGATCGGTGCGCGACTGTTCGAGCGTGCAGCGGCCGGAGTGCCACGCAAGCGCCGCAAGCCCCTCCTGGACTCGGCGGAAGCGCTGCGCACCCAGGACGATCCAGGAGCACGGTTCCAACACGCGCTCTCCGACGAGGTGCAGGCGCTACTCGCCGAGTTCCCGCTGCGCGACCTGCTCACGCGCGGGACCCAGTACGGCGTCTGGGTCGATCGCACCCGCGCGTTGTATGGCTCCTGGTACGAGCTGTTCCCGCGTTCCACCGGTGGAGTAGGGCCGGACGGACGCGCCATGCATGGCACTCTGGCGACGGCGGCCGCGGATCTGGCACGGGTCGCCGCCATGGGATTCGATGTGGTCTACCTACCGCCGATTCATCCGATCGGTGAGATAAACCGTAAGGGCCGCAACAATAATCCGGTCGCCGAGCCCGGTGAGGTGGGTTCACCGTGGGCCATCGGAAGCGCCGCGGGCGGCCACGACGCTATCCACCCCGAGCTCGGAACCGTCAAAGACTTCGACCGATTCGTCTCCACGGCACGCAAGCTGGGCCTGGAAGTAGCACTGGACTTGGCGCTGCAATGCGCGCCAGATCATCCCTGGGTGGACGCGCATCCCGAGTGGTTCACAGAGCTCCCCGACGGCACCATCGCCTACGCGGAAAATCCTCCGAAGAAGTATCAGGACATCTATCCCCTGAACTTTGACACCGATCCAGCGGGCCTATACACCGAGGTACTGCGCGTGGTGCAGCACTGGATTGCCCACGGCGTCAAGATATTCCGGGTAGATAACCCGCACACCAAGCCCCCCGACTTCTGGCAGTGGCTGATCGGTGAGGTCAAGGCGGCCGATCCCGACGTCCTGTTTCTTTCCGAAGCATTCACCCGCCCAGCCCGGCTCTACGGCCTGGCCCGGCTCGGCTTCACCCAGTCGTACACCTACTTCACCTGGCGCACCGCAAAATCCGAGATCGCCGACTTCGGCAGAGAGATCGCCGCGCAGGCGGATGTGGCGCGCCCGAATCTCTTCGTCAACACCCCCGACATCTTGCATGCCAGCCTCCAACACGGCGGGCCGGGCATGTTCGCCATCCGCGCCGTCCTCGCCGGCACCTTGAGCGCCACCTGGGGCGTGTACTCCGGATACGAGCTCTACGAACATGTTCCGCTGCGCGAGGACAGCGAGGAATATCTGGACTCGGAGAAGTATCAGCTGCGCCCCCGCGACTACAAGGGCGCCGTCACGCGCGGCGAATCATTGGAGCCGTTCATTACTCGACTCAACGAAATCCGGCGACTGCATCCCGCCCTGCATCAGCTGCGCAACATCACCTTCCACCACGTGGAAAACGACGCTCTGCTGGCGTATTCCAAGTTCGACCCGGTAACCGGCGACGCCGTCCTGGTCATCGTGAATCTCAACCCCTTCGGCCCCGAGGATGGCACCATCTGGCTCGACCTGCCCGCGCTCGGCCTGGACTGGCACGAAACCTTCTGGGTGCGTGACGAACTCACTGGTGAGCAGTATCGATGGGGACAGGCAAACTACGTACGACTCGACCCGCCCAAAGCCGTCGCCCACATTCTCAACCTGCCGCAAGTTCGTGAACAGGCCCGAGCGCACCTGGTGTTCCGCCCGTGACCATGCCCGCGACCTTCGCGAAGCCCGACGCCGCCGATATCGCCAGATTAGTGGCGGGAACCCATCACAACCCGCATTCGGTCCTCGGGGCGCACGAGTATTCGCACCCGGGCGGTAAGGGGCACACCGTCATTCGAGCGTTCAAGCCCAGCGCAACCGCGGTCGCCGCGGTAGTGGGCGAGGAACTCCACCCGATGACCCACCTCGGATCGGGATTGTTCGTGGTGGCGTTGCCCTTCCTAAACCTCCTCGACTACCGCCTCGACGTCGACTACGGTGACACCTCGCTTATCACCGCCGACGCGTATCGATTCCTGCCCACGCTCGGCGAAGTAGACTTACACCTGTTCAACGAGGGCCGCCACGAGCGGCTCTGGGAAATCCTTGGTGCGCATCCGCGCTCATTCGTCACCGCGGACGGCGAGGTGAGCGGCATCTCCTTTGCGGTGTGGGCACCCAACGCGCACGGAGTCTCGGTGATCGGCGATTTCAACGGGTGGAACGGCAACGACGCCCCCATGCGAACCCTGGGATCGTCCGGAGTCTGGGAACTGTTCTGGCCGGGCATGACGCTCGGCGCCCTGTACAAGTTCCGCGTGCATGGCGCCGACGGGTCGGTGACCGATCGCGCCGACCCCTTCGCGTTCGCCACCGAACTGCCACCGGCCACTGCCTCGCGGGCCACCGCCTCGTCGTACTCTTGGGAGGACGGCGAATGGATGTCCCGGCGCAGCACCCGCAATCCCGTGTTCGAACCGATGAGCACCTACGAGGTGCATCTGGCATCGTGGCGCCCCGGACTCTCCTACCGCCAACTGGCCCACGAGCTCACCGAATACATACTGGCTCAAGGGTTCACTCACGTCGAGCTGCTACCAGTGGCCGAACATCCCTTCGGTGGATCCTGGGGCTACCAGGTGACCTCGTACTACGCTCCCACCTCGCGATTCGGCACGCCCGACGACTTTCGGTACCTGGTCGATGCCCTGCACCGGGCCGGAATCGGCGTCATCGTCGACTGGGTACCCGCGCACTTTCCCAAGGACGCGTGGGCGCTGGCGCGTTTCGACGGGACACCCTTGTATGAGCATGCCGACCCGCACCGCGGCGAGCAGTTGGACTGGGGTACATATGTTTTCGACTTCGGGCGCCCGGAGGTACGCAACTTCCTGGTCGCCAATGCCCTGTTCTGGCTCGATCAGTTCCATATCGACGGGCTGCGGGTGGACGCCGTCGCATCGATGCTCTACCTCGACTATTCACGCCCCGTGGGCGGCTGGACGCCCAACATTCACGGCGGCCGCGAAAATCTCGAAGCGGTGCAATTCCTTCAGGAGATGAACGCCACCGTCCACAAGCTGCATCCCGGAATTGTCACGGTGGCCGAGGAATCCACGTCGTGGCCGGGCGTCACCCGGGCTACCAGCCTTGGCGGCCTTGGCTTTTCCATGAAATGGAACATGGGGTGGATGCACGACACCCTGGGCTACCTCGGGCGCGATCCCATTCACCGCAGCTTCCATCACCACGAGATGACCTTCTCGATGCTGTACGCCTTCAGCGAGAACTTCGTGCTGCCCATCAGCCATGACGAGGTGGTGCACGGCAAGGGCACGCTGTGGACCCGCATCCCCGGTGACGACCACGCCAAGGCCGCCGGGCTGCGCTGTCTGCTGGCCTACATGTGGGCACATCCCGGAAAGCAGTTGCTGTTCATGGGGCAGGAGTTCGGTCAGCGGGCCGAATGGTCCGATGAACGCGGTGTCGACTGGTTCCAGCTGGGCGAAGACGGGTATTCGTCGGGAATCGCGGCGCTGACTGCAGATCTGAATTCCGCATACCGACAGCGTCGCGCGCTGTGGTCCCAAGACACCGCACCCCAAGGGTATTCGTGGATCGATGCCAACGATTCGGCGAACAACGTGCTGAGCTTCCTGCGCTTCGGTGATGACGGTTCGGTGCTGGCATGCATCTTCAATTTCGCGGGTGTAGAGCACAGCAGCTACCGGGTGGGGTTGCCGCTGACCGGTCGCTGGCGTGAGCTCATCAACACCGACGCACTGCAGTACCACGGCAGCGGGGTCGGGAATCTGGGCGAGGTGATCGCCGCGGCGAACCCGTGGCACGGCCGCCCGGCCTCGGCCACGCTGGCACTGCCACCCGCCGCTGCGATCTGGCTGGAACCCGTCTCAGAGGACCTGTAGACAACATTAGGATGCGCTAAACGCAAACTCGCGTAACGAGGGGGTGGCTCGATGTCCAAACGCTGGATGGCACTGCTGGTGGGGCTGGTGCTGGTGATCACATCGTGTGGCCGTCCGCTCGGTGGGCAACCTCAATCCATCTACGCGGATCCGCTGCGTGTGGCGGGCATGCCCGCGGTCGATGGCCCCTCCGGCATGAAACCCGGAGTGCAGGTCCCCAAGCGCAAGATCGAGAACACCGACAACGGCGAGATCGATGATTACGTCAAGGTCTCCCTGGCGGACATCGAGGATTTCTGGACGCAGTTTTACGGCGATTCGTTCGCGAACTTCCGACCCGTGTCCCGCCTCATCTCTGCCGACTCGCGCAAGAACAACCGCGACCTCGAGTTCTGCGGGGGCAACCTGACCGACTTCATCAACGCCGCGTTCTGCCCACTGGACAACTCATTCGCCTGGGATCGCGGTCAGCTGTTCCCCTACCTGCGCAAGCAAATGGGCGATATGGCCATGAACACCGTCATGGCCCACGAGTACGGACACTCGATCCAGTTCCATGCCCAGCTCATCAATCCGATCGACGATCCGAAGATGAGCAAGGACCAGGTCGAGTACCTCATGGACCTGAACCAGGAGCAGCAGGCCGACTGCTTCGCCGGGGCATACCTGCGCTGGGTCACTCAGGGCGATTCGCCGCGGTTCACCCTGAACACCGCCGACGGGCTCAACAAGGTGATGGCCGCGATGATCGCGATCCGCGACAACGACACCAGCAAGAAGTGGGCCATCCACGGCTCGGCATTCGAACGGGTGTCGGCCTTCCAGTTCGGTTTCACCGACGGCCCGATGGCATGCAAGCGCATCGATTCCCAAGAGATTCTCAAGCGCCGCGGTGAACTGCCGAAGGGGCTGGGCGTGGGTCCAAACGGCGACAACTGGCCGATCAACCCGGACACCATCGACGCGGTGCTCGCCGCGGCTTCGCAGGTGTTCCCCATGGACAACCCGCCCAAGACGGTTTATGGCGACGGGAAATGCCCGGACGGTTCGGGGACGGCGCCGACTTCGTTCTGCCCCAAGGACAACACGATTGCCCTGGACCCGAAGGCCCTGCAGAAGATGGCCACCCCGTCGTCGGACCGGGCGTTGTTCTCCGCGCAAGTGAACGGCGACTATTCGGCGTTCAGTGTGATTGTCTCGCGCTACGCGCTGGCGGCACAGAAGGCCGCGGGGTTGGAAACTGAAGGCATCATGACGGGGCTGCGCACCGCATGCCTGACGGGATACTTCACCTCGCGCGCCGCGGGCAGGGGCATCGTGACTCCCCGCGCGCCTGTCATCCTCTCCGGCGGCGACCTCGACGAGGCCGTCTCCGAATTGCTTTCCAGCGGTAGGGCTTCCAGTGACGTGAAGGGCCAGACGGCGCCGGCTGGGTTCTCCCGTATCGACGCCTATCGGATAGGCGTACTGGGCAATGACCAGACCTGCGCCAAGCGCTTCCCGTAGTTACGGGGGCCCGTCAACACCGAGCTAGAACAGGGCGTTGGCGAGCTTGCGCCGCCCGGCGACCACCGCAGGATCGGCAGGGTCAAACAACTCGAACAGCTCGATCAGGCGGGCGCGCACCGTGGCCCGATCATCATCGGATGTCGCACGAACAAGCGCGACCAGCCGGTCGAAGGCCGAATCTGGCTGCTGCGAAAGCACTTCCACGTCGGCGGCGGCTAACCCCGCCGCGATATCGCCGGGTGTGGCATCGGCGACGGCCACCGCATCTTGAGGCTGGGTCGTCGCACGGATCAGGAACTCGATCTGGCGCACCGACGCGGCCGCCTCGGCCGCCACCGCACCGGCGGCGCCGCCGTCCAGCAGGGCCTGATAGGCGGCGCTGGCCGCCGCGAAATCTCCGGAGTCCAAAGCATCACGGGCAGCCGCGAGCGCCGGGTCCGTGTTGTCTTCGGGCTCGTCGACGTCCCCACCCTCCGGCCCAGCGGCATCGGGCAACTTGCCGGCGACGGCGTCAACAATCGAGTCGAGCCAACGCCGCAGCTGATCAGCCGGTTGCGGTCCCGCGAAGCTGGTGAGGGGCCGCCCCGCCGCCACTGCCACCACGGTGGGCACAGCCTGCACGCCAAAAGCCTGTGCGATCTGCGGGCTGGTGTCGACATTAACCCTGGCGAGGGTCCACGTGCCGTTGTCCTCTGCGACCAGGTCGCCCAGTGTGGCGGCGAGCGCTGCGGAGGCCTCGCTGCGCGGCGATCCCAGAAGCACGATGACCGGTACGCGATTGGACCGCGCCAGCACCTCGGCTTCGAGATTCGCCTCGGTTACCTCGACGGTCCATTCACCTCCGGCCGAGGGCTCGCGGGGTGCTGCGGACTCCTGCGCGCGCTGCTTGAGAGCGGAGAGGTCGACAGCTCCGGACATGGCCGCAGCCATCGCGGGACGTGGTCGGGTCACGCTCTCCAGTCTGTCACGGCTCGCGGCTTCCGCACTACGGCGCTGCGTCACCTGTCGGCGCCGCGCCCGCGACGGGCAACTTACCCGCCTTATCAGCCCATATGACAAAGATCACACTGCATAATGGGGCAACCCCAGCTAACAGTGCGAGCAACCAGGCGAGCGGGTTCCAGCGGTACTCACGCCCGGCCAGGAACCCCACCACCAAGTACGCGATGAAGACGACGCCGTGGATCCAACCGAAGACCTTCACGCCGATTTCATTGCCCGGATCCGGCACGTACTTGAAGAACATCCCCGTGAGCAGACCCGCCCAGCTGACGGCCTCAAGCAACGCGATGGCGCGGAACCTGCTGGCGGTGCTACGCAGGTCGAAAAGCTGTGTCATGCCCTCAGTCTGCCCGATGGGGTGCCCGACACCTCAGCGGACCTACTACAGCGCGTCGTAAATCACACCCGCACGATCAAGGCGTCACCTTGACCGCCACCGCCGCACAGTGCGGCCACACCGATTCCACCGCCGCGGCGCTTGAGCTCCTGCGCCAGATGCAGGGTGATCCGGGCACCGGACATCCCGATGGGGTGCCCGATAGCGATCGCGCCGCCGTTGACATTGACCTTGGCCGGATCGATTCCCAGGTCCTTGATCGAGGCCAAGCCCACCAGCGCGAAGGCCTCATTGATCTCGACTAGGTCGAGCTGATCGGGGGAAATCCCTTCCCGCTCGCAGGCCTTCCGAATGGCGTTGGCCGGCTGCAGCTGCAAGCTGGAATCGGGGCCGGCGACAACACCGTGTGCACCGATCTCGGCGATCCACTCCAGCCCCTCGCGCTCCGCGCGCTCCTTACTCATCACCACCACCGCGCAGGCGCCATCGGAGATCGGCGAGGACGACCCCGCAGTGATGGTGCCGTCCTTGCTGAACGCCGGACGCAGTCCGGCCAGTGACGCGGCAGTGGTGTCGGCACGGATGCCTTCGTCCTCGGCGAACTCGATCGGATCACCCTTGCGCTGCGGGATCTGAACCGAGACCACCTCGTCGACGAAGACGCCGTCCTTCCAGGCGCGGGCAGCATTCTGATGGGAACGCGCCGCGAACTCGTCCTGCTCCTCGCGGGTGAACTTGTCGGAGACGTTGCGCTGTTCGGTGAGGATTCCCATCGCCTGGTCGGTGAAGGCGTCGTGCAGACCGTCGAAGGCCATGTGATCAACAAGCGTCACGTCGCCGTACTTGAACCCGAACCGGCTCTTGGGCAGCAGATGCGGGGCGTTGGTCATGGACTCCTGTCCACCGGCGACGACGACCTCGAACTCACCGGCCCGAATCAGCTGGTCAGCCAGGGCGATGGCATCGACACCGGAAAGGCACACCTTGTTGATGGTGAGCGCCGGGACGTCCATACCAATTCCGCCGGCAACCGCCGCCTGGCGCGCCGGAATCTGGCCGGCACCAGCGGTGAGAACCTGGCCCATGATCACGTAGTCGACCGCAGACGGCGCCACCTTGGCCTTCTCGAGGGCGCCCTTGATGGCGATGCCACCCAGCTGAGCGCCCGAGAAGTCCTTCAGAGATCCCTGGAAGCGGCCAACGGGTGTACGCGCTCCAGCAACAATCACGGACGTGGTCATTGAGTCTCCTTAATGCTGCTGGAGTGGACGCCGTTTTCTGGAACGCGTTACCGTTGCGTTATGACGACATCGTCTCCTCTTGATGTTCCCTCGATCCTATCGACCGGTCTTGTGACCGCGATCGACCACGTGGGTATCGCGGTGCCTGACCTGGACGTCGCGATCGAGTGGTACCACGAGCACCTGGGCATGATCCTGGTGCACGAGGAGATCAACAAGAGCCAGGGAGTCCGCGAGGCGATGCTGTCTTTCCCCGGAGCAGAACCCGGCAGCGCCCAGATTCAGCTGATGGCCCCGCTCGATGAGTCCTCGCCTATCGCCAAGTTTCTGGACAAGAAGGGCCCCGGCCTGCAGCAGCTGGCCTACCGTGTCACCGATATCGACGCGCTGACCGATCAGCTGCGTGCCGCGGGAGTACGTGCGCTCTACGAGGAGCCGCGCGTCGGCACCGCGAACTCACGCATCAACTTCCTGCATCCCAAGGACACCGGCGGCGTACTCATCGAGCTCGTCCAGCCGACGCAGACGCACTAGCTCCAACGCCGCGTCGGGCTTCGATTCGCGCGGTTGCTCCAGCAGGGCGTATGCCAGTGGCGGCGGTCTTCTGCGCCCCTGTCTTGTCCCTCGGAGGCAGGCCACGCCACCACATGCGCTATCCCCACCCCGATCTCGTGATCACACCCGGGGCAGCGATAAATCTTGATCGCGCGCGCCGCGGCGATGCGCCGCACCTGGTAATCCAGACCGTCGGTCCCCTGTTCCACCTGATGCCCGCCGAGCGGCAGCGCAACCGCACGATCGGCGGCGGCGCGGCGCGGCGGATGTCGGCGGCCCATGCGGTGATTCTATGGACCGCGGTGCGATTTCAGAACAAACGGAATTCGTCTGAGTCCATTCCCCGCATGGCATCGTAATCCAGTGTGAGACAACGGATTCCTCGATCCTCGGCAAGAGTGCGAGCCTGCGGCTTGATCTGTTGCGCCGCGAAGACGCCGGCGACCGGCGCCAGCGTGGTGTCACGGTTGAGCAGTTCGAGGTAGCGGGTCAGCTGCTCGACACCATCGATCTCGCCGCGGCGCTTGATCTCCACCGCGACCGTCGCACCGTCGGCATCCCGGCACAGGAGGTCCACCGGCCCGATCGGAGTCATGTATTCGCGACGCACCAGTGTGTATCCCTCGCCGAGTAGCGCAACATGCTCTGCGAGCAACTCCTGCAAGTGCGCCTCCACACCATCCTTGACCAGCCCTGGGTCGACGCCGAGCTCATGTGCCGAGTCATGCTCGATGTTCTCGATGGTGATCCGTAGCTGCTCAGCGGCCTTGTTCTCCACTACCCATACGGTCGACGCTCCGCAATCCTCCGAGCCCTCGCCCTGGGTTTCGGTGAGCCAGCATGGCGGGCTCATCCAGTTGAGCGGCTTATAGGCCCGGTCATCGGCATGCACGCTCACCGAGCCGTCGGCCTTGATCAGCAAGAGCCTCTTGGCGGATGGCAGGTGGGCGGTCAACCGGCCGACATAATCAACCGTGCATTGAGCTACGACGAGACGCACCGGCTCACTGTATAGGGCGTTAGGCTGACCACAACTATGGCAAACGAGTCGATTCGCGCAGTGTCGCTGCGAGTGGGCCATGCCCTGGCCGCGATCACCGGGCAGACCGGCCGACTCGAGGCCGGCGACGGGTACGGGTCGTGGCTGCTGGGCCGCTATGACGAGAGCACACTCGTCCAGCGCATCCGCATCCAGCTGATGCTGACCGTATTCGTGGTGGCCGCCAACCTGATTGGTGTCGCCGTCGTCATCCTGCTGGTGCTCGTCGCGGTGCCCGATCCCAACGTCTTCGATGCACCCTGGTGGATCCAATTCGTGGTCGTTCCCGTGTACGTGACGCTCGCGGTGCTCATCGGCGCCGTGTGGGGTACCCGCCGGATCTTCAAGGTGGTGCGGTGGGCCATCGACGAACGCGAGCCGACCAAGGAGGACCAGCGCAACGCGTTTGCGGTCCCCCGGCGGCTGACGGTCGTCCAGGCGATTCTGTGGGCGGGCGGTACCGCCCTGTTCACCACGCTCTACGGGCTGCAGGATCCGCTCTACATCCCCAAGATCTTCTTCGCGGTGGGGTTCAGCGGTGTGGTGGTCTGCGCGGCGAACTACCTGTTCACCGAGTTCGCGATGCGTCCCGTCGCCGCCCGAGCACTCGAAGCGGGGTACCGCCGACGGCGGCTCGCCTCGGGAATCATGGTGCGCACCATGCTCGCCTGGCTCTTGGGATCCGGGGTGCCCGCCGTCGGCATCATGCTCGCTGGGGTCGGAGCACTGATCTTCGGCAACTTCACGGTCAACCAGCTCGCAGTGGCGGTCATCATCCTCGCGTCATTCCCGGTGGTATTTGGTCTGATCCTCATCTGGATTGCATCCTGGATGACAGCCGCGCCCGTCAAAGAGGTGCAGGCCGCGCTCAAGCGCGTCGAACAGAATGATCTGGACGTCAATCTCGTCGTCTATGACGGTACCGAGCTGGGCGAGCTGCAAGCGGGCTTCAACACCATGGCAGAGGGCCTGCGTGAACGCGAGCGGGTCCGGGACCTCTTCGGCAAGCATGTCGGCCGCGAGGTCGCCGCCGCCGCCGAACTGCAACAGCCCGCGCTCGGCGGCGAGGAACGCCACGTCGCAGTGCTTTTCGCCGATATTGTCGGGTCTACCCAGCTGGCAGCCACTCGGCCGGCCATCGAAGTGGTCGCACTACTGAACCGATTCTTCACCGTCGTCGTCGAAGAAATCGACCGATACGAGGGCATGGTCAACAAGTTCGAAGGCGACGCCACCCTCGCGGTCTTCGGAGCTCCCGTCCGGCAGGACCGTCCCGAAAGCCAGGCACTCGCCGCCGCGCGAGCCATTGCCCGCCGGCTACGGACCGAGGTACCCGAATGCCAGGCAGGCATCGGCGTCGCCTCGGGGCAGGCGGTGGCCGGAAACGTCGGGGCCCACGATCGCTTCGAGTACACCGTGATCGGCGATCCCGTCAACGAAGCGGCTCGGCTCTGCGAGCTCTCCAAAGCGGTGCCGGGACGCTTGGTCGCCTCGGTCGATACCGTCTTGCGCGCACACCATCGGGAGGCGCTGCACTGGCGCTCGGGCGATACCGTGACGCTGCGCGGCCGGACGGAGCCCACCGAGCTTGCGGTACCTGTGGCCTAACGCGGCCGCGGCCCGACCTAGTCGGACTGCTTCCACCAGGCTTCGACATAGAGCACCATCGCCACAACAAGTGCGATGAGCACCCACAGCACCAATGCCTGATCTATCCACGCTCCCGGCGGTGGCGCCCCGGGCAGGATGTTCCGCAACGGCACGATCGCGAACAGCATCGTTCCGAACCAGGTCATCAGCGGCGGGTGGAACTTCTTCCTCCCCTTCACCGTCTCAATCGCCACAATCAGGGCCATCGTCGGAAGGGTGATCAACACCAGACAGATGCCGACATCGAATGCCAGCGTGCCGCGCGCACGCACTAACGTAACCGTGGTCTGGTCGCCCTTGCCCGCAGGAGCCGGCGACGTCTCGGTCGACACGCGCCATCCGCCCAAGCTGCCGATCACTTCGATGCGCGCCGGTATCGGATGCCGACCTTCGCCGTTACCCACCATGACTTCTGCGCGCAAAGTCCCGGTGGAGTATTCGTCGAACGGCCATGACTGAGCGTCGCCCGTCGCCACCAGAGTGTCGTCCATGGCGGCAGGAACAGTGCCCCGCGGAAAATGCCGCTCCCCGTAATCCAGGGAGGACACCAACCGCACGGACATGTCCGCGTTCAACAGCCCGAAGACATCAAGTGTTGTTTTCGCCGGTAGCACCACAACTTCGGCGTCCAGCCGGTTGTTCACCGTGCGCAGGTCCTGGAGATCGATGACCACCACAGTCTCGTTGTCTCGGGATAGGTCCAGATCGGCCGACGGCGCGCCCGAATGATGATCCAGCATGCGATAGATGAGGAGAAAACCCACGTAGATGACCAGCACCAGTATCACTGCACCCACGGTGGTGGCGGCCGGCTTCAGCTTGAAGCGCCCCTTAAATGCCTGCACAGGATTCCTATCTCTACCGTCTCGCTATTTCAGAAATCTAGCAGTCAGAATATGAAAATACCCCCCAGTTTCCTGGGGGGTATTTCCAATTTATGTTCGGCGGTGTCCTACTCTTCCGTTCCGTGTTAAGAACAGTACCATCGGCGCTGAGAGGCTTAGCTTCCGGGTTCGGGATGGGACCGGGCGTTTCCCTCTCGCTGTGGCCGCCGTAACTCTTTCGTGTGATTAACACACAAGTTATCTGGTGGTGGAGTGTGGTCGTCAAATGACGACGAATAGTGGTTGCGATTTATTAGTAAGTTTTCGGTCGATTAGTGCCAGTTCCCTGAACGTATTACTACGCTTACAGGTCTGGCCTATTGAACCCATAGTCTGTGGGTGACCTTATCCCTCTAAAAGGGTAAGAAACCTGGTCTTGGAATAGGTTTCCCGCTTAGATGCTTTCAGCGGTTATCCTGTCCGAACGTAGCTATCCAGCCGTGCTCCTGGTGGAACAACTGGTACACCAGAGGTTCGTCCGTCCCGGTCCTCTCGTACTAGGGACAGGTTTCCTCAAGTTTCTGACGCGCGCGGCGGATAGAGACCGAACTGTCTCACGACGTTCTAAACCCAGCTCGCGTGCCGCTTTAATGGGCGAACAGCCCAACCCTTGGGACCTGCTCCAGCCCCAGGATGCGACGAGCCGACATCGAGGTGCCAAACCATCCCGTCGATATGGACTCTTGGGGAAGATCAGCCTGTTATCCCCGGGGTACCTTTTATCCGTTGAGCGACACCCCTTCCACTCAGAGGTGCCGGATCACTAGTCCCGACTTTCGTCCCTGCTTGACTTGTAGGTCTCGCAGTCAAGCTCCCTTGTGCACTTGCACTCAACACCTGATTGCCGTCCAGGTTGAGGGAACCTTTGGGCGCCTCCGTTACATTTTGGGAGGCAACCGCCCCAGTTAAACTACCCACCAGGCACTGTCCCTGGACCGGATATACGGTCCGAGGTTAGAGGTTCAATACGATCAGAGTGGTATTTCAACGATGACTCCACAAACACTGGCGTGCCTGCTTCACAGTCTCCCACCTATCCTACACAAACCGAACCAAACGCCAATACCAAGCTATAGTGAAGGTCCCGGGGTCTTTTCGTCCTGCCGCGCGTAACGAGCATCTTTACTCGTAGTGCAATTTCGCCGAGTCTATGGTTGAGACAGTTGAGAAGTCGTTACGCCATTCGTGCAGGTCGGAACTTACCCGACAAGGAATTTCGCTACCTTAGGATGGTTATAGTTACCACCGCCGTTTACTGGGGCTTAAATTCTCCGCTTCACCCAAGGGTTAACGGGTCCTCTTAACCTTCCAGCACCGGGCAGGCGTCAGTCCGTATACATCGTCTTGCGACTTCGCACGGACCTGTGTTTTTAGTAAACAGTCGCTTCTCACTGGTCTCTGCGACCTCGTTCAGCTCACGGAGCAAGTCCGGTCACCAAGCGAGGTCCCCCTTCTCCCGAAGTTACGGGGGTATTTTGCCGAGTTCCTTAACCATAGTTATCTCGTACGCCTTAGTATTCTCTACCTGACCACCTGTGTTGGTTTGGGGTACGGGCCGTGTGTGAACTCACTAGAGGCTTTTCTTGGCAGCATAGGATCACTGAATTCGCCTCAATCGGCTATGCGTCACCTCTCAGGCTTATGACATCCGGATTTACCTAGATGTCGCCCTACGGGCTTGCTCCGGTATAACCACTAACCGGTACAGCTACCTTCCTGCGTCACCCCATCGCTTGACTACTACCACCGAAGGTCCCACGCAGCGGGTTCACGTCGCACTCCGAAGAGATTGATCTAGAACCTTTTGGGTGGTTAGTACCGATGATTCATCATGGGCGCGCACACACGGGTACGGGAATATCAACCCGTTGTCCATCGACTACGCCTGTCGGCCTCGCCTTAGGTCCCGACTTACCCTGGGAGGACTAGCCTGGCCCAGGAACCCTTGGTCATTCGGCGGGCAAGTTTCTCACTTGCCTGTCGCTACTCATGCCTGCATTCTCACTCCCGCACCCTCCACTGCTGAATTACTTCGCAGCTTCGCTGGGTGCAGGACGCTCCCCTACCCATCCATGCCACTGCCCCGAAGGGAATGTATTGCATGAATGCCGCGGCTTCGGCGGTGTACTTGAGCCCCGCTACATTGTCGGCGCATAATCACTTGACCAGTGAGCTATTACGCACTCTTTCAAGGGTGGCTGCTTCTAAGCCAACCTCCTGGTTGTCTTCGCGACTACACATCCTTTTCCACTTAGTACACGCTTAGGGGCCTTAGCCGGCGATCTGGGCTGTTTCCCTCTCGACGTACGGAGCTTCTCCCCCGCCGTCTCACTGCCGCGCTCTAACTTATTGGCATTCGGAGTTTGGCTGACGTCAGTAACCTAGTAGGGCCCATCGGCCATCCAGTAGCTCTACCTCCAACAAGAAACACGCGACGCTGCACCTAAATGCATTTCGGGGAGAACCAGCTATCACGGAGTTTGATTGGCCTTTCACCCCTACCCACAGCTCATCCCCTCAGTCTTCAACCTAAGTGGGTTCGGGCCTCCACGGCGTCTTACCGCCGCTTCACCCTGGCCATGGGTAGATCACTCCGCTTCGGGTCCAGAACACGCCACTATGGGCGCCCTATTCAGACTCGCTTTCGCTACGGCTACCCCTCACGGGTTAACCTCGCGACGTGTCCCTGACTCGCAGGCTCATTCTTCAAAAGGCACGCCATCACCCCACGAGGAGGCTCTGACGGATTGTAGGCACATGGTTTCAGGTACTATTTCACTCCCCTCCCGGGGTACTTTTCACCATTCCCTCACGGTACTAATCCGCTATCGGTCACTAGAGAGTATTTAGGCTTACCGGGTGGTCCCGGCAGATTCACAGCAGATTCCACGAGCCCGCTGCTACTCGGGATGAAGTACGAGACAGGTGTCGGATTTTCGCGTACCGGACTCTCACCGTCTGCGGCGGGCCGTCCCAGACCACTTCCGCTAATCACGACACTTTTTTACTGTCCGCCGGTCTGGTAGAACCGGCAAGTACAACTCCCACAACCCCGCACACACAACCCCTACCAGGTATCACATGCATGCGGTTTAGCCATCTTCCGCTTTCGCTCGCCACTACTCACGGAATCACGGTTGTTTTCTCTTCCTACGGGTACTGAGATGTTTCACTTCCCCGCGTTTCCTCCCAAAGCCTATATATTCAGCAGTGGGTAACACGACATCACTCGTGCTGGGTTTCCCCATTCGGACATCCTCGGATCAAAGCTCGGTTGGCAGCTCCCCGAGGCTTATCGCAGCCTCCTACGTCCTTCATCGGCTTCTAGTGCCAAGGCATTCACCATGCGCCCTTAAGAACTTAGCTAATAAATTGCAAAAACCAGCCTCACTCGTAAACGAGCGAGGCTATGTTTAGATGCTCGCAACCACTATCCATAAGTCAAAGACCACACCCCACCACCAAGCAGGGTGACAACACAATGTGTTGCCTCAGGACCCAACAGTGTGCCAGCGCTTCAATTCTTATGACAGTCCGACGTTTTGCCGACTACCCATCCACGGGGTGGATAGGATTTATAAAACATATTCACCAAGCATGTATCCACTACAGACACTCGCTTTATGTTCCCAATTCATTCGACTGGGAAATGGTGCTCCTTAGAAAGGAGGTGATCCAGCCGCACCTTCCGGTACGGCTACCTTGTTACGACTTCGTCCCAATCGCCGATCCCACCTTCGACAGCTCCCTCCAAAAGGTTAGGCCACTGGCTTCGGGTGTTACCGACTTTCATGACGTGACGGGCGGTGTGTACAAGGCCCGGGAACGTATTCACCGCAGCGTTGCTGATCTGCGATTACTAGCGACTCCGACTTCATGGGGTCGAGTTGCAGACCCCAATCCGAACTGAGACCAGCTTTAAGGGATTCGCTCCACCTTGCGGCTTCGCAGCCCTCTGTACTGGCCATTGTAGCATGTGTGAAGCCCTGGACATAAGGGGCATGATGACTTGACGTCATCCCCACCTTCCTCCGAGTTGACCCCGGCAGTCTCCTACGAGTCCCCGGCATTACCCGCTGGCAACATAGGACAAGGGTTGCGCTCGTTGCGGGACTTAACCCAACATCTCACGACACGAGCTGACGACAGCCATGCACCACCTGCACGCAGGCCACAAGGGAATACCTATCTCTAGATACGTCCTGCGCATGTCAAACCCAGGTAAGGTTCTTCGCGTTGCATCGAATTAATCCACATGCTCCGCCGCTTGTGCGGGCCCCCGTCAATTCCTTTGAGTTTTAGTCTTGCGACCGTACTCCCCAGGCGGGGTACTTAATGCGTTAGCTACGGCACGGATCCCAAGGAAGGAAACCCACACCTAGTACCCACCGTTTACGGCGTGGACTACCAGGGTATCTAATCCTGTTCGCTACCCACGCTTTCGCTCCTCAGCGTCAGTTACTGCCCAGAGACCCGCCTTCGCCACCGGTGTTCCTCCTGATATCTGCGCATTCCACCGCTACACCAGGAATTCCAGTCTCCCCTGCAGTACTCTAGTCTGCCCGTATCGCCCGCACGCCCACAGTTAAGCTGTGGGTTTTCACGAACAACGTGACAAACCACCTACGAGCTCTTTACGCCCAGTAATTCCGGACAACGCTCGGACCCTACGTATTACCGCGGCTGCTGGCACGTAGTTGGCCGGTCCTTCTTCTGTAGGTACCGTCACTTTCGCTTCGTCCCTACTGAAAGAGGTTTACAACCCGAAGGCCGTCATCCCTCACGCGGCGTCGCTGCATCAGGCTTGCGCCCATTGTGCAATATTCCCCACTGCTGCCTCCCGTAGGAGTCTGGGCCGTATCTCAGTCCCAGTGTGGCCGGTCACCCTCTCAGGCCGGCTACCCGTCGTCGCCTTGGTGGGCCATTACCCCACCAACAAGCTGATAGGCCGCGGGCTCATCCCACACCGCAAAAGCTTTGCACCACTCACCATGAAGTGTGTGGTCCTATCCGGTATTAGACCCAGTTTCCCAGGCTTATCCCAGAGTGCAGGGCAGATCACCCACGTGTTACTCACCCGTTCGCCACTCGAGTACCCCGAAGGGCCTTTCCGTTCGACTTGCATGTGTTAAGCACGCCGCCAGCGTTCGTCCTGAGCCAGGATCAAACTCTCCAAACAAAAATTTAATCCCGACAAAACAACTGTCAAAAGAATTGTTATCGACATAAAATGTCTATATAAACACTGACACACTATTGAGTTCTCAAACAACACATTTATTTGTTCTGGCTATGAAATTCGGGAATTTCTTTCCCTTATTCTCGCCTCCGCCCTTTCAGGCGGCTCGGAAACCGTATCAAGTTCGGTGAACTTGAGTCAAATTCCCGGTTTTGGCTGGTTACTTGCGCACCATCCGATCGCCGAGATATCTGAATTTCTTCTTTTATCTCGACTTCCGCCCTTTCAGGCGGCTGGGAAACCGTATCAAGTTCGGTGAACTTGAGTCAAATTCCCGGTTTTGGCTGGTTACTTGCGCACCATCCGATCGCCGAGATATCTGAATTTCTTCTTCTATTTCGGCTTTCGCCCTTTGGAAGCGGCCCGGGAACCGTATCAAGTTCGGTGAACTTGAGTCAAACTCCGGGTTTTGGCTGGTCAACTGCGCACCAAACCTAAGACCAGAATTTCGGAATCGCTTCCTCGTCCCGGCCTCGCTCTTTCAGGGCAACCCGACTAGTGTACCAAGTCCAGTGAACTTGAGTCAAATTCGGGTTCTGGGGGGTGGTCAGCGCTAGCTGACCCGCTCGACTTCGGCGCCCAAGCTCTGGAGATTCTCCACGAACAACGGGTAACCGCGGTCGATATGAAAGACATCGTATACCTCGGTGACGCCATCCGCCACTAGGCCCGCCAGTACCAGCCCCGCGCCTGCCCGGATGTCCGATGACCACACCGGCGCACTGGACAGTTGACGAATACCCCGGACCACCGCATGGTGCCCATCGGTCCGCGCATCCGCGCCCAGCCGCATCATCTCCTCGACGAAGCGGAATCGGGCCTCGAAGACGTTCTCGGTGATCATGGAGGTACCGTCTGCTATCGCAGCAAGCCCAATTGCCATGGGCTGCAAGTCAGTTGGGAATCCCGGGAACGGTAACGTCGCCACGTTGATGGCTTTGGGACGCTCGTACTGGACGACGCGAAACCCGTCGTCCTTCTGAGTAACTGTGGCGCCGGCATCATGCAGCTTGTGCAGCACCAGTTGCAGGTGTTCCGGATCGACTCCCGTAACAGTGACGTCGCCACGGGTCATCGCGGCAGCGAGACCCCAAGTGGCAGCGACGATTCGGTCTCCGATGACGCGATGCTCGGTGGGATGGAGCTCGGGAACGCCGATCACCGTCAATGTCGACGTGCCTGCACCTTCTATCTGGGCGCCCATCTGGACCAACATGGTGCACAGATCCACCACATCCGGCTCGCGCGCGGCGTTGTGGATGGTAGTGACGCCGTCAGCAAGCACCGCTGCCATCAAGATGTTTTCCGTGGCACCCACTGACGGAAACTCGAGCTGAATATCGGCCCCGTGCAATGCCTTTGCCTCTGCGACCACACATCCATGCTCGATGGTGCACTCCGCCCCGAGCTGGCGTAGGCCCGCCTGATGCATGTCGAGTGGACGGGACCCAATGGCGTCCCCGCCCGGTAACGCCACCTTCGCCCGTCGACACCGGCCCACCAGCGGACCCAGGACACATACCGAGGCGCGAAACTGCCGTACCGCCGCGAAGTCGGCGTCATATTTGGGTTCGTCGGGTGAGGTGATCCTGACAACATCACCCTCCAGCTCCACCGTCGCACCCAATCCCCGCAGCACCTCCGCCATCAGCGGTACGTCCAGGATGTCCGGGCAATTGGTGATGGTGCTGGTTCCCTCCGCGAGGAGAGTGGCCGCCATCAGCTTGAGCACACTGTTCTTGGCGCCGGTTACCGCCACGTTGCCGGTAAGCCGGGCGCCGCCGGTCACCAAGAAATGCTCGCTCACGCCCGACAGCGTAGCCGGGTAACGTTTCGACGCATGACCGATGAGCCACTGGGGCGATCAGGCGACGGAAACGACGCGGCACCCGCGGGCGGCGAGAACCCACAACGCGAGCAGGGATCATCGAGTGGCGTGCATCTCACTCGCATCTACACGCGGACCGGAGATGACGGAACCACTGGACTGAGTGACTTCTCGCGCGTACCGAAGAATGATCCGCGGCTCGCCGCGTACGCAGATTGCGACGAAGCCAATGCCGCCATTGGTGTCGCGGTGCTGCTCGGGAACCCGAGCCGGCCGATCGGCGCCGTGCTGCTGCAGATCCAGAATGATCTGTTCGACGCCGGCGCGGATCTGTCCACTCCGGTGATATCCAATCCCGAGTACCCGCCACTGCGGATCACCCAGCCCTACATCGACCGCCTCGAGGGCTGGTGTGACGAGTACAACGCGGATTTGCCCAACCTGAATTCCTTTGTGCTGCCGGGTGGCACCGCACTATCCGGGCTGTTGCATGTGGCGCGCACCGTAGCGCGTCGGGCGGAACGTTCGGCCTGGGCCGCCATCGAGGCCTATCCCGACACCACCAACGTGCTAACCGCCAAATATCTGAATCGGCTCTCGGATCTGTTGTTCATCCTGTCGCGAGTCGCCAATGACGGTAAGGACACTCTCTGGAAGCCCGGCGGACCCGCGCAGCCCGCCTAGCGGGTGGGCACGATCGGCTAGCGGGTTCGGCGTTCCGCGCGCCGCGAGGGTCGCGACTCGACCCAGGACATGAAGGCGGTCAACGCACCGCGGTCCAGCGCCATTTCGTACACGCGTGCGCCGTCGCGCAGCTGCAGCACCACGATCTCGGCGGTCATGATGTCGTATTCGTCGCCGCGCGGAATCCGCCGGTCAATGATCTCGAGTTCACGCCGCGACAGCCGGCGATCGGCCCAGAGCCGCACACTGGAGAGCCGATAGAACTCCGCTTGAGATTCGCGGTAGCGCATGACGCCATGGCGCCAGCGCCCCTCCCCCGCCTCCGGTATGTCGCGCAGCAGAGCCGCGGTACCGCCATGCCGCAACTTGAGCAGACGAAAGCTCAACGCGGTCACCGCCAAAGCAAGGACGGCGATGACCGATATCTCGATCATCGCCGTCACGCTCAAAGCGGTATTCCTTTGTAAGTAGTGCTAAACCGTCTGGCCGAGGGCACGTAGGCGCGCGCGTCCTTGCGCGGCTACTCGTGGATCCTCAGAGCCGGAATCGGTCTTGGCTTTGGACTCGTCAATATCCACACGTGCTTGCGCGGACTCGACCAGGATGCTCACCTTGTTGTCGGTGATCGACAGGAATCCCCCGTCAATCGCCCACCAAAGATCGTCATTACCCTCGCGCTCGATCTTCACCGCCGCATCGTCAACCAGCTGCGCCACCAACGGAATGTGGTGCGGCAGGATGCCGATTTCGCCGGAGGTCGTGCGGGTGAAGACGAATGTGGCCTTACCCGACCAGATCTCACGCTCGACGGCGACAATCTCGACGTCAATCTCGGACATTCAATGCACCTCCTTCAAAATCGCTAGCGACGAATTACAGTTTGGCGCCGAGGCTTTCGGCCTTCTTCGCCAAATCGTCCAGGCCACCGATGAGGAAGAACGCCTGCTCGGGCAGGTGATCGAACTCGCCCTTGGTGAGCTTGTCGAACGCCTCGATGGTCTCCTTCAGCGGCACGGTCGATCCGGGCTGACCGGTGAACTGCTCTGCCGCCATCATGTTCTGGCTCAGGAAGCGCTCGATACGACGGGCGCGGCCCACCAGCTGCTTGTCCTCTTCCGACAGCTCGTCGATACCGAGGATGGCGATGATGTCCTGCAGGTCCTGGTAGCGCTGCAGCACGCGGATGACTTCCTGCGCGACGCGGTAGTGCTCCTCGCCCACCACAGACGGCAGCAGAATCGTCGACGACGAGGCCAGCGGATCCACGGCCGGGAAGATGCCCTTGGAGAACACCGCGCGCGAGAGCTCGGTGGTGGCATCCAGGTGCGCGAACGTGGTGGCCGGCGCCGGGTCGGTGTAGTCGTCGGCGGGCACGTAGACGGCCTGCATCGAGGTGATAGAGCGACCGCGGGTCGAGGTGATGCGCTCCTGCAGCTCACCCATCTCGTCGGCCAGCGTCGGCTGGTAACCCACGGCGGAAGGCATGCGGCCCAGCAAGGTCGACACCTCGGAGCCGGCCTGGGTGAACCGGAAGATGTTGTCGATGAACAGCAGCACGTCCTGGCCCTGCTCATCGCGGAAGTACTCCGCCATGGTCAGCGCCGAGAGCGCCACGCGCATACGCGTGCCGGGCGGCTCGTCCATCTGGCCGAACACAAGGGCGGTGTCCTTGAGCACGTTGGCATCGGCGAGCTCGACCCACAGGTCGTTGCCCTCGCGGGTGCGCTCACCCACGCCGGCGAATACCGAGGTACCACCGAAGTTGCGGGCGATGCGGTTGATCATCTCCTGGATTAGAACGGTCTTACCCACGCCGGCACCACCGAACAGGGCGATCTTTCCGCCTCGCACGTACGGGGTCAGCAGGTCGACGACCTTGAGGCCAGTCTCGAGCATCTCGGTACGCGGCTCGAGCTGATCGAAGGCCGGGGGCTTGCGGTGGATGGACCACTTCTCGAAGTCGCTGCCGTAGCCCGGCTCGTCGAGGCAGTTGCCCAGGGCGTTGAAGACGTGACCCTTCACGCCGTCACCGACGGGCACCGCGATGGTGTTGCCGGTGTTGGTGACGTCCACGCCACGCACCAGGCCGTCAGTCGGCTGCATGGACACGGTGCGAACCAGGTTGTCACCCAGGTGCTGTGCCACCTCGAGAGTCAGCGTCTTAGCCAGCGACTCGTAAGTGATCTCGGCGTTGAGAGCGGAGAAGAGCGGCGGCACGGCGTCGCGCGGGAACTCCACGTCAACGACCGGGCCGGTAACGCGAACAACTCGCCCGACGGTCTTGTTAGCAGTTGGTGCGGTCATCTACTCGTCTCTTCCTAATGTTCGCTTGCGGCGGCCGAGGCAAGCGCGTCAACGCCGCCAACGATTTCACTGATTTCCTGGGTGATCTGGGCCTGGCGAGCACGGTTGGCTTCCAGGGTGAGTCCCTTGATGAGCTCATCGGCGTTATCCGTGGCCGCCTTCATGGCGCGCCGGCGGGACGCCGACTCCGAGGCTGCCGCCTCCAGCAGTGCCGCGTACACCCGGGTGGCCAGGTAACGAGGCAGTAGCGACGCGAAAAGCGTGGTGGCGTCAGGCTCGAACGAGTACTGGGTGGTCGGTCCGGTGGCCTCGCCGACGTACTCGACCTCCATCGGCGCGATCCGCTTGGCCACGGCCGCCTGGGTCAGCATCGACTTGAACTCGGTGTAGACGATGTGCAGTTCGTCTACACCGAGGATGCCGTCGGCACCCGGGTCATCGCCGTCGTCGTCGGCACCCGCCAGGAATGAGTCCACCAGCACACCGGCGATCTCCTGGGCGTGCGCGTACTCGGGTCGCTCGGAGAACCCGGTCCAGAACTGGGTGACCTTGCGGCCGCGGAACTTGTAGAAGTTCAGCGCCTTGCGGCCGACCACGTAGATCACCGGGGTCTTGCCCTGCTCACGCAGCAGCGCGAACAGCTCCTCGGCGACACGCAGCACGTTGGCGTTGTAGCCACCGCACAGGCCGCGGTCCGAGGACACAACGAGCACACCGGCCCGTTTCGGCTCGGCCCGCTCAACCAACAGCGGGTGGTCCAGTGCGGCGTCGTCGGCGAGTGCGGTGAGCACGTTCGTGATCTCGGTCGCGTACGGGCGCGCCGCCACGACGCGAGCCTGCGCCTTGGAGATACGCGATGTCGCGATCAGCTCTTGCGCCTTGGTGATCTTTTTGATCGACCCGGCGGATTTGATCCGCCGGCGCAGTTCTCGGATTTGTGCAGCCATTTTCTGGAGGTCCTACTGCTCTACTTTTTTGCCGGAGCTGGCTTGCGGACCTGGACGGTCTCCTGGCCAACCTCGGACTCGTCCAGAGCCTGGGCCGCGACGTCCTTGACCTCCACCGAGCTGCCGTCAGTAGCGGCGAAGCTCTTCTTGAACGCGTTGATCGCGTTGGTGAGCTTTGTCTCGGTGTCCTCAGAGAACTTCTTGGTCTCCTTGATATCGGCCAGGATGTCGGCGTGTGAGCCGCGCACGTGGTCGAGGAACTCCCGCTCGAATCGGATGACATCGCCCACCGGCACCGAGTCGAGGTGCCCACCGGTGCCGAGGTAGATCGCCACGACCTGCTCCTCGACCGGGTACGGCGAGTTCTGCGACTGCTTGAGCAACTCCACCAGGCGCGCACCGCGCTCCAGCTGAGCCTTCGACGTGGCATCCAGGTCGGAGGCGAAGGCCGCGAAGGCCTCCAGCTCGCGGTACTGCGAGAGCTCCAGACGCAGCGAGCCGGCTACCTCTTTCATGGCCTTGATCTGTGCGGCACCACCGACACGCGACACCGACACACCGACGTTGATGGCCGGGCGCACACCCTGGTTGAACAGGTCGGTCTGCAGGAAGCACTGTCCGTCGGTGATCGAGATGACGTTGGTGGGGATGTAGGCCGAGATGTCGTTGGCCTTGGTCTCGATGATCGGCAGGCCCGTCAGCGAGCCGGCACCCAGTGCATCGGAGAGCTTCGCGCAACGCTCTAGCAGACGGGAGTGCAGGTAGAAGACGTCACCCGGGTATGCCTCGCGGCCCGGCGGACGGCGCAGCAGCAGTGAGATGGCACGGTAGGCCTCGGCCTGCTTGGTCAGGTCATCGAACACGATGAGGACGTGCTTGCCCTGGTACATCCAGTGCTGGCCCAGGGCCGAACCGGTGTAGGGCGCAAGCCACTTGAAGCCGGCGGCATCGGAGGCCGGGGCGGCGATGATGGTGGTGTACTCCAGCGCGCCGGCCTCATCCAGCGTGCGGCGCACCGCGGCGATGGTCGAGCCCTTCTGGCCGATGGCGACGTAGATGCAGCGCACCTGCTGTGCCGGGTCACCGGTCTCCCAGGCCTGCTTCTGGTTCAGGATGGTGTCGACGCAGACGGCGGTCTTGCCGGTCTTGCGGTCACCGATGATCAGCTGCCGCTGGCCGCGGCCGATCGGGGTCTGCGAGTCGATGGCCTTGATGCCGGTCTGCAGTGGCTCCGAAACGCTTTGACGCTCGACCACACTGGCGGCCTGATGCTCGAGGGCACGGCGAGTCTCGGCCTCGATGTCGCCGCGGCCGTCAATCGGCTCACCAAGCGGGTTGATGACGCGACCGAGGAAGGCGTCGCCCACCGGCACCGACAGCACCTCGCCGGTGCGCTTGACCTGCTGGCCCTCTTCGATGCCGTGGAAGTCACCGAGGATAACGGTGCCGATGCTGCGCTCGTCAAGGTTTAGTGCCACACCCAGCACGCCGCCCGGGAACTCGAGGAGCTCCTGGGTCATGACCGAAGGCAGACCCTCGACGTGGGCGATGCCGTCACCGGTGTCGGAGACGATGCCGATTTCTTCGCGGGTGGGGTCGGCGGAGAACGTCGCGACGTACTGCTCGATCGCGCCGGAAATATCGGCCGAGGAGATCGTCAACTCTGTCATGGCTTTTCGTCTTCCTGCTCGTCTTTAGGTGATGCGTCTAATGGGGTTAATTGGGCAGATGGAGGGCGGCCGCGGAGAGCCTGGTGGACAGGCTGCCGTCGATTTCCTCGTCACCGATGTTGACGACGAGACCACCCAGCAGGTCGGGATCCACATCCAGCTGCACCGCGATAGTGCGTCCGTAAATCTGTCCGAGCACCTGAGCCAGCCGTGTGATCTGCGCATCGCTGACCGGAGCCGCCGCCTTCACATGAGCGACAGACTCGTTGCGGCGGGCAACCGCCAACTCGGCGACCTCAAGTACGGCGACATCGGCGCGCTTGCCACGCAGCAGGCGCACGGTCTGGGCCAGCAGGCTGGTCACGATCAGGTTGGACCGGCCGGCGAGAACGTTCTTCAGCAGCGTCACGCGATCGGCGGCAGGCGCGGCAGTGTTGCTCAGTAGCGCGCCCAACTGCGGCTCGCCGTCGAGGATGCGACTGACGCGGAACAGCTGGTCCTCGACATCGTCGATCTGGCCGTCACGTTCGGCCCGCTCCAGCAGCGCGAGGCGGGCAATGTGTTCGATCGCGGTGATCAGGTCACTGGAGGCCGACCACCGGGCCGTCGCGGCCGCACGCACGACCTCGAGTGCCGGCCGTCCGATCTTGGACGCCAGCACGGAGTCGACCAGGGCGACCTTAGCGGACTGCTCGCTGGCATCGACCGGCTCGGAGAGGTGCTTGCGCAGCACCAATTCCTTGATGAGGAGCTCGGCAACCGCGGTGAGATCGTCGGCCAGCGCATTCAGCGTCAGGCTATCGAGCGAGACGGCGTTGGCCTGGAAGGCCGACACCTGCTCCGCGAGGGACTCGCGGCTAGCGGCGTGCAATCCCGCTCCCCCGGCCGCCAGCGGTCGGCGTTCGGTATTGACACTGCCGGCCATCTGTGACAGCTCATCGAGGAATCGGTCGACGGTGGCGGACTGCGCCCCGGGGTCACTGACATGCGAACGCACCAAATCGCCTGCGCGGTTCACGGATTCGGCACCGAGGTCACCGCGGAGCTGACGGATCAGCTGCTGACGCTGCAGCAGGATCTGCTCCTGGCCATGCACCTTGATCCGCGCGACCTCGGCGTCGGCCTGCTCACGCAGTTGCTTGGAGATCTGCACGGCGTCGGCCTTGGCTTCCTCGGCGATCTCGGCGGCGTCGGCCTTGGCATCTTCGATGGCCTTGGCATGCGCGCCCTCGGCCTCGACCAGCTTGTCCGCCGCGGTCTTGCTATCCGCAAGCTGCTGACGCACCGTGTCCTGCTGCTTGGCCATCAATGTGCGTACCGGAGGCGCCACGAACTTGACCACCAGGAACACGATGACAGCGAAACCGATGAGCTGTCCGATAAATGTCGACATCTGTACTTAGCCTCGCCCTGCGCTCGCTGGTTCCGAAAGGCTCACGCCGAGAACACGTTCGGCGAGGGTCCGGGACAAGCTGTCGACATTCGCCGCCAACTCGCCGGAGGTTGCCTCACCCTGACGGGCCAACTCTTCGGCGGCCGTCGCATTCACGGCGGTCGCTTCGGCATTGGCCCGCTGACGCATGTCCTCGAGAATTCCGCGTCCCTCGGCTCTGGCCTCGTCACGCACCGCAGTTGCGGCACCGCGCGCCTTGGCCAGCTCATCTTTGTAGTCAGCCTCGGCGGCGGTGAATTGCTCAGCGGCGTTCCGGTTGTCCTCGGTCGTCTTCGTGACCATGTCCTCGCGCGCCTTGAGCACACGCTGGATCGGGGGCACCACGAAGGTTCCAATGACCGCCAGGACGATCAGAAAGATCGCCAAGACGACAAAGAAGGTGCCGTTGGGGATGAGGAAGTTGTTCTGCTTCCCACCCTCTTCGGCTGCTTCCGCCGCTACTGCCGTGACGGCAGTAGCGACACTGTGCAATTCACCCATGCCGATTAGCTGGCGCCGGGAGTCGCGAAGACGAAGAGCGCCATGAAGGCCAGGTTGATGAAGTACGCAGCCTCAACCAGACCGACGGTGATGAAGAACGGGGTGAAAAGCCGGCTCTGAGCCTCGGGCTGACGGGCAACACCGGAGATCAGGGCATTACCGGCGATACCGTCACCGATACCGGCACCGATGGCGCCACCGGCCATGATCAAACCACCGCCGATGAGGGCACCAGCAACAATTGTCGGGTCCGCCATTTTCTTCCTCCTTATTATGTGGTAGCTGTGCTACCGGGGTCTATTCAGGTTGGTCTGCGTAATTAGTGGTGTTCGTCGGTTTCCATCGACTGGCTGAAGTACAGGACAGTCAGCAGTGCGAAGATGAAGGCCTGGATCAGGCCGACGAACAGGTCGAATGCCTTCCAGATGGCATTGGGCGCCCACATGATGTACGCGGGGAACATGGCAATAAGGGCCACCATGATGCCGCCGGCGAACATGTTGCCGAAGAGCCGCAGCGACAGCGAGATGGGCTTGGCCAGCTCCTCGATCGGGTTGATGAACGCGGTGACCCAGGTGTGACCCTTGAGCAGCTTGATCGGGTGGCCGATCAAGCCGCGACGCGCAAAGCCGGCGATGTGGTAGCAGACGAACACGAAGAGCGCGAGCGCCAGCACGTAGTTGATATCCGAGGCCGGGGGGGCCAACAGTTCGGCCGTCTTACCCGCGTCATCGGTGTATTGCACGGGCAGCACCGATATCCAGTTAGAGACGAGAATGAAGACGAAGATCGTCACGGCCAGCGGCAGCACAAACGGCGCCACCTTCATGCCGATGGCCGACTCAACCTGGTTGCGGAACTGGACGGTGACCGCCTCGAAGAACAGCTGTACACCGTTGGGCACGCCCGTCGAGGTGACCTTCGCGCGCAGGAACAACGCCAGCGCGATCACAACCACCGCGGCCAGGGCGGTGGCGACGATGGTGTCGACGTTGAAGGTCAGCTCGTACGGCCAGAAATCTCCATGCCACGTCCAGTGCTTGTGATGACCAACCTCGATGGCGGCTTCTGCCTGGAATGTCGTAATCATGCTGCGCCCTGCTCACTGCTCACTGAACGGATCCCTTTCCACACCGGCACAGCGGTGGTCAACACCAGCAGCACCTGGAACAACGCAACTCCGAAGAACACCCCAAGACCAGCGGGACGGAACACGAAGGCGATCACCAGGGCAAGGACGGTGATGATCATCAACCGCGCCGCGGAATTGATGGCCATCTTTTGCTTGCTTGGATTGTCTTGCGCGGTAATCACTTCCGCAGATTGGCGAACGAGGAGAGCGTTCACCAATCCGAGTCCAAGCCCAGTAACGAAGAAGACGCCGAACTGCCAATTCCCCAGCAGGGCGGAGGCCAACAGAGCCAAAGCACCGAGAACGCCACACAACACGGCCAGACGCAACGGGCGAAACGCCAATGCCGGAAGAACCAGCGGAGCATCGGAGCTTGCCTGGGGCACGGTCACCTGGGGTGTCACCTCACATCTTTGTCGGGGTGGCGGAACAAAAACTGCGTTCGTCGGTTCCAGACCTTATAGGAGGTCTGAGGGCTCGCTGAACTCACCTCAATGGGCAGCTCCCTGTCGGTCAGTTGATCGGTCCGGCGGACCCTGGAATGTCTAGACAGACTTTCCAAAAATTCCGCCGCTCCGGTGTGGCCGGCACCCGTGAGTTTTCGGGTATGGCAGAACCGTATCACATGGTAGAGACGGTTAATGCACACCTACTACTTTTCGTCGTACACCGACGGTTCCGTCGGAACGGTGGCCGGACTGAGCCCTGATTCGGCTCCCGACAGCTGATCGAGTTCTTCACGACGCAACAGGGGAACGACCGTCGCGACGATAGCGATACCGATGGCACCAACCACCACCGCTCCCGCATACCGGGGCTCGAAGAAGATGGTGCTGGCGGCTCCGAACGCGATAATCGCCACCCACAAGTAGATGATCAGCACCGCCTTGCGATGCGAGTGCCCGATCTGCAGCAGCCGGTGATGCAGGTGCATCTTGTCTGGGCTGAAGGGGCTCCGGCCCGCCCGGGTCCGCCGGATGATCGCCAACAGCGCGTCCAGCGCGGGCACCAGCAACACCGCGATCACCAACAAGAACGGCGACAAGAGGACGAACATGTCCTTGGCGCCGTACGAGCTCTGCGAGATGGGGCCCGCGGCCGTCGTCGACGCGGCCGCCAGCATCAGGCCGATCAGCATCGACCCTGAGTCCCCCATGAAGATCCGGGCCCGGTGGAAGTTATGCGGAAGAAAACCAAGGCACGCCCCGGCGAGCACCACCGAGATCACCGCAGGCGGGTAATACAGGACGTCACCGCCGTGGCTGCGCAGCAGCCCAATCGAGAAGATGCAGATGGCAGCCGCGGTAATGAGCCCCAAACCGGCGGCCAGCCCATCGAGGCCGTCCACGAAGTTCATCGCGTTGACGATCGACACCGTCAACGCGAGCGTGACGAGGATGGAGGACATCTGGTCCAAGACGATGGTCCCCACCCCGCCAAAGGGGATGTAGATCATGCTCCAGGCCACCCCCATGGTGACCAGGACGCTAGCGGCCGTGACCTGGCCCGCGAACTTTGTGAGCGCGTCCAGGCCCCATTTATCGTCAATGAGCCCGACGACCATGATGATGCCGCCCGCGACGACGACGGCAGGCATACCCGAGGAGTAGACGAAACCCCTTGTCAGGGCAGGCAGTTGCGAGGCCAGGAAGATCGCCGCACATACGCCGAAGTACATGCCGAGACCGCCCATCCGGGGGGTCGGCTGCAAGTGCACGTCACGCTCGCGCGGATAGGCCACCGCACCCACTCGGGTTGCGAACATCCGCACTCCACCAGTGCAGAAGAACGTCGTGATAGCCGCCGTCAGCCCAACCAGGGCAAGCTCACGCAGAGGGACGCCCGCGCCGCGATCGGCGAGGGCCAGCAGCTCACTCACGCATCCGACCGTACTTCAAGATCCTGTGGGCTCCCCCGACTCGCCGACCCGCCGGGCCCGATGTCGCCGCCAATCACATCGACGATCTGTTCCCGGGTGATCGGCCCTTCCCGCAGGATCAGTGGCACCGGCCCGGTGAGGTCGACGATGGTCGATGCCGCGCCCAGTTCTGCCGTGCCACCGTCCAGGTACACCGCGACCTTGTCGTCCAACTGATCGCGGGCCTCAGCGGCCGTGAGCGCCGCGGGCTGCCCCGATACGTTGGCGCTGGAGACCGCCATCGGACCGACAGCGCGCAGCAGCTCGATGGCGACCGGATGGAGGGGCATCCGCAGCATGACGCTTCCCTGCGCATCTCCGAGATCCCAGGACAGCGACGGCGCGTGCTTCACGATGATGCTCAGTGGTCCCGGCCAGAATGCCTCGATGAGCTCACGGGCAGCCGACGGAACAGAGAACACCAGCCCGTCGATCGTGTGCCATGACCCCACGAGCACTCCGACGGGCATGTCCCGGCCGCGCCCCTTGGCCGCCAACAGCGCCGATACGGCGTTGGAATCGAAGGCGTCACAACCCAATCCGTAGACGGTGTCGGTGGGCATGACCACCAGTTCACCCGCCTTGAGCGCCCCCACCGCCGCGTCGATGCCCTCTTGGCGGGTCGCAGCGTCCTGGCAGTCGTAGGCGACGGTCACGTACCCAGTCTATGGGGTCGGAGATTTCCGGCGAGCGGTGACGAATCGCGGCCGCCCTGCCAGGTCGTACCGCTGCACAACCTCATCGAATAGACCACTGGCCGTGAATAACTCGCATGTTCCGTCACCATTGGTGTCATCGTGCTCAATACCGATGCGGCCCCCGGGAGCTAGCAGACGGCCGGCCGTCGTCACGATGGGCGCGATAATCGCCAGTCCATCGACACCCGCGAACAACGCCAATGGCGGATCGTGCTGCGCCACTTCGGGCTCCAATTCTGCACCGTCAGGGATGTAGGGCGGGTTGGCGACGATCAGGTCGACCATTCCATCCAGCTCCGCCAGCAGCACGGGCGAGGTCGCATCGGCCTGGATCACCTCGACCGGAGTTCCTTCGGTGTTGCGCCTCGTGTAGTCCAACGCCTGCTCGTCGAGCTCGATCGCGACGATGCGAGCGGCCGGCTCGTCATGCGACAAGGCGATGGAGAGCGCTGCCGATCCGGCGCACAACTCGACAACTGTTGCGTGAGTCGTCAATTCCCCTGTTGCCCAGGCGTATAGAGACTCCGTCTCCGGGCGCGGAATGAACACACCGGGACCCACGAACACCTCGACAGGGCCAAAGGCGGCACTACCGGTCAAGTGCTGCAAGGGAATCCGCTGCGCCCGCGCGGCTACGAGATCACGGTATCTCTCGGGAAAACCTGGCGTGATCTCGGCAAAACGCAGCCGTGTTCGCGGGATCCCGAGCAGATATGAGGCGAGTTCCTCGGCGTCCACCTGCGGGCTGGAAACCCCTGCCCGAGAGAGCGATTCGATCGCTTCGGCGATCAGCTGACGCAACCCGCTCATCTAACTCACGCCTCCTGCAGGCGCGCCTTCCGATCGGCCACGGCCAGCGCATCGAACAGCGCATCGAGGTCGCCGTCGAGCACCTGATCCAGGTTATGCGCCTTGAACCCGACGCGGTGATCGGTGATCCGGTTCTCCGGGAAGTTGTAGGTGCGAATTCGCTCACTGCGGTCCACGGTGCGGATCTGGCTGGCACGACCGGCCGATGCGTCGGCCTGCGCCTGCTCCTCGGCGAGAGCCTGTAACCGCGCCGCCAGCACCTGCATGGCGCGCGCCTTGTTCTGCAACTGAGAGCGCTCGTTTTGGCAGGTCACCACGATCCCGGTGGACAGGTGGGTGATGCGGACCGCCGAGTCGGTGGTGTTCACGCCCTGGCCACCCTTGCCCGAGGAACGGTAGACGTCGATCCGAAGATCCGACTCGTCGATCTGGACTTCCTGTACCTCTTCGGGTTCTGGATAGACCAACACACCCGCAGCCGACGTATGCACGCGTCCTTGGGATTCGGTGACAGGAACACGCTGGACGCGATGCACCCCACCTTCAAACTTGAGCCGCGACCATACGCCGTCGGCGGTGTCTCCCTTGCTCGCGATAGCCAGGGTGGCGTCCTTGTACCCGCCGAGGTCCGATTCTGTCTCGTCAAGAACCGTGACCTTCCAACCATGCCGCTCGGCGTAGCGGATGTACATGCGAGCCAGATCGGCAGCGAACAGCGCCGACTCCTCGCCCCCCTCACCAGATTTCACTTCGAGGAGGATGTCGTCACCGTCATGTGGATCGCGGGGCGCCAGCATGTCCGACAGCTGCGTTTCCAGCTCGGCGACCGACGATTCCAACTCGGTTACTTCATCGGCGAATGAGGAATCGTCCTCGGACAGCTCACGGGCGGTGGCTAGATCATCGCGAGCAGCGACCAGCTTGCCGTGGGTGGCCACGATCGGCGAGAGCATCGCGAACCGGCGGCCGGCCTTACGTGCCGCACCCGCATCCGCGTGCAGCGCCGGGTCGGCCAGTCGCTTCTCCAACTCAGCGTGCTCGGCCAGCATCGCGTCGATCAGCGGCGTCTCGCCCATGCGCCCTCCTCCCAATGTTCATACGCTCAGTCGTCATACAAAAAAACCGACGCCCGGACTGCACAAAGGCAAATCCGGGCGTCGGCAAGGAAGCTATTTGTCGGCTGCGGCCTTGCGCTTGCCGTACCGGGCCTCGAACCGGGCGACGCGACCGCCGCTGTCCAGGATCTTCTGCTTACCGGTGTAGAAGGGGTGGCACTGCGAGCAGACCTCGACCACGATGTGGCCGCTGTCCTTGGTGCTGCGGGTCGTGAAGGTGTTACCGCAGCCGCAGACCACGCTGGTCTCGACGTAAGTGGGGTGGATACCCGATTTCATTGCTTTTCCTCTGCGTGTTGTGGTCGCCGGGTCGCTTGTAGGCGTGAACCGGAACCCTTCAAAAGGCTGAGAGGCCATTATGCCAGCTCAGTTACGTAGAACCTAAACGGCGCCGACCTGCTCACTATTCCCACCGGCGTACGTTTGGAGAGGAACGCCGATTCGGAAGGGAAAACGCATGAACATCAAGAGATTGATCGTGACAAGCGCATCCGCGGCGGCAATGGGCTTAGCCGCCTTCGCGGGCGCACCGGGCCTAGCCAACGCCGACCCGATCACTCCCCCGTCACCGCCGCCCATTCCCCAGGCTCCACCGATTCCGCAGGGGACGGGGGTACCGCCCATTCCCCAGGCACCGCCGATTCCTCAGATTCCGGCGATCCCACAGCCTTGACACAGGCCCGATCTCGGGCATGTAACGGGCATTGACACCCTGTCGATATCCCCAACAGCAGCCACGGCATAACGAACGCCGTGCCGCTGTTGGATCTCAATACGTTCGGTTGAGTCGGGGCGAACCGCCGAGATAATCGGACAGGAGTCGCACATGAATCTGAAAAGTCTTGTGAGCCAAGGTGTCATCTTTGGCGCACTCGCGATGGGCACGGTGGGATTGGGCGCCGTTCCTGCGTACGCACAGCCCGCTGGCCAGCACGGTTTTACCCAGGATCATCCGAATCGTCCGCACGACGACGATGACTGGGGCGACCACGACGGCTGGCGCAACAACGGGAACTGGCGCGGAAACGACAATTGGCGTGATCGCGACCAGGACTGGCGGGATGACCGCAGATGGCGGGACGATCGCCGGGAGTGGCGCGACAATCCGTGGCATTACGACCAGCGCCCGCCCTGGGGCTGGGCTCCGCCGCCTCGCGCGGAATGGCGCGGGCCACTGCCCGACCGCTGGGGTCCGCCTCCCCGTGCCTTCGACTACTGGGGATATCGGGTCCAGCCAATCTGGGATGACGGATTCCGGACCTGGGGATTCTGGCTGTTCGGCATCTGGATCCCGCTCGCGTCGATCGGTTAGCGGTTCGGCGCGAAGGTCTCACCGCGGCCGTTCACCGGTCCCTACCGGTGAACGCCGCGCCAAGTGCTAGCTGTACTGGGGTTCGTCAGCGTTCATCCCGCCTGGTGCGGTCTTGGAGACCTGGAGCAGGAACTCGTAGTTGTTCTTGGTCTTGCGCAGCTGGCTCATCAACAGGTCGATGGCCTGATGGGAATCCAGGCCCGAGAGCACGCGGCGCAGCTTATGCACGATCGCGAACTCGTCGCCACTCATCAGCAGCTCGTCCTTGCGGGTACCCGACGGGTTGACGTCGACGGCCGGGAACACCCGGCGCTCGGCGATCTTGCGGTCGAGCTTGAGCTCGGCATTGCCGGTGCCCTTGAACTCCTCGAAGATGACGGTGTCACCGGTGGATCCGGTCTCGACCATGGCCGTGGCGATGATCGTCAGCGAGCCGCCGTGCTCGATATTGCGCGCCGCGCCCAGGAACCGCTTGGGCGGGTAGAGCGCGGTCGAGTCGACACCACCGGACAGGATGCGGCCCGAAGCGGGCGAGGCGTTGTTGTACGCGCGCCCCAGACGGGTGATGGAGTCCAGCAGCACCACGACGTCCTTGCCCTGTTCCACGAGGCGCTTGGCACGCTCGATGGCGAGCTCGGCAGCCTGGGTGTGATCTGACGGCGGGCGGTCGAAGGTGGAGGCAATGACCTCACCCTTGACCGAGCGCTGCATGTCAGTGACCTCTTCGGGTCGTTCGTCGACCAGCACTACCATCAAATGACATTCGGGGTTGTTCGCAGAGATCGCGTTGGCGATGTTCTGCATGATCGTGGTCTTACCGGCCTTCGGCGGGGACACGATCAGCGCGCGCTGTCCCTTGCCGATCGGCATGATCAGGTCGATCACGCGGGTCGTCAACTTCTCCGTGGTGGTTTCCAGCCGCAACCGCTGATTCGGGTACAGCGGAGTCAGCTTGGTGAAGTCGGGGCGCTTCTTGGCGTCCTCAACCGGGCCGCCATTGACGGAATCAAGGCGCACTAACGGGTTGAACTTCTGCCGCTGGTTCTGATTCCCGGCATCCTGGTCGCGGGGCACCCGCACCGCACCGGTGATGGCGTCGCCACGACGCAGACCGTTCTTGCGCACCAGGTTCATCGAAACGTACACATCGTTCGGACCGGCAAGATATCCGGACGTCCGGACAAACGCGTAGTTGTCGAGCACGTCGAGAATGCCGGCCACGGGCTGGACGACGTCGTCCTCACGCAACTCGGTCTCGCCGCCGCCACCTTCGTTGGTGGTGCGGTCGCGACCGCGGCGGCGCTCACGGGTACGACGACCGCGACGGCCACGGCCGTCGCCGTCATCGCCACGGTTGCCCTGGTTCTGGTTGTTGTCTTGGGTCTGATTGTCCGAGTTCTGGCCCCCCGAGCCGCCCTCGCGACCCGAATTCTCGGAGTTCTCGGCATTTGCGCGGCCGCCGTTCTGCTGCTTGCGCTCACCGTCGGCGTTCTGATTCTGGTTGCGACGCCGCTCGCCACGGCCCTCGCGGGGCGCGCCGTTGTTCTCGGCATCCTTGCCCTCCGCAGAGCCGGACTCCTGGGTGAACTTCGGCGCCTCGACGGGCAGCTCAAGAGCGGTCTGGGCCGACTCGGGACGAGCCGATTCCTGCTTGTCCTTCTGGCCCGATTCCTGCTGGGCCGATTCCCGCTGGGCGGCCTCGGCCGATGCCGAGGAGGCCTGCGGCTGCTGGGTCTGGGAGGTCTGATTGTTGTTCTTGGGTGCGCCGAGCGCACCCTGATGCTCACGAATGGCGGCGATCAAATCGCCCTTGCGCATTCCGGAGGTGCCCTTGACGCCTACCTGGCTGGCCAGCGCACGCAACTCCGGCAACACCATCGTCGACAGCGCACCCAGTCCGTCACCCCGCCGCCCCTTGGTGGAGCGTTCGGAAGAGGCTGTGGTGGGCGCCTCCGGAGTTTCCGGGGCGGCTTCGGTCGCGATGAGGTCCGTATCGGTCACGGATTTCCTTTCCTTCCCCCGCCAAACATGGGGCGAGGGGTCTCACTTCGGCCAGTCAGGTTGCTGGCCGCGAAGTTCATGCTGCGGGCCCACAGAGATAGGGCCACGCGAGGTCCGGAGAAATAGCAGCTGACCATCGACCTTGCGCAATATCGCCGCCTGTCTAGGACGACGGAGACATCGGGAAGAACTAGGAGAATTTGTGATCGTCCTCGTTCTCGGCGCAGGTGCGCAGAAGCTGCAATTGCTGGGACTGATACCGAGGATAACCCCCTGGTGAGCATCAAGCAACCAGCACCCCCCGGCGAGTCCCCCGCTCACCAGCCATAACGTCAGCTAGCGAGCCGACACGCCCGCCGATACGGATAACGCGACGAGTGAGAAACCTTGATCTTCAGCGTATTTCACTGCGGAATCGGGGAGATCGCCCATGGTCAGCGCCAACACCGCAGGTCCAGCGCCGGAAAGTACCGCCGCAACCCCTTCGCGGCGCAGATATCCGAGAACCTCGGCGGAGGCCGGCATCGCGGCGGCGCGCTGCGGCTGATGCAGACGATCCTCGGTGGCGGTCATGAGCAGATCCGGCCGCGCGGTCAACGCGACGGTGAGCAACGCGGCGCGGCTAATATTGAATCTTGCATCTACATGGGTAACAGATTCGGGCAGCAATACACGGGTATGGGCCGTGGAGGACTGTTCCTCCGGGATCGCGGCGACGATCTTGATATCGGGGTGCACCTCGAGACGAGTGGCCGCATAGACGGGGGCCGCACCCGATGTCTCCGACCAGGACACCACCGCTCCCCCGAGTACGCTGGCCGCCGCATTGTCCGGATGCCCCTCGAATTCCGAGGCCAGCTGCACCAGCACATCATCAGAAAGCACCGGGCGCCCGGCCTTGGCGAGCAGCCCATTCGCGACCGCCAGGCCGGCCACTGCTGCGGCGGCCGATGAACCCAATCCACGCGAGTGCGGAATCTTGTTGCGACACTGGATAATCAGGCCCGGCGCGGCAACTCCCCCGGCGGTGAGACCACGTTCGATCGCGCGCACAACAAGGTGGCTGCCATCGAGCGGAACCTCACCGGCGCCCTGACCTTCGACGGCCACCTTGAGGCCGGATTCGGTTGTGTTGACTTCAATCTCGTCATACAGCGACAGCGCGATGCCGAGACTGTCAAAGCCCGGCCCCAGGTTCGCACTCGACGCGGGCACCACCACGGTGGTAGCCAACCCCGCGGGCAGAAGCTCGTTCACGCGAGTTCCAGCGCCTCGGCGACCGCGCTCGCTTGCACCGGAATGGGAGTCACCTCGGGCATTCCGCTCAGGGCGTTATCGGGATCCTTCAGGCCGTTACCCGTCACGGTGCAGACCACGGTGGAGCCCTTCGGAACCCAGCCGTCCGCAACCGACTTCAGCAGGCCCGCGATGCTGGCCGCCGATGCGGGCTCCACGAACACGCCCTCACTGGAGGCGACCAATCGGTAGGCGTTGAGAATTTCCTCATCGGTGACGGCCAGGAACTTGCCACCCGACTCCTGTTGTGCGGCAACAGCACCCGACCACGATGCCGGCGATCCGATACGGATTGCGGTGGCAATGGTCTCCGGATTGGCCACCGGTGCCCCGTTGACCAGCGGCGCCGCACCCGCGGCCTGCACACCGAGCATCTTGGGGAGCCGGTCCGAGAGACCATCGCGGTAGTACTCGTTGTACCCGCGCCAATACGCGGTGATGTTCCCCGCGTTGCCGACCGGCAGCGCATGAATATCCGGGGCGGTGCCCAGGGCATCCATGATCTCGAAAGCGGCGGTCTTCTGTCCCTCGATGCGCACTGGATTCACGGAGTTGACCAGGGCGATCGTCGGGTAGTCCGCAGTGGTCTTGCGCGCGAGCTCCAAACAGTCGTCAAAGTTCCCGTCCACCTGGATGATCCGCGCACCGTGAATGACGGCCTGAGCCAGCTTGCCCATCGCGATCTTGCCCTGCGGAATCAACACCGCACAGGTGATGCCCGCCTTGGCGGCGTAGGCGGCGGCGGAGGCGGAGGTGTTTCCGGTCGAGGCGCACAGCACCGCGCGCTGGCCGCGAGCCAGCGCATCGGTGACCGCCATGGTCATGCCGCGGTCCTTGAACGAGCCGGTGGGGTTAAGCCCTTCGACCTTCAAATGCACTGTGCAACCAGTGAGCTCGGACAGGCGCGCCGCGGGCAGCAGCGGAGTGCCGCCCTCGCGCAAGGTCACGGGCTGCCAGTTCTCTCCGATCGGGAGACGGTCCCGGTACGCCGCGATGAGGCCGGGCCAAGGGGTGTGAACGGTCACTCTTGTGTTCCTTCCAGCCGGATGACACTCGCGACACCCAGCACCACGTCGAGATCTGCAAGTGCAGCAACGGTTTCCGAGAGCGCAGCGTCTGTCGCCTTATGCGTGAGCACCACCAGGCGAGCGCCCGTCTCGTCGACCTCGCCCTCCTGGCGCACGGTGGCGATGCTCACCTCGCGCTTGGCGAACTCGGTGGCGACGGTGGCCAGCACGCCCGGCTTGTCGGCGACCCGCATCCGCACGTAGTAGCGCGTCGGGATGAGCCCGATCGGCGCGATCGGCAGCTGCGCGTACCTGGACTCCAGCGGCCCACGGCCGCCCTGGACGCGGTTGCGCGCTGCCATCACCAAATCTCCAAGCACTGCCGACGCGGTCGGTGCACCACCGGCGCCCTGTCCGTAGAACATGAGCTCGCCGGCGGCCTCGGCCTCGACGAAGACAGCGTTGAATGCCCCATTCACGCTTGCCAGCGGGTGCGTCAGCGGCACCAAAGCGGGGTATACGCGTGCCGAAACACGATGGCGGCCTTCCTTGTCAGTGACTCGCTCGCAGATAGAAAGCAACTTGATGGTGCAACGCAGGGCACGCGCGGACTCGAAATCGTCGGCACTGATCTTCGTGATGCCCTCGCGGTACACGTCGTCGGCACTGACCCGGGTATGGAAGGCGATGGACGCGAGAATGGCAGCCTTCGCGGCGGCGTCGTAGCCCTCCACATCGGCGGTCGGGTCGGCCTCGGCGTACCCGAGCTCCCCCGCCTCGGCCAGTGCCGTGTCGTAGCCTGCGCCGGTGTTGTCCATGGCGGACAGGATGTAGTTGGTGGTGCCGTTGACGATCCCGGACACCCGGATCACCGAATCTCCGGCCAGCGACTGAGTCAGGGGCCGGATGACGGGAATGGCTCCCGCCACGGCCGCCTCGAAATAGAGGTCGACTCTTGCTCTTTCGGCGGCCTCGGCGAGCTCACCGGCAGACTGGGCCAGAAGCGCCTTGTTGGCGGTGACCACGGACTTACCCGCGTTGAGCGCGCCCAGGATGCCGCGCCGGGCGGGCTCGACCGGACCCATGAGCTCGACCACAATGTCGACGTCATCCCGCGAAACCAGGGCATCGATATCGTCGGTGAGCAGTTCCACCGGGACCCCGCGATCGTCGGCGACACGGCGCACACCGATTCCCCGGATCTCCAGCGGGGCACCGATGCGGGCAGCGAGATCGCTCGCGCTGCTTTCGATGATCCGCGCTACCTCGCTGCCGACATTGCCCAGGCCCAAGATCGCTACGCCTATCGCATCACTCATTCACTTACCTCCAGACTCACCAAATCCTCGACGGTCTCGCGCCGCAGGATCAGCCGGGCCTCACCGTCCTTGACTGCGATAACCGCCGGACGGGTCAGCAGGTTGTACCGGCTGGACATCGAGTAGCAGTACGCACCCGTCGCGGCGACCGCCAGCAGATCTCCGGGGGCCACGTCCTCGGGCAACCACGCGTCCCTCACCACGATATCGCCGCTTTCGCAGTGCTTTCCGACCACCCGGGACAGAACCGGAGCGACATCGCTATCACGGGAAACCAGCTGCGGGTGGTACTCGGCCTGATACAGCGAGGTGCGGATGTTGTCACTCATGCCGCCGTCGACGCTCACGTACCGGCGCTGACCGTTGGACAGAATCACGTCCTTGGTGGTGCCCACCCGGTACAAAGTGACGGTGCCGGGACCGGCGATGGCCCGGCCCGGCTCGATCACCAAACGCGGCTCGGGTAGACCGACCAGCGCCGACTCGGTGCGCACGATCACACCGAGCTTCGCAGCCAAATCCCCGATGGGGGGAGGATCGTCGGAAGGCACGTAACTGATACCAAGGCCGCCACCGAGGTCGACGATGTTGAGCTGCGCGGTCTTCTCGGTGCCGAACTCTGCGACCACGTCACGCAGCAGCCCGATCACCCGGTGCGCGGCAACCTCGAACCCGTCGACATCGAAGATCTGCGAACCGATGTGGCTGTGCAACCCGACCAGTCGCAGGTTGTCGGTGGCGAAGACCCGACGCACAGCCTCCAGCGCCTGCCCACCCGCGAGGGACAACCCGAACTTCTGGTCCTCGTGCGCGGTGGAGATGAACTCATGGGTATGCGCCTCGACACCAACGGTGACGCGCACCAGAACGTCTTGCACCACACCGGCGCTGCCCGCGATCGCATCCAGCCGTTCGATCTCGATCATCGAATCGACGACGATGTGCCCAACGCCGGCCTGCACCGCTTGCGCGAGTTCCGCCTGGGATTTGTTGTTGCCGTGCAGCGCGATGCGCTCGGGGGGGAACTCGGCACGCAGCGCGATGGCCAGCTCACCTGCCGAGCAGACATCGAGGCCCAGGCCCTCGTCCTTGATCCAGCGCGCGATCTCGGTGCACAGGAACGCCTTCGAGGCGTAGTGCACACGCGCGGCGCCACCGAACGCGGCCGCCATATCCCGGCAGCGTGAACGGAAATCGTCCTCGTCGATCACAAACAGCGGCGTTCCGTACTTCTCGGCAAGCTCGGAGACGGCTAGGCCCGCGAGGGTAACCTCACCGCCAGTGCCGCGAGAAGCATTGCGGGGCCATACGTTCGGTGCCAACTCGGTCGGGTTGGCCGGTGGTGCACTGGTCATGGCGGTGTGCTGTTCCCCTTCTGCGTGGCGGGGGCCTGCCGGGTGTGCGCTCACATCCGCTCCGGTGCGCTCACGCCGAGAATGTCCAGGCCGTTGGCGATGACCTGCCGGGTGGCAAGGCATAGCGCTAGGCGTGCCGCATGCAGATCCCCAGGTGTTTCGTCACCCTGCGGGAGCACCCGACACGAGTCGTAGAACCGGTGGTAATCACCGGCTATGTCTTCCAAATAGCGTGCGACACGATGCGGTTCACGCAACACCGCGGCATTCTGCAGGATACGGCCGAACTCGCCGAGCCCCCGGATGAGCGCACCCTCTTTCTCGTGGGTGAGCAGTTCGAGACGATCGGTCGAGTGCTGCAGGCCCAGCTCTGCGGCATTGCGGGCCAGAGCGCAGAGCCGTGCGTGTGCATACTGGACGTAATAGACCGGGTTCTCGCTCGATGCGGAGGCCCACAGCTGTAGATCGATGTCGATCGAGGTGTCCACCGAGGACCGGATCAACGCGTAGCGAGCGGCATCAACTCCGATCGCGTCGACCAGGTCATCGAGGGTGATGACGGTGCCAGCCCGTTTGGACATCCGGACCGGCTGGCCGTCGCGCACCAGGTTGACCATCTGGCCAATGAGCACCTCGACGCTATCGGCCTGGTAACCCAGCGCTGCGGCAACGGCTTTCAGGCGCGCGATGTACCCGTGATGATCGGCGCCGAGCATGTAGATGCACAGGTCGAAGCCGCGCTCACGCTTATCGAGGTAGTAGGCAATGTCACCGGCGATGTAGGCGGGGTTGCCGTCACTCTTGATGACAACCCGGTCCTTGTCGTCGCCGAAGTTGCTCGAGCGCAGCCAGGACGCGCCGTCCTTCTCGTAGATATTGCCGGTCTTGCGCAGCTGCGCGATGGCCTCCTGCACTCTGCCGGAGGTGTGCATCGAGTCCTCATGGGTGAAAACGTCGAAGTCCGTGCCGAACTCGTGCAGTGACTCCTTGATGTGGGTGAACATCAAGTCCACACCGATTTCCCGAAAGACTTCAGCAGCCTCGGTCTCGGGCAGCGAGAGCGCATCAGGACGCCGGGCGATCACCTGCTTGGCAATATCGGCAATGTAATCGCCGGCGTACCCGTCCTCCGGGGCTTCCCTTCCCTCGGCCGCGGCGATGAGCGAGCGGACAAACCGGTCGATCTGCGCGCCATGGTCGTTGAAGTAGTACTCGCGGGTGACCTTGGCGCCCTGGCGGGTCAGCAGGCGACCCAACGCGTCGCCGACCGCTGCCCAACGGGTACCACCGATGTGGATGGGCCCCGTCGGGTTGGCCGATACGAATTCCAGGTTGATCGTGTGCGTGCCCTGCGCATCGGAATTGCCGTAGGCCTGACCCGCGTCGAGGATGTTCGTGACGATGGTGCCCTGCGCATCGGCAGCGATCCGCAGGTTCACGAACCCGGGCCCGGCGATCTCGGCGGCAGCGATGGCCTCGTTGGCGATGAGCGCATCGACAAGCCAGGTGGCCAGGTCACGCGGGGCGACACCGACCTTCTTGGCGACCTGCAGAGCCACGTTCGTGGCGTAGTCGCCGTGCTCGGGATTACGGGGGCGTTCGACGGTCACGGTGGCCGGTAGCGCCGACGTGTCCAGGCCTCGCTCGTCCAGCACCGTGGTAGCGGTGGAACGTAGCAGGTCGGCAAGGTCGACGGGAGTCACGGCGATCATCCTATGGGCTGGGGTATCCAGGCCCCGAATCCTTATACGCGCGACCGAAACGGTGTGCGGGGTGCTGATTGGGATGCGCTAGGCTGTCAGGGCCCTGATGCCCTCGTAGCTCAGGGGATAGAGCGTCTGCCTCCGGAGCAGAAGGCCGCAGGTTCGATTCCTGCCGAGGGCACACACGATTTATTCGGCCGTAGGACCTTCCGCCGCAGCGGCAGCGTCACGGACCTGCCGCTTCTCGACCTTCACCCGCCGTCGCCAGTTGCGCACGACGAAGAACGAGACGGCCAACACCACCAACAACGCGATGATGGCCCCGATGGCCGTCGCTCCGCGGAATCCCGGAGCCTCGACATCGAGCACTCGCTCACCGGCATGTGCGGAATTGCTGGTGCCGAAGACGATCGTCAGCGTCATCAGGTTGGGCACCGCGACAATCACGGCGAGCAGCGTCAACACCCCGGCGAAGAACTTCCCACCGCGGCGGCCCCGCAGCAGAAACGCCCACAGCGCGAGCAACAGCGGTATTCCGGTGCACAACAGCCCGAGCGTGAGCCCGCTGCCTATTCCCTTGCTGAAACTGCCGTGACCGGACATGTCGGCGATGCGTTGCGCCCACCAGCGCGGGATGAAAGCCGACAACGCGAAGTACACGACCACCAGCGCCAGCAGCAGAGCGATGACCCCTATCACGCGCCCGCGCCATCTCGCCCAGAACGACTCCTTGCCCGCAGGCCTTACCTCGCCGCTCCCAGCCATACCGAAAGGCTAGGCCAAGAGAATTGACTTCGTGCGCCAGAAAGCAGTGATCGGTACGAACTCAGTCCGCTGACAACGTGATGGGCCGCCACCGGGCGTACAACAGCGATACCGCGAGCACTCCGAGCCCCGCGACCGCCAACACCGCGCCGACAAGAGACGGCGCGCGATAGCCGTACCCGGCGGCGATGACCAGACCACCGAGCCACGCCCCGCCGGCGTTGGCCATGTTCAGTGCCGAGTGATTCAGCGCGGCCGCCAGCGTCTGCGCGTCTTCGGCGACATCCATCAGTCGGGTCTGCAGCGCGGGCACCAGTGACGTTCCCGCGACTCCTACCGCGAACACCAGCGCCAGTGCGGCCCAAACGTTTCCGGACACCACCACGAAAACCACCAGCATCACGGCGACCAGCACCAGGCTGATGGTGATGGCCCGGACCACACTGCGGTCCGCCATCCACCCGCCCAGCACGTTTCCGGTGACCATGCCGATTCCGTAGAGCGCCAACGCCAGCGGGACGGCGGCCTTGGGCAGTCCGGAGACGCTGGTGAGCGTGGTGCTGATGTAGGTGTAGAAGGCGAACATGCCGCCAAAACCCACGATACCGATGAGCAGGGTGAACCACACCTGCGCGCGACGCAACGCGCCGAGCTCGGTCAGCGGGTTCGTGATTTTCATATCCGTCAGCCCTGGCAAGAACCGCAACAGCGCCGCGACTGTGACCACGCCGATGACCGCGACGACGGCGAAGGCCGAACGCCAGCCCACTGTGTTACCCAGCCAGGTGGCCACGGGAACACCCACGACATTGGCCACCGACAAGCCCAGCATGGTTTGCCCCACGGCCTTGGCGCGTTCCCCGGGACCGGCCAAGTGGGCGGCCACCAGCGCCGCAACGCCGAAATATGCACCGTGCGGCAGCCCAGCGACGAACCTGGACGCGATCAGCGCCCCGTAGCCCGGCGCGAAGACAGTGGCCGCATTTCCGATGGTGAAGGCGATCATGAGCGCGATGAGCAGGGTCCTGCGCGAGGCCCGGGCGGTGAGCGCTGCGATGACCGGTGCACCCACGACCACGCCCAGCGCGTAGGCGCTGATGACGTGCCCGGCTTCAGGCTCGGTGACGTGGAAGCCGTGCGCGATATTGGGCAGCAGCCCCATCGCCACGAATTCGGTTGTCCCGATCCCGAATCCACCTATGGCCAGCGCGAGAATCGCGCCTCGGCGAACGCGCGGAGACACGAGCGCCCCGGGCTGCACGCGTGAATCGACAACGGCAGTCATGAATAGGGCTCCTGTGCGGTATGCGGCTATATGCGCACATCGATGAGCGCCCTGATCGGTCAACCACCGATTCTGCCGGGTTCATTCCCTTCAGGCGAACTGTGGTCGTCCCGTAGTTGTCAGCAGTCGTCAGCGGAACGGGCTGATGATGTCGCGCATGAACTGCCCGATGTTGGTGGGCGCATCTCCATCGGGAAAGCTCGCGGTGGCCAGCACATTGCCGCCCGCGTCGGTGAAGTTCCGATCTGCACGCTGTTGATGGGTCGAATTCGTCACCAGGATGATGCCGGACGCGCCGGCCTGCTTGGCCAGCGGCACCGAGAACTGCGCATTCTGGACCGTGCTGTTCGCGCGGGGCTCCACGACGATCCGGTCAGACGGATACCCCAGGCCGACAAGCATATTGCGCATCTGCTCGGCCTCCGATACGCCGTTCTGCGGGTTGCCGCCCGTGACGATGATGAATGAATTCGGGAACATGTTGGCAATCGCCCTACCGGTCGCGACTCGCTGATAGAGCTTGTCCCGCATTGAGCCGTCGGGCTTAAGCCCATATCCGAGAATCACGACCGCCGGCTTGGAGAAGTCCTTGCCCATCGCCATGGGTTCGGCGTTCGTGGTCACGGGGGTGCTCAGCGTGAGGACAGCGCTGACGACCATCGCGGTCGTCCATCGAGTGATCAATGCGCCCTCCAAGACCCAAGTGACTTCTGAGACGGACGAGATACATGGTGCCAGAGTTACCCCTGTCAAGTCGACCCGCCGGTCAAATCTCCCGCAATTCCCCCTGGTGTGACCGACATGACAGATGTACGCTGCGCTATAAGACATATGTCTACTAACACCACAACGCCGTGGAGGGTGACGTGACCGAGGCCTCAACCATCGATCGAGACGCCGATACACCCGAGCCGATCGCTCCCCCGCTCGTGACACTTCCCAAGCTGGCTCAGGGCATCGCCTTCGTGGCCTCACGGCGCTGGACCACGAGCCGGCTGGCCAAGAAGTACGGCAAGGTCTACACCATCAACATCCCCAAGTTCGGGTACACGGTCGTCGTGGCCGACCCGGATCTCACCCGGCAGGTGTTCACCACCAGTACCGAGATTCTGGGCAACATCCAGCCCAACCTCAGCCAGCAGCTCGGACCCGGATCGGTCTTCGCGTTGGAGCGCAATGAGCACCGGCACCGCCGTAAGTTGCTCGCACCGAAGTTCCACGGCAAGGCCATGATCCAGTACGAGCAGATCATCGAGGAAGAGACGCTGCGCGAATGCGCGTCATGGCCCGAGGGTCAGCAGTTCGAAACCATGGAACCGATGATGCGGATCACGCTCAACGCGATTCTGCGCGCTGTCTTCGGCGCCGACGGAGCCGAGCTCAACGAACTGCGCACACTGATCCCGCCGTGGGTGGTACTGGCCTCTCTGACGACCCGTGTGCCCCAGCCCAAGCGTGACTACGGACGTTTTAGCCCATGGGGCCGGTTGAAGACCTACCGTGCGCGCTACGACGAAGTGATCGCACTTCTCATCGACAAGGCACTCGCCGCACCGGATTTCGAGGATCGTACCGACATCCTCGCCCTGCTGTTGCGTTCCACCTACGACGACGGCACCACCATGTCGCGCAGCGATGTCTCCGACGAGCTACTCACCCTGCTGGCAGCCGGCCACGAGACCACCGCGACCACCCTGGCGTGGGCTTTCGAACGGATCACCCGGCACCCTCAGGTGCTGTCGCGCCTGGCCCAGGAGGCTCAGACCGAGAGCGGCGAGTACCGGCAGGCGACAATCCTTGAGGTGCAACGCAGTCGGCCCGTCATCGACTTCGCAGGCCGCCACGTGCTAGCACCCTACGTCGACATCGGGCCATACCGGATCTCACAGGGCCACTCCCTCGTCGTGAGTATCAACCTCATGCACGATGACCCGGCCGCCTTCCCCCACCCGGAACGCTTCGACCCCGAACGCTTCACGGACGCCAAGCCCGGCAATTCGTGGGTTCCTTACGGCGGCGGCACCCGGCGCTGCGTCGGGGCAGCCTTCGCCAACATGGAGATGGACATCGTGCTGCGGACCGTGTTGCGGCACTTCACCATTGAAACCACAACGGCACCCAACGAAAAGTGGCATTCACGCGGGGTCGCCTCGTGCCCAAAGAACAACGGGCTCATGACGGTGCGGCGGCGCTGACACCCTCAGACCAGCCTCCGGCATCACCAGTCAGGGGTGCCGTTTACGCAACCGCATGACGATCTTGCCTTCAGGGCCGCCGGTGAAGGTCACCTCGCGGCGCGGCTTCTGGCCCGGCACCATCTCCAACTCGTATTTCTGAGCCAGCGAAGCGATCCCGATGATGGCTTCCAGGTTCGCGAACCCCGAGGCGATGCACATGCGCTTGCCCGCACCGAAAGGCATGTGCGCCTTGCGCTGTTCAGGTTGCAGGTTTTCTTTGAGGAATCGTGTCGGATCGAACGTCCTGGCGTTCTCCCACACCCGTTCGTTGTGGTGAATGCTGTCGATCAATACGGTGACGGTGGTACCGGCGGGAATCGGATAGGTACCCAACACATCGTCGGCCTTCGCGGCGCGCGCCAGACCAAGGATCGGCGGGTACACCCGCATCGCCTCGTTCAACACCGCGGCGGTCCACGGCAGATTATCGATATCCGCGGCGGTGGGCAAACGCCCGCCGAGCACCCGGTCGACCTCTTCACCGAGCTTGGCACGCGCATCGGGGTTGCGGGACAACAGATACCAGGTCCAGGCGAGTGCGGCGGCAGTGGTTTCAAAGCCCGCACCCAGGAAGGTCATCAGCTCGTCACGGATCTCGAGATCGGTGTATCTGGCCCCCGTCTCGGGATCTTCGGCGGCCATCAACAGGGCCAGCAGGTTGTCCTGTCGGGTGATTCGGCCGGCGTGATGATCGGCGATGAGCTGATCGATGGTGTGCTCAACCCAACGCAGGCCCCTCATGGTGCGCGGCGCGGCCACCGATGCCCCGATACGCAACGCCTTGATGGCCAACCGCGGTGTGTGTGAAGCCAATTCGCCGGGCCCATGGGTGGCGAGCCTGTCGACGAACCAACGCAGTGGCGGTGCGGCCCCCACGATGTAACCCACGCCGAAGAGCTTCAGCAGGCGCGCGAAGCTGATGCGCATCTTCTCGGCCATGTCACCGGACAGATCGATACCGAACATCGTCTGCGCGACGATATCCATGGTCAGATAGTTCATCTCGGCGGTGACATCGACCGCCGAACCCCGCGCATATAGCTCGTCCCACCGCGCAATGGTGCACGCGCTGGCCGCCCCCATCTGCGGGGCGAACAGGTCCACCTGACGCTTGGCGAAAATCGGCTGCACCAGTCGGCGATTTCGGTTCCACAGCCCATCGTTGAGACCGGTCACCAACCCTCGACCGAAACCGACTGCCAGCAGGTCATATTCGGCGCTCTTGATGTAGTTGTCCTGGTTGGCCACCAGCACGTGACGAGCCAGCTCCGGGTTGCGGACAATTACCGTTTTACGCATGGGCGCCCGCGCGACGATGATGTCGTCCTGACCGGGCAGGTCGGCGAGGTACTCGGAAATGGTGTGCCGGTATGTGGACCAGACCGCGCCGAGGGCGAGGCGCCACGATTTCAGATAGCCGACCTTGGTGTCATGCCACCGCAGGAAGGTTGGGCCACCCGGGTACAGGTCGTGGTTGATCGGACATTCACCGACCGCCGCGGCGGGAGGCGCGGAAAGGGGTTCTGGCTGCAACGCTGGAGCCGACACGATTAGACCCTTTCCTACTCGGAGGCGCCGTCGCGCGCCTCGTCAACCTCTGGCTCGGAAGTCACCTCTTCCACCACGGCGTCGACCTCTTCCTCGGCGGTGTCAGCAGCCTCGAGATCGTCATCGGCGGGGTCGACATCGTCATCCTCGGCCAGGTCTTTGGCGTCCCACCGTTCCTGATCAGCGCGCGCCCGCTTACTGGCCTCCGCGATTTCGAACCCATCGGCCACGACACCGCTCACCTCGCGTGCAACTTCCCCCACCGTCCGCGTGATGATGCGGATGATCCGGCCGACACGCGACCCGACGGACTCCACGACTTCCTGGACGACGTTGACGTTGCGCTCAACAGGTCCCACCATGCTGCACTGCCCCTTCGAATTCGGTGGCCAAATAGTGAACAATCGTGCACTGAGATCAGTGTGCGCAACGTAGATGAACCTGTCAATACCAGACATCAACGCGGTTTCGAACGAAACTGGTCGATCGAAAAGAGCACGCCCGTACACTGAGAGGTATGCGCCATAGTCGTGCTGAGAAGAAGTTGCACACCCGGCGCGCATTGCTCGACGGGACCCTGGATCTACTCAAGGTGCGTGGCTTCGCGGCCGTGAGTCTGCGCGAGGTGGCCCGATCCGCGGGGTTGGTTCCCACGGCGTTCTATCGGCACTTCGAATCGATGGAGGACCTCGGCACGGTCCTGGCCGAGGAGAGCGTTCGTGCGCTTCGTGACACCTTTCGGCAGGCCCGACGCGAGGTAGGCAGTGACAACCCCGCCAAAATTCTCGGCCTCATGGTCGACCGCGTGAGCGAGCACGCGAACAACTTCCGGTTTCTGGTACGTGAACGTCATGGCGGCTCGCCTCAGGTGCGGCGAGCCATCAACAACGAAATGCGCATGCTCACCAACGACCTGGTGGTGGAGCTCGCACGCAATCCCGCGACGAACCATCACACCACCGAAGATCTGGAGATCGCGGCGGACCTCATCGCGAGCTCCATCCTCAGCACGATCGGCACGCTGGTGGACACCGATCACCCCACCGATGCCGACGCGAACGCCGCCCTGAATCGGGCGCTACGCCAGTTGGACCTGGTCACCCGCGGGCTGGCACACACCGGCACCATCACGACCGTCATTCCGGAGCAAGCCGAGACTCACCACGAATCCTCTGCCACAACCACAAGCCCGTGAACAGTCCGACCGCGTCGGCCAGCAGATCCAGCAGGCTCCCGTCGCGGTGCGGAACCCACAGAGCCTGAATCACCTCCGAACACGCGGCGAAGGTCAGAACCCAAGCCAGCGTGGTTTTCTCCCCGATCCTTGCAAAACGCGAGGACACCGCCAACATCGCGAAGATCAGAACGTGCACCACCTTGTCCGCCCCCGGTGGACCCGACGGGACGGTGCCACCCGGTGTGAACAGCAAAAGGCAAGCGACTGCAGAGGCTCCCAACAGCGTGAGCCCGCGAAGGCACCAAGACCAGGACCGAACTATGCGAATCATCGTGACCTATATTGCCGCTTCGGTTCTGGCTGATTCAAAGCGATGCCGCCAAGGGGCATGCTGCGTAGAACGAAGACATGACCTCCGCTCCGTCAGTCCTCGACATCCGCGCCCTGCCCGGCACCGAGACCTACCGGAATCTGCTCGCCCAGGTGGCCAAGGGGGCGCGGGATCGCGACCTCGCCGACGAGAACCCCTTTGACCAGGTTCGACTGCTCAAGGAGGCAGGGATCGGAAGGCTGCGCATCCCGGTCGAACTCGGCGGTGCGGGTCTTTCTGTGCGGCAACTCTTTTCCACCATCATCGATCTGGCACAAGCTGACCCCATCGTCGCGCACATCTTCCGCACCCACTTCTGGTTCGTCGAGGAAAGACTGCGCACGCTATCGGATCCGGTGTCGACCGCCTGGCTGACCAAGGTGAATGAGGGCAACCTCTTCGCCAATGCGTTCAGCGAGAAGGGTGTGTTGACCGTCGGGAGCTTGGTATTCAACACCCGCCTGCTGCCGGCCGGGCATGGATATCAGTTGACCGGTGAGAAGTTCTACAGCACCGGGACACTGTTCGCGGACTACCTGACGGTCACTGCGACCACCGACCGCGACTCGGTGGCATCGGTCATCGTCCCCGGTGACCGTGACGGGGTGCGGCTGGTGGATGACTGGGACGGGTTTGGCCAGCGTCGCACCGGCACCGGTACGACGATCTTTACTCAGGTGGACGTCGCCGAGGACGAAATCCTTTCCGAGACACCGTATGACGCTGCCCCGGTGCCTACCACGCAGTACGCGTCGTTACAGCTGTACATCCTGGCGATAATCGCCGGTGTGCTGCGGTCGGTGGTGGACGACGGTGCGGCGCTGCTGCGCTCCCGGCAACGCAATTTCAGCCATGCCCTCACCGAACGTCCGGTCGACGATCCCCTGCTGCAACGCACCCTCGGCGAGCTGAGCGCGACCACCTTCGCGGCCGAGGCCGCGGTTCTTGCCGCGGCAGATGCCATTGACACCGCCACCGCATCCGTGCGCGACGGAGTCCCCGATGCGCAGCTGGCCGAGGAAGCACAGCTGGCGGTTGCCAAGGCCAAGGTGCACATCGACGCCGTCGCGCTCGACGCCGCCACCAAGCTGCTGGATTTGGGCGGCGCCAGTGCCTCGAGCCGCAGCCGCAACCTGGACCGGCATTGGCGCAACATCCGGACCATCAGCCTGCACAATCCGGTGCACTACAAGGCCCGGGTGATCGGCCAGAACCTGCTGCACGGCACGCCGGTTCCCGCGAACGCCTATTTTTAAGGGATGTCGGCAGGGGTCTGCCGAGTCGCTCAGGCCGACAGGCTGATTCGGTGCGCCCCGGAGACCGCGTCATAACGGTCGGGACTGCACGTCAGCACGATCACCTGCGCCTCGGTACCCACCGCGCCGAACACCTCACCCATGCGCTCCAGTCTGTCGCTGTCGGTGAAGCCCAGTGCGTCGTCGATGATCACGGGTACAGCGTCCTGCGGCGCCACCAACGCGGCACTTGCCAGCCGTGCGACGATGCCCAGCTGTTCCTTAGCACCGCCCGATAGCGACTCGTAGGGAACAGTCCGGCCCTCCAGCGTCCGGCTGCGGATGCTCAGATCGCTGTCGACATCCACTTCAAAGGTCGGGCCGAAGATCATGCGACCCAACCGCTCCAGTTCCGCGCGGAACGGGTCGACATAACGCAACCTCATGCCGTCCCGGTGCCGCAACATCACCGATCGCAGCGTGTCGACGGCACGGGCCTTGGCGCCTATCCGCGTGAATTCCGTTGCCGCATATTCCCGTTCAGAGGCAGCGGCATCCAGTTGATCCTTGCGGCCCTGCCTGCCAAATACCTCCACCCGCACCGCGATGTCGCGCAGCCGATGCCGCAGCGACTCGTGCTGCTGATCCAGCCCCTGCGCCCGTACGGAGAATTCAGCCAGCTCGGCGCGCACCCGGTCGGCTTCCAGCGCGGCCAGCTGATTCACGAGATCGGTGACGCGGCGCGCGGTCAGGTCGGCCGCTTGGACCGCCTGCTCGTGGCGCTCGGCCAGCAGATCGTCGGATGCCGACGCCCGCACCTGGGCAAGACGCTGCTCGGCAGCGGTCAGCTCTTCGGCGCGCGCGGCTTGCTTTTCCCGCAATACCGTTGCCTCGGTGGACTTCTCGACGAGCCGTTGAGCAGCCACCTGGACGGCCTGGCGATGCGTGGCCTCTTCGGCCTGTAGCCGTTCGACCACGGTCACCAACCGGGCGACCTCGGCGCGCGCCTGCGCCGGATCGATCGCATCCCATAAGCCGGTGGCCTCCGGCGCGAGCACGCGCAATCGGCTGAGCTTCTCACGCAACGTGTCAAGGTTCTCCGAACCCATCAGCCCGTCGAGTAACGCCGTTAACCGGTCCCGTTCGGCATGGAGTTCGGTACGCCGTTCATACTGCTTCTGCGCCTGCCCGATATCGGCAGCACCAACGGTGGCCAGTGCGGCGGCGAGCGCCGCGCGGGCGGCGTCGAGGTTGCCACGCAGTTGAGCCGCGTTGGCCCCCGGAATGATTCGGGTGACTGCCACGCCGGGAGCGGTGATCTCGATGGTGTCGGTGGCCGCACTCGCCCACTGCTCTCCGGCCTCGACCCGCCGCTGCTCGCCGTTGACAGTGATGTCGACATCGGCGAGTGCCCTGACCTCCACCTGCGCCGAAGCCGTGTCCAGAGCCACCTCTGCCATACCGACGGCGCGCGCGGCGGACTCGATCGCCCCGAGCGACTGCGCGGTGATAACCAATGCCGAGAGCTCCGCGCCGACCGAGGTCAACTGGCGGGTAGTGAGGTCGATACGGGATACCCTGGCCGCCAACCCGTCCACCTCCTCCCGGGCGAGCGCGCGGTCCAAAGTGTCTCGGGCCGTCTCCAACTGAGCGCGAGTTCCGTCTATCGCTTGCGTCGCTTGGGTCGCGGCGGCCTCGGCGGCCTCGGACAGCTGCTGTGCCGTTTCGTGCGCCTCCTTCGCGGCCGATGCCTGCTCTGCGAGCCCGGCGATCAACGCCCGGCGCGCTTGAATATCGGCAACCAGCTGCGCCCGCTCGTCGCGTTTCGTCTGTGCCGCAACCACTGCGGCCTGCGCTGCCTCCGCGACCACCGTCGCGTTATCGCGCTGCTGCAGTAACATCGAAACAGCTTGGGAGGCTTGCTCTAACGGAGCCAGGCGGCGACTCACCTCGGCACGATCGGCGATGACGGTCGCCAGATCCCGGGTCAGCTCGTCATGCTCGCGGACCTGCTGATCGACCTCGGTCACCGCGGCGTTGGCGACGGCCAGGGCGTCCTCGGCGGCCGTCAGTCGCGCACCAGCCTTGGCCCACTCGCCGGTAGGGCGCCCGGTCGCGGTGAAGTACAGTGCGTATTCCGCATCGATCCGCTCCACCAGATCAGGCTCGCTACCCGAAAGCGCAACCGACTGCCCGGCAGCCAGATCCAGCGCACGCGTGAGCGCATCGCTCGAGGACAGGTCGAGCACGCCCGCACCCGCCGACTGCAGGACACGTTGTGCCTTCCACAAATTCATGTCGATGGACTGATCCAGCATGTCCAGCACCCGCTGATGCGCTTCATCGCCAGAGAGCTGTTCGCGGCGCGGCTCGATGACCGTCAGGTGTGTCTCGGCGCGCTTGTGGAAACGCTTGCGGTACACGAATCTAAAAGCTCCACAGCTGATTTCAGCCTCGATCTCAGAGCCAACATCAGCAAAAGTCGGCTTGACCTGCTTGACATCCTTTTTGGTGGAGCGGTCTTTGGATTCGATCAGCAGGTCGAGCGCCTCGATCATGGACGTCTTGCCAATCTCGTTCGCCCCGCTGACCACCACAACCCCGCGATCAGGAAAGGTGATGTCGCGATGGGCGATTCCGCGATAGTTGGTCACCGACAGGCGGTGCAGCTTCACGCCGCCGACCCTCTTGCCAATGAGCCCTTGGCCGAACCGCCTCGCCCTGCACTCGATGTGAGACGCAGCAGCAACGACAACGCGCCCTGGGCATCCGCGGACGATTCTCCACCCGCGGCCGCCATCTCCTTCAGCTCGGCAATCGCGGATTCGGCGAAACCGCCGACACCAAGATCACTGAACTCTCCATCGGCAGGTACCACCGCGATATCGGTGTGCCGCTCCCATGTCCGCACACTCGCGAAAAGCCGGGTGTACTTGTCCAGGCACTCCTCCAGCACGGCGTTATCGGTCACGCTGAGCGTGCCGGTCAGGGCCAGGCGCACCACCGTGCGCTCCTTGTCGGGCAGCAGTTCCAGGTTAAGTCCCAGATCGGCGATGTCGCGCGCGTTGTCCACCGACCGCCGCAGCGTGACGAACCGCCATCTGCCCACGTGATGAGCGTCAACCTGTACCGCACCCGATTCGTCCAGACTCACCACGAGGGCGTGCCCCGGATCGGACTCGACATCGTCGTAGTTGGTGACCTCGGGCGCGCCTGAGTACCAGACTCGCCCACTGGAACCCACCTGGGTTCGGGAGTGCTTGTCTCCGAGCGCTACGTAATGGACGGCACCGCGGGCAAGGGCGTCCTCGACAGCCTTCAACGCGATAAGCGCAGGCTTCGTCGGGTCGGGGTCCAGAACGTCGACACCACCGTGGGCCACCACGATGCGCCGGGTGCCGTCGGCGGGTAGACCCTCCAGCTGTTCGGCCACGAGATCATGCGTGGGCGCCTTCGAACGCCACGGCACCGCGACCAGTTCGACGCCGGCAGTCACCTGATAGACGCCCGCGGTATCAAGCACGTGGACGTTCGCGGGCTTTTCCGCCAGGAACAGCTCGCTGGTATACACCGAGGCGGCGTCCAGGGGATCGTGGTTGCCAGGAAGCAGATAGATGTCGACACCAACGCCCCGCATCACCTCCAACGCCTGGCTGATGACGCGCGGGGCCAGCTGATTGGACTCGAACACGTCTCCACACACCACCATGAAGTCGCAATCCTGTGCCACAGCAACCTCACCGAGAGAAGCGATGGCCTCCCGACGCGCGGCTGAGTACTGCGGCTGGGCTTCACCGGCAAGGAAATGCCGTGTCATGCCAAGCTGCCAATCAGCGGTGTGCAAGAACTTCACATGCGAAGTCTATGGCCGTCTACCGACAACGTCCGGGACGCCGCGCCTCATCCCTGGGACCCGCCGGATAACTTATCCACAGGTCTGGCATTTGCCCGGCGCTCATCGCACACCCCGGCTACCGTACGAACCATGTCGGAGGACGCCAAGCGCACCCTGATCCTGATGCGGCATGCGAAGTCGGCGTATCCACCCGGCGTCGACGACCACGAGCGTCCGCTGAATCTGCGCGGTACGCGACAAGCCACTCAGGCTGGGACTTGGCTGCAGGACAACTTCAATCGGATCGACGCGGTGCTGTGTTCGACCGCCACCCGGACCCGCGCGACGCTGACGCAGACCGGGGTACACAGCCAGCTCGTCAGATTCAGCGACAAGCTCTACGACTCGACGGTGGGGGTCACCCTCGGCGAGATCAATGGGGTACCGGATTCCGCGACCACCGTGCTCGTCGTCGGGCATGAGCCCACCACGTCGCAGTTAGCACTGGCGCTGGCCAACACCGGCACCAGCAACGCGGAGGCCGCGAATCGGATCTCCACTAAGTTCCCGACCTCGGCGATCGCGGTGCTGACGACTCGCTCACCGTGGTCACGGCTCGAACTGGCAGGCGGATCGCTGACCAAGTTCCACGTACCGCGCTAACGGGCCGCCTCAGACCTTCTCCGCCACCTGGGTGGACAGCTTCATCGCGCAATGGCACGCGTCCGACGACGTGCCGTGACCCGCGCCAAGCAGCGTGACCGCCAATTCGAAGAACTGGTCGTCCCCGTACTCCAACGCGGTGACACACATGCCATAGGTCGAACTGATGAAGCCGCTCTTGCCTCCGGCCGAGAAGTCCTTCACCTCGTCGCGCGTCCGCTCCTCCCCTTCCCGCTCGCGGCCGATCGGGCTACCCCGATACCAAGAGAGGGTGACGTTGGGGAGAGCCCTCCAGGATCCGTTCGGAGACCACGTGCATCCGGCGGGGGTCTTTGCAATCAGCTTGAGGTCGGTCCGGTGCACAACGGCCGAGATATCAGGCGTGGTGAGGCTGCCGCACTCGGAGTACACCGGGCCGACCCGAATGTCATGCCCGGCCGTGACGTCGTGCCCGCCGAATTCAAGGTGGTGGCTAGAGCATCCGGAGCTGAGCATGACTCCCGAGGCCAGCACAAGACACAGCAGTATCCCGGCGATACGGGACGAGCGAACACGACCTGTCAGATGTTCACCGACAGCGTCATCTCCATCAATTTGATTGCCTGCGTGCATGAGTCTCCGCCTTGGCCCTGCGGGTTGACCCACCATCCAACAACACCTGCGGCGTCGCTGGCAACTCCACAGGCGCCCGGCTGGTCCGGCGGCTTCATCACAATCGAGGGAATGCCCTGGATCGCCCGTTCCTGAACGTTGTATTTCAGGCTGTTCGCTGTGGCCTTTTCGGCGTCAAGGCTGCCGGTCTCGAACCAGAAGCGGGTGATGTCCACGAGGCCGCCGCTCTTACTCATGGCCTGCCACCGGCACAGTGCCCCCACAAAGGTGCTCTGAATGTCCCTTGGATCGGCGTCGACGGCCTTGGCCAGGACATCGGTGGTGAGAACGTCGCACTCCTTGAGCAAGTTGGGGTACTTCTGCTCGGCGGGCGTGCCGTCACCCAGATCGCCCTTACCGGGCATGACCGCCTCACCGTCGACCGTGCCGCCGCAGCCTGCCGATCCGAGTGTGACCAGTGCGATGCAAGCCGCCGCGAACAGCGATTTCGTTTTCCGATACGTCATTTCTTGGCCGCCTTGATGGACGTCTCGGTCAGCTGCTTAGCCACATCACAGGGGTCGGGAGCACCTGATCCGGGCTCGAAGTTGATAGACCATTCGATGAAGTCGTTACCGAAGTCCATGCCGATCTCGCACAGCTTGGTCACGGTGCCCGGGTATCCGTCGGTGGCGATGAATCCCTTATACCCGGCGATCTCGATGTCCTCGACGCTCGGGCGCGTCCGTTCTTCGGTCGCGCGCTCGCGGCCAATGGGGCTGCCGCGGTACCAGTTGAAGGAGAAGTGCGGTCCCACGATGCTGCCACCGCGAAGCCAGACACAACCGACAGAGTTCTTGGCGGTGCCGACCAGGCCCACAACCTTGGTCATCTGCATCATCGCCTGGTCGCTAATGCCGCCGCACTCCGTGAACATCGGACCCTCGACGCCCTTGGACTTCGTCTGCGCCGGCGCCGTCGCGTTCGGCGCAGTGCCATTGGGCTCATCGGACTTATCACCGCCCGAACAGCCCGCCACCACAAGTGCAACCATCGCCAGCGCGACAACACACTTGCCCCACACGTTGCGCGAATCCAAGCCCAACCTCACATGTGCACTGTAGCGGCAGAAACCGGAGTCAACCACTGAGCTGCGGGTTTGTTGCGGGCGGCGATGAGCCGCTTGCGGCGAAGACCATGTCCAGCGTGTGCGACAGTGGTGCCCATGCCTCAGGGTCAGTTGCGGGCACTCCTGGGACGCTACGTCCGCCCGTACCGCAGCCTGGTCGTTGTGGTCGTCGCCCTGCAGACCATCAGCACGCTGGCCTCCTTGTATCTACCGACCGTCAACGCCGCGATCATCGACGACGGGGTGGCACAGGGCGACACCCGTGTAATCATGCGGCTCGGCATGGTGATGCTCGCCGTGACGCTGGTGCAGATCGCCTGCTCGATCGGCGCGGTGTACTTCGGTTCCAGGACGGGCATGGGATTCGGCCGCGATATGCGGTCGGCGCTGTTCCATCACATCACCGGATTCTCCGCCGAGGAGTCCGCCCGATTCGGGGCGCCGACCCTGCTGACGCGCACCACCAACGATGTTCAGCAATTGCAGCTGCTGGTCCAGATCACCTGCACCATGCTGGTGACGGCACCGATCATGTGCGTCGGCGGAATCGCCATGGCGGTCCATCAGAATGCGGGCTTGTCCTGGCTGCTCATCGTGAGCATGCCCACGCTCGGTGTGACCAATTGGTACATCGTGCGCTCGATGTTGCCGATCTTCCGCCGAATGCAACGACTCATCGACGGCATCAACCGCGTGATGCGAGAACAACTGACCGGCATCCGTGTCATCCGCGCGTTCACGCGGGAAGCAGTGGAGCGCAAACGATTTAGTGTCACGGTCGCCGAGGTATCCGACACGGCGCTGGCCGCCGGACGATGGCAGGCCCTGATGCTGCCCGCCACCTCACTGGTCATCAATACCTCGAGTGTGGCGCTGATCTGGTTCGGCGGGCTGCGGATCGACCAGGGACAGATGCAGGTGGGCTCGCTGGTGGCCTTCTTGTCCTACTTCTTGCAGATCCTCATGTCCATGATGATGCTCACCATGCTGGCCGTCATGGTGCCGCGTGCCTCGGCATGCGCCGAACGGATCACCGAGGTATTCGAGACGGTGGGATCGATTACGGCACCGCCCGATCCGGTGCATGTGGACGCACTCGACCCGACCGTCGAGTTCACCGATGCCGGGTTCCGTTATCCCGGGGCCGAGCGTGCGGTGCTGGAAGGGCTTTCGTTCACGGCGCGACCAGGGACGGTCACCGCCGTGGTCGGCGCGACAGGCTGCGGCAAGAGCACGCTGCTGTCTTTGATCCCCCGCCTGCACGATGTGACCGCAGGTTCAGTACGTGTGGGCGGTCACGATGTTCGCCGATACGACCCCGAGGACCTTTGGACGGTCATGGGTCTGGTCCCGCAGCGGGGCTACTTGTTCTCCGGCACGGTGGAAAGCAACCTGCGCTACGGCAAGTCGGATGCCACCGAGGATGAGATGTGGGATGCGTTGCGGGTCGCGCAGGCGGCGGACTTCGTGCGCGCCCACGCCTCGGGGCTGCAGATGCCGGTGTCGCAAGGCGGCATCAACTTTTCGGGTGGGCAGCGTCAGCGCATCGCGATCGCGCGGGCGGTGATTCGCCGCCCCGGGGTCTACCTGTTCGATGACGCGTTCTCCGCGCTGGATGTGCATACCGATGCGCGATTACGCGAGACGCTACGCGCGGTCGCCACGCACGCCACCGTGATTGTGGTGGCACAACGGATCTCGACGGTGGTCGATGCCGACCAGATCGTGGTACTGGAGGACGGCCGAGTGGCCGCGGTGGGCACCCACGCCGAGCTGGTGGACCGCTGTGGGATGTACCAGGAAATCTGCGACTCGCAGGCGGTGCTGCCGGTATGACTGGGGCGATCGGCTTTAGAGGTGTGCAGCAAGGTCCGGCAGAGCGTTCCCGGGAGTTCCGTGGCACCGCGGTGCGGATGGTGAGACGCCTTGCTCCGCAACGCTTTCTGACCGCCGTGGTGATCACCCTGTCCATGACCGGTATCGCGATCGGGGTCATCGGGCCGCGGATCCTGGGGCATGCCACCGATCTCTTGTTCAACGGGGTCATCGGACGGGAGTTGCCCGCCGGGCTCAGCAAGGAACAGGCCATCGAGGCGGCCCGGGCTCGCGGGGACGGCCAGTTCGCACAGATGCTTTCCGGCATGAACGTCACCCCCGGGGTAGGTGTCGACTTTCACGCGGTGGGGACGACGTTGGCGCTGGCCTTGGGTATGTATCTGGCGGCCGGATTACTGGCATGGGTACAGGCGCGGCTTCTCAACGTCACCGTACAGCGCACGGTGGTGGCGCTGCGTGCCGATGTAGAAGACAAACTGCATCGGCTTCCCTTGTCGTACTTTGATTCCCGACAGCGCGGGGAAATCCTCAGCCGCGTGACCAACGATGTCGACAACATCCAGACGTCGCTGCAGATGAGCATCAACCAACTGCTGAGCTCAATGCTGACCCTGGTGGCCGTACTTGCCATGATGCTCAGCATTTCGCCGCTGCTGGCAGTGATCACACTCGCGACCGTGCCCATGTCGCTATGGGTAACGCGCGCGATAGCCCGCCGCTCACAACAGCTGTTCGTAGCGCAGTGGTCCAACACCGGGAAACTCAACGCACATATCGAGGAGACCTACAGCGGTTTCACCATCGTCAAGACCTACGGACACCGCGCCGAGGCAGAGACGATCTTCGCCGATCGGAACGCCAAGGTGTACAGCAACGCCTTTGGTGCACAGTTCTTCTCGGGATTGGTATCGCCCGCCACGGCGTTCATTGGAAACCTGAGCTATGTGGCAGTGGCGGTGGTGGGCGGCATGAAGGTGGCCTCCGGCGACCTGACGCTCGGCGGCATCCAGGCGTTCACGCAATACGTGCGCCAGTTCAATCAGCCGCTGACGCAGGTCGCGGCGATGTACAACACCCTGCAGTCCGGACTCGCCAGCGCCGAAAGGGTTTTCGAGCTGCTGGACGAGGACGAGGAGACGCCCGATCCGGCATCTCCGGCGACGGTCCCGGGCGGGACCCCGGGTGTCGAGTTCGAAGACATCAGCTTTAGCTACTCCCCCGGCAACTCGGTGATCGAAGGGCTGTCGCTGCGCGTCGAACCGGGGCAAACGGTAGCGATCGTCGGGCCGACCGGGGCCGGAAAGACCACCCTGGTGAACCTGCTGATGCGCTTCTACGACGTCGACTCCGGCCGAATACTGCTCGACGGTATTGATATCTCAACGATGAGCCGACATGATCTGCGGTCTCGGATGGGGATGGTACTGCAGGACACCTGGCTTTTCGGCGGCACTATCGCCGAAAACATCGCCTACGGGCGGCCCGAGGCGTCGGGCGACGAGGTCCGGGAGGCTGCGCGTGCGGCATACGTGGACCGATTTGTGCGGACACTTCCCGACGGCTACGACACCAGGATCGCCGACGACGGTGAGAACATCAGCGCCGGAGAGAAGCAGTTGATCACCATCGCCCGCGCATTCCTGGCACGCCCGCAGCTGCTGATTCTCGACGAAGCGACGAGTTCGGTGGATACCCGCACCGAGCTACGGATCCAGCGAGCTATGGCCGAGCTGCGCCGGGACCGGACGAGTTTCATTATCGCCCATAGGCTTTCCACCATTCGCGATGCGGATCGCATTGTCGTGATGGATGGAGGCAGCGTCGTCGAGAGCGGCACCCACGCGGAACTGCTGGAGCGCCGCGGCGCCTACTTCGCGATGACGCAGGCCTAGAGCTGCGGACCTTGCGTCCGTAGGTCCCGAACCTCCGTCATGGCACCGCGCAGCTTGTCCAGCCAGTCCTCGGCGTGTTCACCGACCAGCCGCACTGCCCACGCCAGCGCGTCGGCACGGGAGCGGGCAACTCCGGCCTCCACCAGGGTGTCGAGTACCTGACGTTCGGGCTGCCGCAGCCGCGTCATCACCGGAACTGCGATGTGCGTGAACAGGATTCGCTCCGACTCTTCGGCGGTACCCACATCAACCCCCCAGGAAACCTTGCGCCCGTAGCGAGCCTGCGCCTCGTCGGCGATGCGCATTCGGTGCGAGCGGGTCTCTTCCCGGAAGCGCGAGGCCCGGCCTGCAGCACGCGCCTCGATCTCGTTGTCACCCTCGTCGGCAGGTAACCGACCGATGACGGTGATTTCTTCACGGTCGACGACGACTTCGAGATCACCACTGAACCAGCCGTCGGGCAGGCGCCCGGCGAACCAATCCGCGGCGTCGGAGGCGTCGGACTGTCCATCTCGTTTCATGATTACAAAATTACACGCTTACAAAATTCAGAGCGTTCGCCTACAGCGAACAACGTAAGAGCGGCGACCGCTACGTCAGCTGCGGCGCATGACGATCGCGGCACCGCCGGCGAGCACGATGACCACCGCGAGGACCAGTGCCCATCCGAGACCGGCGATCCACCACACGGCACCGAGAACAGCCAGCACCGGGGCGGCCAAGAACAGCGCCATCCCCGGGTGCTGACGGATCACCGCCAGCGCGGCATTTGCCCGCTGCTTGTCGATTTCCTTACCAGCCATATCACCAGCATGCCAGGTCAGCGGGGCGTGTGCACTGAGTCGACGCCCCGGATTGGGCAGTCCAGTTGAAACTGTGGTGGGGGTATCGATTCGGTGGTGCCGTTGGGGTGTTTTCGGGTGGTCCAGCCGTGGTTGAGGAGGCGGTGGTGGGGTGCGCAGGCGAAGGTGAGGTTGTCGATGTCGGTGGGGCCGCCTTGGGCCCATTCGTGGAGGTGGTGGACCTCGCACAGGTATCCGGGCACAGTGCAGCCGGGGTGGGTGCAGCCGCGGTCTTGGGCGTGCAGCACGATGCGCTGATCGGCTGACGCGATGCGTTTGGTGCGGCCCAGAAACAACGGTCGGCCATCGTCGTTGAAGATGCTCAGGTAGTGGTGGGCGTGGGTGGCCATGCGGATCAGGTCGCGCATCGGCAGCCTCGTGCCGGCGCCGGTGATCGCGATTCCGGCGGTGTCTTCGAGTTCTGTGAGGGTGGTGGTGACCACGACGGTGACCGGTAAACCGTGGTGCGCGCCGAGCTGCCCGGAGGCCAGGGTGACGCGCAGGCAGGCGCGTAGCGCGTCATGGTTGCGCTGGGCACTGGTGCGGTGGTCGTGTTCGGCGGCCTCCGGGCTGGGTTCGCCGTCCACCATCGGTGATTGATCGGCGGGGTTGCACATGCCGGGGGCGCGAGTTTGGCCAGCACCGCATCCAGATACGCACGCGTCTCCGGATCCAACAGCCCACTGATCGCCGACATGCCATCAAAACCGTGCTGCCCGATGGATATGCCTCGGCGGCGGGCGCGGTCGATATCGGAGAACTCACCATCCGGATTCAACAAGGCCATCATCCTGTCGGCGCCCACCCGCAGCGCCTCGGGCCGAAACCGGACGGCCATCAGGGCCAACTGCCTCTCGGCGGCTTCGCGGGTCGGGGCATCCACCACGACCGGCAGCCGATCAAAGAAGCCACGAATGATCCGCACATGCTCCTCGCCCACCTCGCCGCGACATAGCGCGGCGGCCACATTCGGCAGTTGCGGTGCCAGCACCTGGCCGGTCAACGCCTGCCGCGGCGCCAACTGCTGGGCATCGCCAATCCGGCGCCGCGCCGCCCCCTTACCGATATGCAACCGCCGCGCAATCACATCCGGGAACGAGGTGCCGCCGAGCTCGACCGGCGAGGCCTGCGACATCACCTTGGGAACCAGCCCCAGCCCATGGGCAGACAACCGACGCTGCACCACCTCCACACGGGCCAGCACCGTCAAGGCATGGGCGGCGGTCAGCTCCTGGATCGGCTCAGCGCAGAAGGCATCAACCGCCGCCCCCAACACCCCCATCGAACTCATGTTCGAATGCTAACCACGCCCACCGACACGTAGCCGCACCCTGAAACAGCTGTGACAGAAGTGAATTCACCGCGGACCAGCTACGGTGTGCTCATGTCGTGTGTCTTCTGCGCCATTGTCGCCGGTGAGTCGCCATCCTTCCGCGTGTACGAGGACGAGACGACTCTCGCCTTCCTCGACATCCGCCCCATAACCCGCGGGCACACACTGGTGATCCCGAAGGCCCACGCACAGGACCTCACAGATCTGAAGCCCGATGACGCCGCCGCCATCATGATCGTCGGCCAGCGCATCGCCAATGCCATGCGAGATTCGGAACTGCAGAGCGACGGCACCAACCTGGCCCTCAACGACGGCCGCGTCGCGTTCCAGACCGTCATGCACGCGCACCTGCACGTGGTGCCACGACGCGGAGGCGACAAACTTGCTTTCGCAAAGGGATTCATGATTCGTCGAGATCCCGACCTGGAAGGCACCGCCCGCATCATCCGCCAGGCAGTGGCCGCCAACTAGCAAAAAATCGCTCGACCACCCACGCGGCACGCTGCTACGTTTTTGGCGACATGTCCACTCCGAAGGCGGATTCGCCGACAATTGATCAGGTGAATCGCCGGCCGGTATTCTTGTTGCTCTTCGCATCTGTTGTGGCCGCCATCGGCAACGGTGTGTCGATCGTCGCGCTCCCCTGGCTGGTTCTGCAGCGCACCGGCTCTGCCGCGGATGCCGCGATCGTTGCCGCCGCCGGAACCCTGCCGCTGGTCTTCTCCACCCTGATTTCCGGAACCGCGGTCGACTTCTTCGGACGCCGCAAGATGTCGATCATCTCCGACGTCCTTTCGCTGTTATCCGTTTCGGCCATACCGATTCTGGCCATGACGACCGGGCTCAGCGTGCCGCTGCTCGCGGCTCTCGCCGCAGTCGGCGCCATCTTCGACCCCGCGGGAATCACCGCACGTGAATCGATGCTGCCCGCCGCCGCGAAAGCTGCCGGCTGGTCGCTCGACCGGATGAACAGCATGTACGAGGCGGTGTTCAACGTCGCGTACATCGTGGGTCCCGGTGTGGGCGGTCTGCTGATCGCCTCCATCGGCGGCGTCAACACCATGTGGGCCACCGCATCGACCTTCGTCGTGTCCGTCGCGGCAATCGCCTTCCTCAAGGTCGAGGGTAGCGGGAAACCGGCCGCCGAAACCAAGCCCACCGGCGTCATCAGCGGTGTGGTCGAGGGATTGAAATTCGTCTGGAACGTCAAGATCCTGCGCACCTTGGCGCTTATCGACATGGCCATCACAGCGCTCTATCTGCCGATCGAAAGTGTGCTGCTGCCCAAGCACTTCAGTGATGCCGGGACACCCCACAAGCTCGGCTGGATACTCATGGCCATCTCCGCCGGCGGGCTGCTCGGCGCTCTCGGGTACGCCACCATGGTGCGCCACGTCCAACGCCGCACCATCATGCTGTGTGCCACCTTCACCGCCGGCATCACCACGCTGGGCATGTCGTTCCTGCCACCCATCGCGGTGCTGCTGGTGCTCGGAGCATGCCTGGGCTTCATCTACGGACCAGTGGCGCCGATCACCAACTACGTCATGCAGACCCACTCCCCCGAGCACTTGCGCGGGCGGGTGGTGGGCGTCATGACGTCCACGGCATATTGCGCCGGGCCGCTCGGGTTCATGCTCGCCGGCCCCATCGCCGACAAGTTTGGCGTCGCCTCGACCCTGACGATCATCGGCGTACCGATGCTCCTGATCGCCGTCGCCAGCACTCGGATGCCCGTCTTACGAGAGTTGGACCGCGAGGAACAGCAGCCCCACAAGGATCCAACTCGGTAGGGTCGGCTCCGTGGCTGACTTCGAGGGAAGAATTGCACTGATCACCGGCGGCGCACGCGGCATGGGTCGTTCACACGCCCTGGCGCTCGCCGAGGCGGGCGCCGACATCGCGATCTGTGATCGCTGTGAGAACAGCGATGTCGTCGGGTACCCGCTGGCTACCGAGGATGACCTCGCCGAGACGGTCGCCATGGTTGAAAAGACCGGACGCCAGTGCATCTCGGCCAAGGTCGACGTGAAGGATCGCGCCGCACTGGAATCGTTTGTCGCCGAAGCCGAGGACTCACTCGGCGGAATCGACATCGCCATCACCAATGCCGGTATCAGCACCATCGCGCTGCTGCCCGAGGTTGACTCCGCTCAGTGGGACGAGGTCATCGGCACGAATCTCACCGGCACCTTCAACACCATCGCGGCCGTGGCGCCCGGCATGATCAAGCGAAACTACGGCCGCATCATCACGGTCTCCTCAATGCTCGGGCACAGCGCGACATGGGCTCAGGCGTCCTACGTCTCGTCCAAGTGGGGTGTCATCGGGCTGACGAAGGTCGCCGCACATGACCTCGTCGGCTACGGCATCACCGTCAACGCCGTCGCACCGGGCAATATCGAAACTCCCATGACCCAAAATGATTTCGTATTCGGCACCATGCGGCCTGACCTGGAGAAGCCCACACTCAAGGATGTCGAAGCCGTCTTCGCTTCGCTGCACCTGCAGTACGCACCCTTCCTCAAGCCTGAGGAGGTCACCCGTGCCGTGTTGTTCCTGGCCCACGAGGCCAGCTCACACATCACCGGCACGGTGCTGCCGATCGACGCCGGCGCGACAGCACGGATGATATGAGCCAGACCGCCCTCCACGAGCTCGCGACGACCCTCGGCGAGGGTGCGGTCATCACCGACCCCGATATCACCGCCTCCTATCGACAGGACCGCGCCTTCGATCCAGACGCCGGAACGCCTCTCGCGGTAGTACGTCCCAGCAGCACGGAACAGGTTTCCGCGACCCTGAAATGGGCCAGCGCGCATCACATCCCCGTCGTTCCCCGCGGTGCGGGAACCGGGTTATCCGGTGGTTCCACCGCCCAGGACGGCGCCATCGTGTTGTCGACCGAGCGGATGCGCGCCATCTCCATCGACACCACCACCCGTGTGGCGATCGCCCAGCCCGGCGCTCTCAACGCAGAAGTCAAGGCCACTGCTGCCGAACATGGCCTGTGGTACCCGCCGGATCCATCATCCTTCGAGATCTGCAGCATCGGCGGCAACATCGCGACCAACGCCGGCGGACTGTGTTGTGTCAAGTACGGAGTCACCACCGATTACGTGCTGGGTATGCACATCGTCCTAGCCGACGGCACGATCCTGCGACTGGGTGGGCCCCGCCTGAAAGATGTTGCTGGACTGAGTCTTACGAAGCTGTTTGTCGGCAGCGAGGGCACACTCGGCGTGATTACCGAGGCCACTCTGCGGCTACTGCCCCCGCAACCGCCGCCGTGCACCGTGGTGGCGACATTCAATTCGGTGACCGAGGCCGCCGACGCGGTGCTCGCGATCACCGCGCTGATCCGGCCCTCCATGCTGGAGTTCATGGACTCGGTGGCGATCAACGCGATCGAGGACAAACTGAGAATGGGACTGGACCGCGAGGCCGCCGCCATGCTCGTCGCCCGCTCCGATGAACGCGGGAAAACCTCCGCGGAGGATGCCGAGCTCATCACGCAGATCTTCACCGATCACCATGCCGCCGAGGTCTTTTCCACCGATGACCAGGAAGAGGGCGAGGCGTTCGTCGCGGCACGACGGTTCGCCATTCCGGCCGTGGAGGCAAAGGGCACCTTGCTGCTCGAAGACGTGGGCGTCCCGCTGCCAAAGCTGGCCGAACTGGTGAAGGGCGTGGAAGCCATTGCCGCACAACACCGGTTGCTCATCTCGGTAATCGCACACGCTGGTGACGGCAACACCCATCCGCTGATCGTGCACGACCCCAACGACCCCGACGAATCGCAGCGTGCCCATGCCGCATTCGGCGAGATCATGGGCTTGGCGATCTCACTGGGAGGCACCATCACCGGCGAGCACGGCGTGGGGCGGCTCAAAAAGCCATGGCTGGGCGGCCAGGTCGGCCCGGAGGTGCTGGAGGTCAACCGCCGAATCAAGCAGGCACTTGACCCCGAGGGCATCCTCAACCCCGGCACACTGATCTAGTTCGTCCCTGGATGTTGACACATTAGGTGACATGCCTTACACATAAGACATGTCACTCGATGTGTCTCATGCGGTTGCGCCGCGTTACGCTCCCGGAGCCGCGGACAACTGGACCAATCCCTGGCCCATGTACACGGCGCTGCGTGATCACGACCCGGTGCACCATGTGGTGCCCGAGCACACGCCAACCGACGACTATTACGTGCTCACCCGGCATGCTGACGTCTACGAAGCGGCTCGTGACTGGGAAGCGTTCTCTTCGGCTCGGGGTCTCACCGTCATGTACGGCGATCTGGAGAAGACCGGCATGGGCGACAACCCGCCCATGGTCATGCAGGACCCGCCCACGCATACCGACTTCCGCAAGCTCGTCTCCCGTGGGTTCACACCGCGACAGGTCACCGCCGTGGAGCCGAAGGTGCGCGAGTTCGTGGTGGAGCGCCTTGAGCGCCTCAAGGAACGCGGCGAGGGCGATATCGTCGTCGAGCTGTTCAAGCCCCTGCCCTCGATGGTCGTCGCGCACTATCTCGGGGTGCCCGAAGAGGACCGCGCACAGTTCGACATCTGGACCGACGGCATCGTCGCGGCAGCAGCCGGCGGTGCGATCGACATCGAGACCATGCAGGGCGAGGTCGCTCAGACCATCGGTGAACTGATGATGTACTTCACCGGACTCATCGAGCGGCGGCGCGCCGAACCCGAGGACGACACCGTGTCGCACCTCGTTGCCGCCGGAGTGGGAGCCGACGGCGATATCAGTGGAACACTCCAAATCCTCGGATTCGCATTCACCATGGTGACCGGCGGCAACGACACGACCACCGGAATGCTCGGCGGCGCAATACAACTGCTGCACCAGAATCCCGATCAACGCCAGAAACTGATAGACGATCCCTCACTCATCCCGGGAGCAGTGGAGGAATTTCTGCGCTTGACGTCTCCGGTGCAGGGTCTGGCGCGAACCGCGACTCGCGACGTTACCTTCGGCGACACCACCATTCCGGCGGGGCGGCGTGCGCTACTGCTCTATGGCAGCGCCAACCGGGACGAGCGCGAGTACGGCGATGATGCAGGCGAATTGGATGTGCTCCGAAAGCCACGCAACATCCTCACCTTCAGCCACGGGAATCACCACTGTCTGGGAGCCGCCGCGGCTCGTATGCAGTCACGGGTAGCTCTTGAGGAACTGCTCACCCGCATACCGGATTTCGAGGTCGACCTCGACGGGGTCACCTGGGCAGGCGGCTCGTATGTGCGAAGGCCCCTGACGGTACCCATCCGCGTGCGATGATCTTGCGATGAGCCGCTTGCGCAAAGAGCGTGAACCAGCATGAGCTGGTTGGCCGACACGAGGACATCGGTGGCCGCCGAGAAAATTCTCGACGCGGCCGCCGAGCTGTTCGTGCGTGACGGCGTCGCCGCCGTCGGCATGAACGAGATCGCCAAGGCCGCCGGCTGTTCCCGGGCGACCCTGTACCGGTACTTCGAGAATCGCGAGGCACTGCACATCGCGTATGTGCACCGCGAGGCCAGAGCCATCACCGGGCAGGTCACCGCAGCGGTCGCCGACATTGACGATCCGACAGAGCGTCTAGTCAGCGCCGTGCTCATCAGCCTCGGCTTGGTCCGTGATAACCCGGCCCTATCGGCCTGGTTCCGCCCCGGCGAATATGTCGGCGGTTCACTGGCCTTGCATTCCGAGGTGCTGAACGCCATGGTGTCGGCGTTTGTCAACGGCACAGTAGCGGATTCAGAATCTCACCTGCGAGCTAAATGGTATGTCCGGGTGATTATCTCGCTGCTTTCCCACCCCGAGGACAACCCCGAGGACGAGCGCACTCTCATCACTGAGTTCGTTGCGCCCATGATGTCCGTAGACGTGAACCCCACGCCAGCAGCATCTGCGCAGCCCGGTGGATCAGCCACGACGCAGGCACGCTGACCACCATCGTCACCAGGAACACGATCACCACCGACCCGGTGTAGACGTGGTAGTGCAGGAGGTCAACCATCACGATCTCCATCAGGATCATGTGGATGAGGAACAGCTCGTAGGAGATCTCACCCAGCCACACCATGGGCCGCGATGCGAGAAACCTGACATACCAGCCGGTGTCACCCAACCCGGCGGGCGCGACCAACAACGTCGCGATCACGACGTAGAAGATGGATTTCGTCAGCGCTTGCGGCAGCGCCCACGGCGAGGTGGTCGGGTCTCCGGCTATCCGCGTAGACACGATGAGGTAGCAGATGATCGCGAGCGGCACCGTCACCAAGGCATAGCAGCGCACGCCCATGACGGCCAGAACGGACAAAATCATGCCGCCCACGAACCACGACAGGTAGGCCGGAAGCCACAGTTTCGCTCCGTCGGGCAAGGCACTGACGGTGTACACCAAGGTCATCCACCCCGGAGTCACCAGCACCAGGCCGCCCAAACCGGCCAGCAGGCGCACCGGACGCCACTGTCCCCCACAGAGTTTCTTGATCAACAGCCATGCCAAGAACGGCAATGCGACATAGAACGCCGCTTCGACGGCGAGGCTCCAGATCTGCGTCATGCCTTGGTGGATATAGCGATATCCATAGTTAGAGGTGTAGATCTGGGTGAGCGTGAGGTTTCGAAGCAAGCCCAACCAGGTGTGTCCGGGGTTCGGATACTGGTCCCGGATGTGATACCAGATGTACGCGATGGCCACGAGAATCCAGTAGGCCGGCATGATGCGCCGAAACCTGTGCCAGGCATAGCGTCTCACCGAGGGTGAGGCGGTACCGTCGGCGGCCGCCCGCACCCACGGCAGGAACAGCAGAAAACCCGACAACACAAAGAAGATCGGTACACCGACCTCCAAACGGGCCTGCATCAGGTGCAGATAGGCACGCCACGGGGAAACACCGTCAACGACATAGTTCCCCGTGCTGTAAGCCGCATGGGTGGCCACCACGAGGGTCGCCGCCACCGCCCGGATACCCGTGAGCGCAGCAACGCGTCCAGGACCATGGACGACGGGAGCACTGTCAGTCGCGGGGACCGCCGTCATGGTTTCTTGGGGGACCGCTTGGGACGCTTCGCCTCCGACCGTTTGTGGTCCGTGTACCTATCGTCTGGGCGCTTGCGATCCGTGAACTTACGGGCGGGACGCGCAGCGTCGGCCCCGCCTGCGAGGCGCAGCTCGATGAGCACACCGGAGATCCGGGTGCTTTCCAGAGCCTTCAGCGTCTTGGGCGACATCTTGGCGGGCAACTCGACAAGTGAGTGGTCAGGCCGAATCGTAATGTGACCGAAGTCGCTGCGGTGCAAACCGCCTTCGTTGGCTATCGCACCCACGATGGCGCCGGGCATCACCTTGTGCCGCTTGCCGACGGCGATGCGGTACGTTGCCAGCCCAGGAGTTCCTGGACGTGCCTCGCGGGGCCCGCGCTCGGGGCGCTCCCCGCGCTCCTGGCGCGGGTCACGGGGCGGATCGGGCTTGAGCAGGAACTGCTCGCCGTCGCGCGACAACACAGCCAACGCCGCGGCGATATCGGCCACCGGCACGTCGTTATCGCGTTCGTAGTCCTCGACGAGCCGACGGAAGAGCTCGACCTCCGGTGCCGAGAGCGCGGCCGTGATGGCATCGCGGAACTTCGTCACCCGCTGGGCGTTGACATCGTCAACCGAGGGCAGCGCCTCCTCGACAAGCTTGGCCCCGGTGGCCTTCTCGATGGCCTTGAGCAGGTGCCGTTCCCGTGGAGAGACGAACAACACCGCCGTACCCGAGCGGCCCGCGCGACCGGTGCGGCCGATGCGGTGCACATACGACTCGGTGTCGTGCGGAATGTCGTAGTTGAGCACATGGGAGATGCGCTCGACGTCCAGGCCACGCGCGGCGACATCGGTGGCAACGAGAATGTCGATGGCACCGCTCTTCAGCCCGTTGATGGTGCGCTCGCGCTGCGACTGGTTGATATCGCCGTTGATCGCCGCCGCCGCGAACCCGCGCGCCTTGAGCTTGTCGGCCACCTCCTCGGTGGCCTGTTTAGTCCTGACGAACACGATCATCGCCTCGAAGGTCTCGACCTCGAGGATCCGGGTAAGGGCGTCCATCTTGCGCTGCCCGGCTACCTGGATAAAGCGCTGCCTGATGTTCTCGGCAGTCGAGGTCTTCGCCTCGACCTTGATCTCCACCGGATCATGCAGATACTTCTTGGTCAGCCGCCGGATGGTCGCGGGCATGGTGGCTGAGAACAGGGCCACCTGCTTGTACTCGGGGGTGTCGGCCAGGATGCGTTCGACATCCTCGGCGAAGCCCATGGTGAGCATCTCGTCGGCCTCGTCCAGCACCAGGTAGTCCAGGTGCGACAGGTCAAGCGTGCCGCGCTCCAAGTGATCGATGACACGCCCGGGCGTGCCGACCACTACATGGGCGCCCCTCTTGAGACCCGACAGCTGGACCACATACGACTGGCCACCGTAAATGGGCAGCACGTTCAGCCGGGGCATATGTGCCCCGTATCGGCCGAATGCCTCGGCAACCTGCAAGGCCAGCTCACGCGTGGGCGCAAGCACCAGCGCCTGAGTGTTCTTCGAGGTCAGGTCGATCTTCGAGAGAATGGGGATGGCGAACGCCGCCGTCTTCCCGGTACCGGTCTGCGCCAGTCCCACGACGTCCGAGCCTGCAAGCAGCGGCGGGATGGTGGCCGCCTGGATCGCCGAGGGTGTTTCATACCCCACGTCGGACACCGCACGCAGCACCTCGGGGGCAATCTGTAGGTCCGCGAAGGTGACGGCGTCATCCGCGCGTGGTGCAGTCGAATCGCCGGTGTCGGGCGTGGGGATATCTGTAGAGGTCATGGCGTCAAGAAGTCTAGGCGCTACCGCGCTCAACTCCCGCCTCCAGCGCATCTTTGGTAAATGTCGGTAGTGTGCGGGGCCGTGCGAAGGATGGATTTGGTGGGCGCGCTGACTGTGCTGCCGGCTGTGATCGTGCTCGCCTCAGCCTGCACCGGCGGCGACAGCACGGTGTCCAAGACACCGGCCAACACCATCACATCCCCCTCGCCACCTCCCGGACCGGCGGGTTCCGCGACCAAGCCCAAACCCCCGCCTTCGACTCAAGACGACTGCGCGATCAATCTGAAGGATCCGGCCGTCGCGGCCGCCGTCGCACTCCTACCCCCCGGCCCCAATAGCGAGGCCACGTGGAATCCGGTGCCAGTGGCAGGCAACTACAACAAGTGCGCTCCCCTCTCGGCGGTCATCGTCGCCGCAGATACGCATGAGCCCGCGCCCCCTACCCGCGCCGTGTTCTTCCACCTGGGTGGTGTGATCTCGCATGGCGTCCCTGACACGTATGGATACAACGCCATCGATCTATCGGCGAGCACCTTGGACACCGTGGTGCTCAACTTCTCCAACGGCATCCCCGGCCTGGAGAGTGTGGTGTCGTTCCGCTGGAACGGATCTGGCGTGGAAAAGGTGCAACAGGCAACGCAGTAGGGCATCTTCGTCGGTGCGAGCACCTACAGTGATCGGGTGTTCGTCCTCGACGACCGGGTCGTCTACAGCGCTTCGGATCTTGCCTCCGCCGCCCGCTGTGAATACGCCCTGTTGCGGGCCTTCGACGCCAAGCTCGGATGGGGACCGGCTCCCCCTCGTGATGATGAACTCCTGGCGCGCACCGCGACTTTGGGGGATGCCCATGAGGCTCACCACCTAGCCGAGCTGCTGAAGCGCTTCGGTTCCGGGGTCGCCAGCATTCCCTTTCCCCCCACCTTCACGCTCGACGGACTCCATGCGGTCGCCGCTGCTACGAAACGGGCCTTCGAGGACGGGCTCCCGGTGGTGTACCAGGCCGCGATGTTCGACGGTCGGTTCCTCGGTTTCGCGGACTTCGTGGTCCGGGAGGAACAGACCTACCGCGTCTGTGACACCAAACTGGCCCGCAGCGCCAAGGTGACGGCCCTGCTGCAGTTGGCGGCATACGCCGACAGCCTGATGACAACAGGTGTGCCGGTGTCCCCGGAAGTGCGGCTGATCCTGGGCGACCGTTCGGCCGTTGACTATCCCGTGGCCGATCTGGTCGGCGTGTATCGGCAGCGACGAATCCAATTGCAGGGCTTGCTTGATCGCCATCGGGCAGGCGGCGTTCCGGTGCAGTGGTCCGATGAGCACGTCCGCGCCTGCTTCCGCTGTCCCGTGTGTGAGCCGGAGGTCGAACGCACCGATGACTTGCTACTTGTCGCGGGCATGCGGATCAGTCAGCGGGCTGCACTGCTGGACGCCGGGGTGAGCACCGTCGCGGAGCTTGCCGCGGGCCCCGGCACCGTCGCCGACATGTCGGCGCGCAGCCTGCAACAATTGATGGCGCAGGCCGAGTTACAGGTTCGCCAACGAGACAGTGGCACACCACAGTTCGAGGTTACCGATCCGATTCCGCTGGGCACAATGCCCGCCCCCAATCCCGGAGACATCTTTTTCGACTTCGAGGGCGATCCGTTGTGGACCGAGGACGGGGTGCAGTGGGGGCTGGAGTACCTGTTCGGCGTGCTCGAGTATGACCGGTCCGGCAAGGAGAAATTCCGGCCGATTTGGGCTCATGATCGCCACAGCGAACGAAAGGCCTTGATCACCTTCCTGGATCTGGTGGCCAAACGCCGCCGCCGTTATCCGGGGATGCACGTCTACCACTACGCGGCGTACGAAAAGACCGCACTGCTGCGCCTTGCCGGCCGGTACGGTGTCGGCGAGGAACAGATCGACGAGCTCTTGCGCGACAACGTACTGGTCGACCTCTATCCCGTGGTGCGCAAGAGCATTCGATCCGGCTCCAGTGGTTACGGGCTCAAGGCATTGGAGCCGCTGTTTATCGAATCCGGAAAGCGCTCCGGGGACGTCACGACTGCGGTGGATTCTATCAACGAATACGCGCGCTATTGCGCACTGCGCGATAGCGCTGACCCGGCGGCGCAGGAAGTACTGGACTCCATCGCCGAGTACAACCGTTACGACTGCGCTTCGACGCGCAAGCTCCGGGATTGGCTGCTGATGCGGGCTTTTGAGCACGGCATTACCCACCTATCCTCTTCGGCCGCTGTCAGCGACAAGGAGGAGCCGGAGCCCGATGGGATTGGCATGGCGCTGGCGGCATTCGTGGGAGATGCCGGTCCGGCCGATCGGAGCGCCGAACAAACCGCGGCGGCCATGGTGTCGGCAGCACGCGGATATCACACTCGAGAGCGAAAACCATTCTGGTGGAGCCACTTCGACAGACTGAACAACCCCGTCGACGAATGGGCGGATACCGCTGGGGTTTTCATCGTCGAGGGCGCCCAGTTGGTCGAGGACTGGCATAAATCTGGAAGTCAGCGCAAGCTCCGACGACATGTGAAACTGACGGGCGACCTCGCCGGGGGAGTCCTCGACGACAGCGTCTACGCGCTCTATGAACCGCCGGCACCGACGGGGCTCGGCGACGGGGACCCCGATCGGCGGGCATCTGGATCGGCGACGGTGGTGGAGGTCACCGAATCCGGCGGCGTCCCCGTAGAGGTGACGATCCAGGAGCTCACCCCGAAGAACGGCGAGGTGTTCTCCGCGATGCCGATGGCTCTTGCACCGGGCGCGCCGGTGATGACCAAGGCATTGGAAGCCGCGATCGAGCAAGTCGCCCTGGGCGTTGCCCACCGTCTCCCCGAGCTTCCCCATACCGCATCCCTTGATATTCTGTTGCGCCGCAACCCCCGTGGCGGGCCGCTGCCGTCAGTAGGTGACGACGGGTATGCGGGAGCCATCACCTCCGCCTTGCGCAATCTGGACTCGTCATACCTGGCCGTACATGGCCCGCCGGGGACCGGCAAGACCTTCACCGCGGCACGCGTCATCGCCGAGCTGGTGACGCGGGAGGGCTGGCTTGTTGGCGTGGTGGCCCAGTCTCATGCCGTCGTGGAACATCTCCTGGACCAGGTCGTCGCTGCGGGGGTACCGCCCGAGCGAGTCGCGAAGAAAGCATCGCCATACAGCGGTGATGCCGCGTGGACTCAGATTCGGGATAGCGACTACGCGGGCTTCATCGCATCCCACGCCAGCGAAGGCGCGGTCATCGGAGGCACCGCATGGGATTTCGCGAACACCACCCGTGTCTCCGATGGCGTACTACGCCTGCTGGTCATTGATGAGGCCGGCCAGTTCAGCCTGGCGAATACGCTTGCGGTGGCACGGGGAGCGCAGAACCTGCTGCTGCTCGGCGATCCGCAGCAGCTGCCGCAAGTGTCGCAGGGTGTGCATCCGGAACCGGTGGACACCTCCGCGCTGGGTTGGCTCGTGGAAGGTCATGGTGCGCTGCCCGTCGACCGCGGGTACTTCCTGGAGCGCTCGTACCGGATGCATCCCGCTCTATGTCAACGGGTTTCGGAGCTTTCCTACGACGGTGAACTTGAGTCCGCGGCGCCGGCACGCACCTTGGCCGGACATGATCCTGGAGTACGGACGCTGCTGGTCGACCATGAGGGGAACGCGACCAGCAGTCCACAGGAGGCCGAGGCGATCGCTACAGAAATCGCAGGACTGATCGGGTCGGACTGGACCGACGAATCCGGCACACGGCCGCTGGCGCAGTCCGACGTGCTGGTGGTGGCTCCGTACAACGCGCAGGTGTTGGCGTTGCGGGCCGCGCTGGCCGCTGCCGGATTAGGCGAGGTGCTGGTGGGGACCGTGGACAAGTTCCAGGGGCGCCAGGCGCCGGTTGTGTTCGTGTCGATGACCGCCTCGGCCGTCGATGACGTGCCGCGCGGTATGTCGTTCCTGCTGAACAGGAACCGGCTGAACGTGGCGATCAGCCGAGCGAAGTTCCAGGCGGTGATCGTAAGGTCGCCGGCACTGACCGAATATCTGCCGGCCACCCCCGACGGGCTTGTCGAGCTCGGGGCGTTCTTGGCTCTAAGTCCAGACCGGACCAATGACGCCGTGCCACACTGAGGTCCATGTCTTTGCTTGTGGATGACCTCGTCCAGATAGTCGGCGATCGGTACGTCAGCACCGATACCGACGTGCTGGCCGGCCGTACGATCGACCACACCGGCCGCTACCGCGGTACCGCGAGCATCCTGACCCGCCCCGGCTCCGCCGAGGAAGTCGGCGCAATCCTGAAGGCTTGCAAGGCGCACGGCCAGCCCGTTACCACCCAGGGCGGCCGCACGTCGATGGTCGCCGGGACCGTTCCCGAGCATCAAGACGTGTTGCTATCCACCGAGCGGCTCACCGAGATCGGCGCCATCGACACCGTCGACCGCCGGATCCGCGCCGGATCAGGTGTAACCCTGGCAGCACTGCAACAAGCCGCCGCCAAGGAGAACCTGCAATTCGGCGTCGACATCGGCTCACGCGACTCGGCCACTCTGGGTGGCATGGCATCCACCAACGCCGGCGGCCTGCGCACGGTGCGTTACGGCAACATGCGCGAGCAGGTCATCGGCGTGCAGGTCGCCCTCCCCGACGGATCAATCATGCAGCGCCATAGTGATGTTCGTGCCGACAACACGGGCTACGACCTCACCAGCCTGTTTGTCGGCGCCGAGGGCACCCTCGGCGTCATCACCGCGCTCGAACTGCGCCTGCATCCGGTCCCGAAACACAGCGTCGCGGCGATCACCGGGTTCGACCAACTGGATCAGCTGGTGGAGGCAAGCCGGATCTTCCGTGATCTCAGCGGAATTGCCGCACTCGAGCTCATGGACGCCAGGTTGGGCATTCCGAGCCCCGTGGACAATCCATGGCTGCTGCTCATCGAACTCGCCCGCGATAGCGACCCCACCGAAGATCTAGCCGAAGCTCTCGACGCCGCCGGTGCGGCCGAGCGTGCGGCCGTCGGTTTGGATGCCAACTCCCGTGAACGCCTTTGGCAGGTGCGCGAATCCATCGCCGAAGCGCTGGGAACCTACGGCCCACCGCTGAAATTCGATGTAGCACTGCCGCTGACACACATCGGCGAGTTCGAACGACGTGCCACCGCACTGATCGCGGAGAAGGTCCCCGATGCGATACCTGTCTTGTTCGGTCATGTCGGAGAAGGTAACCTGCACTTAAATGTGTTGCGCTGCCCCGACTCCACCGCGTTGTATCAGCCTATGATGACGCTCATCGCCGAGCTGGGCGGCAATGTCAGCTCAGAGCACGGAGTCGGGACAATCAAACGCGACTACCTCAGCATGGCCCGTACCCCCGGCGACATCGCCGCCATGCGGGCTGTCAAGGAGGCTTTCGATCCCACCGGGTTCCTGAACCCCGCGGTGTTGTTCGGGCGCAGTCCGGAGGGAAACGGTGCTGCCGGGCGAGAGTCATGACGCTCACCATTGACCCCGAGAAGTTCAGCCGGGAGTGGTACGCGGCGTGGAACGCACACGATATCGAGGCGGTGCTGGCGCATTTCCACGAGGACGCGATCTTTACCTCTGCCTATGGCGCCGAGATAGCGCCGGAGACCGGGGGCATCTTTCGGGGCAAGAAGGCGATCCGCGACTACTGGGCCGAAGCCCTCACCCGCAACCCGGATCTGCATTTCGAGCCCGTCGGCACCTACGTGGGCGCAGGGGCTGTCGTCATCAACTACCGGAACCACAAGGGCGGCCTCGTCAACGAGGTCCTAATCTTCGACGGCGCCAGCGTGATCGAGGGACACGGCACGTACCTGTGAACCGGTCGGCCGCATGAAAAGTGCCGCCACCAAACCGATCGCCAACGCGGCCACACCCAGCAGCATCGACTGGGACATCGCCGCCGAGAACGGGGCGCGCAACCCGGGCGGCAGCACCCCATCTGACGCGGAATCGACCGAAGAGGATGGCATTGCGGACATGTTCGAAGCCAGCCGCGCCGTCATCAACGCGCCCATCGCCGAGCTGCCCACCACTCCTCCGACCTGGCGCAGCGTGTTGTAGACGCCAGACCCGGCACCGGCCACCGCGGAAGGCAGGTTCCGCGTAGCGGTGGTGGCCAAGGGCCCCCAGATGCAAGCCATGGCCGCACCGATACCCGCTGCGGGCAGCAAGAGCTGCCACATCTGAGTTTCCGGCCGCATCATCGCCGTCCACCACAACGTCGAGGTGATCATCGACGCGATGCCGCCGCCGATCAACACCGATGGACGCACCCTGTCGACTAGCCAGCCGGACACCGGCGCCAAGATCGCGCTCACGATCGCCGTCGGGGCCTGCGTCAGCGCCGCCTTGGTCGGTGAAAACCCCAGTGCCAATTGTGTATAGAACATCATGGGTAAACCGGTGGAGATCACACAAAAACTCATCGACGCGATGCTCACACCGGCGAGCGAGAAGTTGCGGTCCACGAACAGCCGCAGCGGAATCAGCGGTTCACCCCGATTCGCCGACTGCCACCACACGAACACGCCCAGGGCCGCCAGACCGGCCGCCATCATGCCCCATATCCCCGGCGCCCAGTGGAAGCTCTCCCCTTCCTGCAATGCGAAGACGAACGCGAACATGCCCGTGGCGGAGAGCGCGATACCTAGGAGATCCAGTCGATGCGGGTGCGTCGGCATGCACGGGATATAGATGGCGCCCAGGATGATTCCCAACACTCCCACCGGGACGTTGACGTAGAAGATCCACTGCCAACCCCACCCGTCGACCAACAGGCCGCCGGCGACCGGGCCGACCAGCGTCGCGATTCCGGCGACCGCACCCCACACCCCCATGGCGGTCCCGCGCCGCTGCGGTGGGAACACCCGTTGCACCACCGTGAGTGTCTGCGGGGTCAGCATCGCCGCACCGAGCCCCTGCACCACTCGCGCCGTGATCAGCCAGCCGATCGATCCGGCCAGCCCGCACCACAGCGAGGCGGCGGTGAAGACGACCAGTCCTGCCAAATACATGGACCTCGGGCCGAACTGATCTCCGAGTCGCCCGGTGGTCAGCAGTGGCACCGCGTAGCCCAACAGGTAGGCGCTGGTGACCCACACCGTCGCCGAGTAGTCGGCACCGAAAGCGATCTTGATGGCGGGATTGGCGACCGACACGATCGTCGAGTCGAGCAAGATCATGAACAGGCCGAACAGCACCACCCACAACGTTGTCCAGGGTCGCGGATACTCAGACTGCACGGCTACGGAATCTCGTCGTGGTTCAGGTGGTGACACGATTTCTCACGACGGCCAGCCCCGCCAGAGCCAGCACAACCCCGATCGTCATGACGACCGCGACGGCAAGTGCGTTATTGCCCAACGCGCCCACCAACGGCGCGATCACCGCTCCCACGCCGAACTGCGAGGCACCCAGCACTGCCGCCGAGGTGCCGGCCGCCTCGCCATGGCGAGACAACGCCAAGGCCGGCGCGTTGGGAATGACGAAGCCCATAAACGCCATCAGCGTCCACACCGGAGCCACGAAGCCGACCAGCCCACCGATGCCGAGCCCGGCCAGTACCAGCAGCACCACCGCCGGAATCAGGGCCAGCGACAGGCACCACTGCACGATCTGTTGCGGTTCGAATCGCTTGAGCAACACCACGTTCAACTGTGAGGCCGCGACAAACGCGATGGCGCCCGCACCGAACACGATCGCGAACACCTGCGGGTTCATGCCGTACTGCCCCTGCAACACGAAGGACGCACCCGAGATATAGGCGAACAGACCCGACAACGACAGCCCGGCAACAAGCACCAGGACCACGAAAACCTTGTCGCGCAACAGATCGCGATAGGTCTGCAGAATTCCCCTCACCCGCAGCGGCCGCCGCGCGCTCGGCGGCAAGGTCTCCGGCAGCGCCACCACCGCAAGGATGAGAAGCAGCACCCCCAGACACGACAACGCGGCGAACACGTTCTGCCATGAGCCGTGCACCAGCACGGCCGCGCCCAGCGCGGGAGCCAGAATCGGTGCAATACCGATCACCAGGGTGAGCCGGGAGAGCACGGTGGCCGCGGCCTTATCGGTATAGAGGTCACGCACTACGGCCATCGCCACCACCATGGCCGCCGCAGCACCCACCCCTTCAATCGCCCGCAATACACCCAGCACCACGATATTCGGGGCGATGGTGATGGCCAGCGACGCCGCGATATGCAGGGCCGCCCCGGCGATCAGCGGCAGGCGTCTGCCGAGCGAATCCGACAGCGGACCCACCAGGAGCTGCCCCAGCCCCAGCCCCAGCAGCGTTCCGGTGAGTGTCAGCTGCGTGAGAGTCGAGGTGACGTGCAGATCCGTCCCGATATCGGGCAGGGCTGGCAGGTACATGTCGATGGTGAGCGGCCCCAGGGCGACCATTGCGCCCAATACGGTGATGAGCCACGCCTTGCCCAGGCGGGTAGTGGGGGGCGAGACCGAATCGTCCGGTGCCGAAACGCCCGCCGGTTCATCCGTGGTCGTCTCACTCCGGGCAGCAGTCACCTCAGTGTTCAGCGCGCGCACGCGGCAAAACCTTCCCTTTCCTAACAAATGTGAGCTGCATCTCACCGATTCCACCCCATGAGGCGGTGCGATCACTTCCCCCGGATCAACAGATCCGCCACACCCGTCGTCCGACGAGACTGACGGCCGTCGACGAACTACAGCTTGCCAGTTATCGAAAACACACCCGCCGGGCTACCTGTTAAGGAACGAAAAGCGCTCGTCATTCGTCTTCACTACTGTGAGAACAAATCTTCGCTCACAACAATGTGGACCCATCCAGCCCACCGCACTGAAGGAACACACGCCGATGAGCACTCGCATCACCGAACCGCAGCGGCAGCTCGCCTTGGGCGGTAAGGGCAAGGAGACGAAACTCGGGGCCTCCGGCAAGCTTCTCTCACTCGTCCTGGACCAGAGCACCAAGGTTCAGGAACCCGCGGTCCGCGCGTATGTCCAGAAGCTACGCACCACCCATCCCGGCGCCGCACCCAGCGACATCATCACGATGTTGGAGAAGCGGTACCTGGCGACCGTAATGGGCAGTGGTGCAGCGGTCGGCGCCGCCGCCGCGTTCCCCGGGGTAGGCACTCTGGCCGCCTTGTCGGCCACCGCCGGGGAGGCCGTGTTGTTCCTGGAGGCGACATCGCTGTTCACCCTCGCACTGGCCGCGGTCCACGACATCGAGCTCGCCAAGATCGAACACCGGCACACGCTGGTGCTGGCTGTCCTGCTGGGCGAAGATGGCGAGACGACAGTCTCGGACGTGCTGGGCAAGGAGCGCACCGTCGGTGGCGGCTGGCTGGCCGAGGCCACCTCGACACTGCCGGTGCCCGCGCTGAGCCATCTCAATGCCACCTTACTCAAGCGGTTCACCAAGAAATTCGCGCTGAAACGCGGTGCGATAGCGTTCGGCAAGCTGTTGCCGGCCGGCATCGGCGCCGTCATCGGAGCAGGCGGGAACCGGTTCATCGGCAAACGGATTATCACCAACGCACGTAATGTCTTTGGGCCTCCCCCGGCCGTATGGCCGGTGCAGTTGCGCCTGGTCGCACCCAAGGGCTAGCAACAGACAGGGGTGGCTGTTCACGGTGCGGCCACCCTTCGGCCATCAGCGGCGCCAATGATGTCGCCTCTGTCATATCACCGTGACACCTCACCCCCGTTGGCGACGCGTTAGCCTGGTACCGGTCGCTAAACGGACTGATTATCGAACGAGACGGAGCGAGGCGAAGACTGCCGTGAACGGTTCAAATCCCCAATTCGGGCAGAATGAATGGCTGGTCGAGGAGATGTACCAGCGATTCAAGGAAGACCCGTCCTCGGTGGACTCCAGCTGGCACGAATTTCTCGCCGACTACGTGGCCGAGCCCGCGACCGACGCCGGCAACGGCCACGCCGCTGCGGCCCCCACTCCCGCACCAGCCGCGCCTGCCGCGCCTGCAGCGGCAGCACCCGCGGCCCCGGCAGCCGCCCCGAAGCCTGCCCTTCCGCCGGTGCCCTCCGCTGAAGGTGACGAGGGTCAGGTACTGCGCGGCGCCGCCGCGGCCGTCGTCAAGAACATGTCGGCCTCGCTGGAGATCCCGACCGCGACGAGCGTCCGGGCCATTCCCGCCAAGCTGATGATCGACAACCGCATCGTCATCAACAACCACCTCAAGCGCACCCGCGGCGGCAAGATCTCCTTCACGCATCTGCTGGGCTACGCCATCGTCCAGGCCGTCAAGGACTTCCCGAACATGAACCGGCATTTCGCCGAGGTGGACGGGAAGCCCACTGCCGTAACGCCCGCCCACATCAACCTGGGCCTGGCCATCGACCTGCCCGGCAAGGACGGCAACCGCACTCTGGTCGTGGCCGCCATCAAGGGCTGCGAGACAATGGCTTTCGGCCAGTTCATTGCTGCTTATGAGGACATCGTGCGCCGGGCCAGGGACGGCAAACTGACCGCCGAGGATTTCTCCGGGGTCACCATCTCGTTGACCAACCCGGGCACCATCGGCACCGTGCACTCGGTGCCCCGCCTCATGCGCGGTCAGGGTGCCATCGTTGGTGCCGGCGCGCTGGAATACCCCGCGGAGTTCCAGGGCGCCAGCGAGGAGCGCATCTCCGATCTGGGCATCGGCAAGCTCATGACGCTGACGTCCACTTACGACCACCGCATCATCCAGGGTGCCGAATCCGGCGACTTCCTGCGCACGGTGCATCAGCTGCTGCTCTCCGACGACTTCTTCGACGATATTTTCCTCGAGCTGGGCATTCCCTACGAACCGGTGCGCTGGCGCATCGACAACCCCGACTCGATCGTCGACAAGAACGCTCGGGTGCTGGAGCTGATTGCGGCATATCGCAACCGGGGCCATTTGATGGCCGATACCGATCCGCTGCGCCTGGACAAGACCCGGTTCCGCAGCCACCCCGATCTGGATGTACTCACACACGGCCTGACGCTGTGGGACCTGGACCGCGAGTTCAAGGTCTCGGGGTTCAAGGGTCAGGAGTACATGAAGCTGCGCGACGTGCTCTCGGTGCTGCGCGACGCGTACTGCCGACACGCCGCAGTGGAATACACCCACATCCTGGAACCCGAGCAGCAGAAGTGGCTACAGGAGCGCATCGAGGTCAAGCACGACAAGCCCACCGTCGCCGAGCAGAAGTACATCCTCTCCAAGCTCAATGCCGCCGAGGCGTTCGAGACTTTTTTGGCCACCAAATACGTTGGACAGAAACGATTCTCACTGGAGGGCGCCGAGGGTGTCATCCCGATGATGGACGCCGTCATCGACCAGAGTGCCGAGCACGGCCTCGACGAGGTGGTCATCGGCATGCCGCACCGCGGCCGACTGAATGTGCTGGCGAACATCGTCGGCAAGCCGTACTCGCAGATCTTCACCGAGTTCGAGGGCAACCTGAACCCGGCGCTGGCGCACGGCTCCGGTGACGTGAAGTACCACTTGGGCGCCTCCGGCACCTACATCCAGATGTTCGGCGACAACGACATTGAGGTGTCGCTGACGGCCAACCCCTCGCACCTCGAGGCCGTGGACCCGGTGCTGGAAGGCCTGGTGCGCGCCAAACAGGACGTCCTCGATGTCGGCACCGACGGTGGCCGCTTCACCGTGGTGCCACTCATGCTGCACGGTGACGCTGCATTCGCCGGGCAGGGTGTGGTGGCCGAAACCCTGAACCTCGCCAACCTCCCCGGCTACCGGACCGGCGGCACCATTCACATCGTGGTCAACAACCAGATCGGTTTCACCACCGCACCGGAGCATTCGCGATCCAGCGAGTACTGCACCGACGTCGCGAAGATGATCGGCGCACCGATCTTCCACGTCAACGGAGACGACCCCGAGGCGTGCGTTTGGGTGTCACGACTGGCCGTCGACTTCCGACAGAAGTTCAACAAAGACGTCGTCATCGATCTCGTCTGCTACCGCCGGCGCGGCCATAACGAGGGTGACGATCCCTCGATGACCAACCCGCAGATGTACGAAGTGATCGACACCAAGCGCGGTGTGCGCAAGACCTACACCGAATCCCTGATCGGCCGCGGCGATATCTCAATGAAGGAAGCCGAAGACGCCCTGCGCGACTACCAGGGCCAGCTGGAGCGGGTGTTCAACGAGGTCCGCGATCTGGAGAAGTACCAGCAGCGGCCCAGCGAGTCGGTGGAAGAGGATCAGCAGCTGCCGCAGAAGCTGGTCACCGCCGTCGACAAGGCACTCCTGCAACGCATCGGCGACGCCTTCGTGTCGTTGCCGGAGGACTTCACCGTGCACCCGCGCGTCAAGCCGGTGCTGGAAAAGCGTCGTGAAATGGCCTATGAGGGCAAGGTCGACTGGGCCTTCGGCGAGCTACTTGCCCTCGGCACCCTCGTCGCCGAGGGCAAGGTGGTGCGGCTCACAGGCCAGGACTCCAAGCGCGGCACCTTTACCCAGCGCCACGCCGTGATCATCGACCGTCACAACGGCGATGAGTTCAGTCCGTTGCAGCTGGTCGGCGTCGACACCACGGGCAACCCCACCGGCGGGCGTCTTGTGGTGCACGACTCATCACTGTCCGAATACGCTGCCGTCGGCTTCGAATACGGCTATTCGGTGGGCAATCCCGACGCAATGGTGTTGTGGGAGGCGCAGTTCGGCGACTTCGTCAATGGCGCGCAGTCCATCATCGACGAGTTCATCTCCTCCGGCGAGGCCAAGTGGGGCCAGCTCTCCGAAGTGGTGCTGCTGCTCCCCCACGGCCACGAGGGACAGGGCCCCGACCACACCTCGGGCCGCATCGAACGGTTCCTGCAACTGTGCGCCGAGGGGTCGATGACAGTCGCGATGCCGTCGACACCTGCCAACTACTTCCACCTGTTGCGCCGGCACGCGCTGGACGGCATCACCCGGCCGATGGTGGTGTTCACACCAAAGTCCATGCTGCGCAACAAGGCTGCCGTCAGCGACATCAAGGACTTCACCGACCGCAAGTTCCGCTCGGTTTTGGAAGAGGCCACCTACGAGGATGGCGTCGGCGATCGCAGCAAGGTCCGCAGGATCCTACTGACCAGCGGCAAGTTGTACTACGACCTGCTGGCTCGTAAGCATGCCGACAACCGCGACGACGTCGCGATTGTGCGCATCGAGCAGCTGTATCCCATCCCGCGCTACCGGCTGGAAGAGACCCTCGGCCGGTATCCGGATGGTACGCAGTACATCTGGGTGCAGGAAGAGCCTGCGAACCAGGGCGCGTGGCCGACCTTCGGCTTGAACCTGCCCGAGGTGGTGCCGCGTCTGACCGGCCTGACCAAGATCTCCCGCCGGGCCATGTCGGCACCGTCTTCCGGTTCCTCGAAGGTGCATGCCGTCGAGCAGCAGGAAATCATCGACGAGGCGTTCGCTCCCACATCTGAGTAGGAGTGAATGAACCCAAGGTCAGGCCCGCCCCTTAGGGGGTGGGCCTGATTCATTACCGGACCCCTGCCTCGTTGCGCACGTGTTGAATACGCTGCGCCCATGACGGCCAAGCCCGCACCCGCAATCGAACCGATTACGCTACCGGTCGAGGAATGGCCACCGCTTAACGGCAAGCCCAGACCCTCGCCCGAAGATCCGTTCTACCTACCCCCGTCCGGCTGGGAGAACACACTGCCGGGAAGCGTATGCGGCGCAGGAGAATTCGTATCGCCTTCTTCGGCATGGTCCCCTTACGCCTGCAGGCCTGGCACCTGCTCTACCGCACCACCGATCTCCACGGCGCCCCCGAGACCACAGTGACAACCGTGCTGGCGCCCCGCGATGCCCGCGAGACGTCACGGTCCTGGCCTATCAGTGCGCCATCGATGCGGTGTCTCCACGAGCCTTCCCCTCCTATGGGCTGCTTCCCCGAACGTTCGGCCTCGACCAGGCTCAGAACGAGCTGATGTTGATGGTGGCCGCACTCGCCCGAGGTTGGGTGTGCGCGCAACCTTGAACGCCTGCGGCGTACATGGCATACCCCGCTCCCGGCCAATGCCCCCGTCGGATTCTGGGGGTACTCCGGAGGCGGGACAGCGAGCACCTGGGCCGCCGAGATGGCACCCGTCTACGGCACCCGGAACTGAATGTCGTCGGAGCGCTGCTTTGCGCTCCCGCCGCGCGGCCAGGCGCGCTCGTGCGGAAGCACAGCGGCAAATTCGCCTCTGGACTCGTCCCACCGTTGCTGGCCGCGATGACGCGGGCGCACCCGAGCACATTTGAATTCCTTGGTGGGTACCTGACCCAGCGCGGACGTCAGATCATCGCCAAGGCAACAGAGGTAAGTCTCGCGGAATCGGTCTTGCGGTGGCCATTCGAGAACTTCGACGCCCTCGTCGATCGGCCCATCGAAGAATTGATGAAAGCGCCCGAAATCGCCAGAGTCACGGAAGAAATGGAACTGGGGCACCGCGTGCCCAACGCGCCGGTTTACCTGTACCACGCCATCCATGAACAGCTACTACCCATCGCGGCCTCCGATCAGCTGGCGCGGGCCTACATCGCGGGCGGCACTCACGTCACCTACCGCCGCGACCGGAGCACCGAACATATTCGGCTGGCCGTGCTCGGTGGCAGCGATGCCCTCGGCTGGTTGGCCGCGCAGTGAGCGGGTAAGCCATTGTCGCCGACATCGGACATCCGGACCGTAATCTCGACATCTCTGACCCACCGCGCGGCGTGGAGCCAGCTGCACTGGCAATGGGGAATCCTCAAGCTGTTCCTCGGCCGCCTGCAGGTACCGCAACAATGGCCAGTCCTTCTCGTGAGAACTTAACCAAAGAACCGACTCGGTGTTCATTTTTGCCACCGGTATTACCCGCCAGTAACCGTCTGGGCAGCAATGATGGCGACCCGTGTATTCTGAGAACCGTTCCGAGGTTGACTTCGACCGTTTGCCTAATCGGTGATGAACCACAAGGTCGAACTGGCGCCTTAGTGGCTAACCCCGATTCAGCGCCGATTCTTACCACGGACCATTCTTGTTGAATACGCTGCGCGAATCCTCAGATTCTTCTACGGACATCGCCACGGCCGATCTGGTCGCCCGGGAAGATAAGAGCGACCAGAGCAAGGACAGGAGCCAGATGACTGCCGGCACTGCGCCCACGTCCACCCCGGCGACTCGGTCGATCGAGGACTGGCCGATGCAACTCGGTAAGCCGCTACCGTCCCCGGACGACCCATTCTTTGTCCCACCCGATGGCTGGAACAAAACCGCACCCGGCACACCCTTGCGGCGCAGGCGAGTTCGGATTGGGTTGTTTGGGCTCATTCCCCTGAGGCTGCACGCATGGCAGGTGCTCTATCGCAGCACCGACCTACATGGGGCCCCCGAAACGACCGTGACAACGGTGCTCGTCCCGAAAAAGACGACGGAGGCGGCGCCACTGCTTGCCTTCCAAAGTGCGATCGACGCCGTCACCCCCAAGAGATTTCCCTCCTACTATCTGCAGCACCGCACCTTCGGCATCAACCAGTCACAGAACGAGTTTCTGCTCGCAGTGGCGGCACTCCAACGAGGGTGGATAGTCACCATCAGCGACCATGAGGGGCCGAAGGGCCTCTGGATGGCGCCCAAACAACCCGGCTACCACGTGCTGGACGCACTGCGGGCCACGATTGCGGCATCCGGCGAGGACGGCATCCCGCAGCTGTCCATCCAAACCCCGGCGGCGGTGTGGGGCTATTCGGCCGGCGGCAATGCGACCGCGTGGGCGGCCGAGCTCGCCGGTGAGTACGCGGCCGAGCTCAACCTCGTGGGGGCATTGATCGGCGCGCCCGCACCCCAGCCCGGCCCCCTCATGCACCATCTCAGCGGCCGATACTCTTCGGGGCTCATCATCATCGTGCTGGCGGCCATGATGCGGGTAAGTCCGTCCATCCAGGACCTCCTGGAGAAGCACCTCACCAAAAGAGGCCGCCGGATGGTCGAGAAGGCCGAACGCCTTACCGTCATCCAGGCACTGCTGTATTGGCCATTTCTCGACTTCAACAGGATCTTCGACCGTCCCGTCGAAGAGGTGATGGACACGCCAGAGATCGCCGCCCTCACCGATGCGATGACGCTGGGGCTACGCACCCCTACCGCGCCGATCTACCTCTACCACTCGATTCACGACGTGCTCCTGCCTGTTTCCAGCACGGACCAACTCGCCGAGGACTACATCGCCGGTGGCGCACATGTCACCTACCGGCGCGACCGTGCCAGCGAGCGCGTCTTCCTGCTCCTGTCCGGCGGTCATGATGCGCTCGGCTGGCTCGATGAACGCATGCGCGGCAAGACATTACCGACGCGACCCGATATCCGAACGGTGTTGTCGACAGTCCTCTCACCACGCGCCCTCATCATGTACATCCGACAGGCTGTGGCCATCGTGAAGCTCCTCGCCGGGCGGCTCTGAACCTGATTCAGTGCGCCTTCACAGCCAGTAGCGCGGCTGCGAGAGTGCGCGCGGCCGACGGCTGCGCGGGATCCAGGCCGGTGAGTTCGGCGACCCGACGCAGTCTGTAGTCAAGGGTGTTCGGATGCACGTGCAGCGACTTGGCCGCGAGCTGCCGTCCGTGCTCGTGCTGCAGGTACGCGCTGAGCGCCTGCTGCAAATGTGGATGTGCCGCCAGTGGCTGGACCGTCGCGGCGAGTAGATCTCGGGCTCTGCCCGGGCGGGTGATCTGATACTCCAAGAGCAGATCGGCGAGCCGGTAAGCGCCCGGTACTCGACCGAGTCTTAGTGCAAGTATGGCCAACTCACGCGCCTCGTCCGCAGCGGCGGCTATCTCACCCGGATCGGTGGCATCGGAGACTCCGAGCATGACCGGCCCCCCGGCCACCTCGGAGAACAACGGAAGCAGCGATTCCACCTTGCCCACCGCGGGCAGCAAGATGATGCCGCCCCGGCCGTCCAACGATGTAAGGACAGGTTCGCGCGCGTACTCGTCGAGGATGTCCTGCACCAGATGCGCACGCCGTCGTGCCACCACGGTGTTCGCTGCAGGTTCCGGCATGAACAGGAACAGCACGTTGTAGGACAGCGCCAGCGTGACACTGGCGCGTTCGGCGGCCTCCGTCCACGGCGTCCCCTTGACCAACGCGTCGAAAAGATCGCGCCGGGCCTCCGTCGTCGCACTGTAAAAGCCTTGTCGCTCTTCAAGATACGCGGCAGTGACGGCGGGTAGCATCAGCTGCAGATATCGCTGCACCTGCATACTGACCGCCAGCACCTCATCGATCTCGTCGGGGGTTGCCAGTTCCCGGAGCGTCTCTATGCCGACCCGCGCGGCGACGTTGTACACGGCCAGGATCGCCGGAAGCGGAATGTCTTCCTGCGCCCGCCGTGACGCCGCCAGGATCGACACCGCGAACTCGTCTTCTGTGGGTGCCCGCGACTCCACCAGGACCCGGGAGAAGATTCTGAAGTGCTGCTTGGTGAACTCGGTGATCTCGCCGTCGAGAACCTCGCGTGGCAGCATCCCGTAATACGGCACCTCCGCAGCGAAGCAGTCCACTGCGCGGCGTGCCGTCTCCGGCAGCCGACGCATGAACCGATCACTGAGTGACGCCGTCATCAGCGGACTCCAACTTCTCCCACTGCACCGTGGAATACCCGTACCCTCGCGGACCACATCCGCTAGACCCCTGCGCACCCTACCGTCCCTCAGTTGAGTTCGGAGGTTTGCTCAAAGGTTCATGGCACGGCACGGGGGTTATTGGGGCCAGTCATAGCTTTCGGGCATGGGCCTCGTATCTTTCACAAAGATCAGGCCGAGTCACGGACTTCCCCCCCATACCGCTCCTAGGTTTCACAGATGACTGCCATCGCCCCACGGCGTTCACTCAATGAGCTGGTCACGCGGTACTGGACCATGATGTCGAAGGTCTACAACTTCCCGTTCGTGCAACGCCATGTCTACCGCCCGGCCCAAGACGACACCATCCGGCAACTACGCGAGCATAACGCCCAGCGGATCGCAGATATCGCTTGTGGCACAGGAATATTAGCGTCCCGCATCCAAGCCGAGCTGAGTCCGGCATCGGTTTTCGGCGTCGACATGTCCGATGGCATGCTCGCCAAGGCAAGGGCCCGGTCCACCGAGGTTCACTGGAAGAAAGCACCCGCAGAGCAGCTCCCTTTCGGGGACGGCACTCTCGATGCCGTGGTGACAACATCGGCATTCCATTTCTTCGACCAGTCGGCCGCGCTGGCGGAGTTCTACCGCGTCCTCGCCCCGGGTGGCATGGCCTCGGTCGCCACGATCTGCCCAAAGGAGCGCAGGTGGTTGCCTCGAGGAACCGGCGAACGTGGACCGGCGCACTTCCCTACAGCCGGTGAAATGGAGCGGTTGTTCTCCCGTGCCGGGTTTGATGTCGTCGTGCACCGCCCGGTGACGCGGCCGATCACACCACCCCTAATCTCCGTCGACTGGATCTGCGTCGGCCTCAAGACCTGACCGTCACCTGCCGCCGCCCTGACAACGCCGCGCCGCCATCCATTACCCTCACTGATTGACGTCAGCCTCACAACGTAAATCTGTCAGGAGTGCTCATGGACGGCTTTAACGGCAAGGTCGCCGTGGTGACCGGCGCGGGTTCGGGAATCGGGCGCGCACTGGCGGTGGAACTCGCACGCTCGGGCGCCAAAGTGGCCATCAGCGACATCGACAACGAGGGCCTGGCCGAAACCGAACGCCAGATCAAAGCCCTCGGCGCAGAGGTGCGCTCCGACCGCCTCAACGTCGCTGAGCGCGAAGCCTTCCTGCTCTACGCCGACGTCGTCAAGGAACACTTCGGCAAGGTCAACCAGATCTACAACAACGCCGGCATCGACTTCCACGGCGACTTCGAGATCAGCGAGTTCAAGGACATCGAACGAATCATCGACGTCGACTACTGGGGAGTGGTCAACGGCACCAAGGCCTTCCTGCCGCACCTGATCGCCTCCGGCGACGGCCACGTCATCAACGTCTCCAGCATCTTCGGCGTCATGGCATGCCCTGGCCAAAGCGCCTACAACGCAGCGAAATTCGCGGTACGCGGGTTCACCGAGTCGCTGCGCCAGGAGATGATCATCGCCAAGTTGCCGGTCGCGGTCACCTGCGTGCACCCCGGCGGCATCAAGACCAATGTGGCTCGCAACGCCACAGTGGCCGAGGGGTATGACCATGCCGAGTTCGCGAAATTGTTCGATCTACTCGCACGAACCAGCCCACAGGCGGCGGCACGCATCATCCTCACCGCCGTCCGCAAGAAGAAGCCACGCGTACTCGTTGGGCCGGACGCCAAGGTGATCGACGTCTTGGTCCGACTGACGGGCTCGCGGTACCAGGATCTGTTCCTGCTCGGCGAGCGGTTCCTGATGCCCAAACGTTCCAGCTGACCCACTACTCTGACTATTTGACAGTCGTCTAACAAGGAGACATCTATGGAAGGCTTCAACGGCAAGGTCGCCGTGGTGACCGGCGCGGGTTCGGGAATCGGGCGCGCACTGGCGGTGGAACTCGCACGCTCGGGCGCCAAGGTGGCCATCAGCGATGTCGACGCCGAAGGTCTGGCCGAAACCGAACGCCAGGTCAAGGCTCTTGGCGCGGAGGTCCGCTCCGATCGCCTCAATGTTGTTGAGCGCGAAGCCTTCCTGCTGTATGCCGATGCCATCAAGGAACACTTCGGCAAGGTCAACCAGATCTACAACAACGCCGGCATCGCGTATCAGGGCGAGGTAGAGGAAAGTCAGTTCAAGGACATCGAGCGAATCATCGACGTCGACTTCTGGGGCGTGGTCAACGGCACCAAGGCCTTCCTGCCGCACCTGATCGCCTCCGGCGACGGCCACGTCATCAATGTCTCCAGCCTTTTTGGCGTGCTGTCCATGCCTGGCCAAAGTGCCTACAACTCAGCGAAATTCGCGGTACGCGGGTTCACCGAGTCCCTGCGCCAGGAAATGATCATCGGCAAGAAGCCGGTCGCCGTCACCTGCGTGCACCCCGGTGGCATCAAGACCGCCATCGCACGCAACTCCACTGCTGCGGAGGGCTACGACGTCAAGGCCGGGGCCGCCATGTTCGACAAGTACCTGGCGAATACCAGTCCCGAAGCGGCCGCGCGCATCATTCTCACCGCGGTCCGCAAGAAGAAGCCCCGTGTACTCGTCGGCCCCGACGCAAAGATCCTCGATGTGATCGTTAGGGTCACCGGAGCGCGCTACCAGGACATCTTCTCCCTGGTCACCCGCTACGTGCTACCCAAGCCCACGAAGAAGTAGCTTCCCTGGGTTGATCATTCGCGCTCCGCGGCTACCGCGCAGCGCGAATGATCGACGGCAGGAAGGTTCCGATGATGGTCTGGTCGAAGACCATCGTGCTGGGAAGCCGGTTGTGCACGATCGCCACCGAGATGTTGCGTTTCTGATCGGCCCACCCGAAGGAACCGCCGGCTCCGATGTGCCCGAAACCGCCACCGATCATCGGCACCGTCAACGAGTGGTACCCGCGGTGCCAGCCCATTGGTAGCCCCAGCGTGTGGTCAATCTGGTAGCTGTTCTTGCGTGCCAGTCCCTTGGTGATTTCCGGCGAGAGCAGCCGTATCCCGTCGACACTGCCGTCCCCCGCCAGGGCGGCGTAGAGCTTGGCCAGTGCGGGCGCGGTACAGCAGGCGCTGCCCGCTCCGCACCGCAGATCCATTACCGGGGCACTCGCATGCCCGTCGTCGGCCACCAGCATCTCGGCACCGGGCTGGTAAAACGTGGAGGCCGCGCCCTTGGCCCCGGGCATTTTGTCGAGAACCCCCATCACCGGCGGGGCCGCCCGGCGAATGAAGCCAGACCTGGCGACCCGGTCCAAATACGGAGTGAGGGCGGCTGATTCGGAGGGCGCACCTTCAGGAGGCCGCCCCATATGGATGCCGTCGACTCCGAGCAACTCGGCGAGTTCGGTGCGATACAACTCTTCGAGGTCCTTACCGGTGACGGCCTTGGCAAGCCGTCCCATCAGCCAGCCGATAGACAGCGCGTGGTAGGCGGGCTTACCGAAGTACCTGTCGACGGGCGCGGCGGCAAGCCGGTCTGCCATCAAGTCCGGATCGAACATCTCCTCGTAATTGCGCGCAATGCCCGTCAGCCGCGACAACCCTGCCGTGTGCGACAGGATCTCGTCGACCGTGATCGCACCCTTGCCCTGCGCGGCGAACTCGGGCCAGTACCGCGACACTGGCGCGGAATAGTCCAACAGACCGCGATCCACCAGTCGGTGGATGATCGTGGCGGTGACTCCCTTGGACGCCGAGAAGATCACCGGCGCCGTTTCCCGCGTCCATTGCTGCCCTACCTGTGCGAGCCCTGCCCACAGATCGAGTACGGGTTCACCGTCCACATACACGCAGATGGCGCCGCCGCCGACGTGATACCTGGTGAAGGCAAGCGAGAAGACCCGCACCACTCCACGGAACTCGGGGCGGGCCCAGCCATTCACCCCTGGCGGCAGCTCCACACCGCGTTCCAGCGGCGGATAGGCGAAGGGAAGGGGGGCGGGTTGCGACGATTCAGTGGCCGCGACGTCGAAGCCATGGGGTTGTGCCATAAGTAACACTGAGTACCAGGTACTTCACGTCGTGACAAGACTGGATGGGCAGATGTCAGGACGGATACCCAATCGGCGCTCACCGATTGGGGGCCCTTCACGACGTCAGCCGACGGCCTTGATGATCTGGGGCCACAAGAACGCAAACGAGATCTGGTCGAGCGCCATGGTCAGCGGTAGCCGGTTATGTGCGAAGCCGACGGAGATCTTGCGCTTCGGGTCTGCCCATCCCATCGAGCCACCGAGCCCGATATGGCCGAAACCGCCGCGGAATCCGTTCATGGGCAGCGACATATACCCCAGGTGCATCCCCATCGGGAACACGATGGTGCGGTCGATGGTCAGATTGGTCTTACGAGCAAGCCCCGCAACAGCTTCCGGAGAGAGGAACTCGCGGCCGCCGACGCTGCCACCATTGGCCAGGGCGGCGTACATCTTGGCGAGCGCGGGCGCCGTGGCCACCGCGTTGGCCGCGGGTGCCTGCATGTCGTACAGGGCCGAATTCAGCGTGCCGTCGTCAGCGAGGATCCGCTCCATTCCGGGCTCGTACATCGTGCCGATGGCACCTTCGAAACCGGGAAGGCGGTCGATGGCATGAATGACCGTTGGCAGCACCCGGCCCACCACGGGCATGTTCGCCACCGGGTCCAGGAAGGGGTACATCGAGGCGGCCTTGGTCTGCGAGGTGCGCGGCGGCCGACCGAGGTGAATCCCGTCGACCCCGAGCGGTTCGGCTATCTCGGTCCGGAACAGCTCGCGCATGTCCTTACCGGTGACCGATCGAGCGAGCCCCGCGAGCAGCCAGCCGAAGGTCAGTGCGTGATAGGCGCGCTTACCGTAGAACTTGTCGACGGAGGCCGCGGCAAGACGTTGCTCCATCAACTCGTGATCGGCGATTTCCTCTGCGTGGTATGCGATTCCTTCAAGCCGCGAGAGGCCGGCGCGATGATCGAGCACCTGGCGCACGGTGATGGTCGACTTACCGTTGGCCCCGAACTCCGGCCAGTAGCGCGCGACCGGGGCGTCATAGGAAAGCAGCCCGCGATCAACCAAACGGTGAATGACGGTGGCGGCGATGCCCTTCGACGCCGAGAAGACGAGGGCGCCGGTGTCACGCGTCCAGCCCTGCCCGGCGGCCGCCGCGCCGGCCCAGATATCCAGCGCCGGTTCGCCGTCGACGTAGACACTCAGGCCACCGCCGCCCAAGCGGTACTTGGTGAACATCCAATCGAAGGTCCGGACGACGGAGGACAGTTCAGGCCGTGCCCAGCCCTCCACTCCACCCGGTAACCGCAATCCGGGCAGGTCCCCCGGGTACAGCTCATCGACACGTGCAGGTGCTGTGGCCGCAACATTGGGGCCCAGAGGGATTGCCATAGTCAGACGTGAGTAGCACGGCTTAAACGACCAGGTCAAGTCACGATCTGATGTATGGAGGTGTTATTGCAGGTCAGAGACCCGCAGCCCTGCCCGCCGTCATCCGCGCACTCGCCCTCACCGAGGCACAGGTCGTCGACCACGTCGCCCGGCTCGCCTCCGCCATCGCGAGCCAGCACATCAACACTGCTGATTAGCGCAGCAAAATCTGGTGGTCGTTGAGCCAGGTATCCACCACACGCTGGGCGTCCGCGCCGCTCAACACCTCCCGGGTCATCGCTGCCAGATCACCCGTGGTCAGCTCACCGGCAACCTTGTTGAGCGACAACACCTGAGGTTCGGACAGCTCATTGCGGCGGTACAACGGCACGACATTGTTGGCCGGAAGCCAGCTCTTCTCGTCGTCAACCAGGGTGACCCCGGCAGTAGGAAGAGCCGGGTTGGCGGTTGACGTCCAGGCCACTGCCACTTCCCCACGCTTAAGAGCAGCGAAAAGCTCACCAGTACTAGGGAATTGACGCGGATTACCCGTCGAACAGGAGCCGAATCGAACCACGGGAGCAGACCCCGAACCCACCTGACCGGCGCGTGCCAGTTCATCGCAATGCCGCGCGAGCCCGGCCAGCGTGGGCTTGGAAGAAGCACTTGTCCCAACAGTTGGAACCGCCAAGGCTGCGCGATCTTCAGCCGTCCCGTAATCGGCCGCCGCCACACCGGCCGGCAGGGAGGCGATCATGGCCTTGTAGGTGACCTCTTCGTCACCGCTGGGCCGCTGCTGCGGCGCGAACTGGCGCAGCAGCCTGCCGGTGAATCCGGGTGCCACGCTCGCGATGCCCGTATCCAATTCCGCTACCGGATCGGCACTCTCCCGCACCGTGGTGTCGATACCAGTCGCCTTCACCACCGCCGCATAGATGTACGCCAGCACCCGGTACTGCGGTTCATTCGGCGTAACCACCGTCAAATACGGTGCCGGGCCATGGTTTTCCGAACAGCCAGCCAGAACGGACACCGCTAGCAGCAGCCCCGCCGTCCATGCGCGAAACGTCAAACGGCTAGTCGCTCTCGTGCGCAACAGCCTGGACAGCCGCGGCCACGGCGGGTCCGACACGCGGATCCAGCGGGCTGGGCACAATCTTGTTGGGCGCCAGATCGGGCTCCGCCACCGAGAAGATTGCCTCGGCCGCAGCCACTTTCATCCGCTCGGTGATCTTGGTGGCCTCGGCGTCCAATGCCCCGCGGAATACGCCGGGGAATGCCAGAACGTTGTTGATCTGGTTCGGGAAATCGCTGCGCCCGGTCGCGACGATCGCCGCGTACTTGGCCGCCACGTGCGGGTGAATCTCGGGATCGGGGTTCGAGCACGCGAAGACAATGCTCTCGTCGGCCATAGTCGCGATGAGTGACTCGTCGACCTTTCCAGCCGAAACACCCAGGAACACATCGGCACCCGCGAGCGCCTCCGCCTGTCCGCCGGTGAGACCGCGCGGGTTGGTGCGCGCGGCAAGATCCACCTTGAACTCGTTGAGGTCGTCGCGGCCGGAATGCACGATGCCCTTCGAGTCCAGCACCGTGACGTCGGTGATGCCGTCGGCCAGCAGGATGTTCGCGCACGCGACGCCCGCCGCACCCGCACCGGATATCACCACCTTGAGCGACTGCTGGTCGCGGCCCAACACCCGCGACGCACCCATGAGCGCGGCCAACACCACGATGGCGGTGCCGTGCTGGTCGTCGTGCATCACCGGACAGTCCAGCGCCTCGATCACGCGCCGCTCGATTTCGAAACAGCGCGGCGCCGAGATGTCCTCCAGGTTGACCGCACCGAAGGTGGGGCGCAGCCGGATCAGCGTCTCGACGATCTCGTCGGGATCCTTGGTGTCGAGCACGATCGGGATGGAATTGAGCCCGGCGAAGGTCTTGAACAGCGCGCTCTTGCCCTCCATGACGGGAAGTGATGCCGACGGACCGATATCGCCGAGACCGAGTACCGCGCTACCGTCACTGACCACCGCGACCAGGCGGTGCGCCCACGTGTACTTCTTGGCCAGGCTGGGGTCGGCGGCGATGGCCCGCGACACCTGTGCGACACCCGGGGTATAGGCGATCGACAGTGCACGCTGCGTATCCAGCGGCGACTTGAGCTCTACCGACAGCTTCCCGTCGATATGCGCTTCGAAAATCTCTTCATCTGTCACGACAACGTCGGATGCGGTCACAGCGTGAGACTACTGGCCGCCGTGGAGGTCACTTCTCGCGACTCTGGAACTGTGAGCGGCCCGTTACGCGCCCGCCACGAATCCCCGCACCGACTCGGCGATCATCTGCACCGCGATGGCCGCCAGTAACAAACCGGCCACCCGGGCCAACAGCATGATTCCGCCCTCCCGCAGCACCCTGATCAGCACCGTTGAGAATCGCAGCGTCAGATACAGCACCAGGTGCACGCACAGAATCGCCGCACCGATGGCCAGATATGTACCCATCTGCCCCTGCGCCTGACGGACCGCGATGATGGTCGCCGCGATGGCGCCCGGGCCTGCCATCAGCGGAGTACCGAGCGGCACCAGGGCCACATTGACCCCGCTGTCGGCGTTCTGGCTGGTGGCGCCGCCCATCAAAAGGGACAGGCCGGTGATGAGCAGCAGCAGGCCGCCGGCACCCTGCAGCGCGGGCACACCTATATGTAGGTAGGTCAGGATCGCCTGGCCACCGATCGCGAACATCGAGATGACGGTCAACGAGACTGCCGGCGCCTGCCAGGCGGCGCGATGTCGCTCGGCGGCGGGCTGGCGGCCCGTCAGCGACAGAAACACCGGTACCGCACCCGGGGGGTCCATGATCACCACCAGAGTGATGAACACTGAGGTGAACACCGCGATGTCGAAGGTCACGACTTCAGTGTCCCAGGCCGCCCCACAGCTTCGCGGGTTACCATCGCGCGGAACGGTTCCGGAGAACGATTGGTTGCGAGCAGGGAGCCCACATCATGGCGCGATTTCCGTCGGTCAATCCGTCGTCGTTGCGTACACCTATCCGTGGCCGTGAACCAGAAACCGATGCCAAACGCATCCCGGTTCCGCTCGCCCGCGCCATTGTCGACTGCGGCGTCTACGTCGACGGGGTCCGGCTGCCGGGCAAGTACACGCCGACCGCCGCGCTGGAGAAGGTGCGCTCACTGGATCGCGGGTTCGTCTGGGTGGGCCTGCACGAACCCGACGAACATCAGATGGAGGCGGTCGCTCAGCCTTTCGGGCTACACCGGCTGGCCGTCGAGGATGCCGTGCACGCACACAACCGCCCGAAGCTCGAGCGGTACGACGACACCCTGTTCTTGATTCTCAAGACCGTGAATTACGTTGAACACGAATCCATCTCTTCCGCCCGTGAGATCGTGGAGACCGGCGAGATCATGATCTTCGTGGGCGGCGACTTCGTGGTAACGGTGCGCCACGGCGACCACAGCGGGTTGGCTAAGGTGCGCGCCCAGATGGACTCCGATCCCGACCACATGCGGCTAGGTCCGTACGCCGTGATGCACGCCATCGCCGACCGCGTGGTCGACTCCTACATGGAGGTCTCTGATCTCGTCGAGACTGATATCGACGCGATGGAGCAGAACGTCTTCTCACCCCGGTCCAGCACCGATATCGAACATATCTACATGCTCAAGCGCGAGGTGGTGGAGCTGCGTCGCGCGATCAGCCCGCTGACGGGAGCACTCAGCAAGCTCACCCAGGACCACAACGACCTAATCACCAAGGAAGTCCGCCGGTATCTACGTGACGTGCTGGATCATCAGAGCCACGCGGCCGATCAGATCGGCAGCTACGACGAGATGCTCACCTCCCTGGTGAATGCGGCCCTGGGCAAAGTGGCCATGCAGCAGAACACCGATATGCGCAAGATCAGCGCATGGGTGGGGATCGCCGCATTTCCGACCATGCTCGCTGGCATCTATGGGATGAACTTCGAGCACATGCCCGAATTAGCAGAACCGGCCGCCTACCCGGTCGTTCTGCTTGTCATGGTCGTTGTATGCACGCTGCTGTACCGGAACTTCCGAAAGAACGGGTGGCTATAGCGCGCTATCGCGGCTGTGCGTGAGCGCGCGACGGATCCATCACGTCGATATCGGCCTGCCGCCACGCGTCTCTCAACGCCTCTGCTCCCTTGAGCCGCACCCAGGCCGCCTCGTTGGCGGTGATGGGCACCGCTGCCAGGAACCGCACCGGCGAGAGCGGTTCGGGCAAAGGAAGATCCGGAATATCCCCGTCCTGCAACAGCACCGCGGTGTACGCCTGTCGGGCCGGATCGTCCCAGAGTGACTGGCCGAGATCGACCAGCGCATCCTCGCTGAGCACCAACCCTTCCACCGCCGGCGACGCCGCCAGCACCGCAAGAGATCGGGCCAGGCCGGGAAATACACTGCCACGCAGGCTGATCGACACTTCGGCACGCGGTCCCAGTTCCTCGGAGGTCAGCATCTCCCCCGGGTCGCTCATCGGGTACCGCGATGACCCCACGGAGACGAAATGCGACACCCCGGCGTCATCGGGGCCATACCGCAGCAGCTCGTAAGGTTCGGACCCAAGAAAGGTAACCGAGGCCGAATCCGACTCCCCCGCACCGAGAGTGGCGAAATGACTGGACAGATGCGCGAGCACCTGACGGACAATCTCGTCCGAGTTCATTCCAGCGCTGTTCACTCGCCGATGGCGGGCAGGGAAAGGTTCTCCCCCGACGCGGCATCGAAGATCACCAGCTTGCCGGTGTCGATGATCAGCTCAATGGACTGTCCCTCCACGACCTTCGACGACGCCGAAAGCCTTGCCACGAATTCGTTCTCGCCAACTTCGGATTCCTGAGCCAGTTCCGTCAGCTCTTCCGAATGCGCCGCGCCGCCCTCTGTGGTGAAGTGCACGTACTTGTCCGAACCCAGCGACTCCACTACATCGGCGTTGACGGTGAGGGTCAACCCGGTGATCCGTTTGTAGGTGTCGACCAGGGCGGCGTCCTCGAACTGCTCGGGCCTAATGCCCACGATCACATCGCCGCCCAGGACGCCGGCCTTCCTGGCAGAGACGTTCGCGTACACGCTCGCCTCGAGTGTCACCTCGCCGAAGGGCAGCTGTACACCGATGTCGGTGAGTGTCGCCGGAAAGAAGTTCATGGCCGGGGAGCCGATGAAACCCGCCACGAACAAGTTGGCAGGTGTGTCGTACAGTTCCTGGGGCGCTCCGATCTGTTGCACCTTTCCCGCGCGCAGCACCACCACTCGATCCCCGAGCGTCATCGCCTCGGTCTGGTCGTGGGTGACGTAGACGGTGGTGGTGCCCAACCGCTTTTGCAGCCGCGCGATCTCGGTACGCATCTGCACCCGCAGTTTCGCATCGAGATTGGACAACGGTTCGTCCATCAAGAACGCCTTCGGGCTGCGCACGATCGCACGGCCCATCGCTACTCTCTGTCGCTGACCGCCAGAGAGGTTGGCGGGCTTGCGATCCAGATAGTCGGTCAGATCCAGGATCTTCGCAGCCTCTTCGACCTTGGCATTGACGTCGGCCTTGCTCATCTTGGTCAGGGTCAGCGGAAAGGCGATGTTCTGCCGCACCGTCATGTGCGGATACAACGCGTACGACTGGAAGACCATCGCGATATCGCGGTCCTTGGGCGCCTTCTCGTTGACCCGCTCACCGGCGATCGTGAGCTCACCGGAGGAGATTTCTTCAAGTCCGGCAATCATGTTCAGCGTCGTCGACTTACCGCACCCCGAGGGTCCGACCAGGATGATGAACTCGCCGTCCGCGATGTTCAGGCTGACGTCCTGTACCGCCGCGGAACCGTCCGCGTACGTCTTGGACACCTGGTCGAGCACAATCTCAGCCATCGCTAACCCTTCACTGCACCGGAGGTCAACCCGGCAACGATCCGTCGTTGGAATATGAGCACGAAGATGATGATCGGCACCGTGATGACGATGGCGCCCGCGGCAATCGATCCGGTGGGCTCCTCGAATTGCGAACTACCGGTGAAGTTCGCGATGGCGACCGGCGCGGTGATGGAGCGGTCCGTCGCCGTCAGCGAGATCGCCAGCAGCAGGTCGTTCCAGGCGAAGATGAACACCAGGATCGCGGACGTGACGATGCCCGGCGTGGCCAACGGGGCGATAACCTTCCAGAAAGCCTGCGCCGGTGTGGCGCCATCCATCTTGGCCGCCTTCTCCAGTTCCCAAGGGATCTCACGGAAGAACGCCGAGAGCGTGTAGATGGCCAGGGGTAACGCGAAGGTGATGTACGGGATGATCAGCCCCGGCCAGGTGTCGAACAGGCCGACCGAGCGCTCGATATTGAAAATTGGTGTCACCAGCGAGATCTGCGGGAACATCGCGATGAGCAGGGCCGCACCGACGAGCGCCTTCTTCCCGGGGAAGTCCAGCCGTGCCACCGCGTAGGCGGCCATGGTGCCCACGCTGACGGCGATCACCGTCGCGATGAGCCCGATGCCGATGGAGTTCACCAATGCCGAGGTGAACACGCTCCCGCTGAAGATGCCACGGTAGTTATCGAGCGTCACCGGCCACGGGAAGAACTTGCCGTCCTTGACCGTCGAGGTGGGTTTGAGCGAAAGACTCAGCACCCACAGCACCGGCACCAGTGCGTAACAGAGCACCAAAACATCGGCGATCGCCCACCCCGACAACTGCCGAGCACGCGCTGGATTCGTGCGGGTCACCGTCTTGCCCCCTCGTCATCCGCTGTCGGCGCCGAGGCGCCAAAACCCTTGATGAAAATGAAGGCGATGACCGCGACACACAGGAAAATCAGGACACTGATCGCCGAGCCGAGCCCGACATTGAATGCCTTGAACAGATTGTCGTACCCCAAAATCGACACCGAACCCGTGTTGTTGCTGCCGCCGGTGAGCACGTAGATGTTGTCAAAGATCCGGAAGGCATCCAAGGTACGGAACAGCAGCGCAACAAGAATTGCGGGTTTCATGATCGGGATGGTGACGCGGATCAGCCTGCTCCAGCCGTTGGCACCGTCGACCTGGGCGGCCTTCAACAAATCGTCGGGAACCAGTGCCAAACCGGCCAACAGCAGCAGCGCCATGAACGGCGTGGTCTTCCACACCTCGGCCAGGATCACCACCGCAAGCGATGGAATCTGTTGTGTCAGTGGCGCGCTGCCTGAAGGGAGCAGATTGGCCAGGTATCCGGTGCCCGGCGTCCATGCGTAGTACCAGCTGTAGGACGCCGCCACGGTGACGATTCCGTACGGGATCAGCACCGCGGTGCGCACGACACCCTTGCCGAAGATCGTCCGATGCATCACCAGCGCAAGGGTCAGTCCGAGCACGAGCTCGATGACCACCGAAATCACCGTGATCGCAAGGGTGACCACCAGGGCGCTCCACCAATACCTGTCGGTCAGCACCGTGACGTAGTTGTCGAACCACACAAACTTGCGATCCTGCGGGCTGGCGAAGCTGTACTTCTGCAGGCTCAGCCACACTGCGTAGCAGATGGGATACGCGGTAACCGCGAGCATCAGAATCGCAGCGGGTGCGATGAGCAGGAGACCGAGGCGACGCTCGGCTTTCTTTCCGTCGGAGGCGGCTGCGTTGGTCACCGATCTGGTCACGGGATCAGCCCCCGTCCGTCAACGGCCTTCTGCACCTGATCGGTCAACAAGTCGGCGGTGCGCTCGGGATCGATCGCGGTGATCGGCGCCAGCACCGCCGAGACTCTCGTCGAGATGGCCTGGTAATACGGCGACGCCGGGCGCACCGCGGCGTTGGCCAGCTGCTCGCGGATGATCGCGTACGCCGGATACTTAGCCTGGAATTCAGGATCGTCGTATAGGGAAGCGTCCACAGCGGGCAACCCGCCCTCAATCGCCGTCACTTTTTGATTCTCCCGGCTGCGCAAGCAGTTCAACGCCTCGAAGGCTTGCGCCTTGTATCGCGTTGTCCTGGCGACCGCGATGTTCAGTCCGCCGATGGTGACCTTGGCGGGGCGGCCCGCGATCACCGCCGGATACGGGGCGAAACCAAGTGCCGCGCTGGTTGCTTCATATGCGGCGGTGAACTGCTCATCGCTCGGCTCGAAGCGGCCCGCTGCGCCGATCGCACCGGTCAGATCCGGTCGCCGGTCCAGACGCAGGAACGGCACCCCGCCCTTGATTCCGTTCTCCATCATGCTGGCCATCACGAACGGCCAATTGATCTCGAAGGCGGCCTTACCCTGCTCAAGGGCCAAACGCGCTGTGCCCTCATCGGTCTGGGTGATGGAGGGGTCCGCACCGTCTGCTGTCGCGATCGATTTGATGACCCGCAATGCGGTGACTGTGGCGGCGCGGTGCTCCGGGGTGTCAGTCAAGGTGACCGTCTTACCGTCATCGGCCAGAACAGAGCCGCCCGCACTGGCCAGCAGAGTGTTGAACAGCACCACCAGGCCTTCGTACTGCTTGCCTTGCAACGCAATCCAACTAGGCCCACCCGAACGTGCGAAACCTTCAGCTGCCTGCACTGTCTGATCCCACGTCTCGGGCGGTTCGGGTACCAGGTCCTTGCGGTACCAGAGCAGTTGAGTATTGGTACTCAAGGGGGCCGCGTACAGCTTGTCGTTCCAGCGGGCGCTCGCCAGCGGACCCGCGAGGGTATCGCGCTGCGCGTTGGCCTCGGTGACACCCGCCGGGTCCTCGGAAAGCGGCAGCGCCCAACCCGCTTCGGCGAACTCCGCAGTCCACACCACGTCCATGCCCATCAGGTCCAGTGTGCGATCGTTACCGGTCAATCGGCGCGCGAGCTGTAACCGCTGCTCGTCGGCCCGTTTCGGGAGGCTGACCTGCCGGATGGCGAACCGGCCGCCCAGTTCTTTGTTGCATCGCTGCGCGGCGGCGGTGAAGGTACCGGCCTCACTGGCCGGCGTATAGAAGCGGATGACGATGTCGTCGTCGGAGCGGGCACATCCCGTCAGCGAGGCCAGCGTCAGGCAGGCCAGCAGGGTCGAGCCCAGCGCCACACCCTTCCGTCGGAACCATCCGGCCGACGACTCCAGCACGACCGCCTCCTGGTCCGTTGACGCGCTGTCGGCACCTCCGTGTGCCGACCACGGCGGGCACACCCGTCCCGCGCGGCAACCGTAGAGCTAAAACCAGGTGACATGCAACATGTTCGGTGCGCGCATCCCATTATCCGGGGCGCGGGCAACGCCGCAGGCCAGCGCCATCCGGCACCAGCCGACGGAGCCTAGATAGCTAGCTTGGCCAACAGGTCGCGCGCGGCCTCGGCCTGCGCCGGCTCGCACAACACGTCATATCGTCCCGCGACGAGCTGCATGGTTGATGCGAAATCCCTAGTGCCCCTCGTCATCGCGTAGGGCACCGCGGCAGTGACCAACCCGAAGACCAATCCGACGGTAAGTCCCACGACGAGCGAGCCGGCCAGATTTGTGCTGAACATCCCCAGCACCAGGCCGATGAACAGGCCCAGCCAGGCTCCGCTGAGCATGCCCCCGCCCAGCACCTTGGGCCACGACAATCTCCCGGTCACCCGCTCGACCTGCATCAGATTCACTCCGACGATGGTGACGTTCTCGACCGGGAATTGCTGATCGGACAAATAGTCAACGGCGCGCTGAGCCTCCGCGTACGTCGGGTACGAACCGATGGGCCAGCCTTGTGGCGGCGTCGGCAGGGACAACGACGAAGACAATGGGGAACGCGATGACGTCGAGCGCTGTTGTTGCCCGGGGGTGAGCGGTTGTCCCACGAGTTCGGCCCTCCTGCAGAAAGTCAGTGATGCATAGCTAGCACTCATTTAACGCCCGACCGCACCAGATGGTGCCCCTTTGGCCGCTACCTGCGATTTTCCGACCGCAGCACGGCCAGAAACCCCCTCGATACGCTAAGTTTGCGCCATGACTACCCCGGGCAACGAATCCTCCGGCACCGGTCCCGACGCTTCGTCTGGATACGAGTACCCGTCCCTGGAACAGTCCGCCCCGCCGGCCGATGCCGCGTCCACGGCCAGCCAGGTACCGCCGGGTATTCCACCGGCGTGGGAGACCCCCGGAGCCCCGCCGTCCTACCCTGCCTATCCACCCACGTACCCGACCGCGCCGCCCGCCTATCCCACCGCGCCACCGCCGTACCCGACGACACCGCCCGCATATCCCTCTCAATACGGCCAGGCATATCCCCCGTATCCGTCGGGTCAACCGGGCGCGTACCCGCCACCGGGTTATCCCGCCGCAGGCGGTTATCCCGGATATCCGCCGCCCGGGTACGCCGACCCGTACGGGTATGGCGCATATGGGCAGACCGGCGGCACCAACCCGCTGGCCATCGGATCTCTGATCGCGTCGATCGTCGGCGTCTTTTGCGGTATCGGATCGATCGCCGGCGTCATCATGGGCTTCATCGCGCTCAACCAGCTCAAAACCTCACCGCAGGACGGCAAGGGTGTGGCCATCGCCGGAATCATCATCGGAGCCGCGGTCATTGTGTTCTGGGTGCTGATCATGATCATCGGCATTGCTTCGGGCGGCAGCTCGAGTTCGTATTAGCCCGTCGGGGGCTCGAACGGGGGCGCCTGCCGCGCCATCCCTGCAGCACGGCCCTTGCCCGCGATCACCAGCGCCATCTTGCGGCTGGCCTCGTCGATCATCTCGTCTCCCAGCATCACCGCGCCGCGTGCACCACCCGCCACCGAGGTGTGCCACTGATAGGCGTCCAGGATGAGCTCAGCCCTGTCGTAGTCCTCCTGGCGCGGGCTGAAGATCTCGTTGCCCGCCTCGATCTGCGCGGGGTGCAGCACCCATTTCCCGTCGAAGCCCAGTGCGGCCGAACGACTCGCCGCGACCCGAAAGGCAGCGACGTCACGAACCTTGAGATAGGGGCCGTCGATGGCATCGATTCCATGCGCCCGCGCCGCCACCAGGATGGTCATCAGCACGTGGTGATACGCCTCGCCGTCATAGCCGGGAGGCTGCTCTCCCACCACCAGGGTGCGCATGCCAAGGCTGGCCATGAAGTCGGCAGGGCCGAAGACCAACGACCGCACCCGCGGGCTTGCCGATGCGATCGCGTCGATGTTAGTGAGTCCTTCGGCGTTTTCGATCTGCGCCTGGATGCCTATCGCGCCCACCTCAAGCCCGTGTGATCGCTCGACCTGCGTCAGCAGCAGATCCAGCGCCGTGACATGCGAGGCGTGCACGACCTTGGGCAGCAGGATGTTGTCGATGCCGGCGCCAGCCCGAGAAACAACCTCCACCACATCCGCATAGGTCCACTCGGTGGTCCAGTCATTGACGCGCACCGACCGCAGCTGCCCCGACCATCCCGGCGCGTTTAAGGCATCGACGATGCGCTGGCGCGCCGCCACCTTGGCGGGTGCCGCGACGGCGTCCTCAAGGTCCAGGAAAATCTCATCCGCCGGAAGGGTTTTCGCCTTGTCGATCATCTTCTGGCTGCTGCCAGGGACTGCGAGTGTGGTGCGGCGCGGTCGATAGGTCACAGCTAGCCAGCGTAAGGCGCCGCCCTATGCGGTGGCTCGCCTGCCATACCGCTCTTTGGCCTCGGCCGGTGTGATGGTGACCGTACGCACCGGAGCCCTGGCCGCGTGGAAGTCACGCAGGGTCGTCGCTGTCATCGGCAACTTGGCGAATCGCGCAATGGAGTCTTCGATCGCAGGAACGCTGGCGACCGACATGGCTGCCGACACCAACGGCCGGTACGCCACATCGACAATTCCCGGTTGGTCGAATTGGCCCAGTTCCCGCATCCAGCGTGGCAGCGTCGCGATGGTCGCCGGAGCCATCAGCCGACTGACCGCCCAGAACCGCAGATTGCTGCCCGACCGCGGGGTGCGCAGAAGATAGTGCATGGCGTGCTGCGCGCGCTCGGAGGTGCACAGTGTGGGGCGCATCAGGGCGAAATATTCGCGGACTTGGTCACGCGACCGCGGCACGTCGGCTGGATTGACGGTCTGCAGCTCCGCCGCGATCACGCACTCGGACCAGTAACGGTCCTCTTCGGCCCGACTCAACGGCCCGGGCCCATACATCTCGTAGCACTTGAGCACCGAGTGCCACCCAGTGACATGGATCCACAACTGCGAGGCCGGATCGTTGGCGCTATAGCGCTTTCCCGTCACCGGGTCGATTCCCTTGGAACGCGCATGAACCTTCTGCAGGTGCTCGGAGGCCTCGACCGCAGTCCGCGAATCAGCGGTCGCGACGATGAGGAAGTAGGCGAGGGTCCCGTCCATCCGTCCCCGTGGATCCCGATAGATACCCGCCGAATCCGCCACCGCGGCGGCCAGGTGGGGCTCGAAATGTTCCAGCACCACCGAGCGCTGGAAACCGATCAGGGCGGTGGGGCTGCTCCACACCTTCCACGTCGGTGAGTCTGGCCCAAAGAATCCATAGTCCTCACGGGGCCGATCGGAACCAAGTTCCCAGTGGACGGCAACGTCCGGTGCAGCGGTCATGGCCGTAACGCTATCAATTGACTATGCTTACGTCCAGACACTGACTGTAAGTCAGGTTCATCGCGATCCGCTTAGCTTGAGATAGCCACTAGCCCATCTTCCGTGGCGCTTCCCGACCGAACTCGGCATGCTCAACGGGGATTCGTCGGCGGTCCGCAATTCGCTGGGGTTTGCCCATTTTGCAACCGGACCGTCATCTCGCCGGTATCGTTGCTCCGGTTCACATCGGTCACATCCGTCACGACTGCATACGTCAGAATGGGTGCCGACAGATGGGACCCATGCGTAGGAGCAGGGGCCCAAGAGATAGGGGCGCGGTGAAGCTTCCGGGTTGGGTTGCGTCGTCGATAAAACATGCCCACGACGTGGCGCTACGCCTCACCGGCGCACCGGTGCCCTGGCTGCGGGTCGGCGGATTCAGCGCCTTGGTGGTCGTCGGCTCCGCCGTGGCCGCCAGCAGCGCACAGGTCAGTGGACAGGCCGTGGTGCCCATTCCCGTCCCACTGGCCTCGACGGTCTCCGCGCAGGCGGATACGGGTCCGCTGAATCTGGTGACCGTGATGCGCCCGCCGATGCAATACCGTGTGGCGCCGAGCGCTGCGATCGCACCGCCACCACCGGGGATCGTGATGGCCCCTGGGGGACTTGGCATCCCGAAGATCGCACTGGACGCTTATCAGAACGCCGAGCGGATGATGGCCAAGGCCGCACCCGGTTGTGGAGTGAGCTGGAACTTGCTGGCGGGTATCGGGCGGATCGAATCGGGCCACGCCAACAACGGCGCCACCGACGTGAAGGGCCGCGTAGTCCGGCCCATCTATGGCCCGAGCCTGGATGGCACCCTCCCGGGCAACGAGGTCATCGTCGACCATGAGCAGACCCGCACCCAGGGTGCGCAGGTATACGTCCGGGCCATGGGGCCCATGCAGTTCCTGCCGAGCACCTGGAACCACTACGCCTCCGACGGTGACGGCGACGGAAAGGCCGATCCACAGAACGTCTTCGACGCGAGCCTGGCCGCCGCCCGCTATTTATGCAGCGGCGGATTGAATTTGCGGGATCGCTCGCAGGTGATGTCATCCATCCTGCGCTACAACAACTCAGTGGCCTACGCACAGAACGTGCTCGCCTGGGCCGCCGGCTACGCCACCGGCGTGATCCCGCTCAACCTGCCACCACTGACCGCCGCAGATGTCGCACCCGAACGTAAGGCCCATCTCGGTGGCGGCGAATCGCGCGGGCTCGGGCCGGGCTCGGTGACCGACGTTGCCTCGCTCTCCCCCAACGATCCCCTGGCCCAGCTGCCCATCGTCACCCCGCTGACACCGGATCGGGCCACCATGGCAGGCACGCCCGGAGCTGTCGCGCCGGCGCCCGAGGCGCCTCAGGCACCGTGCATGTTCTTCTGTGCGCCGCCGCCCCCTGCCGAGCCCTTCAATCCGTTCGCCCCGCCGCCCCCTGCCGAACCGTTCAACCCGTTTGCGCCGCCCCCTGCCGAACCGTTCAACCCGTTCGCTCCGCCTCCACCGCCGGTGGAGCTGGGACCGGCCCCCGGACCTGCTCCGGGACCGGCAGCGCCAAAGCCATAAACGGCACGCCCTAGACTCGGGTAGTGACATCCGAGCTCACCACGGCCGTGCGCAGTGCACTCGCCGGGGTAATCGACCCCGAACTTCGCCGTCCCATCACTGAATTGGGGATGGTCAAGGACATCACGTTCGATGACGCCCACAACGTCGAGATCGGGATCTATCTCACCACCTCCGCGTGCCCGAAGAAGGCCGAAATCTCCGAGCGGGTGACCCAGGCCGCGGCCGATGTCGACGGCGTGGGCGCCGTGCGCGTGCTGCTGGATGTCATGAACGACGAGCAGCGCACCGAACTGCGCAAGCAGCTGCGCGGCGACAGCGCCGAGCCCATCATCCCCTTCGCCCAGCCCGGCTCCCTCACTCGCGTCTACGCAGTGGCCTCCGGTAAGGGTGGCGTCGGAAAATCAAGCGTCACAGTCAACCTCGCGGCGGCGATGGCGGCCAAGGGACTGTCGGTCGGATTGCTCGACGCCGACATCTACGGCCACTCGGTACCGCGCATGATGGGCACCTCCGACCGTCCCACCCAGGTGGAGCGGATGATCTTGCCCCCGGTGGCCCACGATGTGAAGGTCATCTCGATCGCCCAGTTCACCCAGGGCAACACCCCGGTCGTATGGCGCGGGCCGATGCTGCATCGCGCCCTGCAGCAGTTCCTGGCCGATGTGTTCTGGGGAGACCTGGACGTACTGCTGCTGGACCTGCCTCCGGGTACCGGCGACGTGGCGATCTCGGTGGCACAACTCATTCCCGGCGCCGAGATTCTGGTGGTGACGACGCCGCAGCAGGCCGCCGCCGAGGTGGCCGAGCGCGCGGGGGCGATCGCGACCCAAACCCGTCAGCGCATCGTCGGTGTGGTCGAGAACATGTCCTGGCTGGTGTTGCCCGATGGCACCCGCATGGAGGTGTTCGGATCCGGCGGTGGCGAGGCCGTCGCCGAGAGCCTGACCCGGGTGGTAGGCACGAAAGTGCCTCTGCTTGGCCAGATCCCGCTGGACCCCGCAGTACGCGAGGGTGGCGACGAGGGCCTGCCGATTGTGCTTAGTCAGCCGGATTCGGCTGCGGGCCAGGCTCTTCGAACGGTGGCAGACAGGCTCTCGACACGCAGTCGCGGCCTGGCCGGCATGTCGTTGAACATCGATACCACCCGACGCAACTAGGTCGCGTCGGCGTCGAATCGGGTCGGACCGGGCTCTGCGGGCTTGGTGAGCTCGGGGTTCACCATCGGCGCAGGCATCGGCTCAGACACCGCCTTCTTCACGTCATCGAGCGGTTTCGTCAACGAATCGAGCACCGAATCATCGCCGTCCAAAAGGTGTTTGGTGATGACCGCACGCGGCGTCATACCGCGCAGCTTCTGCAGTTCGGCGAGCGGCTTGCGCACATCGTCGAACTCCGGACCAAGCTCCTCGCGCAGGGATGCCGTCGCACCACTGGCGTAGTCACGGGCCTTGCGCAGCGATTCAGTGGTCCACTGAATCGCCCCCGGAAGCCGCTCGGGACCAAGCACCACGAGCCCCACGACCAGTAGGACCAACAGCTCCCCCCAGCCGACACTGCCGAACATCAGGAACCGTCTGGGCCGGGAGTAACTTTGAGCTCGACGGGGCGACCCTGGCGCAACACCGTAACGGTGGCTTCCTGTCCAATCTTCAACTGCCGCACCGCGACCACAAACTCGTCGGCATCGGCCACCGCGCGGTTACCCACCTTCACGACGACATCGTTCTCCAGCATGCCGCCCTTTTCGGCGGGGCTGCCGGCCTTCACGTTGGCGACCTCGGCGCCCGTGGCGGTCGCATTGCTGACCGTGCGGCTACTGATCCCGAGGGTTGCGTGCACGATTTTGCCGTCGCGGATCAGTGTCTGCGCCACCTCTGCCGCCTCGTTGATCGGAATGGCGAAGCCAAGACCGCTTGAGCTGTCGCTCAACGATTTTCCAGCGGTGTTGATGCCGATCACCTGGGACTTCATGTCGATGAGCGGGCCACCGGAGTTGCCGTGGTTAATCGCGGCGTCCGTCTGAAGCGCATCGATCACCGTGTCGGTGTCGCTGCCCTCACCCGAGAGCGGTACCGGGCGGTGCAGTGCACTGATGATGCCGCTGGTGACGGTGCTGCGCAGACCGAGCGGAGAACCGAAGGCGATGACCTCGGCACCCACGGCGACCTTGTCGGAGTCACCCAGGCGCGCCACCGACAGGTTGTCGACGTTGTCCACCTTCAGGACCGCGATGTCCGTCTTCGGGTCACGTCCGACGAGGTTGGCGGGCACCTTCTTGCTGTCGTTGAAGATGACCTCGATCTTGAATTTGCCGGGGTTCTTGGCCGCATCGGAGATCACGTGGTTGTTGGTGATGACGTAGCCCTTGGGATCAATCACCACTCCCGAGCCCTGGGCCACCTCGTCGTCCGAGCTGGCCTCGATGGTTACCACCGCACTTTTCACCGCGTTGGCGACAGCGGTAAAGCGGGATTCGTCAGGCTGAGTGCTGTCATCGGTAGTCAACGTGACCTTCGACGTGGTGAAGGCCTGAACCACTTCGGCCGTCTCACGGCCGATAATGCCGCCAACCAGGCCGATCAGTAGTGCGATGACCGCAAGAATACCGAGCGCCGGAATGGACACCCGGCCACCGAAAAGAACGTCGCGCACACCCAGCTTCGGGGCGGGCGTGCCGTCCACTGCGATGGGCGCCTTGGTGACCGCGGGCCTGCCCAGCTGAACCTGTGCCGTCGGGTCGCGCCACGGATCCTCGGCGGCGTCCGGACCCTCATCGGCGGCGTTGAGCTTCCCTGCATCGGCGGGATGCCGTTGCAGGGAAGTAGTGGTGTTATCGGGTCGCCCGAAGGCCTGTGCCAGCACCGGATCGGGCGGCCCCACCCGCGGTGTGTACTCCCCCTGGTCTCGGTACTTGTCCAACCCCTGGAACGAACCGGATACCCCCGAAGGACGGCCAAAAGCCCGCTGCGAAGCCGGATCGACGGGCGGCCGGTCAACCGGGCGCGGCGCCAACCGAGGAGCGGTGTCCTGTTTTGCGGTCACCGGCCCACCCTACCGGCGCTTACGGCGTTCGCGACTATCTGGCCGCACCGCGTCACCGCCCAACGCGGGCGGCAAGTCGCCGTCATGTGACGACGGTTGTGGCGGTGCCGCCTCGTGTGGGATATGCGGAATCTGGCTGAGCAACCCAAGCAGTGAACCGGGCACCCGGATACCCCCGGAATCACGCAGTGCGCTGCGCGCTTGGCGCTGCGCGTCGATCTCGAGGGCGCATTCGGGGCACATCGACAGGTGGTGCGCCGCCCGGAGGTGCGCGCTCATCCGCAGCTCGCCATCCACGAACGCCGCTATCGCCTCCGTGGACAAATGCTCTGTCGATCCGAACTGGCGAGGAGCACCGACCGGCGCCTCACTCTGTGAGGCGAAAGGGGACGGCAGCCGCGAGAACGACGAGAAACTCGAGAACGCTCGCCGGAACGAGCCGCTATCCACCACGGCAACGCTCCCTTCGGTCCGGAACGGCCGGCGGACTCGTACCGACCTAACTCGAAGATAGCGCGCGAATGTAGTCATTGCGTACCAACCTGCACCAATGGTGTCGTGCGCTATTCGGCGGCCGCGAGCGCGGACGTCGAAGAGCGCGCAGCCAGATGCTCGCGGATCGCCTGCCGGCCGCGGTGAATGCGGCTGCGCACCGTGCCGAGCTTCACACCCAGCGTCGCGCCAATTTCCTCGTAGGACAGACCTTCGATATCGCACAGCACCACAGCGGCGCGGAACTCCGGAGCCAGCGCGTCCAGCGCGGCTTGCAGATCGGCGCCCAGCTGAGCGTCGTGGTAGATCTGCTCGGGATCCGGATCGGTCGCCGGCACACGGTCGTAGTCCTCGGGCAGCGCCTCCATGCGGATACGTCCGCGGCGACGAACCATATCGAGGAACAGGTTGGTCGTGATGCGGTGCAGCCAGCCCTCAAATGTGCCGGGCTGGTAGTTCTGCAGTGAGCGGAAGACCCTGATGAAGGTTTCCTGGGTCAGGTCCTCGGCGTCCTGCTGGTTACCCGACAGACGGTAGGCCAAGCGGTACACGCGATCGGCGTGCTCACGAACCAGCTCATCCCAAGACGGCATGGCTGCCAGATCTCCGGTGGCATCGAATACCGCGGTCCCGGATAGTTCTGCGGGATCGATGACCTCGACAAAGTCGGTGTATTCGGCCGAGTCGCTGATGCGCGTGAGCGAAATCGCGTGTTCCTCCTGTTCGGTTGTGGCGGCCTCACCCATGACGGGGAGACTCTCAGCCTGCTCAACCCGGATGCCAAGAGTGTTATTCCCGGCGTGGGCCTCTGCGGCGGGGCGCGTATTCAGGATGGATCGCGACATAGCAATGACCTTCTACTACCGAGGTGTGGGTCACTTATGAGCCAACTTAAGTCTTCCTGAGAAAGCGGTCTCGATCCGATCTCATCAGGGGTTCTGGAACAGGAAAACGCCCCGATCGGTCACGAGTCCGGCGTGTCGCGGGACATATCCACTCCCGCTCGACAGGATCGAATCGTGACCAGCAGCGCAGACCCATCCCGCGTCGAGGCGATGGTCAGCCACGCCGAGGGCGCCATCTCCGAAGACGAAATCGTCGCCGCCGCCCGGGAACGTGCCGTTGACCTGGGCGCGGGCCCGGTAACGCCCGCGGTTGGCGCGCTCCTGAGTGTCTTCGCACGCCTTTCCGGCGGCAAGGCCGTCGTCGAGGTCGGCACGGGCGCGGGAGTCAGCGGCTTGTGGCTGCTCTCAGGAATGCGCGAGGACGGCGTGCTGACCACCATCGACGTGGAACCCGAGCACCAGCGCAGTGCCAAACAGGCGTTCTCGGAGGCGGCCATCGCGCCGTCGCGCACCCGTCTCATCGGCGGGCGTGCCCAAGAGGTGCTGCCCCGGCTGGCCGACGAGTCGTATGACCTGCTCGTCATCGACGCGGTGCCCGCCGATCAACCCGAGTTCCTGGCCGGGGGCATTCGGCTGCTGCGCCCGGGCGGAGCGGTCGTCATCCACGGGGCATCCGCAGGTGGGCGCGCGGGCGATCCCGGGGCCAATGACCCCGACGTGGTCGGCGTCCGCGAGGCCGCGCGCATCATCGCCGATGACGGCAGGTTTACCGCGGTGCTGATCCCGCTGGGCGACGGACTGCTCGCCGCCACCCGCGACTGACGTTCCAGTCCCGACACACCGCGTTCCGCGCGGGCCTCTCGTGGATGACGCAGAAACCGTAGTTTCGACGCTGGTTTAGCGCCATTCTCGTCAAGACACCCATTCTCGGGGGGACGGTTCTTGACGCTCGACTGAACGCGTGTTTAGTGTATTAAACATGCGTTCAGCCGATGACCTCACCGCCGCCGCCCGTATCCGAGATGCCGCCATCAAGCTGTGGGGCGAGCAGGGATACGGCGCGAGCGTGCGGGCCATCGCCGACGCGGCGGGAGTCAGCCCCGCGCTGGTCATCCACCACTACGGATCCAAGGATGGGCTCCGGGAGTCGGTGGACGAGTACCTGCTGGAGTACATCCGCTCGGAGAAATCACGAACCATCACCTCCAACGATCCCCAGGTCTGGCTCGACGCCCTCGACGAGGTCGAGTCTTTTGCACCAATGGTCAGGTACCTGCTGCACAGCGTGCAGTCCGGCGGAGAACCGGGTCGCGCCTTCCTGCAGCGCTCCATCGACGATGCCGAGCAGTACCTCGAGGACGGAGTACGCGCGGGCACCATCAAGCCAAGTCGCGATCCCAAGGGGCGCGCATTGTGGATTTCACTGAACGGTCTTGGTTCTCTGTCCATCTACGTGCAGATGCACTCGGATGAGGACCTACGAACGATCTTGCGCCGGTATGTCGATCAACTGATCTTCCCCGCGATCGAGGTCTACACCGAAGGTCTCATGACCGATCCCACCATGCTGGACGCCTTTGTCGCACAAGCCAAAGCAACACAGGAAGAGAACTCCCAACAAGGAGGCACCACGTGACGTACCCGAATCTGGCTGTCGAAATACGCGGACTTACAAAATCTTTCGGAAAAACCAAGGCCCTCGACGGCCTCGATCTTTCCGTTGCCCACGGCGAGGTGGCGGGATTCCTCGGGCCCAATGGTGCGGGGAAGTCCACCACCATCCGGGTGCTTCTCGGCCTGCTGCGTGCGGACGCCGGCTCGGTACAGCTGCTCGGCGGCGATCCGCGGGTCAACGCCGTCGAGCTCCATCGACTCATCGCCTACGTGCCCGGTGATGTCACCTTGTGGCCCAACCTCACCGGCGGACAAGCGATCGACTTCCTCACCAGAATGCGCGGCACCGAACATATTTCACTGCCGAGACGCAACGAACTCATCGAGCGCTTCGAACTTGATCCCACCAAGAAGGCACGCACCTACTCCAAGGGCAACCGCCAGAAGGTGGCGCTCATCGCCGCGTTCTGCTCCGACGCCGAGCTGTTTATTCTCGACGAGCCGACGTCCGGCCTGGATCCCCTCATGGAGACAGTTTTTCAAGAGTGCGTGGCCGAAGTGGCTTCGCGAGGCTGCGCGGTGCTGCTCTCGAGCCACATCCTGGCCGAGGTGGAGAAGCTCTGTCATCGGGTGACCATCGTGCGCGCCGGGCGCGCCGTGCTGTCCGGATCGTTGACAGAGCTACGCCATGTCATGCGAACGTCCGTGACGGTACGCACGTTGGCGAATCCATCCGGGCTCAGATCGATTCCGCAACTGCGCGACCTCACGATCGGTGGCAATCGAGCCTCCTTCACGGTGGATCGCACCGACCTGGACCGCCCTATGGAACAGCTGGCAAGCCTGGGAATCGTCGACCTCACGGTGGCACCGGCATCGCTGGAAGAACTCTTCATGCGCGAGTATCAGGGAGTCCATGGTTTTCGCGGGAATCGCGGCGGTCACGTCCCAGTTGTGGCGGACCTCCCGAGCGGCCAGCGGCGTGGCGATAGCGGCGCTCGCGGCGGCAGTCGTGGTTCGTGGCATCGGTGACATCATCGACAACACGGGCAGCGCACTGAGTCGGTTCTCACCACTGGCCTGGGCTCAGCAGATGCGACCGTTCGTCGACCTGCGCTGGTGGCCCTTCCCCCTTCTGGTGGGCACCACCCTCGCGCTGATGCTCACCGCGCACGTGCTCGAAGGGCGTCGCCAATACGACGCAGGAGTATTGCCCTCGCGCGGCGAAAACGCCAATGCCCCCGAGATCACCTCCGCGTTCGGACTCAATCTGCAGCTGCAACGCGGGCTACTCACTGGATGGGCTGCTGGAATCGTCCTGGCCGGTATGGCATTCGGATCGATGGCCAAGAGCCTGCGGGATTCGATCGATACCAACCCGCTGTTGGCCCGTGCATTCCAGGCGCACGGTCTGGACAGCATCTTCGCCACCTTCAACCAGGTGCTCGCCATCGCGATCACCGCGTATGTGGTGTCGGCAATCGTCAGACTCGCCAAGGATGAACAGTCGGGTATCGCCGAGTCGGTGCTGGCGCGCGCGGTATCGCGTTGGAACTGGCTGTTGTCCGCTGTCGGAATGACCGCCCTGGGCAGCGCGCTGCTGATGACCATCGCCGGCTTCGGTGGCGGACTCGGCGCAGCGAGCACACTGCACAACCCGGATCTGGTGTGGCGTCTCACTCTCGCGGGGCTGGCGCAGATTCCGGCTCTATTGGTGGTGTGCGGTATCGCGGCCATCGCAGTTTCAGTGCGGCTGGCTGGTGGTGGCGTTCTCTGTGGGCATGCTCTACGCCGGGATCCTGCAGCTGCCGTCCTGGTTGGTGAAGCTCTCTCCGGTAATGCGTGTCAGTGCTCCCGCCGAGTACCCGTGGCTCACCATGTTTCTTCTTGCGGTGATCGGCTCCGGTTTGACTGCCGCCGCGGGCGATATATACCGGCGACGCGACGCTATTTGAGAAAGGAAAGTCCACGAAAACTGGTGTACAAGCATTTGTTTCGGGAATCATCGCCCTGGCGGTGTTCGGCGCGGCGCTCTTCTGGCCCGCTGGAACATTCCACTATTGGCAGGCCTGGGTCTTCCTCGCGATTTTCGTGATCAGCTCCACGGTCTCTTCGATCTACCTGGCGACTTCCAATCCTGAAGTGCTGCAGCGACGTTTACACGGCGGACCCATCGCGGAGACTCGCCCCGTACAGAAACTCGCGGTGACCGTGCTACTGAGCTCGTTCCTGGCACTTACCGTGGTGAGCGCCTTCGATCACCGGTTCGGCTGGTCTCATGTGCCGACCTGGCTGGTGATCGTCGGTGAAGTGCTGGTGATCGGCGGTTTGGGAGCGGCCACGTTGGTGGTGGCCCAGAACAACTACGCCGCCGCCGGCATCACCGTCGAATCCGGACAGACCGTGACCTCAACCGGGTTGTACGGCTTGGTCCGCCACCCCATGTACACCGGCTCGCTGGTGATGATGGTGGGTATCCCGCTGGCATTGGGGTCGTATTGGGGCCTACTCGCCGTCGCGCCGGCCGCCCCCTCGCTGGTGGTGCGCATCCTCGACGAGGAGAAGATGCTGCGCCACGATCTACAGGGCTACGACGAATGCACCGAGAAGGTGCGCAGCAGGCTGGTGCCACTGGTGTGGTGAGAAGGCGCCTCACGGCGCGTCAGAAGCCCGGGAAGTTCAGCTGTCCGATGATGGTCGCTGTAGCCGCTCTCTCCACACGTCCGTGGCCGTTGTGATGGATTGAGCCTGAACAACATCGACGCCAGGCTGCGATACCGGATCTCCTACTACGGACTCAAAGGGAACGTATCCCGTCCATATCCCGGTACAAGCATCTTCGGTGGGTTGCCCTGCCCGCACCTTCACACTGGCTATTTCCAACGGCAGTCGCAAGACATACGTGGCAGCGAGTTCTCGCTTGGTCGGCGGCCGCACTTCTGCCCATCGACCGGGCATGAGGCGATCGGAGATTATGCGGATGCAATCTAAGTGCTCATCCGCCGAGACCGGCTCGGCGTTGCCGAAAATCATTGCACAGCGATAATTTACCGTCGAATCGAACAGCGACTGCGCATAGACGAGACCATCGAAAATTGAGATCGTGGCGACGAGGTCCACACCCGCGTTGGCCGATTTGGTCAGACCTGAACCTGTGGACCCATGCATCAGAAGGAAGTCGCCGTCCTGTGCATACGCCATAGGGATCACCATCGGCTTACCGTCCGCGCGGACGAATCCGACATGCGCAATGGTCCCTGCGTCGAGAATCGCCAACAGATCGCCACGTTCGCGCCGTTGCAACCACTTGTAGCGGTGCACCAGAAGATCTGGGCTGTCAAGCAGTTGGCCATCGGCATTCGTCGTACTCACTGTCATGCCACTCATGGTGTCGTGAAGCCACGGTGTGACGACAGACCACATTCTTCGATTTCGACCAGTCCAGTGCGGGTGTGAAATGCTACGGGTGACCTGCGGCGGTGAGGTGTTGTCTTGACTCTGGATATCCCGATGAGCGTTGATCGCGCGTCTCGGGTGGGTATTAGGACACAGCTCGTCCAACAACTTCGGAGTGCGCTGGAATCGGGTCTGCTCAGCCCAGGATCGTCGGTACCGTCGAGCCGTGCCTTTGCGGCAGGATTGGGTGTCTCCAGAAGCACCGTCGTGGCGGCGCTTCAAGAACTTGAGGGTGAAGGCTGGATCGAGTCCTCACAGGGGGCCGGCACTGTTGTCTCACACCGCCCGCACCCCACGAATAGCACCGCGCACCGTCACGGCGAGTCTGCACTCTCAGCGGATGAAGACATCGAGATCGACATGCGCCCAGGAGATCTCAACCCCGACGATGTTTCGCGAGTCGGTTGGCGAGCGGCGTGGCGGTCTATCGAACCGTCCGCAACACCTCCCCCACCCTCGGGCAGCCCGGCGTTACGTGAAGCGCTGTCCGCCTACCTGCGATCCTCCCGCGGACTACCCTGCGACCCGCGGCAAATTGTGGTGTGCGCTGGAACTGCCGAAGCCCTAACCCTGCTCACACTTGCCTTCAAGTGGCAAGGCCGAGCGGTCGCCGTCGAAGACCCCGGCTACCCCGCAATACGACGGATCTTCCAGGCCCTGGGCGTGCAGTGGGTGCCGGTGGATGTCACCGACCCCGACCAGCTCCTGACGAGACTTCAATCCACCCAAACATCAATCCAGGCGGCGTATCTGACACCAAGCCATCAGTATCCGCTGGGTCACCGAATCAACCCCGACATGCGCGGCCATATCTTGCGTTGGGCGCATGGGGCAGACGTAATCCTCGTGGAGGACGACTACGACAGTGAGTTCCGGTTCGGGGTCTCCCCACTGCCCAGCCTGGCTGGCCTGGACACCGCCGCGAGCACGATCTATCTGGGAACGATGTCGAAAGTTCTAGACCCGGGCCTGCGGCTCAGTTATCTGCGTGTACCCACGCATCTGCTGGAACCCGTCCTTGAAACTCGCGACATGTTGGGCGCAACAGTGGCCGCCCCGGTCCAACAAGCCGTCACACACCTGCTCACCAGCGGTGAGCTGGCTCGTCACATTGCCCGCGTCCGCAAGCTGTACCAAGACCGTCGCGCAACCATGTTGCAATCGCTCGAGAAGGTCGCGGCCGTCACCCACGTCACTGGCACCGAGGCCGGGTTACACGTCTTGGCGTCACTGCGCCAAGACGTTTCAGCTTCAGCGACCGTAGAACAGGCCCGCGCCCGCGGCATCTACATCACCGATCTCGACGACTACCGGGCCCATCCCGATCCGCTGAACCCCGGACTAGTTCTCGGCTATGGACAGCTCAAACCGGCCGCAATCAGGCAGGCAGTGAGCCGATTGGCCACACTGCCTGCCTTACGGGAGGCCAACGGACGGTGATGTTTGGCGCGCTGCGATATCCAGTGCTCGCTTGAGCTCAGATCCAGACGCCCTTGCCGACGGCGACGACACCGCCCGCGCTGACATTGAATCGCTCGCGGTCGCGCTCGATGTCGACACCAACCTGTTCTCCGACACCGACAACCACGTTCTTGTCCAGAATCGCGTGCCGGACCACCGCGCCGCGGCCCACCCGCACGCCGGGCATCAGCACGCTGCCCTCGACAACGGCGCCGTCGTCGACGACGACATTCGAGGACAGCACCGAGTTGCGCACCGAGCCCGCCGAGATGATGCTCCCGGCACCCACCACCGACTCCTGCGCGGAACCGCCGTTGACGAACTTGGCGGGCGCCAGGTTCTCTGACTCGCCACGGATGGGCCAGCGCCGGTTGTAGAGGTTGAACACCGGGTGTACCGACACCAGGTCCATATGCGCGTCGTAGAACGCGTCGAGGGTCCCGACATCGCGCCAGTACGCGTGGTCGCGCTCGGTGGCGCCGGGCACCAGGTTGGTGTTGAAGTCGTAGACCGCGGCGCGCCCATCGGCCACCAGCCGGGGAATGATGTCGCCGCCCATATCGTGATCGGAATGGTCATCCTCGGCGTCGGCACGAATAACGTCGATGAGTTCCTTGGTGGTGAAGATGTAGTTCCCCATCGACACGAACGCCGCATCGGGATCATCCGGTGTGCCGGGGGGATTCGCAGGCTTCTCGATGAACTCGCGGATACGGCCGGTGTCGTCGGCATCGATGCAGCCGAAGGCGCTTGCCTCGGTGCGGGGCACCCGGATTCCCGCCACCGTCACTCCGGCGCCGCTGTCGATATGGAAGTCGAGCATCTGCTCGGGATCCATCCGGTACACGTGGTCCGCACCGAACACCACGATGTACTCGGGGTCCTCGTCGAAGATCAGGTTGAGCGACTGGTGGATGGCATCGGCACTGCCCGTGTACCAGCGCGGGCCGAGCCGCTGCTGGGCAGGAACAGGCGTGATGTACTCCCCCGCCAGACCCGACAGCCGCCAGTTCTGCGAGATGTGCCGGTCCAGCGAGTGTGACTTGTATTGGGTCAGAACGCAAATACGCAAGAATCGTGCGTTGACCAGGTTGCTCAGCACAAAGTCGATGAGCCGATAGGCACCGCCGAAGGGCACCGCCGGTTTCGCACGATCGGCGGTCAGCGGGTAAAGCCGCTTGCCTTCACCGCCGGCAAGCACGATCCCCAGAACGTGTGGCGATGCCCTCATGGCAATCAACCTATCGGCACTCGGCAGAAGCGGCCAGCGGTACACCCCCGGCGGGCCTGCGGTCGTCGGGGCCACCTACTACGGTCGTGGCATGACCGACCGTCTTCGCGCACGCGGCTCATCCCCGACGGAGGGTCTTCTCGCACTCGGCTCATCCCCGACGCGGGTGGCAATGATGACGCGGGAGTACCCACCCGAGGTGTACGGCGGGGCCGGGGTCCACGTCACCGAGTTGGTGGCTCAGCTGCGCACACTGTGCGATGTCGACGTGCACTGTATGGGCGCACCGCGCGACAGCGCCTTCGTGCATCGGCCCGACCCCGCATTGGACGGCGCCAACCCGGCCTTGACTACCCTGTCGGCCGATCTGGTGATGGCTGCCGCCGCCACCGGCTCAACCGTGGTGCATTCGCACACCTGGTACACGGGCATGGCAGGACATCTGGCCAAGCTGCTGTACGGCATCCCGCACGTGCTGACCGCGCATTCCCTGGAACCCCGCCGTCCGTGGAAGGCCGAACAACTCGGCGGCGGATACCGCGTGTCGTCGTGGGTGGAACACACCGCGATACACGCCGCTGACGCCGTCATCGCCGTCAGCAGCGGCATGCGCGAGGACATCATCGCAACCTATCCCGATCTGGATCCCAGCCGGATCCACGTGGTGCGCAACGGAATCGACACCACAACCTGGTACCCGGTTGATCCGGCCGAGGCGATCACGCAACCAGGATCGGTGCTCGCCGAACTCGGTGTGGATCTGGGGCGCCCGATTGTCGTGTTCGTCGGACGGATCACGCGGCAGAAGGGACTCGCGCACTTGGTAGCGGCCGCACACCGGTTCTCCCCCGAGGCGCAGCTGATCTTGTGCGCGGGCGAGCCGGACACCCCCGAGATCGCCGAGCAGGTCACCGGGGCCGTCACCGAGCTGGCGGCGGTGCGGCCCGGAGTGCACTGGATACGCGAGTTCCTACCGGCATCCAAACTGCGGGAAGTACTTTCCGCGGCAACGGTTTTTGTGTGCCCATCGATCTACGAACCGTTGGGCATCGTCAACCTTGAGGCGATGGCGTGCGGTACGGCGGTCGTGGCGTCTCGCGTCGGCGGGATACCCGAGGTGGTTGCCGACGGCGTCACCGGAACATTGGTGGCATACGAGAGCAGCGAAGCCGCGGCGTTCGAGGCAGGCCTCGCCGACGCCGTCAACGCATTAGTCGCAGACCCCACCCGCGCCACCAAGTTCGGCAACGCGGGCAGAGCGCGGTGTATCGAAGAGTTCTCGTGGGCGCACATCGCGGAGATGACGCTGCAGATCTATCAAAAAGTCTGCAGCTAGCACCCAAAGGCTGGGGCTAGCTGGTGACGTTCTTGAGTTCGTCGCCGAGTGCGGCGGCCTCATCGGGGGTCAGCTCGACCACCAGGCGACCGCCACCTTCCAGTGGCACGCGCATGACAATCCCGCGCCCCTCTTTCGTAGCCTCGAGAGGACCGTCGCCTGTTCGGGGCTTCATGGCCGCCATCGTGTGCTCCCTCCAAATTCCAGCCAAGGGTGTTCGGCATCTCCGACCATTGTTCCCTATCTGAGCTGCCGTTTCACTGGACCATTCTTCCCTATCGCGGACATCTGGGGACAGCAGACCCTCAACTGGACCTTCCGGAGGGGGCAGTATCGGCTCGCGGAACCCAGCAAGAACGCACGTGATCGTCCACCATCCCGGTGGCCTGCATCAGGGCATATGCCGTGGTAGGGCCCACAAAACGAAACCCCCGGCGTTTGAGTTCTTTGGCCATCGCCGTGCTCTCGTCGGTGACTGCCGGCACATCGGAAAGACGCTGCGGCCGGGCGCGGCGTTTCGGCGCAAACGACCACAGCAGGTCCGAAAGATCGGTGTCCAGATCGAGGACAGCGCGGGCATTGGATATCGCCGACTCGATCTTGGCGCGGTTTCGCACGATCTCGGCATCGGCCATCAGCCGCGCCACGTCTTTGTCGCCGTAGCGGGCGATTTGCTCGGGTATGAAGCCGTCGAACGCCCGGCGGAAGCCCTCGCGTTTGCGCAGGATGGTGATCCACGCCAGCCCGCTCTGGAAGGCCTCCAAGCACAGCCGCTCGAACAGCGCATCACGCCCGTGCAGCGGGCGTCCCCACTCGTTGTCGTGGTAGTCGGTGTACAACGTGGACCCGGCCGGATCCACGGCCCAGGAACAGCGTGCAGGTTCCTTACTCGGCATGTGCTTCGATGTTGACTCGGGCGCCCTGCACCTCGTCGAGCTCGGCGCGCAGTTCGTCGATCTGGCGGGCAAGCCGGTCCAGCACCCAATCGACCTCGCTGGCCTTGTACCCGCGAAACACCAGCGAAAACTTGACGGCGTCCACATCGGCACCCGTCACCGTTTCGGCGGGCAGGACGGTGGCGGTGGTGCCCGTGGGCAGCGGCGGCAACTCCTCGCCGCGACCGAACAGCGTCGCGCCCAGCACAAAGAGCACGGCGGCAACCGCGATGAGAACCAGCAGATACGTCAATGCGAACGTCACGACACCGATCTTGCCAGCGAGGTCCGACATCCGGGCCTAGCGTGGGGCCATGACCTCCTGGCAAGGGTTCACGCGGCAGGCTCCGAGGATCGCCGGCGTGTTCACCCGCCGCCACGACGCGACGCGCAATCTGTGCATCCTCTCGACGCTGCGGCGCAGCGGTGCCCCGCGGATCAGCCGCCAAGCTGGCGGACCTCGCCCGTGACCCCCGTTTCGAGCTGCACACGGCCACCACCGACACGCACATCAGCGAGGGCGATGCCAAGGTCTGGGGCACGGCGCACGATGAGCAGAATCTCGACCTGCACGCCGCGTTCGCCGAGCATCTCCATGCCACTATCGGATTCGATCTGCGCGGAAGACGGTTCGCGCCGTTCTACGTCGCCGACATCCAGGGCGCATCCGCGGTCCGGCTCGACGACAGCCACATGATCGTCACCGTGTGGTCGCCCACCGACGGTGAGCGCGAGATCCAGAAGAGCTGAGGGTCAGCGCAGGGTGTTCATCGGTGGGCGGTCCTCCAGCGACACCGTCGAGCTGCGCGGCGTGAAGCCGTCGCCATCGGCGAAGAACTGGGTGATGCCCACCCCGGAGTCCGGAATTCCGCAGCGCGAGAGCATGCTCGCCATCACCTGCCGACTCATCACCCCGAGTTCGACCAGCGGCCGATTGCGGTGACTGCGCACACCCAGATTGACCTGAGCGATGGCGTTGAGACCGAGACGGTCATAGGTGTCGATGAGCAGCCCGATCTCGACCCCATATCCGGGCGCGAAGGGCACCGAGGACAGCAGTTCACGAGTACCCGCGTATTCGCCGCCCAGTGGCTGCACCACGCAACTCAGCTCGGGCCGCAGCGCGGCGAGCATGGGGCGGGCCACCAGCTCGGTTACCCGGCCGCCACCGTTGGCGTCCTCGGACCCGCTCACCTTCAGCGGACGCCGATAGAAGCCCTTGACGAGGTGCACACCCTGCCCCAGCAAGAGGGGGCCGAGCAGATGCGGCACGAACATCGGGTCGGGGTCGATGAGGTCCGAGTCGACAAACGCGATCACGTCGCCCGTCGTCGCGGCCACCGAACGCCACAGCACCTCGCCCTTGCCCGGATTGGGCGGCACCTCGGGCAGCGCTTGCTCACGGCTGACGACGCGCGCACCCGCGGCCACCGCCCGGATCGCCGTGTCATCGGTGGAGCCCGAGTCGAGGACGATCAGCTCGTCCACCAGACCACCCAGCAGCGGGCTGATGGTGTCGACAACCGCGGCGACCGTCTCCTGCTCGTTGAGCGCGGGCAGCACCACCGACACGGTGCGGCCCTTCTTCGCAGCGACGAGCTGCTCGACGGTCCAATCGGGCCGGTTCCAGCTGTGGGTGTCCAGCCAGCTCGGGTCGATACCAACCACTCCGTCAAGTTGACGGGTCATGCCAACCCCCTCACTGTTCGCGCCGGAGGGCGGGTCCCGACGATGGAGCCCACCATTTCCAGCGTGCGGCGTGTGGGGCCGACTTCATGCACCCGGAACATGCGGGCACCGGCCGCTGCCGCCAGCGCGGTGGCGGCGAGAGTGCCCTCGAGTCGTTCCGTCAGTCCCACACCAAGAGTCTCCCCGATGAAATCCTTGTTGCTCAACGCCATCAACACGGGCCACCCGGTATTAACGAGATCGTTTACGTGGCGCAACAAAGTAAGCCCGTGGAAGGTGTTTTTGCCAAAGTCATGCGTCGGATCGATGAGGATCGAGTCCTTCGATACCCCCAGAGCCACCGCACGCTCGGCAGACGCGGTCACTTCCGCGATGACCGCCTGGACCACCCCGTCCACGTCAGCCCCATAGTTCACCCGGAAGGGCCGGGTGCGTGGCACCGCACCACCGGTATGCGAGCACACCAGTCCGGCGCCGTGGGCGGCGGCCACCGCGGGTAGCTCGGAGTCGACTCCCGCCCAGGTGTCGTTGATCAAGTCGGCGCCCGCCGCACAGGCCTTTTCCGCGACCTCGGCGCGCCAGGTGTCAACGCTGATCAGCAGGTCGGGGTGAGCATCGCGCACCCAATCGATGAAGGGCACCACGCGCGCGATCTCCGCCTCGGCGTCGACGGTCTCGCCCGGGCCCGCCTTGACGCCACCGATATCGACCACATCGGCGCCGTCGGCCACCGCTTTGTGCACGGCGGCCTGGGCGGCCTCGTCGGTGAAGGTGGCGCCGCGGTCGTAGAAGGAGTCCGGTGTGCGGTTGACGATCGCCATGATGAGGGCACGATCGGTGCGGACCTGTCGTCCACAAAACGTCTCGCGCACACCCTCATTGTGCAGGCCAAGGCCACTGCGGCTGCGCCGAGTGTGAAACCTGGGCGAGATTTCCCGCGATTTCCCGCCTACGTTTCACATTCGGCGAACGAAATGACTTGCGGGCCTGAGCAGTATGGGCACATGGGCGAGAATCGATTCCTGGTCAGCGGCTCTTCGGGCCAGCTCGGGGAGGCGCTGGTCCGCACGCTGAGCAGGCGCGGCGCCGACCGCGCGGTCGTCAGCGAGGCGATGGCCGGGGTGACATCGGTGCTGCACACCCGGGCCGACGTCGTCGTGACCAACATCGAGGGCACGCTCGCCCTCCTGGAAGAGTCCGTCGCCACGGGCGTGACCAGCTTTGTCTACACCAACACCACCAGCGCATTTGGGCATGCCTTGGTCGGCGCAGGCGAGGCCGCCTGGATCACCGAGGACGTAACACCGGTACCCAAGAACATCTATGGCGCCACCAAAACAGCCGCGGAAGACATCGCGCATGTGGTGCACCAGGACAGCGGCTTGCCGGTCATCGTGCTGTGCACCTCACGCTTCTTTCCCGAACAAGACGACAGCGACGCGATGCGGGCGCGTTACCCGGACGCGAATGCGAAGGCCAACGAATACCTCTATCGGCGGGTGGATCTGGCCGATGTTGTCGACGCACACCTGCTGGCGGCCGATCGCGCCCCCGCCATCGGCTGGGCCTCGTACGTCGTGTCGGTGACGACGCCGTTCTGCCCCGCCGATGCCGCGCAGTTACGCACCAACGCTCCCGGCATGGTGGCACGGCACTTCCCCGAGCAACCCGACCTGTACGCGGCGCGTGGCTGGTCCATGTTTCCGGCGATCGATCGCGTCTACGTCAACACCAAGCCACGCGACGAACTCGGCTGGCGCCCACGCTATGACTACCGACACGTACTCAATTGCCTTGCCGCCGAAGCTGATTTCGCAGTCCGTTGGAGCGCCAGATCGGTTCGAAGGGTTACCACGACGAGCCGACCGGCGTGTACACCACGAGCTAACCGGCGGCCGAGATCTCCACGTATCTGATGAGAAAGGCCTTCTCGTCAAGCCGCTTGCGCCGCATCCAGCTGGTCACCTCTGCATTGCATTTACTCGCGTTGCAGGACGCACAGGCGGGCACAACATTGGAGCGGGTATAGCGGCCCCCGCGCGAGATCGCTTGCACGCAGTCGCGCTGCAGCGCGGTTCCCGTTGCGCCGCAGTAGGCGCAACCGCCCCACGCCTCCACCAGAGTCGACCACTGCTCATCGGTGAGGTCGTTGTCGGCAAGCTTCACCCGACGCTGACGGCGCCGCGACGCGCGCACCCGACGGCTGACTCCCACCGTGAAACAGTAACTCCTCGAGCACCTATCCCTTGGGACGTTGCCCGGAGGCGAGCTCGGCGGTGTACTCCGGATAGAACGGCACGTAACCCTCCCTGCGACCGGCCAACACATACAGCGGATCGGTCACGGCGTCGCCGTACGCCTCATTGCGCAGCTCCACCTTGCGACTTTTGAAGGTCACGGTGTGCTCAAGGCTGTCCACGATCCTGACGAACAGCGGCAGCGCATACCCCGGCAGGCTCTTGAAGGCCAACTGGCCCAGCCTTTCCGGATCGAACGCCGCCTCGCCGCGGAGCTTGACGGCGGCCATCCCGGCACGGCCGTCGCAGCCCGGTACCTCGACACCGAAAACCGTCGACTCCTCGATCGCATCATCCTGGTCCAGCGCCGCCTCAACTTCGGTGGTGGCGACATTTTCGCTCTTCCACCGGAAGGTGTCACCCAGCCGATCACCGAATGCGGCATGACGCCACCCCAGATCCCGCAGCAAATCGCCGGTATTGAACCAGACGTCACCCTTCTTGAAGGCGTTGCGCACCAACTTCTTTTCGGTTGCCTTCGCATCGGTGTAGCCATCGAAGGGTGCCAGCGATGTCACCTTGCTCAACAACAGACCCTGCTCACCCGTACCGACCTTGGTCAGAAAGCCTTTCGCGTTGCGGGCGGGTTCGCCGGTTTCCACGTCGTACTTGACGAAGGCGATCGGAGAGGGGCAGATGCCCACCGTGCGATCGATGTTCAGCACGTTGATGAATCCGGTGTTGGCCTCACTGGCCGAATACAATTCGCTGATCTGCCGGACCCCGAACCGTCGGCTGAACTCACCCCACAGCTCCGCCCGCAGGCCGTTGCCCACCATCACGCGAACCTTGTGGTGACGATCAACGGGTTTGGGCGCCTGGTTGAGCAGGTAGCGGCAGAGCTCCCCGATGTAGATGAAGCCTGTCGCGCGGCTGGCGATGAGCTCATCCCAGAAACGTGAGGCCGAGAACGACCGGCCGATGGCCAAGGTCGCGCCGGTGGTCAGCGTGGAGCCGACGGCCACCGTGAGCGCGCTGTTGTGATAGAGCGGCAGACAGCTGAAGAAGACTTCGGAGGGGCGCAATCGCAGTGTCACGCTGCCGAATCCGGCGGCGGCACGCAGGTATCGGTAGTGCGTCATCACACTCGCCTTGGGCAGCCCAGTGGTCCCGGAGGTACAGATGTACAGGGCTTTGTCACTCGCCCGCACCTCGGCGGTGGCCTGCGGATCCGCCGCCGAGGCACCCTGCGCCAACGCGTCGAATTCGTCGACGGTGAACAGCGCGGCGACCCGCACGCCGCAGTCCCGCACCGCGGGAACGAATTCGGAGTCAGCGAGCAGAACCTTGGCATCGAGCAAGCCGATGCTGTGCGCCAGCACGTTATCGCGCTGGTTGAAATTGAGCATGCCGGCCACCGCACCCAGCTTCACGGTCGCCAACATCAGCAGGACGACCTCCGGCGAGTTGCGCAGCAGGAGGCCGACAACATCACCGCGACGCACACCGTGGGCCCCCAGCGTGGCCGCATACCGGTTGGCCATCTGGTTGGCTTCCCGGTAGGTGATGTCCCTGCCCTCGAACCGCAGGAACACCCGGTTGGCATGCTTGGCAGCGCTCTCGGCGAAGACGCTGCCAATTGAGGTGCGAGCGCCCGGCGTCGCCCTGGCGGCACCGAGCAGACCCCGCACGATAATCGGCAGATCTGGTAGCAGAGCAGGCAACCTGGCCAACACGTCGGCCAGTTCCACCCGTTCGCGGGCTGCAGGAGGAATGTCTTCGCGCACCACCATGTGCCTCCGAGTTCACCGGACCACCGTGTCCGGGCCTATCGAATCGTTGACGAATGATGCGAGTACGTCAAGAACTCAGATAGTCGCGCTGCCCTTTGGGCGCTGACCGCCGGCCACCTCGGACGGGTACTCGGGATAGAACGGGACATATCCCTCCTCACGACCGGCCAGCACATACAGCGGATCGGTCACGGTCTCGCCGTAAGCCTGCTCACGCAGTTCCACCTTGCGGCTCTTGAAGGTGGTGGTGTGCTCCAGCGTGTCCACGATTCGAATGAACAGCGGCAGCGCATAGGCAGGCAGACTCTGATACACGATGTCGCCCAGCGCCTTGGGATCGAGTTCCACGCCGTCATGCAGTTTGATGGCGGCCATTCCCGCGCGCCCATCGGTTCCCGGCACCTGCACGCCGAACACCGTCGATTCCTCGATCGCCTCGTTGTGATCGATCGCGGCCTCCACCTCCGTGGTGGCGACGTTCTCGCCCTTCCACCGGAAGGTATCGCCAAGCCGGTCCCCGAACGCAGCGTGACCCCAACCGAGGTTGCGCATCAAATCGCCGGTGTTGAACCAGGTATCGCCCTTCTTGAAGGCATCGTGCACCAGCTTTTTCTCCGAAGCAGTCGGGTCGGTGTACCCGTCGAACGGCGACATGCTGGTGACCTTGCTCAGCAGTAGACCCGCCTCGCCGGCACCGACCTTGGTCAGGTACCCCTTGTCGTTGCGCAGCGGTTCGCCCGTCTCGATGTCGTACTTGACGTAAGCCAGCGGGTACGGGCAGATGCCCACGGTGCGATCGATGTTGAGCGCGTTGACGAATGCGGTGTTCGACTCGCTGGCCGAATAGAACTCGCACACCCGCTTGATGCCGAACCGTCGGGTGAACTCGCCCCACAGCTCGGGCCGCAGCCCGTTGCCGATGATGACGCGCACCTTGTGCTGGCGATCGGTGGGCTTGGGCGGCTGGTTGAGCAGGTACCGGCACAGCTCACCGATGTAGATGAAAGCTGTTGCGCGGCTGGCGATGACCTCATCCCAGAACCGGGATACCGAGAACGAGCGGCCAATGGCCAGGGTGGCTCCGGCATTGATGGTCGTCGACACCGCGAGGGTCAGCGCGTTGTTGTGGTAGAGCGGAAGGCAGCTGTACAGCACGTCACTGGACCGGAGCCGCAAAGCCAGGCTCCCAATGCCGTACATACCGCGCAGCCACCGGTAATGCGTCATCACGCTGGCTTTCGGCAGTCCGGTGGTTCCCGAGGTAAAGATGTAGAACGCCCGGTCCTTGGCCAGCACCGCTTCGGTGGCACTGGGGTTGGTGGTGGGTGCCAACACCGACATCCGGTCGAGCTCGTCAGCGGTCAACTGCGAGACCACGTTGACGCCCGATTCCCCGATGGCGTCCACGAATTCCGCGTCGGTGACAAGCATCTTGGAATCAAGCAGGCCGATGCTGTGCGCCAGGACATGGCCGCGCTGGTTGTAGTTGAGCATGCCCGCGATGGCGCCCAGCTTCACCGTGGCCAACATGAGCAGCACGGTCTGCGGCGAGTTGCGCAGCATGATGCCGACGACATCACCGCGGCCGACACCGTGCGAGGCCAGGGTCGCCGCATACCGGTTGGCAGTGGCGTTGGCCTGCGCGTAGGTGATGTCGTTGCCCTCGAAGCGCAGGAACACCTTGTCGGCGTGCTTGGCGGCACGGTCGGCGAACACGGCGCCGATCGAAAGGCGCCCGTTGGGGTTGGCCTTGATGCCGCCGAGGACTCCACCCGCCATGATCGGCAGGTCGAGCGCCAGCGAGGGAAGCTGTGCGAGCACCTCGGTCAGCCGCACCCGGTTACGGGCGGTGGACGGAATGGTGCTGCTTGCGGACATCTGGTTCTCCCTGTTGTCGGTCTTCCCGCTAGCGGGTCATCCCTGTTCTTACCGCCCAGTAGGCAATGGCTCACCGCATTGTTGACGAACGGTCAGGCCCCGTCAATCCGTTGGTTGACATGCGTCGAGGGCGGCGGCGATATCGGTGTGCACCAACAGCCGGTCCCGGGCAGGGGCTGCCACGTAACCCTTGTCCTGCACTTCGTCGAGCCAGCGCAGCAGCCCGGTGTAGTGTCCGTCGGGGTCCAGGAGCACCACCGGCTTCTGGTGTAGTCCCAGGTAGCCGGCGGTCCACGTCTCAAAAACCTCCTCGAGAGTGCCGATCCCGCCCGGCAGGGTGATGAAGGCGTCGGACCGGTCCTCCATGATCTGCTTGCGTTCGCGCATGGTGGTGGTGACGATGAGTTCATCGGCGTCGGTATCGGCGACCTCGCGGTGCACCAACGTCTTGGGAATGACGCCGATGGTGCGTCCACCGGCGGCCCGCGCGGCCTGAGCTATCGCGCCCATCGCCGAGACGTTGCCTCCCCCCGACACCAAGGTCCATCCGCGTTCGGCGATGGCGGTGCCCAGACGAGTGGCCAGATCCAGCAGTTCGGGGTGCCGCGGCCCGGAAGCGCAGTACACACAGACCGACCAGCTCATGATCGTGCCCCGTTTCCGTTCGCCGCCGAGGTGAGAATGATCTCCACGGCCTCCTCGACGCTATCGGTCACCGAGAGCAGCGCTAAGTCCCGCTCGCCGATCTTTCCGGCGGGCACCAGCGTCTCGCGGACCCAGTCGATCAACCCCGACCAGTACTCGGTGCCCAGCAGGATGATCGGGAAGCGTGTGACCTTCCGGGTCTGCACCAAGGTGAGCGCCTCGAAGAGTTCGTCGAGAGTGCCGAACCCGCCCGGCAGACACACGAACGCCTGCGCGTACTTGACGAACATGGTCTTGCGGACGAAGAAGTAGCGGAAGTTGATGCCCAGGTCCACCCATTCGTTGAGGCTCTGTTCGAACGGCAGCTCGATGCCCAGGCCCACCGAGTAGCCGCCCGACTCACTGGCGCCACGGTTGGCGGCCTCCATGGCACCGGGTCCGCCTCCGGTGATGACGGCGTATCCGGCCTCGGCCAGAGCGACGCCCAACTCGCGGCCGAGCCGATACTCCGCTGAATCTTGTTTCGTCCTGGCCGACCCAAAAACCGTTACCGCCTTGGGAGTTTCGGCAAGCGCGTCGAATCCCTCGACGAACTCGCTCTGGATGCGCAGCACCCGCCACTGGTCCGTGTGCGTCCAGCCGCCTGTTTCGTGGCTCTCCAACAAGCGTTGGTCGGCGGTGGTGTTCTCGCAACGGTCGCGGCGCAGTCGAACTGGCCCGTGCAGTTGGGTTTGGGGGTGATCAGGCACGTTGCCAGCCTAAGGGCAGGCGGCAACTCACTTTTCTCGGGACAGCTCGCTCAACAGAGCCAACGTGCGCGCCTCATCCTGACGTCCGCCGAGTTCCGTATGACTGGCGAAGACCTCGGTGGCCCCGGCGTCGAAGTACCGCTGCAGCCCTGCGGCAACATGCTTCTCGTCGCCGATGATGGCCACCTCGCCCGCGTGCTGAACACCTTCGGCGTCAAGCACTTTCCGGTATGACGGGATGCTCTCGTAGAACGCCATGTCTTCGATCGCGAGCGCACGGACCCGTTCCGGATCGGAGGTGACGACAACCGCGACGCCGGCGATCACTCGCGGACGCGGACGCCCAGCCCGTTCGGCGGCCCCGTCGATGACGGGCACGATCTCCTCACTGAGCGCCCGTGGTCCCGCGTGCAGCGGAATCGTGCCGTCGGCGAGCTCGCCGGTGGCACGCAGTGCCTGCGGCGCCATGGCCGCCACCACGAGGGGGATATTTTCGCCGCCGGGCTGCGAGGTCGTGAATTTCGGTGCGACCGTGAGGGTCTCACCGTGAAACTCCGCGGTGCCACTGTCCAGCAGTTGCCGGAGCGCGGTGAGGTACTCACGCAGACGGAGTATCGGTTTGTCCACCTGCAGGCCGTAGCTCGGACCCTCGATCACCGGCGCACCCAGCCCCAGCCCCAGCTGGAATCTCCCGTGGGTGGCGGCCTGCGCGGTCTGCGCCGCCGCCGATACCTCGATGGGATGGCGCGGATTGATGGGGACGACCGAAACCCCCAGGGTGCGGAGTTTTTCCGGGGATATCGCTTGACCCACCACTGCGGCCATCGTGATCGCGTCGTAGTGATACATCTGCCCGAGCCACAACGTGCCAACCCCGGCGTCGGTGACGCGGCGCCCGTGCGCGATGAAGGCGTCGACCAGGTTGGTATCGCTCTGCACACTAAGAGGTCGGCCGATCGCCACTCCGAGCTTCACCTGTCGGCCAACCTCGCGCGTTCAGGCGGCTATTCCCGCTCGGGTCGCGGCAGCGCGAAGGCCAGTACAATCGCCAGAATCGGCACGAAGCAAAGTGTCGTCAGTACCGCCTCGGGGCCGTGGTGGTCAGCCAGAATTCCCAGTACCGGAACGAAGAGTCCACCGATGCTGACGGCCAGCCCCAGCGTCACCCCCGCGGCTGTGCCCGGACGCGTCGGCAGATAGTCCTGACCGAGTTTGACCAACACCGCGAACGGGATGTTGACGGCGATTCCGGCGACAGCAGCCAGCGCCAGCGCCAGCGCCAGCCAGGATTGCGGGCAGACTCGCAGCGCGACGAACGCCGGGATCGCGACGATGCTGCCGATCCGAATGGTGGCGATCATGCCGATGCGATCGCTGATCCGGCCGCCAAGCAGCGTGCCGATCACTCCGCCACCCAGGAACATCGCCAACCCCAGGCCACCGATCGCCGCGGAGGCACCCAGGTGATCGATCAGGTACAGCGCGATGAAGGTGTTCATGCCGAAGTAGCTGGCCGAGCGCACCACCTCCACGCCGACGAGGACGGAGAATGCGCCCCATCGATCGCGCCCCGTCAGCTGTCGCTGCGCGCTGGTCGCGGAACCCTGCCGCAGCTGATAGCGCCACAGCACGAATCCCATGATCACGGCGGGTGGGATGAACCACGCCGTGGCACCCAGCCCGCGGGACACCAGTGCGGGTGTCACCAGCGCGGGAGCCAGGAAGAAGCCGACACTCCCTCCGGCGGCGAACAAACTCATCGCCGTGGCGCCGTCCCCCGCGTCGCGCCGGGCGTCGCGTCCGGCGGCGGGATGGAAGGCGGCCACACCGAGGCCCGAGATGAGCAGCATGGCCCAGACGAGCCAGTAGCCGGGCACCAGTCCGGCCAGACCCGCGCCGATACCGGCGGCGGCCAGACCCGCAGGTGCCATCCACAGCAGCTTCCACCGATCCGCGATGAGCCCGAGCAGTGGTTGAGGCAGCGCGCTCCCCAGTGTCGCGGCGAGCGCCAGGCCGGAGGCAGCCGCGTAGCTGTAGTGCCGTTCCAGCACGAAGAACGGGATCGCCGCGGGCACCAGACCCTGGTAGAAGTCGTCGACAGCATGTGCGATTACCCAGTACTGCATGCGATTCCACGCCGATGAAGGTGGCCTCGGCCCGGCCTCGCTGGTCAGCTGTCGGTCATTCGCCAAGTCGGTCATGGCTGACGAGATTATGGATTTCTCAAGACGCGAGCTTCCGATAAAATGCCATCTTATGTTGATTAGCCGCCATCTCACCGGAGTGATGTCGGTGAGCGGCGGGCAACGCATCAACCGCCACTGGCACGAGGTGCATCAGATTGTGTATCCCGCCTCTGGCGTGATCGCCGTGACGACGGACGACGGCACCTGGATCGCACCCCCGAACCGCGCACTGTGGATACCGGCCGGCGCCGGTCACGAGCATCGCTTCTACGGCCCCACCGAGTTTCATTCCGTGGCCTTCGACCCCCAGAAGTACGTGGTAGAGCTGACAACCCCGACCGTGATCGCGGTATCCCCCCTGCTGCGTGAGCTGATCATGACCTGCTCAGTTCCCGGCGACCTACCCGACGATGAGGTCACGCGATTGAATGTCGTTCTCGTCGACCAACTGCGGCGCAGCCCGGAGCAGGCACTGAAGCTGCCCACGCCGCGCGATCAACGTCTGGCCGAGGCGTGTGCGCTGGTGGAGGACGACCTGACGCAGGTATGGACAGTGGCCGAGCTTGGCCGGCGCGTGGGTGCCAGCGAGCGCACGCTGACCAGGCTATTCCGCACCGACATGGGTATGACGTATCCGCAGTGGCGCACCCAGATCCGGCTTCATCACGCGTTACGGCTGCTCGCGGAGGATCGGCCCGTCACCTATGTGGCGCATCAATGTGGTTGGGCCACACCGAGCGCGTTCATCGACGTGTACCGGCGCACCCTCGGTCAGACGCCGGGGACCTACGCCGCACCCGTCACGCGCTGAGGTAACGCCGGAGCACCTCGGTGACATCGGTGATCTGCTGTACCGGAACGTGTTCACCGCGGGTGTGCGCGAGGTTAGGGTCACCCGGCCCGTAATTGACCGCGGCGATCCCGCGCGCCGCGAACCGGGAGACATCGGTCCATCCGTACTTGGCACGTACCACTCCCCCTGCCGCGCCGACTAATTCGGCGGCGGCGGGGCGGTCAAGGCCCGGCAGCGCCCCAGCGGCGGAGTCCGTGAGTTCGATCTCGACCTCGAGCCCGTCGAACACCTCGCGCACATGCGCGAGCGCCTGCCCGGGGCTGCGGTCGGGGGCGAACCGGAAGTTGACGGTGACCGCTGCGGCGTCCGGGATGACGTTCCCGGCAACACCCCCGTCGATCCGCACAGCGGACAGCCCTTCCCGGTATTCGCACCCGTCGATGTCGACGATGCGTGCGCGGTAGGCCGCGAGTCTGTCCAGGACGGCACTGAGCTTGTGAATAGCGTTGTCCCCCCGCCAGGATCGCGCAGAATGCGCGCGGGTACCGTCGGCACGGATCACGACACGCAAGGTGCCCTGGCAGCCCGCCTCGATGAGACCGGCGGTGGGCTCACCCAGGATGGCAAGATCGGCGTCGAGCCATTGAGGCAGTTCACGCTCGATGCGGCCCAGCCCATTGGCCGAGGACTCAATCTCCTCGCAGTCGTAGAACACCAGTGTCAGATCGACGCGAGGTATCACGGTGGCAGCCAGGTGCAGGAAGACGGCATCCCCGGACTTCATGTCCACGGTGCCGCAGCCAAACAGAATGTCGCCGCCCTCTCCCCGTTCCCAATGGCTGGGCACGTTGTCGGCGGCGGGCACGGTGTCCAGATGTCCGGCCAACATCACCCGGGTCTTGTGGCCGTGATTGGTGCGGGCCAGCACCGCGTTGCCGTTGCGGATGACCTCGAATCCCCTGGTCTGTTCCCGCAGGGCAACCTCGACAGTGTCCGCGATAATCGCCTCATGCCGCGACTCGCTGGGTATGTCCACCAGGGCAGCCGTCAGGGCCACCGGGTCACCAGCGAGTTCAAGCGCCACCGACTCAGGCTAGCGTGTACGGCGTGAGCGGAGCAGTAGCACTTGGCCTGGCGACCATCGCGGCGGACGGATCGGTACTGGATACCTGGTTCCCGGCGCCCGAGTTGACCGATGCACCCGGCGCCCCGGGAACCGAGCGGATCTCTGCGGCAGACGCACCTGCCGAGCTGTCGGCACTGGCCGGGTCAGACCCCGAGCGTGGTGTGGAGAAGGTATTGGTGCGCACCACCATTGGCTCGCTCGCGGACAAGCCCGCGGACGCCTATGACGCCTACCTGCGCCTGCACCTGTTGTCGCACCGGCTGGTCCAGCCACACGGCGCCAACACCGATGGACTGTTCGGCGTGCTCACCAATGTGGTGTGGACAAACTACGGCCCGTGCGCCGTCGAAGGATTCGAGACGGTGCGCGCCAAGCTGCGCGCACGCGGAGTGGTGACGGTGTTCGGCATCGACAAGTTCCCCCGCATGGTCGACTACGTGGTGCCCACTGGCGTGCGTATCGCCGACGCCGACCGAGTGCGTCTGGGTGCGCACCTGGCCCCCGGTACGACCGTCATGCACGAGGGCTTTGTGAACTTCAACGCCGGCACCCTGGGCGCCTCGATGGTCGAGGGCCGCATCTCGGCCGGTGTCGTCGTGGGCGACGGCTCCGACATCGGTGGCGGCGCGTCGATCATGGGCACCCTGTCCGGCGGTGGCAGCCAGGTGATCTCCGTGGGCCAGCGCTCGCTGCTGGGCGCTAACTCCGGTGTGGGCATCAGCCTGGGCGATGACTGCATCGTCGAGGCCGGGCTGTACGTCACGGCGGGCACCAAGGTCGCCACGCCCGATGGCAAGACCATCAAGGCGCTGGAGCTATCGGGCGCCAACAATCTGCTGTTCCGGCGCAATTCGCAGACCGGTGCGGTCGAGGTGGTGTCGCGCGACGGTAGCGCGTTCGAGCTCAACGCCGCCCTGCACGCCAACTAGTTCTGGCGCCAGGCGTACAGATCGCGCAGTAGCGCGATCTCCGCGCCGTGATGAATCAGCTCGCGATTGATGTGCAGGACGAGTGTTGCGAAGGACCGGTGGCCCCATGGCCCCTCGGCCGGGCCGCAGGGGGCCAGGAGTCCGGCCTCGTCCTTGCTCATGATGCCCTCGCGCCACGCTGCGTAAAAACCGTCGAGTCGCTCCAGGGCATCGGCAGCCGTGACCGGGTAGTCGTAGGTCAGGTAATCGACGGGCGGGCCCCCAAAATGGCTGGCGACGCGTGCGCCCAGCACGCCCACCAGGATGTGGCCGAGCCGCCAGGCGATCGTGGTCACCGGCGCCGGATCCGGTGGCGGGGCGGCGAATTCGATGACGAAATCGCCGGAACCTCCTACCAGAGGCGCCTTCGAGGTGCTGCGGGGACGCAGGCTCCAGCAGTCGCGCACCGGCTCCCAGAAATACTCGTCGTCATTCAGGCCGTCCAGCCGCGGGCGCAGCTGGGTTGTCCAGTGCAATTCGATCTGGTCTACGAGTTCCTCGGTCCAGTCCATGTGATCAGCTCCTTCTTGAGGACCTTCCCCATCGCGTTTCGGGGTAGCGCATCCACTCGCCGTACCTCACGCGGGCGTTTGTGAACGGACAGCTGTTGCGCCACATACGCGATGACGTCACTCTCCACCACGTCACCGACAACGTAGGCGACGATGCGTTGCCCCAGGTCTTCATCGGGAGCACCCACCACCGCGGCTTCCGCAATCCCGGGGTGCCCCAGCAGCACGGTTTCGATTTCACCAGCACCTATGCGGTAACCACCCGATTTGATCAGGTCGACCGATTCGCGTCCGACGATGCGGTGCATTCCGTCGCTGTCGACGACGGCGACATCACCGGTGCGGTACCAGCCGTCCTCGGTGAGCACGTCGGCCGTCTTCTCCGGCAGATTCAGGTATCCACTGAACAATGTCGGTCCCTGAACTTGCAGCTGGCCGACGGCTTCCCCGTCGTGTGGGGTGGCGGTGCCGTCCTCGTTCAGCAGCCGAGTTCGCACACCGGTCAACGGGTGACCGACCCATCCGGCGCGGCGCTCACCATCGGCACGCGTGGACAGCGTGATGACGGTTTCGGTGGCCCCGTAGCGTTCGATGGGGGCATGGCCGGTAAGCCGGCGCAGCCCGTCGAAAACCGGCACCGGCAGTGGCGCGCTCCCCGACACCAGTAGCCGCGCCGAAGACAGTGCACGCGCGCAGGATTCGTCGGCCACCACCCGTGACCACACCGTCGGCACACCGAAGTACATCGTGCCTGGTGTAGCCGCGTAGGTCTCGGGTGTCGGTTTGACGGTGTGCACGAACCGATTTCCCACGCGCAGTGATCCAAGCAGGCCGAGCACCAGCCCGTGCACGTGAAACAGTGGAAGTCCATGCACCAGAACATCATCGGGTGTCCACGCCCACGCATCCACCAGACCGTCGAGGCTGGCCGCCACCGCGCGCCGGCTCAGCTGCACCCCCTTCGGCGCACCGGTTGTCCCCGAGGTGTAGACAATGAACGCCGTCGACTCCGGTCGCGGTTCGGAGTACTGATGCCACGACCGCGAATACCGCCGCACCGGTACATGCGGTAATCCGTCCGGCTCGTCTGGCGATTCGCCCAGCCACGCGATCGCCCCGCTGTCCGTGAGTATGTGGCGTCGTTCCGCCACTCCGACGTCTGCCGGTACCGGCACTATCGGGACCCCTGCAATGAGCCCGGCGATCACCGCCAGGACCGTATCGATACTCGGGCGAGCGAGCACCGCGACGGGACCCGAAGCACCGCCAATGCGTTCGGCCGCTGCCGTCGCCGCGCCGACCAGGTCGCCGCGGCCCCAGCTGTCCTCGCCGATACGAACCGCGTCCGCGAGATCGGGCGACTTGGGGTGAAGGGACGTCAGCAGCATGACGCCAGCCTAAAGCTAGCCTCCCGAGACCAGCGCGCGCAGGAAGAAGGTCATGTTGGCGGGCCGCTCGGCGATGCGCCGCACAAAGTATCCGTACCACTCCTCGCCAAAGGGCACATACACGCGCACATGGTGTCCCGCGCCGGAAAGACGGCGCTGTTCGGCGTCACGAATCCCATAGAGCATCTGGTACTCGTAATCGCCCGGACCCCGGCCCGTCTCGCGCGCCATCAGACTCGCGGCATCGATGATGGCGGGATCGTGTGAGGCCACCATCGGGTACCCGTCGCCCTCCATCAAGACACGTAGACAGCGCAAGTAGGCGACATCGACGTCCTCCGGATCTCGGTGCGCGACTGACTCGGGCTCGTCGTAGGCCCCCTTGCACAATCGAATGCGTGAGCCTTTGCCGGACAAGTTTGCACAGTCGGCGTACGTGCGTTTCAGGTAGGCCTGCAGCACGGTACCCAGCCACGGAAAGTCGGCACGCAACTCGCGCACGATGCTCAGGGTCGAATCCGTGGTCGTGTGGTCCTCGGCATCGACGGTAACCCACACCCCGGCCTGATCGGCCTTGGCGCACAACAGCTGTGCATTCTCCAGGGCTATCTGTTCCCCGTCGCGCGGCAGCGCCTGACCCAACGCGGAGAGTTTCAGCGAGATTTCCAGCGGGCGCACGCCGGTGTGCACGGTGTCGCTGCGCCGCGCCAGCGCGTCCAGCAGGGACAGGTAGGCCGACACGGTACGGGTGGCCTGCCCGATATCGGTGGTGTCCTCACCGAGGTAGTCAATCGAGATGAACCGCCCGGAATCGAGCAGCGCGGTACTGGCGGCGAGTACATCGTCCTGAGATTCACCGGGCACGAAACGACGCACCACCTGTCGCGTCAACGGCATCCGTTCGGCAGCGTGTCGCAGCCGCGCCGACCTACTGGCCGCCAAGATGGCGGGCCTGGCTGTTTTGCCGAACCACTCAGCCATCCTCAGGCTCCCCGGCTGCTGGTCTTCGCGCAGGCGGCTCATCCATGTGCGGGTATTGATAATCCGTCGGAGCGTCGAATGTTTCCTTGATGGATCGCGGCAGCAGCCAGCGCTGCAGATTGAGCGGCGATCCAGCCTTGTCGTTGGTGCCCGACGCCCGGCCACCACCGAAGGGCTGTTGGCCGACGACGGCACCAGTGGGCTTGTCATTGATGTAGAAGTTTCCGGCCGCGAATCGAAGCCGGTCACTGGCCGCCTGAACAGCCTGACGGTCGTCGGCGATCACGGCACCGGTAAGCGCGTAGCGGGAGCCGGTGTCAACGACGTCGAGAATGCGCTCATAGTCGCCGTCGGGATAAACGTGCACCGCCAGGATCGGGCCGAAGTACTCAGTGGAGAACGCCTCGTCGGTCGGGTCATTCGAGAGCAGCACGGTGGGGCGGACAAAATATCCTTCGCTATCGTCGTATTCGCCTCCCGCCGCGATCGCCACCCCGGCGCTCTTGGCACGATCGATCGCGGCCGCGTTGCGCTTGAATGACTTCTCGTCAATGACGGCACCACCGAAGTTCGAGAGGTCTGTGACGTCCCCGTAGGCCAGCCCGGATGCCGCATCAAGGAACTCATCGCCCATCTGATCCCACACCGACCGGGCCACAAAGGCGCGGGAGGCCGCGGAACACTTCTGTCCCTGGTAGTCGAAGGCTCCGCGAATAAGCGCCGTACGCAACACGTCCGGACGCGCGGAGGTGTGCGCGACGACGAAGTCCTTGCCTCCGGTCTCGCCGACAAGCCGAGGGTAGGTGTTGTAGCTGTCGATGTTGGCACCGACTTCGCGCCATAGATGCTGAAACGTCCGGGTGGAGCCGGTGAAATGAATACCCGCCAAGCGCGGATCGGCGAGCGCCACATCGGATACCGCGATCCCGTCTCCGTTGAGCAGGTTGATGACCCCGGGCGGCAATCCGGCGGCCTCCAGCAGCTCCAGGGTGAAATGCGCGGCGAAGGACTGGGTGATGGACGGCTTCCACACCACGGTGTTTCCCAAAAGCGCTGGGGCCGAGGGGAGGTTTCCCGCAATAGCAGTGAAGTTGAAGGGCGTGATGGCGTAGATGAAGCCCTCCAACGGGCGGTACTCCATCCGATTCCACGCGCCGCCGCCGCTGCTGGGCTGCTCGGCCAGGATGTGCCGCGCGAACTGCACGTTGAACCGCCAGAAGTCGGCCAGCTCGCAGGCCGAATCGATCTCGGCCTGGTAGGCAGTCTTCGACTGTCCGAGCATGGTCGCGGCGTTGAGGGTGGACCGCCACGACCCCGACAACAGATCGGCGGCACGCAAGAAGACGGCCGCTCTGTCATCGAAAGACAGTGCTGCCCAATCATTTTTGGCAGCGAGAGCGGCCTCAACCGCGTCACTGGCCTCGGCATGACCCGCGTTGGTGACGGTCCCCAGCACGGCGCGGTGGTTGTGCGGCTGCACAACATCAATGCGTTCACCGTCACTCATCCGGCGAGCACCGCCAATAACATGCGGCAGATCAATGGGCGTCGCGGCGAGGTCAGACAGTGCCGTGGTCAACCGGTCGCGTTCGGGGGTGTTCGGAGCGTAGGTGAGCACCGGCTCGTTGATGGGAGCCGGCACGTTGGTGATGGCGTCCATGTATCCAGCATCGCCCTGATCACCCGCAGGTGTCGAGGAATCTGGAGATTGCGCAACGAAACCTCAGGTAACGCCGAAATCCGGCAGGACGTTACGTGTGGTAGGCCGAGTCTTCGACGGTCAGCGGAACTAGTCGATGAGCCGCGCGACAGCGGCGTCGATGCGCTCATCGGAAGCCGTGAGGGCCACCCGTATATGTTCCTTGCCACGCGGTCCGTAGAACCGTCCGGGCGCCACCAAGATCCCGCGTTGCGCCAGATATGCCAGCGCGTCATCACACGAGTCGCCGCGAGTGGCCCAGAGGTACAGGCCCGCCTCGGAGTGGTCGATGCGGAATCCATTGCCGGTCAAAGCCTTCGAGAGCCTGCCGCGGCGACTCTCATAGAGTGCGCGCTGGTCGCGCTGATGGTCATCCTCGCTCAGCGCTGCCGTCATCGCCGCCTGTATCGGCCCCGGAACCATCATGCCGGCGTGCTTGCGCACCGCGAGCAGCTCACTGACCACGGACGCATCTCCCAGCACGAACCCGGCCCGATACCCCGCCAGTGACGACGTCTTGGACAACGAGTGCACAGCCAACAACCCGGCGGTGTCGCCGTCGCAGACCCGAGGATCAAGCACCGACACCGGCTCGGCGTCCCACCCCAGGCCCAGGTAGCACTCATCGGAAACCACGAGGGCGCCGCGCTCGCGCGCCCACTCGACGACCTTGCGTAGGTGCTCGACCGGGAGTACCGCCCCGGTCGGATTACTGGGCGAGTTGAGATAGATCAACGAGGGGCGCTGCGGTCCCAACTGTGTCAGCGAGTCCGCCCGGACCGTCGGTACACCGGCCAGCCGTGCGCCCACTTCATAGGTGGGGTATGCCAATTCGGGGATGACGATCAGATCATCGGCGCCCAGCCCAAGCAGGGTCGGCAACCACGCGATGAGCTCCTTGGTGCCGATGACCGGCAGCACGGCATCGTCCGCAAGCGCAACGATGCCGTAGCGCCGGGACACCGCGTCGCGGATTGCCTGCCGCAATGCGGGCGTTCCGGCCGTCGCCGGGTATCCGGGAAGGTCGCTGGCCGCGGCCAGCGCATCACGGATCAGCGGTGCCACGCTATCCACGGGGGTACCGACCGAAAGGTCAACGATCCCTTCGGGGTGCGCCGCAGCAGTCGCCTTCGCATCGGCGATGGTGTCCCACGGAAACTCCGGCAGCCGGGACGACACAGCCGACACCCGCGGTCGGGACTCAGACCGCGAGCTCAGTGTCCTTCACCCATGGGCGGAAGCTCCTTGACCGACGGCGGGTCGTACTCGGTCTTGCCGACCTTCGCGGCACCGCCGGGTGAGCCCAGGTCTACGAAGAAGTCAGCGTTGCCCTGGATGTAGCCCGTCCACTGATCCGGCACATCGTCCTCATAGAAGATGGCCTCCACCGGGCATACCGGTTCGCAAGCACCGCAGTCCACACATTCGTCGGGGTGGATGTAGAGCATGCGCCCACCCTCATAGATGCAGTCGACGGGGCATTCTTCGATACATGCCTTGTCCATAACGTCGACGCACGGTTCCGCGATCGTGTAGGTCACGAAGGTTTCCTCATTCCTGCGCTGATGTCCAGTTCATGCGTTGCGGCCAGTATTCCGGTCCCCAGATGCGTCTCTCGACACAGGCTGTCCTAACTCGCCGAGGCGATCTAGACGTATCTGCCGGTTACAGGTACTTAGCTTAACGTTTAACTTGGCTTGCCGTCCAGCGGACGCACTCAGCCCTTGATCGGGAGTTGTGCGACAAGCGGTACATCCCGGCCGATCTTGCCCATCCGGCGCGCGCCGTTCGGCGAATCGAGGTCGATGCAGAAGTCCGCGCTGGCCCGCACGTAACCGCCCCACTCACCGGGTACGTCTTCTTCGTAGTAGATCGCCTCGGGGGCAAACCGGTTCGCACGCATCGCAATCCATGCACTCATCCGGGTGGATGGACATGGTCCGGACACCCTCGCAGATGCAATCGACCGGACACTCCTCCACGCAGGCCTCGTTCATCACGTCCACGCACGGTTCGGCGATCACATACGTCGCGGGAAACCTCCAGGCACGCTCCGGCCAATTACACGTTTCTAACAGTTACCGTTACCAACGGTAACATATAACCGAGAGCTATATGCAGACTGTTGCACTGCAACAAGTTGCATAGGGGTCCCGTTTCGTGTCAGCATGCTGCCGTGGCACTCACCCACGCGATCCTGTTGTCCCTGGCCGAGCAGAACGGGTCAGGTTACGAGCTCACCAGCCGATTCGATCGCTCGATCGGGTACTTCTACAGCGCCACCCACCAGCAGATCTACCGGACTCTGCGCCGCATGGAGGACGACAGCTGGCTGCACTGCCAGGTCGTCGACCAAGAAGGGCGACCGGCCAAGAAGGTCTACACCGTTGCCGAGCTCGGCTATCGCGAGTTATCCCGATGGGTCAACAGCGCTGAGGGCACCGATATGCGCGATCTGGCCCTCAAGATCCGCGCGGGCACCTACGGCGACGTCGACATGGTGGTCGAACACATCCGCGTCCAACGCGACGCACACGCCGTCATGCTCGACAACTACCGCGAAATGGAAAAGCGCCAGTTTCCCGCTCCGGATCAACTCACCGGCGCGGCCCTGCACCAATATCTCGTCCTACGCGGAGGTGTCCGCATGGAGGAGGGATTCACCGATTGGTGCGACGAAATGATCACTTCCTTGTCCCCAGCCCGGACTGAAAGCGAGAATCATGAGTAATCCATATCCAACCCTGCTGTCCCCCTTGGACCTTGGCTTCACCACGCTCAAGAACCGAGTCGTCATGGGATCCATGCATGCCGGCCTGGAGGACTTTCCCTGGGACACCCCGGCATTGGCCGCCTACTTCGCCGAGCGCGCCAAGGGCGGGGTGGGCATGATCATTACCGGTGGATACGCCATCAACCGCGCCGCCTGGCTCAAGCCGCTCGCCGGAAAGCTGACCACATCCCTTGAGGCGTACCGGCATCGCATCGTCACGAACGCCGTGCACAAAAATGGCGGCAAGATCATCGTGCAGCTGTTGCATGCGGGACGCTATGGGTACCACCCGTTTTCGGTGAGTGCCTCAGCCAAGAAGTCCCCCATCACCCCCTTCAAGCCGCGCAAGCTCAGCACCAAGGGTGTGTGGCAAACCATCGACGACTGGGCCCACAGCGCCAAGATGGCCAAGAAGGCGGGCTACGACGGCGTCGAAATCATGGGCAGCGAAGGCTATTTCATCAACCAGTTCCTCGCGCCCTACACCAACAACCGGTCCGACGAATTCGGCGGCAGCCCGGAGAACCGACGCCGATTACCTGTCGAGGTGGTCAAGGCGGTCCGCAAGGCGGTGGGTCCGGAGTTCATCATCTGCTACCGGCTCTCCATGGCCGACTACGTGCCCGAGGGCCAAACCTGGGACGAGATCGTGGCCCTGGCCAAGGAAATCGAGGCAGCCGGCGCGACGATCATCAATACCGGAATCGGCTGGCATGAGGCGCGCGTGCCCACCATCGTCACCTCGGTGCCGCAGAACGCGTTCGTCGATCTGTCCAACAAGATCGCCCAAGAGGTCACCATCCCGGTGATGGCGTCCAACCGGATCAACATGCCGCAATCGGGCGAACAGATCCTCAACGACGGCCAGGTCCAGCTGATTTCGATGGCCCGTCCGCTGCTCGCCGACCCCGACTGGGTGAACAAGGCCTCGGCAGACCACGCCGACGAGATCAACACCTGCATCGCATGCAACCAGGCATGCCTGGACCACTCGTTCGTGAACAAGAAGGCCAGCTGCCTGCTCAACCCTCGGGCCGGGCACGAGACAACGCTGCAGCTGCTCCCGACCCGGCATACCAAGAAGATCGCCGTCGTCGGCGCCGGACCGGCCGGACTGTCGGCGGCCGTCACCGCGGCACAGCGCGGACACAAGGTGGTGCTGTTCGAGGCCAACGCCGAGATCGGCGGGCAGTTCGACATGGCCCGCAGGATCCCCGGCAAGGAAGAGTTCAACGAGACAATTCGGTACTACACCACGATGCTCAAGAAACACAGTGTCACAGTGCTTTTGAATAAGAAGGTAGATGCGCAGGAACTCGTCGCCGGCAAGTTCGACCACGTCATCCTGGCGACCGGCGTCAAGCCCCGGGTGCCCGCCATCCCTGGCATCGACCACCCGATGGTGCTGTCCTATCCAGATGTCATCAAGGGCGGTAAGCCCGTCGGCAAGCGTGTGGCCGTCGTGGGCGCCGGAGGTATCGGCTTCGACGTGTCGGAGTTCTTGACCATCGACGAGTCACCGACACTCAACCTCAAGGAATGGCGCGCCGAGTGGGGCATCTCTGAGGATCACGAGTCCCGGGGTTCGCTCACCAAACCCATTCCCGCTCCGCCGGTTCGGGAGGTTTACTTGTGCCAGCGCAAGAAGGGCTCGCTCGGAAAGGGGCTGGGCAAGACCACGGGCTGGGTTCATCGCGCATCGTTGAAGGCCAAAAAGGTCACCGAGCTGGCGGGCGTCAACTACGAAAAGATCGATGACGCCGGGCTGCACATCACCTTCGGCGAGGAGCGCAAGGACCCGCGAGTGCTCGAGGTCGACAACGTGGTGATCTGTGCCGGCCAGGAGTCGGTGCGCGATCTCGATGACGTGCTCAAGGAAGCGGGCATCAGTGCCCATGTGATCGGTGGTGCCGCGTTGGCCGGTGAGCTCGACGCCAAGCGCGCCATCAGGCAGGGCACGGAGCTGGCCGCCAAGCTGTAACTGTCTCCCCCGAGCAGGCACCTATTGCACACGCCACCTGGCGTTCTGGTGCAATACGGGGCTGCTCGTGATTGCTTCCGAACGCGCTCATACCAACGGATCTTCCGAGTAGCATCCCGCTAGATATACGTTCGGAGGGGATTCGATGCGGGTAGCCGGCGCGGTCGTGGTTGTGGCCATCCCACTTGTTGGTATCGCGGCGGCGCCCGTTGCGTCCGCACAATGTCCCGACCCGGCCGTCAACGGGGTGGAATGCGACGCGCAGACCGATGGTGTTGACGACGGGCTACAGCGCGGCAGAATCCGGGTACCCGGTGGCCTTCGTGAAGACGGACCGCCAACCCCTCCGTCTGCCGGGTTCACCGTGGTGACCTGGACGGGTACGGATTGCATCGATATTGGAGTACCTGGGCCGGATGGTTCGCGCATCGAGCAACACTGCGGTGGCAGCGCCCGCTTCGACAACCCCGGAGTGCCGGGGGTTTGGGGTGCACAGCCAATAGTGGGCGACGCTGACTCCGTTGTCTGCGACATGCATCCGTTCAAAGATCCAGAGCTTTCGTTCCGTGCGGAATTCACCCCTGGAGACGACCACGGTCCGAACTGCACGTTCCAATCATTCGCGGTCCACCACCTCGCCCCCAATGACCTGACCTGACGCGACCGGTCAAGCCCCGCCTACATCTCCAGCGCGACCTCGTATACCGCCGGGTAAGCGATTGCATCGAATTCGGCGGCGGCCTCGCGGACCATGGCTTGAAAGCGGTCGCTACTCGTCGCCGCCGTCAACGCGTCGATGCTGTCCCAGGTCGCGATATTGACGAGTTGAAAGCGTGCGCCTCGGACCACCGCCCGGTGCATCCGGAAGGACTGGAAGCCCGGCTGCTCAGTCATGAACTCGGCGCGTTTCCTCCACCCAGCGAGGAAGGCATCGACCCTCTCGGGGTCGACTTCGAAAACGTTGATGAAAACGATCGGCTCACTCATGTCCCCAGCGTGCGCCCACTCACTGCTCATGTCAACGGAACTGACAAGGCTCCCGGAGCTACCGCGTCGGCGCGCCGGTCGGGCTTTCCAGCTTCCCGTCTCCAACCCCTACACCCGGTTTCACTCCGCCCGGCACCGGGACCCCATCCACACCGGCCGAAATCCTGGGACCGCGCGACGGGCCCGACATCAGCACCGGCAGTTGCGTACCGCGCGAGGGCCGCAGCGCGGGCAGCTGACCGGGCACGAAGACCGGGTTGTAGGGCGCCGGGCTCGGCGGTGGTGGCGCCGCCGCGACGGGCACTGCGAGACCGACGGCAAGTCCGACGACAATCGTTGCCACACAAACTGTTCTCATCACGGTATTGCTCCTTCGGTCATGCCGCGAGGGTCCTCCAACTGCCCGGCGGTTATCCCGGCGCCGATTCGGGCGGTGTACCCCGAATCAACCCCGGCGGAGATCCGAGCTCCACGCGGCGACGCCGGGGACAAACCGAAGGGCGGCTGGGAGGCAGTGGCCGCATAGTTGGGCGTGCCGCCGGGTACTGCCACGGGTACGGCAGGCATCGGGTTGACCGGCGGCGGATCCGCCACGGCCAGCGGCGCCCAGCGCAGCGCCCACATCAAGATCGTTGCGGCACAGACGAATTTCATCATCAGATCTTGATCGGGTCGCCGTAGATCGCGAACTCGGTGTGGCCGGTCTCGGTTGATGCACGCAACGAAGCGAACGACCGGATCGTCACATCGCCACCGCAGGCGTCGGCCTTCACATGCACGTTATCCAGGTCCAGGGCACCCGTACCGCCATGGGAGAGCACCATATTGGCCATCGGAAGGTTGACGATGACGCCCGGCTGCACCACTGTCTGCACAAATCCGCTGACCCCTGCACTGCCACCGATCCCTATCGACGGGGTTGGTGCCACTCCAAGGTTTACCGAGGGCGCGATACCTGCCGACCCGCCCAGCTGCAATCCCGAGGACACATCAGACTGGCAACCGAGCTGATATCCGATGACGAAGAGGCTGTCGGTGATGGGGTTGGTGCCGCCAGTCGCGGTCGCAGTGCCCGAGAGAGTGATGAATGCCTCGCGCGAGTTAGTTGCCGACGCCAGATTGGGCACCGCGTTAACGCGTTCATTCTCGAGCCGAATCTGCAGCTGCCAGCCATCCCGAGTTGTCCGCGAATACGACTGCGGCGCCATTTCTCTCGGCTCTGCGGTAGCCGGGACGACTGCCAGGAGCCCAAGCATGACAACGATCAAACTTGTCGCTACGAGTCGGGCGATCACGCACATCACGATGCCCAAACTGAACACCGGAGTTAACCCAGCGCGATCCAATCAGTCAGGTGCGGACAGAGACCGTCAACTTAGCGATATCCCTCGCAGTCGCGGCGCGGGTGCGGCTCGTGGCACGGCCGCCCCTCCTCGGGACGCGTCGGCAGACCACAGCCGAAATCTCGATCGACCGCGCAGCTAAATCTATCTCGCCGAGAGTGAAGCTGTGGCGGAGATTCTCGGAAAATCCCGCCATGGCTTCACTCTCGGTGTCACGCGGCGGACGGCCGTCGCGAGTACGTCGTGGTGCGTTCCACCGCGGGCCGTCCGATGCCTTCGGCGATCTCCTCCAGTTCGGCAATGGTCTTAGCGGATCCGTGTTCGGAACCGGCCATCCGGGAGATGGTCTCCTCCATCAGGGTGCCGCCGAGATCATTGGCGCCGCCTTGGAGCATCGCCCGCGTCCCGTCGATACCGAGCTTGACCCAGCTCGTCTGGATGTTGTGAATACGCCCGTGCAGCATGATGCGCGCCAGCGCGTGCACCGCGCGGTTGTCCCGGTTGGTGGGCCCGGGGCGCGCGGCACCCGCCAGGTACAGCGGGGCGCTTTGGTGCACAAACGGCAGCGGTACAAACTCGGTGAATCCGCCTGTGCGGTCCTGAATTCCCGTGAGAACCCGCAGATGTGCGATCCAATGCTTGGGAGTATCGACGTGCCCGTACATCATGGTCGAGCTGGAACGCAGCCCTACCTCATGTGCGGTGCTGATGACATCGATCCATTCGGAGGCCGGCAACTTGCCCTTGGTGAGCACCCACCGAATCTCGTCGTCGAGGATCTCGGCGGCGGTACCCGGGATGGTGTCCAGGCCCGCGGCACGCAGCTCGGTCAGCCATTCGCGGACGCCCTGTCCGCCCTTGGAGGCGCCATTGACGATTTCCATGGGACTGAAGGCGTGCACGTGCATGCTGGGCACCCGCTTCTTGACCGCGCGCACCAGATCCGCATACCCGGTTGCGGGCAGCTCCGGGTCGATACCGCCCTGCATGCAGACCTCGGTGGCACCGGCGACATATGCCTCCCAGGCCCGGTCACCCACCTCCTCGGCCGACAGCGAGAAGGCATCGGCATCGCCCTTGCGCTGCGCGAAGGCGCAGAAACGGCAGCCCGTGTAGCAGATGTTGGTGAAGTTGATGTTCCGATTCACGACATAGGTGACGTCATCGCCAACCACGTCCGCACGGATCGAATCAGCCAGTGCGGCAAGGGCCTCCATCGCTGGCCCCTCGGCGGTCGCCAGCGCCAAGTACTCGTCATCGCTGCATCCCGCCGGATCTCGCTCGGCGGAGCGCAGAGCCGCCAACACATCGGCGCCCACCTTCTCCGGGGCCCGCGCGTTCAGTTCACGAACATGTTCGCGGATGGACTCCCAGTCCCCGAAGGCGCTCGCCAGATCGCTACGGGTATCGGTGTTGCGGCCCTCCGAATCAATCGCCGCGTGCAGATCTACCCGGCCTGTCGACTCCCAGGTCTCATCGGGCTCCTGCCAGGGCGATCCGGTCGGCGAAACATCCAGGGCGAAACCGGTTTCCGGGTCTGCCAGTGCCTCCACATGCCCGCGCACCCGTGGATCGATCCACGCCGACCCGGCCTGCACGTACTGCGGTTGCGCCGTAAGGCGCTGCACCAGGTCATATCCGGCCTCGGCCGTCACCGACGCCAGATCGTCCAGATTGGGCCACGGCCGTTCGGGGTTCACATGATCTGGGGTCAGCGGCGACACCCCACCCCAGTCGTCCACACCGGCGCCGATCAGTGCCAAGCACTCACTGCGGGACACCAGATTCGGCGGCGCCTGCACCCGCATCTTGGGGCCCAATACCAGCCGGGTTACCGCGATCGTCGCCAGGAAGTCGTCGATTTCAGCATCCGGCGCCGCCTTCATCGCGGTGTCTGATTTGGCACGGAAGTTCTGCACGATTACTTCCTGAACATGCCCGAATTCCTTGTGCACCTTGCGGATCTCGTGAATAGTCTCCGCGCGCTCGGTGAGATTCTCGCCGATCCCCACCAACAGACCCGTGGTGAACGGGATCGACAGCCGGCCCGCGTCAGTCAGGGTCCGCAACCGCACAGTGGGGTCTTTGTCCGGGCTGCCGTAGTGCGCCTCACCGCGATCCTCGAACAATCGCCGCGACGTGGTTTCCAGCATCATGCCCATCGACGGTGCCACCGGCTTGAGCCGCGCCAGCTCCGACCAGCTCATCACTCCCGGATTCAGATGCGGAAGCAGACCTGTCTCCTCCAAAACCCGGATCGCCATGGCACGCACATAGTCCAGCGTGGTGTCGTAGCCACGCTCATCGAGCCACTGCTTGGCCTCCGGCCAGCGGTCCTCGGGCCGGTCCCCCAGCGTGAACAGGGCCTCTTTGCAACCCAATTCGGCACCCCGGCGCGCGATGTCCAGGATCTCGTCGGGCTCCAGATACATGCCCTGCCCCTGTGCCCGCAGCTTCCCGGGCACCATCACAAACGTGCAGTAATGGCACTTGTCGCGGCACAGATGGGTGACCGGGATGAATACCTTGCGCGAATAGGAGATCGGCAGACGCCCGGTCGCGCCTAGGCGCCCGGCGGATTCCAGCCCGGCATCACGCACCCGCGCGGCACTGGCCATCAAATCGGCCAGATCGTCCCCCCGTGCGGTCAGCGCCAGCGAGGCCTCATCGACGTTCAGCGTCACCCCGTCGCGCGCACGACGCAGCACCCGCCGCAGCGCCGGCGATGAGCCGCCCGCTCGACGGGCATCCGACACGGGCGAGGCTGCTTTCGGTGCGGGAAAAGCGGGATTCGGCAGCGGCGTTACGTCGTCGGGCACGTTTGTACAACCGTCGGTCACCCTCAGATCATCCGCCCGTTCCAAAAACCCGACCACTCGGGGGTTCATCAACGGGGTCACGCTGCGGAAACGCCCGGGATCGCTAGGCTGATCTTCGTGAGTCTTACGAGAACCCTCAAGCAGAAACTTCCGTTTCTGCGGTATTCGTTTCTGCGTGCGGTGTTCGGCGGTCTGAACGTCATGCGCACCGGTCAGATGGGCGATGGCCGCGAAGAGGCCACCGCTGAGTACGTCATCGCGACCGCCCCGGCCGGGGATGTCGACGCCGCGATCGATGCCATCGACAATTTCGCGTACGACCAATCGATCCTGATGAATGTCGGCGACGAAAAGGGCCAGCTGCTCGACGCGGCGGTCAAACGCGCCAACCCCAAGATCGCCCTGGAACTCGGTGCGTATTGCGGGTACAGCGGCCTACGGATCGCGCGTGCGGCTCCCGGCGCCAAGTTCTTCTCCATCGAGAAGTCGGGAGCCAACGCCTCGGTGGCGCGCCGGGTATGGGCGCATGCCGGGCTGTCGGACCGCACCACCTGCCTCACCGGCACGGCTGACGACGGCACCACCCTGGACACATTGGCCAAGGACTACGGCTTCACCGACGGATGCCTGGACTTCGTGTTCATCGACCACTGGAAGGACGTGTACCTCGACGACCTGCAGCGGCTGCTGGAACGGGGCTGGTTGCATCCAGGCACGATTGTCGTCGCCGATAACGTCGGATTCCCCGGCTCGCCCAAGTACCGCGCGTACATGAAGGAGCAGCAGGGCAAGCTCTGGCAGACCGTCGAACACGAGACGCACGTCGAATACCAGACCTTGGTGAAGGACCTGGTTCTCGAATCCGAGTATTTGGGTTAGTCGTTCGCCCGGCGCAAGACATACGCCGCGGGCAGCACCCCGAGCACCATCAGGAGTACGGGCCAGAACCCGGTGAAGACCACGTCGCCGCCGGGCCCGCCGAACAAAAGCAGCGTCGTGGTCGCCACGAATACCCACAACGGCGCGCCCGCCCATCGCGATGACGGCGCCCACTGCACAGCGCACCACACCAGCACCGCGTTGAGGACCGCGCTGATGATGAGCCCGAGTGGAACGAGAACCCCGCCGAAGCGTGTGTTGAGCAGGGCAGCGCCGAGGATGGCACTAATGACGCCGTCAATGATGAGCGCGGACAGCACGAACGCCCGCATGAAGACGTTCAGGCGTCTAGATGGGGACAGAGTCGAGCTGGGCCACGAGTGAGCCGACAACCCATTGGAAGTTGTCCAGCCGGTCTTGCCAGTGCTGCTGGTTCGGATCCTGGTCTTGATCGGGTGGCATGAATCGAGCTTACAACTCCACCCCAGCGAACAGATCGGATTCCCATCCGGTGTCGACGCCGGGCACACCTCGCACCAGGACGAAATGCTCGGTGTCCGCGATGGGCAACGCGATCATGTTCGACAGCGCCAGCGAGGTACCGTCCTCGGACACCGTGAGCTGGGTGGCGTGCGCGCGCAGCGCTGCGGCCTTGGCGGCGCGGTAGGCCGATACATCAATGGCCGCGCTGATCTGCTCATCGGCATAGGTAGGTATGAGATCGACGGGTGCCGGTTCACATCCCGGAGGCAGCTGCTTCATGGCGGCAAGCCCCGCGACCAGCGCGCTGGTCGCGATGACGGTCCAGTACAGCTTGGCCACCTTCCAGGAGGCCCTCTCCAAAGCAGCGGTGGTCACCGTGTGTGCCTGGATGTGATCGGGGTGCCCATATCCCCCGAAGGGGTCGTAGGTGACGACGACATGCGGGCGGTGTTCCTCGATCAATCCCGCCAGCACCGCCGCCGCGTCGTCCACATCGGCGCCCGCGAACGCCCGCGGGTGCAGCGGCCCGGTGTCCGCCATGCCGGAGTCACGCCAGTGCCCCGCACCGCCGAGGAAGATGGGGCGATCGACGCCGAGGTGACCGAGCGCGCTGGATAATTCGGCGATCCGGTATCCGCCGAGCTGATTGGCGTGATCGACGGCCAGCTGCTCCCAGCGGTCGCCGATCACCTCGCCTTCCTCCCCGAGCGTGCAGGTGACAACCCGGACGTCGGCGCCTTCGGCGGCATACCGCGCGATGGTTCCTCCGGTCGTGAGAGATTCATCGTCGGGGTGTGCGTGGACCAGCATGAGTCGTCGGGTCATGGGCGTGTCTTCTTCCACTCTCCTGCCGTGGCGACGATGCCCACCGGCACCGCGCCGGCCAGCTCGACATTTCGCACGCTGGGTCCGGCCGCGGCGATGGTGGTGTCCTGCATGATCGGCAAAACCGTTGCCATCTTCCATAATTGGGGCTCGGCCTGATCGACGACCTTGCCCACATCAGCCTGTCCGGTCAGCGCGGCGTCGATGCTGGCCTGCAGTCCCTCATCGCATAACCCGGTGAGATTGCTTGGGGCGCGGACAGATTCTTCCCTCGACGGCGGCGACGGCGTATTGCTCGCCGGCGGCGGAGGGGGCGTGGTAGTGCGGGTATCGGGCACCCTGCCCGATTGCAGTGCCGGGCAGCCGTATCGGGAGGCCAACACGGTGGCCAGGTCACCGCCGGACTGATGCCAGCCGACGATGGCGTCCACGCGACCGTCCGGAATCGCCTGGCCATACAGCGTGGGCGCATCGAGCGCGGCGACGGTGGCCCGCACCCCCGCGTTGCGCAGTTGGTCGGCGGCGGTGTTGGCGACGGCGACCGATGTCGGATCGTTGGAGGCAGCGCCGATGACCAGGCTCAGCGGCTCGCCGTCCCGGGTGATCTGCGGTGGACCCGCCGGGGCACCGGGCGACGGCGTCACCTCGACGGCCTCATACCCGGCCTCCTTGAGTAACGCCAAGGACGCGTCTCGGGTGAGGGCGGTGGGCGCGGTGGGCTTGTATCCGGGATCCGAGGGCGAACGCACCTGCGCCGCCGCCAGGGTGACGGCGTTGTCGTTGCCCGCGGCCACCGCCGCCAGCAGACCGACATCGAGCAGCCCGAGCAGCCCTCGGCGCACCGTGGAATCGGTGAGCGCCGGCTGCCCGGCGCGCAGCGTCAGCTGCAAGGTGCGCGGTGCGACGATGCGCGCGGTACGCACGCCGGGGATGTTGGACAGCTGGGCGAAGGTCACCGCGCTGCCGTGCACCTGGGCCACTTGGGTGTCCCCATTACGAATGGAGTCCGCCAGCACCGTGGGGGCGCCCGCACGACGGAACAGGATCTCGTCGGGAACCGCGGGTGTCGCCCAGTACCGGTCATTGCGAGCCAGCAGGATCTCGTCACGCTGGGGGTCAATCGCGTCGACCCGGAAACGTCCCCCGGAGGCGGGCATCGACTTGATCAGCCCCGAGGCGAATCCGCCCGGGATGTCCTTCACGATGTGCGCGGGCAGCAGGTCGGTGAACAGCTCGCGCCACGCCGGGTACTTGTGGTCGAACGTGACGACCACGCGCTTACCGCCATCCCGCGACTGCACATCGGTGATGCTTCCGTAGCCCGCCGGGTCAACGGTCCCGGGCTGAATGAGCATCTGTTGCCACAGGTACGAGAAGTCATCGGCACCGATGGGCGCGTTATCGGTCCACTGCGCCTCGGGACGGATCGTGTAGGTGACGGTGAAGGGTGCCTGACTGGTCTCCTCGGCGGAGACCAGCAGGGTCGGGTCCAGCTCCCAGCGTGAGCCGGTGGTGGTCGCCGAGTCGGGTACCGGGCGGAACGCGCTGGGCAGCACCAACGAGCTGATCGCGGAGTTCACCGGCGACTGATCAGATAGCAAGTGCGGGTTGAACCCCGCACCGATCGAGTCGATACCGACCACGATCTGCTCTTTCTTGGGCGGTGGCGGCGTCGTCGAGCTGGTCGTCTCGCTGCCCTGTACGGCCGGGGGCGCGCTGACGGAGCACCCGGCCAGGAGCACCACACCAAGCACTGCGCACAGACGAAGGCGCGGGATCCCGGTAGGCATGAGGACCAACCTTATCGCTGGGGTGCTGTGTGTCGACCAACCGTCCGATGAGGAACTGTCGGGCGAACCCTCGGGGCTCGCTGCACCTCCCAAACAGTGCCGGGCAAGCTCTGGTACTCGACGTGCCGAGACCAGAGCCCGCCCGACCCCCGCAATCACGTCCCCCGTGACCACGTCCAGACACTGTAGGCCGGACCAAGATCACAGCGCCTTCGAAATTCGTCGCGCCTTGCGGAAAATGGTTATAGACCGCTGCGATACACGGTCGGCGTCACTCCGATTCGAGCCTTGAAGGTCGTTGCGAAATGGCTGGGATTCGAAAAGCCAACGGCAACACTGATATCGGTGATCGACAATGAGGTAGCAGAAAGCAGCTTCTTGGCGCGATCCATGCGGCGACTCAACACGAACTGGTAGGGAGTCTGGCGGAATACCTCCACGAACGCCCTTCGGAACTGGCTCGCCGGCATCTCGGTGCGCTCAGCCAATGTCGACAAGCTGATGTCGACGTCCAGGCTGTCCTCGATGTATTCGATCAGCCGGACTTGCGTCGCCGAATCCAGCACCCTGCGCGATTCCCTGTGTTGACGAAGCTGCGCGTAATGATCACCGAGGTGCAGCTGCACGACATTGATCAAGGATTCCCGCAGTAATCGGGCCATCACATCATCCCGGTCGGCGATGCTGAGGATTCTCGACGCCACCTGAAATATCAGCGGGTCCGAATAGGCGACCCGAGGTTGCACATCTCGCTGATCGAGCAACCTCAGGGGAACATCGAACCGGCAGAACGAGGCACGTTCGCCCTGCGTGGTGATGGCGACCCGCCGCCCAGCAGGAACGACCAGGACATCACCGATCTTCGGTAGATAGCGCCGGGAAAGTCCTCCGCCGAAATCCAGTTCCTTAGTGCGAATTTGCCCACCCTGGTACACGGCAACCACGTGATGGGGTTCGTCGAAATACCACTCCGTCGGCTCCGCGATGGGCTCGCTGACAAACGTCACTTGAAGCTCACCCAACGGGACACTCTCCGAAAGACATGATCATTCGACCTTAGCGGCAAACACGCACGCTGCCAGTTCTACGGCGTCACGATCGCGAAGTCCGGGTCCGGCTGATCGAGCACCGCCACCAACCGCGCGAATCCGGTTATGTCGCCCTCCACGGCGATCTCTCCCGAGGCGACCAGCTGTGCCGGGTCCTTGCCGTCCAACAGGACCTTGATGAGGGTTGGCCGAGTAAGGGTGAAAGTCACATCGGGCCGACTGATCCCCGCGGGCCGGTCATAGTGCACCAGCACGCCGTTGCGCAGCTCCACGCGGTGCACGCGATCCTCGTCGGTGAACGCCCAATCGCCGACGAAACGCTCGTTCCACGCCTTGGGTCCGTTGATGCGCAACGAGAGCGCATCAAACACCTGATCCACCGTCAGCGCCGCCATCATGGTGGGCGAGCCGACGGCCATCGGGGTCCCGACGTTGCCATGCGACAGTTCGTACGCACCCATCAAATAGAAGTTGCGCCAGGTGGCGTTCTCCGCTCCATACCCAAGTTGTTCGAAACAGCTGGCCTGCAACGTCTTCGCGGCTTCATTGGCCGGATCGGCGAAGATCACGTAGTTGACCACTTGGGCCACCCACCGATAGTCCCCTTGCTCAAAGGCGATGCGCGCCTTGCGTAGTACCTCCTCGGCGCCACCCATGAACTCCACGTGCCGTTGCGCGTTCGCGACGGGTGGATGTTCCCACAGGTGCGCCGGATTGCCGTCGAACCAGCCCATGTAGCGCTGATAGATCGCCTTGACGTTGTGGCTGACCGAGCCGTAGTAACCGCGCGCGTGCCAGGCCCCGGCGATCGCCGGGGGCAGCTGCAGCGTTTCGGCGATCTCGGAGCCCACCAGGCCCTGGTTGAGCCGGCGAAGCGTCTGATCATGCAGGTAGGCATATAAATCACGCTGCAGGGCAAGGTATTCCACCAAACGCTCGGTCCCCCAGGTGGGCCAGTGGTGCGAGGCGAACACCACATCGGAGTCGCGGGCGTACAGGTTGATGGCCTCGGTGATGTACCGCGCCCAGACGTGCGGGTCGCGGACCAGCGCGCCGCGCAATGTCAGCAGATTGTGCAGGGTGTGGGTGGCGTTCTCGGCCATGCAGAGCGCGCGGCGCTCTGGGAAGTGAAAGTTCATCTCCGCGGGCGCCTCGGTACCCGGCGTCAGTTGGAAGACCATGCGCACCCCGTCGACGGTCTCTTCCTGCCCGGTGTGGGTGATATCGAGAGTCGGCGGGATCAGCGTGACGGTGCCGATGGAGTTGGTTTGGCCAAGACCAGCTCCCACCTGCCCGAGCGGCCCCCTCGGCAAGACGGCGCCGTACATGTACACGGCGCGGCGCGCCATCGCGGTTCCCGCGTAAACGTTCTCCGCCACCGCGTGTTCCAGAAATCCCGCCGGGGCCAGGACCGGGCAATGACCCGCCGCGACGTCCTCCTCGCTCACGACTCCCAGCGCACCCCCGAAATGGTCGGCGTGGGAATGTGTGTAGATCAGCCCGGTCACCGGGCGGTCGCCGCGATGACTCCGGTAGAGCGCCAACGCGGCCGCGGCGGTCTCGGCGGATACCAGCGGGTCGATCACGATGACCCCGCGTTCCCCCTCGACGAGCGTCATATTGGAGATGTCGAGGCCCCGGACTTGGTAGATGCCCTCGGTGACGTAGTACAGCCCCTGTCTGATGTTCAGCCCGCACTGCCGCCACAGACTCGGGTGCACCGAGGCCGGGCAGGATCCCCGCAGGAATCCATAGGAGTCGTTGTCCCACACAACCTTCCCGGAGGCGTCTGTCACCACACCGGGCTCTAGCGCAGCGATGAACCCCCGGTCGGCGTCGTCCTGATCCGCCGTATTGGCGAACGGGAGTTCCGGCACGGCAGCCGCGTTCTGTTCGATGATGCGCGAGGTGGGCTGGGTTTGCTCCATATCGCGATAGTACCCACGGGCCCGGCCAAGCGAACGCGAAAGCCGTTATCCCTCAAACGAGTTCATCCGAGGCAACCGCTGTCACCAAAATCAGTCCAGGTCCACCCGAATGGTCAACAGTTCGGTGCCCACCGCACGGACCACCGCACTGTTGGCCGTCGGCAGCTGCTGCAACCTGGCCCGGGCGTCGTCATCGGGCAGCAGGTGTGCGGTGCCGGTGCGCCACTGGTCGCGGATGCGCAGGCGTACCGCGGGGTTTGCTTTGATGTTGCGCACGTAGTCGGAGTGCTCGCCGTGCTCGGACACCAGCCAGAACTGGTTGCCGACGAGGCGTCCGCCTATCGCGGTGCGCCGCGGCTGTCCCGACGTGCGACCCGTGGTTTCCAGCTGCACGACCGGCAGCCGTCGCCCCACCGGGTTGACGAGGTACCGCTGCACGTTGTGCACCACCAGCCGCTTGATGGAGTTGAAATCAGCCACGCCACGCAGTGTGCTCCGATTTCGCCCGTGATGCGAGGTGAGCCGTCGATATCCGCCACCTTCACGCAAGCGAGCGTCAGAGCGGGTCGAGGCGTGCCTTGGGCAGGCAGAACCTAGCTGTTGTTGGCAGCTGCCTTCGCGCGTGAGCGATTGCGCGCACGAGTGTTGGCATCCAGGTCGACCTTGCGCACGCGGACGATTTCCGGTGTCACCTCGACACATTCGTCGGCCGCACAGAACTCCATGGCCTGCTCGAGGTCGAGCTCGATCGGCCGTGCCAGGGTCTCCATGACATCGGCGGTCGACGAACGCATGTTGGTCAGTTTCTTCTCACGGGTGACGTTGACATCGAGGTCCTCGGCACGCGGGTTGATCCCGACGACCTGGCCCTCATAGGTGTCCTCGCCCGGCTCTACGAAGAACTGTCCACGGTCGGCGAGCTGGATCATGGCGAACGGGGTGATGCTGCCGGTCCGGTCGGACACGAGTGATCCGGTATGCCGTGCGCGGATCTCGCCCGCCCATGGGCGGTAACCCTCGAAGACCGCGTTCGCGATGCCGGTGCCGCGGGTCAGCGTCAGGAAGTCGGTGCGGAATCCGATGAGGCCACGCGAAGGCACGATGAAGTCCATACGGACCCATCCCGCGGCGTGGTTGGCCATCTCCTCCATGCGTCCCTTGCGGGCGGCCATCAGCTGGGTGATGGCTCCGACGAATTCCTCGGGACAGTCGATGGTCATGGCCTCGAACGGCTCATGCAGCTTGCCGTCGATCTGCCGGGTGACCACCTGTGGCTTTCCGACGGTCAGTTCGAAACCCTCACGGCGCATCTGCTCGACGAGGATGGCCAGCGCCAGCTCACCTCGGCCCTGCACCTCCCAGGCGTCGGGACGGCCGATATCGACGACCTTGATCGATACGTTGCCGACGAGCTCGGAGTCCAGCCGCGACTTGACCATGCGTGCGGTCAGCTTGTGTCCCGACACCTTGCCCGCCAGCGGCGAGCTGTTGGTGCCGATGGTCACCGAGATCGCGGGCTCATCAACGGTGATCCGTGGCAGCGCGTGGGCGTGCTCGGGATCTGCCAGCGTGTCGCCGATCATGATCTCGGACATCCCGGCGACGGCGACGATGTCGCCGGCGACTGCCTCCTCCGTGGGGCTGCGATCGACACCCTCGGTGGCGAGCAGCTCGGTGATCTTCGAGCTGGTGATAACGGGGTGGCCGTCGACTTCGCGCATCCACGCGATCTGCTGCCCCTTGCGGATCCGTCCGTTGTAGATGCGGATCAGCGCGAGCCGGCCCAGGAATGCCGAGGCGTCGAGGTTGGTGACCAACGCCTGTAAGGGGGCCTCAGCGTCGCCCTTGGGCGGCGGGATGTGCTCAAGGAGGACATCGAAGAGCGGGTCGAGGTTGTCGCCCTCGGGAATCTCGCCGTTGGCGGGCTCGACAGTGCTGGCCACACCGGCGCGACCCGAGGCGTACAGCGTCGGTAGCCCGAGCGCGTCCTCGGCGGCCTTCTGTGCCTCCTCGTCCAGGTCCGAGGCGACGTCGAGCAACAAGTCGTGGCTGTCGGAGACCACCTCGGCGATGCGGGCATCGGGCCGGTCGGTCTTGTTGACCACCAGGATCACCGGCAGGTGCGCGCCGAGAGCCTTGCGCAGCACGAAACGGGTCTGCGGCAGGGGCCCCTCGGAGGCGTCAACCAGCAGCAGCACTCCGTCGACCATCGACAGTCCGCGCTCGACCTCGCCACCGAAGTCCGCGTGGCCGGGGGTGTCGATGACGTTGATGACCGTCATCGTGCCGTCCGCGTGGTGCCGGTGCACCGCGGTGTTCTTGGCCAGGATGGTGATGCCCTTTTCCTTCTCCAGATCACCGGAGTCCATCAGGCGCTCGACGGCGTCATCACCTCGGTGCGTGAGCGCACCCGATTGCTTGAGCATCGCGTCGACCAGGGTTGTCTTGCCGTGGTCGACGTGCGCAACAATGGCTACGTTCCGGAAACTGTGGGTCACGTCTGCCAATTCTGGCAGTGAAACCCCCAGTTCACGAAACTGGCGTTATCCCGTGTGACGCCCGACATAGCCCAAACACAGCCCCAGAGACATTTAAGACCCAGAAGTAGGACCCCAGTGAAGGCCAGCAAGGTCGCCCGGCTCAAGCCCAAGAAGAAGTGCTGTAAGAGCAAACCACGCTGCATGAAGTGCCCGCTTGTCGTGCACAAGATGCAAAAGGCCGAGCAGCACGGACTCTCCGAGAAGGAGCTGAAGAAGCTGCTACACCGGGCGCGCGCCCACTAGCGCCGCCCGCAACGCGGGGACCCATCCCCCGTCCGCGGGGACCCATTCCACCGTGTCGAGTTCGTCGGCGGTGACCCAGCGCAATGCCAGATGCTCGTGCGGATGAGGGGTGCCTGGGAGATGCGGGTCCAGCCGCGCGCGGTAGGCGCGTAGCACCAGATTCCCGACGACGACGTCCTCACCGATGCGGGTATCAACCTCGACATCGATCCCGAGTTCCTCGCGTAGCTCCCGTGCAAGCGCCTGCGGCTCTGATTCGCCCTCGGCGACCTTGCCACCCGGAAGCTCCCACTGTCCGGCGAGCTCGGCGGGCTTAGCACGCTGCGCGATGAGCAGCTTGTCCCCGTCGATCACCGCGCCCGCGACCACTATCGCCATGGTGGTCGACGCTATACGTTGAGTTCATGGCCCTGCTCACCGACGACCAGATCAACGCGGCGCTCTCGGGGCTTCCCGGGTGGACACGCGAGGGTGATTCCCTGCGCCGTGCCGTCAAGTTCAACACCTTCCTGGACGGAATCGACGCCGTGCGTCGCATCGCCGAGCACGCGGAATCCGTCGACCATCATCCCGATATCGATATCCGATGGCGCACAGTGACCTTCGTGCTATCCACCCACTCCGAGGGCGGCATCACCGAAAAGGACGTCGCACTGGCGCAGGCGATCAACTCACAGGCGGGCATCTAGGGAGGTTCGAGAGCAGCGCGACGGTCTCAACACCACATGCAGGCCCCGCCCGCCTCTATGGCGACAAATGTGCTGTAGTCCCCGCGCACTGCCCACGTCGTCGCATAGCGGCGGGCAACAGCACCATGGTTTCCGGGCAACCGCAACGCGATCAGGCGTCACAGGATCGCGGTGACGTTCCCGTGCCGCATCACCCTGTCCTCACAGTGCCAGGCCACGGCACGCGATAACACCAGACGTTCCACATCGGATCCGAGCCGCACCAGATCCTCGACCGTGTGCGTGTGATCGACGCGGATCACATCCTGTTCGATGATCGGCCCCTCGTCCAGCTCCGCTGTCACGTAATGCGCTGTGGCACCGATCATTTTGACGCCACGTTCCCGCGCACGGCGGTACGGCATCGCGCCGGTGAACGCAGGCAGGAACGAATGGTGGATGTTGATCAGCGGACAGTCGATCTCGTTGAGAAACTCCGGCGACAGAATCTGCATGTAGCGGGCCAGGACCACCAGGTCGACGTTTCCCTGCAGCAGTTCGAGCTGCTTGCGTTCGGCTTCGGCACGGTTCTCCCGAGTCGCGGGGATGTGCACGAACGGCAACCCGAACGAGCGCACCTGCTCGGCAAGGTCGGGATGGTTCGAGATCACCATCGCGATCGACATGTCGAGCTCACCGCGACGGTTGCGCCACAGCAGATCCAGCAGACAGTGATCCGTTTGCGAGACCATGATCGCCACTCGCTTGGGTTTGGCGGCCTCGCTGAATCGGTACTGAATGTCGAATTCCTCAGCGATGGAGGCGAACTTGCTCTCCAGATCCTCCCGCGCGGCGGCGAGCCCCGAACGGTGGAACACAGTGCGCTGCATGAACCAGCCGCCCTGAGGTTCCGTCGAGTACTGCGCCAGCGAGATGATGCTCGCGCCGGCATCGGCCAGGAAGGCGCTGACAGCGGCCACCACGCCGATCCGATCCGGGCATTGCAGCAGCAGTCTGCCGATGTCCTTGGAATGGAAGGCGTCTGACGATCCGGTGGGGTGCATACCTTGGGGAAACATGCTTATCGCACCTTCAGCCCGTGCATGCGCGCCAGAAACTTGAGGAACAGCCCGGCGGGCAGCAGGCGCTGTGCGGCCATGATGAGTGGAGCGTTATTGCCCTTGGCATACAAGGGCTTTGGATTCGGATTCAGTGCCACGTCAACAACCAGGCGAGCCAAATCGTCGGAAGCCATACCGTGCTGCTCCCTCGCGGCCATCGCCGCATCGACAGTCTGGAACGCATCGCGGTATACGGATCCCCCGGGCACGATGCGGTTGCGCCGCGTTTCGATTCCGGTCGCGATGACGCCGGGTTCCACGGTGCTCACGGTGATCCCGAACGGCGCCACCTCGTGACGCAGGCAGTCGGCAACGGTGTGCAGCGCCGACTTCGCCGAGCTATAGGTCGATCGGAACGGGACATGCAGGGTGCCCGCCATCGATCCCACCATCACGATGGCGCCGCGGCGCCGTTCCCTCATTCCCGGCAGCACTGCCTTGGTCAGGGCAACGGGTCCAAAAACATTGGTGTTGTACAGCTTCTCGAAATCATCGATGGAGACATCTTCCAGCGCACCGATCTGACTCTCTCCGGCGTTGTTGACCAGAATGTCCACCTCGCCCGCCTGCGCGACACATTCGGCGACGCTCGCCTTGTCGGTTTGATCGAGCCGCAGATATTGCACCCCGGCGATGCGGTGGGCGACGGTGTCCGGATTGCGACTGGTGCCGAAGACGCGGTGCCCGCGCTCGGCGAAGATCCGGGCCGCGCTTGCGCCGATCCCGCTGGAAGCACCGGTGACCAGGACGGTCCAATGTTCAGACATGGCGCCACGCTAGCCGACCGCCCACCGCGCGCCGCAACGTGCTGATCAGTGGTTGGCGGGGCGACGAGTTCGCCAGCCCGTCACCGCCATCCAGCTGAGCGTCGCCATGGCCGCCACAATGTCCACCAACCCGGCCCAGGCCAGCGGCCACGGCCGGTCGATGCGCCAGATGTCGGGTTGAGCGAAGCTGAGCAACCAGGGCGCCCCGACCAACAACAGCGCCAACCACCCGTATCCAAAGATCTTGGCGCCCAATTTTTCTCGCCACGGTCCGTGCAGTAGCCACACCATGAACGGAACCATCCACACCCAATGGTGTGTCCACGAGATGGGCGAGATGAGCAGACCGAACATCTGCACCACACAGATCTGCCCCAACCTGTCGTCCACGGCCCGCCAGGCGAGGAAGGCCAGTACCGCGGTGACCAGGTAGGCCGCCAATACCAGCGCTCCAGACCCCGCATCGTGTCCGAGAACCCTGGAGATACCTCCCCGCCAGGACTGGTTGAACACGGTGGCGATCGGCCCGATCCGGTCCGGCTTACCCAACAGGTCGGTGAAGTAGTACCGCCCCTGCGCCCCGACCACGGCGACGCCGACCAACACCGTCAAGACAAAAACCACGCCCGCCCAGAGGGCGGTCACCCATCGGCGCGCTCCCAGGAAGTAGAGCCCGGAAACCAACGGGGTCAGCTTCACTCCGCCGGCGAGACCCACCAGCGTTCCCGAGATCCACCAGCGTGACGAGGTCACCGCCAACAGGGTCAGCAGCATCAGCAGCACGTTGATCTGCCCATAGTCCAGCGTCGAGCGCACGGGTTCGGTCCACATCGTGACCGCTGTCCACACGGCGGCCCCACGGGCGTCGTTGAATCCGAGCAACCGCTGACTGAGCCGAACCACCGCGTACAGCGCGGCGATGGTGCCCAGAATCCAGCACACGCCGAGCAGGGGGAACGGCAGCAGGTGCAGCGGCCAGAACACCACGGCCGCGAACGGCGGATAAGTGAAAGGAAGCGGGAAGTCGGGGGTCTTGTCGGGATACGTGAACTCGTAGAGATTGCCGTGCCCCAGGGTGGCGGGACCGCTGGCGTACACATGTAGATCCACAAGGTCGGCACCATGCGGAGTCAGGTATGCCCAGGCGATTCGTGCCGCGACGCTCAGCACGAGCAGCCACGGACCCCATTCCCGAACACGCCGCCACGCCGCCACGCCGCGTGTCGGCACCAGCGGCTCGGCATCCGCCCTGGTCGACTCGGTACTCATCGGGGTTTCGATAACCTCACTCACTCGTTTTGGTAACGGTTCCATCTACGCCACACGCGTCACTTGAGTAACACGCGTAACGGATTACCTTGGGTTTTAACACCGGCAATCAGGTCTAGCGAAACAGCATTGGAGTTCAATATGTCACGGTTTATGTCCCGGTTCCCCAACGTCTTCGTGGGCGCGTCGATCGCGGCCTTCGCGTCAGCCGGCCTGGCGCTGGGCATGGCGTCGACCGCTGGCGCTGACCCCGTTCCGGGCCCCACTCCGAACCCGACCAACCCGGCCGCGCTCCTGGGCCAGGCCGCCGCGGGCTTCGGTAACGCTCCCGCTGCCGCCCCAGTGGCTCCCGCGGCACCCGCCGCGATCGCCGCCCCGGCACCTGCCCTACCGGCGATCACGCCTGCCGCTCCTGCCGTCGCACCGGCTCCCGGTGTGGCGCCCGCTGCCCCGGCCGCTCCGGCCGCACTGCCTCCGGCAGCCGCCCAGGCACTTACGCCCGCGGCAGCGCAGGCGCTGACACCCGCAGCCGCGCAGGCGCTGTCCCCGGCGTCGGTTCCCGCCACCAGCAACCTGCCCGGCGTTGGGCAGATCCCCGGCGCGGACGGTGTCACGCAGACCGTTGATCTGTGGGCCACCAACCTGCCTAAGCTGCTGCCCGCAGGTGTGCAGCAGACGCTGATTCCGCCGGCCCTGGTCAACGGAATCCCCGCCGCCGCGGCGGCTCCCGTCGCCGGGCTGCCCGCTGCCACCGCCCCCGGCGTTGGCATGGTCCCGTCGGCACCGATGTTCGCAGCGCTGCCGTAGTTCACGACACAAGCAAGGCGGTCAGGGCGTTATGCCTTGGCCGCCTTCGCTTTTGCCGCAGCCTTCATTTCCTTCTTATGGGCGCGCACCAGCCCGAGCGACTCGCCATCTACGACGTCCGCAACCGACAGGTGGGTGTCCTTCTCGCCGTAGTTTCCGGCGGCCTTGCGCCAATCCTTGGGCTGAACGCCGTACTGCTTGCCTAGCAGCGCCACAAAGATCTTGGCCTTCTGCTCACCGAAACCAGGCAGCGCCTTGAGCCGCTTAAGCAGCTCGGCCCCGTTCGGATCGCCCGTCTTCCAGATGTTCTCGGCGCGGCCGTCGTACTCATCGACGATCTCCTGCGCGAGCACCTGGACACGCTTAGCCATCGAGCCGGGGAAGCGATGGATCGCGGGCCGTTCAGAACATAAGGCCACAAATTTATCAGGGTCGTACTCGGCGATCTGGTGCGCGTCGATACCGCCGATCCGGTCCGCGATCTTCTTGGGCCCAGCGAAGGCCACTTCCATAGGAATCTGTTGATCGAGGAGCATCGCTATCAAAAGCGCTAGTGGATTCTCCTCCAGCAACTCATCGGCGGCCGGGTCCTGTGCTAGCTGCAATTTCGCCAATGTGACATTCCTTCCTTCTGAACTTTGACAACCCGAGCGGTGCTAGGCTACGGCAACTTGGGCGACCAAGATCACAGTGTTCGGGGAGGCTGCCGCTGTCAGGCCAATTGGACGTTGATCTAGAGGCGTTGCGCAAGCTATCGCCGGAATTACGAGAACAGGCCCACAAGCTATGCAGCCGGGCCGCCAACCCGACCAGGGTCGAAGCCGGGGATGCCCCATCGCTGACCGCAGTGAGACGACTCGTCACCGAAGTCATTCCCGAATTGCAGCGCATGTTTGCGGCACGCTGCGTGAACATGGCCGACCTGTCCGAGCAAGCACAGGCCCGGTTCGGGGACACCGAAGAATACGTGCGACAGACCATTCTTTCCGCCGCATCGCTGTCGAGGCCGCAATGAAGTCGGAGTACTCGGCGAGAAGGTTGCTGACCAACCACCCCGAACAGTCGATCGTGCCGTTGCGCCAGGCGATGCTCGCCGCCACCGAACTGCAGCACCGCGCGCAGGACTACAAGCACTCGATAGACAGACCCGGCGGCCTGCCCTGGGACGGTGAAACCGCCCGCGCGATCCAGGACACCGCCGCCAGCGACGAGAAGACGATCTACCTGGCCACCCAGGTGCTACTCGATGACGCCCCGAAGGCCTTGGTCACCTTGGAGTTTCAGTCGATCGAATATCGCCGCGAGGCGGTGGACCTGTACAACGAGGCCACCGACCACGGCTACACGGTGGCCGAGGACCTCACCGCCAGCTGGATCATGCAGCCCCACACCAGCGCGGAGGTCATCGAGAAGGCGAACCAGAACGCCGTGAAGTTCACACGCATGATGCGGAAGGCTTACGACAAGTGGTGGGCAGCCGAACTGGAGGCCCAGCACCAGATCGACGCCATTTGCGATGAGCTGGCGGCCTCGTTCAATCCGTTCAGCGGGCTGACCTCCACACAGGGAAATCGGGACGGCGAGCACTTCCAGGCGGACAGCCAGCGCGATCAAAGTGTGTTGAGCCGCGTCAACGCGGCATCGCTGTTGGACGATCGGCAGCTCAAGGACCTCGCCGCGGGTAAGAGCGTCACCATCCCGTCCAACCAGCTGCAGTATCTGTACGAATTCGCACAGTCCTTCGATGGCAAATCCGCCACCGAGATCGCCGCCATCAAAGCCGGACTACCCGAGGAATCGCGCGAAGCGATGACGCGGGCGTTCGATCTGGTAGCCAACAATCAGGTCAAATCCGGCGTGCCCTTCACCGACGGCGCCCTGAAGAACTTCATTCCCGACATCGGCTCCGAGCCGCGTCTTCCGGATGGCATCGTCAGCGAGACCATCCACTTGCCTCCGGTCGAGCCCACCGATGCGGAGAAGTTCCTTCGCGCGGTCAACCAGCAGTACGGGGATGAGTCGGCGCGCAGAAGCGTGTGAGCCCCGGGCCCCTGGACCCCAGCCCGGTCGGGTGAACACCTAACAAACCAGCGCGAGAAACCCCACGGCCGTGACTCGGCTCTCATTAGGCTCTCCCAGCACCCTGACAGGTACCCATAAGGAGCCAGCGTTGACCGCCATCGATCCTGCCGAGCTGCCCGCCGAACGAGCCCTGGAAATCCAGAGCAGCGCGGAATTTCAGGAACTCCGGAAAACATTGCGCCGCTTCGTCTTTCCCATGAGCGCGGTCTTCCTCGTGTGGTATGGCCTCTATGTGGTGCTGGGAGCCTTCGCGCACGACTTCATGGCGATCAAGCTCCTCGGCAACGTCAACGTCGGACTCGTACTGGGCCTTGGCCAGTTCGTCACCACGTTCGTCATCACCGGCCTCTACGTCAGATTCGCCAACCGCGAGTTGGATCCCCGGGCCGCAGCCATCCGCGCCGAGGTGGAACAGGCATGACCACCCCATCGACGCTGGCGGCCGAGACCGTCGGCAATCCGGCCACCAACATCGCGATCTTCACCGCCTTCGTCGCCGTCACCCTCTACCTCGTCATCCGCGCCAGCGGCAGTAACAAGACCGCAGAGGGATTCTTCACCGGCGGCCGCGCCTTCTCCGGCCCTCAGAACGGCATCGCCATCGCCGGGGACTACCTGTCCGCCGCCAGCTTCCTCGGAATCGCCGGGGCCATCGCGGTATACGGATATGACGGCTTTCTGTACTCCATTGGATTCCTAGTGGCCTGGCTGGTGGCTCTGCTTCTGGTGGCCGAATTGCTACGCAACACAGGAAAATTCACCATGGCCGATGTGCTGAGCTTCCGGCTCAAGCAGCGCCCGGTGCGACTGGCAGCGGCGACTTCCACGTTGACGGTGTCGCTGTTCTACCTCCTGGCGCAGATGGCAGGTGCCGGAGGTCTGGTGGCGCTCCTTCTCAATATCCACAGCAGACTGGGCCAGTCGATCGTCATCGGTGTGGTTGGCGTGCTCATGATCGTCTACGTCCTGGTGGGCGGCATGAAGGGCACCACCTGGGTCCAAATCATCAAGGCGGTGTTGTTGATCACCGGCGCCGCACTCATGACGGGCGCGGTGCTGGCCAAGTTCGGCTTCAACGTCTCCGACATTCTCGGCGCCGCACAGCACGCCGTTTCTCACAGCCACACCAAAGGTGTTGCGTCACGCGATGTTCTAGCCCCGGGTGCGCAGTACGGCGGTTCGTTGACATCGAAGATCAACTTCCTGTCGCTCGGGCTCGCGCTGGTGCTGGGCACCGCGGGACTCCCCCACGTCCTGATGCGCTTCTACACCGTGCCCACCGCCAAGGAGGCTCGCCGATCGGTGGTGTGGGCGATCGGACTGATCGGCGCCTTCTACCTGTTCACCCTGGCGCTGGGCTACGGCGCCGCAGCACTCGTCGGACCCGATCGCATCCTGGCGGCGGCCGGTGGCCAGAACTCGGCTGCACCGCTGCTGGCCTTCGAGCTAGGCGGGGTGATCCTGCTTGCGGTCATCTCGGCGGTGGCGTTCGCGACCATTCTCGCGGTGGTGGCCGGACTAACGATCACCGCATCGGCATCATTCGCACATGACATCTACGCCTCAGTCATCAAGGACCACAACGTCTCTGAAGGGGAACAGGTCCGGGTGTCACGGATCACAGCAGTGGTATTGGGTGTCATCGCGATCGGGCTCGGCATCTTGGCCAACGGTCAGAATGTCGCGTTCCTGGTGGCACTGGCCTTCGCGGTCGCGGCAGCGGCCAATCTGCCGACCATCGTTTTCTCGCTGTACTGGGCACGGTTCAACACCCGCGGCGCGCTGTGGAGCATGTACGGCGGATTGATCTCCACCATCGTGCTCATCGTCTTCTCCCCCGCTGTCTCCGGCGCAAAGACGGCGATGATCCCGGGCGCCGACTTCGCCTGGTTCCCGCTCGCCAATCCCGGCATCGTGTCGATTCCCCTGGCCTTCGTGCTCGGCATTGTCGGGACACTGACCTCCAACGACAAGGGCAACCCGGGGCTGAACGCGGAGATGGAGGTGCGCTCCCTGACGGGCATCGGCGCGGAAAAGGCGATCGCCCAATGATCCGGGCGGAATGAGACGGGCCCGCCCGTGACTTACATTGGGTTGTGATTGCCCGTCTGCGCCGTTCGGCCGCGTTCATCCTGCTGGCGTTTAGCTTCTCGGCGGTCATGATCGGCACCACCATGCCGACGCCGATGTATGCGCTGTACTCGCAGCAGATGCACTTTTCCGTGCTCACCACCACCGTTGTGTATGCCACCTACGCGGCCGGCGTGCTGTTCGCGCTGCTGCTGTTCGGCGGTTGGTCCGACGTTCTGGGCCGTCGCCCCCTATTGCTGACCGGCGCCGGATTCGCCATCCTCAGCTCGGTCATCTTCCTGTTCGTCGACTCGGTTCCGCTGCTGCTGATCGCCCGCATCGTCTCGGGGCTGTCCGCGGGGTTCTTCACCGGCGCGGCTACCGTCGCCGTCATCGAGGCGGCACCCGAACAATGGCGGGGACGAGCGGCCGCCGTGGCCACCATCGCCAACACCGGTGGCCTTGGGCTCGGACCGTTGGTGGCCGGCATCCTCGTTCAGTACGCGCCCTGGCCCACCCATCTGGCGTTCATCGTCCATATCGGACTCGTGTCCATCGCCGTAGTGGCTCTGCTCATGGCACCGGAGACCGCGCCGCAACACGGAACGCTTGGTGTGCAACGTCTTTCGCTACCTCCCCAGGTACGTGCGACATTCGCGGCCGCAGCGACAGCGGGTTTCGCCGGATTCGCGGCCCTCGGCTCCTTCACGGCTGTGGCCCCCGGATTCCTGTCCGGGGTGCTCGGCATCGACAACCACGCGGTCGCCGGTGCAAGCGTCTTCCTCACATTCGGATCCTCTTGTGTGGCACAGATTCTCATCCGGCAGGTGCCTGCGGCCAAGGCACTGATCCTTGGCTGCGCAATCCTGCTGACCGGGATGCTGCTCGTGGTGGTGGCCCTGCACACGTCGTCATTGCCCTGGTACCTGACCAGCGCGGTGGTGGTGGGCATCGGGCAGGGCATCAGTTTCAGCCGCGGACTGGCCTCCATCGCCGACCGCACGCCGGAGGACCATCGCGCGGAGGTGACCTCCAGCTACTTCGTCGTCGCCTATATCGGAATCGCCCTGCCGGTCATCGGCGAGGGCCTGGCCGCGCATGCGTGGGGACTACGCACCGCGGGGATCACGTTCGCGCTCGCGGTGGCCGCCCTGGCGGCGCTCTGCCTGATCGCGGTCATCTGGCAAGAACGCCCACGCCGAGAAGAAACCGCGGCGCCGGCGACCACCGGCTAATCAAGATCTGTTGCCGCTACACCCCATGACCACAGCTGCGGTGCCGAAAAAATAGGTAGCACAGCACAGTTCGCACGCCCTACCTAGACGCTCGGGCCAGAAACCGTTCATCCGATAAGGGTTGTCCGGGCCGTGGATCGGCGCTAAGTTGTCGGCGGCCCCTGCCTACTCCGGGGTCGTTACCGGTCTTTTCAGAAGGAGTCGATGGGTCGTGCCTGAAGTCGTGCCGGATGACGGAGAAGCCCCAGTCATTGTCAGCCTCGTCGATGCGGCGGTGCACATGTACGCCTCCGCCATCGACACCCTGCCCGAACCCACCGACCCCGAGTACGGCGAACGCGTTGGCGTCGTCCTGAGCGGGTTGCGAAAGCTCGAAGGCGCGATCTCAAAGGCGGCCGGCCGCAGCCGCGTCACGCCCTCAGTCATCGTCGCGCTGAGCGGCGTGCGCCACCGATACGACGATCTCATGAAAGACGCGGCCAACAGCCCCAGCGCGACATTGGGCCAACGTCTCTACACCGCGCGCCGGCGGGCACGGCTCACCGCGCAGGAAACCGCCAATGGCGCCGGCCTGAAGGTCGGATTCCTGACGGCAGTCGAGTCCGAGGAATCCGTCACCGAGGACGAAGCCGCCAAGATCAAGGACCTCATCGCCGCTCTCGGCGGCTAGTCCTACTCGCGAGGCCCAGGGGAAACTACCTAGCGAGGTCGCGTAGCGACGCGCTGTGTTGGTGATCGGCGCTCGACGACGCTAGGTGCATGACGATGACTCTGGGCCTGCCCACCGCCAACGAGGTGGGTGCCGCTACTCCGGCAACGCGCGACCGCGCGCTTGATGTGATCCGAATCGTGTCACTGGTCGGTGTGGTCCTTGGGCACACCATCATGGCGGTGAGCGCCATCGACAACGGTGTGCTGCTGTGGGGCAACCTGCTCAACGGCCGCCCCGTTTTCCAGGCGTTGACCTGGGTTTTCCAGATCATGCCGCTGTTCTTCTTCGCAGGTGTCGCGGCCAGCGTGGGCTCCTGGAAGCCGGGCACCAGCTGGGGGTCCTGGCTCATGCATCGCTGCACCCGGCTGTACCGCCCGGTGTTCTACTACCTGGGCTTCTGGGCGGTGGCCCTGCTGATACTTCGGCAGATCCTGCCGCTACACGTCTATGAGCCGGTCGCCGGTGTGAGCACCCAGCTGCTGTGGTTCCTCGGCGCCTATGTACTGGTACTGGCGGCGGTTCCGCTGCTGGCCCGCATCACGACGACACGGAGCATGTTCACCGCGCTGGCGGGAATCTATCTGGGCATCGCCGCCATCGACGTGCTGCGGCTGGGCCTGGACGCGCCCAAGGGCATCGGATACGTGAACTTCGTGGTGTGGCTGCTGCCGGCGGTTTTGGGCGTGGGGTACCGCCGGCAGCTGATCACCCAGAAAGCCGCATTGATGCTGGCCGCAGCCGTATTCGCAGTCAACATCGCGCTGGTGACGTCCGGGCCGTACACGATCAGTCTGGTCGGCGTGGCCGGGCAGAAGGTGCCGAACATGATTCCGCCCTCGCTGGTACTGGCCGGGCACGCAATCGTCTTGTCCGCACTCGCCATCGCGGCGATGCCGGCCATCAATCGATGGGCTCAGCGCCCTCGGGTGTGGTGGGCCGTGGCCATCGGCAACTCGGGCGCGATGACGCTGTACCTCTGGCACATGCCCGCGCTGCTGGGCATGCACCTGGTGTTCGATTTCCTCGGATTCCCCCGATACAACACCGCGGCACCGGATTTCATCGTGCTGTCGGTGCTTCAGGTGGCGACGATGGCCGTCCTGGTGACCGGGCTCTTCCTGGCCCTGCGACCGCTGGAAAACAACCCTCTGCCCGGCTGGGACGGTGGCTACGTCGCGCAGCCCGGTACGCGCAGTGCCGTCGTCGGGATAGCTCTGATGACCGCCGGCGGGTTCACCCTGGCCTCAGTCGTCTGGGGACTCAAGGGCTTTGGCCTTACGTGCTGGGTGGTTGCCCTGGCCGGGCTGATCATCGCCCGGGGGCTGGCCAACCAGAGGCGAGACGCTTAGCCGCTCTTACGACGGAATTCGCGATGCGAGCCGGCCCGGCCATGTGCATGGGTCGGCTTGCTGGCGGTGTCCTTGTTGTCGGCGGCGGCGTTGGCCTTGTTGTTTTTACGGTCAAGTGCCTCGCGGAACCTGCGCTTGGCATCGTCCGCGGCCGAGTCGCCGCTCGCCTTCGAATCGGTCATACCCGTCAGCCTAACCATGGGACAGACCGATCGTCGCACCATTTCACTAGCATCAGCTTCATGACCGAGTCTGCCCCTCTTCGCCCGGGTGGTTCATCGCGGATCAGCGGAGACAGCCTGGAGGGCGTCTCGGCGACCACCCTGTGGACACTGCACAACCGCGGCACCGAGGCGAAACGCCCGGACGGTGTGATTCAGGATCCGCTGGCCGCAGAGCTCTTCGACGCCATCGAGTACGACTATCGCAAGTTCGGCCGCCCGTCGCAGAGCCACGCCCTGCGGGCCCGGGCCTTCGACTCACAGGCCCGCGTGTACCTCGCGACGCATCCCCGGGCGGCGGTTGTCGCACTCGCAGAAGGCATGCAAACCAGCTTCTGGCGGTTGGGCGGCGCGGAATCCACAGCCCAATTCACTTGGTACTCCGTCGATCTGCCACCGGTGATGGAGTTACGCAGCAAGCTGTTGCCCAAGAATGAACGGATTGTCGAGCTGGCCCAGTCCGCCCTGGACCTGAGCTGGATGGATCGGGTCGACGGCTCAGACGGCGTGTTCATCACGGCCGAGGGGCTACTCATGTATCTGCAACCGGAGGAATCGCTTGGGCTAATCGAGGCCTGCGCCAAGCGTTTTCCCGGCGGACAGATGATGTTCGACAACATCCCGCACTGGTTCAGCAGGCGGACCCTGCAGGGGTTCACGTTGTCGGACCGCTACGTGGCCCCACCCATGCCGTTCGCGCTGACACCCGATGAAGGCGAGACGCTCATCTCCGTTCCGGGAGTGACGGCCGCCATCGACATACCGCTGCATCCCGGGCGCGGAATCTGGAAATTCGTCAACTCCAAGCGCCTGGATCGCGGGTTTCTGCGCCGGACTCGCCCGTCCATGACGCTCCTACAGTTCGGATAGCCATGACCAGATATGCCGCCCTGCTGCGCGGAGTCAACGTCGGTGGCATCACGATGAAGATGGCCGATGTCCGAGATGCTCTCGAGGCCGACGGATTTACCGGTGTCACAACAATTCTCGCCAGCGGAAACGTGCTGCTGGACTCAGCCGAATCCGCCTCCGCGGTCAAGGAACGGCTGCAGCGGGTACTCTGCGATCGCTTCGGATACGAGGCCTGGGTGCTGGTGTACGACGTGGGCACGATCAGCAGCATCATCGATGCGTTCCCGTGGGAGCCGGAGATCGAGGGCGTGCACTCCTACGTGATGTTCTGCAGCGACCCCGCGGTGCTCTCCGAGCTGGCCGCCCTCGGTGGCGAGCTCGACGACAGCGAACGCATCGCCGCCGGCGACGGTGTGCTGTATTGGCAGGTGCCCAAGTCACAGACCCTGGCCAGCCCCATCGGCAAGACGATGGGTAAGAAGCGGTACAAGTCGACGACGACCACCCGCAACCTGAGAACGTTGCACAAACTCGTTCGCTAGTACTGTGGCGTGCATGGCTGCCATCGATGCCCGCCACCTCGACGGGGTGTCCGAAACCGCGCTCATCACCTTGAATCAACGAGCGACCGAAGCGAGCCGGCCCGACGGTGTGCTCGAAGATCCGATGGCCATCGTCCTGCGTGACAGCCTGGATTACGACTACCACCACTTCGGTCGCACGCACCAGGGAATTGCCCTGCGGGCGTTGACATTCGACAACGTCTCCAACGAATATCTGGCCGATCATCCGCGGGCCACCGTGGTGGCGCTCGCCGAGGGACTGCAGACCAGTTTCTGGCGTATCGACAACGGCGAGCTGACCTGGTTGTCCGTCGACCTGGAACCCATTGTGCGGTTGCGCCAGCAGCTGCTTCCGCCCTCGGATCGGCTCCGATACATCGCACAGTCCGCACTCGACCACTCCTGGATGGACCAGGTCGACGACTCCAACGGCGTCCTGATCAGCGCCGAGGGGCTGTTGATGTACCTGGAACGCGACCTGGTGTTCGACCTCATCGCCGCCTGCGCTAAGCGATTTCCCGGCGGGTGGATGGTCTTCGACACCATCCCCTGGTTGATGAGCGTGTACTCGCAGCGGCGCGGCTGGAAGTTGAGCGAGCACTACACGGTGCCGCCGATGCCGTTCTCCTTCACCGCCCACCAGTACGGGCAGCTGCGGGCACTGGACGGTGTGCGCACGGTGCGTGAGGTGCGGATGCCTGCCGGACGCGGAAACTTCCTGAAGCTGGCCACACCGCTGTTCTACGACCTGCCCTTGTCCGACCGGATAAGGCCGGCAATGACCGTCGTCGAATTCGGTTGACCCGCAGATGCTCTAGGCGGGTTTGACCGCGCGTCCGATCACGATCGATGAGGACGGCATGGGGACACCGAATACCTTCAGCCAGTCGTCGCGCTGCCCCTCGATCTCGAATCCCGCCCGTTCGATCGCGGCCAGCGTGTCCCGGTGCGTATGGCAGTTGCCGAACAATCGGGGCCAGAAAGTCACGTCCACCGCGCGCTGCACCAATCCGAGCGCACCCCCATGTGCGACGTGCTCGAAGAAGCGCACCTCGCCACCGGGCTTGAGTACCTCGAACGCCTGCGCGGCGGCACGGTCGGGGTCACCCACCGAACACAACACCAGCGAGCACACCACCGCGTCGAATCGATCCTCACCTGTGACGGCGAGGTCCTCGAACACACCGGCGGTCACCGTCACCGGAATCGACGCCGCCGCGGCAGCATCCTCGGCTTGCGGACGCAGCCTGGATTCGGGTTCGAGCGCCGTCACCGAGGTCACGGTGTCCGGATACAGCGGGAAGTTCGAGCCGATACCCGCGCCTACCTCCAGGACGTGTCCCGTCAGCCCCCGCAGATTCTCGGCACGCAGCTCCTTGATCCCGGGTGGTTCCCGGCGTGCGATGGCAGACCACACTGCCGAGAAGAATCTGTTGTCGAAGCTGACAGGCGTCGCCATGGCATCCAACCTAGCCCCGTCGACTAGCCCCCACCAACCACCCAAACTAGCTCCCACCCCACCACCCCAGCGATAACCCAACTCTGGAACACTGGGGCCATGGCACAGATCACGTTGCGCGGAAACCCCATCAACACGGTCGGCGAGCTTCCCGCTGTCGGCTCTCCTGCCCCGGCATTTGAGCTGGTAGGCGCCGATCTCGGCCCCGTCACCAGCGACCAGTACCGGGATAAGCCGGTGATCCTCAACATCTTTCCCTCGATCGACACCCCCGTCTGCCAGGCCAGCGTGCGGACCTTCAACCAGCGCGCCGCCGAGGCGGGCGCGCCGGTGCTGTGTGTGTCGAAGGACTTGCCGTTTGCCCAGAAGCGCTTCTGTGGCGCGGAGGGCATCGAGAACGTGGGCACCGCGTCGGCCTTCCGCAGCACGTTCGGCGAGGACTTCGGTGTCGTCATCACCGACGGCCCGATGACCGGGCTGCTGGGCCGCGCGATCGTCGTCATCGGTGCCGACGGCAATGTCGCCTACACCGAGCTGGTGCCCGAGATCGCTCAGGAACCCGACTACGACGCGGTGCTCGGGGCACTGTCCTAAAAGCCCAGTGTCCAGCGCACCCTTTGCCGACGAGCTGCTGGCGACCGTTCAGGCGTCGCCAGCTGCTGTCGGTGCACACGACAAGGACACCTGGGTCGGCCTGTTCGCCACCTACGGCCAGGTGAATGATCCGGTGGGCTCACGGCCGCATATCGGTGAGGCCGCGATCAGCAAGTTCTACGACACCTTCATCGCGCCCAACACGATCGTGTTCGAGGTCGAAAACGATGTGGTCGCCGGGATGTCGGTACTACGCGATCTGACGATTCATACGACCATGTCCACCGGCGTCACCATGCACATCCCGATGCATCTGCGCTATGACCTCGTCGAGGACGGGCCCGCCTCCTCACTCAAGATCGATCGGTTGTTCGCGTATTGGGAACTGCGCGCCATGATCGGCCAGCTCTTGGGTGCCGGTGGCGACGGACTGCTCGCGAGCGCCAAGCTGGGGCCACAACTGCTGAAGAACCAGGGCCTCAATGGCGTGCTGGGATTCATGCGTGGACTCAAGGGCGTACACGCGACCGGCAAGCAGCGCGTCGAGGAACTGGCGGCCGCGCTGACGGCCCGGGACATCCAGACGGTCACCACACTGCTCTCCCCGGAAGCCACCCTCTCGCTCGACGGTGTGGCCGAGGCCTCGCTGACCGAGTTCGCTTCGGCAACAGGTTCTTTGGCCGTCGACAAGCTGTTGGCCGCGGGATCTTCGGTATCGGCCACCGTGCGCCTGGGCGATCGGCGCGGGGTCGGGCTCTTCGAGTTCTCCGACAACTCGGCGGCACCGGGCACGCTGGCTTCGGTGCGGCTCTACTTCTGACGCGGCAGTACGCCGGTCAGGTCGACGTCGCTGACCGCCTGCCCCAGACAGGCGACGCGTAACGCGTTGTCGGCGAAGTCTTCCGCATCACCCCAGGGCAGATACGGTTTGGTGACGAGCATCGAGGCCACCCCGTGCGCCGCGGTCCACAGTTGCAACGCCATCACCACGGTGTCGCCGTCGGGGTAGAAACCTTCTCCCACGAGTTCCTGGACTCCCTTGTGCAAGTGCGCGAATGCCGCACTGACCATCGTCTCGTCCAGTTCACTGTCATCACGGGGCGGCGCCGAGGTGGCCAGCCGGTACATCAGCGGGGTTGCCACGGCAAAGCGCACGTAGGCCATGCCCTGCGCGTGCAAACGCTCCAGCGCGGTCGGCTGGTCCAGCGCCGCGGTCAGCATCTCGTCGTCCAGCCGTTGGTAGTACTGCCCGCAGACCGCGTCCATCAGCTCGTCCTTGTCCGCGAAGTGCAGATAGATCGACGGCGGGGTCACCCCGATCTTGCGCGCAACCTCGCGAATGGAGGGGGCACGTAGCTCCTTGGCTTCCAGGACAAGATCGATTGCCGCATCAATGATTTCGTCGCGCAGTTGGTCTCCTTCCCCGCGCGAGGAACGCTGACGCTTAGTCACTGAATCCGATTCGTTCATGGAGTTTGACCAAGGGCTTGGGTGCCCACCAGTTGAAGCGTCCGAGCATTCGCATGAACGAGGGCACCAGCAGCATCCGGATGATGGTGGCGTCGACCACGATCGCGATGGTCAGTCCGGTGCCGAACATCCGCATGAACGCCACCTGCGCGGCGATCAGTGCGGCGAAGGCAATGGTCATGATCATCGCCGCCGCGGTGACCACCCGGCCGGTGCGGGCCACCCCGAGCGCCACGGCCTCGTCGTTGTCTGCGCGCGTGTGTCCGGACGCCATCCAGTACTCCCGGATCCGCGAGATGAGGAACACCTCGTAGTCCATCGACAGCCCAAACGCTATACAGAACAACAGCATCGGCATGGTGGCGACAATCGTGCCGGTGACCTCGGTCCCGAATCCGCCCAGGTGTCCCTCTTGGAATATCCAGATCAGCGCGCCAAAGGTCGCCGTCAGCGACAGCACGTTGAGGACGAGCGCCTTCAGCGGCAGAATCACCGACCCGGTCAGCAGGAACAGCAGCGCGAAGGTGACGATCGCGATGATGGCCAGTACCAGGGGGAGCTTATGCACAATGCCGTCGACGGCGTCGCGGTCCAGTTGGGCTCCCCCACCGATCTTGACGGTGGTATCGCTCGGACCGGGGAGGGCGTGGATGGCGTCAAGCTGACGCTCGGCGGCTTCGGTGTAGGGCTTGGCCCCGGTCTGGACCGTGAAAAGTGCTGCCCCGTCCTTGATCCCGGTTGCGCTCGAGGGCGGACCGACTTTCATGCCCCGGATGAACGCACCGGTGGGCGCGGCCACTTCCTTGACATCCTCGATCTTCGAGAGGTCCGTGGCGTACTCGTCCATGTCCCGCGGTGGCACCGTGCCGATGCCCTCGGCGATGACGGACAGATTGGTCGAGCTGTTGTTGTTGAAGTTTCGGCGCATCTCGTTGCCGACCTGATGCGCCGAGGCCGATGCCGGCAACACCCGGTCATCCGGGAACCCGAAGGTTCCGTTGAGGAACGGCAGGCCCAGAACCACCAATGCCGTGACGATCACGATGGAGATCGGAATCGCGCGGGCCATAACCCGTTTGGTGTTTCGGTACCAGAAGGTCTCGGTGATCTCCCTGGCCGTGGGTTCCGGCCTGCCCAGGATCTTACGAATGAGGCGGCGTACGTCCAGGGCATCGATCCGATCGCCAAGAAGCGTGACGACCGCGGGCACAATGACGAGAGCCGCAATGGCGCCGACGAACACCACTGCGACACCCGCGTACCCGAAGGACTTGAGGAAGTACATCGGGAACAGGATCAGTGCCACCAGCGCCAGGGCGACCGTCAGCGCCGAGAACAGCACGGTGCGGCCCGCCGTGGTCATGGTCAGTACCAGCGCTTCGTCGCGCGGCTTGCCGGCGTTCACCTCTTCGCGATAGCGACTGATGATCAGCAGCGAGTAGTCGATGGCGAGTGCCAATCCCATGGCGACAGCCAGGTTCAATGCGAACACCGACACGTCGGTGACATATGTCAGGCCGCGCAGGATAGACATCGCCCCGACGATCGAGAACACCCCGACGACCAGGGGCAGCAAGGCCGCGTAGAGACCGCCGAAGATCCAGACCAGCACCACGAAGCTGATCGGAATCGCGATCGATTCCATGACTAGCAGGTCCTTCTCGGACTGCGTGACGATCTGGTTGTAGAGCGTGGCGACGCCGCCGGCCTTGACCGAGACTCCGTCGCGGTCGACGGCGAGCGACTTGATGAGAATCGCCGCGTGCTTCTGGGCGTCGTTCTCACCCCCGGTCAGCCCGGCGACGATCAAGCCCGACTTGCCGTCGGTGCCGAAGAGATCATCGGCGACCTGCGGCGGAGCCGTCCACGCCGAGGTCAGGTTGAGCACCTCACCGGAGTCTTTGAGCTGGCGCTCCAGATCGGCTGCGACGGCGCGCATCTGCGGACTCTTGACGCCCTGATCGCTGGTGAGCATGAAGACCAGGGATTGGTCGCTGATGCCGAATTTGTCCGCGAGAACCCGTGTCACATGAGCAGACTCGGAGTTGGGGTCCTGCTGCCCGCCCGCGGCGAGATGCTTGGTGACCGGTACGCCGAAGATGGCGGCCGCGATGGCGATAAGTAGTGCGGCACCGAGTACGAGGCGAGGTGCCGCGATAACCGATCGAGCCAAACGTTCCAGCATCGCAACGCCTTCCTCCAGAGGATAACGGCGTTAAGTTATCAGCGATAAGTTAGACGGGTCAAGCGTTGGAGGGCTCCGGCCACCGGGTCTGCGTTGGCCCGCGGGTGCTCCGCGAATCACTCAAAAAAAACATGGAACCAAACGCGGCCCCACCCCGTCGGATCTTTGTATTAGGGGCATGCATGCCGTACGGGCGAGGAGAGTCAGACATGGCGAGCGTTTCGGGTTCATCGGGTGATCACTTACATGTGGACCCGGCCGAACTGCAGATTCATGGAGACCAACTCCACACGCACGCCTCCGATCTGAAGGACGCACACGATGCCGCCCATCGCGCATTGACCGATGCGCAGGCCGGTTTCGGATCGGGGCGCGCCGCCAACGCGTTGGGCACCCGCATTTCCGAGTGGGAGAAGGAAACCGCAGACCATCACGCAGAGCTCAGTAGTCACGGCGAGAACCACAAGGCGTCGGCGGTCAAATTCGTGAACCGGGACGAGCTCAATCGTGCGGGTATCGAACAAGCCGGACCCGGCAGCACGGTCTAGGGGGAGTAACTATGAGGATGACGCTCGACGAATTGCAGCACTGGCCACCACAGATAAAGGCACTCGCGGATGCCGCATCTAAACGGGGCGATGCCAGTCAGCAGGCCGCGGACAAGGTACAGGCCATCATCGATATGTCGACCTGGAAGGGTGATGCCGGCGACGCCGCGAGGGACGCGATGAAGCGCTCGGCCGCCCGCTTCGAGAACTCCGGGTTTGAGGCGATGTATGTGGCGATGCATGCCAACAAGGCCTATGGAGAGTCGCAAGCGCTGGCTGACGACATCGGCTCCTTCTTGGCATACGCTGACGCTCCTCCGAAGGTGGACATCGATCCCAAGACCAACGCGGTGACACCCCCGGACATCACTGGTTTGAACAAAGACCAATTACAGAAGGTCATCGACAAACTGAAGGAACTTCATCAGCGGGTGACGGGCCTCGTTGCGCGCGGCGAAATGTTGGACGACTCATTGGCTCGCGTACTCGACGAGGGCACCGGCGGTCACACCATGGCCGAGAAACAAATCGCCGAGGGGAGCCCCGAACAAGCCGAACGCGATGTCCACGACGTTCTCGCCGGTACCGCCACGGAAGAGCAGAGGGCACGCGTCCAGGCGGCATCGATCCTGAGCCCCGAGCAGATCGCGGATCGTGATGCGGGTAGGCCGGTGCAGTTGACGCGTTCGCAGCAGCAGGTATTGGGGCAGCTACAGGCGCAGATGAATGGGATGTCCGTAGAGGACATTCACCGGGCCGAGCGACGCTTGGGCAACAACAAGAGCATTATCGGTAACGCGCTGCAGATGATGGGCTCGAATCAGTACGGCTATGCAAAGACCGAATTACGCCCCGGCGCACAGGGTTCCACCACCGAACTCACGACGGGAGGGTATGACAAGCTGCCCACCTCGGTTCAGAATCTGCTGAACGAATCCCGGCCGCCCTACACCCCGAACTACCCGCCCGGAACCTACAACGTGGACCCCTCAGTGGGGAACCTCAACCGCCTCTCCGAAGTGCTCATCGATGGCGATCAAGGCTTTCAGCGAGGCACCGAACTGGATCACAAACTGCTGCAGCGCGGCGCCGACATCTTGCACTACGAGAATGAAAGCGGCCACACTGCTCTAGCTCCCGTCGATAAGGAACTGCAGAACATATTCACGGCGACCGGCCGCGACCACATCGCAGCGCACGACATCATCACCGCAACCGATAGTCACCGAAACGACCAGTTCCTCAAAGATTTGACCCACCACCAATTCCCCGATTTGGGTCTTGCCGCAGGCAGCCTGGTGAGTTGGACCGGCGACTCGGCGCACGCCGGGCCGGGGGTGAGCCTGGAAGATGCACGAATGTCAGGTGAGACTGCCCGCGCTTACGCCAGCTACGTCGCTGACCACGGCGGTGAACTGAGCAAACTATCCAACAGCATCTCCGGAGGTACCCACACACTGGGCGAAATCAGCCCCGGACTAGCTCAGGGTATGGCTCACGGCCTGGCCCCCTACACCGCCACGATTGGCGGAGGCGATCCCGACGTATTCGGGACCACCCCAGGTTTCAACGGCCCGCTCGACAGCCAGAACGATATCGACAACGCAATGATGCCCAAGGCCAAGGCGCTGGTAACAGTGCTCAGTACCGACTCCGATGCGGCCAAAACATTGGACGGCGCGCTGTATGCCAATTCGATCCAGTCCATGGATCACTACGCCGAGCAAGTTCAACACAACAATGCGGACTCCACCGGCGATCTCACAGATGCGGGCCGGTTCCGCGGACTGGCCGATGCCGGGCTCATTGCAGCCAACGACGCCCAGCAGAATGCGGCCAGTAAATCCGATTTCGACAGAGCCCAAAACCTTTACGAACTAAAGCAATTGGCCTATGGCGAAGCGCAAAAGGTGCTGGCCTTCGGAGCCGGTGCCGCCGGTGGGCCGGCACTCGGCGCAGGTGTCGACATCACCGCCGAGGCCCTGAAGTCCGGCATCATTGGCCCAGCGCCCACAGCGGGTCAAACGTTCGACACCACGGCACCGAATATGTCCATCGCCCAAAGCCAGCAACTCCTCGCCAACTCATTGCTCGCGAACGGCGTCCTTCAGCCCAACCAGATCACCATCCCGGATATTCTTGCCAACGACCAAAGCGCCGGCCCCACCCACCCGCGCTTGAGGACATACGAAGAGATGGTCGCAATCAAAGGCAACGCGTACTCGATCGCCGATTACCAGACGGATATGACCAGGGTCATCCGCATAGTGCCGGGACAAGAAAACAACGCAGGATATTTGGAACGCACCTACAACAACGCAGTTAAGGCCACCAAATGACCCGAGCCCCGATGCACAAATTACCGATATGGGTTCTCACCTTGGTGCTCGTCGTCAGTGGATGCACAACCCCAAGCAGCATCGGCCCTACCGCCACACCGACGAGCACACCGCCCACCAGCACAGCAAAACCAACACCGGTACCGTTCACGGGCCTGACCCAAGACTTGCGGATGCGCTGGAGCGCCGAACCCGGCATCGATTTGGCCACTGGCCCGGCCGTCATAGTGCGCGCCTACCGCGAATCCTTCATACTCGGCGGCCTGATGGCCGATCCTGCCTTCTATTACCCCGGGTTCGAGAATGCCGTACCTCAGAGGAATTACAGCAGGTGGACGCATTCGGTGCGACCACTGGTCCGGGGCGACCACAATCTCACCACCGACGGCTTCGAAGTCACCACTCCCATTGCGGGAACCTGGCGTCAACACATTCTGTCCCTCACCCGAGACGACCTCGGCGCCTACATCGCTCTGGTGTGTTCCTGGGACTACGGCGTCGGCACACTGCAAGAAAACGGGCACTACAGCTACTACCGCCAGCGACGGCTTCTCCCCGAACAACTCGCAAGCGACGATATTGGCAGCTTCGTTTACCGGATCACCTTCACCCCACCGGCCAGCGCAAACCCCGGGCCCACCAACGCACCGCAGATTGGGGCCGCACCCAGCCCTAGCACTGACGTGTTCGGGGGCTGGAAAATCGCTACTGCGTTTCGTACGAATGGCTACAGCACCCCTGCAGAACCCGCGAATCCATGGCCAAAAGAGGTGTTCGAGCGCGACCAACGAACTTGCACTGCCAAAGCTCCCGACCCCTATGACAAGCGGCTCTTCTACGTCAGTGGCGAACACCCGCGCAGCGACTTCCCGACTCTGCCCGCCGATCCAGGCTGGCCTACGAGAGGAACCTGACGACCCAAGTTCCTCCTCATCCGAAAAAGCATGGAACCAAACGCGGTGTTCTAACGTCAGAGCTATATGTAGGACAAACATGTCTGCTTGACCAGCGAGGGGAGCGTCCATGCCCGGAGAATCAGGGCTCGATATGAACGAGCTGCACCTAGCACCCGGAGCCGCAACAAAGGTGTCACAGGAGTTCAGCGCGGCGGTAGACAAGCTGGAGGCGCTGCGGAGCGATGCTCTCTCGTTCACCAGTGATCTCGGCATGGGATCGTGCGCTGAAGGCACTTCTTGGAACAACGCAGTGAATGAGTTGGTCACGGCCGATACTGACTCCGTTGCAGCTGTGATCGAAGCGCATGTCAAGACGGTGAAGACGTGGGCCGAATGGGCCAAAGTCGCGCAGAACGAGTACGACAACACCGAGCATCGAAACGCCGAATCGTTCGAGCAGCTCAGGGGCGACACGATCGACAGCAACGGCTTGGGCGTCTACCCGCCGCCCACTACCAGCTGACAGGTCAGGAAGACTCGAACCAATGAAGATGAAATGGATCGCTGTTGTAGCCGTTTCGACCGCTCTCGTTGCGGGGTGCACGCACGACAAAATCCAAGGCACACCCACCGCAGAATCCGGATCAACCTCATCCATCTCATCTTCGCCGTCCACCAGCGCGTCCTCGGCAACAACGGGGCCCGATAGCAACCCTGTAAAAGGAACCACTTTCGACGCGTGCACGGCGATCACAGACGCGGATGTTTCTGGCTGGAAGGTCGATCCCTCCAACAAACGAGACGCGCACCAGACTGCCTTCGGCCAGCGGGTTCGCGGGTGCATCTGGGGTGGGCCCGATTGGTTTATCAAGGTCTACGCAGTAGATACTTTGATATCGCAACTAGCGCAGCCGAATGACAGGTGGGACCGTCACGAGCAGGTCTCCGTTGGTGCGCGATCTGGATGGCTGATACACACCGCCAACGGCGCCAGCTGCTCGGTGGCTATTCCTTCGCAACAAGCCGTCGCCACTGTTCAGGTGGATCTAAAGACCGATCTCACCGAGCAGCATTACGACCAATGCCCGTTGGCTCTGCAGATCATGACGCAGATCGAGCCGAAAATACCTTAGAGCCAATAGTTTTCAGGAGGAGAAGACATGGGGAAGAAGCAGATCCAGAAGGAACACTGGGAAGGCCACGACCACCAGTCCATCTACAACGCTGCCCAGGCTTTCCAGACCGGCAGCCCCCAGGCCGCCAAGGAATCGATTAACAGCATCGCTGAGCAACTCGGCGACATCATGCACACTCTTGGCGGCAAGGTGCAGGGCATGTTGGTCGAGGATTGGCGCGGCGCAGCTGCAAAATCCTTGCAGACCAATATGTCCGAATACTTTCGCGCCTCAGAGACAGGCATCCTCAGTATCCGGCATGTGGCGGACAGGATGCCACCGCTGGGCGAAGCGATGAGTGCCGCCAAGTCGAGTATCGAGCCGCCGATGTCCGATGCCGAGGTCGCACAGAAGAAGAAGTCTGGATCGTCGGATGCCGACATACAACAGCTGAAGAACCAGGAACAGTTCTTCGCGCGCCTACAGATGGTTGGCTTGTTCAGCGAGCCCGTGGTTCGCGAGGGCGACAATGTCACCGATGTCCAGCCACCGAAGGGCAACAACCCCGGCAACATCACGCTTCAGCAGCCCAGCAACGGAACCGAATCCGGCGACAACGGTGGCGGTGGCGGAGGCCAAAACGGCGGTGGTGGCGGCCAAAGCCCCAGCTCCTCAAATAACCTGGCCAACGGCCTCGCCGATAAGAACACCAAGCCCGCCTACAGCGACGGCTCGGGTAACCAGAGCGGACAAGGCCAAGGCGCGGGTGCAGGCAGCGGCGGAGGCTCGGGCGGCGGCAGCCCCCAAAGCGGCTCCGGCGGTTCGGGCAGCGGCCTCGGCAATGCACTCAGCGGTCTGGGCGCCGGCTCCGACCGATCAGGCTCCGGACTGGCACCCGGCACCACCACCTCGGCAGGCTTCAGCTCGCCCACAGGGTCAGCCTCAGGCACTGGAACCCTCAACGGCCCAGGAGCATTGCGCGGTGGCGCGGGTGTACCCGGACCGGGCAGCGCCGGAACCAACGCCGCCGGCATCGGCGGTGCCGGAGTCCGTGGTGGCGCAATGGGTATGGGTGGCATGGGCATGGCCCCGATGGGCGGCGCCCACGGCCGCGGAGGCAAGGGCGAAGACGACGACGAACACCAGACCCCGGAGTTCCTCATCAACTGGGACAACGGCAACGAGCTGTTCGGCGATCTACCCAAGGCATCCCCCGGCGTCATCGGCGACTGGTCCGAGCACGAACGCGCCGAGAAGCAACGCCGCGAGTCGGAGAAACGCCGCTACAAGTCCATGGGCTGGAACGTCGACTTCGGCGACGACGACTAAGACCCGGACTGCGCTGCGGCCACCGCCTCCTTGGCGACGGCCACATCGAGCTTGCGCATGGTCATCATGGCCTGCATCGCCGCGTTACCGGTCACAGGATCGGAGTGGAAAATCAGGTCGATTAGCTCACGCGAGACCACCTGCCAGGAAACCCCGAATTTGTCCTTGAGCCAACCGCATTGGGACTCTTCTCCCCCGTCAGCCGTCAGCGCCTCCCAGTAGCGGTCGACCTCCTCCTGAGACTTGCAGTCGATCTGAAACGAGATCGCCTCATCGAACGTGAACTGGGGTCCACCGTTAAGCGCGGTGTACCGCTGCCCGTCAAGCTCGAACTCGACGGTGAGCACCGTGCCCTCCGGCATGGGGGTGTTCGGTCCGTAGTGAGTGACCTCGAGAATCCGGGAGTTCGGAAACACGGACACATAGAAGTTGGCGGCCTCTTCGGCGCGGGTATCGAACCAGAGGCATGGAGTAATCGTCGGCATATCTATGTCGACCCGTGCCGATGAGAAAACTCATCGCAACCGGCGGGACACCTCGGTGAGCGCGTCGGCCAGCAGGTCTTCATAGTGATCGGCATCGGGCATCACTGCCGCACTGGTGTGGACGCTCACCGTCACGGTGTCGCCGATCCCGTGCACCCCATGGGTCAGGCCCATCACCGGCGACAGCGCGGGGAATCCGGCAGTGAACACCACCCGTCCACCGCCTAACGTCAGATCGGCAGCACCGCGCACCACGCTCGACACCACGGTGTTACCCGCGACAGTGGGCGGCATCAGGTCGGTGTTGAAGGCGTTGACACCCGCCCACATCATCGGCGCGGGCAGTGCCGCGCCTCCGGCACGTTGCGCAACCAGCACCGGGTGCACGGCCCGACGGCGCCTACTCTCGATACCGTCCGCAATCTTCCGGGCCCGGGCGCGTAGATCCCTTTCGCCCCAGCACAGGTCGACGCCGACATTTCGGAAGTTATTGCGCGCCAAAGATTCACCGGCAGATGCGACGGTTACCTCCGCGCCCAGCCGCTCTGGAACCCACTGTCCGTGGTCACGCAGATACCGCGGCAACGCGATGCCGATCGCGGTGAGGACCGCGACGGTCACGCTGACGTCGTCGGCGCGAAGCTCATCGCGTGGCCGCACGATCATCCGGATCTCCCGGCGTTCATCGGGCCGTGCATTCAGTGAAATCAGTGGGAATCCCTGCGGTTCCGGCTCCAACTCACCCGCCGCGACAAGCTCCTGCTGCTGACGGTAAGCCAGGTAGCCATCGCGGCTCGCACTCAGCAGCCGACCCAGCTTCACCGGAAATCCTGCCAGCCCGCGCAGTGCGGCATACCCGGGTACTTCCGGCAGCGGCCCGACCTCCCCCGCCTCATCGCCGAACAATGCCCGTGCGGCCGCGGTGGCCCGCTGACCATCAGCCAATGCGTGCGATACCTGCAGTACCGCGACAAGGGCCGGACCCGATGCCCGCGGCGCGCCGTGTACTCCCGGGAAAAGGTGAAGATGCCAAGGGCTTTCGCGGATATCGACGGTGCTCGTGAGCAGTGCGGCGATCGCGGATCGGCACTGCGTCCAGCTGGAATCCGGCAGCGTGTGCACCGTCAGGGGCACCTCGGATTCGTCACGCGGCGCCCAGTACGGGTAGTCGAGGTGTCCGGCGACGTCGACCGCCCGCACCCGCAGATCCGCGATACGCCCTGCGCGCTCGGCGAGCGTCTCCCGCAGGCCGGCGATATCCTGCGCCGGCGAATCGAAGCAGAACAGCAGGAACTGATCGTTCGGGATTCTGTTCGACATCCAGTACATCTGGGCGTCGCGGGGGGCCATCTTTTCGACGGATGAGCCGCCTACTTGTAGGTGCGCCACTGGTCCCATAGCTGTTGCCACGGCGTAATTCTGCCGTAGTAGCGATAGACATGTGCCTCGTCCTCGTCGGGGGCATGCAACAGTTCGATCCGCTGCACCCCCAGGAAGCCTTGAGCAAGTTTGGGATCCGGATCGTCGACGCCGATGTACAACATGTCCGTCATGGATTCCGGCGGTGCCCCGAAGTAGTAGTACCCACGGTGGAAACTGTAGGCACGGGAGTGCCCCTCACGTCCCGCCTCGACGTCATAGGCGGCGGCCATGGGGTAGATCTGCAGCACCAGGGCCGTGCGGTCCCGCACATCCGGCGGCATCGAATCGTAGGTATCCCTGGCCACCTGGCGCAGGCCCTCCGTCGAGTGATCACCTCCGGCGAGCATCGTTGGCCCCATGGCACCGGCCCAGGAAAACCAGCGCACGGCAGCCGATTCGGACACGATGGGCAGCCTGACGATCGCCATGATCACCGATGCGGCCGTCACCAAACCGACGAGTGTGTAGACCACGCCCCGCATCGCGGGCCGAGAAGGACGCCAGCGGGAAATCCCCACCGCGCCCGCGGCAATCAGCAAGGCGTACAACCCCATGGCGTAGTACGCACGTCCATGGGTCGCGAACATCAATGCCCCCACCAACACCGCAGCCGCACCCAGGTACCGGTAGGGCCGCAGCAACGGCGCCGCCAGCAGCGCCACAATCCCCGCCAGCAGCAGCACCAGTCCGAGGAACGCGGAACCGACGAGCATGCCCCCCAACAGCGCCGCTCCACGTTCGGACTCCGCCGCCACGATCCCGGCCATCCGCAGGTACGGCCACCCGTGGGTGGCCTGCCAGATGAGGGTCGGGACGGTGGCCACGACGGCAACAGCCGCCCCGGTCCACAATTGCCGACGGCGCAGCAGCGTGCGCGGACCGAGGACCGCCGCGCACAACAGCACCGCAAGCCAGAGCGCCGGAACGAGGAACTTGGTCTGCACGCTGATCGCGGTGACGATTCCCGCCCACAGCAGCAGCCGATCGTCGGGCAGCCGTTCCCGCAAGCTGCGGGTCCAGCGCACCAACAGCCAGCACACCACCGACCAGAGCGCCGGATCGATGGCCGGCGTCTGCAACCAATGGGCCAGGATCTGGAACATCGCGGTGGCGTAGGCGATCGCCGACAGAGATTGCGTCAGGCGGCCCCCGCCGAGCTCCGCCGCGATCAGCCCGCACATCAACGTCCCGATCGCCACCGCCGCGGTCGCCGCGAGGCGCAGCACCCACAACGACCCGGGCGCGACGTTGTCGGCCATGCCCGCGATGAACGGCACCAGCGGAGGCTGGTCGAAGTATCCCCAGGACAGGTGGTCGCGCCCAGCGACAACGAAGTAGGCCTCGTCAAAGAAGTACCCGTATCCCCTGCTGGCCCAGCCGAACACGAGGGCCGTCAGCGCGGAAATCGCTGTCAGGTCGGCGCGCGCGACCCGCACGGACGGTATGCCGGGAATGTCGTTGCCGTCGTCGTACCGGGAAGTGACCGCCGCCATAGCGGATTCACCATAGCCCCCATGCCATAGACTTCCGCGGTGCCGAGCACCAGCAAGTACAGCGATCCATTGACCCGCAACGATATTGGACTCTTGGTCCTGCGTGTCGCGGTGGGAGTGACGCTGTGCTGGAATGGGCTGAACATCGTGTTCGCCTCCGGCCAGTTCGTGCAACTCGGCTCGTTACCGATCGACGTGCATCCCGATCTCCCGACACGCGTGCTTGCGGGTACCTACAGCATCGGTGGCGCCATGCTGGTCGCCGGACTGCTCACTCCCTTCGGCGCCTGTGCGGTACTGGGTTCGATGCTCTACGCCGCGGTCCAGACCTATTCAGAGAGAAACGACCTCTTCCCATCCGGTCCCGCGCTGCAGTTCCCCCTTATTCTCGGCGCGGCCGCCCTGGCGGTTCTGCTGCTTGGCCCGGGACGCATTTCTGTGGACGGGCGATTTGGCCGCGACGAGTGGCCCGCAGCCGTCTCATCGGTGCTGGTCATAGCGGGATTCGGGGGCGCGATCGCGGCCTGGGTGCTCGTCAAGGGCACGAATCCTTTTTCTTAAGAGTTCAGCAAGGCCGCTCATGGTCTATGACCTGGGCCGAGGCGTGTAGCGAAAATTGCCAGACTTTTCCGATTCGTGACTCAATGATTTCTTAATAGTGACCCCTACTGTTCAGTACATGACGAACGAGGAATTCGGTGCCACGGTCATCGAGATCGACTTCGAAGCCATCTACAGCGGCGAGATGCTGGTTGAGGGCGACAACTCGGAGCAGACCGATGAGTGGTTCCCGCTAGCCGTATAACGGCAGGTAGGCGAACCCCAGAGGGGGACGCATCGGCGAGGCGCGTAGCGCATCGCATGCCGGGCCCAGTCCCGGATGATTCTCACTCATCCATCCAGTTGTAGGCGAGGGCAGTCACATGACTGCCCTCGCCTTTTTCATGAACAAGTTGTTAAGACCGAACCGGGAGCTACTCGAGCTCCGCGGCGAGCTCCATCCACTGCACCTCGGCTGCGTCCTTCTCGGCGACGACGGCATTGAGCTCGGCGGTCAGGGTGACTACCCGGTCCGGATCGGTGGCATGTTCGGCGAGCTTCTCGTGCAGCACGGCCTCGCGTTCGTCTAACTTCACAACAGCTCGTTCGAGCCGGCCGAGCTCCTTCTGTGCGTTCCGCAGTGCCGCGCCATCCCGGCCGCGATCCGATATGGCTTTCACAGGAGCGGCAGCCGGTTGGGTATGCCGGCGCAGGTACTCCTCGATGCCTCCGGGCAGGTTGGTCAGCTTGCCATCACCGAATAGTGCCCACGTCGAATCGCAGACCCGCTCGATGAGGTACCGATCGTGGCTGACCACAACCAGGGTGCCCGCCCAGCCGTCCAGCAGATCCTCCACCTGCTGCAGGGTTTCGATGTCCAGGTCGTTGGTGGGCTCGTCGAGAAGAAGCACATTCGGCTCGGCCATCAGCACACGAGTCAGCTGCAGCCGCCGACGCTCACCACCGGAGAGGTCGGCGACCGGTGTGCGTTGCCGCGCCGGACTGAACCCGAGCATCTCGGCGACCTGCGAGGCCGACATTTCCTTGTCGCCCAGCACAATCCGGAGAGCGACCTGCTCGATCGCATCGAGCACCCGAATGTCCCCTGGCAGGTCGTCGAGTTCCTGGCGCAGCCAGCCGATGCTGACCGTCTTACCTTCCTTGCGATGCCCCGCCGCCAGGGGCACCGCGCCCGCGAGCACGCGCAATAGGGTTGTCTTCCCGGATCCGTTGACCCCGACCAGGCCGATGCGCTCGCCAGGGGCCAGGCGCCAGGTCAGATCACGCACCAGCTCCTCACCGGTGGGTGTGGTCACCGTCGCATCCTCAAGCTCGATGACAATTCGCCCCAGACGGCGACGCGCAAATGCGCTGAGCGCCACCGAGTCTCGCGGCGGCGGCACATCCGCAATCAAGGCTTCGGCCGCCTCGATCCGATACCGGGGTTTGGAGGTGCGCGCGGGTGGGCCGCGCCGCAACCAGGCCAGCTCCTTGCGTGCGAGATTGCGGCGACGTGCCTCCGCGGCGTCGGCCTGCCGCCCCCGTTCGGCACGCGCGAACGTCCAGTCCGCGTATCCGCCTTCGTACGATTCGACACTGCCGTCGACGACCTCCCAGGTGCGGGTGGCGACGGTGTCCAGGAACCACCGATCGTGCGTCACGACCACCAGCGCGGTGCGCCGCGCGAGGAGGTGCTCGGCCAGCCACTGCACGCCTTCGACGTCCAGGTGGTTCGTCGGCTCGTCAAGAATCAACAGATCAAGATCGCGAACGAGTGCGGCAGCGAGCCCGACCCGGCGCCGCTGGCCGCCGGAGAGCTGGTCCACCCGTCTGTCGAGGCCGAGGGCCGCCACTCCAAGCCCGTCGAGAATCGAACGGATCCGTGCATCCCCGGCCCATTCGTGCTCGTCGACGCCAAGCGGCGCGATCACGACATCGAACACAGTGTCGCCGACAAGGTCCTCACGCTGGGTGACGACGGCTTGGCGCAGGTCTCCGGTGCGACTCACTCTGCCCTGATCCGCTGGCTCGACACCTGCGAGTACCTCCAGCAGCGTGGTCTTGCCTCCGCCGTTGAGGCCCACCACTCCGATGCGGTCTCCGGCTTGCACCCCGAGACTCACGTTCGAGAGCAACGGCTTGACGCCGTAGGACTTCGAGACGTTCTCGAGATTGACGAGGTTGATGGCTTTCGCAGGGGAGGTCATGGCCTCCACAAACTACTCAGGCACGGGCAGCCTGCGCCACTTCGCTACCCCGGTCGAGGAGCCCCACCCGTCGCAACGCGAACAATGCCGCCGCACACACCAGTCCAATGCCGGTGAGCGATACCCACAACAGGGCGGGCTTACCGTGCTGCTGGGTATAGCCGAATATCGAACCGGTCAGGAGATTCCCCGCCAGAATGCCGACACCGACGATCGTGTTGTACAGCCCGTAGTGAGTGGCAACCAGCCGGTTACCCGCCAACCTGACCACGGTGTCCATCTCGAAGGGGAAGGTCGCGATGGTGCCCACGGCCAGCAGAGCCGCCGTCAACAGCACGGCAGTGATCGCAGCGAGTTGCCCTGCCGACGCCGCTGTGGGTAGCAGCATCAGCGGCACAAAGGCCGCCGCGATGACCAGCATCCCGAGCACCAGGCTGCGGCTGGGGCCGAATCGAGCGGACAACCAGCCGGTGAGCCGCACCTGCCCGGCGATGGCCACCAGCCCGGACACCACGAAGATGCTTGTCACTAAAACCGTTTCGGATTTCTTGTCGCTGGTCAGCAGTGCCGCCTGAAACGGCAACGCCAGGTACACCTGGAACGTCAGCACGTACGAGCCGATCATGGCGCCGGAGAACAACAGGAAGGCCTTGTTGGACACCACCGAGCGCCAGTCGGCGAGCACGGGCTGCCGATCCACATCCTGCTTGAGGCGGTTCGGCGGCAGAGCCATCAATTGGATCACCGTCAGGGCCGCGAAAACCGCTGCGGCAACGGCACAGGTGATCCTGAAATCCCACGCCGTCAATGCCAGACCGACGATCGGCCCAAAGAGGATTCCCGCCTGGTAGAAGACGTTGAAGACCGCGAACGCCTCCACCCGACGCTCCCCCGAATCCGCCGCCAGGTAGGCACGCACCGCGGGATTGAAGAGGGCACCTGCGAAACCCGTTGCCGCCGAGGCGATCAATATCGCCGGCAGCGAGCCGACGAAGGCCAGCATCAGAAATCCGGCAGTGCGCAGCAGACATCCGGCCACAATCAGTGGCTTGTATCCGAATCTGTCGGCCAGGGTGCCACCGACCAGAAACATGCCTTGTTGGGAGAAGTTCCGGACGCCCAGCACCAGACCCACCATCCACGCCGCCAAACCCAATGGCCCGGCAAGGTATCCGGCGAGGTACGGCATCAGCATGTAGAAGCCCACGTTGATGGTGAATTGGTTCACCATCAGGATCTGGCTGGGGCGATCGAAAGACCGGAACTGCCGGAAGGTCTCCATCACGCGGGGCGTCCTATCGGGTCGATCACATGGGTCAGCCTGGTCCAGCGGTCTACCACCCGATCCGACGGATCGTCGATCACATCGGGATCCTGCGCCGGTGGGCGATCCAATAGATCGTGGTCGCGGCAGTAATCGTCATCGTAAATCGTGCCGTGGTAGCGCATCGGGCCGTCGGGGAAGATAGCGGCGACGCGCGATTCGGGCGCCGATGTCCGCGCTACCCACCCCGCGACCAACGCCACCGCCCCGACACTCCATCCACCGCTGGCATGGTAGGTGGAGGCCAGGGTGCGGGCCGCCCAGACGGCCTCATTCGGTGCGACCCAATGGGCTTCGTCGAATGCGGGGTAATCGACATTGCCTGGGTAGATGCTCGATCCGAGGCCGCGCATCAGCCGCGAGCTGGCCGGCTGCCCGAAGATCGTGGAGCCAATGGTATCGACACCCACTAATCGCAGGTTCGGATTGTGTTCCCGCAGAACACGCCCCACACCTGAGGAGTGCCCGCCGGTTCCCACCGAGCAGACCAGGGTGTCGACGGTTCCCAGCTGGTCGATCAGTTCCTCCGCGAGCCCGCGGTAGGCGTGAACATTGTCGGGGTTCTGATACTGGTCGGGGCACCAAGAATCCAATTCGGCGGCAAGTATCTCGGCGACGCGATCCTTGCGTGCCTGCTGCCAGCCCCCGATCGGATGCGGCTCGGTCACGGTGACCACCCGCGCACCGTAGGCCGTCAGCATGCTGCTCACAATGGGCTCCAAGCCGGGATCGGTGACGAGGGTGACCGGGTGCCGATAAATGATTCCGGCCAGGGCCAGTCCCAGGCCCAGTGTTCCGCTGGTCGATTCGACGATCATGGCGCCGGGCTTGAGATCCCCGCGCGCCCTGGCCTGTTCGATCATGTGCAGCGCGGGCCGGTCCTTCATGCCGTTGGGGTTATGTCCTTCGAGCTTGGCCCAGAAGCCGGTGCCCGGCGTCGCGAACGGCTCCGATACCCACAGCACCGGGGTGTTGCCCACCAGCGTGTTGGGGTCGTGGAACTTGGGCCCCAAGTGAGTGCAGCTACGACGAGATGACAGAGCAATGCTGTTGTTCATTGAGAATCCCTGCGTGGGGGCCGCACGGCGCGGCCGGGAAGCTGATGACGGCGTGTGGGCATGGCGAAACTCCGCTTTGCCCGAGGCGCCGATCAGCGACGAATGACGCAGAGATTGATGAGAATGTCGCGGCCCGTTCGAGCCCCGCGATAGCCGGCGGTCAGCGGTGGACCGCGTGCGAGGTGGGCGGCTATGGGCTGGAACACCAGAGTGGTGAGGACCAACGCCGCCAGCACGAAGAGAACCCGCAAAGGGTTGTGACCGCGAGTCAGAGCAACCAGCCCGTCCACGGTCTGGCATGCCATCTGATGCACCGCGCTATCGAGGTGCGCATGTGTAGCTGCCGGACCGTGCCCGCTGAGTGCAGCGTGCGTTGCCTGATGATGTGGCGCCTCGGCGCCACCGTGACCGGCGGAGGCGCAATGCACGATCGGCAGGCTCGCGACCATGGCAACCAGGACCGCAACCAGCCACAGCCGCCCACGGCCACGGGTGCGGCGCGCTCCGGTCAGCATGTAGCGAGGCTAGCACGATTTTACATACCCTCACGGGGTATGTGACCTGATCGCTACCTACCTGTGCTCAGCAGTCCACGTTGACCTGCATGACCCGAGGCGTGCAATCCATTGCCGTCGCGACCGGCGGCCAAATCTCAGCACGTCAGTGCCCACGCAAGAACAGCCGACACGATGGGGCTTCGCCGCACCGGTTGCAGTTCGCCATCGGATGACAACACGTCGTGACAGCAGCATTCGATTGTCTATTTATACCCCCGAGGGGTATAAATAGACAATGACAACGAGCAATTCACCACTGCTTGACCGCCGCGGACTCCTCCGTCTGGGTATGACAGTTGCCGCGGCAGGATTTCTCGCGTCCTGCACCAAGAACTCGCCCGCGACCGCCATAACGCAACGTATTAACCCTGATTCGGCCCGGGTCGGCGCAGTGGAAGCCGCCCGGCGGAGCCAGGGGGCTCCGGTCAGACAGTTCGCCCTGAATGCCGGACCCGCCCAGATTGACCTTGCCGGAACCCGAGTATCAACATGGGCATACGGAGGACGGGTACCCGGTCAGGAGATCCGCGTTCGCAAGGGCGAAATCCTCCGCGTGCAAACAGTCAACAACCTCCCCGCGCCCACCACCGTCCATTGGCATGGCCTGGCGCTCCGCAATGACATGGACGGCGTACCCGGCCTCACCCAGCCGGAGATCCCGCCGACGGGGGTGTTCGACTACGAGTTCGCGGTGCCGCACGCGGGGACCTATTGGTTCCACCCTCACGTCGGAACGCAAATCGATCGCGGGCTCTACGCGCCGCTGATCATCGAAGATCCCGATGAGCGTGCCGACTACGACGATGAACTGGTCGTCGTCCTCGATGACTGGATCGACGGCACCGGCAACGATCCCGACCGGGTGCTCGAAGGGCTACGCGCGAAGGGCATGCCTCCCATGGATCACTCCATGGGAGGCATGGGGATGGACCCGACCGCGCCGCTGGGTATGGACGCCGGCGATGTGAAGTACCCCCACTATTTGATCAATGGACGAGTGGCCGCAGATCCGTTCGCCGCTACCTATCGCGCCGGCCAACGCGTGCGGCTGCGCATCGTCAACGCCGGCGGCGATACGGCATTCCGGGTCAGCATTCCCGGCGTGCCGATGACGGTCACGCACACCGACGGCTTCCCGGTGCAGCCCTACCAGGCCGACACTATCCTGGTCACCATGGGCGAGCGGGTCGACGCCATCGTCACCATCCCGGGTTCGTCGGTGCCGCTGGTGGCCGTGCCCGAGGGGAAAAATGGTTTCGCACAATTGATTCTGCGTTCGGGCGATACTCCGGTGCGCGGCCGCGCCGACGACGCTGCAACGCTGATGAAGTCCCAGGTGCCGCTGGATACCGCGACGCTCAGCGCTATCCCCGAGGTCCAGCTCGAGCGCCGTGACCCAGATGTCACCCATGACGTGCGCTTGGCCGGGCCGGTCGGTAAGTACACGTGGACCATCAATGGCAAGACCTATGACCCGCGCGATGGACTGCCGGTGCGTGAGGGGCAACGCGTACGTCTGCGTTTCATCAACGACTCGATGATGTTCCACCCCATGCATCTACACGGACACACATTCTCGGTCCGAGACGCGAAGGGGTCCTTCCGCGCCCGCAAGGACACGGTTCTCGTGGCCCCTATGAAGACCGTCGAGGTGGACTTCGACGCCGACAATCCCGGGCAGTGGCTTACCCACTGCCACAACATCTATCACGGCGAAGCCGGAATGATGGCGGTCGTGTCCTACGTGCAGGACTAGCGTGCGCAGAAGATTCCTCGACACATAAGGGAATTGCCCGGCTATATGCGACAACTCCGGTTGATCAGTCAACAATGACGGGGTGACGAATCGCTGGCTGGGGCTCACCATCGACTGCGCGGACCCGGCACGGCTCTCGTCGTTCTGGGGCACGCTGCTCGACCTCGCACCCTCCGCCGAGCACGGTGACGATCCTGGGGGGCGACGCTAGGCACGCGCCGGCCATCAACCACGGCTTACCTTTCAGCGCGTGCCGGAGGCGAAGACCTCGAAGGTGCGGCTTCATCTCGATGTTGAAGTCGATGACATCGAAGTTGCACATGCTCAAGTCGAACACCTCGGCGGAACTTGGTCAGGCGAGCGCCATGACTACGACGAGGGCGTGGTGCTCGTCATGCTTGATCCCGAAGGAAATGAGTTCTGCCTCGTCCAGTCCTACGACCGAGACGTCCAGCTAGCTGCGAAGTATCGCCTTTCTCCGCGTGATTCGTTCGCGTGAAGGTGACCGTGGAACCGTTGATCGCCAGCCGCACCTGCCAACACCTGCCATGCCGCCCGCCCGGTTGCGGTCCCTTGAAACTCGATGCTGCCCAGGGCACCCGCATCGGCTTCACTAAGAGCCTGAAGTATCTGGCCGTCGCTCAGCTTTCCGCGTTGGGCATCCCGCGCCCAATCAGCTGCAGTCATGCATGTTGATCCTTCACCCATCACAATCATCGCGACACGCTCAGCACGCCCGGCCAAATCCCGCCCCAGTTCGGCGCACGCCGCCGACGACGCATCGAAATCGATCGCTTGGAAGGCGACATCGGCCACGATCATCCCCTCACCACCGATCCTGGATTGAATCATGAGCCAGTACCCAAGAGTCAGGGATAGCGGTAAGGGCTGAGGGTCCTCGCTGTCGATACCCCACCCGTAGTGCCAGCGGATGCCGCTCGACCAGAGGCTTCCGTATGCGCAGGCCGGATCGAAACTCCTGGTCGTGTCGTCACCGCCGACGATCACAACCAAGTGGGGTGCATTCTCCGCAATGACATTCCCCCAACCGGCGATCGGAATGTTCAGTCGGCGAACCGATTCCAGGCAGGCGTCACGCAACGGCCGCCACCCTCCATCAGCCTCGCCGGCTATGTCGGGTATCAACATCATCGGGTGTGGGCATATCGCAGCCGAAATCAGTGCCATCGGAAAGCTTCACACCGATCCACGGGCGGCCCACGCGTCGATGGTAAAGGTCAAAGAGACAACAGAACTCACCAAGCGATGTTATGCCGCAACTTATAGACGTTGCATCAGTACCAACGTCGACGGCAGGTCATACCCCGAACTTGGCGCGCGCCTCGGCCGTGATCGGAGTGAACAGATTGACGAGATTCCCGTCGGGGTCCCGGAACAGCAAGGCGCGATTCCCCCACCGCATGGTTGTCGGCTCGGTGACCACCTCGGCGAGCTGCTCGCGAAGCCGGGCGTATTCGGCGTCCACGTCATCCACGATGAACTCGAGAATGGCTGTGCGATTGGCCGCCGGCTCAGCAGATCCTTGCCCGAACAGCGGAACGGTTTTCTCGCTGCCGATCGCCAGCGTGCCGACCGGAGTCGGAATCTCCGCGAAGAGTTCATTCCCCCAGACGGCCACTGCCTCAGTAACCGTCTCGTAGAACGTGACCAACCGATCGACGTCGGCGGTGATGATTCGCGTCGAAACGAATCTCATGGGTAGACCTCCTGAAGATGCCGCCGATGATCGGCGGATTGCGCGGTGAGCCAGATGTTAGGTGCGCACCCCGACAAGTCCGGGAGACTGGAAGCATCTGATCGAGAGAAAGACCGCCATGAGTGACATGGATCTGCGAGGCGCGCTCGAAGCACACTGGGCCGCCTCCGACGTGAACGACATCGATACAGAACATCGTCTTTACCGACGCGATGCGGTTCTCGAGTACCCGCAGTCCGGTGAGCAAATCCGGGGCCGCGCCAACATTCAAGCCTCGCGCGAAGCGCAACCGGACAAGAAACGGTTCACCGTGCGACGAATCACCGGTGGTGGCGATCTATGGGTCAGCGAGCTCGTCACGACATACGACGCGAAACCTTTTCATGTGGTGAGCACCATGGAGTTCGACGACGGCGAGGTGGTCCGCGAAACGCAGTACTTCGGCGAGCCCTTCGAAGCCGGACCATCCCGCGCTCAGTGGGTCGAACCCATCGGGTGAATTCGATCGCGATCGGCTAGGCGATCGCGGCGCGGACGATCTCGGCGACACGCCGCTCGGTGACGTCGTCCAGTCCCTCGAAGTACCAGGCCGCAGGAATCAATAGTCCGTCCTCGCCCCCGGCGGGCCTGAGCGTGGCCTTTTCGGTCACCCCAAGGCTCATCAGATCGTCGTTCCGGAAGAAAACGAGGACAGGACTGCTCGCGGACTTGGCATAACCCGGCATGCCGTACCAAATACGCGGCTTGAGTTCGGGTGCGGCAGCGACAATCACGTCGTGCATGCGCCGCATGACGCCCCGCGCAGGCTCATTCATCCCCGCGATCTTGTCGAGGACCTGCTGGAGGTTCTTGTCGTCCTTCGTAGCCACTGTCATGTCCTTTCGTCAGCCGATATCGGTACACCGGCTCAATGGAATTGGCGCGCCAGAAGGCGCAGCACCCCATTCGGACATGTCCTGATCAGTCAGGCCTCTCCGCAATGATTCAGGTGATCGTTCACCTGGAAGCGCGAATGTGGCAGGCAGCGCTGCCACGGCAGACACGTTAACACCCGGATCACACGTTCAAACGGAACTCCACCACGGCGACCTTTATCGAACGAGTTTCCACCAGGTAAGCCGCCACCAATAGAGGACGGTCATGTCGTCGGGCCAATCTGGCCTCGGCTCGGCTTCCCAAGCCTCGAAACGGTCACGCTCCTCGTCTATTGGCCGCCACCCGGCCTCAATCTTTTCGTCATCCCGCGGCAGGCGCACGTGCGGGATCAATCGGGATTCGCACGAACCGAACTCTCGATAGTTCGCTTGCCCCTCGATCAGCGACACCGTGTTCGCGCCGCCGCTGATGGCTGGCCAACGAAGCTGAACGGCATCGTCTTCCCAGAAACAGACCGGACAGATCTCGTAGCTGCCCGGCGGTTCCAAAGCCGTCAGGTGGCCGCAGCACACGCAGGGATACATCGACGGAACCCTACTTCTTCGCCTGATTCCCTGATGTTGCTTGAAAACGGAACTCCACCACCTCGCCGTCGAGCGATTCGAAGCGGGTGACCTCAACGATCTTTCCCACAATGTGGTCGTTGAACTCCTCAAGTCGCTCGGCCGGAATCCAGTACTCCAGGATTGTCCGTCCGCCCACCTGATGAACGTCAAATTGGTCGAGGTAGGACCTCTCGACATCGAAGCGGGTCACATACCCGACGCCCGATGCAGGAACGTTCCAGTCTCGGGCGATCATCGTCGCGTACTCCTCGTTGAGGACGGGATAGAAGATCGGCTGATCGGGCAAACGAGGCGGCCACCGGCGCGACCCGCTCGCATGGACGAGTTCGAGTTCCTCAGGCCCCGTTGGCCTCCAGAGCGTGACGACGTCGTGTGGGCCGCGCACAACGCCGCTCACTCTCTCGGCCGTTGCTTAGACATTGAAACGGAATTCGACCACGTCGCCATCGACCATGACGTACTCCTTGCCTTCCATCCGGACCTTCCCGGCGGCCTTCGCCGCGGCCATCGAACCGGCCTCGACGAGATCCTCGTAGGACACCACCTCGGCCTTGATGAAGCCCTTCTCGAAGTCGGTGTGGATGACGCCGGCAGCCTTCGGCGCGGTGTCGCCCTGGTGAATCGTCCACGCCCGCGCCTCTTTTGGCCCGGCGGTCAGGTAGGTCTGCAGCTTCAGCGTGTGGAAACCCGCATGCGCCAATGCATCCAGGCCCCGTTCGGTCTGCCCGATCGACTCCAAGAGCTCAGCGGCGGACTCCTCGTCCAGTTCCTGGAGCTCGGACTCGATCTTCGCATCCAGGAACACCGCATCGGCCGGGGCCACCAGCTGCCTCAGCTGGGCAACACGGGCCTCATCGCCAAGCACCGACTCGTCGGCGTTGAACACGTAGAGGAATGGCTTGGTGGTCATCAGGTTCAGCTCGCGCACCACCGACCAGTCCTGCCCGGTGGAGAACAGCGTCTTGCCACTGTCGAGCACCTCCTGCGCGGCCTTGGCGGCATCGGCAAGCGGCTGACGTTCCTTCTTGGTCTTAGCTTCCTTCTCCAGCCGCGGCACCGCCTTCTCCAGCGTCTGCATGTCGGCGAGAATCAGCTCGGTCTCGATCACCTCGATATCGGCGGCCGGATCGACCCGGCCATCGACGTGGACGACATCGTCATCGGCGAACACCCGTACCACCTGACAGATGGCGTCGCATTCGCGGATGTTGGCCAGGAACTTGTTCCCCAGCCCTGCCCCTTGCGAGGCACCCTTGACGATTCCGGCGATGTCCACGAACGTGACGGTCGCAGGCAGCGTCCGGACCGAGCCGAACACCTCCGCCAGCTTGTCCAGGCGCGGGTCCGGCAGCGGCACCACACCCTCGTTCGGTTCGATCGTCGCAAACGGGTAGTTGGCCGCCAGCACGTTATTGCGCGTTAGCGCGTTGAACAGCGTCGACTTTCCGACGTTCGGCAGACCAACGATTCCCAAGTTCAGGCTCACGAGATGGTGAGTCTACGGACCCCGGCAGATAAGAATGCTCAGGTGACCTTTTCCACCAAGCGGATCTATGAGACGCCCGACCCGTCGGACGGTTATCGCGTGCTGGTCGACCGGCTGTGGCCGCGCGGCGTGAGCAAGGCTGCCGCGCAGGTCGACCTCTGGTTCAAGGACATCGCACCGAGCCCCGACCTGCGGGTCCGCTGGCACCACGCCCTTGCTGAGGAGTGGGGCACCTACGCCGACGAGTACCGCGCCGAGCTGGACACCAACCCGGCGGTGGACACCGCCCACGAGCTTGAACGCGAATACGGCACGGTCACGCTGCTCTACGCCGCCAAGGACCCGGAGCACAATCACGCGATCGTGCTGCGGGATTTCCTCAGCACTTGATGTCGACGTTCACCACGCGGTGTTGTAGCAGAATGCCACCCCAGGCGACGCCAGGGGTATTGACTACCGTCCCCGGATTGAGGAATCGGCCGGGGCGAACGGCAGTTGCCGTGCAATCGCTCATCGGCCCGCTACCGACGCGGTTGACAACGACGATGTTGCCGCGTGCCTCCAAATCGGCGATCACGTCGGCGGCGCTCTCCCCATCGGGACCGGCCTGCGCCGTCGGCGCGGTGAGAAGTGCCGCTGCGACCGCCAGCGTGGATACCGCGAAACGAGAAATCATGGATGCTCCTGTGTAGAACCGCGATATCGCGGCATGACTGATATGAGGTCGGGTTAGCCGACCCCGTCAGCACCGATTCACACAGCCTTTGAGCAGCAGCGCCCGGCCGCCTCGAGCGATAATTCGTTGCGACACAGGCGATCCACGTGTCGCCGTGAACAGCAAGAAAACCACCACGAACGCCAGCACCAGCAGCATGGCCCCCGCGGGGATACCCCGGCACATCTTGGCAATCTGCACGACCTGCGCGAAGGCATCTACCTGGGGCTCGTGCGCCGGCGAGGCATTCGCCCCATCTTCATCGACAGCGTGCACCGTCGACACTGATCCGGCCTCGGCCATGACACTTCCCGGGTTCACCCCGACGAAGCACAGCACCGCCGCCACGAGGACCAGCACGGTAACCCTTAGGGGGTAATCGTATGGCCTCATGAGCGCACACTAGCTCACGATTTGCCCCCATGCCGATACCTATACACCCGGTGGTTACGAAAAATTAACTTAACGCCCGTCGCCGGGCTCACTGCTCCCGCGGAATGAGGGCCCACAACACCAGGTAGGCCAGCACCTGCGGTCCTGGAAGCAGGATAGACGCGACCGTGAGCACCCGGACGATGGTCACGTCCCATCCAAAGCGCTGGGCGATTGCCGCGCACACCCCGCCGATCATCTTCCCGGCCTGGGGACGTCGCAGTGCAGTAGTCATGTCATCACCGTAGGCCACCGAAACACCGTGGCGCATCAGGGAAGTCCCTGATCTTTTCCCGGTCTTCGCGGCTCAGCATGCCAGGTCCACGTAATAGGTTCCATGATCCAGGATCTTGGTGGGAACCGATTGGGAATCGGCTCCGACAGCCCGCTCGTACACGTACACCGACGGCCCCTGCCGCACCCGGGCTACCGTGCAGTCCTCGAGCGGCCGGTTCCCCGTCCGGTTCAGGATGACGTAATTACCTTGCTCCTCAAGGGAATTGGTCACGGTCTCGGCGTCTGCATAGCCCTGCGGCCCCGCACCCGAAACGGCTGCCAGCGCCACTGCCGCAATCGGGAGGACCACCATCATGGCGTCCAAAGCCGTTGCAAACCACGCTGATTTGTTCACCCCTCGACGCTATGAATCAAGATCACGAGACACATCAGGGATGGCCCCGATTCTTTCCCTGATCTTGAACAGACGGTCGATGTACTAGGGGGCCCGGCGGCGGGGCACCTAAGGTAACCCGCATGGCCTCAGATGCGGCGCAAGACCTGACTCCCCCGCCCGGCGTCGAGCTGCTGCACACCGATCCCGACCTCCCGCCCGTCGGCGTCGTCGATAACCGGGCGCCCTCATCCGCATCGCGTGTGGTGCTGGTGTTGGTGGCGCTGCTGGGAGCCTTCGCCTGGACGATGATCGCGCTGCTGCGCGGGGAGCACGTCAACGCGGTGTGGTTCGTGGTCGCCGCGATCTGCACGTACCTGATCGCCTACCGGTTCTACGCCAAGCTGATTGAACGCAAACTCGTCAGGCCGCGGGATGACCGCGCCACCCCCGCCGAGGCCCTCGACAACGGCAAGGACTTCGTCCCCACTGACCGGCGGGTGCTCTTCGGTCACCACTTTGCCGCCATCGCCGGAGCCGGCCCCTTGGTCGGTCCGGTGCTGGCCGCCCAGATGGGCTACCTGCCCGGGATCATCTGGATCGTCGTCGGCGTCGTTCTCGCCGGTGCCGTTCAGGACTACCTGGTGCTGGTGATCTCGACCCGGCGCGGCGGTCGCAGTCTGGGCCAGATGGCCAGAGACGAGATGGGAACCGTCGGCGGAGTCGCGGCGATGGTGGCGATTTTCGTCATCATGATCATCCTGATCGCGGTGCTGGGCCTGGTGGTGGTCAACGCCCTCGGGGAAAGCCCCTGGGGCGTGTTCTCCATCGCGATGACCATCCCCATCGCGCTGTTCATGGGTGTGTACCTGCGCTATCTGCGACCCGGGAAGGTCACCGAGGTCACCGTCATCGGCGTGGCGCTATTGCTCACCGCAATCATCTCCGGCCGTTGGGTCGCCGAATCCGGCTGGGGCGAGACACTGTTCAGCCTCGACAAAACCACCATCGCCTGGCTGATGATGTTTTACGGATTCGCCGCATCGGTGCTGCCGGTGTGGCTGCTCCTTGCTCCCCGCGACTACCTGTCGACCTTCATGAAGGTCGGGACCATCGCGATGCTGGCCGTTGGCATCCTGATCGCCCGGCCGGTGGCGCAACTGCCGGCGGTCAGCGAGTTCGCCTTCAACAGCTCGGGGCCGGCCTTCGCCGGATCGCTGTTCCCCTTCCTGTTCATCACCATCGCTTGCGGGGCGCTGTCGGGCTTTCACTCACTGATCGCCTCCGGCACCACTCCCAAGCTGCTGCAGAAGGAGAGCCAGACCCGCTTCATCGGATACGGCGGCATGCTCACGGAGTCCTTCGTCGCTGTCATGGCATTGGTCACCGCGGCGATCCTCAACCAGCACTTGTACTTTGCGATCAACGCCCCCACCGCGGTAACCGGCGGTACCGCGGAGACCGCGGCCGCCTACGTCAACGCGCTGCCGATCGGCGGGCCGGACATCACCGGCGCTCAGCTGACCCAAACCGCCAAGGACATCGGCGAGACATCGATCGTCTCGCGCACGGGCGGTGCCCCCACCCTGGCCATCGGAATCTCGCACGTCATGTCGGATGTATTCGGCGGCAGCGGTTTCAAGGCCTTCTGGTACCACTTCGCGATCATGTTCGAGGCGCTGTTCATCCTCACCACCGTCGACGCCGGTACCCGGGTCGCCCGGTTCATGTTGTCGGACTCCCTGGGGAACCTGGGTGGGCCGCTACGCCGCTTCAAGGACGCCTCCTGGCGCGCCGGGGCGTGGATCTGCTCGGCAATCGTCGTCGGTGGCTGGGGTTCGATCCTGCTGATGGGTGTCACCGATCCCCTGGGCGGTATCAACACCCTGTTCCCACTGTTCGGCATCGCCAACCAGCTGCTGGCCGCGATCGCGCTGACGGTGGTGCTCACGGTCACCGTCAAACAGCGGCTCTACACATGGGCGTGGATTCCGGGCATCCCGCTGGCCTGGGACCTGACCGTCACCATGACCGCGTCCTGGCAGAAGATCTTCTCCCCAGACCCGGCGGTGGGCTACTTCACACAGCACCGGCTCTACGCGGCGGCCCGCGACGCGGGTTTGACGACGTTCAAGACCGCCAAGACACCCGAAGCCATCGACGCCGTGATTCGCAACACGTTGGTTCAGGGGACGCTGTCGGTTGTCTTCGCGTCGTTGGTGCTGGTCGTCGTCGCGGCCGGCGCCTGGACATGTCTGCGCGCGGTCCGGTCCGGAGGTCTGCCCGTAACGGAAGATCCGGCAGCGCCTTCCAGACTCTTCGCACCCAGCGGCTTCCTGCCCACCGATGTGGAAAAGGAAGTCGAAAAACAATGGGCAGCGCGTGAACTCGCCGAGGCCAGAACATGAAGGTGATCAACGGGCTGGTGTGGTGGTTCACCTCCCTCATGGGCGACCACGACTACCAGCGGTACGTCGAGCACCTGCGGCGCCGCCACCCAGGCCATGCGGTGCCCACCGAAGCCGAGTTTTGGCGCGCGCGGTACGCCGACGCCGACGCGAATCCCTCTGCGCGATGCTGCTGACACAAGCGCGCTGACGGGCACCGTTACCGAACTTCCGGCTCGGCACCGGTACCTTTCAACATGTGACAGGTCAACGCGCCCGCTCATCGGTGGAAGCCGATCACCGGTCGGCGCACCCCGATATTCCGGGTGTGCCATGGTGGGGCGCCATCCTGATTGCGGTCGCTGGTACCGCTCTTGGTTTTGCGATTGACGCGATGACCAATGGCGAGAAGCTGACCGGCGCGTTTGCCGGATGCTATGCGGCGGGATGTGTCGTGGCGGTCTTCGCGGTGCGGTATTCATCGATTTTCACCGCCGTCGTACAGCCGCCGCTCATCCTGTTCGCGAGCATCCCCCTGGCCTACATGGTCATGTCGCAGGCACCGCTGTCCGGCGGAAAGTCGACGGCGATCACCATCGGGTACCCGCTGATCGAACGTTTTCCGCTGATGATCAGTACGGCGCTGGGCGTGCTGATCATCGGGGTGGTGCGCTGGTACTGGGGGATTTTCACCGGCAGGCCCACCAAGGAAAAGGCGGTCAAGCCCGCCAGGACGAAGACCACCAAGGCGACCAAGCCGAGGTCTTCCGCGCGCACCCGGGTGCAGGCGCTGGTGGATGCCGACGCCGATGCAACCGGTAGGGCTGCGGGAAGTACCGCGCGGACCCGCCGCCCCCGCGCTGATGAGGCCGCCGCACGCACACGCCACGGACGGCATGAATCCGGAGTCCGTCGCCGTCCTCCACTCGATTCCGAGCCTGTCTCAGGGCGGACCTCGGCGGTGGGCACACCGTGGGAGGACGAGCGCCCGATGCGGACCGAACGCCGTCCCGCGCGTCGGGCCCGCGACGAATATGACGAGTACGGATACGAACCGCGGCCCCGCTACCGGGAGCCTCTGGCGGAACCCACGCGCGAACCGCACCGCCCGGCTGTCAGGTACAGAGACGAACGCCCGCCAGCGCCACGGCGTCGTCAGGACCGATACGACGACGCCTGGGACTACGACCGCTAGCTGTGGTGTTCCACCACGTTGGTTACACGGCTCGGCGCAAGATCGATCCTGGTTCCGGGCATCCCGGGGCGGCCGTTGCACCTGTCGTTCGATGACCTCACCGCGTAACCAACGTGGTGGAACATCACAGCTAGGGTGACCGGTATGAGTGTGCCCGATCGACTCGCCGATCTCTCGCAACGGATCACCACGCTGACCGGGCTAACTCTCACTCGCGCGCAGGCGATGTCGGTGGTCAGTCGTGCTTTCGAGCATCAGGTAGATCTCGATGACGACGGGCAGCTGCGCGCACTGGTCGCAGGACTGGCGTCGCCTGCGACTGTCAGTGGACCGCCAGTGCCCGACCCGCAGCCGGAGCAGCCCACAGGACCTGGGAACGATACCTTCGGAATCGCGCAACCTGCGGTGTCTTACTCGCCGGCGCAGGCCGAAATACCGCGACTGGACCCATCTTCCCAGCCGTCGTCACCGTCGGGCGCCACTGCGAAAACCATGGCGGTGCTTGCGTTGCTCGGCGGTATCGTCAATCTCGCCTCTGCTGTATTGCTGGTCGCCGCTGGTAGCTATCTGTCCGACCAGGACACGATGCCCGGCTGGTACCACGCCACAACGTACGCGATTGCCGCGTGCGGGTTCGTCGCGGCCGGGGCGCTGCTCGCGGGCGGTGTGATGACCTTCAAACGCCAGCGGTTCGGACCGCGCATCGTGGCGACAGCCTGCGTGTTGGGTATCGCCGTGTTCTTCGGCGACCTAGCCGCGACACTCACCGCGGCCCATGACACATCCGCCACGGGAATCAGCACGTCACCCATCCATTACCTGGCGAGCCTGATCATGCCGGTCGCGACGTTGGTGTTGGCGCTGCTGCCGTCCACCACGTGGTGGGTAATCCACGGCGCGGCGGTGCCGCCTAACCCGCCGACCGCGATCGCCTCCGCACCGGGAAATCGTCGAACGCGGTGGGCGATCATCGCCGGTGCCGCGGTACTGGTCGTCGCTGTGGCCGGCACCGTCACCTACGTCGTGACGCAACGCAACTCGAATGCATCGGATCATTGCGACAAAGCGGTCGCCGTCGTCGAGGACGTGGCGCGCTTCGAATTCGAGTTCACCGGGCGCATCGATCAGGCGCTGCCAGCACTCAAAGAACGCCTGTCGCCCGAGCAGTACAGAGAGTTTGAACCTCGATTCGAAGCCTTCAGCTCAATTTCCGGCAAGGATCAGGTCACCACGCACCTCAGTGGCCTGACCAGCAAGCTGATCGAGTGTTCCGGCACCACCGCCCATGTCGAATCACGGTTCACGGTGGAATCGTCATCGCCTGCTTCACCTGCACCGCAGAATCAGCCCGTGACCCAGGACGCCACCCTCGAATACCAGAAGGACCAGGACCGGTGGATCGTCACCAAGTTCGACACCCGTCAGTCGCCGCGCTGACGGGGCGAGACCTGCCTCAGGCCACGGCACACATGCTCGGCTACCTGCCGGCAACGAGCACGCCGGAATCGCCGCGAGACAGAGCCGGAACCGACGTCGGCAAGTGAAGAACAGTGCGACTTAACGCTTTTCGCGTGAGTCAGTCCGTGTAACCAATGTCATGGAATAGCACAGCTAGCTAGCGACGTGCCGCCCGCAGCTCACGCGGCAGCGAGAACACCAGCGTTTCGTTGGCCGTGGTGACCGGCTGCACCTCGCCGTAGCCGTACTCCGCGAGCCGATCCAGGACACCGCGCACCAGTACTTCCGGTACCGAAGCACCCGAGGTGACCCCGACCGTCGTCACATCCTGAAGCCAGGCCGGGTCGATGTCTTCGGCGTAATCAACCAGGTACGAGGCGTGCGAACCCGCGCCAAGGGCAACCTCGACCAGACGCACCGAGTTCGACGAGTTGCGCGAACCGACAACGATTACGAGTTCACATTCGGGAGCCATCGCCTTCACCGCGACCTGACGGTTCTGGGTGGCGTAGCAGATGTCGTCGCTCGGCGGGTCCTGCAGCGTCGGGAATCGCTCGCGCAGGCGCTGGACCGTCTCCATGGTCTCGTCCACGCTCAGCGTCGTCTGGGACAGCCAGATGACCTTGTTCTCGTCGCGCACGGTGACCTTGTCCACCGAACCGGGACCGTCCACCAACTGCACGTGATCGGGAGCCTCACCGGCGGTGCCGACGACCTCCTCATGCCCCTCGTGACCGATGAGCAGGATGTCGTAGTCGTCGCGCGCGAAACGCTTGGCTTCCTGGTGCACCTTGGTGACCAGCGGGCAGGTGGCGTCGATGGTCTTCAAGTTGCGCGCCGCGGCGTCCACGTGGACGGTCGGAGCCACGCCGTGAGCGGAGAACACCACGATCGCACCCTCGGGGACCTGGTCGGTCTCGTCGACGAAGATCGCCCCAGCCTTGGCCAGCGTGTCCACCACGTAGCGGTTGTGCACGATTTCGTGACGGACGTAGACGGGGGCGCCGTGTTTCTCCAGCGCACGCTCCACGGTCTCGACCGCACGATCGACACCCGCGCAGTAGCCGCGCGGCTCAGCCAGCAGCACTCGCTTGCTCGTCGCCGGGCCGACGACGGCGCTCACCATCCCCGGAGTGCCCATATCGACTGCAGCCATGCTCACCAGCTTACGGCCCAGCCTTTCGCTGCACGACCGATGTAAGGCAAGCTTGGACCCATGATTCGTCCTCCGTTTGGCGTCCGGTTGCTTCTTGGGGTCGCCGCTACCGTTCTCGAAGAGACCCGCAAGCTGCCGCAGGCGGTACTGACCTATCCCATGACGGCCGCCAGCCAGACCGTGCAGAACTTCATGCGGTTCCAGCAGACAGTCACGGAATTGGCCATCAAGGGCGACGAGACCTGGGAAAACATCTTCCCGCCCACCGATGAGCAGCCGGAGTGGGCAACGTTCGACGAGGATCTCGACGAGCTGGACGCACCCGAACCCGACGAGACGCAGGCCAACGCCGTCTACGAGGACGCTGCCGAGCGGATGACACAGGGACGGTTTGCGCTGTACTCCTCGGAGCCCACGGAGCCGTCGGCTCCCGAACCCGCGGCGGCGCCGACGGCCGAGGCCGAGCCGGAGGTCGCTCAGGCCGCACCGCGCAAGGCGCCGGTGAAGAAGGCCGCCGCCAAAAAGGCGGCACCGGCGGCGTCCGCCGAACCCGCGGATCCGAACGCCCCCGACGTCGTCGTCGAGCTGGGCTACCACGACCTGACGCTGGCTCAGCTGCGGGCGCGGTTGCAGTCGCTGTCGGTGAGTGAGCTCGAAGAGCTGCTGACCTACGAAGACGCTCACAAGGCACGGGCGCCGTATCAGACCCTGCTCGCGAACAGGATCACCCGCGCCGCTGCCCGTGGCTGATCCGGGTACCAGCCCCGAAAACCCCTGGCCGGTCCGGGCTGTCGCCACCCGGGTAGCCAAGTGGATCGACCGCCTGGGTCAGGTGTGGGTGGAAGGCCAGCTGACACAGATCGACGTCCGGCCCGGCAGCAAGACCGTGTTCATGGTGCTGCGCGACCCGGCCGCCGACATGTCGCTGACCGTGACATGCCCGCCCGACATGGTGCGCAACGCGCCGGTCAAGCTGACCGAAGGCACCCAGGTGGTGGTGTGCGGTAAGCCCACTTTCTATACGGTTCGTGGATCATTCTCGTTGCGGCTCAGCGAGATTCGTGCGGTAGGCATCGGCGAGCTGCTGGCCCGAATCGAGCGGCTGCGCCAGCTGCTGGCCGCCGAGGGATTGTTCGATGCCCGGCTGAAGCGCCCGGTTCCGTTTCTGCCTGCGCGCATCGGGCTGATCACGGGCCGCGCGAGCGCCGCCGAGCATGATGTGACGTCCGTGGCCTTGGTACGTTGGCCCGCAGTGCAATTCGCGGTCCGCAACACCCCGGTACAGGGCCCCCACGCGGTGGCCGAAATCGTGGCGGCGCTGCAAGCTCTGGACGCCGACCCCTCGGTGGATGTGATCGTGCTGGCCCGCGGCGGTGGCAGCGTGGAGGATCTGCTGCCGTTCTCCGATGAGACGCTGTGCCGCGCGATTTCGGCCTGCCGCACCCCGGTGGTGAGCGCCGTGGGGCATGAGCCGGACAACCCGTTGTCCGATCTGGTGGCAGACCTGCGCGCGGCAACACCCACCGATGCGGCCAAAAAGCTGGTGCCTGATGCGGCCGCCGAGCAGGCGCTGATCCTGGACTTACGGCGACGTTCGGCTCAGGCGTTGCGCAACTGGGTGCAGCGCGAGCAGCGCGGATTGGACCAAGTGCGCAGCCGGCCGGTGCTGGCCGACCCGCTCCGCATGGTGGCGGTGCGCCACGACGAAATCAGCATTGCCCGAACAGCATTGCGCCGCGATATGAAGCGGCTGGTGGAATCCGAAACCCAACGGGTGGGCCACCTGTCGGCGCAGCTGGCCACGCTCGGACCGGCCGCCACTCTGGCCCGCGGGTATTCGGTCGTGCAACGCGTACGCGACGATGGCACCGTGGAGGTTCTGCGCACGGTGGCCGACGCGCCCGCCGGGGCATCGCTGCGTGTGCGCGTTTCCGATGGTGCCGTGACCGCGACCGTGACAGGAGAATCGTCATGACCAACCCCGCCGAGCTCGGCTACGAGCAGGCGCGCGCTGAGCTGATCGACGTCGTGCAGCAGCTCGAACAGGGCGGGCTGGATCTGGACACGTCGCTAGCCCTCTGGGAGCGCGGCGAGGCACTGGCCAAACGCTGCGAGGAGCATCTGGCAGGCGCCCGTAAGCGCATCGAAGACGCGTTGGATTCCTGACCTGCACCGGCCTCCGTTAGTGTCACAGCATGTCTGACACGACGGCACACGACGGACTGGACAGTCTCGACACTCCTTTCCTGGCTGTCGATTTGGCAGTGATGGACCGCAACATCGAACGGCTCGCCGGACGCCTCCGCGGCACCGGGGTCCGGCTGCGGCCACATGCCAAAAGCCACAAATGCTTGGAAATCGCGCAGCGCCAGATCGACAGTGGAGCGATTGGCCTGACCGTCGCCACAATCGGCGAGGCCGAGGTCTTCGCCGAGGCGGGATTCACCGACCTGTTCATCGCCTACCCGCTGTGGCTCACCCCGCAGAAGGCACATCGGCTGCGCCAGGTCGCCACCCGCGCGCAGCTCCGGGTGGCGGCGGATTCCGTTGAGGGTGCCCGGCAGTTGGCTGCGCACCTTGGCGACCTGCCCATCACCGTTGTCGTGGAGATCGATTCCGGGCATCACCGCACCGGGGTGGCCCCGGCCGAAGCCGGTGCGGTGGCGGCAGCGGCGCGCTCGGCCGGGCTGAACGTTGTGGGTGTCTTCACATTCCCGGGACACGGCTACACCCCGGGACAACGTGCGGAGGTCGCCGCGCAGGAATCACAGGCACTGGACGCGGCCGCCGACAGCCTGCGCGCAGAGGGGATCGAACCTTCCGTGCGCAGCGGCGGCTCCACCCCCACCGTCGACTCCACCGACAACACCGTGCTGACCGAGGTGAGGCCCGGCGTCTACCCGTTCAACGACGCACAGCAGTTCGAGTTGGACGTCTGCACGCTCGGCGACATCGCGCTCAGTGCCGTCACCACCGTGGTGCACACCCGGGGCAGGACCGCGATCGTGGATGCGGGCAGCAAGATCCTGGGCGGCGACCGGCCGGGTTGGGCCACTGGTTTCGGACGCCTGATCGACGATCCTGATGCCCGCATCGTGGCACTGTCCGAGCACCACGCGACCATCGAGTTCCCCGGCGCCGCACCATCTCCCGGCACCCGCCTGCGGATCGCGCCGAATCATTTGTGCAACGCCGTAAATCTGGTCGACTCGCTGGTCATTGATGCGGCGGACGGCCCGCGGCACTGGGCGGTGGCGGCGCGGGGCGCCAACGCCTAAAGCGGCAGCAGAAGGCCGATTTGACCCTCGTGCGTTTACGGGCGTGGGCCAGGAACAGCCGGTGCCATCGACGGCCCACCATGGCCGTTCGGCCCCATCATCTGACCTGGGCCCATCATCTGGCCGGTTCCGGAGTGTTGACACCCACGCCAGTTCCCATGCCCCGAGTAATACCCACCCATGAAGAACCCTGAAAAGAAGAGCACCGCAGCGACAAACACGGCGCAGGTCACAATTCCTGCCCAGGCTGCGATCTGAAGAACACCGCCCGATGGCCCACTACTCGCTGAGAGCGTGGAAGTATGTCCGGGTACCACCCCAGATTCGTCTTGTTCACCCATGTTCCTATCGCCTTTCTTGAGGTGCCACCAGGCGGGATGCCTCACTCAAGAATCTTCTTGTAGTCCTGTGGATTCGATAGCCAAAGGTCCTCATTGACGTCCCCATCGGATGACAAGTTGCGCCACTGCATCGAGGACTTTGTCCCCTTAGCCTGAACGCAACTCCGGACGAGACTTTCCATTGTCGTAACCGACGCCGACGGGCATCAGGTGCATCCAACGCGTGGCCCGAGGCGCGAGATGTGCTTGGGAGCTTGCAATGGTCGCGATCACGGTCGCACGCAGATGATCTCGAATGATGTCGAGCGGGCGTCCATCACCCATGATCCGGGTACCGCTGGGCAGTCACGCCTGCGTCTGCTGGTCGAGCCGATGTTGGTGGCACTCACCCTCGGTACTTTGACGGTCGGCGGTATCGCGTGGCTTGCCGGATGGCACGAAATCGCCGACCGGTGCTGGATCGCGAGCACATCGCTGGCCATCGTGCCCGCTGTCGCATGGATGGTGACAGCGCTACGACGCGGGCGAACAGGTATTGATCTGATCGCGGTGCTCTCGCTGGCGGGCACCCTCTGGGTGCACGAATACCTAGCAGGCGCCCTTATCGCCGTGATGCTCGCCGGTGGACGTGCGCTGGAGGCGGCGGCATCTCGGCGTGCCACCCATGATCTACGTGTGCTGCTGGAGCGGGCACCCCGCTTCGCGCGACGTCGAATCGGTACTCACGTCAGCACAATTCCGCTGGACGAAGTCGTCGTGGACGACCTGATAGTCGTAGGTCCTGGCGAGGTGGTACCCGTCGACGGCAGAATTATTGATGTCGTTGCGATGCTTGATGAATCAGCCCTTACGGGTGAGTCGCTGCAGATTGAGCGGAAGGTCGGGGAACCGGTACGCAGCGGCGTGGTCAATGCTGGGAGCGCCTTTGAGTTGCGCGCTACCGCAACCGCCGAAGACAGCACCTACGCCGACATCGTGCGCTTGGCGCGTCAGGCAGATGCCGAGAGCGCCCCGGTTGTGCGAATGGCCGACCGCTACGCCGCCTGGTTCCTCCCCCTTGCGCTCCTACTCGCGGGAGGAGCCTGGCTCGCCAGCGGATCTGCCGTACGCGCCGTCGCGGTGTTGGTGGTGGCGACGCCGTGCCCACTGCTGTTAGCAGCACCAGTCGCGATTGTTTCCGGCATGTCGCGAGCCTCACGAAGAGGAGTGATTATCCGCAGTGGCGCCGCCTTGGAAAACCTCGGGCAGGCAACCACTTTGCTCATGGACAAAACCGGCACAGTGACAATGGGCCGCCCGGTGGTAACAGACGTGTTCACGGCTCCGGGCCGAGATGTGGCCGAGATACTCGTACTCGCCGCTTCGGTGGATCAGTTGTCGTCGCACGTGCTGGCGGTTGCGATCGTGACCGAGGCGACCAGGCGACGCCTGCGATTGTCGCTGCCGAAGGATGTACTCGAGGAGCCGGGTGTCGGAGTCATCGCAACCATCGGCACCCAACGGGTAGCCGTCGGAAAACTATATCCCAGCGCCGAATCAGGCACCTGGACAAGCGAAGTGGTCAACAAAGCCAGCCTGGATGGTGCGGCCATCGCGTGGGTAAGTGTAGAAGGACAACCCATTGGCGCCGTGCTACTGCGAGACCCGTTGCGCCGTCATGCCTCTCGGACAATGCGGCGACTACGCACCGCAGGCATCCAGCGCTTGGTAATGCTGACCGGCGATCGTTCCGAACCCGCGCGTGAGGTTGCAGCTGCGTTGGGACTCGACGATGTGTACGCCCAGCAGACCCCGGCCGACAAGGTCGCGGCGGTGCGCACCGAACGACGGCGCGCGGTCACCGTGATGGTGGGGGATGGAATCAACGACGCGCCAGCTCTGGCCGCAGCGACGGTAGGCGTCGCCATGGGGGCTCGAGGTAGCACAGCCTCGTCCGAGGCCGCAGATGTCGTCCTCACCACCGACCGTGTCGATCGACTAGCTGACGCGATGGATATTGCACGGTGGTCACGACACATCGCGGTGCAGAGCGCTGTTGCCGGAATGAGCCTCTCACTTCTTGCGATGACGATTGCTGCTCTCGGTTGGTTGCCTCCAGCGGCGGGAGCACTGCTCCAAGAAGGTATCGATGTCGCAGTAATCGTCAATGCACTGCGGGCCCTACGGGCAGACCCAGCCGTCACCGTCAGTCTGCCCGCCGCGACCGAGGCGATGTTGCACCGTTTTTCCATCGAGCACGACCAATTACGCGACGCCCTCGGCCTGCTGCGGGATGTCGCCGACAAACTCACCAGCGGCGCGGATGAGACCACGCTGTCCTCGCTCACCGCTGTGCACAGGCTGTTGTCCGATCGGATCCTCCCCCATGAGCACGCCGAAGAGGTCGAGCTGTATCCCGCGCTGGCGCGTCCGCTGGGCAACAGTGAGGCCACAGCCACCATGAGCCGAGCCCACGCAGAGATCCAGCGACTGGCTGATCGCGTGGGTACGCACGTTGCCCTCGCGCAGGCCGCCGGTGCTATCCGGGCAGATCAAGTCAACGACCTCTTGACATGCCTCTACGGGTTATATGCGCTGCTGCGACTGCACTTCGTTCAAGAGGAGGAGAACTACTTCGTCCTTGCCGACGACGAGACCTCGACCACGACCGAGCCTCAGCGCGGCAGCGGCTTGGCCGTCTGAACCGCGCGGGCGACGGTCTGGAAGGCCTCGGTGTTACCGGCCCCGGTGACGGCGACGGTCACCGTGTTGTCCAGCCGGGTAACCCACAGCGGCTCGGTACCTTCGCCGCCCTCGTACGCGATCCAACGCACACCGGCTACATCCTCGGGTCCGCGTGGCGCGAGTGCACTGTTCAGCTTGGGGACGAGCTTCTCCTCGGGGGCGCCGCTTTGCACCACCGCCATGTAGGCACCTGATGGGCTCAGGTATCCCACCCGGGTCAGCGGAATTCCCTCGACACTGTCTCGCCCCCCGGAATTCGCCCGCCAGCCCTCGGGCAGCGACGGCTCCCGGACCGGGAACGAGAACTGCCGGGCGTCGGCCTGCAGCGCGGCGTGCGCGTCATAGGAGGGCGGGTCGCCGGCTGTCGGGCCGTTGGGAGTGAAGGAGCACATTCCCAACAAGCCGGCCAGCACGATGCACGCGACCACCAGCGGAGCCATCGACCAGAACATGTCGCGGCCATCTTGGAATAGCCGCGGCTTGGCCGGCCGGGGTGCGGGCACAGCGATGCGATCGTCGGGTCCGGAATCCTGGTCCGGATCTGGTGCACCTCCCACGCCCCCATCCTTGCAGGCGCCGCTTGATGCTCTTCGCGCAAGCGGCTCATCGCGCCATGAAACAATGCAACCCATGAGCCCGTCGCGCAGAGAAGCCCCGGACCGCAACCTGGCATTAGAGCTGGTCAGAGTTACCGAGGCGGGTGCCATGGCCGCGGGTCGATGGGTAGGCCGCGGCGAGAAGGAAAAGGGCGACGGCGCCGCCGTCGACGCCATGCGTGAGTTGGTCAACTCCGTTTCCATGCGCGGTGTGGTCGTCATCGGCGAGGGCGAGAAGGACAACGCTCCCATGCTCTATAACGGCGAGGACGTCGGCAACGGCGACGGCCCCGACTGCGATTTCGCCGTGGATCCGGTGGACGGCACCACCCTGATGAGCAAGGGCATGCCGAACGCAATCTCCGTGCTCGCGGTCTCCGAGCGTGGCACCATGTTCGACCCGTCGGCCGTCTTCTACATGGAGAAGATCGCCGTCGGCCCCGACGCCGCCGATGTCATCGACATCACCGCACCGGTCTCGGAGAACATCAAGCGCGTCGCGAAGGTGCGCAACTGTTCGGTGTCCGATATCACCGTCTGCATCTTGGACCGGCCCCGCCACGGCGAGCTCATCCAAGACGTGCGTGATACCGGCGCCCGCATCCGCCTCATTTCCGACGGCGACGTGGCCGGCGCCATCTCGACGGCCCGGCCCAACTCGGGCACCGACATGCTGCTCGGTATCGGCGGCACCCCCGAGGGCATCATCGCCGCTGCCGCCATGCGCTGCATGGGCGGCGCCATCCACGGCAAGCTCGCGCCGCGCGATGACGAGGAACGCCAGAAGGCCATCGACGCCGGCTACGACCTGGACCAGATCCTCACCACCGAAGACCTGGTATCCGGCGAGAACGTCTTCTTCTGCGCGACCGGCGTCACCGACGGCGACCTGCTGCAGGGTGTCCGATACTTCGGCGGCGGCTGCACCACACAGTCCATCGTGATGCGCTCCAAGTCCGGCACCGTCCGGATGATCGAGGCGTACCACCGCCTTACCAAGCTCCGCGAATACTCCGCGGTCGACTTCACCGGCGACGACGACGCCACCCATCCCCTCCCCTGATCACTCCCTCATCGACGAGAAGGAATTTCATGACTGACCAGCCAGGGCAGCAGTACCGCATCGAGCACGACACCATGGGCGAGGTTCGCGTGCCCGTGGAAGCACTGTGGCGCGCGCAGACACAGCGCGCCGTCGAAAACTTCCCCATCTCGGGGCGTGGCCTGGAGCGCACACAGATCCGTGCGCTCGGCCTACTGAAGGGCGCCTGCGCCCAGGTCAACAAGGACCTGGGCCTGCTCGCGCCGGAGAAGGCCGACGCCATCATCGCCGCGGCACAGGAAATCGCCGACGGCAAGCATGACGACCAGTTCCCCATCGACGTGTTCCAGACCGGTTCAGGCACCAGCTCGAACATGAACGCCAACGAGGTGATCGCCTCGATCGCCGCAATAGGTGGCACCACTGTTCACCCCAATGACGACGTGAACATGTCACAGTCCTCCAACGACACCTTCCCGACGGCCACTCACCTGGCCGCGACCGAAGCCGCTGCGCGCGACCTGATTCCGGCGCTGGAGTACCTGCAGCAGGCGCTGGCCACCAAGGCCAAGGCGTGGAAGACCGTGGTGAAGTCCGGCCGCACGCACCTGATGGATGCGGTGCCGGTGACTCTCGGCCAGGAGTTCGGTGGTTACGCCCGCCAGATCGAGGCCGGCATCGAGCGGGTCAAGGCCACCCTGCCCCGCCTGGGCGAGCTGCCCATCGGTGGCACCGCCGTCGGCACGGGCCTGAACGCCCCCGACGGCTTCGGTTCGAAAGTTGTTGAGGTACTGAAGAAGTCGACGGGCCTCTCGGAACTGAAGACGGCCACGGACTCGTTCGAGGCGCAGGCCGCGCGCGACGGGCTGGTCGAGGCTTCCGGCGCACTGAAGACCATCGCAGCCTCGCTGACCAAGATCGCCAACGACATTCGCTGGATGGGTTCGGGCCCGCTGACCGGTCTGGGCGAGCTCCAGCTCCCCGATCTGCAGCCCGGCAGCTCGATCATGCCCGGCAAGGTGAACCCGGTGCTGCCCGAGGCGGTCACCCAGGTGGCCGCACAGGTGATCGGTAACGACGCCGCCATCACCGTGGGCGGACTGTCCGGCGCCTTCGAGCTCAACGTGTATATCCCGGTCATGGCCCGCAACCTGCTGGAGTCATTCACGCTGCTGGCCAACGTGTCTCGCCTCTTCGTCGACAAGTGCGTGGACGGCCTGATCGCCAACGAGGACCACCTGCGGACGCTGGCGGAATCCTCTCCGTCGATCGTCACCCCGCTGAACTCTGCCATCGGCTACGAGGAGGCGGCGGCCGTGGCCAAGGAAGCACTCAAGCAGCGCAAGACGATTCGCCAAACCGTCATCGACCGCGGCCTCATCGGCGACAAGCTGAGCATCGAAGAGCTGGACAAGCGCCTGGACGTGCTCGCCATGGCGAAGGTGAAAGATTAATTAAGGCCCGGTTCGTCCGACTGACCCTCGTCATCGCCGGTATCTACCAGGCGGTGACGGGGGCGTGGGCGATCGTGGCTCCGCAGTCGTTCTTCGACACACTCGGCGCGTTCGGTGTGCGAAACGATCACTACCTGTTCGACTTTGGCTCGTTCGCGATCCCGGTGGGGCTGGCGCTGCTGGCCGCGGTGAAGTGGTCATCGTGGCGAGTACCGGTGCTGGCCATCGCCACCGGGCACTGGGTACTGCACACCGTGAGCCACCTGGTGGACACCAACCATCACCAGGGCCAGACCTTGGGGCTGCTCGAAGGTGTCGGCCTGTTGGCGACGGCAGCACTGTTGGCGCTGGCCCTATGGTTCGCGGCCTCCGAGGAATCCGACTCCGAAATGGCCTAGCGTGGCCGCGATATGGTCACCGTGGACACCGCCTCCCTGGCGACATCACCGGCGGTGAAGGCCAACGGTCGCAGCTGCTCGGCGCTAAAGGCCTGGGCTCCTGCGTAGTACGCAGGGTTCTTCGAATCGTCCGGGTTTCCGTAGACCAGAAGGCCTTTCGCGTCCGGCCCATCGGGGCCGTACTGCAATGCCATGACGAAGCTGTCCCCCTCCTGGATGGGATAGCCGTTGAACACTCCCGAGGGACTCGGGATGGCACGCAACTCCGTACCCGGTTCCAGCCGATCCCCGGGGTTGGGTTGCGGCTCGGAGCTGGTACCCCAGGAACAGCAATCCACGATATTGGCGGCGCCCTCAATATCCGTTCCACCACCGATCGGCAATAGGTGTCCGGTGTGCGCTTCGCGTTGCACATTGCCCAATGGCGCGTCGACCGGGATACCCGCACGCTGCAGAAGGCGCACGGCAGCAGCCAATTCCGTGAGCCAGGGCGTCACATCGGCCACCGGAATCGAGGGCGAATCAACGGGCTTGGCCGGATCAAACCCGTCCGAGAACAACCTGCCACGGTCTTTGCGCTCTTCCGGGGTAAACCGGGAGAGCCATTCGCGGAACACGACGGCACCGCGCGCGGTCTTGGTGAACGTGCCGTCCCAGCCTGCCAGCGCGGAACAGGCGGGCCCCAGGTCGACGCCATCGACCACCGTGGTCGCCGTGCACGCCCGCACCAGCGGTACGCGCAGTTGATCGGCAAGGATCGCGCGATCGCTAAACAACGCGGCGCTCACGTCGTCCACCGACCACTTGCCACTGTTGCCCGCGAGCAGCCGCGCGTTGGTCTTGGTCCGGGGTGACAGCATCCACCCCTCGCCGCCCTGCTGGGGCTGATAGCCGGTAAGCAGATGATCCGGGTGAGCAAGCCACATGCTGTCATTGGCGTTGAAGACGTAGTCGCGCCGCTCCAGCTGCGGCATGTGGTCGTATCCGATGAGCCCGGGTGCGGCGGCATTCTCATCGTTGGCCCAGTCGAAGAGCGACCGGGATCCATCGAGCACCACCAGGCCCGCGGAGCGATACGCGTCCCTGATCAGCCCCGGCTTTTCGCGGTCGATCGCCCACGCGGCAAGGGCTTCCTTGGACAGGTTGGGTGTCGCTGAGCTATCGACGATCCAGGCGCGCCCGTCAGCGCTCGTCGAGACGGTATTCATCCATGGCACACCGCGATGAGCCCGGAACACATCCTGGAACTCATCCATAGAACCTGCGGTGGCCATGCCCAGGTATTGCGACAGCATGGTGTTGGTATCGGCGTTGGCATCGGCTACCGCGATGGCCTGCGCCCGGGTCCAGCCCACGGTATCCACGTCGGCCACCGGCCCGTGGTTGGTGGAGTAGAGGGTGCGGCTCATCGACGAGATGCCGTGCTCGCCGGCCACGTCAATGGTGATGGGGTCGGGCGTCATCACCTGGCGCCGGCCGTCGACGTAGTAGGCGGTGGGGTCCGACGGATCCAGGTCGTAGCGGTACAGCGCGAAGCGGCGCCCGGCTGCCACGGTGGCCGTCCAGGCCACCGCATCGGTGAATCCGAGTTGCACCAAAGGCATTCCGGACAATCCGACACCGTAGACGTTGAGCTGTCCGGGGATGCTCTGGTGCGCCTCCCAGAGACGGTTCTCGCCCGTCCATGGGTAGTGCGGGTTGGCCAACAACAGCCCGCCGCCGGTGCTGGAACGTTCCGAGCCCAGGGCCCATCCATTGCTACCCATCCGCGGCGGAGCGGGCAATGTGCCCGGGCGGGGCGCCGACGCACCTGAAGGCGGTTGTGCCCGGCCGATTTCGGTGATCATGGAGATGCTGGACACCGTCATCACGACATCGGAGAAATGCGCGTACAAGTCCTGCGCGGTGATAGGCCCCACCCACCCGGCGCCATCGCACCAGCCACCGTTCACGCCGTTGACCGACAATGACTCGTTGAACCCCGCGACGTAACCGTCGACCAGTTCGCGCACCCTGGCCGGCTGGTTGGCCCAGCGCTGGGGGGCGTTCTCCCACAGTTTCAGGTGGCGGTAGCCGAAGTCCATATCGACGTTCCGATTGTTGGCGCCCGGCCCGAGCCACTTACTGCGCTCACCGCGCATCTTCACAATCTGGTCGATCAGGGTGCAGGCACGATCCTCACCGAATGCGTACCCGGTGCCGTAACCCAGTGAGCCCCAATCATCGGCGCTGACATGTGGGACACCACGTTCGTCTCGGCTGATCGTCGCCGAGTAGCGCTGCGGTGTGGGAAGCACGACGCTGGCGGGTCCGACAAGCTGTGCCGTGATCAACGCCAAAGCGACGAGACGCACCCCTATTGCCCGACGGCCGGCCCACCCGCACCCTGGTTGGGCAGGTCCGTGATGGGGATATTTGTCGCGGGCAGCGGGGACGGCGTGTTCGGCAGCGGCGGAATCTCCGATGCCGGAATGTCTTTCAGGAGGTTCACAGGTGGACCGTTGTCCCGGCTTCCGTAACTGCTGCCGGGCTCGCGCGGGCCAAGTAACTTCGTGACGGTCACCGCGTGGTAGCCGTTGGCCCTGAGCACCGGGAGGAACTGCTCGACGAGATCCACTGTGCTCGAATACGTGTCGTGGAAAAGCACCACGGACCCCGGCTTGATCTGTGACATCAGGATGGCCCGGCTGGCATCGGTGTTCGAGTCGTTGGCCCAGTCGAACGGGATGACATCCCAGTTGATATCGGCCAGGCCCTGTTTCTTGGCTTCGGCCAGAACCTGATCGTTGATCAGGCCACCCGCGGTGCGGAACAGCTTGGGGCGCTGACCCGTGGCCGCTTCGATGGCGTCGCTGGCCTTACTCAGCTGGCCCGCGATTGCCTCCGGCGGGATCGTCGTCATGTTGGGGTGTTCCCAGGTATGGCTGCCCAGCTCCATGCCGGCGTCCACGACCCGCTTGGCGCCCGCAGGATCGCGCTGGACCTTGTTGCCGATTTCAAAGAAGGTCGAGTGCGCGCCATTGGCTCGCAGGATCTCCAGCAGCCGGTCGGTGAATGGGCTCGGCCCGTCATCAAATGTCAGCGCCACGCACTTCTCGCGTTGACAGTCCACCGGCTCGTCCAGGGCGCGCTGCTTATCGGTGACGACGATCGCGGCCGCGATCAAACTTCCCACAGCGGCCGCGACCATCGTCCACCGAAAGACATCACGCTTGGATAGCACGCCCCACAGCGTAACCGTCAGTTCAAGAGGAGAGCCCGGGCCCGAACTCCTCCAGCATCTCTGTGACCAGCGCGGCGATGGGTGAACGCTCACTACGCACCAGCGTGACGTGCGCGAACAGCGGATGGCCCTTGAGCTTCTCGATCACCGCGGCCACACCGTCGTGACGACCGACACGCAGGTTGTCACGCTGCGCGACGTCGTGAGTGAGCACCACTCGCGAGCCGCTGCCCAGCCGCGACAGCACCGTCAGGAGCACGTTGCGCTCCAGGGATTGCGCCTCGTCGACAATCACAAAGGAGTCATGTAGGGACCGTCCACGGATATGCGTGAGTGGGAGCACCTCGAGCATGCCGCGCGAGAGCACCTCTTCGATGACCGCCGGTGACGCCAGTCCTTCGAGGGTGTCGAAGACGGCCTGCGCCCACGGGCCCATCTTCTCGCTCTCGCTGCCCGGCAGATAGCCCAGCTCCTGACCGCCGACTGCGTACAGCGGACGGAACACCACAACCTTGCGGTGGCTACGCCGCTCGAGCACCGCTTCGAGTCCGGCGCACAGCGCCAGGGCCGACTTACCGGTACCCGCCTTGCCGCCGAGAGAGACGATGCCCACCGACTCGTCGAGCAGGATGTCCAGTGCCACACGCTGTTCCGCGGAGCGCCCGCGCAGTCCGAAGACTTCACGATCACCGCGCACGAGCTGCACCCGCTTCTCCGCGTTGACTCGGCCAAGTGCGCTCGAGGTGCCGCCGAGTAGCCGGATTCCAGTGTGGCACGGTAGATCTCGCGCCGCCTCCAGATCGACCTCACCGGCCTCGAAGAGCGAGTCGATGACGTCAGGAGCGGTGTCCAGCTCGGTCATGCCCGTCCAGCCCGAGTTCACCACGTCCTGAGCCCGGTACTCGTCGGCAGCCAAGCCCACCGCACCGGCCTTGACACGCAGCGGAATGTCCTTGCTCACCAACGTAACCAGCTTGCCCTCGGCGGCGAGGTTGAGTGCGCACGCCAGAATCCGAGAGTCGTTGGAGTCGGTGCGGAAGCCCACAGGCAGCACCGAGGGATCGGTGTGATTCAGCTCGACATGAAGCGAACCACCTTGTGTCCCAACAGGAATCGACTGATCGAGACGGCCATACTCCAGCCTCAGATCGTCGAGCATCCGCAACGCGGTACGGGCGAACCAACCCAGCTCGTGATGGTGACGTTTGCCTTCCAGCTCACTGATCACCACCAGCGGGATCACTACCTCATGTTCGGCGAATCGGTTTGTGGCCCAAGGGTCAGACAACAACACCGAGGTGTCGAGCACATAGGTACGGATTGTCCCAGGGTTCATTGAAGCAGTCACCGAGCGCTCCTGACATCCGTGCGGCACCACACGCGATCTGTCGTGGACGCGGTCGGTACCGTGTGTGGACGCCTCATGAGACCGTCCACATCAGGACCGGGGCCGGTCCTGTCGTTTTCGCCACGATCAGTACCTCCCGGATAGCAAAGCATGTCGCTAGCCATCGCTTTTGACGCTACTCGCACCTACGGGCAGATGCCGCGCACCGAATCGAGCGTGTTGACTAACACCGGGTTAACGCGCATTTCGCGCGAGTGTCGGCTCGTCACACGAGTACACAAGTGCCCCCGCAGAGGGCGACACTCGGCGAAGCTTTAGAGCCGCTCGGTCACGCCCCACTTGTCGGTGAGTTCGCGAACCACGTCCTGCACGGTGACCTCGTCGATAATTCCGGCCTCAGCCACGGAGGCGACCTTGTCCTCGTAACCGTCGATGTCGGCGCCGATGACCTGCAGTTCCGCGGCGCGGGCCTTGATGGCCGCGATGGTGTCCTCGGGGTGCAGACGCAGGCATTCGAGCACAATGTTGCTGTAAATCTGCTCGTGACGACGCTCGTCCTTCTCGATGTTCGCGAGCAGGCCCTTGAGCACGTCATCGTCGGTCAGCGCGGCGAGGTTCTGTACGAACACCGCGTGCATCTGCTCGAAGAACGCGTTGAACACCAGCGTCTCGATCTGGCTGTACGAGTCGGCCCGGTAGCCCTTCATGACGTGAGCCAGCCGGGTGTCCTCATCGCCGCTGGGATCGGCATTACGGGTCACCACGAGGTATTCGCGCAGCGTGATGGCGTGCAGGTTCTCCTCGGCGGTCCAGCGACCGATGAAATCCGCCCACGGGATGATCTCCAGCGAGAAATGCTCGACCATCTCGCGGTGATAACCCGCCAGGTTGTCCTTGGTGATCAGCAGGATCTGGATGGCGTCGACGACAGCCTTGGGCAGCTTGACGTCAGAGGGTTCCCAGTCGCGTCCACCCAGGAAGGCGAAGTTCTCACCCTCGTCATAGGGGACGTGCTCATGGGAGTACCAAAGCTCCGCCGTGTCGCGATGGCGATCGATGTTCTCGGCGACGACGTCCGTCAGCTCAAGAGTCAACGCATTGGGTACAGGTTTCTGTGCCATGCGGTAACAGTAACCGGACGCGTAGGAAATGTGAAATCGCCACGCGACCCTTAACGGGCAGACGCAAAAGCCCCCGAAACACCAGCGTACCGGGGGCTTTTGCTGGGGATACCTCCCGCTTGCGGGGGACTAGTTGTGATGACTAAAGACCCTAGAGCGTGAGGCCCGGATACAGGGGGTTGGCCGCCAGCAATTCGGCCGAAGCGGCCCTCACGCGGTCCGCGACACCGTCGGCAAGCGTGTACTTGGCCTTCGAGGTGCCGTCGGCCTCGGTGTTGGACAGCACGTCGACGACGAGCTCGGCCACCTTGTCGAACTCGTCACCGTCAAATCCGCGGCTGGTGAGTGCCGGGGTGCCGAACCGGATGCCGCTGGTGTACCAGGCGCCGTTGGGGTCGGCCGGGATGGCGTTGCGGTTGGTGACGACGCCCGCGTCGAGCAGGGCCGACTCGGCCTGGCGCCCGGTGAGCCCGAAGGACTGCACGTCGAGCAGCACCAGGTGGTTGTCGGTGCCGCCGGTGACCAGGCGCGCGCCGCGCTTGAGGAAGCCCTCGGCGAGCGACTTGGCGTTATCGGCGACGCGCTGCGCGTACGCCTGGAACGAGGGCTGGCGCGCCTCGGCCAGAGCGACAGCCTTGGCGGCCATCACGTGCGACAGCGGTCCGCCCAGCACCATGGGGCAGCCCTTGTCGACGGCATCGGAGTACTCGGCGGTGGCCAGCACCAGGCCGCCACGCGGGCCGCGCAGTGACTTATGGGTGGTGGTCGTGGTGATGTGGGCGTGCGGCACCGGGTCCTCGTCGCCGGTGAACACCTTTCCGGCGACCAAGCCGGCGAAATGCGCCATATCCACGAACAGGGTGGCACCCACCTCGTCGGCGATCTCACGCATCTTGGCGAAGTTCACCCGGCGCGGGTACGCGGAGTAGCCACCCACCAGCACCAGCGGCTTGAACTCGCGTGCGGCCGCGGCCAGCGCGTCATAGTCCAGCAACCCGGTTTCCGGGTCGGTGCCGTAGCTGCGCTGATGGAACATCTTGCCCGAGATGTTCGGGCGGAAGCCGTGGGTGAGGTGGCCGCCGGTGTCCAGTGACATACCCATCAGACGCTGGTTGCCGTACTGATGGCGCAGCTCCTCCCAATCAGTCTCGGACAGGTCGTTGACGTTGCGCACACCCTTCTCTGCGAGCGCCGGCGCCTCCACCCGAGTGGCCAGGATTGCCCAGTAGGCAACGAGATTGGCGTCGATTCCGGAGTGCGGCTGGGCGTACGCGTAGGGCGCACCGAACAGCTCGCGGGCATGCTCGGCGGCCAGCGCCTCGACGGTGTCGATGTTCTGGCAACCGGCGTAGAAGCGATGGCCGATGGTGCCCTCGGCGTACTTGTCGGAGAGCCAGGTGCCCATGGTGAGCAACACGGCAGGCGAGGCGTAGTTCTCGCTGGCGATCAGCTTGAGCGAATCGCGTTGGTCGGCAAGCTCTTTGCGGGTCGCGTCCGCGATCCGCGGTTCGATGGTCTCGATGACCTCCAGGGCCGAACGGTACGCGGCGCTGGCGGTCTCGGCGTACTGCGCGCCCTGCGCAATGTCGCTGGAAGCTGAAGTCGTCATGGCCCTCAGCCTAGTAGGCGCCTATACCAAGGTGGACGCCACCAGGGGCTCGTCCAGCAGCCGCCCGAAGCGGGTCGTGAGGGACTGTTCCGGCGGACGACGATCCAGCCACCCCTTCAACAGTTGATAGCCCTCGACGTAGGTGGAGATGTATGCCCGCCACAGCGGCGAGGACAGGAATGTGAGCATGTGCCGGGCACGCTCATCGGGGACCAGCAGCCAGCGTTTCAGGAATGCGATCACGTCTTCGACGTCACGGTGCTCGTCATGCAGCATCAGCGCCGCGTCTTGGCGCACGTTGATCAGCCCGGCCCGTGCCCGCCCCATGGCCTGGGCTTGTTCGCCGTCGAAGCGCAGCCCGAGGTCGGCGTAGATCTCTTGGGCCCACAGCCCCCAGTCCTCACCAACGGCCGCGTAGAGAGCGAGATCGGCGAGCCCCTCGGCCATCAGGCACTGCGGCGTGTTGACCAGGAAGATGGTTTGTTCCTGCTGGTCTCCCAGGTGCACCAGGCCGGCTTCCTTGCGGCAGTGCTCGGTGTGGTGCCCGGGGTAGGACTCGTGGGCGATCAGAGCCGGCACGTTGTTCAGATACTGCTTGAGATCGGAATTGACGGCGACCGTCGAGCGGTAGTTGCCCTCGTAGTAGTTGAACCCCGACCAGGGTTTGTCGCTGACGACCTCGTAGGTCACCGTCTCGGTGTCGGGCAGCGGAAACTCCGCACGCACCCGGTCACGCAGTGCACTGGAGAAAGCGTCCACACATTCCTGCAGGCGGTTCGGGTCGATCTCCTGAGACCGGTCATAGGCGGTTTTCCGTTCCAGCAGCGAACCGCCCTCCGGCAGAACAGAATCGAGGGCCTCATGCGCTTGCTCATAGCGCTCCTCGTCGCCCTTCGCGATGCGCACATCGAAGTAGTCATGCACTTCGTCGACAAATCCGATGTCCTCGCCCGCGAACTTGCGCCCGGCGCAGGCCAGTGCCTTCAGGTGGGTGTCGATGAACGCCTTACGCACCCCGTCCAGGTCGCTGGCGGCCAGCTCTCCGCGCAGCGCACTCGCCTGCCGTGCGAGGTCGGCCGGATTGGGAGTGGGCTCATTCTCGACACGCTGCCGCAGCGCCGGGTCGCCCGTGAACGAGTCGACGTAGCCACTTTCGATGCGGTCAAATCGCAGCCCGAGCAGCAGGTATTCGGTTACGACACCATTCTTCGATGCGCCGTTATCGCCCATGTCACACAACCCTAGTGCCGCGTTCACGAAGGGTTCCTGCAAGACTTGCCACTATGAGTGTTGGTCTTCGCGCAAGCGGCCCATCCACGCACTCTTCCTTCTTGCGAGCGGCGCATCGATGCCGCGGCTGAGCGAGCCGAGCCCCTATGTGGAGTTCGACCGGAAACAGTGGCGCGCGCTGCGTAAATCCACGCCGCTGGTCCTCACCGAGGAAGAGCTCATCGGCCTGCGCGGTCTGGGCGAACAGATCGACCTGACCGAGGTCGCCGAGGTCTACCTGCCGCTCGCTCGTCTCATCCATCTCCAGGTGGCCGCCCGGCAGCGCTTGTTCGCCGCCACCGCCACCTTCCTCGGGGATCAACACCCGGACCGTCTCGTCCCCTTCGTCATTGGAGTGGCGGGCAGCGTCGCGGTCGGCAAGTCGACAACGGCCCGCGTACTGCAGGCACTGCTCGCGCGCTGGGACCACCATCCCCGGGTGGACCTGGTGACCACCGACGGATTTCTCTACTCCAATGCCGAGCTGTCTCGACGGAACATCATGCACCGCAAGGGCTTTCCTGAGAGTTACAACAGGCGCGGACTCCTGCGATTCGTTACCGAGGTCAAATCGGGGGCGCATGAGGTCACCGCCCCGGTGTACTCGCACTTGCTGTACGACATCATCAAGAACGAGAAACACGTTGTGCAGCAACCCGATATCCTGATTCTTGAAGGCCTGAACGTACTGCAAACCGGCCCGACGCTGATGGTCTCGGACCTGTTCGATTTCTCGATTTATGTGGACGCGCGCATCGAAGACATCGAACAGTGGTACATCTCCCGATTCCTCGCGATGCGCTCCACGTCATTCGCAAATCCTTCCTCACATTTCCATCACTACGCCAAGCTGTCCGATAAGCAAGCAACCCTTGCCGCACAGGAGATTTGGCATTCGATCAACCTGCCGAACCTGCTGGAGAACATCCTGCCGACCCGGCCACGCGCGACGCTGGTGCTACGCAAAGATGCCGACCACTCGATCAACCGGCTGCGCCTGCGCAAGCTATAGGTCGTCTTGCGCGAAGTAGACCGAATGGTATATTCGGCGCATGATCAACAACGTGGTTGAAACCTGGCACGGCATCATTTCCGGCGCCAACCCGGAAGCGCTCAACGACCTGCTGGCAGAGGATGCGGCCTTCTACTCCCCCGTGGTGTTCACCCCGCAGCAGGGCAAGCAGATCACCGCCATGTACTTGTTGGCCGCCTTCGCCACGCTTGCCGGACCGGACAACAACTTCCACTACACCAAGGAAGTCCTGGACGGGAACACCGCGGTACTCGAGTTCGAGGCGACCGTGGACGGCAAGTACATCAACGGAGTCGACATCATCACCTGCGACGATGCCGGCAAGATCGTGGAGTTCAAGGTCATGATCCGTCCGCTGCAGGCCATCAATCTGCTACACGAGAAGATGCGCGCCGCGTTAGCCCAAGCGCAAGGCTGATTTCACCCCACAGCTCACGACCAACCAGTAGGTTGACCGCCATGGACTATGACTACGACGTAGTCGTCATCGGGTCCGGTTTCGGTGGGAGCGTTGCGGCCCTCCGCCTCACCGAAAAGGGCTACCGAGTCGGCATACTAGATATGGGGAAACGCTGGAAACGCGAGGATTTTCCCCCTAACAACTGGCACGTTCGCAAGGCGATGTGGGCACCCGCGCTCGGGTGCTTCGGACCGCAGCGACTTACCGTGTTGGGCAAGACCTTCATCGCCAGCGCGGTGGGTGTGGGCGGTGGATCGCTGATTTACGGCAACACCCTGTATGAGCCGCTGGAGCAGTTCTACACCGATAAGCAATGGGCGCATATCACCGACTGGAAGTCCGAACTGGCGCCCTATTACGACCAGGCCAGCCGAATGCTCGGAGTCGCGCAGACTCCGCACACGACCCCTCCCGACGAGGTGCTGCTGGCCGTGGCCAAGGACCTGGGCGTCGAGGACACCTACCACCCCACCAATGTGGGCGTCTTCTTCGGCGATGAGCCCGGCAAGACCGTGCCGGATCCGTACTTCGGCGGCGCCGGCCCCGAACGCGCCGGGTGCATCGGCTGTGCGGCCTGTATGACCGGCTGCAAGCACAACGCCAAGAACACCACCGAGACCAACTACCTGTATCTCGCGGAACACGCTGGCGCAGAAATACATCCGCTGACCGAGGTGCTCGACGTGCGGCCCCTGCAGGATCGTGACGGCTATGCGGTCAGCACCAAACAGACCGGGCGGCTGGTACGCAAGAAGAAGCGCACGTTCACCGCACAGCATGTGGTGTTCTCGGCGGCATCGCTGGGAACCCAGCGGCTGCTGCACAAATTCAAGGATTCAGGGTCGCTGCCCAACCTGTCGGATCGTCTGGGCGAACAGACACGCACCAACTCCGAATCCGTGCCCATCGTCTATTCCCCCACCCGCGATGACTTCTCGCAAGGCGTCGCCATTACCTCGTCGATCCACCCTGAACCCAACACCCATGTCGAGGTGGTCCGATATGGGGAAGGCTCGACGTTCCTCAGCATGTTGGGCACCAACATGGTTGACGGCGGCCCGTGGCGTTTCGCGCGCACCTGGCTGGCCAACGTGCGGCACCCTGCCATGGTGTTCCGATCAATGTTCCCCTACCGCGCCGCGCAGCACTCCATCATCGTGCTGGTGATGCAGTCGTTAGACAACTCGCTGACCACCTATCTCAAGCGCGGGCTGTTCGGCAAGAAGATGACCACCAAACAGGGCTCGGGAGAACCGAATCCGGATTGGATCCCGGTCGCGCACGATGTCGCGCGCCGAATGGCCGAGAAGGTCGACGGATACGCGGGCAGCACCCACCTGGATTCGATGAACATCCCGCTGACGGCGCATTTCATCGGCGGCTGCCCCATCGGTGATTCTCCCGAGACCGGCGTGATCGATCCGTACCAACGGGTCTACGGATATCCCGGGCTGTATGTCTCCGATGGTTCGGCGATCTCGGCCAACCTGGGGGTGAATCCGTCATTCACCATTACCGCCCAAGCCGAACGCGCAATGGCGTTCTGGCCCAACAAGGGTGAGCTCGATCCGCGGCCGGCGCTGGGCTCGCCCTACAAGCGCGTCTTCCCGGTGCAGCCCAACCGTCCGACGGTTCCGGAGTCCGCAGCCGGCGCGCTGCGCTTGCCGCTGACCCCGGTCTAGACATGTTGGTGCCGGGCCACCCAATAGATGGCCCGGCACCGGCTCACCTCGGAATCGGGTGAGCATGTGGGCGGCTACGCGGAGCGCAGGCGCCGTAGTCCGAGGAATTGGATGTCCGCCATGACGGCGGTGTAGATACCGAACACGATGCACAGAGTCACGCCTGCGGTGGTCAGCGGCACCCATGTCATGACGCCCGCCAACACGTAGAGCGCGGTCGCCAACAGGTTGCCGGCGATGTAGACAACGCCGATCGTGCCGAGCTTGGACCTGTCGGCTCGGCTCAAGACGAACGCAAGCACCCCGTATCCGATGAGGGCGGCGGCATGCGCCACCTGAAATCCCAGCGAGGGACCGAGCGGCTCGACCAGCCATTTCGCGGCGATCAGGAGGACGACGGCAACCGCACCGGTGGCGATGCCGTCGAGGCCGATTCCAAATCGCAGGAGCGAGTCGGGTTGGGCGAAGCGTGTGCGAAGTACCGAGGCGTTCTCTGAAGCTATGGACATTGGGGACTCCTTGGGAGAAAGCTCTGTGCGAAAGCTGGCACGACCCACATTGCCGCTCATGCACTGCCATCTCGACATTCGGCACTGCCAATTCCTGCCAAATTCGTCGCGCGCTGTGCCATCATCTGAGGATGACAACAGCGGATGTCATCTCTATCGCACCCGGTGCTCAGCTGGGCAGTCGTTCATTGTTATGGCGCTGGGCCGGTGATATGCGCATCGCCCTCACCGGCGGCACCGCCGGGCTCCTGCAAACGATGGATCCCGCCATCGGCTACGCACTGATCGAGCACTCGAACTTCTTCGCAGACCCCGTGGACAGGGTGTTCCGCTCGTTACCCCCGATCCTTGGCACCGTGTACGACGATCCCGCGGCCGGCACCGGCATGACGGTGCGGGACTTTCACCGCGACATCAAGGGCATCCAGCCCGACGGCGTCCGGTATCACGCGCTGAACCCGACGACCTTCTGGTGGGCCCATGCGACGTTTCAGGTGATGGTCGAACAGACCATCGACAGGTACTCCCGTTACCGGCTCACCGACGCCGAACGTGAGCAGCTCTACCAAGAGGGTGTCGAATGGTATCGCCGGTACGCGATGAGTGAGCAGCCACTGCCACCGAATAGAGACGCGTTCCAACAGGAGTGGGATCGATACTGCGACGAGGTGCTCGCCCCCAACCCTGCGGCCGACTATCTGATGAAGGTCATCGAGGGACGTGCCGTCCCCGATATGAGCAAGTCCCCGTACCTACCGGTGGCGCCCTATCTGAAGCCCGCCGCGAAACTCGCCTTGCCCACCGCACCGATGCGCATGGCGTTGGCGCCACCGCTGAGACTCACCATCTACGGCGGCTTGCCGCCCCAGGTACGCAAGCGTTTTGGGATCCGCTGGAACCTGGCGGACGAGACGGCCTACCGCGCGCTTTTGCGCGCCGTGCCACTGGTGTGGCCCTTCATCCCGACATCGTGGAGATGGCATCCGGGCAGCCACGCGGGCTGGCGGCGCGAACGGGGACGGCTACCGCGAAACTGGTGATGAACCGTTGGTGCGAACACCATTGGGCACCGGGACGGTCCGTGCGCGCAGATCCGCGGCGATGAGTTTGGCCGCGGCGTTCTGCCAGTTGTGCAACGAACGCTGCGGCACCTCGGTGACCAGCCACTGCCACGCCTGACGCGATACCGGGTCCAGTCCTGCGGCGGTCGCACCCCGCGCGTACGCCCGCACGCCCATGACGTACGGGAAGTACAGCGCGTTGTAGTAGCGCCATTGATCGGTGGTGCCGAAATCCCCGTCCTCCCGCGGCTTGAGCCGTGAGATGGATTCGGCAAGCACCGCCCTGAGCTCGTTGGCACGCTCGACAGGCTGATCGGAGGCGCCACGATCGGTGAGGCGTTCATCGATGGCGGGCAGCGATGTCAGCGGGCTGGCGACGAGTTTGGCCAGGTCGCCATAATGGCTCAAAGCCCGGCGAGTCAGGCGGGTGAACGTTTCGTCGTCGACGCCGTCGATGGGCGATGCTGATTTCAGCGGTAGTGCGGCCTCGGTGTTACGCAGCTCGGAACGATCGTGGCGCAGCTGGGGAGAGCGCGAGAAGGCCAGGCGGTCAAGGAAGTCGGCGAAGGGGCCCGATTGCACCTGGATGCAGATGGCCAGGGCGACGCTGGTGAACAACAGGACCACCAGGGCGACCGATTGACCGACGACGGCGATGCCGATCATGGCCTGGGCGCCGAACAATGCCCCGACCAGAATGGAGGCGACGAACGAACGCAGCATGTCACCGCGCAGGGCCTGCCCCTCGTCGAAGGCGTCCCAGAGCGCCACACCCAGACCGAGCAATACCAGATCGAAACCTGTCGACGCCAACGCCAGCCAGCTCGGCAGGATGCCGAGCGGGATGATCAGCTGCGCGTCGCCGAGGGTGAAGAACATGGTGGCGACCAGGACGACGCCCCGCGCCGAACCGGGTATCGAGGCACGTCGGCGGAACAACAAGATCGCCGCACCGATGGCGGCGGTCCCATTGGCACAGAACATGATCCAGTGCCCGAGTTGGGCGGGACCGGCGATGGTTCCGGCCAGCGACGCCCCCACCAGCAGCACGACCGCCAGGACGACACCGGGGATGGCCATCGCGGCGCGATCACGCCACCGATCCCCGGTGTTGGTGAGTTCAAGCAGCACCAGCAGCCAGGCGACGCTCGGGATGATTGCGGTGAAAACCTCGATGCGGCCCAGCAGTTCGGCATCGGATCCCGGAGTAACCCGGATGGCGTCGAGTGCGACGACAACGGAGTAGCCGATCAGTCCGATCGCGGCGAGGACCAGGACGGGCTTGCGGGGATTGCGCGCGAGCAGATACAGACCCAGCCACCAGCTGAGTCCGAAAACCAGTGCCGACATCGCCACCATTACTTATAGTGTGACAGGTGCGCGTTGATCACATCCAGTGACCGCGACGAAGCGACCCAAGGGCAACCCTCGCACCGCATGAGGCGGTGCCCAACCAGGTATGCGGATTGCGATCCCAGCACCATCCGAGTTTCGGGCGCCGATCGGATATCCAGATCGCGGGCACCCGCTGTCCTTTCCCCCGCGAGGCGGCCAGCGAGAAGCACTTGTTCTTGCGCAACATGCCCGACCGCATCATCACCAGAATGATGCCCTCATCGATCGTCAGCGGAGAGCGTGCGCGCGGTGATCGTCTCCAGTGCCCGCTCCGGTGTCACATCGCAGAACTCGCTCCCGGTGTCGATATCGGAGAGCAGGTAGGCCCGACCCGGGATGTCCACGATCGGTTGGTACACCTCGGCGTCGCCGTCATCCATGACGTGAAAAACGTTGCGCCCATTCAGGCTCATCAACGGCGCCGTCTGCTCGTAGCTGGTTCCGGTGACGACGAAGATGAACGGAATGTGATCGGCGGGATCGACGGTGGACGGCGGGAGATCAGCGACCCGAGTACGAAGCTCCGGGGCGCAGTCGTCGACTGGGTATCCACGTTCAGTCAGATGGGCGAGCTGGCGGTCGAATTCATCCTGAGCAGCGGCATTGACCGTCAAAGCAGCAGTCTCCCGGCAAGTTCCCGCGAGGACCGCTCAGGCTGCGCGGCTGAGATCGCGCCACAACTCCCGCTGCACACGATGCGGGTCCAGGTCGATACGCCGATGCTGGTCGAACACCATGACGGCGTGCTCCGGCTCCCTGTAGACCGGCCATTCGGTGCCCGGGATGCCCGTGCGTGAGAACGCGAGCCAACGGCTCTGAATGTCCTCGGTGAGCGCCAACGCGTCCTGCATATCTCTTTTCCCGGCCAACGCGGGCCAGCGCTTGAAGAGGCCGAACACCGCGAACAGTTCCGTCGCGTGGGCAGCCCCCGGCCCGAAACGCCGCAACGGGCGCGGCGCGTAGTCGTACCGGTAGAAGTAGACCGACGAGTGATGGCTGTGCGCCTGCGCCACGCGCCAGGCCTCCGAGCCGAACATCGCGTCCCCCAAGAGACGCACCAAAGCAGCCTTGGACGGATAGCCCTCGTAGGAACTGATCACCCGCTTCGCGGCCTCGGGGCCGAGGGCACCGAGAGTTCCCGCCACAGCACGTGCGTCGAACCGGGACAACGACATCACCCGGGTCAGCAGTCGGTTGAACAACCGGGCCTCTTCCGCGTTGTACCCGATGATGAGTGGGACCCGATGCGCCTCACCACATTCCATCATCGCGATCGGGTCATCGGGTACGACCTCACCGTCGATGCTGGGGCCCACACCCAGCGAGAAGGTCGACTCCCGGGTTTTCGCGGTGAGCAGCCGGTGTGTCGCCCGCACGAGATCACGCGGCCTGGCATTGACGACCGCCCCGGCGGCGCTGCGGATGTCGACACCGAGATACTCGACGAGCCGGCGCGCTGTGGCCGCCGCCTCATCCCGGGTGTGGATCATTCCGCTGGGCGTGCTCTGGCAGATCGCGCGCTGGAACAGCCCGGCGGCCGCCGGAACGGTCAACAGCATCTGGACACAATGTGCCCCGGCACTTTCTCCAAAGATCGTGACGCTGTTTGGGTCTCCGCCGAAGGCCGCTACGTTGTCGCGCACCCACTGCAGCGCCAGCACCAGATCGCGCAAGTACAGATTGCTGTCGATGGTGTGCCGATCATCCGACAGCGAGGACAGGTCGATGGCCCCGTAGGCCCCTACCCGATAGTTCACCGAGACGAAAACACAGCCGCGCCGCGCAAGATCGGCGCCGTCGTATAAGGCCAACGCGGAACTGCCCAAAACATAGGCGCCGCCGTGGATGTAGAACATCACCGGCAGAGCCTCCCCGAAGGTCTCATCCGGGACGGTGACGTTCACCGTCAGACAGTCCTCGCTGACCGCCTGGAACCTATTGATCGAGAGCGGTACGTAGATACGTTTCTGCGGGGACGCCGATTTCCAGGAATCGCAGGGCAGCACCCCAGCCCAGGGTTGCGCGGGCGCCGGGCTGCGCAGACGCAATGCACCCACCGGGGGCTCGGCGTACGGTATGGCGCGAAAGCGATGCACACCGGTATCGCGGAAGCCCTCCACCACGCCGTTCGCGGTCTGCACCCGCACCGGAACCCGGGCGGCGCCTTTCGAGATCTTTGCCATCGGCGCCTCAGACCACCGTCAGGGGCAGCGACTTGCGCGGCTCGAAGACGAACCGTGACCCCCCGCTGACATTGGCGATCATCACCTCGGGCAGTTGCTTGTCAACGCCCTCATGCTCGACGAACGAGGCCACCCAATCCGCTGCGTCTCCCGCCACCTGCACACCGATATGCGGATCGACCGCCGTCGCAATGGCCTGCAACGGCCTGACTTCGGAGGGGCCACACAGCGAGATCCAGGCAGCATCCTCGTGCGCGGGCGACGGCCACACATGAAGCTGGCCGCCGGAGATCTCGGCGTTCACATATCCGACGGGACTCAACAACGGATGCAGTTCCAGCACCCGCAGCACACCCTCGATGCCGTCCGGCATCTGCAACGCGTGCTTGATCCGCGCGGCCGCGACGCCCGCGAGCCCGATGAGCTGCTGGGTGCACACGGTGCGGGCCAGCTCCGCATCGGACGCCCGCTTACGCACCGCGATGGAGAACCCCAGAAACAGCAAATGCATTTGCAGGCAGATCTCGTCGGCTATCCGCACCAGTGCCGAATGTGAGAACGCCCCGAAGTCCAGGTCGGACAGCAGCGGTCCGGCGTAGTCGGAAGCTCCCACGTCGGCCGGATCGATTCCGCCCAATTCCCAACCGGCAGCTATCGATGCCCCGACGACGTGCAGGGCCGGGATTCCGGACACCGCCGGATACGACTCGTCGATGGTCACCGTCCACGCGCAATGCGGATGCCGGTCTGCGGGCGTGCGTGGCGGCCGGTGAATCGGGCGCACCTGCGCATGCGGATTGGTGGCAAAGGCCGTCGCATCGAAGGTGGGGTCTTCGATGTCGTGGCACATGCCCGTCACGTAATCGGGTCCGAGCGGTTCGACGTCGAGCAGCGCACCGCAGTGGTCAAGGTGAAACTCCCCGTGCCACCTGTCATGCACGGTGTAACGGAAGTCCATGAACTGTGGTGGAGCCCCGATGTCGAGCTGCATACCCTTGAAGATGGTGATCACATCGTTGCCCTCGAACCGCAGTGCCTTCTGCATGCGACGGGTGTAGATCGGACTCGATGACGCCCACTCCTCGATGGCGACCTGCAGCATCTCCTCCCGCCCGAAATGCTGTATGCAATAGGCCATTCCAGATCGATCGATCAGCTGACCGATGAGCAGTAGCTCCGGAACCAGGACCGCCAACTGGCCCTGGGATAGCGCGGCGAATCGGCTAGTCACCCTTTGACTCTTTCGCGCGTTTGGCGATGGCCATCTCGACATGCTTATTGACCCGTTGCCCGAGTGGCCACCCCACGTAGTGCGTGATGAACAGCGCGACCTCACGCAGCTCGCCATCGGTGAGCTCACCGTTCTTGAGCGCGGCACCCGTCTGGATCTCCAGAATCTCGTCGAGCCCCAGGGCGCTTACCGCGCCCAGGAGCAGCAGTCGACGATCACGCATCGACAGCTCCGGGCGATCCCAAATAGTGCCGAAGAGATGCTCGGCGGTGTACTTGAAGTAGTCGCCGGGCAGGTCGGGCATGTCCCAGCCGTAGACCTCTTTCATCTTGTCCAGGCCCTTGCGGCGCAGCTCATCCATTACTTGCCCCTTCCTCATGTGGCACACCAAGACTCGCGGCCAGTCGCTCACGGGCCAACGAGGCCAGCGGTAGCTGGACGGACTGCTCTTCGCCCAGCGCCAGGGCCAGGCTCAGATCCTTTTCACCGAGACCGCGCACATGCGTGAAGATCGGGTGCCAGAAGCTGTCCGCTGTCACCGGTTCGGTGGTATCCCGCAACATGATGGCGCCCGGCCCACCGGTGATGGCGTCCGTGTGACGCACCACCTTGCCCAGATCGGTGATATCCAGGCCACAACCTTCGGCCAGGCGCTGCGCCTCCCCTGCCGCGGTGAAGGCAACGAAATGTAGGAGGTTGCGCGCCAGCTTCATTCGGGTGCCCGCACCCGGGGCACCGGCATGAATCACCAGCGACGCCCACTTTGAGAAGGGCTCCTTGACCCGTGCGAACGTCTCGTCGTCGGCGCCGACCATGGTGGCGAGCTCGCCCTTGTGGGCGCCGGGGGCGCCACCGCTCACCGGTGCGTCGATGACGTGAATCTGTTGGGGCGCCAGTTCCTTGGCGAGCTGCACCGCAGTCGTGTCACTGATGGTGGAGTGGATGGCGATGATGGTGCCCGGCTTGACTCTCGGCGCGAGTTCCCCAACCACCTCACGCACCTGCGCGTCGTCCAGCACGGTGACGCTGATGAGGTCGGCAGCGGCGATATCGGCCAGGTTGTCCGCGGCGCGTGCGCCGGCCTCGACGAGCGGCGCCATGGTCTCAGTCCGCAGATCGAAGACCGTCAGACCGCCGGGCCAGTCGACAAGTCGCTGGGCCATGGGCGCACCCATATTGCCCAGACCGATGTACCCCAGTGTGAGGGCAGATTGCGTCATGACCGGATGATCTGTCCACCGTCGACGTTGAACACCTGGCCGGTGATCCAGGAAGCCTTATCTGACAACAGGAAAAGGCACATGCCCACCATGTCGTCGACGGTGCCCATGCGGCTCAGCGGGATGTTCTTGACGAGCTCGCTGCGGAACTGCTCCGGCACGGTACCGCGGGTCGCCTCGGTGTCAGTAGGCCCTGGCGCGATGGCGTTGATGCGAATCTTCTGACCACCCAGCTCACGCGAGAGCTGCTGCGTCAGACCGTTGATGCCCACCTTCGCCAACCCGTAAAAGCCCGAGTACAGCCAAGCCGCCGTGGAGGATTGGTTGACGATGGCGCCACCTCCGCGCTTGGCGATGTGCTTGTACACGGCCCGGGTACACACCAGCGCCCCGTCCTGGTTCACGCTCATGAACTTTTTGTAGTAATCCCACGGGACCGACAGCAGCAGATCGAGCTTCATACCGCCGTAGATCGCCGCGTTGTTCACCAGATAGTCAATGCCACCAAACTCGGTGACTGCCTTGTCCGCCATGACTATTGCCGAATCAGGATCGGAGACGTCGACACTCGCGAAGATGGCCTTGCCACCGTCGGCGACGATTTGCTTGGCGACGCCCTCACCCAATTCGGCGTTGATATCGGCGACCACCACCGCCGCACCTTCGCGTGCCAGCGCATGCGCGTACGCCTCACCGATGCCCTGCGCGGCACCGGTGACGATGGCGACCTTGCCCTCGAACTGCCCAGTCGAACTCACGTTGTGATCCTTCCTACTTCACTGCCGTTGCAATGACTTTGGTTTCCAGGTACTCCTCGAAACCGGCGACGCCCATTTCCCTGCCGTTACCCGATTGCTTGTAGCCGCCGAAGGGCGCGTCGGCGGAGTACCAGACGCCGCCGTTGACATTCACCGTTCCTACTCGCAGCCGGGATGCCACTCGCGCCGCGCGCTCGTCGTCTCCACTGAACACCGTCCCGGACAGTCCGTACGGTGAATCGTTGGCGATCCGCACGGCGTCGTCGTCGCCGTCATGGGCGATCACCACGAGCACCGGACCGAAGATCTCTTCGCGCGCCACACGTGCGTCGTTGGTCAGCCCGGTGACGACGGTGGGTTCGATGAAGAATCCACGGTCCCTGCCCTCTGGCCGTCCGCCTCCGCAGGCAAATGAGCCGCCCTCGGCGACAGCAAGATCCAGGTAGGACTGGACCCTGTCACGCTGGCGGGCCGAGATCACCGGCCCACAGATCGTTCCCGGTTTGGTGGGATCCCCCGGCTTGAGCGAGCCCATCGTCGCGGCGGCCGCTTGCACCGCCTCGTCGTATCGTGTGCGCGGTACGACAAGCCGGGTGGTGATGGCACATCCCTGGCCCGCATGCATGGCCGCGGTGAATGCGGAGACCGAGCAGGCCGCAGCGAGGTCGGCGTCATCGAGCACGACGAACGCCGATTTGCCGCCGAGTTCCAGGAATACCTTCTTGACGGTGGCGGCGGCGTCGGTCATGACCGCACGCCCGGTCGCCGTGGAGCCGGTGAACGACACCATGTCCACCCGGGGATCCGTCGACAGCTGCGCACCGATGCGGTGGTCGCTGGAGGTGACGATGTTGAAGACGCCCGGTGGAAAGTCGGTGTGCTCGGCGATTATTCGACCTAACACCGCTGCGCACCACGGGGTATCCGGCGCCGGCTTGAGTATCAGGGTGTTGCCGGCGGCCAGCGCCGGGCCCACCTTGGCGAGGTTGATCTGATGAGGAAAGTTCCACGGTGTCACCGCCCCGACCACCCCGACGGCTTCACGCGCGAGAGTGCGTTGAGTCTTGATGCCCATGGGCGCGGCGATACCGAGATCGGTGTTCCAATCGAAGGATTCCGCGGTATCTGCGGCGAATCGCAGATCGTCCACCGGCCCCTCGAGCTGTGCACCGCCGGTCAGCATTCGAGGCGCCCCCACCTCGGCGATGGTCAGCTCTCGCAATTCCTCGATGTGAGCTCTCATGCCATCGCGCAGCTGACGGAGACACTGCACGCGCAGAGCCACATCCCGTGACCAGCCGGTCTCGTCGAACGCACGGCGCGCTGCCTCGATGGCATGACTCATGTCGTCGATGTCGGCGTCGGCCGCGGTGCCGAGCACCTCTTCCGTGGCCGGGTTCACCGTCGGGAACCGCCCGGCACCTCCGGGAATCAACTTTCCGTCGATGAACAGATCACTGTCGCCATCGGCCAGGAGCGCCATGTCACCTCATCCCAAGAATCTGGACACTTGTCCATTCCCTACCCGTGAACCATAACCATCAAAATCCCACCATGGCAAGACCGGAGCCAGGGAAGGCTTAGAAATTATTGGTGGACAGCATTTTTCACAAGGCATCTTGCCCAGGCGAGGCGCGGGCGCTAATCTGGACACGTGTCCAGTGAAGCTGTGGTGACCCTCACAAGTGAATCGCCCCGAAACCGGCGCCAGGAGGAGACGATTCGCAAGATCGTCACCGCGGGCCGGGAGATGCTCGGCGAGACCACCTACTCGGATCTGACGATCCGCGGTGTGGCGGCCCGCGCCAAGGTCGCCCCCGCGACCGCCTACACGTACTTCTCCTCCAAGAGTCATCTCGTCGCCGAGATCTACCTCGATCTCATCCATGAAGCGCCCTACTTCACCGACGTCAACGACGGCCAGTCCGCGCGAGTCACCAAGACGCTGCGGAGCCTGGCATTGGTGGTTGCCGACGAGCCCGAGATCGCGACGGGATGCACGACCGCACTACTGAGCAACAACGACGAAGCCGTGCGGGCCGTCCGCGACAAGATCGGGCTGGAAATACACCGCAGGATCCGCTCGGCGATGGGACCCGACGCAGATCCACGCGTGGTGTCGGCCCTCGAGATGACCTTCTTCGGCGCCCTCATGCACGCGGGCAGCGGCACCTTCACCTATCACGAGATCGCCGACAAGCTCACCTTCGTGGTGGATCTCATGCTGGGAAAGAACGAATGACAGCCGCCTCTATGTCCTCATTGGTGTTCGACCCGTACGACTACGACTTCCACGAAGACCCGTACCCGTACTACCGGCGATTGCGTGACGAGGCACCGCTGTATCGCAACGACGAGCTGAACTTCTGGGCACTGTCGCGACACCAGGATGTGTTGCAGGGCTTCAGGAACAGCGAGGCTCTGTCAAATGCGAACGGCGTCTCGATGGACAAGGCCTCCTTCGGGCCGCATGCCAAACTGGTGATGTCGTTCCTGGCGATGGACGACCCCGAGCACCTTCGACTGCGCACGCTGGTATCGAAGGGGTTTACTCCCCGGCGAATCCGTGAACTCGAGGACCGGGTCGTCGCGCTGGCACGCATGCACTTGGACAGGGCCTTGCAGCACAAGAGCTTCGACTTCATCGCCGATTACGCCGGCAAGCTGCCCATGGACGTCATCTCTGAGCTGATGGGCGTGCCCGAGCCCGACCGCACCCGCATCCGGGAACTGGCCGACGGCGTCATGCATCGCGAGGATGGCGTCGCCGACGTGCCACAGAAGGCCATTCAGGCCTCGATCGACCTCATGACCTACTACATCGACATGGTCAAAGAGCGCAGACGTCAGCCCTCCAACGATCTGACGTCCGCTCTGCTGCAGGCGGAAATCGACGGCGACCGTCTCACCGACGAGGAAGTGATCGCCTTCCTGTTCCTCATGGTGATCGCGGGCAACGAGACCACCACCAAGCTGCTGGCCAACGCCGTGTACTGGGGCCACCGCAATCCCGATCAGCTCGCCGGCGTCTACGCAGACCACGAGCGGATACCGCTGTGGGTTGAGGAATCGCTGCGCTATGACACCTCCAGCCAGATTCTCGCGCGCACCGTGGCCGAGGATATGACGTTGTACGACACGACCATCCCCGCCGGTGACATCCTGCTGCTGCTTCCTGGTTCTGCCAACCGCGACGACCGGGTGTTCGAGGATGCCGACGACTATCGCATCGGACGCGAGATCGGCGCCAAACTCGTGAGCTTCGGCAGCGGTGCCCATTTCTGCCTCGGCGCGCACCTGGCACGCATGGAGGCCAAGGTCGCCCTGACCGAGCTGTTCACCCGGATCAAGCGCTACGAGATCGACGAGAGTACCGCCGTACGTGTGCATTCCAGCAATGTCCGTGGATTCGCCTATCTGCCCATCACCGTGGAGGTCTGCTGATGCCCCGTTTCGAGCCTCACCCGCGTCGGCGCCCATCAATCATCAGCGGAGCATCTTCGGGCATCGGTGCGGCGACGGCGATCGAGCTCGCGGGCCGTGGATTTCCGGTCGCGCTCGGCGCCCGTCGTGTCGACAAGCTGACCGAGCTCGTCGAGAAGATCCGGGTCGACGGCGGCGAGGCCGTGGCCTTTCCTCTCGACGTCACCGATGCCGACTCCGTGAAATCCTTTGTCGCGGAGAGTGTTGATGCCCTGGGTGAGATTGATCTGCTGGTGTCTGGCGCAGGCGACATGTACCCGGGCCGGGTCCATGAAATGAGCGCAGACACCTTCGCCGCGCAGATTCAGGTGCACCTGTTGGGTGCCAATCGGCTTGCCACGGCGATCGTCCCCGACATGGTGACTCGGCAGCGCGGCGATGTGGTGTTCATCGGGTCCGACGTCGCGCTGCACCAGCGTCCGCACATGGGCGCGTATGGCGCAGCGAAGGCGGCATTGCTCGCCATGGTGAACACCATGCGCATGGAGCTGGAGGGCACCGGCGTTCGGGCCTCGATTGTGCACCCCGGCCCGACATTGACCGCGATGGGCTGGCAGCTTTCCGCCGAACAGGTCGGCCCCATGCTGGAGGACTGGAAAGCCTGGGGACAGGCACGGCACTCCTACTTTCTGCGTCCCTCCGATATCGCGCGTGCAGTCACCTTTGTCGCCGAAACCCCTAGGGGCGCACATATCGCGGAAATGGAAGTGCAGCCGGAGGCGCCGTTGAGGAACGCCCCGGCTGACAAACAGAAGCTTGAACTCGGCGAGGAGGGCATGCCGTCATGACTACCCCAACCGTTCCACGCGTCTCCGGCGGCGAGGACCAGTACGGCCATCTGGAGGAATTCCGCACCGATCCCATCGCGCTGATGAAACGCATCCGGGACGAGTGCGGAAATGTCGGCACGTTCCAACTCGCCGACAAACAGGTGGTATTCCTCTCCGGAGCTGAAGCCAACGAGTTCTTCTTCCGGTCCAGCGACGAAGATCTGGACCAGGCCGAGGCGTACCCGTTCATGACACCGATCTTCGGCAAGGGGGTGGTATTCGACGCCGACCCGGAGCGCCGCAAGGAGATGCTGCACAACGCGGCGCTGCGCGGCGAACAGATGAAGGGGCACGCGACCACCATCGAAAACGAAGTCCGGCAGATGATCTCGCGCTGGGGAGAAAGCGGTGAAATCGACCTTCTCGACTTCTTCGCCGAGTTGACCATCTACACGTCCTCGGCCTGCCTGATTGGCAAGAAATTCCGTGACGAGCTAGACGGCAGGTTCGCCCACCTATACCACCAGCTTGAGCAGGGCACCGATCCGTTGTGCTACGTGGACCCGTACCTGGAGATCGAGAGCTTCCGCCAGCGCGATGAAGCGCGAAAAGGCTTGGTGGCGCTAGTTCAAGAGATCATGAACAACCGGATCGCGAACCCGCCGACGGATAAGAGTCAGCGCGACATGCTCGACGTGCTGATCATGATCAAGGACGAGGAGGGCAATCCTCGCTTCACCGCCGACGAGATCACCGGGATGTTCATCTCCATGATGTTCGCCGGGCACCATACGAGTTCGGGCACTGCCTCGTGGGTGCTCATCGAACTGCTGCGCCACCCCGATATCCAGACACAGGTCGTTGACGAGCTGAACGAGCTGTATGCCGATGGCAGCGAGGTGAGTTTTCACGCACTGCGCCAGATCCCGAAGCTGGAAAATGTGCTCAAGGAGACGCTGCGACTGCACCCGCCCTTGATCATCCTGATGCGGGTCGCCAAGGGCGAATTCGAGGTTGGCGGGTTCCCGATCCACGACGGAGACATGGTGGCGGCCTCCCCCGCCGTGTCGAACCGAATCGCCGAGGACTTCCCCAATCCCGACGGGTTCGTACCGGACCGCTACGAAAAGCCGCGGCAGGAAGACATCGTCAATCGCTGGACCTGGATACCGTTCGGCGCAGGTCGGCACCGCTGCGTCGGCGCCGCGTTCGCCACCATGCAGATCAAGGCCATCTTCTCGGTGTTGTTGCGCGAGTATGAGTTCGAGATGGCACAGCCTGCCGACTCGTACCACAACGACCATTCCAAGATGGTGGTGCAGCTAGCCCAGCCGGCCAAAGTTCGTTACCGCCGCCGGAGTGCCTGATGTCCTACCGAATCGATGTCGACCGGGATCTATGCCAGGGGCACGCCATGTGCGAGCTGGAGGCCCCGGACTACTTCCGCGTTCCCAAACGCAGCACCGTCGAAATCCTGAACCCAGAACCGCCTGACGACGCTCGCGACGAGATCGAGCGGGCCGTCGAGGAATGTCCCGCCAGAGCCCTATTCATCACAGAAAAGTTTTAGGAGTGCCAACTGTGCCCGAATTCCCCCGCCAAGAACTCGATGACGTTGTCGCGGACTGGCTACAGGCCAATCTGGACGCTGAAAAGGCCGGTGACTGGAAACCATTGGCGCGCTTCTACACCGACGATGCCACCTACGGCTGGAACATCGGCCCCAAGGAAGACGTGATGTGCGTCGGTATAGACGAGATACGGGATATCGCCCTCGGCCAGGAGATGGAGGGCCTGGAGGGCTGGACATACCCGTATCAGAAGGTGATCGTCGACGACAGACAGGGTGAGGTCATCGGGTTCTGGAAGCAAATCGCCACGGACTCCAACGGCGGTGAGTCCGAGATCTACGGTATCGGCGGCAGCTGGTTCCGGTATGGCGGTAACGGCCAATGGAACTGGCAACGCGACTTCTTCGACTTCGGTCATGTGTCCGCCCTCTACATGGACCTGATCAAGGCGGGCAGGCTCAGCGAGGGAATGCAGAGACGCATCCAGCGGGGCCTCTCGGGCGAGAAGGTGCCCGGCTACTACCCCCTGGGCAAGACTCCGGTGCCCCTCTGGTGACCGCCATGAAAAGCGCTGCGGAGCTGGGCCTTCCGGAAGGATTCGATTTCACCGATCCCGGGTTGTACGGGGAACGAATGCCACACGAAGAGTTTGCGACCCTGCGTCGCGAGGCGCCAGTCTGGTGGAACCCGCAGCCGCGCACGGTGGGTGGATTCGCCGATGACGGCTACTGGGTGATTTCCAAACACCGTGATGTACGCGAGGTTTCGTTGCACACCGACGTCTTTTCATCGGGCCGCAAGGGTGCCATCCCGCGCCTCGAAGATCACATCAGCCCGGAGGAATTCCAGGCCACGCTGTCCGTCCTCATCAACAAGGACGCCCCCGAACACACCCAACTGCGTGGACTGGTGTCTCGCATGTTCACCCCACGCTCCATCGCGGCGTTGCGCATCACGCTGGAGGACCGGGCGGAGCGGATCGTCCGGGCAGCCCTCGAAGGTGGGCATGGTGAGTTCGTGCGTGAGGTGGCCAGCGAGCTGCCTATGCAGGCCATCGCCGAATTGATCGGCGTTCCCGAGGAAGACCGCGTCAAGCTCTTCGAGTGGAGCAACCAGATGACGGGGTACGACGAGGCCGATGTTGAGATCGACCCACGTGTCGGCGCCGCCCAGATCCTCGGGTACTCATATCAGCTCGCCGAGCGGCGCCGCGACTGTCCGGGCAATGACGTGGTTTCCCGCCTGCTGACCGGGACGGTGGACGGTGAACAACTCACCCCGGAACAGTTTGGATTCTTTGTCGTGATGCTGTCGGTGGCCGGGAACGAAACCACCCGCAATGCCACCACCATGGGCATGATGGCCTTCCTGGAACACCCCGACCAATGGGAACTGTTCAAAAAGGGCAGGCCGGCCTCCGCCGTCGACGAGATAGTCCGGTACACCTCACCGCTGATCTCTCAACAGCGAACCGCGTTACAGGACACCATGATCGGTGGCGTGTCCATCAAGGCCGGTGAACGACTGGTCATGCTCTACCCATCGGCCAACTTCGACGAGGAAGTGTTCGAGAACCCGCATACCTTCGACATCAGCCGCGATCCGAACCCGCATCTGGGCTTCGGCGGCACGGGAGCCCACTACTGCCTGGGCGCCAACCTCGCGAAGGTCGAGCTGGAGATCATCTTCAATAAGATCGCCGATCGCATGCCGGACATCTCGCGGATCGGGGATGCGCCCCGATTCCATTCGGGCTGGATCAACGGCATCAAGAAGTTCGACACGGACTATTGCCCCGTCTCCCATTGACGCCCTGATGACCAGTTGCGTTGTAGTCGGCGGTAGCCGCGGAATCGGGCGCGCGGCAGCAGAGCTCCTCGGCGAGCTCGGCGCCCATGTCGTTGTCAACGGTCGGCATGCCGATGCGGTCGAAGAAACGGTCCACGCGATCACATCCAGCGGCGGCACTGCGGTCGCTTTTGTCGGATCGCCCGACAACGAGCGGATAGCCACGGATCTGATCAACACCTGCCGCAACGAGTTTGGCGGCATCGACGCATTGATCAACTGCGCGGGCATACCTGAGCCCGCCGGGTCCTCCATCCTGACCATCGCCCCGGATGAGTTTCAACGGCTGATCGATGCGCATCTGGGCACCGTGTTCCACACCTGCCGCATCGCCGCACCGCTCATGGCCGCCCAGCAGCACGGAACCATCATCAACACCGGATCGACTGCTTCCCTGGGTATCTACGGCGGAACCGGGTATCCGGCGGGTAAAGCAGCCGTCAACGGACTGACCTTGGCCATCGCCGCCGAGTTGAAGCAAAGCGGTGTGCGCGCGAACGTCATCTGCCCCGGTGCCCGCACCCGGCTCTCCGAAGGAGAGGAGTACACCGCACACCTGCGCGACCTACACGCACGGGGACTACTCGACGAAATGACGCTGCGGGCTTCCCTCGAACCCGCACCGGCGGAGTGCATAGCACCGCTGTACGCCTATCTCGCCGGCGATCTCTCCGCACGCATCACCGGCCAAATATTCATCGCGGCAGGCGGATTCATCGGACGTTTCACACGACAGGTCCCCACCCCGCTGGGCTACCGCGACCACACGGAATCCACGCAGTGGTCGATCCAGGAGATCGACGAGCTGATGGGCCATCGATAACTACTGCCCGAACCGCCGATTTCTCGCGGCGTAATCGCGCAACGCGCGCAGGAAATCCACGCGGCGGAACTCGGGCCAGTACGCGTCGGTGAACCACATCTCGGAATAGGCGCTCTGCCAGAGCAGGAATCCTGACAACCGCTGCTCCCCCGACGTCCGGATGACCAGATCCGGGTCCGGCTGCCCGGACGTGTACAGGTTCTCGGAGATGGCGTCGACGGTCACCGCCTGCACCAGCTGCTCGGCGCTGGCCCCGTTGGACAGCTCTTTGTTCAACAGCGTGCGCACCGCATCAGTGATCTCCTGCCGGCCCCCGTAGCCGACCGCCACGTTCACATGGAAGGCCGCATCCGCAGGCGCGGATTTCACCGCTTGGCGCATGCGCTCCGCTACCTCGTCGGGCAGCAGGTCGAGATCGCCGACGCTGCGCACGCTCCACCTGTTCTGTGGGGCACACAGCTCCTCGACGACGTCGGTAATGATCTCCAGCAGCTCGCCGAGCTGATCGGGGTCGCGGGTCAGATTCTCGGCCGACAGCAGGTACACGGTGGCCATCTCGACACCGGCATCCTGACACCAGCCGAGCATCTCGCCGATCTTGCGGGCGCCCATCCGATACCCATGGCTGACATCGGTGTACCCCGCCGACCGGGCCCAGCGGCGGTTCCCGTCGCACAGGACGGCGATGTGCCGTGGTTTCGACGCCTTGGCCAACTCCTGCCGGAGCCGCATTTCGTAGAGCTTGTACAGCGGTTCCTTCAGCCTCGGCGGGATAATCTCCACAGACCCAGCCTAGCGAGCCGACCGCACGCCGGAGCAGCAGATATGGATCTGCACAGAACGTCCACAATTAGGGTCTGGACGGGAAGGGATACTGTGACGCATGCAGACCGATGAGGTCCCCGCAAGCGGGACGGACCCCCAGCTTGCACCCGAAGCACAAGGTTCTGAGCATTCCCTACCTATGGCCGCATTCGTCGGCGGTATCGAGACTCTCCCGATCAAGCCCAAGGCGCGTGGCTGGATCCATTTCTACGCATGTGTCACCGCCGTGGTCGCGGGCATTGTGTTGGTGTCGGTCGCCTGGTCGGTGCGCTCACTGCAAGCAGGCCTGGCCACCGCCATCTACAGCCTGACGGTGCTGGGCGTCTTCGGGGTCAGCGCCGCCTATCACCGGGTGAACTGGAAATCCGAAACCACCCGCACCTGGATGAAGCGGATGGATCATTCGATGATCTTCATCTTCATCGCGGGCAGCTATACCCCGTTCGCGATGCTGGCGATGCCGCCCGCAGAAGGCAACCTGGTGCTCGCCATCGTATGGGGCGGCGCGCTCGCCGGAGTGATCCTCAAGATGTGTTGGCCGACGGCTCCGCGCTGGGTGGGGGTGCCGCTGTACCTGCTGCTGGGATGGGTGGCGATCGGCTTCTCGTCGACCCTCCTACACGGCGCCGGAGTGCCGGCACTGGTGCTGCTGATCGTCGGCGGGGCCTTCTACAGCGTCGGCGCGATTCTGTACGCCGTGAAATGGCCCAACCCGTGGCCGCTGCACTTCGGCCACCACGAGTTCTTCCATGCGGCGACGGTCATCGCCGCGACCTGCCACTACATCGCGGTCTGGTTCGCCGTCTTCTCGTAGCGGCTCCCCGGGAGGGTTAGAGCTGCTTGATGTCGTCCTGGGTCCAGAAGGCCCGCATCGAGCTGATCTTGCCCTCGTCGTTGAAGGTCATCACGTCGATCGGCGCGATGACCATGCCACCGTTCTCGTGCTTGATGGTCAGCTCGAAGTGGAACGCGGCCTCGTTGTTCGTGGCCCGCACCAACTTCAGCTCGCCATGACGGTCCAGCGGCTCGATGGTGGCGTAGAAGCCCTGGATCGCCTCACGGCCCTTGAGCACGTCGGCGCCCAGCGGATCTTCGACAGTCGCGTCATCGGCGTACAGGTCGGCGATCTGTGCTGCGGTGCCCGTGGTGAGCAGGTCGCAATAGCTCTGGACGACGGCGAGAACATCTTCGCGGGTTACGGTCATGCTCCCGGACGCTACCTACCCAACGCGGCGTCTAATTGTTCGGTCCCGGTCACCGGGACATCGCAGACGGTTCCCCGGCACACGTAGGCGGCGTCGACGTCGCCCACCTGCCCCCTGTCGCGCAACAGCTCGCTCGAATCCTTAACCCCACCAACCACAATCGCGCCGCCGGGTGCGGACAGCCGGGCTCTTTGCAACAGTGGCGAGGTCTCGGCGCCGCAGGCCACCGCGACCTGGATCGGACCCCGTACCGCGGCCTCGGCCACCGCCAGCCAGTGGCCGGCCGATCGTGGTGCGCGCGCCAGCGCCATGGAGGCCGCCGACAGCGAGGCGTGCGCGGCTTCCCGGTAGCGAGCGTCCTCGAGCAGATAACCGCCGATCAGCAGCGCCTCGGTCACTGAGGACGCCCCGGACGGGGTCGCGCCGTCCAGCGGATCGCTCGGCCTGAGCACCAGTTGCTCGGCATCGTCGGCGACGTCGAACCAGGCGCCGGGCGATTCCGGATCGGCGAAATGATCGAGCGCTGTATCGAGCAGCTGCGCGGCGGCCTCACGCCAGCGCCATTCACCGGTCACCTGATAGAGGGACAGCAGGCCCGTCGCGAGCGCGCCGTAGTCCTCGAGCACACCGTCCCCCTCGGACACCTGCCCGCCCAGACTTGCGCGCCGCAGGCGCCCGTCGCGCAAATGTAGATCCAGCAGCTCGGCGGCGCAACCGGCAGCCGCATCCAATAGATCGTTACGGTCCAGTGCGATCGAGGCTTCGACGAGCGCGGTGACCGTCAACCCGTTCCATGCGGTGACTGCCTTGTCGTCGCGGCCGGGCTGCACCCGATGCTGCCGCGCCGCCAGCAGCTCCTCGCGCACACGACGCCACCGGTCCACGTCTGCGTTGCCTTCGGGGTCGCGCAACAGCTGCAGCACCGAGCTCCCGTGCTCGAAGGTTCCCGCCGACGTCACCTCGAAAAGCGTTGCGGCCCAGTCGCCGTCTTGCGGACCCAGGACCTCGGCGAGCTGCTCGGGTGTCCACACATATGTGGAGCCTTCGGAGCCGTCGGCGTCGGCGTCCAGCGACGAGACGAACAAGTCACCGACCCGCAGCTCGCGCAGCAGGAAATCGGCCGTCTCGGAGGCGATTCGCCGCGCCAGTGCATCGCCGGTGCGGCGAGCCCAATGCGCGTAGACACGCAGCAGGAGTGCGTTGTCGTAGAGCATCTTCTCGAAGTGCGGCACCACCCAGGCCGCGTCCACGCTGTACCGCGCGAAGCCTCCGGCCAACTGGTCGTAGATGCCGCCGCGTGCCATCGCCGTCGCGGTCCGGGATACCGCCCCGAGCACCGCGGCGTCTCCGGTTCGTTCGTATCCGCGCAGCAGCGCCTCCAGCAGAGACGAGGGCGGAAACTTGGGCGCCCCACCGAATCCCCCGAAGCGCATATCCTCCGCGGGCAGAATCGCGGCGATCGCGGTATCGCACAGCGCGATATCCACCCCGGGTCCGGCGGGCAGGCGTCCGGACATCGCCTGCAGCTGGCCGGTGATGCTCGAGGCCGCCTCTTCCACCTCATCTCGGCGCTGATCCCAGGTTTCGCGGACCGCCGAAAGTAACTGCAGAAAACCCTGTTTCGGGTAGTAGGTCCCGGTGTAGAACGGGCGCCCGTCCGGGGTGAGGAAGCACGTCATGGGCCACCCGCCCTGCCCATTCATCGCGACGGTGGCATTCATGTAGACAGCGTCCAAGTCCGGACGCTCCTCGCGGTCGACCTTGATGTTGACGAACCCGGCGTTCATGACGGCGGCGACCTCGTCGTCTTCGAAGGACTCATGGGCCATCACGTGGCACCAATGACAGGCCGCGTACCCGATCGACAGCAGAATGGGCACATCGCGAGACTGTGCCTCCTGCAACGCCTCTGACGTCCATTGCTGCCAGTGCACCGGGTTGTCGACGTGCTGGCGCAGATAAGGACTGGTGGCCTCGCCCAGCCGGTTAACGGTCATCGCCCCGCTGATCGGTGGAACCCGAAGGCGTCTCGGGTTCCTCGGCGGAGGTTCCGACCGTGCCATCGTCGACGGCCTGATCTGGCTCGGGGTGTTCGGGGTCGAATGTCTCCGGCAATTTACGCAGATGCGCATTCATCGACCGAACCAGGAAGAAGGTGCCCACCAGCAGCAGGACCACCACCGTCAAACCGAACGGGCCGGCCTTACCGAAATCGGGTCCGACATTGGTCGGGCTCTTCTCGTCGGCGAGTACCAGCACGGCGTCCATCAACATCATTTGGCTTCAACTCCTGCGAACAAGTCGTCCTCTGGGGTGCCCGTCGGCACGCGTGACTTCGCGAGCTCGAAGTCCTCGGTGGGCCACAGCCGTCGCTCGAACTCGCGCGGGACTGCGAAAAAACTACTGTCCGGGGGAATTTGAGACGCATGCGCACGCAGCGCGGCATCCCTGGCATCGAAAAAGTCGGCGCAGGGCACGCGGGTGGTCACCCGGCGATCAAAGGTGTCGTCATCGGCGGGCCAGCGCTCAAGCCATTCGTCGAACGGGCCCTTGTATCCATGCTTCTTGCACTCATCGTTCAGCAACTGCATACGCGCGCGCATGAATCCATGGTTGTAGTAGATCTTGCTGACGGTCCACGGCTCACCTGCCTCGGGGAACTGCTCCGGGTCTGCCGCGGCCTCGAAGGCAGCCATCGACACCTCGTGGCACCGAATGTGATCCGGATGCGGATAGCCGCCGTTCTCGTCGTAGGTCGTCATGACATGAGGCCGGAATTCCCGGATCACCGCGACCAACTTGGCGATCGGCTCTTCGATGGGCACCAAGGCAAAAGAATCGCTCGGCAGCGGCGGCAGCGGGTCGCCCTGCGGAAGCCCCGAGTCCACATAGCCGAGCCATCGGTGTTGCACGCCCAGCTCGGCCGCGGCCTTGGCCATCTCTTCGCGACGGATGGTCCCGATGTTCGCGGCGACCTCGGGGCGGTCCATCGCCGGGTTGAGGATGTCACCGCGCTCCCCGCCCGTCAGGGTCACCACGATGACGTCGTTGCCCTCGGCGGCGTACCGCGCCGTGGTGGCGGCACCCTTGCTGGCCTCGTCATCGGGGTGGGCGTGCACCGCCATCAATCGCCATCCGGTCACCCGCGCGCCCGCCTCTTTCTGTCAGCCGTCACTGCTCTCGCGCCCCCATCGTTTCATCCCGGGTATACACGTCATACCGTTGACCCGTGCAGCGACCAGAGGACCGTTACGGGACCAAGCCCGCCAAGCCCCGCCGCGGCCGCTGGATTGCGATGGGGCTGACTGCGTTGGTCATCGTGGCCGGGGTCGGGATCGCCGCGATCGGATATGCCCGGTTGGGCCCTGGAGATGTCAAGGGCGAACTTTCCGCGTACAAACTCGTGGACTCTTCGACGGTTTCGGTCACCGCCTCGGTGGAACGGAAAGACCCGTCAAAGCCGGCGGTCTGCATCCTGCGGGCGCGTTCAATCGACGGCAGCGAGACCGGACGGCGCGAGGTGCTGGTGCCAGCGTCCTCACAGCGATCCGTGCCGGTCACAGCCCTGGTGAAGTCGACTCGACCGCCGGTGACCGGGGACGTTTACGGCTGCAGCCTGGCAGTTCCGCCGTATCTGATCGCGTCCTAACCCCAATTTCCTGAGCCCCGGTGCCATGGGACTGCACCGGGGGCCGCCAGAGAGACGTCGGCAACGTTCACATCGGGCAAACCTCGCCCAAAAATAGGCTGAACATCACAGCGACAGTGGTATGCTGGGCGGATACACGGATCCCTGCTGGGACCGTGTATTGCTGCATTCTGGAGAGTGAATCCCGCAGCAATGCACCCGCCCCGGCACCCGATAGAGGAGCGCCAGTGGACGTTGCTGGCCTGAGACAAGGAGTACCTGCACCATGACCGACACCCAGGTGACCTGGCTGACCCAGGAGTCACATGATCGGCTCAAGGCGGAACTCGACCAACTGATCGCCAACCGCCCCGTCATCGCCGCAGAGATCAACGAGCGCCGCGAAGAGGGAGACCTGCGCGAGAACGGCGGCTACCACGCCGCTCGCGAAGAGCAGGGTCAGCAGGAGGCGCGCATTCGTCAGCTACAAGAGCTCCTCAACAACGCCAAGGTGGGTGAGGTCCCGACACAGTCCGGTGTCGCACTGCCCGGTTCGGTCGTCAAGGTGTACTACGACGGCGACAAGGACGACACTGAGACCTTCCTCATCGCCACCCGCCAGGAGGGCGTCAAGGACGGCAAGCTCGAGGTGTACTCCCCCAGCTCACCGCTGGGTGGCGCGCTCATCGACGCCAAGGTCGGCGAGACTCGCAGCTACACCGTGCCGAACGGCGCCGAGGTCAAGGTGACTCTCGTCAGCGCCGAGCCGTACCACGACTGATTCCTTCACGAGTTCGTCGACTGAGAGCGAGCCTCACGCGGAAATCTGACCCGAAATCCGCGTGAGGCTCGCCCTCGTTGTGGGCTTGCCGGCATTTCTGAGCGCCTCATCAACGCGTGCGACCACAGTGCCGGCCCGGTGACGAAGCATCTCGGCACTTACCCGCACGATTGCCCAACCCTCGGCCGTCAACTCCGAGGCCCGATCGATGTCACGAGATCGTTGGCGGGAATCCAACCAATGTTGAGCTCCATCGAATTCGACACCGACCTTCAGGTCCTCCCACCCCATGTCGATACGAGCGATGAAATCGCCGTAGCGGTTGAACACCCGCATCTGCGTCCGCGGCGGCGGAAACCCCGATTTCACCAACAGAAGCCGGGTTCTAGTCTCCTGCGGCGATTCGGAACCTCCGTCGACCAATGCCAACGTGCTCTTCAGCGGAGTCAGGCCGCGGGCCCCTTTGTGCATCTTCATGACGTCGTCGACCTGCGCAGTTACCAAACCAGTCGCCGCCATGAGGGCATCTATCCGCTCGACGGCTGCCGCCTGCGGCAACCACCTACCCACATCGAAGGCGGTGCGCGCGGGACTCGTGACGGCGAGACCCTCGACACGATCAACCTCGTTATCCATCAACATATCCCGATGGATCCGTAAGCCGCTCGCGGTCTTGTGGTGACGATGGATCAGGTCGACTGTGACACCGGCGTCGACCCATTTGGCGCCATGAACGGCCGAGGCCGCCACCCCAGCGATCACGCCGCCGCGCTCGGTCCATAACCACGCCGCGTGTGCGCGCTGTGTCGCGCTCACCTCCGCATCACGCGGAACGTAGATGCCCGGATACAGCTGCCGGTATCGGGTGCGCATGTGGTGCTCGGTCATTGCTCCGGTGGAAAGCACCTCTCTGGACCGGAACGGCCACGGAATCTCCCCCATGGCCCGCAGCATCGCACCGACGACCGACAAGCCCGTCCGCCCGATCGAGTGCGAGCCTCACGTGGAAAACCAGGCCGAAAACCGCGCCTGGCTCGCACTCGTTCGTATGGGGGTCTACCGCTCTTCCTGAACCGTCAGGCCGGCCGCGACGATTGCGTCGAGGACGGCCTGACGGTGTTCTGGCCCCCGTGTTTCGACGGTCGCCAGCACATCCACCTCACCGAGACGCAGACGCTCGCTGTTACGCCAGTGAGTGACGTCAACGACGCTGGCACCTGATGCCCGAAAGACGTCGAGGAGACCCGAGAGACCACCCGGTGCGTCCGCGATGGTCACCCGCACCGTCAGATAGCGTCCGGCGGCCCGCAGACCATGAGTGATGACATGGGTGAGCAACAGCGGGTCGATGTTTCCGCCCGAGAGCACCGCACACACCGGGCCGCTGAGACGGAGTTCCTCGGCGGACAGCGTGAGCAGCGCGGCCACCGCGGCCGCACCGGCAGGTTCCACCACCAACTTGGCCCGCTCCAGGCACAGCAGCAGCCCGCGCGACAGCGCCTCCTCACTGACCGTGACCACGTCGTCGACCAGGGCGGCCACATGCTCGAACGGCACAGCTCCCGGCTTACCGACCGCGATGCCGTCTGCCATGGTGCCCATCGATTGCAGTGCCACCGGATGCCCGGCTTGCAGCGATAGCGGCCAGGCAGCAGCACCCGCGGCCTGCACCGCGACGATCCGCACCTCGGGTCGCGCCGCCTTGACCACCGCGGCGATACCCGCGACAAGCCCGCCACCGCCCGCGGGCACCACGATGGTGCCGACATCGGGAAGCTGCTCCAGAATCTCCAGCCCGACGGTGGCCTGCCCGGCCACGACGTCCCGATGGTCGAAGGGATGGATGAGTACCGCGCCGGTCTCCGCCGCGAACTCCGTCGCGGCCAACAGCGCATCATCGATGGTGGTGCCGGTGAGGTGCACGGTCGCGCCGTACGCGCGGGTCGCGACGATCTTGGGCAGCGCGGCCCCTACCGGCATGAACACTGTCGACTGGATGCCCAGCGTGGTTGCCGCCCAGGCCACGCCCTGGGCGTGATTACCCGCGCTGGCGGCCACCACCCCGTTCACCCGTTGGTCATCGGGCAGCAGACTGATCCGGTTGTAGGCGCCGCGCGGTTTGAAAGATCCTGTGCGTTGCAAGTTTTCGCATTTGAGACGCACCTCGTGCCCGCAGCGCTCACTGAGCGCGCGGAAGGCCACCACCGGTGTGCGCCGCATCACAGGAGCAAGCCGCTCGGCCACCTCCTGGATCTCCTGGACCGTCACCAACCCTGTTGCTCCCGCTGCCTGGATGCCCATGCCAGGCATCATGTCACCAGTTCTGCCGCTATTGTCCCCTCATGCCACAGATTGCGGAGGACCTCCTGCTTCTGTTGCTGAACAATGCCTCCGGACGGCCCCTTCTGGACAAGGATCGGCGCACACAAGCCCTTGCCGCCGCGATCATCCTGGATCTTGCTCTGGCGCAACGCGTCCGACCGGCCACGCAGGGCGAACCGGCGAAGGCCGGAAATCTGCTGGTGCTGCAGGCGCCGGATATCGGGGATCCGGTGCTGGACCGGGCGGTGCACCGGCTGCGACGACGACCGATGAGCCCGGTTGAGGCTATCGCCAAGGTTGGCCGCGGCGTGAACTCCCAGCTGCTGCATAGGCTGGAGATCACCGGGGACATCCACACGGTCCGCATGGGCAGCCGGCTCTTGCCGGAGAAGTACTGGCCGGTGACCAACAACGAGCGTGCGAACGCGGTGCGTCAGGGCGTCACCGATGTGTTGTTCCACTACGCCCCGCCCGCTCCCAGCACTGCCGCCATCATCGCAGTGCTGCACGGGGTCAACGGATTCGACGCGATCTTGAGTCTCGACCCCGTCGGCAAGCAGCAGGTGTCCCGATCGTCGCAGACAATCGCCGACGGCGGATGGTCGGCTCAGATCCGCGACAATCGCGGCTCTGCGGTCAATCTCGCGGTGACGGCCGCGGTGATCTCGGCGGCCCTGCATTCGATGAACTAGCGGTTACCGCAAGGCTTGTTCGAGATCACCGATCAGGTCGCCCACCTCTTCGATACCCACCGACAGCCGCACCAGATCCTCGGGCACTTCCAGCAGCGACCCAGCGGTGGACGCATGCGTCATGGCAGCCGGATGCTCGATGAGCGACTCCACACCGCCTAAGGACTCAGCGAGAATGAAAAGCTCTGTTCGCGAGCACAAATCGAGTGCGGCCTGACGCCCTCCAGCCAACCGCACGCTGACCATCCCGCCGAATCCACGCATCTGCTTGGCGGCCACCGCGTGCCCGGGATGACTGTCCAGACCCGGGTAGACAGTGTGCGCGACCGCCGAATGACCGGCCAGGAACTCGGCCACCGCTTGAGCGTTCTCACTGTGCCGCTGCATGCGCAGCGCCAATGTCTTGATGCCCCGATAGGTCAGGTAGGCGTCGAACGGACCCGGCACGGCGCCCGCCCCGTTCTGCAAGAAGGCGAATGCGGTGTCCAACTCCTCGTCATTGGTGAGCAGCGCGCCGCCCACCACATCGGAGTGCCCGCCAATGTATTTGGTGGTGGAGTGCAACGCGATATCGGCGCCGAGATTCAGCGGTTGTTGCAGCGCCGGCGACGCGAATGTGTTATCCACCAAAAGCTTCACCGAATGTTCAGTTGCCACCTGGGCGACGGCCGCAATATCGGCGATGCTCAGCAACGGGTTGGTGGGCGTCTCGAGCCAGATCAGCTTGGTGCTGGAGGTGATCGCCGCACGAATGGCGTCGACATCGGCCACCGGGACCGGAGTGTGGGTAACTCCCCACTGAGAGAACACCTTGTCGATCAGCCGAAAAGTGCCGCCGTAGGCATCGTTGGGGATGATCAGATGATCACCCGGGCGTAACAGCGCGCGCAGGACGCAGTCGGTGGCCGCCATCCCCGAGCTGAATGCCCGACCAAAATGGGCGTCTTCCAATGCCGCCAGCGAGGATTCGAGAACCGCCCGGGTGGGATTGCCGGTGCGTGCGTACTCGAAACCGCCGCGCAGCTGACCGACGCCGTCCTGGGCGAAGGTCGAGCTAGCGTAGATCGGCACGTTGACCGCACCGGTCTGCGGATCGGCATGGAAGCCACCGTGGATGGCTCTTGTGGAAAACCCTTGCCACCGAGACGCGTCGGCGGCGCTGCGCTGCTCACTCATCAGGTCCGAGCCTATACGGACCGTTGCGAGTGAGACAGCCCAGCGCCGCCAATCGGGTTACTTCTACTTGGGAACGACGACGGTCTTCACTAGCATGTCGGCGATCGTCTGGCGCTTCGGCGTGAACAACGGCAGCAGGAAGCCGATGTAACAGATGATCGCGTCGAGAACGTGTGCCAGCGAACGGACGACGGACATACCGAACCCGATCGGCTGGCCGGTGGCCTCGCCGAGCACCTGGATGCCGAGCACGCCCTTGCCGATGCTTGAACCCGTGGTGCCCTGCTTCAGGCCCCAGTTCCAGACGAGCCATCCGACGCCCAGGAGCCAGAACACGACCAGTGCGGCAATACCCAGTCCGGAGTACCCGGCGCTGCAGCTGCTGAAGCTCATCCCACCACCACTCATGGGATCGCCGTACACCTCGCCCACGCACTCCGTGTCGGAGGTCATCGTCGCACCGGCGATCAGCTGGCCGATGCCGACCAGAACGACGTAGGGGATGAGGTCGATGATCCAGGCACCGACACGCTTGATCCAGATCTCAAAATTGCTACCCGGCAGGGCTGGTGCACCAGCTGCCGGAGGAGGCGGCGGGTACCCGCCCGGATCCTGCGGCGAGGGTGGTGGAACTTCAGTCACGGTTGTCCTCCAGTTCGTATGGCACGCATCAGCGTCGAGCAACAGAGCACATTACGCTTTCAGCGTTTCCACAGGTTGGCTTCCGGGAAACGATTTGGGACCAAATTCAGTGCCGCACGCCTCTACCCGAGGAGACGAATCCAAGCAGATCATGGCGGGTAATGACACCGACCGGCTTGCCCTCGTCGATAACCATCACCGCATCGGTGTCGCGCAACATGGACCCCGCGGTACTCAGCGGCTCACCAGCACCGACCAGCGGCAACGGCGGACTCATGTGCTGGGACACGGCGTCGGCCAATTGCGCCCGGCCCTCGAATACCGCTGACAGCAGCTCCCTTTCGGATACCGACCCGGCGACCTCACCGGCCATGACCGGCGGTTCGGCGCCGACGACCGGCATCTGCGACACCCCGTACTCGCGCAGGATCTCGATGGCGTCGCGCAGCGTCTCGGACGGATGCGTATGCACCAAATCCGGTAGCGCACCGGACTTTCCACGCAGTACATCGCCGACGGTGGGCTCGGACTTGCTGCCATCGAGGCGGCTACGCAGGAACCCGTAGGAGGACATCCACGAGTCGTTGAACACCTTGGACAGGTATCCCCGGCCGCCGTCGGGCAACAGCACCACGATCACGGCATCGGGTCCGGCCTTCTCAGCCAATCGAATTGCCGCCACCACTGCCATCCCGCAGGATCCGCCGACCAGTAATCCCTCTTCGCGCGCCAGCCGGCGTGTCATCTCGAACGAGTCGGCATCGGATACCGCGATCACCTCGTCGACAACGCTGGGGTCGTACGCGGTGGGCCAAAAGTCCTCTCCCACACCCTCGACAAGGTACGGGCGGCCGGTGCCACCGGAGTAGACGGACCCCTCCGGATCCGCACCGACGACCTTCACCGTGCCACCGGACACCTCCTTGAGGTACCGGCCCGCACCGGTGATCGTCCCGCCGGTTCCCACCCCGGCGACGAAATGGGTGATCTTGCCGTCGGTGTCGGCCCAGATCTCCGGGCCGGTGGTCTCGTAGTGGCTGGCCGGTCCGTTCGGATTGGAGTACTGGTCGGGCTTCCAGGCGCCATCGATCTCGCGCACAAGACGGTCCGAGACGTTGTAGTAGCTGTCCGGGTGCTCCGGCGGCACGGCCGTGGGGCATACGACGACCTCGGCCCCGTAGGCACGCAACACATTCCGCTTGTCCTCGCTGACCTTGTCCGGGCACACGAACACGCAGTGATAACCCTTGCGCTGGGCCACCAGCGCCAACCCGACGCCGGTGTTGCCCGACGTGGGTTCGACGATGGTGCCACCGGGCTTGAGCAGGCCCGCTTCCTCGGCAGCCTCGATCATCTTGACGGCGATGCGGTCTTTGGAGCTACCGCCGGGATTGAGGTACTCGATCTTGGCGGCCACCACCCCGCTGCCCTTGGCCACCACCGAGTTGAGCTGGACGAGGGGGGTGTTACCGATCAGATCGGAGACATGCTGGGCGATGCGCATACCCGTAACGCTATTAGACCGGCGACCGGCCCGCGCACAGGGGAGCTAACGGAGGGATCAAACCGCCGCAGGTGCGACGAACTCCGCCGAGGAAGTCTCGGGCACCGCGTCACGAATGTACTGGCCGATCTGCGCCAGCGACCTCTTGGCCTCGGGCACGATCTTGGCGGCCACCTGGAAGACGTGCATCTGACCGGGCCAGATCTTGATCTCCACCGGCACACCCTGCTCGGCGAGGCGCTGTCCCAGCAGGCGCGCGTCGTACAGCAGCACCTCCGACCCGGAGCAATGCACCAGCGTCTGTGGCATCCGGCCGTCGACCTTGTCGATGATCTCCCGCGGCGGCACACCGCCACCGGCCTTGGTGAGAATCTTCTCCAGTGCCTCAAAGCAGTTGGGCGGCAACATCACGTCGGTCTTGACGTTTTCATGCGCGACCTTGGGCGCGGGATCCAGCTCGATGAGCGGCGAGATGAGTGCCAGCGCGGCCGGAGCTTCGCCGTCCTCGGCCAGCAAGCGTTCAGTCACTGCCACCGAGAGAAATCCACCGGCCGAATCACCCGCCAGCACAATCTGATCCGCCGCATATCCCTGTGCGCGCAGCCAGCGGTACCCGTCCAGGCAATCGTCGACAGCCTGATCCAGCGAGGCCTTGGGCGGCATGCGGTAATCGACCACCAGACACGGCGCGTCTGCGTGCTGGGAAATCGTGGAGACCATGGCGCTGTGGGTGTTTGGGCCGCCGACGATGAACGCGCCACCATGCAGATAGAGCACCACCCGGCCCGTGCCGTCCACCGGTCCGACACCCTTGGCGCGAACCAGGCGCGCGTTGGTGTTCGCCAGCGTGACGGTCGCCCTGACCGTGCCGCGCGGGGGAACCAGCGCCCGGCCAAGTTCTTCAATCAGGCCAAACGGGTAAGGAAGTGTGGGGGCATGGCTGCCAATCTGCAGCACCGTGCGCACCGTCATCCGGACACCGAATCCCAGCAGCCGCGCGGCCATACTCGCCGCGTCCTCGATCACTTCGACAGCGGCGCCGTCGCTCATCGGAAGGGCGCGTACCAGCGTGTTCAGCGAGGATCCCGTAGATCCCGCATGCCCGTAATCGGGGGTGCGCTTCGGTGCGGTCATCTGTTCAGGCTCCTTTGCCTAGCCAGTGTCCTGCTCTACTCAGGCTGCTAGCTGGGAGCTAGCGCCCGATGGACTATACCTATCAACAGGCAACAAACCGCTTTCGATACCGCATCGTCCACGCCTCATTTCGCGTGATGCTGGTCAGGGGACTGGCGCGGTGTGTCGCCTTCCGTGAAAATAGCCCCCGTGAGCATCCTCGCCACACGCAGACGGACGATCTGGGCGGCCCTGAGCACCGGGGCCGCGGGCGCGGCGATGGGTACCGGGCTCTGGGGCGCGTACAGCTTCCTGAATGCGCAGGCCAGACAGGTTCGCCTGGTGATTCCAAAGACTCACGACGCTCCCCCGGTTGCCGATGGCGTGTACGAACCCGGCGGCGGTCCGGTCACCAGATACAGCCGCGGCCTGCAGTACGACCTGCACCTGGCGATCTTCGGTGACTCCACCGCCACCGGCTACGGCTGCCACATACCCGACGAAGTGCCCGGGGTGCTGCTGGCGCGCGGTTTGGCCGAAGAATCCGGGAAACGAATCCGGCTGTCCACCAAGGCGATATCGGGCGCGACATCCAAGGGGCTGGCCGCGCAGATCGACGCTATGTCGATCATCGGCCCGCCCCCGGACCTCGCCGTGATCATGATCGGCGCCAACGACGTGACCTCGCTCAACGCCGTACGAGCCTCCGCACAGCGCCTGGGTCTGGCCGTGCGGCGTCTGCGCGCGGCCGGGTCGGCAGTAGTGGTGGGCACCTGCCCCGATTTCGGGGTAATCACTGCCATACCGCAGCCACTGCGGGCCGTGGTGCGCTCCCGCGGGCTGCGCCTGGCCCATTTCCAGGCGGCGGCGGTGCGGGCCGCCGGCGGCGTCTCCGTCCCGCTTGCTGATCTGCTCTCGCCGGAGTTTCTGCAGGCTCCCGAGGAGATGTTCGCCGACGACCACTACCACCCGTCGGCCGCGGGATATGCGCTGGCAGCGCGGCTGTTGCTACCGGCCGTCGCGCATGCTCTCGGCGAATGGACGGGTGGGCCGATTCCAGATTTGCCATGGGTGTCCGCCGCCGCGGAGTCGCAGACCATGGGCGCCCGGATGCGCGTCCTGGGAAGGATCTGGCGGCGCACTGCTACCGAGATCGGGGTGGCGGTCGGCCAGCCCGACAATCTGCCCGTCGCATCGCTGCATTAGATTCCAGGGGAGTAGAACCAGTACTAATTCCCCTATATCAGGAGTTTTCATGCCCGAAGCCGTGATCGTTTCCCTCGCCCGCTCCCCCATCGGGCGCGCCGGCAAGGGCTCGCTGGTGAGCATGCGGCCGGATGACCTGGCCGCCCAGATGGTGCGCGCCGCCCTCGACAAGGTGCCCGCACTGGACCCCAAGGACATCGACGATTTGATGCTGGGCTGCGGTCAGCCCGGCGGTGAGGCCGGTTTCAACATCGGTCGCGCCGTGGCGGTGCAGTTGGGTTACGACTTCCTGCCCGGCACCACCGTCAACCGCTACTGCTCGTCCTCGCTGCAGACCACCCGGATGGCCTTCCACGCCATCAAGGCCGGCGAGGGCCATGCCTTCATTTCCGCTGGTGTGGAGACGGTTTCGCATTTCCCGAAGGGCACCTCCGACGGCTGGCCGGACAGCCACAATCCGCTGTACGCCGATGCCGAGGCCCGCACCGTCACTGCCGCGCAGGGCGCCACCGAGTGGCATGACCCGCGCAACGACGACCTGACCCCCGATGTCTACATCGCGATGGGCCAGACCGCCGAGAACGTGGCACTGCACACCGGCATCAGCCGCGAGGACCAGGACCACTGGGGCGTGCGCAGCCAGAACCGAGCCGAAAAGGCCATCGCCGACGGCTTTTTCGAGCGTGAGATCACCCCGGTGACCCTGGCCGACGGCACCGTCGTATCCAAGGACGACGGCCCGCGCGCCGGCACCACCTACGAGGCGATCAGCCAGCTGAAGCCGGTGTTCCGCCCCAACGGCACCATCACCGCCGGTAACGCCTGCCCCCTCAACGATGGTGCGGCCGCTCTGGTCATCCTGAGCGACACCCGCGCCAAGGAGCTGGGTCTGACCCCGCTGGCGCGCGTCGTGTCCACCGGCGTGTCCGGTCTTTCCCCGGAGATCATGGGTCTGGGACCGATCGAGGCCGTCAAGCGCGCACTGGCGAACGCGGGCAAGTCGATCGGCGATATCGACCTGTTCGAGATCAACGAGGCGTTCGCGGTGCAGGTGCTGGGTTCGGCTCGCGAGCTCGGCATCGAGGAGGACAAGCTCAACGTGTCCGGCGGTGCGATCGCCCTGGGTCACCCCTTCGGCATGACCGGTGCGCGCATCACCGCCACGCTGCTCAACAACCTGACCACCTACGACAAGACCTTCGGCGTCGAGACCATGTGCGTTGGCGGCGGCCAGGGTATGGCGATGGTCATCGAGCGGCTCGCCTAACAAGCCCGTCAGCGCCGAAACCGAGGTTGTGGCGAGTTCGTCTCGCACGTTCCCGCCATAACCTCGGTCTCGGCGACACTAAGATTCAGTCGCGATGACCACTATCGGAACTCCCCTGTCACCGCGCGCGACGCGGGTCATGCTGCTCGGCTCCGGCGAGCTCGGCCGCGAGGTGCTGATTGCCCTGCAACGTCTGGGCGTCGAGACCATCGCCGTCGACCGCTATCAGAACGCCCCTGGCCACCAGGTCGCCCACCATGCGCGCGTCATCTCGATGTCCGACCCGGAGCAGCTGCGGGCATTGATCGAAGCGGAGAAACCGGATCTCGTCGTACCGGAGATCGAGGCGATCGCCACCCCGACGCTGGAAGCGCTGGAGGCCGAGGGCGCCGTCCGGGTGATCCCCACCGCACGTGCCGCACGGCTCACCATGGATCGCGAAGGCATCCGCCGCCTGGCGGCGGAAACACTCGGATTGCCTACCAGCCCTTACCAATTCTGCGACTCGCTCGCCGAGCTGCAGGCCGCGATCGACGGCGGTGTCGGGTACCCGTGCGTCGTGAAGCCGCTCATGAGCAGCTCCGGTAAGGGGCAGAGCAAGCTGGACGGACCCGCCGATGTGAGCGCCGCCTGGGACTACGCCATGGCAGGCAGCCGGGTAAGCAATAGCCGTGTGATCGTCGAGGGATTTGTCGACTTCGACTATGAAATCACGTTGTTGACGGTCCGGGCGCTGGGCGAAAGCGGGGACATCGAGACGAGCTTTTGTGCGCCGATCGGGCATCGACAGGCCAACGGCGACTACGTCGAGAGCTGGCAGCCGCACCCCATGTCGGATGCCGCCTTGGACAGTGCACAGCGAACAGCCCTAGCCGTCACCGAAAACTTGGGCGGGCAGGGTATTTTCGGCGTCGAGCTCTTCGTCAAGGGCGACCAGGTGTATTTCAGCGAAGTGAGCCCGCGCCCACACGACACCGGCATGGTCACCATGATCACGCAGTGGCAGAACGAGTTCGAACTGCACGCCCGCGCCATCCTCGGGCTTCCTGTCGACACGACGTTGAAGACCCCGGGCGCCAGCGCGGTCATCTACGGCGGGGTCGACGCGGCGGGCGTCGTATTCGACGGTGTCGAGGCCGCCCTGCGCGTGCCCCGTACCGATCTGCGCTTGTTCGGCAAGCCGGAAAGCTTCGTCACCCGCCGCATGGGCGTGGCCCTGGCCTACGACGAGGACGTGCAGACCGCGCGACGCAATGCCTCCGAGGCCGCACAGCGGGTCCGCGTCTCTCACTGACACGAAAAAAGGGGCGCCCCCTGGCGGGACGCCCCTTTTTTGTCGAGTACTAGTCGTTCTGGAAGTAGCTCAGCAGTCGCAGGATCTCGACGTACAGCCAGACCAGGGTGACGGCCAGGCCGAGGGCGATGCCCCAGGCGGCCTTCTCCGGTGCACCGGCACGGACCATCTGGTCGGCGGCGTCGAAGTCGATCAGGAAGCTGAACGCAGCCAGACCGATGCAGACGAGCGAGAAGATGATCGCGATCGGTCCACCGCTGCGCAAGCCCATGTCGATGCCGAACAATCCGAGCACAATGTTGCCGATCGCCAGCACCAGCACGCCGACCAGACCGGCCAGCAGCATCCGCTGAAACTTGGGCGTGACGCGGATGGCACCAGAGCGATAGACGAACAGCATGCCGATGAACACGCCGACGGTACCGAGCACCGCCTGGCCGATCAGAGCGCCGGCGCTGGCTCCGCCGACACCGACGCTCGCCGGGATGACGAACGAGATGGCACCGACGAAGAGCCCCTCGAGCGCGGCATAGCTCAGCACGATCGCCGGGTTGTCCTGCTTACGCCCGAAGCTCGCGATCATCACCATGATGAAGCCGCCAAGACCACCGATAGCGAGGAGAGGCAGCGCCAGCGCGTTGTTGGCACTGACCAGGAAGAACGACGCCGCGGCGACGGCGACAATGACACCGAGGGTGATACCGGTCTTGGTGACCACGTCATCGATCGTCAGCGGCCGGGATACGCCGGCCTGAGCCTCCGGGTAAGCGGTGTACGGGTCCTGCCGCATCTGCTGGGCCGCCATAGCACCGGCACCTGCCGCGCCCGCCCCGAACTGCGCATAGCCGCCACCCTCTTTTCCGGGCAGCGTCCGAAGAATGGGATTGCTGGTGGTTCGCACCGTCGTGATCCTCTCCTGGAAGTGCGGTACCGCGAGGTGCGGCCTCCGCAGATGACATCTAACAAGTCAACTGGTGATTCAACGAGCAGGAAAGTGCAAGAGTTCCGCGCTTACGCCACTGGTCCGCGAGACTGTCCGGCCACGTCTGAACTCAGACTACCGCCCAGACCCCACCGTGGTGGCAAATCCCTGTGAGATCCCTGTGAACAGTAGGATTTTTAACTGGAAGTCCTACTAGACATTACATGGATGTCCAACTAGATTCAGAAGCGCCGACCACCCGGATTTCCAACCGCTTCCAAGGGGCTACACCATGAGTTCGTTACCTGATTCCCTGCCTAAATTGACACATTTCGTCGGCGGTGAGCGCGTTCCCGGCACGTCCGAGCGCTTCGCCGATGTCTACGACCCGACGCTGGGCAAGCCGGTACGGCGGGTGCCGCTGGCCGACGTTTCCGAAGTCGAGGCGGTCATCGCGAACGCCGCGCAAGCTCAGCCCGGCTGGGCCGCCCGCAACCCCCAGCAACGCGGGCGTGTGCTCGCCAAGTTTGTCGACCTGGTCCGTGCGGAGATCGACGAGCTGGCCACGATGTTGTCCCAGGAGCACGGCAAGACCCACGCCGATGCCAAGGGTGATATCGAACGCGGGCTTGAGGTGTGCGAATTCGCCACCGGCATCCCCCACCTCATCAAGGGTGAGTACACCAGCGGAGCGGGCACGGGTATCGACGTGTACTCCATCCGCCAGCCCCTCGGCGTGGTCGCAGGCATCACCCCGTTCAACTTCCCGGCCATGATTCCGCTCTGGAAGGCCGGCCCCGCACTGGCGTGTGGAAATGCCTTCGTGCTCAAGCCCTCCGAGCGCGATCCCTCAGTGCCGTTACGCCTTGCCGAGCTGTTCCTCGAAGCAGGCCTGCCGCCCGGCGTCTTCAACGTCGTCAACGGTGACAAGACTGCCGTGGACGCGCTGCTGCACGATCCGCGCATCGCCGCCGTCGGATTCGTCGGATCCACCCCGATCGCGCAGTACATCTACGAGACCGCGACTGCCAACGGCAAACGGGCTCAGTGCTTTGGCGGCGCCAAGAACCACATGATCATCATGCCGGACGCCGACATCGACCAGGCCATCGATGCGCTGATCGGTGCGGGCTACGGCTCGGCCGGCGAGCGCTGTATGGCGATCTCGGTCGCGGTACCTGTCGGTGAATCCACCGCCGAACGGCTCGTCGACGGCCTGACCAAGCGCGCCCGCGAATTGGTGGTCGGACCCTCCCTGGACGATGGCGTCGACTTCGGCCCGCTAGTGGGCGCGGACGCGCTCAAGCGAGTGCGCGACTACATCGACATCGGTATCGCAGAAGGTGCGCAGCTGGTTCTGGATGGCCGCGACCTCACGGTCGACGGCCACGAGGATGGGTTCTTCATCGGCGCATCACTTTTCGACCACGTGACGCCGGAGATGCGCATCTACAAGGAAGAGATCTTTGGGCCGGTGGTGTCGGTGGTGCGGGCCAAGGATTACGACGAGGCAGTGCGGCTGCCCTCTGAGCACGAGTTCGGCAACGGTGTCGCGATCTTCACCCGCGACGGCGACACCGCGCGCGACTTCTGCGCCAAGGTCAACACCGGAATGGTCGGAGTAAACGTGCCGATTCCGGTTCCGGTGGCGTACCACACGTTTGGCGGCTGGAAGCGATCCGGATTCGGCGACCTCAACCAGCACGGGCCCGACTCGATCCGGTTCTACACCAAGACCAAGACGGTGACCCAGCGTTGGCCTTCGGGCACCAAAGAAGGCGCCTCCTTCGTGATTCCGACCATGGACTGAGTGGGCTATCCATGTTCAATCTCACCGACGAGCAGCGTGAAATCTGGAATACGGCACGGGAATTCGCCGATATCCACATCGCGCCCCACGCCCTGGAATGGGACCGCGACAAATACTTCCCGGTCGAGGTGTTTCCCAAGGCCGCGGCATTGGGCATGGGCGGCATCTACATCGATCCCGAAGTCGGCGGCTCCGGTCTCACTCGTCTGGATGCCTCGTTGATCTTCGAGGCGATGGCCACCGGGTGCTCCGCCGTGTCCGCGTTCATCTCCATTCACAACATGGCTGCCTGGATGATCGACGAATTCGGCGATGAGGAGCAGCGGCAACGGTGGCTGCCCTCGATGTGCACCATGGAGACGCTCGGGGCGTACTGCCTGACCGAGCCCGAATGCGGAAGTGACGCATCGGCCTTGCGAACCAGCGCGGTTCGCCAGGGGGACGAGTATGTGCTCAACGGCGTCAAACAGTTCATCTCGGGCGCCGGGGCCGCGGACCTCTACGTGGTAATGGCACGCACCGGGGGCCCCGGCCCACGGGGCATCTCCACCATCGTAGTGCCCAAGGACACTCCGGGGCTGTCCTTCGGGCCCCCGGAACGCAAGATGGGTTGGCATGCTCAGCCCACCGCACAGGTCGTCTTCGAAGATGTCCGGGTTCCGGTGGACAACCGTATCGGCGAGGAAGGCATCGGATTCACCATCGCGATGCGCGGACTCAACGGCGGCCGGCTCAACATCGCGTCCTGCTCGCTCGGTGGTGCCCGCTCGGCGCTGGAGAAGACCATTGAGTACCTGCGCACGCGTAAGGCATTCGGCGACGAGCTGATCAAGTTCCAGGCGCTGCAGTTCAGGCTCGCGGATATGGCCACGGAGCTGGAGGCGGCCCGCACCATGGTCTGGCGTGCGGCCTCGGCGGTACATGAGGGCGATCCGCGCGCGGCCGAGCTGTGCGCCATGGCCAAACGCATTGCCACTGACGTAGGTTTCACGGTGGCCAACGAGGCGTTGCAGCTCCACGGCGGCTACGGCTACCTGGCCGAATACGGTATCGAGAAGATCGTGCGTGACCTACGGGTGCACCAGATTCTGGAAGGAACCAACGAGATCATGCGAGTCATTGTGTCCCGCAAGCTAATGACAGAGGGGCTTCCGGCGTGACAGATCAGATCGAGACGCGAGTCGAAAAGGGTGTCGGCCTGCTGACGCTCAACCGTCCCAAGGCCATCAACTCGCTGACCAACGACATGATCACCGCGATGTCGGTGGCCCTGTCCGAGTGGGAGGCCGATGACGCGGTGCGTGCGGTGGTGCTGTCCGGCGCCGGGGAGCGCGGCCTCTGTGCGGGTGGCGACGTGGTGGAGATCCACAACAGCGCCAAGATCGACGGGGTGGTTGCCCGCCGGTTCTTCCGCGAGGAGTACCAGCTCAACGCCCAGGTCGGCCGGTTCCCGAAACCGTATGTGGCGCTGATGGATGGCATCGTGATGGGTGGCGGTGTGGGAGTGGCTGGGCATGCCAACACGCGCATCGTCACGGACACCTCCAAGGTCGGCATGCCCGAGGTCGGGATCGGATTCATCCCGGATGTGGGCGGAACCTATCTACTCTCCCGCGCCCCGGGTCAGCTTGGACTGCACGCCGGACTCACCGGCGCCCCGTTCTCCGGTGCCGACGCCATCGCGTTGGGCTTCGCCGACCACTACGTGCCACATGACCGGCTGGAAAAGTTCACCAGGGCCATCATCGACAGCGACCTCGCCACCGCGCTCGCGGTGCACGGCGCCATAGCTCCTTCGAGTGACCTTTTGGCCCAACGCACCTGGATCGACGAATGCTACGCCCGGGAAACCGTCGCCGATATCGTGGCGGCGCTGCAGTCGCACGGCGATGAGCGAGCCCGCGCGGCCGCCGATCAGATCCTGACCCGCTCCCCCATCGCATTGTCGGTGACGCTCGCCGCCGTGCGACGGGCCCGCGAACTGCCCTCGCTGGAAGCAGTGCTCACCCAGGAGTATCGGGTGTCCAGCCAATCGGTGAGTTCCCACGATCTCGTCGAGGGCATCAGGGCGCAGCTGGTCGACAAGGATCGCAACCCACAGTGGGACCCGAAGACACTCGCCGCGGTTACCGATGCCGATGTCGAGGCCTTCTTCCAGCCAGTCAGCGATGATTTGGTGTGGTCATGACGAATATTGCATTCATCGGCTTGGGCCACATGGGGTTACCGATGGCGGTCAACCTCGCGAAGGCCGGGCACACCGTGGCCGCCTTCGACCTGTCCGAGCAGGCACGCGCAGCCGCCACCGAGGCCGGTCTGCCGCTGGCGGAATCGGGGGCGGCGGCTGCCGCGACTGCCGATGTGGTGATCACCATGTTGCCCAAGGGCGAGCATGTGCTCGCCGCGTATCAGGACCTGCTGCCCGCGGCGCGTCCGGGCACGCTGTTCATCGACTCCTCCACCGTCGACGTGGCCGATGCGCGCGCCGCACATGAGGCGGCGACCACCGCGGGACATCGCTTCGCCGACGCTCCGGTATCCGGCGGAGTGCCCGGCGCCACCGCGGCGACGCTGACGTTCATGGTGGGTGCCGATGACGCCGTATTCGCCGACGCCGAACCGATCCTGACAGTCATGGGCAAGCGCGTCGTGCACTGTGGCGGCCCCGGCGTGGGGCAGGCCGCGAAGATCTGTAACAACATGATCCTCGGGGTGTCGATGATCGCGATCAGCGAGGCGTTCGCGCTGGGTGAGAAGCTCGGCCTGAGCCATCAGGCTCTTTTCGATGTCGCCGCCAACGCCTCCGGTCAGTGTTGGGCGCTCACGTCGAACTGTCCCGTGCCCGGCCCGGTGCCCACCAGTCCCGCGAATCGTGACTACACGCCCGGCTTCGCCGTCGCCCTGATGGCCAAGGACTTGGGACTGGCCGCCAATGCGGTACGCACCAACGGAGTTGATGCGCAGCTCGGCCTCGCCGCAGCCCACATCTACGACGACTTCAATACCTCGGGCGGCTCGGGCCTAGACTTCTCGGCGATCTTCACGCGAATTCAAGGAGTGTCATGACTTTCGAAACCATCCTCACCGAGCAGATCGACCGGGTCGCCGTCATCACCCTGAACCGGCCCAAGGCGCTCAACGCGCTGAACTCGCAGGTAATGAACGAGGTCACCACCGCCGCAGCAGAATTCGACGCCGACCATGGCATCGGAGCGATCATCATCACCGGTAGTGAGAAGGCATTCGCGGCTGGTGCGGATATCAAAGAAATGGCCGACCAGTCGTTCAGCGACATGTTCGGCTCCGACTTCTTCGCCGCCTGGGGCAAGTTGGGCGCCGTACGCACCCCGACCATCGCGGCCGTGAGCGGATACGCCCTGGGCGGCGGATGTGAGCTGGCCATGATGTGCGACCTGATCATCGCCGCCGAAAACGCCAAGTTCGGCCAGCCCGAGATCAAGCTGGGCGTGCTGCCCGGCATGGGTGGATCGCAGCGGCTCACTCGCGCCATCGGCAAGGCGAAGGCCATGGACATGATTCTCACCGGGCGCAACATGGATGCCGCCGAGGCCGAGCGCAGCGGTCTGGTGTCGCGTGTGGTCCCCACCGTAAGCCTGCTCGACGAGGCCAAGGCCGTCGCCAAGACCATCTCGGAGATGTCACTCTCGGCCTCCATGATGGCCAAGGAAGCCGTCCATCGGGCCTTCGAGTCCAGCCTGACCGAAGGATTGTTGTTCGAGCGCAGGATCTTCCACTCGGCATTCGGAACCGCTGACCAGTCAGAGGGCATGGCCGCATTCGTCGAGAAGCGTCCTGCCAACTTCATTCACCGGTAGAGATTCGTCGGATCATGACCCTGCCGTTCGATCCCGTCGACGATGCCCATCGCCATTGGGTTGAGAACGGCTGGGGTGAGGTCGCCGACGGGATGGCCGCCGTCACATCGGTGATGCGGACTCACCAGATCATGCTGGCGCGCGTCGAAGATGTGCTGCGCCCACACGGACTGACCTTCTCGCGGTACGAGCTGTTGATGCTGCTGTCGTTCAGCCGGGCCGGCTCCATGCCCATGGCCAAAGCCAGTGCCCGCCTTCAGGTTCACCCCACATCGGTGACCAACACGGTGGACCGACTGGAGGAGGCGGGACTGGTGCGCCGAGTTCCCAACCCCGCCGACGGTCGCGGCACGCTGGTGGAGATCACCGGCGCCGGACGCGATCTCGGTTCGGTGGCGACGGCCGACCTGAACGCGAAAGTGTTCGCACAGATCGGGCTCTCGCCCGCGCGTACCCGCACCCTGGTGTCGGTGTTGACGCACCTGCGGCGCGACGCCGGTGACTTCGGCTAAAGCCAGACGTCCTGGACCTATCGCATGTGGTGCCCGCGTCTATACCTAGATCAGGAGGCCGTTGTCCTTGAGGGCCTTGTATCCGCCGATGACGTCGGTGGCGCGGTAGAGGCCGATCTCCTGCAGAGAGGCGGCCGCCAGGCTGGACGTATAGCCCTCCTGGCACAGGATGACCCATTCCACGTCGTGATTGCCCGCCTCCGGGATCCGGGCGTCACTTTCCGGGTCCAGGCGCCACTCCAGAACATTGCGCTCGATGACGAGGGCATTGACCACTTCGCCCTCCTCGGCACGCTGCGCGGCGGGGCGAATGTCGACGAGGAATGCGCCGCGGCCGAGCGCGGTCGGCACCTCGTCGGCGGGCAGACGGCGCAGGCGGCCGCGCGCCGTGGCCAGCAGATCATGGATCGTCATGCCGCCGGCCCTTCGGGCTCATCGGTGAGGATGGTGCGGCTCCGTCGCAGCGTCTTGGCCTGGGTCACTTCGTAGTACGACATCGCGGTCAGCGGCGGCGAGTACGCGTGCACACTCAGCGTGGGTCCGATTTCAGCAGGAGCCGGTGCTTCTATGGATCTCAGGGGTGCCCGCATCACGTCGTGCACCCAGCCCAGCGGGAATCCGGCCTGATCCCCCGCGTCGAGCCGACGGCGCACCAGTTGACTTCCGTCCCAGCGATATTCGTGTAGCGAACCGCTGAGCACGGTCAGCGCGCCGAGTGACCCGCAGTGGTCGTGCAATTCGGTGGACTTGTCGGGCACCCAGCTGATCAGCCAGACGTCCAGCTCGTCGTCGGCATGAATGCGGGTGGCCCAGCGCTCGTCGGCAGGAAGCCCGCCCGCGGGCAGCAGATGGTCGAAGCGGCCGTGCAGGGCGTCGTCGGCACCCTCATCGGTGATGCGGAGCAGATCCGGCAGTCGCAGTCGGGTGGGTGAGGATCCGGCGGAGGACGGGCGGCGCAGATCCAGGACAGATGCAGTGGTCATGAAGGCTCAATCGATGGCAGGGGCAGGGATGGTGGCGGCTAGCCGCAACACCACCCCTGAAAACCCCTGTGTCCCATCACAGCTGAAATGGTACCGGCGTTTTCCAGCGGTTTTCCCCTCCGAGCAAAAGCTCTGAGTGAGTAAATGTTGTCGCTGGTAGGCACTTGCTACTTTGGAGTGGTGACCGCCACAACCCGCATCGCCGCGACCCTGATGGCCCTCTGTGTCCCGTTGATCGGTGCGGCATGCACGTCCAAATCCGACGACAAGGCGACTCCCGCCCCCACCGGCGGCACCACCGCACCCATCGAGAAACCCGCCGCCCAACCCCCCGCCTCCGGTTCTGGGCTGTCCCCAGCGGGCGTCACGACGTCCGTGGACGCCGCGCCCAGCTCTTTGGAGGAGGAGTACTACCAAGCCTGCCGCGCGGCGGCAGACTGGATGACCGGGAAGCAGGATGGCCCCGCCCAGCTCGTCGAGGGGTATCTGCAGTCCATTCAGACCAATGGGAACGTGGGCCCCGGGACCTTTCATAAGTCCTGGCACGAGCTGCCCGCGGACCGGCAAGCTGCGGTGATCGTGGCGACGAACGCCGCCGCCGAGCAGCAGTGCTAAGCACGGCCCGATAAGGCACTCATCGATTTCCTTTGCGATTCAACAGAATTCGGAAAAATCTGACGCGAACGCATCACTCAGCAAACATCGAGTAATGCACGTAACCTCACCTTGGACGAACCCGCACGCGGTGTTAGCATGCTCCGGTCAGTGCTCATGGGGTCACGGATGCAACGAATGTGTCCACTCACCGAACGGACGGTAACGACGTTGGCGAATTCAGATCAGCTTCCCCCGAAGCCCACGCTGGTTCATTGGACGATCGTCGGAGCGGCAGTTGTCGCAACCATCGTCGCAGCGGTTGTCGGCTTCACGGCGGGTGACACCGAACTCGCCCGATTCGTGCAGGGCATCGTCACGCCGCTGCTCGCCCTCGTCTCCGGAATCTTGATTGCCGATCTGTATCACCGCATTCAGCAGAGCAACAAGCTTGACCGCAATGTCGGGCAGTCGGCGTACTCCACCATGGTGACGCTCCAGGGCATGATCGACGTGGACAAGCACCTTGCGAGCGCGTCCAACGATCTCAACGAGGGCAACAAGCAGTCCGCCTCCAGCGCCCTGAACCTCGCGCTGACGATCAGCCGTCTGACTTTGCGCCACGCCTTCCAGGCACTGCGCGAGTCGGAGAATGTCTCGAGCACCGCGGTGGCCAAGGCCAAGACCGATTTCGCCACGGCCGAGACCGCCGGACAGCCAGAGCGGCAAAAGATCGAGACCGCTGCGCGCCCCAACAACTACACCGTCGGCGTGGGCAATGCCTGAAGAGACAAAACCGGCGGAGCAATCGGCTGGTGATCTGGAGCCAGAGCCCGTCGACCCCATCATCGGAAAGGTCGCCGATATCGTCGACCGCTACTCGGTGCTGGTCAATAAGGGTGATGACGCAGGCGTCGAGGTCGGGATGATCTTCTCGGTCATCGGGGCCACCGGAACCGCTGTCCGCGATCCCGAAACCGGCGATGACCTGGGCACCCTGCCCATCGAAAAGGCGCGCATCCGGGTCACCGAGGTGTACTCGAAGTTCTGCCAGGCCGAGACCTACCGGGTCACCGAGCCCGCGGTCACGGGCCTGATCAGCGACATCCTGCAGCAACAGTGGCCGGGAACCACCGACGATTTCGGCCGCGAGCAGTTCCAGCTGAACGTCGTGCCCACTCCCACGGTTCCGGATGCTGCCGAGGTACACATTGATGTCGGCGACTACGTCTGCGAGCTGATTCCGGCTTCGTAGTCCGCGACGCTATTTCGGTGCATTTTCGGGCGAATAGCATCCGTATTTGCAACGAAATCACTCAATGGCCAAAAGGTGAACATCGACAAACTCACCTAAATGGCGCGTTTATGTTGTTACGTTCGGATCATGGACACCAATCTGATGAAACGAGCAGCAGGCGCGGTTTCCATCGTCGCCTTATCCGCGGCGGTCGTTGTCGCGTGTTCTCAAGACGACAAAAACGCCGCCAAGGAGTCGCTATCCAGCGCGACCAGTGCGGCATCTTCGGCCATCAGCGCTGGTGGTAGCGCCGCATCGAGTGCCGCATCGTCGGCAAGCAGTGCGGTGTCTTCCGTCGTCGCCGGGGCGCCCTCCACCGTCAACGTGCCGGGTGTCGGCGATGTGACGCTGGAGCCGACGGTTGCCGAGGCGTACACCAAGGCCGGCGGCGAGGCCAAGCTCGGCCTGCCGACCGGACAGCCCGAAAAGGTGGGTGACGGCACGGTGCAGGCATTCTCCAAGGGCACCATTTTCAGTTCGCCGGCCACCGGTGCACACCTCGTACAGGGCGAAATCCTGAAGGTGTACACCGAGCAGGGTGGAGCGGGCGGCACGCTCGGCTTCCCCACCGCCGACGAAGCCGAGACTGCCGGCGGGCCCGATGTCGCCAAGGGCGGCTGGATCGGCGAATTCCAGAAGGGCTCCATCACCTGGCTGAACCAGGGCGACGGAACCTTCAAGGAGACCGTCACCCCGAAGTAGCGATTGGCTGCCGCGACGGGCGCTGAGCAATCAGCGCCTATCGCGGAACCAGTGCGGGTTCTCCGCTGGCGACCAACCCGGCAAGGTGAGATCCGGCCACGGCGGCCGACGGATGATGGCTACGAGTCCCAACACCGCGGCGATCAGGCCGGTGAGTATGCCCAACGTCGAGGCCCGGTCAGCGTTAAAGGCCGGTCGCCATTGCGCGTCCCCGTCCTTGATGACGAATAGTCCCACCGGTCTGGCCAGTGTTTCCAGCGGTTCGCCGTCGGGGCCGCGGCCACGGCCGCGCACCCTGGCAACCGTGATGACCATGGTGCCGTCAGCAGTTGTGTACGGCTCGCCGTACACAATGGACTTGCCGCCGTCGGTCCCGAGCCCGTCAAATGAGGTAGGCAATTGCATGCCGCCCATTGTGGTCGCCGAGGGCGCCGCTGGCGAGAGATTCTTTTAGGCCTCCGCGCCCGAGAACAGCAGGAGGTTCCCATCGGGGTCCTTCACGATGAACGTGACGCTGCCCCACTCCTCGGTCTGCAATGGCTGATGGAAGTCCACACCCGCCACCTGGTACTCGTCGTGGAGCGGGCCCAGCTTATACGTCGTGAGCGTGGCGGAAATCGGATCACGTTCCGTGGCAAGGAAATTACCGTCAAAAACCGGTCCTTTGACCTTGCGTAGATTCAGACTCGCACCGCCGCGCCTGCCCATAGAACGCCGGCTCACCGTAGGTGAAGGCCAACTCGAATCCGAGCGCATCGACGTAGAAGCCAACGGCGCATTCGAAGTCGGTGACGAAGAGTTGTGGTTCGGCGGCCACAATCTCGGTGGAGCCCATAGCCAAAACGCTACCGCCGCGGTGGGCCCGGTGTGGGACTATCTGTAGGTGGAGCCGGATGGTGACCCCGAAGCCCGAATCCGGGAGCTGGAACGCTCACTGAGCGAGACGGCACGGAGGTCGGAACTGGGCGTCCCGAACCAGCGGGCCTATCCGCCGCAGACGTCGAGTCCGTATCCACCGCCGCTCTATGGCACGCCGTATCCGACCCGTTCTCCCGCCCCCAAATTTCTCCGACGATTCATGGTGTTCTTCGCCGTGATCACTGCGGGAGTGGCCGGGCTTATCTTCTACGCCGCCAAACCCACAGCCCCGCATAATGTTCCGACGAGCTCGGGTCCATCAACCCCACGTCCGGTCAGGTCAACCGTCGTCAAGCTCCCGACTCGGACCAGTGCGACACCGTCGACCACGTCAACCCCCGGCCCCACGTACGCGCCGCCCGGCTCAACCTTCAGCGTCTCCGGTACGCACAAGCAGATAACGGTCAACTGCGACGGCTGCTCGGTGAGCGTTAGCGGAGTGTCCAATACCGTTGACATCGTGGGCAATTGCGACACCCTCACGGTATCGGGTGTCCAGAACGCGGTGACCGTGGAAGCCGCGCGCACGATCGGCGCCTCAGGCTTCGACAACAAGGTCACGTATCACTCCGGGGAACCGGAAGTCTCCAAGTCCGGCGATAACAACACCGTGGAGCAGGGCTGAGAAGTCAGTACTCAACTGACCGGTGAGCGGCCATTCGACGCACGCTCAGCAGCCTCCAGCAGGGCGTCCCGGAACTGCGGATGCGCGATGGCCGCCAGCGCCTCGCCGCGCTCTCGCACCGTCCTGCCCTCCAATTCCGCAGCGCCGTACTCGGTGACGATCACGTCGACCTGGTGACGCGGCGTGGTGACGACGACACCGGGACCAAACCACGGCACGATGCGCGACTGCACCACACCGTCCTTCTCGAATGTCGAAGGCAGACAGATCAACGACCGGTCCGACAGCTCCAGCCCGGCTCCTGCCACAAAGTCCTCGGCACCGCCGATTCCGCTGAACTGCCCTCCGGCGATGGTGTCGGCGACAACCTGCCCCTGGATGTCGATCGCGAGCGCACCGTTGATCGAGATCATGTCGTTGTTGGCGCCAATCACCTCGGGTGCGTTGACAATCTCCACCGGGAGGAACGCAACATCGGGATTGCCGTCCAGCCACGCATAGAGATCCGGTGACCCGAAGGCGAAGGTCGTCACACTCACGCCGTCGTACTGCCCCTTACCGGTGTTGGTGACCTTTCCTGCGCGGTGCAGTTGCATGCAGCCGTCGGTGAACATCTCGCTGTGCAGCCCGTAGCTGCCGCCGTCCCCCTCGGCCAACAAGGTCGCAATCTGGTTGGGAATAGCCCCGATTCCGGTTTGCAATGTCGACCCCGAGCCGATGAACGCCACGGCGTGTTGGGCGATCGCCTGATCGATATCCGACGGCTTCCCATCGCCGCCGGGTAGCGCCAGCGGTGCATCCGTCGAGTGCACCAGGATGTCGATCTCGTCAATGTGTAGCGCGTGGCGATGCTGCTCCCCGAACCCGAATGTGCGCGGATATCCTTCTGAGACTTCGACAATGAGCAGTCGCTCCGGATCAGCGCCCACGCGCCGCAACTCGCCGATCGTCCCGCCCGCGTGCAGCGACAGCGAGCACCAGCCGTCGGCATCGGGCGGCGTCGCGACGGTCGTCATCACCCGCGGTGACTGGCGCTCAAGCAGCGGGCCGAACCGGCGGAAGTCCGCAGCGGCGAATTCGATATCGGCGCCCATATCCCGCAGCGCGCGCTCGATCGGCCCGAAGAAGCCCGACAGGTAGTGCACGCCGGGGCGGGAGAACAGTTCGGTGCCGACCGCGAGCAGCGCGCCGTACACGCGCAAATCGGTCCAGTCCTGGCGCACGCCGAGGGCACGCAGGAAGGCCGGCGGCTGGCCGGGGCCCAGCGGGATTCCCAATGTGTCGGTAGCCCCCAACAGTGCGGCGGCTTGTTCGGCGGTGAGCTCCTGCGGCATGGCACCAATCTTGCATGAACCGGTGGTCGACGGTTGGCCGACCGGGTTGTGGTGCTCACCTAAGAACCTCACATAAGCCCATGTGGCGAGGGCGCCGGGAGTAGGCTCCGCATATCCCGACCGTGCCTCCGCGCGCCGGGTAACCCGGTCTCGCGGGAGGCCACCTTGAGACGACTGGACAACGCCGATACGACCCGGCGCGAACTGACCATCGAACTGCGCAATGTAGTGCGCGAGTACAGGGTTGGTGGGCAGACGGTGCGCGCCCTCGACGAGATCAGCCTGCGCCTGTCCGGCGGCCAGTTCGTGTCGGTCATCGGGCCATCGGGGGCCGGGAAAAGCACACTGCTACATCTACTCGGGGCGTTGGACTCTCCCGACTCGGGATCGATCACCTTCGACGGCGAGGAGATCGGCAGGCTCCGCGACGTGCAGCAGTCGGAGTTCCGCCATCATCGGGTCGGGTTTGTCTTTCAGTTCTTCAACCTGCTGCCGACGCTGTCGGCGTGGGAGAACGTGGCGGTGCCGAAGCTGCTCGACGGCATCCGGCTGGGCAAGGTCAAAGCGGACGCGGTTCGACTGCTGGACCGGGTCGGCCTCGGTAAGCGGACCGAACACCGCCCGGCCGAACTGTCCGGTGGCGAGATGCAACGCGTCGCGGTGGCGCGAGCCATGATGATGGACCCACCGCTGATCCTTGCCGACGAACCCACCGGGAACCTGGATTCCCACACGGGCACCGCCATCCTGGCCCTCCTCGCCGAGGTCGCCCATGAAGAAGGCTCCGGCCGCCTCGTGGTGATGGTGACCCACAACGCCGACGCCGCCGCGGCAACCGATCGGGTCATCACACTGCAGGACGGTCGGCTCGGTTCCGACGAGATGTCGGTGGCGCCAGGGTGAGTGGCCGCGGACGCCAGGAGCAGCACGGCACCGGAGCCACCATCGCCGCCGCAGCGAGCAGGCTACGTGTGTTCAGTCTGCGCGAATTGACCGTACATCGTCGACGCACCATAGCCTCGATCGCCGTAATGGCAGTTTCTGCAATGTATCTCGTCGCGATATTCGGAATCTTCGGGTCGATCACCGGATCGGTCAACCGGTTGGCGGACGGAGTCGCCGGCGTCGCCGCACTCGAGGTATCGGGTATCACCGATGCGGGGTTCCCCGAAGCGGTCTTGGCCGATGTCGCCAAGATTCCCGGAGTCGCGACCGCGGCACCGATGATCCGGATGTCCGCACCCACAGATTCGGAACCGGTTCTGCTATTCGGCGCCGACGACCGCAGCGCCGCATTGGAAGGCGCCCTGAAAGATGCTGTCGGAGTCAAGGTTGATGCACCCTCGCGGACGGCCGCCGGTGTGCAGATCGGGCCGTCCGTCGGTCACGCGAAGGGCGATACATTCCGGCTTGGCTCAGGTTCGGTGACCGTCGCCGAGGTGCTCACGGGCAAGCAACTCGCGGATCTCAACGGCGGGCACTATGTGCTCGCCGCACTGCCGTTGGCGCAGGAGGTCACCGGACGGCGCGGTCAGCTCGATTCGATTCTGGTCACCACGACACCGGGTGCGGATCTGGCCGCGGTCCGGGATGCGGTCACGGCCGCCGTGAACGGCCGGGCGATCGTCGCCGATCCGAGCCTGCGGGCGGTGCGAGCCGGCGACGGTGTCAAGCTCATGAACTACATGGCCCTGATGGGCGCGGCCGTCGCGTTGGTGGTCGGGGCCTTCCTGATCTACACGACGATGACCATGGCGATTGCCCAACGCCGCCCGGTCATCTCTATGCTGCGCGCAATCGGCGGCCGCCGCGTGACGATCGTGCGCGACATGCTCGCCGAGGCCGCGATCCTCGGGCTGATCGGCGGCGCCATCGGTTCAACCCTCGGAATACTGCTGGGCCAAAAGGCGATTGGTCGTTTGCCGCCGACGGTAACCCAAGGGCTCGAAGCCCGCATCGAGTACTGGCTGCCCGACTACGCGATCCCGGCTGCCGTCGCCGCGACGGCACTCACCAGCGTGGCCGCGTCGGCGATGGCCGCGCGGCAGGTATACAAAGTGTCACCGATCGAGGCGCTGGCACCCGTCGGAGTTTCCGTGGCCGACAACGTGCCGCGTTGGCTGCGTATCGCCAGCGGAGTCGTGGCCGTGGCGGTGTTGGCAGCATCGCTCCTGACGGTGCTCTACCAACCAGGGGCGCTCGCCTTCGTCGCGATCGCCGCCCTGTTCGTCGCCGAGATCGCGCTGGGCTTCGCGCTCGCCGGACCCATCGTCAGCGCGACAGCCACCGTGGCACGAATGTTCGGTTCACCCGGGGCGCTGGCGGCGCCGACAGTCCAGCGCGCGCCACGGCGGGTCTGGGCCACCGTGATGACCGTGCTCATCGCCGTGGTCACCACCGTGGTGATCACCGGGACGAACAACGACATGATCCGATCCGCGCGCGCCATCTTCGCACCCGTCGCCGATGTCGATGTCTGGGTGAGCGCCAACTCACCCGACCGCTATCCCACCGACGTTCTGCCGCAAGGTCTTACCGAGAAGGTGGTAGCGGTGCCGGGTGTCGCGAACGTCGCCGAAGGCGCCTCCGGATTCGCCGTGGTCGGCGGCACACGCGTGATGCTCGATGGATTCTCCCCCGGTACCCACGATCCGCTCTTTCGCGCGCTCGACGAATGGGTACGCCACGACGTGCTCGACGGCCGGGGCGTGGTGCTCTCCCAGAACCTGGGTAAGACTCTCGGCGTCCAGGTGGGCGACGAATTGCAGTTGCAAACACCCCACGGCCCTCAGCGGACGCCCGTGCTGGCCCTGGTGCCCTATTTCTCGACGGTCATCGGCACCGTCGGGATGAGTCTGGATCACCTGCGGGCATGGTTTGACCGCCCCGGCACGACGACACTCCAAATCACCGCCGCCGACGGCGCAGATCCGGGACGGCTGCTGGCCGACGTCCGCGGTGTGGTGCCCGCACCGAACTACGTGTACGACGGCCGCGCGGCGTTGGCCGGTCTGGAAGCTCCACTGCACCAGAGCATGCTGATCGCCAACGCCGTGTGGATCATCGTGGTGTTCGTCGCCGCGGTCGCGCTGCTGAACACGCTGACGCTTTCGGTACTCGAACGACGCCGGGAAATCGGTGTGCTGCGGGCCATGGGATCCAGCCGCCGGTACACCTTGTGCATGGTTCTTGCCGAGGCCGCGGCCATCGGCGTCGTGGGCGGTGCCTCGGGGCTGCTGGTCGGTCTGGTCGATCAGTGGCTGTTCAGCCTCGTCAGCGGCACCGTCATGAACTTCAACGTCACCTTCCGGACGAGCCCGATGGCGATGGTCTTCACCGTGGGCGCGCTGGCGATCAGCCTGTTGGGCTCGGTCCCACCCGCACGGCGCGCGGCGCGGCTCAACATCATCGAGGCCGTCAGTGTCGAATAACTATGTGGAACAGCGCTCCTCGGCTACGGTAGCGACGCCTTGCAGGTGAGGTGTGCACGGCGGCGGCACCATGGTTCGCCGAACGTTGCGCAGTCCCCTGGTATCGAATCCGGCGGCGGCAATCGCTTCGACGGTCCGGCGGTTCGGCTCGCACCCGGAGGCAAGCCACGACCATGGCGTGGCGATCAGATCCTGGAATCGCCCCATCACGCCGTCCCCGCGGACATGCTCGAGGACCACCAACCTGCCTCCCGGGACGAGCACCCGCCGGATCTCGCCGAGGGTTGCGGCCACATCGTCGACCGAGCACAGCACCAGCCCGACATGCACCGAGTCGAAACTATTGTCCGGGAACGGTATCGACTCCCCGACCCCATCCAGGATCTCGACGTCCACGCCGCGGCGGCGTGCAAGGGCGCCGGCCATCCGACGCATCGCCGCCTCCGGCTCGACCGCCGCGACCGATGTCACCGCGGGCGGAAGGAACATGAGGTCGGTTCCCGGGCCAACGCCCACGATCAGCAGTCTGCCCGTCGCATGACTCATCGCCTCACGCCGGTATCGTCGATAGAACAGTCGGTCGAATATCGGCATGCCGAGCCGATATACGTATGGGAACAACGGATTACGGTGCTTCACGTGTCACCACCACCCAAATCCATTCGGAATGAAGGATATTCGTCGCACATCAACGAGACGTACACCGCCACCCGGTAACGCCACCGCACGATTCCCATGAGGAGGTCAAACATGCCTGGCGACACCGTTCCTCTGGCCAACAACCGCACCGCGGAAATTACGGCCAGAACCTGCAGCAGGGGCTCCATGGCCCAGCAGATGATGATCTGCGGCAGTGCCAGCAGCAGTTTCACCAGCACCGCCCAACGGGTGAGTTGTTCCGGATAGTCGACGTCCAGTTCGCCGGGATAGTCGGGTCGCGCGGCGAGCGTGAAAGGCGGATACCTATCTGTGCTGTTCATCGGAAACCGGTAGTTCATCACCCGCCAGGACCAGCGCAGCACCCCGACGTTGAAGTCGAAGATGCTCCGCGGATATCGCCCGGTGAACAAGATCGCGATACCGGCGACGACGGTCAGCACCGGATACACCACATAGAGGACGATCAATATGGGGTAGTGCGGGGCCGCCAGCACGCACCATTTGACGAGAAAGAGCCAACGCGAGGGCGCGTCGATCGCGCCTCGCACGCGGACGGCGCCGGACGGCACGGCCATCACGGCCGGCAAGCTGTGTCGGCGGCATGGCCCCGGTTGATGTCAGCGGCCATCCGGCGATGACTCACCGACTGTAAGAACGTCGCCAGCGCCCATGTCATGAAACGGTCCGAGACCATCGCCGCCGTCCTCAGCACGGCCTCACCGTGCGAAACCTGAAGCGAGGCAACCCGGGACACGGCCGCAGCACGGCGTCGGCGGGTCTTCTCATACCAGCGCAGCGCATCGGGCAGGTCAGTGTTGGCGCCGCGCTGAAATTCCGAAACTGCCTTGCACAGCACCATCGTGTCGAGCAGTGCCTGGTTGGCCCCTTGCGCCAGGGTGGGCGGCATGGTGTGGGCCGCATCGCCGAGCAGGGTCAGCGCGCCGTGACCCGGTCGGGGAATGGGATGACGGAAATGGGGATAGGGCGAATGGGCCAAATCGTCGTCGGTGAGCGTGGCAAGCACTCGATCGACGGGCTCGGACCACCCGGAGAACGTGGACCGGATCATGTCGATCGGGCGTGCCGGCCGGACAAAGCCGGACGACCAGGGCAGGTCGAACCACCACTGCACCTCGGAGCCTCCGGCCGGCCACAGGCCGAGGCTTCCGCGCTCACCGATGATGACGAAGGCGACGCGCTCATCGGCGCCATCCGGGAGGGTTGTCAGTCCCTGCCAACTGCACCAGCCCGTCGGCTCCCCGCGCCCCGCACCGACAACATCGCGGACCATCGAATGCCTGCCGTCGGCTCCGATCACCAGGTCTCCCTGCGCCACGCTGCCGTCTGCGAACTCGACCCGGGCCCCGTCGCCGTTGCCCACCGCTCCGACGGCCCGGGCATTACACCGAATACGTTCCGCTGGAAAATCTTTCAGTAGCCGCTCAAGCAGGACATGACGCGGGACCATCCGAACCGGCTCGCCCAGCCGGTCGGCGATCGTGGCCACGTCCAAGGTGGCCAGTGGGCGCCCCGTCGACGTCATGACCCGCACAGTGGACAGCTGCTGGCCGGCCCGGTCCATGTCCACGCCCAGCTGTCTTAGCACCGTCGCGCCGTTAGACCAGATGGTCACCGCACCGCCACCGGCCTGTACATCGGGGCGCTGCTCGTAGACGGTGACGTCATGGCCGGCGCGTAATAACCCCCGCGCGATGGAGATTCCGCCGACACCGGCGCCGACGACCAGGACCCGCAACGACGGCGCCTTCGCTGCTGGCATCAGCTTCGTGGGTCGGCTCGTGAGCCGTTTTGGCTCCACGGGCTCAATGTATGACCGCGACGAGCGCGTTGTATAGGTTTTGGCGACTGGAGCGAAACGACCGTCAGCTCAGCGCCTTTACCGCTTCACTCTCTGTGACCCCAGTCGGACTCGAATCGGCACTTGGCGGATCTCAGGCCGGAACGCGGACCTACCCGAGGGACCACGCGAAACATAGTCAGTCGGGGCGGGCCTTCTGCCCATCGACACCCGCCGGCTGAGGTACCCCATAGTTACAGAGGCTCGCCGATGTCGGGCAGTAGTGCTATGTCCTGTGGTTGCCCGTTGCGGAACATGGCCGCTGTTTCACGGACCCGCCTCTTTCCCCACTCGGGGTTTAACTTGCTCAGTATTTCGTACTCGACATAGAAGAGATCCTTCCTGTTACCAGTCGATCTCGAAGCAATGCTGAAGACGATCCCGCCGCAATACCAATACAGAACATCATCTAGGTCGCCTATCTTGTCAAAGCTCAATTTGCCACGCTCGAAGAACGTGTAGTGGTACGCACCCGAGTCGTCCATGTAGATGTTGAGACCGTCGTTTGTCCGTAGGCCAACAGGGACGGTGTCAACTCCTAGAGATTCCGACAATCGGTCGATCTCGGATTGCAGTGCTTGCGCTTTATCGTCCAAGGGGTGGCCCGTCCTCGATCAAGTATCCCCGGCGGATCAGCTCTTCAACGGATGGGGCGGCCCCGTCTGAGCCAACGATCATGTACTGGGTAGCTCCGGGCGAGGGTGTCTGTCCAAACCAGGGGGCGACTGGTCCTTCCACAATCCGCAAGCCTGGAGGAAGTGTCTCGCCGGTGACCATGTAGCGATGGTATGGACTGCCCACCGATTCTGGCATCAGTGCGCGGTCCGCGAAAGGTGCGCCGTCTGGGGCAAGATAGCTGCCCGTTTCGGCGCCGAATCGGTCGATGATCGTTCCCGCGGGCAAGTGAGCTGGCTGGGGGGTGTAGCCAGGCGGGAATCCGTCGTTCTTGGGCCAATCACGGGCACCCGCTGAGCCGTATTGGGAATCGAAGTCTTTCCATGGCATTCCCCCGCTGGGGTCCAAACCACGCATTACCGCTGCTGGTGCACCGCCCTCGGTGACTAGTTCGGCGGGCAGCCCGGCCCTGACCGCTGCGCCTTCTCCACCAAGAATTAGACCTGGAACCATCTGCGTGACTACCGCGGATTTGTGCCCCAGAGCCGCTTCAGGATTGTCGACGAATGACTTGAACTCGTTAATGGCATCTGGTGCGACGTTGACCGGGTTCGCCACGTGCAGCAGGCCCTCGCCTGTGCCTTTCCAGGCGTCCTTGAAATCTTCAAACCCATTGGCGCCCAACATGTCTTGAATGCCTTTGATACCCTCATCCCAGCTCGCACGGTAGGCGTCTTCGAAGGTCTCCCTGACACGCTCTGGTGCACCAGGCTCGGGCACTGCAACCATAGGCCGGTCTTGTTGCGCACCCTTGATCGCGTCCTGAAGCCGCTGCTCTGCTTCGGCGGGCGGATACATGCCGTGCAGGGTCTTGCGCATTTGATCAATGGCGGCCTTGCCTTGTGGACTGTTCGGGTCCAGCTTGGGTGCCAGCGTGGTGCGCGGATCGACCGGGCGTGGCTGTTCCAAAGGACTCTTCGGTTCGGCGATGCCCAGCGCCCCCAAGTTCCCGGTTAAACTGCCTGCTCGCGGGTCGGCTTGAAGCGGCTTATCGCCTGGGGACGGCGGGCCGAGTTTGGGCGCGTTCGGGTCGACAGCGGCGTTGGCGGCTGTAGTGGCTCCTGGCGCCTCGGACTGTGGGTACCAGTCCTTGTAGAAATTGCCGTTTTGGGCGCCCGGAACGTCGGCTGATTTCGTCTGGGCGACAGCGTTGTTGACGTTGAATGTGGCGGCCGCAAGATTCAACTCGCCCGCGACCTTACCTTCGCCTGCCTCTATCTGGCCTTTGACAGTTTGTGTTGCTGCCCACCACTTATCGGCGTTGTCTTTAAGCTCCTTAGCCATAGTCGCCACGGCCTGACGACTCTTTTCGACCGCCTCATCACTCATACCGCTAGGTGGGGTGTAGGTCATCGAGAGATCGTCGTTGACCATCACACCTTGTTGTTGTTCGGCATGGTTGATGATCGCCTTGGCGGCAGTCAACGGCGGCAACACGCCATAAGTGACTGTGGACGTGACTTGATCAGCAAGAGCATCGACCGTGTCACGAATGGAGCCAACAGTTTTCAGACCATCGCCAGCGTTCTGCTGGGCCGCCTCGGCGAAGTGCCCCTCCCAGTAGGTGCCGCCCGGCTTGTTCACATAGCTCTTGAAGGTTTCCGTGCGTGACTCCAGCTTTTGCACGGACTGCTTCCAGCCCTGCACAGGAGCCAAGTACGCGTTTTGGTCCGTGCTCAGAATCAGCTGCTTGGTCGGAGACATCGTGGTGTGCCCTGATCAGCCTTTGCGCCCCAGGGTGGGAACGCTTTTCATCAACGCCACCCCGTGCTCTTCATTCGCAATCAAGCCCTGGCGACCCGCCTCACATACCTCGCCGAATACGTTCATCCAACTGGCAACGACCTTCTGAGTGTTTGGGAGTGTCCGGCCCGTCAAGGACGCAATCGCTGCCAACGCCGGATCAGCGCCCCCGGCTGCCGCTCCGACAGACGACGCCTCAGATTGAACCGACTGAGCAAGCTCTTGCACCTGGGGACGTAGCTTCCCCAACGCATCCAAATCGGCCTTAATCCGATCCGTCACCCCGAAAACCCCTCATCAGTCTGATGCAGCGATGCCCGCCCCTGCTAGCGGGAACTATACGCGGTAGCCAGCGCGGACGGGAGTTAGCTGTCAGAGTCTTGCGCATCTCCCGACGCCGGTAAATCCATTCCGCGCCTGCCAGCCAATGAAGCGGCCAGCCCGCCCAACCGCTTATTACTGAGTGCCCCCAGTCGGACTCGAACCGACACTTGGCGGATTTTAAGTCCGCTGCCTCTGCCAATTGGGCTATGGGGGCCTCGCAGATCAGCCCTAGTTCTACCTGGCGCTTCCCCTGGCGCCAACTTACGCCGCACCCCCTCTCACCTACGACAAAAATCACACCCCCGCCCGACACACCCCGGCGTCACATTGAACGTTTCCGGCAGATAGTGATATCCCTTGTACACCACCGGGATTCGATTGAGCTCTGGTGTGATTCGTCACCAGATCGCGCGATCGCCGACATTGACAGTTGCCGCCCGCTCCTCGCACGACGGGTCACCTGCGAACCAAGAGATAGCTTAGTTAGCGCAGGTAGTGTTTTCCATCGTGAGTCGGGAGTTGGATATGTCAGACGGAGTGGCCATTCGCCAGAGCGGAATTGAGGATTACCTCGACGCCGATGGCGCGATCGACCTCCCTCCCGGCAGCACCCTGCTCTCAAACTTCGAACACAACATCGCCGAGTTCGGCAGCACCGCCGCGTACCGCTACCTCGACTTCACCCGTGATGACGACGGCGTGGCCATCGAACTGAGCTGGACCACGCTCAGCACCCGGATGCGGGCCATCGGCGCACGCCTGCAGCAGGTCACCCAACCGGGCGATCGCGTCGCGATCCTGGCGCCGCAAGGCATTGACTACGTCATCGGGTTCTTCGCCGCCATCCAGGCCGGAAACATCGCGGTTCCTCTCTTCGCCCCCGAGCTGCCCGGCCACACCGAACGCCTCGATGCGGTGCTCTCCGACGCGACGCCGACGGTCATCCTGACCACCGACGCCGCCGCCGAATCGGTAAACACCTTCCTGCGCAAACTTCCTCGTCAGCGTCGGCCACGCGTCATCGCGATCGACGCGGTGCCGGACGCGGTGGGCGCAACGTTCATCCCCGCCGAGCTCGACACCGAGGACATCGCCTATCTGCAGTACACCTCGGGCTCCACACGCACTCCGGCCGGCGTGGAAATCACGCACCGCGCGGCGTGTACGAATGTTCTGCAGATGATCCTGGCCGGCGGCCTGGATCAGAACATCCGCAGCGTGAGCTGGCTGCCGCTGTATCACGACATGGGTCTGATCATGATCCTGTTTCCCCCGCTGTGCGGCGGCCACATCACCCTGATGTCGCCGTTGGCCTTCGTGCGGCGCCCACGACGCTGGATCAAGCAGCTGGCCGCCGAGTCCGCCTATGGGCGAGTGTTCGCCGCCGCCCCGAACTTCGCCTTCGAACTCGCCGCACAGCGCGGCCGCCCGCCGGCCGGCGAAACCTGGGACCTGTCCAACGTCGCGGGCCTGCTCAACGGATCCGAACCGGTCACTCTCTCGGCAATCGAGAAATTCAACGAAGCCTTCGGCCCCCACGGATTTCCGCCCACCGCCATCAAGCCGTCCTACGGCATGGCCGAGGCAACGCTGTCCGTGGCCACCATCGCCCCCGACGAACGCCCCAGCATGATCTACCTGGACCGCACCCAGCTCGCCGAGGACCGCGCCGTCCCCGTGTCCGCTGACGCCCCCACCGCGGTAGCCCACGTCTCGTGCGGTCAGGTGATCTCGAGCCAGTGGCTGGTGATCGTCGACCCACGAACCGGAGCCGAACTCCCCGAAGGAGAGATCGGTGAGATCTGGCTGCACGGCGACAACATCGGCCGCGGGTACTGGGGCCGCACCCGCGAGACCGAGGCGACCTTCCACAACAGGCTGCGCTCCCGGCTCGAACACCGCAGCCATGCCACCGGAACCTCGGCGGATAGCCGTTGGCTGCGCACCGGGGATCTCGGGGTGTATCTCAACGACAGCCTGTATGTCACCGGCCGCATCAAAGACCTCGTCATCATCGACGGACGCAATCACTACCCCCAGGACATCGAGGCGACCGCCTCGGCATCCTCGCCCGCCGTCCGCTCCGGATACGTCGCGGCGTTCTCCGTGGCGGCCAATCAGCTCGCCGAGGCGGCCATCGCTGACACCAGCGAGCGGCTGGTGATCGTCGCCGAACGCGCGCCCGGATCGGGACGCGTGGAGCAATCACCGGTAGCCGAAGTCATCCGTGCTGCCATCTCACGCACACACGCCCTGCCGGTTGCCGATGTCCGGCTGGTCGCCGCGGGCGCGATTCCCCGCACCACCAGCGGAAAGCTCGCGCGCCGGGCCTGCCAGGCCGAGTACCTCGCAGGCGTCTACGGCTAATTCGCACCTCAACTATGGGTTGAATCACACTGTGAGTCTGCCCCCTCGCGTTGAGGGCTCGCGACATCGATGTTTGACTTAGTAAATGGCCACCACGAGCCCGCCACAGGTGTCCCTTCAGGACGCCAAATCCGCCGACGCGAATCTCGCTGACCGCATCAATGCGCTCTTCCATTCGCATCGGCGGCCCGACGGGCGCATGTGGACCAATGACGAGGTCGCCAACGGCATCAAGAAGGCCCACCCCGGCATCAAGGTCGGCGGTGCCTACCTCTCGGCGCTGCGCACCGGTAAGCGCGCCCGTCCCGCCATCGACCTGCTCGGCGCGTTGGCCGACTTTTTCCGCGTACCGCTCTCGGTACTCACCGACCCCGAGCGCACCTACTCGCTCGATGAGCGGCTCGGCGCCCTGGACGAGACCACGCGGGACGAGGTGGAGCTGATCGCGTTGCGCGCGATCGGCCTGAACAAGCAGAGCCTGGAAACGGTGGCCGCGGTGCTCGATCACGTGCGCGCGCTGCAGGGCCTGCCCACGGTGGACAACTCGGTCAATAACGGGCAGTAAACATGCCGAAGATGCGTTGTCTCACAACCGATCTACGGTCCACCCGCGAACTTCAGGCCATTCACAAGCAGTGCACCCGCAAGCTTGCAGATCTTGGCCTTGAGTCACTGACCACCGTGGAGGACATCCGCGCCCGCGCCAGTGAGCTCAGCGAACGCGATATCCAGCTCGTTCCCTACTCGCTCTCGGGCAGCGGTGTGCACGGTCTGCTGGTCCGCACCGACGCCACCGACTACGTGGTGTACGACAGCGACACCACCACCATGCATCGCGAGCACATCATCCTGCACGAGCTCAGCCATGTGATGTGCGGGCACACCGGGGCAAGCAGCCGCGAGCTCGCCGAAATCCTCTGTCGCGAAAGCTACTTGGACGATCAAGAAGTCGAGGCAGAGATGCTCGCCTCCATGATGGGGCAGCGCGTCAGTCCCGATAGTCATCGCCCCATCGCGGTCACGAACGCCAACCTCCGGCGCATCCTGGCCTCACTCGTGCTGGAAGGCTCACCGGCGGCGCCGTGACCTCAGTTTTCGAAGACTCCGCCGCGGCGTATTCGGTAGCGGCCGTCTTCAGCTTTGCCGCCGTGGTGATTGTCGCCGCCGCGATGCTGCGCTCTCGGGTCCGCCCACCCGCCTCAGTGGCGCTGTTGTTGTCGTTCCTCTTCAAGGGGATTGCCGTCACCCTGGCGACTCCACCCTTGTACGAGAAGTTCGACAACTTGGTCGGTGTGCACAACATGGGCCGGCTCGTCTTGAACCTCTCGGGCGGGATGGCGTGGACCGCATGCGTCCTCACGGTCATCACCTTCTGGGGTGAATCCGGCCCACGCGCGGTGCAGCGCGCACGGCTCTGGGTCGGCATGGCAGTAGCGATCGGCGGTGCACTGGCTCTCTGCTGGTTTGTGGCACCGACTTCCGAACTGCCACAAGACTTCTATGCCTCGCACGGCAACAAGCCCGCCTGGGTGCTCTACATGCTGATCTATCTGATCACCTACGGCCTGGGCGCACTCCTGATCACCGTCAAATGCCTGCAGTACGCCCGCTTTAATGATGTGGCCTGGCTGCGACGCAGCATGCTGCTCACCGCCGCCGGAGCAGCCATGTGCCTGTTGTTCTGCCTCATGCGGGCACACTCGGCCATCTACGGCATGATCACCAACGACAGCTTCTCCTGGCAAGGTCTGGCCCCGCTGACCGCCACCGTCGGACAGATCCTCATCGTGGTAGGCCTTGCGGGACCGTCCTTCTCGCAGCTGGTCACATCGGCGCACCAACGCATCCAGGCCTACCGGCAGCACCGCCAACTCGAGCCGCTGTGGACCGCGCTGTACGAGGGCAACACCCAGATCGCGCTGGCACCGCCGCAGGCCGCGATCGGTGATCACAACTACCGGCTCTACCGCAGAATCGTCGAGATTCGCGACGGACTCAGTGCCATCCGCCCCTACCTCACCGAAGACGCGTCCACCACGTCAGCGGCGCGCCAGATTCATTCGGCCATCGAACAACAGCGCACCGCACCGCAGAACGACAAAACCTCCGGCACCAAGATCATCGGCGAACGTACGGGCGCCAATCGCAAGGAAGAACTGAGCTGGCTCCTGGACGTCGCCCGAGAGCTGCAGAAGATCAACCGCCAACACACGCCTGCGACGCCGGCGCCGGACTTGGTTTCTTCGTCCCACGGGCAGGCGAGCTCGTAAACACCCGCACGATCTCGCGCACGGCGATGAACACGAGATAAGAGCCGAACACCAGCGCGAGCCATCGCGCGTTCAGGGCGAGCGCCAACAGCGCCCCGATCATGGTCCCCGGCAACGCGAATGCCGCCAATCGGAAGCCAATCGGGGCATCAGCGGTGCCCTGGCGCAGGTGTGTGGTCGCCGCGACCAGTGCGTTGGGCAGCATCACCATCAACGAGGTGCCCTCCGCCACGTGCAGATCGGAACCGAACAGCACCAGCATCGCCGGAACCGTCAGCAGCCCGCCGCCGAGACCCAGCGCGGCAGACCACGCGCCGACCACGAAGCCGACAACGGCCCCGATAGCGACGACCGATGGGATATGGGCGAGCACACCGTCGGGAAGCCACGCCTCACCCGCCGAGGGGTCAATCCCGGCGGCACTCAGTAGCAGCTTGAGCGCGGTGGCCAGCAGCACAAAGACGAATAGCGCCTTGAGGATCCACTCCGGGATGCGTGCCACCAGCTTGGCCCCCACCACCGCGCCGATCACGCCGCCCGCCATCAGCCCGGTGCCGGCCACCACATCCACCTTCGCCCCGTGCAGCGCGTAGACGGTGCTGCCCGCGATCGCGGCGGAGACGTTCGGCAGCGTCGAGGTGCCGTGGATAACGGCCCGGCTCAGCGTGGTCGCCCGTGCCAGCGCGGGCACGGTGATCACCCCGGTGCCACCACCCAACAGCCCGCCCGACATACCGCCGAGCACACCGATGCGGGCAAGCGTCGCTGTGCTTGGGCGCAGCCCAGAATCTCCGGTCACCCGGCCACCCGCAGCTTCTCGATATCGGAGAACTCCGACAGGCGGAAGAACGCCTCGGCGCGATCCAGAATGCGCTCGCGCATCGTCACCGTCTGCCCGTGGTTGCAGCCGTCCAGCAGGGCGAAGTAGGCACGCGGCATCCGGACCGCCGCCTCCCGCGATTCGGCCAGCCGCATAGGGTCTTCGGACCCGGCGAAAAACAGTGTGGGCGTTTCGATTTGAAGCAAGGCGTCGTCGGCGACACCCGGCTCGGCATCCCACTGCCGCAGCAGCGCCGCCAGCCCGCGCTGGCCGAGCGCCTCGATGGTCGCCCGAAATCCCGAGCCCATCTGCTGGCCGCGGTGCGCCTCCCAGCCGTCGACAAATGCCTCCAGACTGGATTCCTCCACCACGCGAACGGCATCCGGGAAGATCAACACGTCCACCGCGCCGCGTTGCGGCCGGTGTGAGGACCCCGCCACCACCAGCGAGGTGAGCCGCTCCGGGGCCGTGGCCGCGAGGGTAAGCCCGATGCGCCCGCCGAGCGAGTAGCCGATGTAGTGGGTCCGATGGATGCCCAAGTGATCCAGTACCGCGCAGACATCCCGCACCGACGAGGCGATGGCATATCCACCGGGGTGGTTAGGCTTCTCACTCGCGCCGTGCCCACGCACGTCGATGGTGGTCACCCGGTACTGCTGAGACAGCTGCGCGATGTAACCGTGCCTGGACCACACCGCCGAGTTCTGCAGGCTGCCGTGCACCAGCACCACATCGGCGACACCAGGCCGGGCGCGTCCATATGTCCGGTAGGCGACCGCGGCACCATCCGGGTCGGGCCGTCGCACGAAACCTGTTTCCAAGAGCCCAATTTCGCGCACTTCGGCGTTCGACATCAATCCGGACATTAGGAATCCAAACCTTCCGCACGTCATCAAACATCTGCTGATCCGGGCTCATGCGCGACGCTGCGCCTCTCAACTGACCGTTTACCAGACTTCAACTGTCCGTTATCGGGTCGTGTTGATATATCAACTGTCAGTTGATATGACTCACTTGTCAACCGGAGGAGGGGTAAGACTGTCAACTGTTACGCAGGTCACAGGGTCACGTGTTAAGGCCCAGTTACCTGCGTAAGGACATCGCGATCCCGTCGAGGATGTCGTGCTCACTGACGACCAGCTCGGTGATCCCGGCGCGGCCGGATAACTCGCGCGCCAATTCCTGTACGACGATGGATCCACCGCCGATGACGTCGACACGTCCCTCGTGCATCGGTCCCAGGGCAGCCCGCCGCGCTCGCGGCATCGCGATCAACTCGGACGTCACCTCAGCAAGGCGCCCCAACGGCACCCGCGACAGATGGATCGCGGCCGGGTCGTACGCGTCCAGCCGGTGCGCCAGCGCCGCCAGCGTGGTGAACGTACCCGCGACCCCCACCCACGTTCGCGCCTGCTCGACCGGCACCACCGCGAATGTCCGCGCCAACTGTGCCCGCACCACATCGCGGGCCGCCGCGATTTCCTCGGCGGTGGGCGGGTCCGAGTGCAGGCACCGCTCGGTGAGCCGCACACAACCGATATCTGCCGAAAAGCTGGCCTTAACGCCGCCGGTATCACCGATCACCGTCTCGGTGGACCCACCGCCCAGGTCCACCACCACGTAGGGCCCGGCCGTCGAGTCCAGCTCCCCCACCGCGCCGACGAACGACAGCGCGGCCTCCTCGGTGCCCGTGATGACCTCCGCCACCGCCCCCGGAACGACGGATCCGAGCAACTCGGCCGTCATCGCGAAAAATGTCTCGCGGTTCGAGACGTCACGCGCGGCCGAGGTGGCCACCATGCGGACCCGCTGCACCCCGAGGGAGTTCATCAATTCGGCATACGCCCCGAGGGCCACCCGGGTGCGCTCGATAGCCTCCGGTGCGAACTCGCCCGTCGCGTCGACACCCTGGCCCAGACGCACGATCCGCATCTCGCGATGCACGTCCGTCAACCGCCCGGAGTCGTCGATATCCGAGATCAGCAGACGGATCGAGTTGGTACCGCAATCCACGGCGCCAACCCGAACGGCCGTCACCAAACCTCCGGCAGCACACCGGGCATGGTGCCCGCCAGCTCTCGAATTGCCTCATCCCCCAAGGGATTGACTCCTGGCCCCACGGCAAGTGAGTGTCCGATCAGCACGTGCAGGCACTTCACCCTGTCGGGCATGCCGCCGGCGGTCACGGTGGTGCCGAGCGGTTCGATGGCATCACGCTCGGCGAGGTAGCTCTCGTGTGCACGCAGATATGCGGCGGCCAGATCCTCGTCGGAGGCAAGGCGATCGGTCATATCGCGCATCAGCCCTCCGGATTCCAGGCGGCTCGCCGCCGCCGTCAGGGCCGGGTGCGTCAAGTAGTAGAGCGTGGGAAACGGTGTTCCGTCGGGTAGCCGCGGAGCGGTCTTCACCACGGCCGGCTCACCGTTGGGGCAACGGTAGGAGACCTCCAGCATTCCTCGCGGTGCGCGGCCCAATTGCGCTGTGACCGCGGCGATGTCGTCGTCAGAGATCACGGCAGCGGAGCCGGTGACGCCGGCGGCGCAGTCGGTACGGCAGTGGGAGAGTCGGCGATGTTGTGCCACAGGTTGGTGTACCACGGATTGCCGTTGTCCACCGGCCCCTGACCCTGAGGCTGGGCATCGACAGGAGTGTTCGGCAGCTGCACCTGGAACGGCACCTCGCCCGGCATCACGAACCCCAGCCGCTCACGCGCCTGGGCCGCGATGTAGGCCGGATCCGCCAGCCGGCGCTTCTTGTCCTCGAGCAAGGCAATCTGGTCCCGCAGCTGCGATTCCGCGGCCGCGAGCTGATTCCGCTCGGCCTGCTGCGAGAAGTAGGTACGAACCGGACCCGCCACGGTCAGGGTCAGCGCACAGACCACAGCGGCCAGGATGGCGGCCCGCCGCGCGGTGGACCCGAGGCGCTGCTCGGACTGATGCTCGGCGCTGCGTTCGATCGATGCGGCCACCGCGCCGGTGGCCCCGCCGGCCTTGGGCGCCTTGGCCGGTGCCGCCGGACCGCTCCGCGCGGGACCTCTGACAACCTTCTGCGCCGGCCGCTTGACCGGTGTCCGTTTACGGGCAGCCGCAGCCGGACCCCGCGACCTACCGGACGCGGGGCGGCGTTTGGATTCAGCCACAGCTGCCCTCAGCTTGTCCGCTAGTCGGACGTCTCGATCGAGAAACGCGGGAAGGCCAGATCACCCGCGAAGCGGGCGGCATCCCCGAGCGTCTCTTCGATCCGCAGCAGCTGGTTGTACTTGGCCACCCGCTCGCTACGCGCCGGGGCGCCGGTCTTGATCTGACCGCTACCCACCGCGACCGCCAGGTCCGCGATGGTGGTGTCCTCGGTCTCGCCACTGCGGTGGCTCATCATCGTCTTGTAACCGCTGCTGTGCGCAAGCGTCACCGCGTCGAGGGTCTCGGTGAGGGTGCCGATCTGATTCACCTTGACCAGCAGGGCATTCGCAGCACCGCGCTCGATGCCCTCTTCCAGGCGCTCGGGGTTGGTGACAAACAGGTCGTCGCCGACCAGCTGAACGCGGTCACCGATCGCGGTGGTGAGCGCCACCCAGCCGTCCCAGTCGTCCTCGGACAGCGGGTCTTCGATGGACACCAGCGGATAGGCGTCGAGCAGCTCGGCGTAGAACGCGCCCATCTGCTCGGCGGTGCGCTTCTCCTTCTCGAAGCTGTAACCGTCTGCGGCGCTGTAGAACTCGGTGGCCGCGACATCCAGCGCCAGTGCCACATCCGAGCCCAGCTTGAGGCCGGTCGCCTCGATCGCGATGCTGATCAAGTCCAGCGCGGCCCGGGTGCCGGCGACATCGGGCGCGAATCCACCCTCATCCCCGAGGCCGGTGGACAGGCCCTGCTTCTTCAGCACGGACTTGAGCGAGTGGTAGACCTCGGTGCCCCAGCGCAGCGACTCCTTGAAGCTCGGCGCACCGATGGGCGCGACCATGAACTCCTGGACATCGACCCCGGTGTCGGCGTGCGCGCCGCCGTTGAGGATGTTCATCATCGGCACCGGCAGGATGTGTGCGTTCGGGCCGCCCAAGTACCGGAACAGTGCCAGTCCGGCCGAGTCGGCAGCGGCCTTCGCGACGGCCAGCGAGACACCCAGGATGGCGTTGGCGCCGAGGCGCGACTTGTCGGGGGTGCCGTCAAGGTCGAGCAGAGCCTGATCGATGAGGCGCTGATCATCGGCGCTCTCACCGATGATGGCCGGGGCGATCTCGTCGAGCACGGCGTTCACGGCCTTGGTGACGCCCTTGCCGCCGTAACGCGCGCCGCCGTCGCGCAGTTCTACGGCCTCATGCTCACCGGTGGAGGCACCCGAGGGGACGGCCGCCCGTGCGAACGTGCCATCGGTCAAGGCAACCTCGACCTCGACGGTCGGATTGCCGCGTGAATCGAGGATCTCGCGGGCGCCTACCTGCTCAAGAATCGGCACTGTCTCTCCTTTGGTGTGCTGCGGTTCCGACGACGTACGGGGATGAGCCGCTCAGGGCGAAGAACATCGGGTACAGACTAGTGCTACAGGGAGCCGCCCTTGGCGTAGGCCGTGGCCCAGTCCCGTACCTGCTCGGCGTACACGTCCGACATGTTGTAGGCCCACAGCGCCTTGATCCAGCCCTCGGTGGTACTCAGGTCACCGCCGCGCGAGCACAGGTAACCCGCCGCCGACAGCGCGGCATCGTCGATGTTGTCGGGGCTGGGCTCGCCCTCACCGGCGGCCCGGACACCGTAGATACGCCAGGTCTCGGGGATGAACTGCATGGGTCCCATCGCGCGATCCTGGTTCGCGTCACCGTCCAACACGCCCCTGTCCGTGTCCGGCAGCCGCAGGTTTCCGTTGGATCCGTCCAGCCGCACTCCACGGATCGGCGGCAGTGCGTCGCCATTGGGCTGCAGCTGCGCACCGTGATAGGTGCCGTTGTGGCTCTCGACGGTGCCAATTCCGGCCAGCGTCGTCCAGGCGATCTTGCAGCGCGGGTTCTCCTGCTCGGCAACCTTGGCCGCGTAGGCATACGCCTCCAGCGCGATGACGGGAATTCCCGTCTTCTGGGCACGTGGCGTCGACCATTCACGGAGCTGGTCGGCGGGGCGGCCTTGGATGTGCGCGGGCGGCGTCGCGATGTCGGGAACCAGATCGCCGGTCGGCGGCGGCACCCCCCGAGGTAACGGCGAGCGTCCGCCCAACTGCCAGGAGCAGCCCGCTGCCAGCAGAAACGTCGACATGGAGACGACGAGCACAATCCGCACTAAGCGCGCCGACAGGGAGCGCACGGCGAGGGACGACACGACGGAACTCCTAGACGGTGCGATGGATTGCCCTCCATCGTTGCACGACCGGGACACACACGAACGCAGCCGATGCTGTGCCATCGCCCCCAAGTACCCCATTCGGGTAAGGTCAGCCGCACCTTGGCAAGCATTGGCTAGCCAAAGTCACCTGACGGAAAAGGACCCTGGACATGGGCAGTATCGGCGTCCTAGCCGACGGGCCGACAAGCTTCTCGCAATACTTCAGCAGCGGCCTCATCGGTCTGCGCGAAGGCCTCGAATGCGGGATCGTCGTGATGATCCTGGTGGCGTTCCTGGTGAAGTCGAACCGCCGCGATGCGCTGCGGTGGGTGTGGCTGGGCGTCGTCGGCGCCATCGCGATGACGTTGCTCATCTTCGTGACGATCCATTTCGGCAGTAACACCATCAGCGACCTGGGCGCCGAGGCGATCGCCGGGGTGGCCTCGCTGGTCGCGGTGGCCATCGTGACGACCATGGTGCTGTGGATGCGCACCGCAGCGGCCAGCATCGCCGGCGAACTGCGCCACGGTATGGCCCAGGCACTGGAAACGGGCTCATTGGCGATCCTGACCGTCGCCTTCCTGTCAGTCGGCCGTGAGGGTGTCGAGACCGCACTGTTCATGGTCGGGTACGCCAAGGCCGGAACCGCCTGGCCCCTAGCCGGACTCGTTACCGGGGTCGCCGTGGCGGCCGCGCTGTCCTACGGCATGTACCGCGGTGCGATCAAGATCAACCTGAGCAAGTTCTTCAAGTACACCGGCGCCTTTCTGGTAGTTGTGGCCGCCGGCATCCTGTCCTATGGCATCGGCGCCCTGCAGACGGTCGGATGGCTTCCGGGTCTGTCCCACAAAGCCTTTGACATCACCGGCTGGTTCGACTGGAGCGCCTGGTACGGCGAACTGCTACGCGGGATCTTCAACGTGACACCGACCCCGACGGTGCTACAACTCACGGGCTGGATCATCTATCTGGTGATCGTGCTCGGTCTGTTCCTGCGCCCGGTGGCCTTGCCGCCCAAAGAAAAGCCCCAAGAAATCAACACCACTGAACCCCAACCCGAGAGGACCGCTGGATGAGACTGTCGCTCGCCTTTGCGTCCACCGCACTTGCGGTGGCCACCGGTACAACCCTGGCGGCCTGCACCCCTAAGGAGCCCGCGCAGGGCGGTGCTGCCGGCGCCGGTCAGGAGATCACCGTGACCGCCACCGATACCAGCTGCGAGGTCTCCAAGACCGAGGCCACCACGGGCCCAGTCACTTTCCAGGTGACCAATAACGGGTCGAAGGTCACCGAGTTCTACGTCTACGACAAGGGCGACCGCGCGCTCGGTGAGGTCGAGAACATCGGCTCGGGCATCAACCGCAAGCTCATCGTGCAGTTCACCGAGCCAGGTACATATCAGACCGCGTGCAAGCCGGGCATGATCGGTGACGGCATCCGCGGCGACTTCAAGATCACCGGGGCCGCGGTGAAGCTGGACGCCGAGGGCAAGTTCAAGGATGCCACCGACCGCTACCGCAGCTACGTGATCAGCCAGGTGGACGCCCTCAGTGAATCCGCCACCAAGTTCGTCGACGCGGTCAAGGCTAAGGACATCGCCTCCGCCAAGGCGCAGTATCCGACCAGCCGGGTGTACTACGAGCGGATCGAGCCGGTCGCCGAGGCCTTCCCCAATGACCTGGACCCACGAATCGACTTGCGCGAGGCCGATCTTCAGCCCGGCGAGAAGTGGACCGGCTATCACCGATTGGAGAAGGATCTGTGGGTGACGGGCCTGCAGCCGGACACCGACGCCATCGCCGATCAGCTGCTCAAAGACATCAAGGAGCTCTCGGACGGCGTGCGCGCCAAGGACTTCGACATCAACACCACCAAGATCGCGGGCGGAGCACAGACTCTGCTCGACGAGGTGGCCAGGACGAAGATCTCCGGTGAGGAAGAGACGTTCAGCCACACCGACCTGTGGGACTTCCAGGCCAACGTCGACGGCTCGCAGAACGCGATCGCTACCGTGCGACCGATCCTCGATGAGCGCAAGCCCGAACTGGGGCAGGCGATCGACAAGCGGTTCAAGGAAGTCGACACGCTACTGGGCAAGTACCGCAAGGGTGACGGATTCGTCTTGTACGACACCGTGCCGCAGGATCAGCGCATCGAGCTGGCGCACGCCATCGACGCGTTGTCCAAGGAGGTCAGCGAGGTGCAAGGTGTCATCGCCGGACGGTAGTGGTTTCAACCGCCGCAAGCTGCTAGGCGCGGCGGGGGTCACCGCCGCCGTCGCCGGGGCCGCGGGCGCGGGCGTGTTGGGCGGTCGCGCGAGCGCGTCCAGCATCGGGCCGGTCAACGTCAGGGTCCCGTTCCGGGGCGATCACCAGGCCGGAATCACCACTCCGGCACAGGACAGAATGCATTTCTGCGCCTTCGACGTGATGCCCAACGCCACCCGCGGCGAGGTGCAGGCCATGCTGCGCCAGTGGACCGACATGGCCGAACGGATGTCTCAGGGCCAAGAGACCACACCCGGCGGTGCGGTAGACGGCAATCCCTATGCCCCACCAACGGATACGGGCGAGGCGCTGGACCTGGCCGCCTCCGCGCTGACCCTGACGATCGGGTTCGGGCCGTCATTCTTCCGCAAGGACGGGGTGGACCGATTCGGCATCGCCGACAAGTTGCCGCCCCCGTTGCAGGAGCTGCCCAAGTTCCGTAACGAGAAGCTGGACCCCGCCCGATGCGGCGGCGATATCTGTATTCAGGCCTGTGCCGACGACCCGCAAGTCGCGGTGCATGCCATCCGCAACCTGGCACGGGTGGGCTTCGGAACCGTCGCGGTCAAGTGGTCGCAGCTCGGATTCGGCCGCACCTCCTCGACCAGCCGGTCGCAGATGACGCCGCGAAACCTGTTCGGGTTCAAGGACGGAACCCGCAATATCAAGGCCGAAGACACCGGAAAGGTCGACACCAGTGTCTGGGTGGCCAAGGGCGACAACCCCGCATGGATGACGGGCGGCACCTACCTGGTGGCACGGCGCATCCGGATGCTGATCGAGAGCTGGGACCGCACCGTACTCACCGAGCAGGAACGAGTCATCGGGCGTGCCAAGGGATCCGGTGCTCCCATCGGTCAGGCCGACGAGTTCGCCGCCATCGACTTCAACGGTAAGAAGTCCGACGGGGAACCGCTGCTTGATGTGGACGCGCACGTGCGACTGGCTTCCGCCGAAGAGTTGGGCGGTATCGAGATCTTGCGCCGCGGTTACAACTTCACCGATGGATCGGACGGCTTCGGACATCTGGATGCGGGGCTGTTCTTCATCGCCTTCGTGCGCAATCCACAGACCCAGTTCATCCCGATGCAGCGCAAGCTGGCCACCGAGGACGCCCTCAACGAATACATCCTGCACACCGGGTCGGCCATCTTCGCCTGCCCGCCGGGACTGGGCCCCAAGGAGTATTGGGGTCAGGAGCTCTTCGGCTAGCCGAGCAAGGCCCTTCCGTACCAGTCGTTCTCATCGGTAACACCGGGCAGCGCGAAGAAGTACCCGCCACCGAATGGCTGTACGTAGTCGACGAGAGGCTCGTCGTTCAACCGGTTCTGCACGGTTTCAAACTGGCGCTCCAGATCTTGCTGGAAGCAGACGAACACATGGCCCGACTGCATGTTCCCGTTCAGATCCACGCCCAGGTCGTAGTTATAGGAGCGCCGCACCAGCCGCTGGCTGTCTGTCTCCGTGGTGCGCGGATTGGCCAGCCGGATATGCGCATCGAGAGGAATGGTCTGACCTTCGGGATCAGTCGCGTAGTTCGGGGTGTCGAATTCGTTGTTCCCGTCCAGCGGTGCGCCGCTATCGCGCCGGCGGCCGAACATCCGCTCCTGTTCATTGATGGAGACACGGTCCCAGAACTCCACGAGCATCCGGATGAGGCGCACCACCAGGTAGGTGCCATCCGTCGTCCAGGCCGGCTCACCCTGGCTCACCCAGATCAGCTTCTCGGCATCGTCGGACACCGGGTTGGCGGTGCCGTCCTTGAAGCCCAACAGATTGCGGCCCGTTCCCGACGGACGCGGCGGCGAGTTGTACCCCGCAATCCGCCAACGCATCTGCAGATCGCCGCGCACCGCACGGGTGATGTCGCGCAGCGCGTGATGCACCGTATCGGGATTGTGGGCGCACAGCTGAACCAACAGATCGCCGTGTGACCACGCCACCTCGGGAAAATCATTGGGGAACACCGTCATTGGTTTGAGCTTGGCGGGCTTACGGTCGGCCAGGCCGAATCTGGTATCGAACAGGCTCGGCCCAACGGCCACCGTTACCGTCAGGCCATCGGGCTCGACCACAGGCCCGACCACCTCGCTGTCCGCGGGTGGTTGCCCCACCCCCAGCTCGGGCGGGGTGCCACCGGTACACAGGAACCGCGCACGCTCGGTCAGCTTCCGGAAGGCACCAGCCAGCGCATCCCTGTCCTTCGATGTCACGTCGAAGGACACGTGGCAGGCGAAATTCTGCTTCTCGGCGGGAACCGGGGTGAGGATTCCCGATTGCCTGGTCCCGTGGAAGGGGTATCGATTCGGGGGCACGGCTACCGCGGCCGCGTTCGCGTCGACTTCGGCACCCTTGACGATCACCGCACCCGTTACCGCGGTGCCGGCGGCACCGATGGCAGCGCCGCGTAGGAAGTTCCTGCGGTTGACATCCATATTGCGCGGCTCCTTGGTCAACGGCTCGGCGGGAGTTCGATGAGCAGCGGTACCGAGGCAAGCGTCTCAAGCACGTGCCCTAGCGCGGCATCCACCGCCTGGCGGCCGGCCAGCGGCACCTGGTCAAGCGGTCGCCAGCGACCCCCTTGCTGCGTTGCCTTGAGTGCTGCGTCAAGAATCTCTAGCTGGGAATTGATTTCTCCCAACAGTTTTGGATCACGCGCAGTGATCAGCGCGGAGAACTGACCCAGTACCGCTCGGGTGGCTTCGATCGCGGCCGCCGCCTCCGGATACTCGGTCCCCGCCCCCTGGTTCGTGTAACCCATCAGCTGGAATCGCAAGGTGTCCTCGAGGATTTCGTGAGGACGCTTTGTCTGATCGGCCGGTTCGGTCATCACGTCGGCTAGATGCGCGCGCAGCGTGTCGATAGTAGACACCAATTCCTCTGTCACCGGCACCAACACCGACGCGGGCTGCCCGTGCCACAGCCCGTACTCCAGGCGGCGCAAGCCTTTGAAGTCGGGATCATTCACTCCGTCCGGGAGCCCATGCGGCAGCCCGGCGATGGCGTCCCCATAGTCCTTGAAACTGCCGTACGCCGCACCGATCCGATTCCAGGTCAGAATCGCCGGCACCCAATCCTTCTTAGCCGCCTCGACGTTTCCCGCGGCAAGGCCGGCACGAAGTGCCCGCGCCTGGGTGCCCAGTGCAACCAAAAGGTTGTCGGCGTAACGCTGGTAGGCCTCCATCGGCGGCTTGAGGTCGTCCTCGGTCACCCTGACGACAGGCCTGGGCGCACCAGGGAGGGCCTTCCCGCTGACCTGCAGGGCCGCGGAGTACCTGACCGGCTCTCCGGCCATCAGACACGCGAACGTGTACGTCCCGTCAGAGAGCGTTGCGGTGATCGTGGAGCTGGTCGACGGCCCGAGAGTCTCGATCTCGGCCACCACGCCGTTGTTGCCATCCACCAGGTTGATCTCACCGGTCTTACCCGACTTGTTCACGACAGAGAATGTCTGCACTCCAGTGCCAGCGGACTTCCAGTCCTCCGCACACCCCGTGGCAGTCACCGTCACCTGCGTACCGGCGTCACGATTGGCGGACGGCAGAATCGCGATCACCGCGGCCGCGGCGAATACCGGCACCACCACGATGGCCGCGACAACCGCGAGCGGACGCTGCCCAATCAGCCGGGCGAAGGCCGACGGTTGCCCGTCCGTCTCCAGCGCGCCCCTGGGCGAATGGTTTTCGCGTGACACCCGTAAGAACGGGGGTATCACCAATATCAGGTACCCAGCCCACGCCACCACCTGCAGCACGGTCATCCGCGGGGTGAGCTGAGTGATACCCGTGACAATGGTGACCCACCAGGAGTCCGCTGAAATGTGTTGGCTCAGATCGAATGCGTACCAGGTCCGCCCGGGCAGCCACCCCGCGGTCTGCAGGTCGCCGATGCCATACGCAAGGATGCCCGCGGCGATCACGATGAGCACCACGGCCGTACGCGTGAAGAACACCTTGAGGTTGAGCTTGACCGCGCGGCGATACAGCAGCCAGCACAGCGCCACCGCGATCGCCAGCCCGATCGCGCCGCCGATCACCGGTCCGGTGGTCTCCCCCGCCGCCTTGGCCGCGGTCCAGAAGAACAGCGTTGTCTCCAGTCCCTCGCGGGCAACAGCCAAAAACGCCGTCAGGGCCAGCGCACCCGCACCGAGGATGAGGGCGTGCTCAACCTTCCCGGACAGCTCGCCGGACAGGCTGGCGGCGGTGCGCGACATCCAGAAGATCATCGCGGTGACCAATCCGACGGCGAGGATGCTGAGTACGCCGCCCACCACGTCCTGGCCATGTGCACCGAGCGAGCTGGTCGTGGAGTTGAGTACCGCCGCGAAGCTGGCCGACACGGAGAGTGCACCGAGCACGCCCAGCCATACCGGTGCGGTGGCCCGGCGCCCGTCGGCCGCCAGCGGTGAACGATGGACAGCGGCAAGCAGAATGCTCACCACAAGTCCCGCCTCCAGCCCCTCCCTCAGGCCTATAAGCAGATTGGGAACCGCATCCGATAAGACCACATAGATAAGGTATGGCGTACCTAAATGCTGTGCAAATGCTGTGCGGACCATAGTCCCTCGAAGCCGGGCACAAAGGCCCCCCCGGCGCGAACGTAGCTACCGTCTAGGTCTAGACCGACTCTGCGTCGGCGTCGTCGGCAGACGCCTCAACCGGACTCAGCAGCCAATGTTCGCGCCACTCCTCGCCGTCCACACCGCGCAGGTCCGTGCTGGCCAACCCTGCGGCCACATCCTCACCGCGCCGCCCGGCCAGAATGGCTCTCTCGGTGCGGCGCACGGTGTCCATGAACTCCAAAACATCTGCACGCAACTGGTTCTCGGCGTCGCCCTCGAGTTCAATGGTCACCGACAGCAGCTGTGCCGGGATCAACTCCTTGGGCAGCCCCGCGGCCGTCACCCTGCCCAGCACCTTCTGGGTGAGCGCGAGCGCGGGCTGGCTGCTAGACACACCGTCCAGGCACGAGTCGCGATCCTTTTCCTGCGACTTGCGCTCTTCCCATTGCGCCAGTTGCTCTTCCAGCGAGATCGAGCTGGAATCCCCACCGGCACCGAGTATTACCGGAATGCGGTTACCCAACTTGTTCAGCAGCGCCTCGGCGACATCGTCGATGTTGAACGGATGCTCCGGGGCGTCTTCCGCGATGCGGGCGTGGAAGAGCACCTGAAGCAGCACATCTCCCAGCTCTTCACGAAGCTCGTCCACGTCACCGGTGCGCACCGCATCGAACAGCTCGTAGGTCTCTTCGAGTAAATACCGGCGCAGGGAGTCGTGGGTCTGGGTGCTCTCCCACGGACCGTTGGTCCGCAGCCGGTCCATCACCGCCACCGCGTCGATGAGCTTCTCGCCCTGTCGCACCGGCGGCGCGATGACCTTGGCCCCTGCCTCGATTCGCGCCTTCACCTCCGGATGATCGCGATCCGAGGACAACAACGCGGGGGCATCCTCCCCGATGTACACCGGACGCGCGGTCGACAGCGTCCACGCCAGCCGGACCGGGAGCTCCTCGGTGTACTGCAGATCGCCGGCGAGCAAACCAACCGCCTCGACCGGGACCATCGACGGATGGCGCGGGTCCACAAGGATGACGGTCATTTGCTCACCTCCACTCGTGTTATATCAACACTGCCCGCGGGACGCCCCGACAATGCCAGCAGCAGATCAACAATCATATGCACGAGCTCCAGGTCACGGATTCGCTCCGAGCCCACACCCCCGTCGCCGGCACGCGGAATAGGAACCTGGACAACGGAAGTCGTCGCACGATATTGAGCCGCCGGGTGTAAACGTTTGAGCCTCAATTGCGCCGAATCCAGCAGGGGTAGCGGCTGTATTCGGATATTGGTGCCGGCCACCGAAAGATCGGTGATTTCCATCTCGCGGCACAGCAACCGCAGCGAGGCCACGGCGACCAATCGCTGCACGGGAAGCGGCAGCGGCCCGTAACGGTCTATCAGCTCTTCCACCGCCGCATTGATCTGCGCGGCGTCCCCGGCCGCCGCCAGCCTGCGGTACGCCTCGAGACGCAACCGATCGCTGCCGATGTAGTCCGTGGGCAGATGCGCGTCAACCGGAAGATCGATACGCACCTCCTTGGGCTCCTCCGCGGTCTGCACCGTCTTCCCGTCGGCGGCCGCGCGGTATGCCTCGACAGCCTCGCCGACAAGCCGGACGTAGAGATCGAAACCGACCCCGGCGACGTGACCGGATTGCTCGACGCCGAGCACGTTGCCCGCGCCACGAATTTCCAGATCCTTCATGGCGACGGCCATACCGGCACCCAGATCGTTGTTCTGCGCGATGGTCGAGAGCCTGTCGTACGCGGTCTCCGTCAGCGGCACCTCGGGCGAATACAAGAAGTACGCATACCCACGTTCCCGGCTGCGGCCGACGCGACCACGCAGCTGATGCAGTTGCGACAGTCCGAAGATATCGGCCCGCTCCACGATCAGTGTGTTGGCGTTGGAGATGTCCAGCCCGGTCTCGATGATGGTGGTGCACACCAGGATGTCGTACTCCCGGTTCCAGAACCCCTCGACGGTTCGCTCCAGCAATTCCTCGGGCATTTGACCATGCGCCACAACAACTCTGGCTTCCGGTACCAGCTCACGTAGCCGGGCGGCGGCCCTGTCGATGGTGCTCACCCGGTTGTGCACGTAGAACGCCTGTCCGTCGCGCAACAGCTCACGGCGCAATGCCGCCGCCACCTGCTTGTCGTCGTGCGGGCCCACGTACGTCAAGACAGGGTACCGCTCCTCCGGTGGCGTGAGGATGGTCGACATCTCCCGGATGCCGGCCAGGCTCATCTCCAGTGTTCGCGGGATCGGGGTGGCGCTCATGGTGAGAACGTCCACATGGGTGCGCAGCGCCTTGATGTGTTCCTTGTGTTCGACGCCGAAGCGCTGCTCCTCGTCGACGATCACCAGACCGAGGTCCTTCCACCGCACAGCCGTCTGCAGCAGACGATGGGTGCCAATCACGATATCGACTGAGCCGTCGGCCATTCCCTCGATGACCAGCTTCGAGGTGGCCGGATCGGTGAATCGGGACAGGCCCGCCACCTTCACCGGGAATCCCGCGGTGCGATCGGTGAAGGTCTGCAGGTGCTGGTCGGCCAGCAGTGTCGTGGGCACCAGCACCGCGACCTGCTTACCGTCCTGGACGGCCTTGAACGCCGCCCGCACCGCGATCTCGGTTTTGCCGTAGCCCACGTCGCCGCACACCACCCGGTCCATCGGGACCGGTTTCTCCATATCGGATTTCACCTCGGTGATGGCAGTCAGCTGATCGACGGTCTCGACGAAGCCGAAGGCGTCTTCCATCTCCCGCTGCCACGGAGTGTCCGGCGCGAAGGCGTGCCCGGGCGCGGCCTGACGCGCCGCGTACAACGCGACAAGCTCACCGGCGATCTCGCGAACAGCCTTGCGCGCCTTGGTCTTCGTGTTTGTCCAGTCGCTACCCCCGAGCTTGCTCAGGCCGGGCGACTCGCCACCCACGTACCGGGACAGTTGATCGAGGGAATCCATCGGTACATACAGGCGATCGCTCTGCCCACCGGCGGCGGCTCCGCGCTTACTCGACGCGTACTCCAGCACCAGATACTCCCGGCGGGCTCCGCCGACGGTGCGTTCCACCATCTCGACGAATCGCCCGATGCCGTGCTGATCGTGCACCACGAGATCGCCGGCGCTGAGGGCGAGCGGGTCAACCTGGTTGCGGCGCTTGGCCGGTAACCGCTTGCCATCGGTCGCCGCCACCCGACTGCCGGTGAGGTCAGTCTCGGTGACGATGACGAGGTTGGCCCCCGGCAGCACCGCACCATCGGTGAGGTGACCGCGCAGGACTCCGACCACTCCCTCGGCGGGCTCGGCTCCGGGCTCCAGCAGTGTTGCAGGCGTTTCCGTTTCGGCCAGCTGCTCGATAATCCGGTGGGTGGTGCCCGCGCCGGCGGCTACCACGGCCGCCCGTCCACCCGTCATCACGTGGGCGCGCAGCATCGCGAAAATCTCCGCGGCGCCCTCCTTGTGACCGCGTGAGGATGGCGACTGGCGCACCGCAAGCTCAATGGACTTGTCGTCACCCATACTCAGCGGGCTCAGCGACCACCACGGATGTCCGGCCCCATCGGCGGTATGCCTGACGTCATCAAGCTCTCTGAACCCCGAGTCGGCCAGCGCGGCAATATCGATCGGCGCATCTGCGCCTATCGCGGCGACCGACCAGGAGGCCTCCAGGAACTCACGGCCGGTGCGCTCCAAGTCGGCCGACCGGGTGCGGACCTTCTCGGGATCGCAGACCAACACGGGAGCGTTATCGGGCAGATGGTCGACCAGCATGGTGAGCTCACCCGAATGCAGCACGGGCAGCAGCGATTCCATCCCGTCAACGCAGATGCCGTCCGCCAGCTTGGCCAGCATCTCCCCCACTCCGGTCCCGATCCGGTGCTCATCGGGCACCTCCGCGGAGGCGCTCGCCACCGCGGCGAGTTCGGCGGCTCTGGCACGCACCTGCTCGGTGAGTAGCAGTTCCCGACAGGGCATCGCGAGCACGGAGGTGACCTCCAGCTCGGGGATCGATCGCTGGTCGGCGACCGAGAAGTAGCGCATCTCGCTGACCTCGTCGCCCCAGAATTCGACGCGCACCGGATGGTCTGCGGTGGGACTGAAGACGTCGAGAATGCCGCCGCGCACCGCGAACTCACCACGGCCCGCCACCATGTCCACCCGGGTGTACGCGAGCTCGGCCAGGCGGGCGATCAGCCCATCGAATTCCGATTCGGCACCGACCGTGAGCTCCACGGGCTCAAGATCGAACAACCCGGGAGACATTGGCTGCAGCAGCGAACGAATCGTGGTGACCACGACCCGCAGCGGTGGCCCCATCCGGGAATCCTCCGGATGCGCAAGCCGGTGCAGCACCTGCAGCCGCGCACCCACGGTGTCGACTCCGGGCGACAACCGCTCATGCGGAAGCGTCTCCCAGGACGGGAGCAGCGTCACCGCATCGCCGTATACGTCGCGCAGCTCGGCGGCGAGGTCTTGCGCCTCCCTCGTGGTGGCCGTCACAACCAAGACGGGCGCAGCACTCGCGTCGGCAATACCGGTCACGACGAATGCGCGGACACACGACGGTGCCGTCAGATCAAGGCCGGTCTTGGCGGCGATGGCCGGGGCAAGAACATCGAATGCGGGATCCCGCAAGGCTGTCCGGATCACCCCGGCGAGAGGCGGGGCAGTCACAGTCATGGTCTGCTCATTCTACGGTGCCCAGATCTCGCCAATATCGGGCCCATCTCCGTCAAGGCCACGTCAAGAAACTCCGCATCCGATCACCACAGGCGCACGGTGGATACATGACACTTCTGGACCTCCTGCCGTCCTTACATAACGTGGCGCGCCCACGCGTCGACCCGGCCGTATGGCCGGTCACCACACACCTGGACGAGCAGGGCCGGATGTGCGTCGGAGAGACGGCACTCTCGGAAATCGCCGACCAATTCCGCACCCCCGCGTACGTACTCGACGAGGAGGACTTCCGCTACCGCGCCCGTCGCTATCGCAGTACCCTGCGCGAGATCGAGGTCGCCTATGCCAGCAAGGCACTGCTGACGGCCGACATCGCGCGCTGGGTGGCGCAAGAGGGCCTGTCGCTGGACGTCTGCTCCTCCGGCGAGTTGGCGACCGCACTCGCGGGCGGTTTCGATCCGGAACGAATCATCATGCACGGCAACGCCAAGACCCCTGATGAACTCAGTGACGCGGCCGCGGTGGGTGTGGGCCGGATCGTGGTGGACTCCTATACCGAGATCATGTTCCTGGCGACCCGGTTGTCCAAGCGCCAGCGAGTGCTGGTGCGGGTCACCCCCGATATCGACATCCACGGCCATGCCGCGGTGACGACGGGTGTCACCGACCAGAAGTTCGGGTTTCCCTTAAGTGGCGGGCATGCCACCGAGGCCGCCCGCCGCGTTCTTGACCAACCCCTGTTGAACCTGGTGGGCCTGCACTGCCATATCGGCTCACAGGTCACCGACTCCGCGCTCTACGGCGAGACCATCCGCCGCATGATCGCCGCGATGGCCGACATCCGCGCCAAACACGGCGTGATCCTGAGTGAACTCAATATCGGTGGCGGCCACGGTGTGCCCCACCGCTCGGGTGATCCCGAACTCGACCTGGCCGAACTGGCCGATTTCATCGACGACGCCCTCGACGCCGCCTGCGCGGCTGAGCGTTTCCCACGCCCGCGCATCGTGGTGGAGCCCGGTCGCGCCATCTCCGCGCGCGCGGGAGTGACGCTGTACCGGGTGGTGTCGGTCAAGACCCAGCCCGGCGGACGCACCTTCGTGGCCGTCGACGGCGGCATGAGCGACAACCCCCGCGTGTCGCTGTACGACGCGAAATACAGTGTGGCTCTGGCTAATCGGCATCCGTCTGCGCCGCCGCAGCTGGTGACCGTGGCCGGGCGGCACTGCGAATCCGGCGACGAGATCGCCCGCGATGTCAGCCTGCCCTCGGATGTACGCCCCGGCGACGTGCTGGCCGTGGCCTGCACCGGTGCGTACAACCACAGCATGGCCTCGTCCTACAACCTGGTCGGACGTCCCCCGGTGCTCGCGGTCCGCGATGGACGGGTGCGTGAGCTGGTACGCCGCGAGACCATCGCCGATCTGCTGTCACGGGACTGCGGCGCGCATTAGGGCAACAACGGCCCTCACGCTCGTCCGTCTACAGCGCGGCGCCGCTCTTGGTCGGGGCAACCGTCAGGGGCGGCGCCGGGATGTGGGCCGTAGGGGTTGAGTGGAGCTCGGCGTCACCGGGCTCGGAGCAGACCTCCTCACCCGGTTTTGGCGCACTGCACTTTTCGTGCGCTCCGGCCGGCGGAACGACCGCTGTGGGCAGCGCGCAGGCGGCCGCACCCGGCGCACACGGGGGATCGGCGTGAGATACGCCCAAAGCCAACGGCGTACCGATGGTGATACCCACCGCCACCAGCAGCGCCGCACGCCGTACCGGCACAAACATCATGAGAAGACGATAGGTCCGCCTGCCTCACGTTGCCATCGGACCGGCATTTTCCCAGTCAGTTCACAGCGAACTGCCAACCACGCCACGGCTCAGGGGTGATTGCGCGCCTCTCCGGGAGCATTGATCATCTGCCAGGGCGGCATGCCGCTTTGGGGAGCCTGCGGGATGTCCGCCGGATTTGGCTTCGAGTGCAATTCGGCGTCCTCGTGCACCGGAGCCGCAGGGGTCGGCGCCTGGCACATGGCCGGATCCGCGCACGGCTGCTCTGCCCCCGCCGCCGGGGCCAGTACCGCGGGCATGACGACCAGCGCTGACGCCGCCGCGGCTGCCACCACCCATCGCATCAGTATTGACGTCATGACACACACCTCGCCTATCCATCAACCCCAGGGTTTGACTTTAGGCGCTTTTCGCACGTCATACAGCTAGTTCACAGCTTTTCCGAACCTATCGGCCAGAATTACGCACGCGCGTTCCCTGGCAGCCATTCAGAGGTTGTCGGGACGCACCGGGACGTCGGGAGGCGTCGGCAGATCGGCCGGGTCCGGCCACGACCGCAGCTCGGCATCACCCGGCGTTATGCACACCTCGGAACCCGTCCGAGGCTGCGTGCAGTGCCCATGGCCGCCAAAGGCCACGCCCGTCGGACTCGTCGCCTCAATGCCAACAGGAACCGCCGCAAGTAGACCTGTCGCTACCACCGCCACGGCGTATCGAAGGCCAGGCATGGAACAACACCCCTTTAATGCTTAGATTCGCTAACAAGTCAACGCTAGACTCATTAGGATCCGAAAGCAACTATCAAGGGGTGTTGTTCCGGTGGCTACCGGTCAGTGGCCGCCCATACCGGGGTTACCGAAAACCATCCAGGGTGGAGTCTCGGCCTGCGGTACCGGTGGGATGTCTGCCGGGTTCGGCGACGAGTGCAGTTCCGCGTCCCCCGCACGGGTGCACACCATGTCGTCGGGTCCCCCGTTGCAATTCTCCGGGTTGGCCGGCTCGGATTGACACATTGCCGGGTCCGCACACTGCGGATCGGCCGCAGCAACGGAGGCCAGCGACACAGGCAAGGCGCCCAACGCGGCCGCGGCAGCCCCGATCACTGCCCATCGCACAACTACTGACGTCATGACAAACACCTCATCCTGTGGTCAACCCCAACACGTTAAATTCTAGGTGATCGACGCATGTCACGCACTGGTTCGGCCCGGTCACCGGTTCCGTCACGGGATCCAGATACCCGAGCCGGTACCCCCGACGACGAGCCACGGCGATGCCTGCGGAACGTCCGGGATGAACTCCCGGTTCGGCGTGGAATGCAACTCGGCGTTGCCCGGCTTCACACATACCCGTGCGGTCAGTGGGCCACTGCAGTTGTCCGCGGCCGCAGTGGGAGCACCCATCACGGCCACCGCGAGGGCAGCCGCGACGCCAAGAACGAGGCGAATCCCTGTCACGACCGACCACCTCCCATCCGAACCACTCGTTAGGTCAAACGGTGCGGAGCGCGCAGATGTTCCTGCCTGACGGGTCATTCCTCATGTAGCTGCGGATCTGCTTCCAGATGCTTCAGGCCATGCCAGCACAGGTTGACGATGTGCGCCGCCACCACTTCCTTCTTGGGCTCCCGGGCATCGAGCCACCACTGGGCCGTCATCGACACCTGACCCACCAGCGCCTGCGCGTAGAGCGGTGCCATCTCGGCGTCCAGGCCACGGCGCTGGAAATCGCCCGCCAGGATGCTCGACACCTGGCTGACCGCGTCGTTGAGCAGACTCGAATACGTCCCCGAGCTCACCCCGGGCGGTGAGTCCCGGATCAGGATCCGGAACCCGTCGGTGCGGTCCTCGATGTAGCTCAACAGGGCCAACGCCACCTGCTCCAGCCGCACCCGTGAGCGATAACTCGTCAACGACGAGGTGATGCCGTCGAGCAGCACCGACATCTCACGATCCACCACAACGGCGTAAAGACCCTCCTTGCCACCGAAATGCTCGTAAACGACCGGTTTGGACACCCCGGCGCGTTGCGCGATCTCCTCAATAGAAGTGGCCTCATACCCGCGTTCGGCGAACAACGACCGCGCGACATCGATCAGCTGGCGGCGGCGCTCAGTGCCGGCCATCCGGACGCGAGGAGTCCGCCCGGGGCCATCCGGCCTACTAGGTACCGCCATGTGCCATCACTTTCCTCGGTCGCATAACCGAGCTTGTGGACCTAATGTCGCTCGGGCAAGCCTCGCTCCTTGGTCGACTACAGTCTTCATTCTGTAACAGTCCGTCGTGGTGTAATCGGCAGCACCTCTGATTTTGGTTCAGATAGTTCAGGTTCGAGTCCTGGCGACGGAGCAGTAGGGAGTAGGAAATGCCAGGCAATTCCGCTGGGACCGCAGTAATCGTGCTGGCCGCGGGTGCCGGTACTCGTATGTGTTCGGACATCCCCAAGGTGCTGCATACCCTCGGCGGCCGCTCGATGCTGGCGCACTCGGTGCACGCCGCGGCCAGCGTCAATCCCGACCACTTGGTGATCGTGCTGGGACACGACCGTGAACGCATTGCCACCGCCGTGGAGATCCTCGCCGAGTCGCTGCACCGCAGGATCGGCGTCGCCGTGCAGGAACAGCAGCTCGGCACCGGGCACGCCGTGGCGTGCGGTCTGCAGGCGCTACCCGCGGACTTCACCGGCACCGTCGTCGTCACGTCCGGCGATATCCCGCTGCTCGACGGCGAGACCCTCGCGGGGCTGATCAGCCGGCACACATCCGAACCCGCCGCCGCCACCCTGCTGACCACCACCCTGGCCGATCCCACCGGTTACGGACGCATCCTGCGCACACAGGACCGCGAGGTCATCGCGATCGTCGAACAGACCGATGCCACCGACAGCCAACGCGCCATCGGTGAGGTCAACGCCGGGGTCTACGCCTTCGACATCGGGCCGCTGCATGCCGCGCTGTCTCAGCTGCGCTCCAACAACGCGCAACACGAGCTGTATCTCACCGATGCCGTGTCGATCATCCGCCAGAGCGGAAAAGTGGTGCACGCCAACCATGTTGACGACAGCGCACTGGTGGCCGGCGTCAACGATCGCGTACAGCTCTCCGAACTGGGCGCCGAGCTAAATCGGCGAATCATCCGCTTCCACCAGCGCGCCGGGGTCACTATCGTCGACCCCTCCAGCACCTGGATCGACGTCGATGTCCGAATCGGTCAAGACGCGACCATCGCGCCCGGCACCCAACTGCACTCGCAGACCGTCATCGGCAGCCACTGCCACATCGGCCCCGACACCACGCTCATCGACGTCACGGTCGGCGACTCGGCGACAGTCATCCGCACCCATGGCCAGGGGTCCACGATCGGCGCGCGATCGGTCATTGGGCCGTTCACGTACCTGCGGCCGGGCACAGTGACGGGCGAGAGCGCCAAGCTGGGCGCGTTTGTGGAGGTCAAGAATTCCACCGTGGGCCGCGGCACCAAGGTGCCGCATCTGACCTATGTGGGCGATGCCGACATCGGTGAGCACAGCAACATCGGAGCATCCAGCGTATTCGTCAACTATGACGGAGAAACGAAGCGGCGCACCGTGATTGGCTCGCATGTGAAGACCGGTTCGGACACCATGTTCGTGGCCCCGGTGACCGTCGGCGACGGGGCGTACACCGGCGCCGGAACAGTCATCCGCGAGGATGTGCCGCCGGGTGCGCTGGCGGTGTCGGCCGGTCCGCAGCGCAACATCGAAGGCTGGGTGGCGCAGAAGCGCCCGGGAAGCGACGCCGCCAAGGCCGCCGAGGAGGCGTCCAGGAATTCCTGATCGCCGGGTGTGAACACCGCTGCTCACGCCCGGCGAATGCCGGGTTTGGCCATATCGCGTTCAAATTCCGGCAACCCGCTCCCAGTCACCAGGGAAAGGTCCGTACGATTACCCCGACGGGACGGAACCCGGCCCCGTCGTTGCAAAGCCCAAAATTACCAACCCAAGAGGACTAGCTGCGCCGTGAGCACCGACTGGACGGATAACCGCAAGAATCTGATGCTGTTCTCGGGTCGCGCGCACCCTGAACTGGCCGAACAGGTCGCCAAGGAACTCGATGTCCAGGTGACCGCTCAGACCGCCCGCGATTTCGCCAATGGCGAGATCTTCGTGCGGTTCGAGGAGTCAGTGCGCGGCTGCGACGCGTTTGTCCTGCAATCGCATCCGGCACCGCTGAACACCTGGCTGATGGAACAGCTGATCATGATCGATGCGCTCAAGCGCGGCAGCGCCAAGCGGATCACCGCGATCCTGCCGTTCTACCCCTATGCGCGCCAAGACAAGAAGCACCGCGGCCGCGAGCCGATCTCGGCCCGCCTGGTGGCCGACCTGTACAAGACCGCCGGCGCCGATCGCATCGTCACGGTGGACCTGCACACCGATCAAATCCAGGGCTTCTTCGACGGACCGGTCGACCACATGCGGGCCCAGTCGCTGCTGTGCGGATACATCGCCGAGCACTACGTGAGCAACGGCGAAGACGTAGTCGTCGTGTCGCCGGACTCCGGGCGCGTGCGCGTCGCCGAGAAGTGGGCCGACTCGCTCGGTGGTGTGCCGCTGGCCTTCATCCACAAGACGCGTGACCCGCGAGTGCCGAACCAGGTCAAGGCCAACCGCGTCGTCGGTGACGTCACCGGCAAGACCTGCGTCATCACTGACGACATGATCGACACCGGTGGCACCATCGCCGGGGCGGTCGGACTGCTCCACGAGGCCGGAGCCAAGGACGTCGTGATCGCCGCCACCCATGGCGTGCTATCCGACCCCGCCGCCGAGCGTCTGGCCAACTGCGGCGCCCGCGAGGTACTCGTCACCAACACACTGCCCATCGGCGAGGAGAAGCGCTTCCCGCAGCTGACGGTGCTCTCGATCGCGCCGCTGCTGGCCAGCACCATCCGCGAGGTTTTCGAAAACGGCTCCGTAACAGGACTTTTCGACGGGAATGCGTAGCGCCGCGCTGGTCGCCGGGTGCCTGATGGCGCTCGCGACGGCCGGATGCGACTCGAAACAACCCGAACCACAAGCCGTTTCATCACCTAGCCCAACGTCGGGCAGCGCAACACCAAGCAGCTCGGCGTCGAGCAGCTCGACACCTCCTACCGCCACGCCGCTGTCGATGAACGACTACCTGCAAAGCGTCGGCGTCACGGTCGTCCCGGTGTCCCCGGCGAGTCCGGCGAACGTGCGCGTCGAAGTCCCGCTGCCCGAGGGCTGGGAGAACCTGGGCTCGCTCGATCCCGCCTACCTGATCAGCGACAAACCCAGCGGGGCCGATCAGGGCCGGACACCGAGTGCGGTGATCTACCTCATCAAGCTGGACGGCCCCTTGGATGCTCGCAAGGCAATCACCGAACACGGGTTCTCCGACGCGGAGAACACCCAGAACTTTCAGAAGATCACCTCATCCCTGGACGACTTCCAGGGATATCCGTCGGCCGCCATCGAGAGCATCTACGACAACCAGAACGTACGGGTGCACTCGTGGAACCGGGACGTCATCGTCCCGGACGGGTCGCTGAACTACCTGGTGCAGCTCACCGTGACGACCACCGAGGCGCAGTCCGCGGCGCTGTCCAAGGATGTCGCCACCCTCACCGAGGGCCTCAAGATCACCAAGCGGTAAGGCCGCTAAAGGCTACGAATGAACGCGATGGCGTCCACGCCTTCCAGGTGGGCGGGATCGACCGGGCAACAGCCGGACTGCGGCGGCACGTCCTGCCGGGGCGACAATCCGCCGGGAATCTCGGTGACGGGGAAGAGGATCCGGTCGGGGCCCCAGCTCCACATCCATCCATGCAGGGTGGCGGCATGCGGCACACCGATGTCCGCGGACTCATGGGTGCCGAAATCGCTCGCGATGACCGCATACGGGACGCGGCCCGCCGAGGCAACCAGCGCTCCGGCACACCACCAGCTGGACTGCACGGAGCCCATGGACACCGTGGTCTGATGTCGCTGCAGATGTCCGTTGTGGGCGAACACCAGCGTTGGGCCGCTGTGTATCTCGGCGTCGGCGATCGCCTCCAGATTCTCGGCCATGAGCGCATCCCGGACACCCAACATGGTGGACATCCGGGACGGGCCGGGGTCGGCCATCGCGAAATGCGCCCGCAGCAGGCCGACCGCCGCGCGGGCGACAGTGCGCATCTGCCAGAACTGCTCCGGCGAGGTTGAGGCACGCAACGCCGGGGCGTACCTCTCCAATGCGACCACGAGTTCATCGGCGATCAGCCGCAATTGGCGTGCCGGAGCCGATCGTCCGATGGAAACCGCGGCATCGATCATGGCGTCCGGATGAGACCAGGCGGCATCGTCGCCCACCAGATCGGTGATCACGTCCTCCGAATACGGCAGGGCGGCACCACCGGTTGACAGATATCTGTGCACCGCAAGAAGGGTGTCGCGCGGGCTCGGTGAGGCCATCATCTCGGTGGTGGCGTCGAAACCGTAAAACCGCACCTGCTCGCCGGCGTCTCGGCCGACGTTCCAGTCGCGCAGCCACTCGACCAGCTCGCGGCTGGCCGGGTAGGCGCCGAAGCCGTGGCTGAACCCGGCGTCGAGCACGTCCTCGAGAGTCCCCTCCCCAGTCGTCACATACCGGTTGACGGCGAACCCCGCCACGGCGTCACTCTCCACCGCGACCGACCGGAAACCGCACTCGGCCACGAGGTGACGAAGCAGCCGATTGCGCAGATGCCCGAACTCCTGCGGTCCATGGGTGGGTTCGCCGATGCCGAGCAGGCGGGGCGGGGTGCTCAGGCCCGAAAGGAAGGCGTCGATGTCTACCTCAAAAGTCACACCTCGACGGTATCGGCCTTCGCCATTAGGGTCAGCTCCCGTGACCAAGTCGACGACCACATGGACCGCTGCAGAACTGCCGTCATTCGAGGGCCGCACCGTCATCATCACCGGAGCCAACAGTGGGCTCGGCCTGGAGACCGCACGCGAGCTGGCCCGGGTAGGTGCCCATGTCGTGATGGCCGTGCGCAACACCGAGAAGGGCAAGGCCGCCCAAGCAACCATCACCGGAAGCACCGAGGTTCGACAGGTCGACGTGGCCAACCTGGCTTCGGTGCGCGCCTTCGCCGATACCGTCGAAGCCGTCGACATCCTGGTGAATAACGCCGGCATCATGATGGTGCCGCAGGCCAAGACCGCCGATGGCTTCGAAAGCCAGATCGGCACAAACCATCTCGGCGCCTTCGCGCTCACCAACCTGCTGCTGCCCAAGATCACCGACCGGGTGATCGCGGTGGCATCCGTCGCCCACCGTGCCGGGAAGATCAACCTGTCCGACCTCAACTACGAGCGCCGCGGGTACACCCGCGCGGGGGCGTACGGCGCATCCAAGCTCGCCAACCTGCTGTTCACGAAGGAATTGCAGCGCCGCCTGAGCGCGGCCGGATCATCGGTCCGCGCGCTGACCGTCCACCCGGGTGTGGCCGCCACCGAGCTGCAGTCGCACAGCGGGAATCCGCTCTTCGAGATCGCCCTGAAGACCGGCAATCTCTTCGCGCAGGACGCCGCACATGGCGCCCTCCCAGCGCTGTACGCCGCATCCCAGGACTTGCCGGGTGACACATACATCGGGCCGGACGGGCCGTTCGAGGCCAAGGGCTACCCCAAGCCGGTGGGCCGCAGCCGCAGAGCACAGGACGCCGAGAGCGCGAAGGGCCTGTGGGACCTGTCCGAGCAGCTCACCGGGGTTTCCTTTGCCCTTTGACCAGCACTGACACCCGAGCTGATTGGCCTTTCGGGCTCGTGCTCGGCTACTCTGAGCGGGCTGTCACGGCGAGGGTGGGTCTTCCCACCGTTATCGACGGGAATCTTGTACTCATCGGGGCCTCCGCCCCGGATGTCCTCCCTGCGCCGTGCCTAACGAAACGCAAGGAGTAGACCAAATGTCCAAGAAGAACACCCCCACCAGCAATAACCTCACCGTCACCGTCCGCACGGACACCGGCAAGGGCGCCTCGCGCCGCGCACGCCGCGACGGCCTGGTTCCCGCGGTTCTGTACGGCCACGGCACCACCCCCGAGCACCTGAACCTGCCGGCCCGTGATTTCGCGGCCGTGCTGCGCCACACCGGCACCAACGCCATCCTGACCCTGGACATCGAGGGGCGCGAGCAGCTGGCCCTCACCAAGACCATCGAGATTCACCCCATCCGCCGCAACCTGGTACACGCCGACCTGCTGGTCGTGCGCAAGGGCGAGAAGGTCACCGTTGAGGTGAACGTCCACATCGAGGGCGACGCCGAGAGCGGCACCCTGGTCACCCAGGACGCCAACACCCTGGAGATCGAGGCCGAGGCGCTGTCGATCCCCGAGTTCCTCACCGTGTCGGTTGAGGGCCTTGCCGCGGGCACCCAGATCACCGCCGGATCGATCGAGCTGCCCAAGGGCTCGACCCTGATCTCCGATCCCGAGACCCTGGTCATCAACGTCGTCGCGGCCCCGACCGCTGACGAGATGGACGCCGAGGGTGGCGGCGAAGGTGCTGCCGAGGCTCCCGCCGCGGATGAGGCCGCCGAGGGCTCCACGGAAGAGTAGGCGGAGTAGTCCGTGCCCGACGTATCCGACGATGCCGTGCTGGTGGTCGGCCTGGGCAACCCCGGGCCGACCTACGCCAAGACCCGGCACAACCTCGGATTCATGGTTGCCGACCTGTTGGCGGCCAAGGACGGCGCGACATTCAAGCCGCACAAGAAGTCCGGCGCCGAGGCGACGACGATTCGCCTCGGCGGCCGGGCCGTGAATCTGGCCAAGCCGCGCACGTTCATGAACACCTCCGGCCCACAGGTGGCGGCGCTGGCCCACTTCTTTTCGGTTCCCCCGGGCAACGTCATCGTGATACACGATGAACTGGATCTCGATTTCGGCACGGTGCGACTCAAGCGCGGCGGCGGCGAGGGGGGCCACAATGGGCTGCGCTCGGTGTCCCAGTCGCTGGGTACCAAGGACTATCTGCGGGTACGCCTGGGTGTCGGGCGTCCTCCCGGCCGCAAGGATCCGGCCACGTTCGTGCTGGAGAATTTCGCCAAGACGGAGACCGAACAGGTTCCCCTCCTGTGTGAGCAGGGTGCCGATGCCACGGAGCTCCTGATCCGCCTGGGCCTGGAGGCGGCACAGAATCAGGTACATGCCTGGACCTAGACACCCGGTTGGTCCCGCTATGGTCTCCTCATGACCGACATCGCGGAGATCACCGGCGTCAACAAGATCGGCCTGCTCAGCCTGGGCGCGTACCGTCCCGAACGCGTCGTCACCAATGAAGAGATCTGCGAGCACATCGAGTCCTCGGACGAGTGGATCTACACCCGCACCGGTATCAAGACCCGCCGGTTCGCTGCCGACGACGAATCCGCCCAAACCCTCTCCATCGAGGCCGGACGCAAGGCCATCGCCAACGCCCTGCTGACCGGCGCCGAGATCGACGCCGTCATCGTCGCCACCAGCACCCACTACCTGCAGACGCCGGCATCCGCCCCGGCCGTCGCCACCGCGCTGGGAGCCCAGGGTGTCCCGGCGTTCGACCTGTCCGCGGGCTGCGCCGGGTTCGGATACGCGGTGGGCGTGGCGGGCGACATGATCCGCGGTGGCAGCGCCAGCAAGGTGCTGGTCATCGGCTCGGAAAAGCTCTCCCCCGCACTGGATATGACCGATCGGGGCAACTGTTTCATCTTCGGCGACGGGGCCGGCGCGGTCGTCGTCGGCGAGACCGCCGAACAGGGCATCGGCCCCACGGTGTGGGGCAGCGACGGCAGTCAGGCCAACGCCATTCGTCAGGACATAGACTGGATGGACTTCGCGGCGGCGCCCGACCCGGAGGGCCCGCGCCCCTATCTGCGCATCGAGGGAACCTCAGTATTCCGTTGGGCCGCATTCGAAATGGGCAAGGTGGGGCAGCGCGCCCTGGAGGCAGCCAAGGTGGGCCCCGAGGATATCGACGTCTTCGTGCCGCACCAGGCCAACAGCCGGATCAACGAATTGCTCGCCAAGAACCTGCATCTGCGTTCAGATGCGGTGATCGCCAACGACATCGAGCACACCGGCAACACCTCTGCCGCGTCGGTTCCGCTGGCCATGGAGGGCCTGCTGTCGACCGGAGCCGCCAAGCCGGGCGACCTGGCCCTGCTCATCGGATACGGCGCCGGACTGAGCTACGCCGCCCAGGTGGTCAGGATGCCACCCGTGCCGTTTGAGTGACTAGCGCGCCCGCATCGCGATGCCATCGAGCAGCATGGCGATACCGAGCTCGAATTCGGTTGTAGGGCTGGTTCGTTGCGCTACCTCGGCGAGCGCCGCCACATTCGGATAGTCGTCGCCAGCCACCGCGCTAATCTGCGTGGCCGCTCCCTGAGGGTCGGCCCCCAAACCGGCCTGTGCGGAGCCGAGCGCAAAACCCAACACCGCCCGGAAGGCCGCCAGCCGGCTTTCCCCATCGAGCCCGCCGCGTCCCAACGCGGCGATGAGCGCATCGATCACAGCGAACCCCGCTGGCGAGGACACCCGGCGCGTGAGCACCAACGGGATGGCGGCGGGGTGCTTACCCACCGCGATCCAGATGCCACGGGCGATCCGTTCGACATCGGCGCGCCAATCCGCAGATGACCCGGGTGCCGCGACCGTGGCGAGCACGGCCGTCACGACCAACTCTTCCAGGCCTTCTCTGTCCGTGACGTAGTTGTAGAGCGTCATCGGCCCGGTGCCCAGCGCCGTCGCCAATGATCGCATGCTCAGCGCCGACAGCCCCCTGGCATCCACGAGCTCCAGCGCGGTGATGGCTATTTCGTCCCGGGTAAAGCGTGCTTTCATTCATCCCCTTGACAAGTACATCGTACGTATTGCAGTCTCGCCATACACGTACATCGTACCTATGGAAGGTCCTCGCGATGACCACATCAACCACAGAGCGCCTCACGTTCTCCTCCGGCGGCATCCGGTGCACAGGGTGGCTCACCCGCCCCGCAGGACCCGGCCCGCACCCCGCGATGGTGCTGGTGCACGGCCTGGGGGCCACCCACGACATGATGTTGCCGCAGTACGAGCAGCATTTCGCGGCGGCCGGCATCGCCACGCTGGCATTCGATTACCGATACACCGGCAGCTCGGAAGGATCCCCGCGCCAGCAGTTCTCGATGCGCGGCCAGCGTCACGATGTCGAGTCAGCCATCGCCGTCCTGCAGGCCCACCCGGACGTCGACCATGCACGCATCGCGCTGTGGGGCACCAGTCTCGGCGCCATGCACGTCGCACTGGTGGCCGCCGCCCGCAGCGACCTCGCCGCCGCGATCATCCAATGCCCGATCGTGCACGGGCCCGGTGCCGCGCGTACCTCCAGCCTCTGGTCGATGCTGCGGCTGGGACCGCCGATCGTTGAGGATCTGCTGCGCAAGGCATTCGGCCGATCGAGACGATACGTGCCGATCGTCGGGCCACCGGGAAGCCTCGCGCTGGTGAGCGCACGTGGCGCCCTGGCGGGTTGGGAGTCGACCTGCCCACCGGGTCACGAGTTCGACAATCGGATTGCGGCCGCCGATGCCTGCGCGCTGGTGTTCACCACCGCGCTGGGGCGGTCGCGCGCGATCGGCGCACCGCTGATGGTGTGCGTCTGCGACCACGAGGGACTCATGGATCCCCGATACGCCGAGCAGGCGGCCCGTCGTGCACCGCGCGGTGTCGAGTTCCATTACCAATCCGACCATTTCGATATCTATCACCCGCCGGTGCTGGAACGAGCCCTCGCCGATCAAACCCTGTTTCTTCAGGATCACCTGCATGTCGGCCGCTGACCTCCTGCGCGGCAATGACCTGCGGTTCCTGGCCGCCGCGCAGGATCTCACTGTGGAGGAATGGTTGCGGCCCAGCCTGTGCACGGAATGGTCAAATCATGAAGTACTGGCGCATTTGGTGGTCGGGCGCAGTGCGTCGGTGCGCGATATCACCGCGGGCATGATCCGCCGACGGTCATTCGATCGGGAGAACACCTATGCGGCAAGGACTCTGGCCGCCGATTACGCACCCACAGAACTTCTGAACGAGTATCGCGGCTTCATCGACCAACCCATCGGGATCGGCAAGGTGTTTCCACGCACCCTGCTACTGGGCGATCACGTGGTCCACGAACTCGACATCCTGTTCGCGCTTGAGCGCACGTCGTCGATACGCTCCGAGATTCTCGTCAAGGTGCTCAATACCCAAGTAGAGCTGCCCAATCCGTTCGTACCCGCATATTTCACCGCGCGAGGGCTCCGGCTGCGTGCGACGGATGCGCATTGGGCTCACGGAAATTCGGGGCCGGTCGTCGAAGGCGCGGCCGCAGCGCTCGCCTCGGTCCTGGCCGGCAGGCCAAAGATGCTCGCGCACCTCAGTGGCGAGGGAGCCGCAGTGCTAGCGGAGCGGCTCGGCGCGCGAAGCGAAGGCGTCAGCACCTAGATGACGAGGGCCACCGAGGTCGAACGGCGCAGCTTGCCCGACGGGGTCTTCGGAATGCTGCCCGGCCCGAGCACCACCACATTGCGTGGTCGCACATCGACCTCGGCCACAACCTCGTGCGCGACCTGCTGCTCGATCCGACGAACCTCGTCCGCGTTCTCGAATGCGTTGGACTCCACCACAACCGCGAAGGTCTCGCGCTGGTTCTTGGGGTCGACTCCGGCCTCCAGGCGCACGGCGACCGCACAACCCGGCCGCACACCCTCGACGCGACCGGCCGCACGCTCGATATCGGTCGGATAGATATTCCGGCCCGCCATGATGATGACGTCCTTGACGCGTCCGCAGACCACCACGTGGCCTCTTTCAGTCAGATAGCCAAGATCACCCGTGTTGTACCAACCGTTTTCGTCCTGCGCAGCCAGGAATCCACCCATGGTGACGTAGCCGGGTGTCACCGACTCGCCGCGCAACTCGATCACGCCGACGCCGCGCGGGGGCAGCACATTCAGGTCCTCATCGATGACACGCGCCTCGATACCGGGCAACAGCGGTCCCAGCGTCGCCAGGTGACGGAGGTTTCCGCGGGTAGCGGGAACGGCCCGACGCAGCGCGGCCAACAGGTCGGCATCTACCTCGTCGACAATCAGACCGGAGGCCTCAACCTCCGAGAAGGACACGGCCAGAGCAGTTTCCGCCATTCCGTAGGCGGGGACCATCGCAGAGGACTTGAAGCCGAACGGCTTTCCGGCATCACACAGGTCATCGACCACCGCCGGGTCCACCGGCTCGGCACCGGAGAGTACGAACCGCAGCGTCGACAGGTCGAAGTCGCCCGGCTTAGCCTGGTTGCGCAGCCGCTTGGCCAACAGCGAGTAGGCGAAGTTCGGGGCGGCCGTCATCGTGCCCTTGTACTTGTCGATCAGCCTGCCCCACAACAGAACATCGCGCATGAAGTCCATCGGGGTGATCTTCACCAGCTCGGCACCGAAGAACATCGGCACCGTGAGGAAGCCGACCATGCCCATATCGTGGAACAGCGGCAGCCAGCTGACCATCACGTCGGACTCGGGATTGTACTTGGAGGCGACATACATGCCGTGCGCGTTGGCATACAGGTTGCGGTGAGTGATCTTGACTGCCTTCGGGGAACCAGTCGACCCCGACGTTAATTGCATGAGCGCAACGGCGTCCTCGTCGACAACGAGGGGTTCGATCGGATCGGCATCCCACAGATCCTTGACCTGGACGACGATGACACCCTTGTCCTCCAGCACCGGAGTCGCGGCGTCGAACGGCGCGGACACGATGACGGCCTTCGCGCCGATCATGTCGACGACCTTGAGGGTGTCCTCGGCCCACACCGCCAGGTCGGTGCGCGGGGTCGGCTGGTGCAGCATCGTCAGCGAGGCACCGCGCATCCATACGGCCTGGATCGCCGGGGCGATCTCGACGGGCATGCCCACCAACATGCCGATCGCATCGTCAGGCCCAACACCCGCAGCAGCCAAACCACCGGCCAGCTGCTTGGCGCGCTCGTGTACCTGCTTCCAGGTGTGGCGCACAGGAGTGTCGGGTTCGCCGGTGACCATGCCCTTGGAGCTGGACAGTGCGTTGGCGTACAGCTCGTCGGTAAACCTGCTCACAGTTCCTCCTGGCCTAGGCCTGTTGGGCGAGTCACGCGTCCTTATCGGATAGTCCGCCACAGCTGCCGCGACGCGTAGTAGGCGCGCGCAGTGCCTTTAGCAGCGGATTCATATCGTTCAGGTGACAGTCCGGGTGCCTTCTTATGGTCCCGTAGCATCTTAGGCTTTTCTTAATCGACGGCCAAACCTACTGTGATCTGGCCGTTCGGCGTGTCGCGTTGCTCGGCGTGTCTAGCCGTCGCTGCGGCCCCGAATGACCTGCGCACCGTGCACGGGCCCGCTGGCCACCCGGACGGTCCGGCACACACCGGCGCCCGCCAGCTCGGCGCCTACCTGCACCGCACCCTCGGCCGAGGTGCACAAGAACGCACAGGTAGGGCCAGAACCGGACACGATCCCGGCGAGGGCGCCCGCAGACTCCCCGGCGCGGAGCGTGCGCCGCAGACCGGGATTGAGGCTCACCGCGGCGGCCTGCAGTTCATTACCCAGCAGCGGCGCCAGCCGGCGCGCGTCACCGGCAGCGAGTGCACCGAGCAATTCGTCGGACTCGTCAAGCCGTGGCGGATCACCGTTCTCACGCAGCCGGTCAATCTCCCGGAATACATCCGGCGTGGACAATCCGCCATCGGCGAAGGCGAACACCCAGTGAAAGACGTTGCGTGCCAACACAGTGGCCAGCTGCTCGCCCCGGCCTGTGCCCAGGGCGGTTCCCCCGTGCAGCGCGAACGGCACATCGCTGCCCAGCTGAGCGGCCAGGTGATGCAGATCGCGGCGCGGCACACCGGCGCGCCACAGCTCGTTCATCGCGACCAGCACCGCGGCCGCATCGGCAGATCCGCCCGCCATACCTCCCGCGACCGGGATGTCCTTGTTGATGAAAATAGAGACGTCCGGGGCGCGGCCGACGTGATCGGCGAAGAGCTCGGCAGCCTGCCAGGCCAGGTTGCGCTCGTCCGTGGGCACCACACCCTCGCCCTGCCCGACGACATCGACGGAGAGCACGTCGGCATCCCGAACCGTGACGTCATCGGCCAGCGATACCGCATGGAAAACGGTCGTCAGCTCGTGATAGCCATCCTCGCGCAGATCTCCGACGGCGAGGTACAGATTGACCTTGCCGGGCGCCCGAACGGTCACCGCGCCAGTGGGCACCCAATCGGAGACGGTCTCTGACACGCCCATGAGGGTACGTTCTAGCGGCGCGATTGGCCGTTACCCGTCAAACAACGGAGACATCGCGGCTTTACCTGACTAAAGTCAGGTAAATGACAGATGCCCTGGTCGACGGCCTACGCAGCTTCAACAGAACCGTCACGCAACGGATCGGCGTCCTCGAGAGCGAATACCTCGCCCGAGACCGCCCGCTGGGGCAATCGCGGGTGCTGTGGGAGATCGGCACCCAGGGCTCAGGGCCTTCGGGGGGATGCGATATCCGCGAGTTGCGCGCCCGCCTGAGCCTGGACTCGGGATACCTCAGCAGATTGTTGCGGGCACTGGAAGGCGGCGGACTCATCGAGGTGAGCACCGCGGACGGCGATACCCGGGTGCGCACCGCGCGCCTCACCGGCGCCGGCCGCGCCGAACTGTCCGAGCTCGATCGCCGCTCCGATGACCTAGCACGGTCGATCCTGGAACCGCTCAGCACTAACCAGCGGCAACGGCTCGCCGACGCCATGGCCGAGGTCGAGCGGCTCTTCGTGGCCTCGCAGGTTCAGATCGCCATCATGGACACCCGCTCACCCGAGGCCCGGTACTGCATTCGTGCCTACTTTGAGGAGATTGCCGCCCGGCTCGAAAACGGGTTCGACCCGGCGCTGGCCTTGCCCGCCGGCGATGCCGAACTCTCCGCCCCCGCCGGAATGCTGCTCGTCGCAACCCTGCACGAGGAGCCCGTCGGCTGCGGCGGACTGAAGCTGCTCAGAAACGCTGGTCACATCATCGAAGCAGCCGAGATCAAACGGGTATGGATCTCCCCCAACGTCCGCGGCATGGGCCTCGGGAAAAGAATTCTCGCCGAACTGGAGCGGCAGGCGATGACGCACGGCGCCCGCACGGTCCGCCTGGACACCAATCGGGCACTCACCGAGGCGATCGCTATGTACCACTCGGCGGGTTACGCCGAGATCGCCGCGTTCAACGACGAGAAGTACGCACACCACTGGTTCGAGAAGCACCTCGAGGCCTAAGGCCTCTTCGCGGCCCCGATGCACGTGGCGGTCAGCAGCCGCGTCAGCGTGCTGGCGAAATCGGTGTCCCAATCCTCCGGAAAGCCTGGCTCTTCGCCGAAATCGTGTTCGAGCCCCTCGGGAGGATGCGTGAACTGCCACAGCATCCCGGCCAGCGCGAAGGCCGACGTGACGATGTCGAGCGCACCCTTGCGGTCGATCTCCGGCACCGCACGTTCTATCGCGTCGACGATCGTCATCGCGGCTGCCTGGTTGGCACGCTGGGCCTCACGGACATGGTCGAGCTCCACCTCGTGCTCGAGATGCAGATACTGGCTGCCCAGCAGATCGCAGAACAGCGGCGCTGCGATGAGAGAACTCGACAGCACGGCACCGACGTCTGCGGGCGACCGCTCTTGTGAACCGTCCAATGCCGAGCACACGGACTCGGCAAGCGCGGTCATGCCTTCGGTCGAGAGCCGCAACAGCACCTCTTTATGGGAGCTGAAGTAGCGGCGTACCGCGGAATGATGCACACCTGCGCGATGGGCCAAACCGGTGAGAGTGACCGACGCGACACCGGACTCCGACGCCAGCGAACGCGCGGCTTCCACGATCGTTGCCGCACGTTGACGCTTGTTCTCCTCAGAACGTGCGCGCCGGAAACTCAGGTGTGTCATCCGTCTCAAGATAACGCACGGCGCGTGACTTGCGGGCACTCTTACCCGCTGGTAGGTTGCTGTAACGCACACGCTATGCGTTATGCGTTAGGCGCGAAGGCTCCATGTATTTTCCGGTAATCGATCTGGTCGACAGCAACGGGTGAAGGGGTCCTGCGATTCTCAGCGTATTGAAGCGGGCGTGGATCCCGGTGGTGATGGTGCTCGTGCTCGCCATCGCAGGCTTCGCGGTATGGCGAATTCGCGGCATCTTCGGCTCTCATCAGCTGCCCACTTACGCCGGCAGCATGACCGACGACAAAAACAATTCCAAGCCCAAGCATGTGGTCTACGACATCTACGGCCCGCCAGGAACCATCGCCGACATCAACTACATCGACAAAGAAGGGGAGCCCCACCAGATCAACGGGGCGACGCTACCGTGGTCGATTGAGATCATCACGACGGCACCGTCGATGACGGGAAACATCCTGGCGCAAACCCGCAATGCCGATGAACTGGGCTGCCGCATCACGGCCAATGGCGAAGTAAAAGACGAGAGGTATACCAACGAGGTGAGCGCCTACGTCTACTGCTTTGTGAAGTCCGCATGAGCGGGGCACACGCCAACGGGGAGCCCACCTTCCTGGCCAAATGGATCCGGCGCCTCTCGATCCCCATCGTCATCGGCTGGGTGGCGGTCGTCGTCATCCTCGCTCTCTCGGCGCCCCAGCTCGAGCAGGTAGCTCAAGAGAACACCGTTTCGCTGAGCCCCTCCGACGCGCCGTCCATGAAGGCGATGAAGAACATGGGGCGGCTCTTCCAAGAGTCGGACTCCAACAGCGCAGCCATGATCGTGCTGGAGGGCGACCAACCGCTGGGCCCCGGGTCGCACAAGTTCTACGACGAGATGGTGTCGCAACTGCGCACCGACACCAAGCATGTTCAGCACGTCCAAGACTTCTGGGGCGATCCGCTCACCGAGTCCGGTGCGCAAAGCACCGACGGCAAGGCCGCCTACGTTCAGCTGAACCTCGCCGGCGATATGGGCGAGACGCTCGCGAACGAATCGATCGAGTCCGTCCGCAACGCCATCAAGAAACTGACGACGGATGAGCGCGGCAACGCGAAGCCGATGCCGGACGGGCTCAAGGTCTATGTCACCGGCCCGGCCGCGCTGCAGACCGACTTGGCCCATGCCGGCGACAGCAGCATGATCAAGATCACCGGACTGACCTTCATCGTCATCATCGTGATGCTGCTGTTCTTCTACCGGTCGATCTTCACCGTGTTGATGGTGCTCCTCATGGTGGGCATTCAGTTGGGTGCCGCACGCGGAATGATCTCGGTGCTCGGCGACAACCACATCATCGGGCTGTCCACCTTCGCGGTGAATCTCCTTGTGGTGCTAGTCATCGCGGCGGGAACCGACTATGCCATCTTCCTGATCGGGCGATATCAGGAAGCCCGAGTCAAGGGGCTGGATCGCGAAGCCGCCTACTACGAGATGTTCCATGGCACGGCCCATGTCATCGTGGGCACGGGATCGACGATCGCCGGCGCCATGTACTGCCTGAGCTTCACCCGCATGCCGTACTTCCAGACCATGGGCGTGCCCTGTGCCGTGGCGGTTCTGACCGCCGTGGCCGTCGCCCTCACCCTGGGACCGTCGCTGATCACCATCGGAAGCCGCTTTGGGCTATTCGAACCCAAGCGCGCCATGCGCATTCGCTCCTGGCGTCGCATCGGCGCCGCGATTGTGCGCTGGCCCGGCCCGATCCTGGCCGCCTCGATGGCGATCGCCATCATCGGTCTGGCCGCACTTCCCGGCTACCAGACCAGCTATGACGACAAGAAGTACATCCCCAAGGACATCCCCGCGAATCAGGGCTTCCAGGCCGCCGACCGGCACTTCGACCCGGCCCGGATGAACCCGGAAATGCTGGTGTTGGAATCCGATCACGATATGCGGAACTCCGCGGACTTCCTGGTCATCGACAAACTCGCCAAGGCCGTCTACAAGGTTCCGGGTATCGCACGCGTGCAAGCGATTACCCGCCCCCAGGGCACCCCGATCGAACATAGCTCCATCCCCTTCCTCATCAGCGCCCAAGGCGTCGGCCAAGTTCAGAATCTGAAGCTGATGAAGGACCGGATGGCCGACATGAAGGTCCAAGCCGACCAAATGGGACTCATGGTGGCCACCATGAAAAAGATGCTGGCCAACATGACCGAACTCACCGGCGTGATGCACCAGATGATCGTCGAAATGCACACCCTGCAGGGCACCATCCACGACATGCGGGACAGCCTCGAGAACTTCGACGACTTCTTCCGCCCCATCAAGAACTACTTCTATTGGGAGAAGCACTGCTTCGATATCCCGATCTGTCAGGCGTTCCGGTCGATCTTCGAGGTGCTCGACAAGATCGACGAACTCACCGAGAACATGGACGGCATGGTCGTCTCCATGGAGAAGATGGACGTCATCATGCCCCAGATGGTGGCGGACATGCGCGACATGATCCCGCTCATGGAATCGATGCAGACCATGATGCTGACGATGCACAGCACCATGGCGGGCATGTACGACCTGCAGGACGAGACCAGCAAGGACTCGACCGCCATGGGAAGGGCCTTCGACAAGGCCAAGAACGACGATTCGTTCTATCTGCCGCCGGAGATCTTCGACAACCCGGATTTCAAGCGCGGTCTCAAGATGTTCTTGTCCCCCGACGGCAAGACGCTGCGCATGATCATCTCGCATCGCGGTGATCCCACGTCGCCCGAAGGCCTTTCGCACATCGAACCCATCAAGCTGGCCGCGATCGAAGCCGTCAAGGGCACTCCCCTTGAGGACGCCAAGATCGAACTAGGCGGCACCGCAGCGACATTCAAGGACATGTCCGACGGCGCCCGTTACGACCTGATGATCGCCGGCATCTCCGCGCTGTGCCTGATCTTCCTGATCATGCTGCTCATCACGCGTAGCTTCGTGGCCTCGCTGGTGATCGTCGGCACGGTACTGCTGTCCCTGGGCGCCTCATTCGGCTTGTCGGTCATCATCTGGCAGTACATCCTGGGCCAGGAATTGCACTGGATGGTCATGCAAATGGCCATCATCGTGCTGCTCGCCGTGGGCTCCGACTACAACCTGCTACTGGTCTCCCGGCTCAAGGAAGAACTGCCGGGTGGCTTGAAGACGGGCATGATTCGGGCGATGGGCGGTACCGGCAGCGTGGTGACCTCCGCCGGCCTGGTCTTCGCCTTCACCATGATGGCCATGGCCATCAGCGACCTGACCATCATCGGCCAGGTGGGTACCACCATCGGTCTGGGCCTGCTCTTCGACACCCTGGTGGTGCGGTCGTTCATGACACCGGCCATCGCGACCCTGCTGGGCCGCTGGTTCTGGTGGCCGCTGAACGTGCGCACCCGGCCGCTGCCACCGCCGAGAACACCGCAGCCGGCGGCAGACGTAACGCCGCCCCCGGCGCCGGTCGGTGCGGGACCAGACCCGTCTTCGGAGTTCCCCAGACACGCGCACTAAGCCGAAATCCGCCACTACGCTGCGCGACTCATGACACCCTCGGTACATGCCTGTACCAGGTGGCGAATTCAACGGCTACGTCATCGACTCCCTTGCGGGCCGTGGCGGGACGGCACAGGTCTACCTCGCACACCGTGACGATGACGAGGACGCGCTTACGGTCGCGCTGAAGGTGCTGGATCCGCGGCATCGAAATCCGGAGAACATCGACCGATTGCACCGAGAATTCGAATTGGCCCAACGGTTCTCACATCCCCGCATCATCACGGTCTACGAGCGCGGTGAGGACTGGCTGGCCATGGAGGCGCTCACCGGCGGCTCGGCGAATGACTTGGTGGGCACGGATCAGAGCTGGATCATGCCGATCAAACTGTCTGCCCTGCAACAGATCGCCGGAGCGCTCGACTACATCCACGAAGCCGAGGTGGTGCATTGCGATGTGAAGCCGTCCAACATCATGCGCAGGCACTCGGGTAGCGCCGTACTCACCGATTTCGGCGTCGCCCAAGAGCTCGTCTTCGCGGACGGACCGCGCCGGCCCGTCGTGCAAACCTCGCTGCCCTACGCCGCGCCCGAGGTGCTGCGCGGGCAACCTGTGACGGCGGCCACCGATCAATACGCGCTGGCCTGCACCGCGGTTGAGCTATTCGACGGCAAACCCCCGTTCACGGCACGCACCGCGATGAAGCTCGCCGACCTGCATCTCAACGCCACACCCTGGCCTATTTCGTACCGCCATAAGCACATCCCGCGGGCTTTCGATTCCATCGTCGCCAAGGCCATGGCCAAGGATCCGTTAAACCGCTATCCGACATGTACGGAGTTCATAACACTTTTGACACACGCGATGACCTAATCCCCGGTACCGTCGCCCCATGGCATCTCCAGCTAATTACGATACGTCGGGCCTCGCGCGTGAGGACGAGGGATATCACAAGGGTCTGAAGAACCGCCAAGTCCAGATGATCGGCATCGGCGGTGCCATCGGCACGGGTCTGTTCATGGGCGCCGGAAAACGTTTACACGAAGCCGGACCAAGCCTGTGGCTCGTGTACGCCGTCTGCGGTGTGTTCGTCTTCTTCATGCTGCGCGCTCTGGGCGAGCTGGTACTGCACCGCCCGTCTTCAGGTTCCTTCGTGTCGTATGCGCGCGAATTCCTCGGGGAGAAGGCCGCTTACATCGCCGGATGGATGTACTTCGTCAACTGGGCGGCCACCTCGATCGTGGACGTCACCGCCATTGCCCTCTACATGCACTACTGGGGCAGCTTCAAGGCCATCCCGCAGTGGACCATCGCGCTGATCGCCCTGGTCATCGTGCTCACCCTGAACATGATCAGCGTCAAGCTGTTCGGCGAGATGGAGTTCTGGGCCGCACTCATCAAAGTCGTTGCACTGGTGGCCTTCTTGATTGTCGGCATTGTGTTCTTGGCGGGGCGGTTCACCGTCGAGGGCGCCACCACCGGACCCTCGATACTCGCCGACAACGGCGGGCTCTTTCCCACCGGATTACTGGCCCTTGTGGTGGTCACCTCCGGGGTGGTCTTTGCCTATGCCTCAGTGGAACTGGTGGGCACCGCAGCGGGCGAGACGGAACATCCCGAGAAGGTCATGCCGAAGGCTATCAACGCCGTGATCGTCCGCATCGCCGTATTTTAATGTCGGCTCATTGATTCTGCTGGCGCTGCTGCTGCCGTACACCCTCTACAGGGAGGGCGAGAGCCCATTCGTGACGTTCTTTTCGCGGGTGGGTCTGCCGTACGCCGGTGACATCATGAACTTCGTGGTGCTCACCGCCGCGCTGTCGAGCCTCAACGCTGGCCTGTACAGCACCGGCCGCATTCTGCGATCCATGTCGATGAACGGCAGCGCACCACAGCTGTTGTCCCGCATGACATCCAATGGCGTTCCCTTTGCCGGCATCGCGCTCACCGCATGCTTCACCGTGGTCGGCGTCTTCATGAACATGGTCATCCCGGCCAAAGCATTCGAGACCGCCCTGGATGTGGCCGCGCTCGGCATCATCGCCTCGTGGGCCACCATCGTCATCTGTCAGCTGCGGCTCTACCAATGGTCGCAACGCGGCATCCTTCGGCGCGGCAAGTTCCAGATGCCCGGGGCCCCCTACACCGGATACGCGACGCTGGTCTTCCTGGTGCTGGTGTTGGCGCTCATGTGTTATGAAAACTATTGGAATCTGGTGGCTCTGGCGATCTTCACGCCGCTGCTCACCATCGGCTGGTACCTGTCCAGGGAACGAGTCATGCAGCTGGCACGTGAGCGAGTCGGCTACACCGGGCAGTATCCGGTGATCGCGGAGACGCCGATGATGGACGACCCGCCCAACCTCGGTGACAAGTAGAACCTAGACGATCGCCGAACGCTCCAGCAGGCGGGCGAAATCGGCGACGTCCAACGTCTCACCGCGACGCGCCGGGTCGATGCTGGCGGCCAACAGCCGACGCGCCGACTCGTCACCCGACCCCGCCCATTCGGCGAATGCGTTACGAGAGGTCTTGCGGCGCTGGGCGAATGAAATGTCGATGAGATCGAAGAGCTCCTTGCGGAACCCCGGATCGGAAGGCCATATCGCGTCCGGATGCCTGTCGATGCGCACCAGACCCGAGTACACCCGCGGAATCGGCCAGAACACCGCAGGAGACACCGTGCCGAGACGCTTCACCTTGCCGAAGTAGCGCACCTTGACACTCGGCACACCATAGATCCGGGAACCCGGCTCGGCCGTCAGCCGATCGGCAACCTCGGACTGGACCATCACCAAAAGGGTCTTCACCGAGTCGAATTCGGTAAGAATCCGCAGCAATGCCGGCACCGCGACGTTGTACGGCAGATTGGCGACCATCGCCGTCGGGGGTTCCCCGGAGATATCGGCGGGGGTGAGTTTCAGTACGTCCTGGTGAATCACCGAGAACCGGTTGAACTCGCTGTGCGAGTGTTCCTTGACGGTGGCCGGAAGGCGACGCGCCAGCACTGGATCCACCTCGACCGCCGTCACCGTGCAGCCCTTGTCGAGTAGCCCCAGTGTCAGCGAGCCCAGGCCGGGCCCAACCTCGATGACATGATCGCTTTTACCCACACCCGACGCCGACACAATCCGGCGAATGGTGTTGGCGTCGTGAACGAAGTTCTGGCCCAGCGTCTTTGTCGGTCGGAAATCGAGATCCTTGGCCAGTTGTCGGATCTCGGTGCGGCCGAGCAGCCTGATGGTCAGCGGGCACCGACCCTCGCGCTGCACACTGGCCAAGCTCCCCAACCCTGCACGGCCAACGTCTTCTCGGCAATGGCGATCTGCTCCTCGCGCGTCGCGAGATCGGCACGCGGTGCGTACTTGGCACCACCGTGCGCCAGCCACGTTCCGTAGTCGAACTGCACACCACCGTAGAAACCGTTACCCGTGTTGATGGCCCAGTTGCCACCGGCCTCACACGAAGCCAGCGCATCCCACGCCGATCCACGGGTCACGGTGGGAACCTCGGTGCCGGGCTTGGCGCCAACCCGGAGCACCGAGTTACGAGCAGGAGTCAGCACGTTGTTGGACACCGGCATCCGTCCGGTCTCGCGGCCATTGACCGACAGCACCGAGTACACGATGTCCTGGGATCCGGGAGCACCCGGATCTTCGACGACCGACCGGCTCATGTTCATCTCGGCGTCTTCGATCTTCTGCGGGGTCGGCTCCAACGGGGCCTGCTCGGTCACCGTGGAGACCCGGATGCGCGTCACGGTGATCGGCATGTCGGCCGTCACTGGGGTACTCGGTGCGGGATCGACGGTGTCGAACTGCTGCAGCGGGTTACCGGTGGCCTCCAGCAGCGCTCCCACGGTTGGGGCGGCGATGCGCGGGGTGCTGATCACGCCGCCGTCGTTGAGCTGAACGGTCTTGGCGCTCACCACCGCCAGCGACATGCCCTCCAGCGGGAGACGGCTGCCGCGGGTGGCGGCGGTCGGAGCGGTGTCGGTCATCGACAGCTGAGACAGCGCGTCGTTCACCGTGTTGGCGGTGGTCCAGACCTGCTGGGTGCCCTGCCCGTCCACGGAGATGTCCAGCGGACGCGAGCGCTTGAGAACAATGGTGTCGCCGTCGCTCACCGAATCGTGCTTGGCGGGAGCGACATCGTCGCGGTCGGACAGCGCGTATCCATAGTCGGCGAGGACCTCGGACACCTGTGACTTGACGGTCGTGACCGTCATGGCGTTTCCGTCGACGTTGAGAGTCAGGGTCTTATGCGCAGCGATGGCGTAGCCACCGCCCGCGCCGATCACCACCAGCAGGGCGGCCACAAGGGCGCGTAGCAAGGGCGATCGCGTTGCGTTGAGCTTCGTCAGTGCATTCACGAGTAGGAGATTCCTGCGTTCGTTTCGGTGCGTCGATACCGGATGTCAACGGTGACGAAACCCGGCGATCTGATCACGACACGGTAACGAAAGCATCGCACGGAGGCAACTCATCAACAATCTTGAACACCCTCAATGCCGTCGCGGTGGACGCGGCCGCTAATCGCTCGGGGTGTTGCCCGGTTATGTCAGCGAGGGCCCGGACGGTGTACGGCAGGCAGTACGACTCATTCGGCGCACCCCGATAAGGATGGGGTGTCAGGTAGGGCGCATCGGTCTCTACCAGCAGTTGTCCGTCAGGAATGAGCACAGCGGCCTCCCGCAGCGCCCGCGCGTTCTTGAAACTCACCGTCCCCGACAAACTCAGAATCCAGCCCTCAGCGACACACTTCTTCGCCATCTCGGCGTCCGATGAAAAGCAGTGGAAGATAACCGAGGACGGCGCGCCCTCGGACTTGAGCACATCGAGCACTTCGGCGTCCGCGTCACGGTTGTGAATCATCAGCGGCTTGCCCGTCCGCTTAGCCAGCTCAATGTGCCAAGCAAATGCGTCGCGCTGAACCGACGGCTCCGCGCAGCCCTCCAATCTGCCCGGCCAATAGAGGTCCACACCGGTCTCCCCGATCGCGACGACGCGGGGATGCGCGGCCAGCTTCTCCAACTCCTCGCGCGCACTGTCGGTGAGGTCGCCCGCACGGGTGGGATGCAAGGCGACAGCGGCGTACACCCGTGGATCTCCGGCAGCGGCCGACACCGCCCATCGGGCCGACTCGAGGTCGTCGGCCACCGTCACCACGCGCCCCACGCCGACGGACTCGGCGCGGTCGACGATGGCTCGTACGTCATCGCCGGTGACCGCACCGCACGCATCCAGATGGGTGTGGGCATCGATGAGGGGTGCCAGCGGCTCGGGATTAGGCGGGGCTTGCCTCTTATTGCCGGGCGTCATCAGAACACCAGTCTATAAAGTTGCTCAGACCATGCCTGAATCATCTGTTCCGAACTCTTCTGGGCCGAACTCTTCTAGCCCCTTCTACATCACCACCGCCATCGCCTACCCGAACGGTGAACCGCATATCGGGCACGCGTACGAGTACGTCGCGACCGACGCCGTCGCCCGCTTCAAACGGCTGGACGGCTTCGACGTGCGGTATCTCACCGGCACCGACGAGCACGGTCTGAAGGTGGCGCAGGCGGCCACCGCGGCCGGCATCCCGACGGCGCAGCTCGCGCGGCGCAATTCCGATGTCTTCGAGGCATTGCAGCGCAAGCTCAACATCTCGTTCGACCGGTTCATCCGCACCACCGACCCCGATCACCACGAGGCATCCAAGGCGATCTGGCGCCGGATGGCCGACAACGGTGACATCTATTTAGACACCTATTCGGGGTGGTACTCGGTGCGCGACGAGGCGTACTACACGGACGCCGAGACCACGGTCGCCGCCGACGGAACCCGCACCGCCACCGAAAGCGGTACCCCCGTCGAGTGGACCGAGGAGCATTCCTACTTCTTCAGACTGTCGGCGTACCAGGACAAGCTGCTGGCACATTACGAGGCGCATCCGGAGTTCATCGGCCCGGTAGTACGGCGCAACGAGGTCGTCAGCTTCGTCTCAGGTGGTCTGCGCGATCTGTCCATCTCCCGGACCACCTTCGACTGGGGAGTGCAGGTACCTGACCATCCCGACCACGTCATGTACGTGTGGGTGGACGCCCTCACCAACTATCTGACCGGTGCCGGTTATCCCGACACCGATTCAGAGCTGTTCCAGCGGTACTGGCCGGCCAATGTGCACATGATCGGCAAGGACATCATCCGGTTCCACACCGTGTACTGGCCGGCGTTCCTGATGTCGGCCGGAATCGAGCTGCCGAAACGGGTTTTCGCGCACGGCTTCCTCACCAACAAGGGCGAGAAGATGAGCAAGTCGATCGGCAATGTAGTGAACCCAGTCGATCTGATCGATCATTTCGGGCTGGACCAGGTGCGGTACTTCCTGCTGCGTGAGGTTCCGTTTGGCCAGGACGGCAGCTACACCGAGGACGGCTTGATCGGGCGGATCAACGCCGATCTGGCCAACGAGCTGGGCAATCTGGCGCAACGCTCGCTGTCGATGGTGGCCAAGAATCTTGGCGGAATCGTGCCGGAGCCGGGCGAGTACACCACTGAGGACACCGAACTGCTCGCGGCCGCTGACGGCCTGTTAGAACAGGCGCGCACACACTTCGAGGTACCTGCGATGCATCTCGCACTTGAGGCGATGTGGCAGGTGCTGAGCGCGAGTAACCGCTACTTCTCCGCCCAGGAGCCATGGGTACTGGGTAAGAGTGATGACGCGGCCGATCAACAGCGATTCGGCACCGTCCTGTACACCACGCTGGAGGTGGTGCGCATTGTCGCGCTGCTGGCGCAGCCGGTCATGCCCGAGTCCGCGGCCAAGCTGCTGGACCTCTTGGGCCAGTCCGAAGATCAGCGGGACTTCGCCGCCATCGGAACCCGGCTGAAGGCTGGCGTGAGCCTCCCCGCACCGACGGGCGTGTTCCCGAAGTATCAGGTGTCCAAGTAGGTCATACGTGATCCCGGTCACGGTCTGTCACAGATTTCATCGCACCGGTGTCTTGAGGGCATCAGCGACCGAAAGGAAGTCACCGAAATGACCGAGAACACGAATGTGACCGTGATCGGCGGGGGCTACGCGGGAACCCTGGCGGCCAACCAACTGCTGGCCAACAAGAACCTGACCGTGACCCTCGTCAACCCGCGACCCCACTTCGTCGAACGGATCCGCCTGCACCAGCTGGTTGCCGGTAACCGGGGTGCGACGGTCGACTACGACCAGCTGCTCAATCCGGCCATCCGCCTCGTGGTCGACAAGGTCACCCACATCGATGCCGGCGCCCACAAGCTGGAGCTCGCCTCGGGTGCGGTGCTGCCCTACGACTATCTGGTGTACGCCGTGGGCAGCACCACAACAACTCCCAACATCCCGGGCGTGGCAGAACACGCGTTGTCCATCAATGAGTTCGAACACGCCCAGCAGGTACGCGCCCGCTATGAGCGGTTGGCACCTGAGGCACCGATCGTGGTCGTCGGTGCGGGCCTTACCGGTGTCGAGCTGGCCGGTGAACTCGCCGAAGCGGACCGTCGGGTGACCCTGGTCTGCGGTAAGCAACTGTTGCCCTCGATCGGCGAACCGGCCCGGCGCGCGGCCGCCAAGCAGCTGGAAGAGCTGGGCGTCGAGGTGCTGGCACCCGCCACGGTCGTCGGGGTCGACGAGGACACCGTGACGCTGTCCGATGGGCGCGAACTGCCGAGTGCGCTGACGGTGTGGACCGCCGGATTTGGCGTACCGCGGCTGGCCGCCGACAGCGGACTGCGGACAGACGCGCTGGGGAGACTGCTCACCGATGAGGCGCTGGTCAGTGTCGACCATCCCCGCATCGTCGCGGCCGGTGACGCGGTCAGCCCCTCAGGCGTGCCGCTGCGGATGAGCTGCCAGGCCGCTGGGCCGCTGGCCGCACGGGCGGTCAAGACTGTGCTGGCGTTGGTGGACGGTCTGCAGCCGGTAGCGGGCGGGCAGATCTTCGTCGGGCAGAACGTCAGCATCGGACGTCGTGCCGCCGTCATCCAGACTTCACGTGCCGACGACACACCGCGCAAGCTGTTCATCGGTGGCCGGACCGGTGCCGCAATCAAGGAAATGGTCTGCCGCGGAACGGTTTACTTCCTGAAACAGGCCGCCAAGCATCCGAAGGCCTATTACTGGCCGCAAGGCGGCAAGCGCTCCGAAGCCCTCAAGGTGCAGGCGTAGCGGTGACCGATGCCGCTCACGCCGAGCTGTTCACCCACCTGCGCCCGCTGCTGTTCACCATCGCGTACGAGATGTTGGGCTCCGCCACGGAGGCCGATGACGTACTGCAGGAGAGCTATCTGCGGTGGGCGCAGGTGAATCTGAACACGGTCAGCGATACCAAGGCCTACCTGTCGCAGATTGTCAGCCGCCAATCACTGAACACCTTGCGCGCCAACAGCCGTCGGCGCGAGGAGTATGTGGGACCGTGGCTACCGGAGCCGGTGCGGGTGACCTTCGAGGGCGACGCCGCGGACCCCTCGACAGATCTGGTCCTGGCCGAATCGGTGTCGATGGCGATGCTCGTCGTGTTGGAAACCTTGGCACCGGACGAGCGGGCCGTATTCGTCATGCGGGAGGTCTTTGGCTTCGACTACTCCGAAATCGCTTCCACCGTGTGCAAATCGGAGTCCGCGGTGCGTCAGATGGCGCACCGTGCCCGAGAGCACGTGCAGTCGCGCCGACGCCGGTTCACCCCCACCGACCAGCAGGCCGAGGAACTGACCACCAAATTCCTGCTGGCCGCGGCGGGTGGCGATGTCGACGCATTAGTAGAAATGCTTGCCCCCGATGCGGTGTGGACATCTGACGGCGGCGGCAAGGTCAGTGCCGCACGGCGTCCGGTCTACGGGGCCGACAGAGTGGCGCGCGTCGCCATCGGACTTTCGCGGGCAGCCGCCGCGTTCCCCGATGTCCGCGTGGAGCTGAGCACCTACAACAGCACGCCTGCCCTGCTGATCTACAGCGAAGGACGTCTCGACGCCGTACTGGCCGTCTCGATCGCGGATGGCAAGGTCGCGCACGTCTTCGCGATCCGCAACCCCGACAAGCTGGCTACAGCCGAAACAGCGCGTCACATCAGCAGATAACCCGGTGGCGGTCCGGGCGGTTCATCGGACACAATCACCGGCGTGTTCTGTGATATCGAAACTGCCGCGCGCATTGAACGTGCCGAAGCCGACACCATCGCCGCGGGAACCGCAAGGTGCGATGGCGGCCTGGTGATACCACTGGCCGGGGGCATCGCGTCATACGCCGGACCGGACTCTCCGATGAACAAACTCGTCGGACTCGGGTTCAGCGGTGTGCCAAGCGAATCCGAGCTCGACGCCGTCGAGTGGGAGTTCGCCGAACGGGATACCCCGGTGCAGGCCGAAATCGCGAGCCTGGCCGACCCCGCGATCTGTGAGCTGCTCACCGCACGGGGCTACCTGCTGGTGTCTTTCGAGGATGTCCTCGGACTCCCCCTGGCCGATGCCCCAGCGCCAGCGATTCCCGACGGCATCACGGTGCGTCACAGCGAGACCGATGAGCTGGCCCGCTGGCTCGACGTGGTCGTCGACGGGTTCGCGGTACCCGATGACCACGGCGTGGCCTCGCACGAATCATTTCCGCGCGAGGTGCTTTCCCGCGCGATCGCCGCACTGTCCACGGTGCCGGGCGAGCGGCAATACATCGCCCTGCGCGAGGGCGCGGTCGCCGGCGGCGCAAGCATGCGCATCCTCGACGGGGTAGCCCAGCTCAACGGTGCGGCGACCGCCGCCCCACACCGCCGGCACGGTATCCAGACGGCACTGCTGACCACCCGACTTCACGAGGCCGCCCGCGATGGTGCGGACCTGGCGGTGGTGACCACCCAGCCCGGGTCGAAGTCCCAGCAGAACACCCAGCGCCAGGGCTTCTCACTGCTGTACACCCGCGCGATCCTGGTGAAGGGTCTGCGAAACTAGGTCGATGAGCCGCTTGCGCGAAGAGCACTGCACCGTGCGCGTCCAGCAGCTCGGCAACCTCGGTGCGCCAGCGGCCGTGCTGCGCGCCCTTGCCGGCGCCACCCGCGCGACGGGACGTCCGGCACCCGCGGCCTTGATCGGATCCTGGTTCGATTCACGGGCGATCATCTCCCCGTCGCTGTCCGCACACCCGGTTCTGCCACAACAAGCGTTCAGCAGCAAGACTTCTCATATAGACTCTGCTCCACCGGGCGCGGTGGGCGGCGGCTGGATCGGCTTCCTCGGATATCCGGACCTGACCGCCGATGGCCGCGCACGACGACTCCCGGCCGCCGCCGGCGGCTGGACCGATGCGGTGCTACGGCTAGATGGCAACGAATGCTGGTGGTACGAAAGCCTTCTGGATGAGGAATGTCCGGAGTGGATACTTCACGCACTGACCCACCCCTGCGATCCTGCGCCGTGGTTCATCGACTGGACGGCTCCCGACCGTGAGCATCACCGCGTTGCCGTCAGCCGCTGCCTGGAGGCCATCGCGGCCGGGGAGGTCTACCAGGCCTGTGTGTGCACGCAGTTCCGCGGTGCACTGGCGGGCGACCCCGTGGACTTTTTCGCCGACGCGATCACCCAGACCGCACCGGACCGCGCCGCATTCGTCTCCGGTGCCTGGGGCGCCGTGGCCTCGTTATCACCCGAATTGTTCTTGCGCCGCAACGGCACCGACGTCCGTTCCAGCCCCATCAAGGGCACCCTGGCCGCGACCGAGGACCCCGCCGCGCTGTTGACCTCGGTCAAGGATGTCGCCGAGAACGTCATGATCACCGATCTGGTGCGCAACGACCTCGGGCGCATCGCCGTCACCGGAACCGTCACAGTTCCCGAGCTTCTCGCCGTCCACCCGGCACCCGGTGTGTGGCATCTGGTGTCCACTGTCGCCGCCCAGGTGCCCTTAGAGGCCACCGCCGGCGACCTATTGGCCGCCACGTTCCCGCCCGCCTCGGTAACCGGAACGCCCAAAACCCGTGCACGCCAATTACTGCGCCAATGGGAATCGGATCACCGCGGGGTGTACTGCGGCACCGTCGGCATGCTCTCTCCCGCGGCCGGTCTGGAGCTCAACGTCGCGATCCGCACCGTGGAGATCGCACCCGACGGCACCGCGGTGCTCGGTGTGGGAGGCGGTATCACCGCCGACTCCGATATCGACGCGGAGTGGCGGGAGTGTCTGCACAAGGCGGCCGCCACGGTCGACCTCACTGCGATCGCGGCACTCAAGCCCGTGCTTTGACCACCGCGTCGTAAAGATCGCGCCTCGACAGCGTCGCGCCGGATTCGCCAATCGCCATCGCGCAGGACTCCCGCAACCCCATACCGTCGTCCATCAGCTCTTCCACCCTGGCCACCAGGGTGTCGATCTCGGGGACGGCGGGGCGACCGCCGTCGAGCACCACGGTGATCTCTCCGAGCACGTCGCCCTCGGCCCAGACCGCCAACTCGCGCAGAGTGCCTCGCAACACCTCTTCATGAGTCTTGGTCAGCTCACGGCATACCGCGGCGCGGCGTTCCGGCCCCAGCACCTCCACCGCATCGGCCAGGGTCTCCCTCAGCCGCCGAGGCGACTCGAAGAACACACAGGTACGGGGTTCGGCCACTAGCTCGGCGAGCCAGCGCCTCCGCGCCCCCTGTTTACGGGGTGCGAATCCCTCGAAACAGAATCGGTCCACTGGGAGCCCCGAGACGGCCAACGCCGTCGTCACCGCCGACGGCCCAGGAAGACACGTAATCGGTATCCCCTGTTTCACGCAGGCGGCCACCAAGCGATACCCCGGGTCGCTGATCGACGGCATCCCAGCGTCGGTGACCACCAGCACGTCGTACCCGGCCTCCAGATCAGCCAGCAGCGGCTCGATACGGCTGGCCTCGTTCTGGTCGTAGAAACTGATGATCTGCCCGCTGATCTGCACATCCAGCGATTTGGCAAGCGCCCGAACACGACGAGTGTCCTCGGCGGCCACCACCGCCGTCTTGGCCAGCGCCTCACGCAATCGGGGCGAGGCATCCGCGGGCTCCCCGAGCGGTGTCGCCGCCAGCAGCAAGTTCGCCATCCCGCAAGACTAAGTCCCTCCTCGCTGCCGCTCGCCCCCGCATGCGGGAGGTACCCCAGCCCGCCGCACCAAGATGCCGGTCTCGAGCCCTCCCCTACGATCGACCGTGTGACCGTGCCCGCAACCCTGCCGCCGACCTCGGCAGCCGAGTCGGATCTCCAGTCGCCAGGACCCCGGATACCGCCCGCGGACTTCGGACCCACCGATCGGTTCCAGGGCTGGGTGATGACCGCGGTCATCACCGCAATCGCGGCGCTCACTCGGTTCATCAGTGTCGGTGCACTCACCGATCGCGGTACCCCCGTCTTCGACGAGAAGCACTACGTGCCGCAGGGCTGGCAAGTCGCCACCAACGGCGTTGAGGACAATCCCGGCTACGGGCTCGTCGTGCACCCACCCGTCGGCAAACAGATGATCGCCATCGGCGAATGGCTGTTCGGATACAACTCGTTCGGCTGGCGGTTCGCCGCCGCGCTCTCGGGCACCATCCTGGTGCTGCTGGTCGCCCGAATCGCCCGGCGGATCGGCCGGTCCAGCATGGTGGGCGCCATCGCAGGGGTACTGCTGATCGCGGACGGGGTCAGCTTCGTCACCGCGCGCACCGCACTGCTTGACGTGTATCACGCGCTCTTTGTGGTGGCCGCCTTCGGCGCACTGATCGTCGACCGGGATCAGGTTCGGGAACGGCTGTACAACGCCTATCTCGACGGGCGGATCGGCGAGACCGTATGGGGTCCGCGCCTGGGCGTACGCTGGTGGCGTTTCGGGGCCGGGATCCTGCTCGGATTGGCCTGCGGCACAAAGTGGTCGGGGCTGTATTTCATCGCGTTCTTCGGAGTGCTGTGCATCGCCTTCGACATCGCGGCACGGCGCGCGTACGGGGTGCAGCGGCCATGGGCCGGCACCGCGGTACGCGATCTGGGACCGGCCCTGTATGCCTTGCTGGTCATTCCGTTCGTCGTGTACATGGCCTCGTACTGGTCGTGGTTCGCCTCCGAGACGGGTATCAACAGGCATGCCGAGGGACGCCAAATCGGGGTCGGCAGTTGGGTGCCCGATGCCCTTCGATCGCTCTGGTACTACACGCACAGCGTCTACACATTCCATTCGACGCTAACCAACGCCAACGGCAATCACCACCCGTGGGAGTCCAAGCCGTGGACGTGGCCGATGTCGCTGCGCCCCCTGCTCTACGCCATCGAGGACAAGAACATTCCCGGCTGTGGCGCCAATTCCTGTGTGCGCGCGGTGTTGTTGGTGGGCACCCCGGCCATCTGGTGGCTTGCGGTTCCGGTGCTGCTATGGGCCACCTGGGCGACGGTGGTCCGCCGCGACTGGCGCTACGCCGCAGCACTGGTCGGGTACTGCGCGGGATGGCTGCCCTGGTTCGGCAACATCGATCGGCAGATGTACTTCTTCTATGCCACCCCGATGGTGCCGTTCCTGGTGATGATGATCGCGTTCATCATCGGCGACTTCCTCCGCAAGCCGGTGGCCAATCCGGAGCGGAAAACATTGCGAATGTTCATCGCAACGTTCTACCTGGCGGTGGTGGTCACCAACTTCGCTTGGCTGTACCCGATACTCACCGGTGCCGCGATCTCACCGTTCATGTGGAACATGGAGATGTGGCTGCCCAGCTGGCGCTAGAGCAGATCGCGCGATACCGGGCAGGACATGCAGCGCGGCCCGCCCCGGCCGGTACCTAATTCCGACGCCGAGATGGCGAGCACCTCAACACCCGAAGCCTCCAGGCGCGCATTGGTTTCCACATTGCGTTCATAGGCGACGACCACACCGGGAGCCAGCGCCAGGGTGTTGTTCCCGTCGTCCCACTGCTCGCGTTCGGCGGTGACCGGATCCAGCCCGGTATCGATGACGCGCAGCTTGCCGATGCCCATCGCATCGGCCGCCGCTTCCACGAATGGATCCGAACCCGAGATGCTGACCCCGCTGTCGGTGCGACGAATGGTGAATGCCGACAAAGAATCCTGAATCGCCGGATACATCACGACAGCATCGGTATCGACCATGGTGCACACGGTGTCCAGGTGCATGGACGCACGTTCCTGCGCGATGGGCACCGCGAGCACGGTGTGGGCAAGATCGTCGTCGAACAGGCTGCGTGCCAAGGCTTCCGCACCGGCAGGCGTGGTGCGCTCCCCGACTCCGACCGCCACCACCCCGGGGCCCAGCAGCAGCACGTCACCACCCTCGACAGGGGCCGAATGGGACTCATAGGCCCGGCGGACTCCGAGGAATCGCGGGTGATGGGCATAGATCAGGTCGGTGAGCGAGGTCTCACGCACCCGCGCCGGCAGTGCCAGTGAGGTGATCGCGAATTTGCGGCCGATCCAAAACGACGAGTCCCGGGTGAACAGCAGATTCGGCAGCGGCTCGATGACGAAATCCGACCCATGGTGCATGGTCCGCACCAAGGACGGCTGCGCCACCTTGCCTCCCACGGGCAGCTCATCGAACGTCATCCCACACATCAGCACGTAGGCGAGGTCCGCGGCCTCCAGCGACCGCAAATACTCCGAAAGATCTTGCGCCAGCGCGTAGCCCAGCCTGCGCGCGCTGACCGCCGCAGATATGCCCTGTACCCGCGCGGCACCGCTGGCCAGCGCCTCGCGCAACAATTCGGAGAGCAGCAGCACCTCGACACCCCGCGAACGCAGCACGCCGGCGAAGGCATCATGCTCCTCCTGAGCGCGCGCGACCCAGGGCAGTCCGTCGAACAGCAGCTGGTCGTTGTTGCGCGGGGTGAGCCGCTTGAGCTCGTCGCCGGGCCGGTGCAACACGACCGCCCGCAGCCGTCCCACCTCTGAATTAGCACCCAGCACTGGAGCATCCGTCATGAGATGACGCTAGCTTGCCATGCAATCGAACGTGTGTGCGATACCATGGGAGTGTGACAGCCTCTCCACACACTGTGCAGGCATCCCTGTTTGGCGCACCACCGGTCCCGCGCCGCGAATTGGCGGGTGGCGCTTGGCTCGAGGTGCACCATGAATGGCTTGGGCGTGCGGACAATCTTCTGGGCCAGCTGTTGGCACAGGTGCCATGGCGCGCCGAGCGACGCCGCATGTACGACCGCACCCTCGATGTCCCCCGACTGGTCAGCTTCCATGATCTGACCGCGGGCCCGCCACCGCATCCGGTACTGGAGAGCATCTGCGATCGCCTCAACGGCGAGTACACCGCCGAGCTCGGTGAGCAGTTCACCACGGTGGGCCTGTGCCAGTACCGCGACGGCACCGACAGCGTCGCCTGGCACGGCGACACCATCGGTCGCGGCCTACGCGAAGACACCATGGTGGCGATCGTAAGCATCGGCGCGACACGCACTTTCGCGTTGCGGCCGAGGCTCGGCGGCGAGTCGATCCGCATCAATGTGGGCCATGGCGATCTTTTGGTGATGGGCGGCACCTGCCAACGGACCTGGGAACATGCGATCCCGAAGACATCCAAACCCGTGGGCCCGCGAATCAGCCTGCAGTACCGGCCCCGTGACGTGCGTTAGGAACGGACGGCGGCTACCGCTTTGACCAACAGCTCCGACGCGCGCTTGCCATCGGGTGGCGCGGGCGGCACATTCCCCACCGCGACCGGACTGACCGTGACCACGACCATGTAGCGACCGAGATATGCCGAGTAGTTCAGCACTTCCTGGCCGACGGCCCTGCCCGACGTGCCACTGAGCACGTCACGCTTCATGCCGAGCGTGCGCGCACCGTCGATGGCGGGCGCATCCACCACCTCGGTCTGTCCCACGACTCCGTTGCCGCGGAAACCGACCTTCTTGCATTCCTCCGGCACGGCAGGATCGAACGGGACCTCCTGGGAGGTTTCCACCGCGACCGCCACGTACCGATTACCCGCACCGGTGGCGGTGAGCGCGGCCATGTTCCCCTTGAGCCCGGCAGGCACCGCACTGCCGCCGCTGTACTTGGCACAGCCCGCGGGCTCCACCGTCATCCCCGGCGGCAGCGGGGCGGGCGAGAGCAGCTTGGGGTCCATCCCCGCTGGTTCCATTGTCTTGATCGCGAACTCCGGCCCGAACTGGCTCTTCAGCGCGGCGATGTTTCCGATCTTGACGTTGTGATTGACGGGATTCTGGACGGTTCGACTGCAACCCGGCACGACGAGCGCAAGCGCACAGGTGGCCCAGATTCCCCAGCTCTTGACGGTCACCGGCTTCAACACCCGGCCACTGTATCGATTCGGACCGGAAAATCGATGGCACCTATAGGGAACAATGTCTGTGTGGCCAAGAGTTAGAAACTGTGAGGATGGTGTGAGATGAAGACGGTGGTTAGGCTAGGTCGGTTGTGTCTGACGGCAGTGGGCGTCGGAGCGCTGATGGCCCTCACCCCCGGGACTGCACTCGCCGATGACGCACAGTCGGTCATCAACCAGTACCAGTCGCAGGGCTACCAGGTCATCATCGACCGAAACGGTTCCGCCCCGACCAACAAGTGCACGGTGTCCAACATCCGCAACGGCCAGGATGTCTATCGCACCGAATATCAGCGCACCTGGATGCCCAGCGGCAAGTGGCTGGTGCTGCCGGTTCGGGTACTCGACCACAAATTGGTGTACATCTCCCTTAACTGCAACGTTTAGTTAGCCTTACCTGATCTGATTTGCCAGTTCGCTGAGTGCTGCGCGCTCGTAGATCCCGGTACGCCTTCCGCCTAAGAGCACGCGCAGACCCGCCTGTGAATTTGACGTTAATTTCCCCGAGTGGGAATCAATCCGAGTATTACCGCGTTGGACTGGACAGATTCACGAACGTTGATGATTCAGCGAGTCGGGAATTGGGTCTTTGTGTGGTATGCGGACACATCCACGTAACACGTAGGCCACGAGGAACGAGGCGAGAGGAGTGAAATCGTGAAGAAATTGTTATTTGCAGGTATTGCCGCAGCTGGCATCATCGGTGCATCGCTAGGATCGGCAAGTGTCGCGCTCGCCGGACCAGCGGGATCGGGCGATGCCAGCGCCGTCATCAATGACCTCAAGTCCAACGGGTACCGAGTGATCGTCTCCAAGACCGGCGCCGGTGACCTGAGCAAGTGCACCGTCGAGTCGGTGACACAGGAGTCGCCCGTCAACAACGTGCAAGCGGCACGTGATGTGCGCAACAACCCCACCACGGTGCCGACAGTCGATCGCAAGGTCGCGCATGTCGCGCTGAGCTGCTGAACACAGCGGTAACCTGACAATGCCCCGGGCCACAAGCCCGGGGCATTGTTGTCTCTACTTCAAATGATCGACCAGAGTGCCCTCGGCGCCGAACAGCTCGGCGCTCCACCGGTCCAAGAGCGCATCGGTGCCGAGATCGTCGGGGTGGAAGCCCTTCTTCATATAGAAGGCCAGCCTGCCGATCATGCCGTCGTTCAGCAGCGGCCCACGGACCAACCCGATCGTTTCGCGAAGCACCCGCCCGGGCTGGCGCCGACCGTCCGGATCACTCCACACGATCGAGAACCACGAGCCCGCGGTGGCGAACGGCACCGTCCCCGTCCAAATGACGGCCATCACGGCACGCCGTAGCCATTCGGGCCCGCCGACCGCACGGTAGACGTCGAAGGCCACCGACTTGTGCTCCAGTTCCTCGATCGCGTGCCAGTACAAGAGATTTCGCACCTCGTCATCGGTCACCATGCCTTGCAGCTCCCCGCTTTCCAGCAGGCGCTCGGCCAGAACCGCGGTGTAGTGCTCGAGCGCGGCGGTAGCGGCCAGCATGGTCAGCCGGACGTACTTGAGGCGGTCCATGTTGGGCAGGTACTTGTCGACGAGGTCTTCGACCTTGCCGGAGCGCCGACCTATCGTCTCGACCATCTTGCTGCGGTAGCCCATTTCCGTGAGCTTCTCGTTGAGCTCGCGATGGTGCAGACCGTGGGTGACTTCCTGACCGATGAACCCGGCGACGCGCTTCTTGAGCGTCGGCTCGGTGATCCGGTCGGCGTAGCGACGCACCGATCGGACGAAGAACTCCTCCCCCGGCGGAAACACCGCGGAGGCACCCGCCAGGACATGGCTCAGCGCGATGTCATTGTCGGCGAAGTGCCTTCGCATGGGGACGGGGTCACCGAACCAAAATCTGATGCGTCGAGTCTTCGGGTATGAGGCCGTTACCGGAGCAGCCATATCGCACACACCTCCACATTGATCGTGTAACTCAGTGTTACACGAATCGCTTACGTTTTGAAGTAGTGCGTAAAAGTCAGGGTTTAGGTTTCTACAGCAGCCCGGGAACGAGGGCTTTGCGTTCGCGGGGGTACTCGTCGGCGAATGTCTCGCGGTACCACCGATGGATCGAGAGCGCCCTCGGCAGCAGATTGGCGATTGAGAACAGCACGAAAATCAGCCCGGGCAGCGTCCACGCCATCAGTGCCCAGCCCGCCCAGAGGATGATCTCGCCGAAGTAGTTGGCCGCCGACACCCACCTGAACGCGCCGCCGTACGGAATGCGGTAACCATCGAAACCGTCGGCGCGCAGATTGATCAGAATGCGGTCGGCCTGGAAGTTGACGAGCCAACCGGTGATCGCGACCAGCACGCCGAGGATGAACCGGGGGTCGGTGAACCAGGTGGGGCTCTGCAGATGCGCGGCGAATGCGACGGCGTATCCGTTGGCGAAACCATTGACCGCGTTGAAGACGAAGCCGAATGCGATTCCGCTGTAGGGGAAGCGTTTTCCGCTGCCCCTGCGGGAGAGCGGATAGATCAGTCCGCGATACAGGTAGTGACACTGCCACAGGCCGTACAGCACGAGCGCCGGTGCGCCCTGATGATGCGCGACGATCCAGAAGGTGACCGTGAACGCCCACCACTGCGGGCATTCGAAGATCAGCCAACCGATCTTCGCGGGGGCGGTGAACTTCTCGTCCGGTTTGGCGAACCGGCCGTAGGGATTGGTGAACCACAAGCCACTGATGAAGGTGACGACCGCCAGGACTACCAGGAAGATGATCGCAGCGTGATACAGCTCTGTAAGCACACCGGGACAGTACCCAGTGAACGGTGGTTCTAAGCAGGGTCGATGATGTTCGTCTTCAACTGGTTGGCGACCTGACCGGCGACCTCGGAGTTGTCGGTGGCACCGGTGGAGGTCACCCCGTACACCACATTGCCCGTGGTGTGCACGTGCGTGGCGCCGGTGCTATCGGCCCACGTGATCGTGATCGGGTTACGCATACCGAAGGCATACGCGTTGGGCGATTGCGCCCTGCACTTGGTGAATGCTTCTGTCAGACGGCGGAATTCCGATTGGGCAGCGGGCTTGTCGGGATAGATCGCGATGGCCTCGTGCAGCATCTGATGCGGGTTGGTCGTGCTGCCGACATTGAGTTGGCGGAATGCCTGCCAACCATCGCCCAAGTCGCCCTGTGACGCCGCCTGCAATAGCCCACACGGGTCTGCGGGGTCCACGGCAGGCCCATAGATCGGCTGCGTGTCGGTCTGTGACTTATCGGCCGTCGGGAAGCCCAGGGACTTGATCTCGTCGAGCCCCGCGAACAGCGAATCTGCCGCAGCAGCACTAACTTTGAGTTCGGTCACCTCAGGAGCCGGTCTTTCCGAGGCCACCGGACTGGCCGGATGAGAGCAGCCGGCAACCGCGACAAGTGCGAGGAGGCCCGATCCGACCCATGCTGTCCGCGCCATCTGAAGATTGTGAAGGGTCAACCTGGGAAGTCCCTGGGTACTTGGGGACGATCAGGTGAAGTCTGGGGCGAGGACGTCCACGGCCGCTACAACAGCACCATCGCAACGGCCGACATGATCAGCAGCCCGACATAGGCCCAGGCATGCGCGGTGTCGGGAAGCCGGGGCGGCCGCCGCCGCAGCCAGATCACCAACGGCAGCGTGCCGATGAGAAGCGCTGCAGCAGAGCGAAAATCCACCGCACCGACGAAGTATGGCCCACCCGTGACCGCTGCCGACGTACTGGTGAGAAAGATCGCCAACGCCGGCACGCTGATCGCCAGCGTCAACGGATTCGCGAGTGCGGTAGCCATACTCATCTGCTGGCCACTGCGACGCAGCAAGGGAACCGTCATCACACTGCCGCCCACCCCCAGGAATGAGGCGACCGCACCGATGGGGACCCCCAGCATGGGCGAGATGCCGAACTCGCGCGCAGGGCGGTCGATCGTGGTCGGGTGGCGCAGGAATCCGGGGCGCAGCAGCACGTCGGCGATCGTGATCACCAGATAGATCACGAATACCCACGTGGTGAGGTACGGAGGCGCCAGCCTGGCCAGTCCCGCTCCGAGAGCACCCCCACACCCCAGCAAGGCGATGGCGGCCGCAGCACTTCGCAAGTGCACCAATGTGGCTCGCGAGGTAGCGGCAGTGGCAGCTGCCGCGTTGACCACCATGACGACCGCGGAGGTCGCCACGGCCACCGCCGTTGCCGCATCACCCAACGCGCCGTCGACCCAGACGATCACCGGGACGGTGACAAATCCGCCGCCGAAGCCAAACAGCACCGTGGTGAGCCCCGTAAGAACTCCGATCACCACCAACCCGATTACGCTCATACGACCAGTCCAGCCGGTGGTCGCCGTTCCGACAATCGAATGCTTGCTCAATTCATTCGAACTTCGGCCATATCCTGACCAGATGCGGAATGTCCCGCTCGCCGACGTCGACCACCTGCCCCACGATGTACTGCCGATCGCCACCGACTACACCAACGGGCAGCTACTGGATTGGCATGAGCATCGGCGCGCACAGTTCCTCTACGGAATCACTGGAACGATGATCGTGGACACCGACGCCGGAACCTGGACGGTGCCCACCCGTCGCGCCGTCATGATCCCGGCGCGCACCCGCCATCGAGTGCGGATGCTGGAGGTACGCACCGGCAGCCTCTACATCGAGCCGTCGGCCGTTCCGTGGTGGCCGTCGTCGTGCGTGGTCGTCGACGTCGGCCCGATGATGCACGAACTACTCAGCGCGGCAGCAGATCTAGCCGCCGACTACGATCGCTCGGGACGCGACGGAGCACTCACCACGCTGCTACTCCATGAACTGGCGTCCTTCACCGCGCTGCCCTTGCATGTCGACATACCGCGGTCATCGGACTTGCTGGAGCTGTGTCGGCACTACCTCGAGGCACCGGAGGTCTCGGTGTCCAATGCCCAATGGGCGCACCGGCTGAACACCAGCGAGCGCTCGCTGACTCGACGCTTCCGAGGAGAAGTCGGGATGAGCCCGGCGGCCTGGCGTGTCCGAGCACGGCTGCTGGCAGCGGTTCCGCTGCTGCGGCAGCACTCGGTAACCCAGGTTGCGGGGCGGCTCGGCTACGCCACGCCCGCCGCATTCTCCTACGCCTTCACAAGAACATTCGACATTGCCCCGTCCAGCATCCGATGACCTAGAGTTCACCGCTATGAGCCGGACCGCGATCATCATCATCATCGGAGTTATCGCAGCACTAGCGTTTCTTGCCGTCGGCGCGCTGGCCAAGAGGATCGGCGTACAGACAGCCGTCACGCACTTCCTGGTCGCCTGGGCCGGCGTTGCCGTGTTCAACATGGGGGTTGGCGTGTTCGAGGCCGGGTACGGCGTCGCGGAGGAACTCCCGGTGTTGCTGGCCGTGTTCGGGGTCCCGGCGGCGGTGGCAGGCATTGGCTGGCTGGGGGCGCGACGCCTCTCTCGGTCTTGAGATCTCCCACGCCACAGCCTCGAAGCACAGGTCAGCGCTTGACGATACTGTGGGGCGTATGACGACAACGTTCGTCGGGATAGCAGTGATCGTGGCGATGACCTTTGTCGGTATCGGCATGAACGCTGGGCTCTTCAACACCCGCAAGGCACGACAGGCGATACCGCCGTTGGTGGCGCGGGCAGCAGCTCCTGTGTATGCGCTCAACCGCCGTATCGGCAACCCGGCCCGCACCGCGAAACGTCCCACGGAACCCGAATCACCCGAGGAATCCGCCGAGTGAACTGAGCTCCGTCTCGCGCGTCTCACGGTAACGACCCCCCGACAAGCGGGGTTCTTGGTGGAGCTAGGGAGAATCGAACTCCCGACCTTCTCGATGCGAACGAGCGTCACTAGGGGCTATTCTTCCTCTAGCTGCCATTTCTCCAGATGAGGCAGTACCCCTGTCCAGGTATTTCCGGAGAAATCGCCCTCCCCTGCGGCACATCTGCGGCACATCCATTCGTCAGCGTTTCTTCCAGCAAACCTCAAATTGAGACGCGCTCATACTCGACTCCCAGCTTGTCCAACGCCGCCCACACGGGGTGCTCGGCACATCCGCCAGCACACTGCTGGCTCGTGTTCTCCGACATCACGCTTACCTCCTTCCTCATCAGATCGCCCGTACCTCGGCGGGCGTCACCCTCGGGGACGTGCATCCACCGAGTCAAAGCCTTGCGCTGCACGCCGCTCATTCTCGTCGTGCTTGTCCACCAGCTCACGGAGCAACCGGGCATCGTTGCGCAGCGTCGCGGTCACGCCCTGCACGTTCTGCTCCAGCTTGTCGAGCGCGGTGGCCAAGCTCTTGCCGAGCGGCTGGAACACGGGCGGCACCCGACTGTCCTTGGTGTACATCCGTGCTTGCCGCCTGAATGCTTCCTCCACCTTGGCCCGCTTGGCAGGCAATTCCTGCTCGATCTCGTTGGCCTTGTCCTCCAGCTTCTGCGCAAAATCAAGCAGCCCCTCCGGGTCCGTCTTGAGCAGATCGTCGGAGCTAAAGCCGTGCGCGTTCAGGATCGCCGGGTTCGGAGCGGGCGGCTCAGGTGGTGGCTTCTCCTTGCTGGATTGGTCGATGAGCTGAACAAGGTTCTTGACCGGATTATCTGCGACCGAATTAGTGGCCAGCGTGTTGTTCAGCCAGCGTGTGGCCAAGTCAGCACGCTGCTGGGTGGGCAGGCCGTCCACCCGATCCTGCATTGCATCGAGGACCACTTTCGGTCTGAGCATGTTCTTACGGGCCAACTCCTCAATGGGCTCAGAATCGTTGCCGCTCATCGGGTCACGTCCTTCACGCCGTCGTATTTCCCAGCGTTCGCGGTGTCCTGCTCACTGAGCGCACTCGCTCCGGCAGCGCCCACATCCGCCACACGAGCCATCTCGCCCAACACCTTCTTGGTCTCGGACAGCGCGGTCTCCAGCAGTTCGGCATGACCCGGCCGCATCCCCGCCGAGACCACCGTAGGCAAGGCCGTAGTGGCTGCCCGTGCGCCACTGGCCACCGCGCGGTGCACCTGGACGATGGGGTCTCCCGATGTCGCAATACTCATCACTTCTCCTATGCTGATTGACTTTTCACGGCCCTGACGGACACGTGCTTCTCGATGGCGTAAACCACCTCATCCCAACGGCCACGGCCCATCGACTCGGCGGCATCGGAGAGATACCAGCGGCTCAGCACATCGAGGTATCCCGTGGGCTGAACGCCAACCCACCTCGCAGCCCGGAGCCGCGCGGAATCGGTGCCGAGGTCCGAGATGCCCCCGGCATTCTGGCCAAGCACAGCCAGGGCGAATGCACTCACGGCCTCCGACTCAGTCACATCATCACGACCGCGAGACACCTTGCAGGGCAAGAGTTCACCGGCTTCCACCAACTCCTGGAATTGCTCGGCGGACTGGGAGTTCTCTCCACTGGGAACAGTGCTCAAGAGGTGCTCGATGGTCCAGCCACGCGGGATCAGGCTGGTCAGCTTCTCGACCACCATGAGGCTTCCCGGCAACTCGGAAACGGCTGGCCTGTTGGGCATCTCGTCCAGCGGGATCACTCCCGTGGGCAGGAGGATGCCCTGCGGCCAGATGGAGATGGCGTCTGTTGTGGTGTACACCGTGCAGCTTTCTAGTCCCCGTCGAATGGTGGCGACCGCGAGGGGCTGGCCCCAGTCGGCCTGTTCGAAGGCTTGGCGGATCGAGACCAATGCACGGTGCAGGTGAGCCTCGTCCTCGGGAAGGCTGGCGATGAATAGTGCCGGTACTAAGGCCGTCTCGGGCTTAGGTAGGTCCAGAGGGGATAGACCGTACGTCCGCTGGAGCCATTCAGCGGTGACCAGCGGGCCGCGCGCGGGTGCTGGTGGACTCTGCTGGGCAGGTGTCTGGACTCCTGGTGCCGTGGTCGATGTTGTGCCCTGCGGTGCGGGAGCAGCCTGCACGACAGGTGGGGTGCCGAGCCCGCCGATTGGGCCGAGTCCGGGGCTCACGGGCGGCACGGGTGCCGTGCCACTGGAGCCTGGTGTGAGTCCGGTGGATGCGGGCACCTGTGGTGCCGTGCTGGCCGGTGCCGTGGGGAGCAGAGGGCCGTTGGCTGCGCTTGTGACCGCTGTAGCGATAGTCGCTGCTGCTACCGGAAGGTCAGGCAGTGGGATTGATGGGATTGTCGGTGGGGCTAGCGACTTGGACTGGTGGTGCTGCCCGGTCGGTTGGTGTCCCTGCTGCTGGCCGGTGGGAGTGTTCGCGCCAGAAGTGCTTTGTGTGCCCGAGCCGGTCGAAGTCGAGGGGGCCGCTGTGCTAGCTCCTTGCGGAGAGATCAGGCTAGCCAGTGTGGGGTTCATCGGGTGTGGCGTGCTGGGAGTGCTAGGCGTTTCGGCGGTTGTGGTGGCCGTGGCACGAGGCATCTCAGGCAGGTGGACGGGATCGGGCGCAGGCGATTCACCCGACGCTTCCTGGTGAGCCGCCTGCTGGATGGTCGGTGCTGTCGATGCTGGCGCAGTACGGACATAAGCAGGTGTTGTTGAGGCTCCCACATCCCCATGAAGTGAGTGGCCGATGTTGTCGAGTTCCATCTTGAGTTTTGTTGAAATACTCGCGATTTCGCCTCGATACTTTGCGGTTAGTTCTGACGATGACGGTGATACGGCAGTGCCAGTAGTCTCGCTGCTGAAGGCGTCTCGGATTTCAGATGTCCCTGCCGATACGAGATTAGCGATGTGCTTTTTGGCTCCGCGAATCTTGCCCGCCGCGTCCGTCATCCACGCTGAGATTGCAGCGAAATTCTGGCTCTGCTCACCTAGATGTGTTGCGGCGTTCCCATATCCATCCGAAACGCTATCCGCCGCTTTACCCTTCTCACCGGTCATCTTTCCTTCGGCGTCTGCCACCGATTGAGCCTGGGATTGCGCAGTAGTCGAGGCGTCGTCGGCCATCACCTCAGCCGAGTGGTACGCCGACTCTGACTCGACCGGCCAGGAAGGGCCGATGAGGGCGAACGGGTCGTCGGCGGGCTTCTCAACATCAAGCTGTGGGGCCATGTTTCTACGAACATCCTTCGGGATAAGTCTTGTCGATGGGATTTGAAACGTCATGCCCTGCTTGAAGTTCATCGCGCACGTGACTCACGTACCGTTTGAATCCCTCCAGCATTGAGTCATCCCCCGGAGCATTCGCCGAAATGATGTCCGCGCGTGCTGCGAGAAGTTCCTGAGTAACCCAACCCAACTTGACCCTTACCCACTCTTCGGTCGCGGGACTCTTCACACCGCCGAGAATGTCCGACACTGTTGATTCCGTTGGCAGTTCGATTCCAGGCGGTACAGCCCCGCCATTGCGCTTAATCGGCGGCTTCGGGCACTCAGGCATCGGGTGACTCGCCCACACGGCGCTCACGTCCACCAGCGTCTGAGTCGATGTCGTGGCGCTGGTGTCCCCCATCTGACTCGATGCCGTGGTGGCCGTCGAGCATCCGGCCACCCCGAGGGACACCGCGATGGCCATGACGGCGAGTTTCGTTGCGCCCGGTCGAGATTCCGATTTCACCATGAGAACAGGCTACTTCGTCCGTATCTCTCCAGTAGACCAGTCTCCTGGCCCTGGAATGAGGGTGCCTGCCGGGGGCGAGCCCGCCACCAGACCGCACCCGGTGGTGTCCCCATGAGGAGTCCAGATGCACACTGGCGCAGGCCCATGAGTCGGCAGGCACTCAGTTTCTGCGTACACACGCGCCTGGCCCTCCACACAGCCTTGAGTCAGTGCGGGGCTGGCGCTCGGCTGATCGGCCGGACTCGTGGTCGTGTTAGGCGTGGGCTGCTCGTCCTGCCCAGTGCACGCGGCACTGAGCAGGACGAGCATCGTGACGGGCACGACAACAAGGACTTTCATCACTTCTGCACCCACCGAATCTCGAAACCGGGCTGGGGTTTCCCGCCGAGAGCCAGGCCGCTTCCGGCCTGATCCTGATTCGCACGGTAGACCTGTTCGGCAACCCGGCCCCGGAACCGCTCGATGAGAGCCGTGCGATGATCAGCGGGAGCCGCGTCGATAGTCCGGGTACCCAAAGTGACGAGATTGGCGATGCGCCATTCAGCCCCTTCGGCTTTGCGGCGGGCGTCGTACACGATCCTCCGGGCCTGCTCGGGGCTCACGCCTGCGCCCGGCTCACTAGTGAGCATCACCGTGCAGTGATCATCAGTCTTGAGAGTAGATCCAAGACGCAAGTCATATGGATCAGGGGCGCTCGAATGCTGACACGGCTCCTCCATCGGGAACCGACCCTTCTGATCCAATTCGGAGTCCGTGTCCGAGGAACTGCACGCAGACAGACCGACCGCGATGGTCGCGGCTGCTACTGCTCCAATAACCTTGTAGTGCTTCATTGTTCTTCCCTGTCCTTGTGTTTAACTTCGGATGCTTCTCTCACGACCCCTGCTGCTGCTGCTGTTGCTGGCGCAGTGAACTCAGCAGATTCCCAACGGGAGGTGCGGGTGCGGGTGCGGGCTCGGGTGCAGCGACTACCGGCGTGACCGGCTCGTCGTAGTCGTCCCACTCATCGGGCTCGTCATGGTCCGGGTAATCCTCCACAGGCTCAGGGGATTTCAGCGATTCGCCCGCGTCCTGGCGGGCCAGGTTGTCTGCCAGGACGCGGTGATAATGCTCCGCTGTATCCAACCGGACTTCAAACTTGGCATCAGCAGGAACCAGCTCATACCACACCTCAGCGGGGCTGCTGGCCATCCCCTCTTGCACAGCCAGGCGTACAGCCTTCTCTTTGCGCTCCAACGCCTGATAGCCGGTAATGATGCCCAGCTCGACATCACGGTCGGCCCGCTGAGCCATTTTCATGGCACCCACCGCCAAGCCGGGTTTCCACGTCACCACGGCTGCGACTGCCATCAGCGCAATGCCGAGCAGCATCACTCCAATGCCCGCGTACAGGAAGATGACCCCACCGCTCTTAATCCCGACGAGGTGCCCGAGCAAGAAGATGCCGATACCGCCGAACACACACCACTCGCCCTTCCCTCCGATGGCGTTGCCACGCTTCAATTCGGATGTTTCCTTCATGATTCCTCCTATACCGCTTCGATTTTCGTCGTCTCTGGTAAGTGCCAACCGCTGGGCAGCACCATCGGCGCGAGAGCTTTCATCCGCGTCTCCGTGACCGGCATGGAGGTTGGGATTCCCGCCGCCATGGCTCCGGCAGCGGCCAGTGCCACCGTGCTCATCCGGTAAGGCTCAGCGCGGTTCTGCACGCCCGGCCAAACGTCGTGCACCGCCCGGTCAAGGTCCACATAGCTTCGCTTGCCGATTGCGCCGCGCCCGGTCAGCCACTTCTGTGCTGTCGCTGGAGCACATTCCGCGACCGGGATTCCCGCGTCCAAGAGCTTCGACGTGATGGACCACCAGAGCGCCGCTCGACGGCCACCACTCGGGTCGTAGTTCATATCCCCGAACGTGAGCTTGGACATCACCACAAGCGTTGGCAGTCCTTTAGTCAGCACGGCGTCGAGCACCATCTCGGCGGTGCTCTCCGTGCGAGTTCTGGTGGCCGCGAGGGAGTAATCCTTGCCGGACGGAGGTGCCACGATGAGCCCTGTCGAAGGGACGGGCTCTCCTTCGGCGATCCGGGCGATGGACACGGCGGTGACCGTCACATCCAGAGCAATCACACTGCGGGACATGACACTCACCACCCGTCCAGGTCGGTGCGCAGCGCAGGCCGCGAGGTCTCGGTTTCTGTCACGAGGGTGTCTTCCTTCTTCTCGGGAGGTGCAGGACGCACGGGTGTGCGTGGTGCAGGCTTGGGTGGTGCCGGTTTGGGTGCCGGGATGGGTTCGTCAGTGAAATCCAGGACTGGTGTGGCGATGCTGCTGGCGGTCTGCGCACCGAGCCAGTGCGGACTCAGCGGGTCGCACTTCTCCCTGCCGGGCAGCAGAGAACCGTCACGGTCGGTCAGCGGGATGACCGGGGTCTGGGCGACCTGCTCCAGTTCACCGTCCGACCAGGCGGGTGACGTGGCCTGGATGCCGAGACGCGGCGCAAGCCACGGAACTGATGCGCTGACCGGCTCCCACTGCTCCCACTCGGCGCGCACCTCGGCGGTCGGTGGAGCGACTTTCGGGTCGGCGCGGGGGTCGAGCGAAGTGGTGCCGGGACTCCACCCGTACAGCGACTGGAAGATGATGACTTTCTTGCTCAGCTCGTCACCCGTCATGCCGCGCCCCTTGTGGCCGACCAGGCGAGGACCAAGTTGTGCGGCCCGCTCGCGGGTAGCCGCACCGAAAGCGTTGTTCAAAGTCTCCGAATCATCGGGATTGCCGAGTGCCACGGCCATCGAGATGTTCGCCTGCCACGAGCCAGGAATGCTGGCCGGGTCGGACTGCTCTTTGCGCACGGTCTGCGTGGAGAGCACGACGTGAATGCGGGTCTCGCGCGCCACACGGAGCAGGGAATCCACGAGCAGCCGGAACCATTTCAGTCCCTTGGTTCCGTATTGGCTGAGGATTCCCATGCCCAGGTATCCGAACTCATCGAGCACCACGGCGATAGGCGGGAAGTCGAACGCCGAACCGCCTTTACCTTCGCGCTTGGCTTGCGCGGCTGCGGCAATGCGCCGGTCCATCTCGGCTTTCACCGCTGCCAGCATCACCACCAGCTGGCCGGTGTCCGTGGCGACCATCTGAATTCCCGGCAGCCCTTCCAAACCTGCGAAATCAGACGGCTTGCCGGAGGCGACGAACAGTCGCCAGCCACCACCGGCATCCTGCCCGGTACGCGGATCGCGGTACCCGGTACGCAACATTTCAATCTGAGTACGCACCCAGACGGACTTACCGCCGCCCGTGCCGCCCACGACGAAAGCGTGCGGATAGTCGGTGAGCGGAAAGGTCAGCCATTGGCCTCGCGCATCTACCCCGAGTGCCCATTCGGCGGCGTGATAGCGAGAAATTGCCTCTGCTACCGAACGCACTGGAGCACTCGGCGCGCTCGGTGCCAAGGCTTTCGGGAACACGTCAGGAGCGTCCTCGAAATGCAGCTCGACAGTGCCGCCGCGACCGTCCAGGATGCGCAGGTTTTCGGAGTTCATGCCTGCCGCTGAGAAGCCGGACCGCAGCGCGGCAAGACCGCGTGCCCACTTGTCGGCTGAATCGCCGGGCCGGTGCGCGAACCGCAGAATGAGTCCGTTCTCATCAATCGTGGCTGCCACCAAAACAGGCACGTCGATGATCGTCAACTTGCGTTCGTAGATGCCGTACTCGCCCTGGATCGACTCGGGGCGGGTGTCTGCCGGAGCCACACCAGCAGCCTCCAAAAGCCGGGAGAACCAGTTGTCGTCGCGGACCTTTTCCAGCATCTCGTACCGTGCCAGGTCGGGAATCAGGCTCTCCACCTGATCGGACCAACCAACGAACGCTGGCTCACTCGCCAGCGCGGGATTCTCCCGGCGAATCACGGCGCTGATGATGTTGTCCTGGCTAATTCCACCACCGGGCATCAGCGTCAGCACCGGCCCCGGTGCGGAGGAGTTCAAACCCAGCAGGGAAGCCAGGCTCGGCGGCGGCGAGCTGCGCCAGTGCATCAACCAGATCGGCCCCGCCCCATGCGATCCGCCCCGGCGCACGGTGCGCGGTGCGGTGAGGAGCCGCTTCTCTTCGTCGCCCCACACCTTGTCGCACTCAGCCACTTTGCGGTTGCGTTCCGTCTCGGCTTTGAGCGCGATGCCCTCCAGCTTGTCCTGGACGTTCTCGCGTTCGATTTGCGCGCGTTGCGCATCGACACGGGCGATGTTGGCGTTCTGGTTCGCGACGCGAACGTTGTTCTGCCGGATGAACGTTTCATGCTTCTCGCGTTTGCGGGCCTCGTAGGCGCGCTTGTTGCTGGCCATCACGAAATCCCGTTCTGGGCCTGCTCGGCCTGCACGCGCTCAGTAGCGCGCTGCACTGCCGCCTTGCCGCGCTTGTCCGCTTTCTTGACAGCGGCGCGTGTCAAGCGCCGCTCGGCGTCCTCGGCATCGGCCATGGCGTTACGGCTTTCGTACCGGGCGTCAGCCCACTCAGTGGGCTGGACGGGCGCGGCGGGGGTGATCCGGCGCTGGGCATTGGCATGGCTCTGGTAGGCCGCATATCCGAGGGCTCCGGCAATGATCAAGAGCAAGAGGCCGAGGATGGCGCTCCAATAAACCATGCTGGCGAGGCCCAGGATGCCGAGGATAATCGCCATCGGCACAAGCTTTTTCATCCGAACCTCCCTTCCTAGAGCTAGCTCTACGGGGCAGACCGCTTGCGGGCTGATCCGGAGCTAATTGGGATTTTAATACCGGTCGATTTGCCCTGTCAAGCTATATCAACACCAAATCTGTTGTCTACCAGCCATTTCTGTTATTCTGACATTAACAGTCGTATTTGCCAGCGAGTTAGAAACCCATGCTGAGCTGGGGTTTTGTTGAGTGCAGAGGGTGCAAGAAAAGTCAGAGACCCGACATTCATGCAGGTCAGAGAGTTTCCACTGAGCGTGACCGCAAGGTGTTAACACTGAAATATCACAGCTCACAAGGTTTTTGGTGAACAGAAAGTTCGCCGTGCAGCGACAATCCTTGTGCAAGAAAATCTTCCAGAATCAGTGAAAAGATCTTCCAGGAACACTGAACGGGCGTCCCAACCCCGATAATGAGGCATTCATGCCGCCTCTCGTGAAGCCCGAAAATTGGCCTTAGAGGCCGTCTTACGGGCGGGGTTCCAAGCGGACCTGCGGGCGGGGCGTCAAGCCGGGCTTGTATGCCTGTAGATCGGGTTTTGACCTCGCCCTATGCGAGGGTGTGCCGGACGAAAAACAAGGTGTCCGAAAATCTTACGTCGGATCTTACGGACCGTCTTACAGAGCACCTTACGGAGCGTCTTACAGACCATCTGAAATAGAGCCTTACCGGAAGCGGAATCAGGACACGGCTACGAGGCTATGAGGACGCTCTCGCTCAGCAGCCGCCAGCACTTTGGTGATCACACCATGATGGACGCCGAGCTGCCTCTCGATCACGTTCTTGCGGGACTCAGTTTCAGCCAGGGCAAGGATCTTGGCAACGGTGGCCGCATCCGTCCGAAGCCGCTCGGATGACACGATCCTCTCAGCCAGCGCGGTGATCTCCGGCGCGGAATTGGCCGCGCCAGGGCTCCCCTGCGGCGCGTTGGACGACGCGGGACGCGGAGTCACGGGAGGCGTGGTGGGGCGCGGAGCCACTGGCGCGGCGCTGGAGCCCGTTGAGGCGGCTTGACGCGGCGCGGGGGTGGGCGCGACCGGTTTGCTGACCTGCGGTTGCGCGGCGCGCTGGGCTGGCGCGCCCACCTTCATTCTGGCCGCGATGGGCGCAGTCAAGACAAGCCCCCTGGTCGCGCCGAACACGGACAAGTCGATTCCGAGGGGCGCGACCCAACTGAGTGACGCGGGGATTCCGAGCGCGGTGGTGAAGCCGTAGATACCGAACGCAGACCACCCAAACGTCACCGCCACCACACCCCACACGACGAGGGAAAGCAGGGTGTCAGAGCGGTCGGAACCGAGCATGCGGGACAGTGTGGGGAGACCGTGGACGGCCAACATGAGCAAGATGGGTGGGGCGCAGGCCCAGCCGATAGCGAGGTATTGGGCGGTCCCACTGGGCACGGTGAGCCAGGCGTGGCCGACGTTTCCAGCTACCGAGAGCAGGGTGCTGATCGTCAGCCACAGCCACAGGAAGCGCCGGTCAGCCTTGAGTGTGGAGCTGACCGCTTGCGCCTCGGCAGCCTCGATCTCGCGTCGGGTCACGTACGTCATGGGGCCGATTTTCCCTGTGCTGGAGGACGTTTGACTAGCCATCATGTGTCACGTCCCCCGCCGGCCTCATGGCCTGCTCGATGGTGCGCTTGATGGCGATGAGCGCCGCGTGCAGGGTGTGCTCCACCACCTCAGGACCGAGATGCCCGGTGTACCGAGTGACGAGGATGCGAACCGCCCGGTTGACGGCGTAGTTCTCTTCCAGCATCTCTGTCGTGAGTTCGAAATGCTCCGGCTCGATGTCCTGGAAGATGAGTTGCACGGCTAGCGGCAGGGTGGGCAGATCCGAGTATGGATCGTGTTCGATCATGATTTCTCCTATGCGTAGGTGGATTGGAAGAGGGAGCGCACGGCGTGCGTGGACTGAGGTAGAGCAGCGATGCTTCCGTCGTCCGTGATTGCGTCGGAATCCGGGAAGAGAGCCGCAACCAGATCGGTCGCCGTTGTCGCGGATGCTTCCCACTGCTCGCGCGGCTTGATGATTACGTTCGTGACTGGCATGCCACTCCGAATCTGATCTATCCGGTCGCGAGTGACGCCTTCCTGCGCCAGTACGCGGTCACGGAACGCGAACTTGCCCATACCTCCCGCGCGCTCATCAGTCGTCCACGCTTCGAACGCGGAATGCAGATCGGTGATGCTCGCGTATCCCCCGGTGATCCAGCCTTCCTTGTCCCGGAACCGCGAGCCGGGCAGCGGCTGCCCATCGACGGTGCAGCACGCATCCAAGAATCGGGTCACCCGGTCTGATGCAGCACCGAACGCCGCCGACACGGCGGGATGAGGCTTGAGCCAGCGGTACCGGCGTGCCCGGTGTGCTCGACGCGCCAGAACCCACCTCACCGCGATTCCGGGCAACTCAGCCAGCAGCGCATCTTTCACCGTGGGGTCTTCCTTCCCCTGGTAAGTCTTGGGGAAGGAGACCGGCACGATGCGGTTCAGGTAGGCAGAGGAGTCCTCTCCCACGGTGGGCACGGTGTTCGCCGACATCGCGAACATGGCGGTGTTCTTGAAGGTGAACATCCGTCCGTACTTGCGATTGGCGGTGATCGGGTCTTCACCGAGCGCCATCTTGAACACGGACAGATCCTCGATATGGCCTTTCGGCATATCGGCCGCGATGTTGAGGGCCTTGCCATACAGCTCAGCCGAGGCGAAATGATCCTTGCCGAGCTGTTGGAGCGATAGGGCGGCAACCAGTTCGGGGTCACCTACCATCGCTTCGGCGATGCTCAACATCGTGGACTTTCCCGAACGGCTCGGACCAAAGAGAAAGAGTCCCTTGGTGGGAGTGCGGCTCTCGTCCAAGAACTGGCTGATAGCCTCTTCAACCACCGGCACCTGCTTCTCGCCCACGCGATCGGTCAGCCACTCAACGTAGTTCGGCGCTTGCGCCTCCGGATTCCAGTCACACGGAATCTGCCTGGTGCTCATGTACTTCGGATCGTGCGGATGCAGTTCGAGCGTGTCGAGATGCAGCATGCCGTTGCGGAAATTCACGTAAGGGGCTCCGGTCTGACCGACCGGAAGGGTGCGCCCCTCCTGGTCGCAGGTGGCGTCGAGCCACTGACCCAATGTGCTCGCGTTTGACGGCGTGAAGTGGTTCCCGAGGATGCCCGCACTGACAGCTGTCAGTGCACGCTCGGAGACCACATACACACCCTTTCGGATGTACACAGACACCACGCCGGACGGTGTTGTGGCGACAGGAGTCTCGGACTCCATGATCGCGGTGCCGAGGTCCGCCACGGCCAGTCCACCACCATCACGCAGCCACACACTGCCGTCCGAAACACGGCGCTGGCCGGACTCGTCGGTGGCGGCGCGGCCCTCGCCGAACGCTTCCATCACGGCGTCGATGGATTCCGCCCGAGCCGCCTGCTGCTCCTCGCGCTGCTGGCGCTTCTCGTCTCGACGGAGGCGCGCAGGTGGCTTGCTGTGAGCAGGCTTGTGATAGGCGTCGTTGGGCAGTTTCCGGAGAATGTCGGCGCGCTCCTCGTCGGTGTCGAAGACACCGAGGTAATCGTCTATGCCTTGACTCCCACCTCCTGGGCACGGCAGGAACGCAACAGATTTCGCAGCCGGACCAATGGCGGATTTCAACCTCAACATCGCCTCGTACACCGCGATGTTCTCGGCAGCGTCGGCGTCCGGAAGCGCATAGACATCGCGTCCAGCGCACAGACGGATGACCTCACCGGGCAGGTTCCAGCGGTCCTCGCCGCCACCCGACCATGCGGTCACGCCGGGGATTCCGATGACCGTGACCTCATCGCCCAAATAGCTTGCAACGGCGTGTGATTGCTTTGTGCCCTCGACAATCCACACTGAACTCTTCTCACCAGCATCCGAACGGATGCCGTACCGGGGTGCGTCGTCTTTGACGAAGAGGTACTTCTTCGGCCTTCCCTTCCCATCCACAGGTGGCGTGTCCGGACGGTACTGCCAACGAATCGTGCCCGGCGCGTCGCGCCAGCCGAATAGCAGTCCGCGCGGGTTACCACCGTTGTGGTCGGTGACCCAAGCGAAAGGCTGATTGGGCATCGTGTCGAGATCAACCAGTCCTGCGACTTCGCGGATGAGCGACTCAGGCGTATCCAGGTACTCGGCGCGAATCCCACTGTCCACGAGGGATTTGCGGCGCTCGGCGGACAGCGGCTGTCCGGGAAGCTCGATGGTGCTCACGCAGCCACCTCGCTTGGACGGAGTGCTCTGGCAAGCGCGGCGACTGTGCGGGGGTTGAGCCCCCACGTGCGGTGGATCAGGTCACGCAGGCCGCGCGCAAGCGCATCATGGCCAGCGTCGTAGTACGCGGCGGCAGTCTCCTCCAAAGCGACGATGCTCGCCCCGATGCGTGACAGCTCGGCATCGTCGCGGTGTTCGGCCACCTGGAGGTCGTAAACGGTGACGGCTGCTTCCCAAGCACGCTGCGCCGAGTCGGCCAGCTCGCGGTCGATGACAGCGCCACTCCAGAGCGCCTCGGTCAGCTCACGGGTGAGGTGTTCCAAGTTCGATGGGGCGCACTCAGCAGGGTGGCTGTCCGCCCACTCCCGCACGGCGTTGTCATCACCGGCTTCGGCTGCGCGGAACAGCGGCGCGAGCCAGGCGTGCTCGTCGGTGAGGCCGATCCAGGCGCTTGCGCCCCAGTCCGTCAACGCTTCCGAAGCCAAGGCCGGGTTGAGGGCGTGCATCCGCAGTCCAGAATGGACGAGCGCGGATTGTGGTGCGAATGCGGCCCGCATGGACATCGGCGGGAACTTCTTGTTGCGCGGGAATTCGGCGGGAAACATATATACTGTCCTTATCTACTGGGAGTGAGTGGATTGAAAGCCTCGGCGGTCGCACGCCGGGGCTTTCGCTTTATGCAGGTGTCGGTGATCCCCAGAGGACATCGGCGTCTTCTGGCCGAACGGCGTAGATGAATTTCTCGCCGGAGCCCCTTAGAACGATTGCAGGCAGTCGCCCCGTGGCGATGGCCAGTCGAACAGCAGTAGAACTGATCCCCTTCGACTGGGCGATGGCGCTCGGTAGCGCCAAGTCGGGCATCCCTTCGGGGGTGACGGTAAACGCGCTCATGGTGCTCCTTGGCTTGTGACTTCAACTTGCCATCACATTAGCTTCAGATAGCGCGGCATGCTGCGTTGATCACGCAGTGAATAGAGCTTTTAACTGCGAACACTCCCCCTGTTCGACTTGAAACAACAGGGAGAGTATGACGATCTGAATGTTTGCTACATCAACGGGAAGACCAGCCCGATGGCGGTCGGGAGAGGAGTCAGATCGAGCCCAACGCGATCCGCCCACGAGAAGGGGACGTGCACCCACACAGCCCCGAAACCCGACTCCAGGGCAAAACCGCCCATGTTGCGGGACCACAACTTGCGTGCACCGCAGAACGGGCAGCTATGAATTCCCGCAGATCACACCCTGAATTCCACGAAGGTGTTAACTTCAGCTCAACGGTGAAGTTGATGCTTCTATTAGTGCTAGAAGAAAAAATAAAAAACATTTTGAGGGTGACAAAAATTTTATTTATTTTTCCTATAGGGGTAGGTGCCGGGTGAACTTCACCGTTGAGCTGGTATTAACACCCCCCGAAAGCATCACTCAACAATCCTGTTTGCCGAATTTCAGGGGCAGGTAGCCGAGCATGACCTGCGATTCCGATGGTAACAATTTGATAACGGAGCCTGGAGTGTTGGCTGAACGAACGGCGCAGCCTCCCCGAGCACACGCGAACCGCTCGTTAGGTTCACACATATGACCACACCGCAGATGCCCTACCCCTACACCAAGGGTGCCCGTATCTTCCTCGCACCCGGAGCCGCTGAACGCCTCGCGCGGTATCAAGGACTGCGCATAGTCCTTGACGACGATGGCAAGCCGCAGAAGCGGGAGAAGCCCAAAGAGCCCGTCACCGAACTTGAAGCCCAGCGCATTGCCGTTCTACCCGGTGGCTGGCTCCGTGCCGAGATCGTCTTTGAGGAAGATGTCACCCCCGGTACCAGGAAGCCTCATTTCGTGGTCGATGTCCTTCTACCGCCTCAAGAAGTGGTCGCTGTGCTACACGGTTGGTTCGGACACAACGCACCCGGATACGGCGACTACACGGACAAGGCCGAGTTAGCCGAATGGGACGCCTCCTGGGGCGTGACGCCCGCTCAGACGGACAGCAGCACCGAATAACCAGGCATTGTGCGGGGACACGCGGTGACGCATGACAGTGCCAACCTCGCTCGTCTCATACCTAAATCCGTTGCCTGAGCTGAGCCCGGTCTCGCTAGCCACCCGTACACCCGAACCACGCCCCCACCTGCGGATGTCGAGTCCCTTACCAGTCACTCCTACGCATCCGTGCCACGCGGCCCCGGAGACCAGTTCTGCCGCTATCCCCACGATACGGTCCGAGATCAACCTCAAAACTCTCATCAACCGAATGCACCGTGTGTCCACCCCAAGTAGCGCCGGGCTTCACGCGCGTAAATCCCTTGCTGTTGCGCTCCAACACCAAGGCGATGACCGTAGGTCTGTCATCCTTCGCGCACCGCAAGGTGACGGGCAGCGCCTCCACGTCCAGAATCTCTACGTCCCCCTTGGGGAAGTCTGGGTCCAAGACTCCTCTGGGGAGTTCGTAGCCTGCTCCGTACGGAACAACGACGCCCTTGACCAGATAGCCCGCCTCGATGCGCGTCTGCCTGATCCCCTCATCGGAAGGGTCGTACTGAGGAGACCGACACACGAGCAAAGCCAGCGGATATCCTCCGTAACACTCCGGCATCAACCGAGCCCTGGCCGGTGTCAGCGCCGTAACACCCACGATGTCGTACTCCGGTTGTTCCCCCAGACCCGACATATCGCCCCTCTCAACTCCGAGAACGAAAACCACGTCCTACTCAGAAAAGGGACGCTACCCGCGACCCGACAACCGATGTTCCGACACGCAGAGCTACGAGGGTGTCAACAACCGAACACCGTCAAGGGAGCCTGTGGCTGCTTCCCGATCGCGCTTGCGCTCAAGTGCACGCCGCCACGTCCGGTCCATCGGCTTACCGGGAAGTTTCGGCCGCTCCGATGGACTCCAATGCCCAGCAGACAGCACGGGGAGGATCTTGCTCGTCCACTCTCGCAGTGCAGGTGATTCGATGGAGCCGTTGGTCATGATGGAATCTGAATTGTCGTCAGCGACAGTGAATATCTGTACGCCCTCTAGCGTTCCGAGTTCATTCGACACAAATACCCACGCCAGCACGCTTCGTGGCACCCCACCTATCGGGAAGTCGATGGGCAGCGGGTGATCGTGGAAAACAAGGCATTTCGAGTTCGGCAATGTTAGAGAAGTCAACGGTGAGTCAGCGGGAGTAGCCGCCTCGATCTCGTCACGAGTGAGGAAGTACGCGGGGGACTTCATCCAAAGTCGTGCGCTGAACATGGATTTCAACTCCATATCCAACCTCTGCCGCGACGGCCTCTCAGAAAAGTGACGTTCAGCAGCGAACGTCGCCGATTGGTGAAAGGCGCGGAATCTAATGGAGTAGATCATGCCTGGAGTCAGCGGAACCCCACTGTTAAGGCTGTCGATAAAGTCTCCCACTATTTCACTCATCTTGATGAGGCGAGTGTTTTCCTTCACGGCAGCAGAGAGCCAAGGAAGCCGAATATCGTCGTAGTCTGCTGTCTCTGCAACAACTTTGACATCATTCGCAAGTTCGTACATCTGTGCTGTGTGGAACGTACGCCATTCCTCGTCCAGTTCGGGACGGTCAAGTCCGAGTGCGCGGCGCTCGGCGTCCGATCTGTGTGTGGTCGGCACATTTATCGGGTAATCGTCAGTGTCGTCTCCCGCTGGCGCTTTGGTAGGTGGGCGGGTGCCAACACCTGCGTCATATCCACGGACCACCAGCGGAGTGATGCCCGCATGTGCGTGCCGTAGGAACTCCAGGTCCAAGCGGTTGTCGGGCTGGAGGTACTGCTTGAGCGGCCCCACGAACAGAAACAGCCGACCTGTTTCGTCGTGCACACCACGCCACCATTCGTCGGGATGCGGGTCCGGGAAAACGGTGCCCGCGATCTTGATTGCTTTGTCCGCATCCCAAGACTGCGGATCGGTCAGCGTGCGTACGTCATACACATCGACTTCATAGCGGGACGACACATCAACAGCCAACGTCTCCAGCACCATCCACTCGCCGGAAGGGTTCTGCTGGCCGGTCCGTAATCCGAACTCCTCGGGGTTCGGGAACTGCGACTCATCAATGAACAACGCGGGAATAGGGGAACCGAACTGCGACCCATCGACTCGCGCGAAGGTTCCGTTGTCTTCCGCCAGCTCACCAGAGTCAGGACCAACCAGAAACCCCATCAGAGGACAACCGTGTACAGACGCGCATCACATTCGGACGGAAGCTCCCACACAACAGGTGTTTGTGCCACGTCGTCATCGTCCATCGAGTCCCAGTCCACGTCGAGCACAACAAAGCACCGGTCCGGGTTCACTGACAACACCACCGCGTCCGCCCGCACACCATCCTCAGGCTCGAAAGCAACAACACGCTCACCGACCCGTGGCGTGGGACCGGTGTAGGGAGCTGGCGTGTGCCCGTCACGATCACGGAAGTTGATGTCGATCTGAATTCGCCGCATAGGTCAGTCCTCCTTCCCGCTTCTCCACGTCGGGCACTTGCGTCGCGTGCTACTCCAGACTAACGCCAGCGCATCACAATCAAGCATCCGAGCCATGTCGTCCTGACCCACCAGATAGTGCATGTCAGGCGGCATATCGGGCACGACGCAGAATCCCAACTCCTCTAGCGTATCGGCCCAGACGGGGGCGATAGCTTTCCCTTTGAGAGGAACCGCAGCGCGCAATCGGATGATTGCCTCATCATCTGATTCGCCCTGGCGCACCATCACGCCGCTGACCGACACGCCATAACGTCCGCTAAGCCCTTGCTCCAAGTGCCTGTCGTAGGTTTTTCGCGCATTGGCACGGCACCCTTGAGCCGAGAACGGGGCGAATCGAACGATCAGCAATCGCCCCTCCACGCCCATACAAACAGCCTAGAACTCCGTCAAGCTCGGCACCCAACCATTCGGGTACCGCACCATCTCCTCGTTACGACAACGGTCCATATCGAATCTTCGCTGCGCTAGCTCATCGGCTTTCTCAAACCCGTACCGCTTGTACCAGCTCACGAGCCGCACCGTGTTCATCACCTCCTGCGTGCCCTGCCCTTCCCCCACCACGCACATCCACACCGGAAGTCCCTTGATGTCGGCATAACGCACCACCGCATCCAGGAGCTTCGAACCGATCCCCTTGCCTCTATCCTGCTCGTCTATCACGATGTCGTGCAGTTTCAACGACGACTCGATAGGCAGGCGGTAACGCGCCAGATGCTCCGGCAACCCACGGTCCGATGGCCTTTTCGTAAAAGAGAAGGTTTCCACCGGACGGGTGTCCCAACCGTGCACGAGCCACTTCTCATCAACACCAGTCAGCTCGGCGAAATCAGCAGGCACATCTACAGGCATAACCGCAGCGTATCGCCGCCGTCCGACAACGCCGGCTCAAATTGGTGTCCCCCACCCAACGTCCCCGCCGTGCACCGCCGCTCTGCATGGTCCATGTGCCGTTCGGAGCGAACCGCCAGCTAGCGCTAATCGCCGATCCATACCTTGAAGCCGTCGCCCCAGACCCCAGCCTGTTCTTTGATGAGTCGTATGACCGATCCGATGGGTTGGGCCTGGCTTCCCGCACCACCACCCAACTGTTCCTGGTTTCCGCTAGAACCCATCGCAACGAGCGTCGGCCCAGAGGTCACCCACGGACACCCCGAATCCCCCGGCAATTGCACCATGTCGCTGTAAACGAGCGACAGGTCAGGGCGGTCGCTGTTGTACTTGACTTTCGTGATCCGACCGCGCGTCTTTCCGCTGCGCTCACCGTATTTCGTCACCCAATCGCCCTCGTCGATGGTGCCCAGGCCCGTGAAGTACGGCTCCAAACTGAATCTCTTGTAGACGGAAAACACCGTGTATCCGCGTGCGCCAACCAGCTTGCCGTGACCGTCTGAAACGTCCTCCAACCAGGCCACGACTCTGCCGATCTCCACACCGTTCTTGGAATACACCAGCTCATCGGCCCCACCAGCGCAATGCCCGGAAGTCACCGCCAGCCGATCGCCACGTGCGTTGAATCCGAAGAATCCCAGCGAGCATGTCCCGCTAGAGAAGCTAATCGGCATTCCCACTACCAGCAGGTTCTTGGCTTGCGCAACGGGCGGCACAACCATCCCGACCAGCACCGCCACCAACGCACCGACCACTACCCGTCGCACCGCTCGCACCGCCCCGACCTCCCATTTCAGCTTGGCGGGAGCCTATCCGACCGTTCTGACATCAGTGTTCACTTGTGGTCCAGTGGTGTCCCCCCACCCACCGCCAGAGCACCGCAGCGCAGCGGCGATGCTCTGGCGGTGGGTGGGCAAGGCGCGTGACCACTCCTACCAGCGACGTTCTTGATGCCACAAACGTGGCTGGTCCTCGTGGGTGTGACAGATTGCTGGAACAGCCGACCGATCAGTGGTGTCCCCCTCACTATGGCTGTAGTCTGCCCCTGATCAGCTAACCGATACAGGGAGGAATCTAGGGTGGGTGATCCGCTCAAGCTCGATTTAGAGGCTCTGGGCCGCTTGCGCCCGCAGATCGAATCCTTGGTGGACAAGATCAACTCGGAGACGCCCGCCCCCAGTGCGAGCACAGGCGCTGATCCGGCGCTGGCCGCTTTGCATGATCTGTCGGGCCGCACCCTGCCGAACGTGCAGAAGATCGTGACCGGGTTCATGGGCAACTTCGCCGAGGTCGAGGAAGCAGGTCGGCGCGGGTTCATCGCCACCGAGGAGCACGGCGCGGCACTGTTTCGCCTCATGCCTGACCTGCACCGCCAGGCATAGCCAAGGGGTGCTGGGGTGGGGCCTACTGCGTCGCTGATGCTCGCGACCGATGTGAACTCGTACCGGGAAGCGCTGGACCCCGCCGCCAAGCTGATGGCGCGCCTCGAAGACCACACCCACGACTTCAAGGGCTACGTCGAGCGTCCGGGCGGCTCAACGTGGAGCGGCCTGTGGGCCACGGCTTCCCAAGACAAAGCTGATGGTGCGTGGCGCACTGTCGTGCACGCCCGCGACGCGATGGACGAGTCGGCTCGGGCGATGCTCAACACCATCGACTACGACATCATCCCGCCGCTCAACAACGGCAAAGCGATCTTGAACAACGTCCACGGCCAACCAGGTATCACCGTCAATGACGCCGAGTGCACGCTCAGTTACACCCCGCCCGAGGGGATGAGCAAGGAGACGGCGGACAAGAACGCCAAGATCGTCGCGGACGCTTCGCGTGAGTTGAAGGACTCGGCCACCAAGTGGTGGGCGGGCGTGGAGAAGCTCAAAGGCCAGGCCGACGCATCCGGAAACAAGGTGGCCGGTGAATTCAACTTGGCCGCTGCGATGTTCAACGTCAACAAGGCTGTTGCAGACACCAAACCCAAAGACGTTCCCGCCGCCGCAGCGCAGGACGACAACTTCTACAAGGACTGGTACCCCAAGGCCCACACCCCGGCCAGCACCGAAGCCGCTGCCGCGACCGCCCCAGCCAATCCGAACGCCCCCGTCCTGGGGCCACCCACCCCAGAGAAATCCGTTGACCCCAGCAAGTTGGGCACCATCGGCGGCACCGTCGATTACCTCAACAAGAACGCCACGCCCCCAACCCCGCCGAAGCCCGAACCTCCCAAGAAAGGCTTCCTGGATGGCTGGGTTGACGCCGCCAAACAGAAGGCCGAAGGGATCGTTGAACACGTCGGTGATCTGACAGGTTTGCACGGCGCGGACAAGGCCAAGGACGCTTGGGTTGATGTCGGTATCGGAGCAGCCAAAGACGCACTCAAACAAGCGATTCCCGGTGCTGACACGCCCTCGGCACTCGATCAAACCATTGACGCCTACAACAAGGCCGAGTACGCCAAGGCGCACGGCGGTTCGGCGGCGTCGTTGGCAGGTGCGGGATTCTTCGATATGCAGGCCAAAAGCGCCGAAGCCACCGCCGCCATCGCCACGGGCGGCACCGGGCGCTTACTGGAACGTGGGATTGTGGAAGGTGCGCTCGGAGCCGAAGGCCGAGCCGCCCTGCACGAGGGCATACCCACCCTCGACAACACCGTCAGTCACACCGTCAAAGGCTTCCTGAACGACGCCCTTCACCCCGAAACCCCCGCAGCACCCCATGTCGAGGCACCCGCAGTACCGCATGTCGAGACCCCTGCCGTACCCCACGCCGAGGCACCAGCCGCGCCGCACGCTGAGGTTCCCACGGCAACACATCCCGAGGCACCAGCGGTGCCGCACCACGAAACCCCCGCCGAACCAGCCCCACGATCCGAGACCCCTGCGACACCACACACGCCGCAACCCGTTGAACACACGTCGCCTGGCGCTGGACATGCTGAAACGAATTCCGCGCCCGTTGAACACAATCCAACATCACCGCCAGCCGTCACGGAGCACCACCCCTGGAGCGATGGCGCGGGAAGTGGCGCTCCGGCCATCGGTGACCACAGTCCTGTCGGCGGTGATCACCACCCCAACGGACCCGTGGCCGATCATGGCGGCGCACCACTTCGCAGCGCCGACGACATCCTGCACGAAGCCCGCGAATCCCACCGCGCCGAACGCGATCAAATGGATTGGGACAGAGGCGAACAGAACCTCCAAGACCTCGCCACCCATCACGGAGTGTCTGTCGATGAGCTACCCCGAACACCCCAATACGATGTTGATTCCCCGTCATATACCGACAAGCATGAGGCGAACCACTCCGCTGAGATTGACCGTCATGCCCAGCTGTGGGAACACGGCCTCAACACCCAGAGCGTCCAACAAGTCCTTGACCACATGGAAGCTGCGCGGCCACCCAGCACCGAAATCCGAAACGACCTGCGGGAAGGACTCTATGACTACGGCGTCGAAGACTTAATAGACGCGGGATACAGTGCTTCCGACGCCAAGCGCCTCGCCCGCGACTATGCAGATGCGCAGTTCCCGGCAGGATCGGGCCTCATTCCGCAACCAGTGATCCACAACCCGGACATCAAATTCGGGGGCTATACCAATGGCCTGACTTATGGTGACTGGCAAGTCAACAACGCGCTTGGTAACTTGACCAAACAGGAGAGCGATGCCTTCAAAGCATGGCTCAAAACCCAAGACCCGAATGCCATCGTGAACATCAGACTCGGTAGGGAGTGAAGGTGCCGGACGAATACTTCGAGTGCTTCCTCGAAGAGCTGCCCTTCTCCATCCCCGGTCCGGCGTGCACTGACGAACACGTGCACGCATACAGCGGGCTCGTTCCTGACTGTCTGATCTCGTACTGGCAGGAGTTTGGCTTCTCCGGATTCGGCAACGGCGCGGCTTGGCTCGTAGACCCCAATGCGTGGAAGGTCACCACCAACGAAGTCTTGCTCGACACAATCCGGCACCCCAAGTTGGATGAAGGGGCGCAGTACATTCCGTTTATCCGCAGCGCTTTCGGGAAAGTTTGGTTCTGGACTCCCGGCTACGGCATATCGGTCAGCGTAGAGCCAGCGCGGGGCATCATGTTTCTTAAGCCGCCAGCGAGGAAGTCAACCCCGAGTGGGCTACAGCGTTCGATGGAAGCGTTCTTCACTGCTGCTGACAAGGAGCGGTTCGAGTTCTTCGATAACGATGAAGCACCTATGTTTGATCGGGTATACGAGCATCTGGGACCGTTGCAATTCGATGAGGTTTACGGGTTCGCGCCGGGGCTGCGGATGGGCGGCACATCAACCGTGGAGAGCACGCACCTATTCCAGATAGATGTTCACATGGCGTTCCTCCGCACGGCAATCGGAGACGACTGGTACGTGACCGGCTAAGCGCTACCCGGCACGCTCGCACCCACAATCCACTGACCGTTCTCCTGCCGACCCACACTTGAAACACACCACATACCAAGCAATCTCAGATCGCTCAGCATCCCCCAGGGTCCCAAGCCATCGAGTCCATTCGGCCACCTGCTCGACGGGAATCACGTGAACCTGCGGGTCAGGGTGGTAGTCCCACCCGCCGTCCAGTTCGGCGTCAGCACCGTCGTCCTCGTGTATCTCGACGCCCTCGGGAGCCCACCGCATCGAATCCGTCCACGGATAAGCCCAATCGTCCAGACTCTCGTCATCAGGCTCATCGAGCAGGCCGTCAATGCGAGAGATCAGCTCATCCACGAGTCACCAGAATGTCAGCATTTGCGGTCTGCGGAGTGGTCTCGCAGCTGGTAGTCGAGCTTGTGTTCCAACTGGCCCGTCTCAGTCCTGACTATCTCACCGCGCTCGATAGCCTCAGTAAGCAGCGCATCCAGAAGGCTGGCAGGGGCGTTGTACCCCTCAACGACGCCGAACTCGACGGCAAAGTCGGCAAGCTGATCCACGACAACGCGATCGATCTGAATCGAACTCGCGGTCCTGGGCTTCACGATGCCCCCACCTGTCACATAGTGCGCGGTGTACGCACGGACAAGCAGGTGACGCAACCGATCCGTCGCCGTCACCTCCGTCACGACGATCCCAACATGCGATACAACGTGCTCCGTCCGACTCCCAGTGTCCGAGCGACATCACCCACCCGATGGCCAGCCGAGACCAACGTCCGGGCATGCTCGACTTGCCCAGCGCTCATCGCCACCGGTCGCCCAATCTTGGCTCCCCGCAACCGAGCAGCGGACAGACCTGCTTGAGTCCGCTCGATAATGAGTGAGCGCTCGAATTCGGCCAGCGCACCGAACACCGACAGCACGAGCCGCCCGCTGGCCGAGCTGGTGTCGATAGCCTCGGTCAAGCTGCGTAGATGAATGCCCCTGTTGGACAGGGACTCCACCAACTCCAGCAGGTTCCTGAGAGAGCGGGCCAGACGGTCGAGCCGCCACACGACGAGCGTGTCACCGGCACGCGACATCGCCAGGCACTTGTCGAGTTCGGGCCTACTCGACATCGAGCCACTCACACCCTCGTCGGTGAACACCTGCTCGACGCCAGCGGCATTGAGTGCGTCGAGCTGGAGGTCGGTGGACTGCTCGACGGTCGATACCCGCGCGTAGCCGATCAGCATGTCCCAGAACCCTCCGAGAGGCGAGATAAGGGAATCCCTTTGTGGGACAAAGTTTCGGGACGATAAATGTTGAGGTCGGCGTAACACGGTGTCTCGGAGTCGAGTCGTCCTGCAACCGAACGATTCTGGGACTGACTCAGACGGGCGTACAAGCCGACCAGCATCAGTCGCTCATCGGGACTCAATGAGGCTTCCGAATCAAGCATCGGACTCGACCGCCTCAACGAACTTGTTCACCAGACGAGCCCACACCCAACGGAGTTCGCCCACGGCGGCAGCGGTGCATCGTTCGGCGTCGGGGCCGACGAGACGGTTGGGTTCATCGAGCAGGTCGGCCAGGGCCATGAGATGAGTTCGAACGGTTGGTGTTTCGGGCATGACTCGACGCTAGAGCGACTCGGCGACAAAGGGAAAGTTGGGAGTGTGCACGTCCCCCGCACGCTAATTGGACCCTTCGGCCTTAGGTCCGAAAGGACGGCTCTTAGACGTGATTTCATCTTTGACGTAGCCAAGTAGCTCGGCGGCTGTCGGCTCACGCCCTAGCCGCTCACGCAGCACCGACGGTCCCTCAACGAAGCCAAACATCATGACCTGATTTTGGTGCGTACGGGCGTGCGCGTCATTGAACTTGTCACGAGGCCCTATCGGCTCATAGCCGTCAGGCACTCCCAGTGCAATGATGCGCAACAACTCGATAGCCAGCAGGATACGGTCGCCGTGCTCGAACATCTCCATGAAACCAAAGTCCCCGTACAACGGGAAAGGCTCATCAAGCGGGTCCGGTCCGCGCGTACTCAGCCTCTGCCCTGGATTCACATGGAGAGACTCGCTGTGCGCCTTGTAGTCGATGGGCTCGAAGTCGTCGTTCGAGAATGGCTCAACCCCGCACTCCTGCAACCGCTCCCGAACGCGCACGGGCACGTACTTCCGCTTCCGCAGCTTCTCGTCGGAATGCAGCCATTCGTCGGAGTTACCTCTATTAGCTGCAAAGTCCATCAACAGACACTCGATCTCCATCACGTCGCGCATGGCGTCAGCCGCCACACCCTGATAGCCCGAAAGTGTTGCTTCCAACGCTGTCTTGTAGTCGGCGTGCACACGCTCTATCAGGAAGCCAATCCCCGATAAGGACGGGATCTCGGCGTACGCGGCAACAGCCGCTTCCAAATAGGCAAAAAGCTGTTCGAGACCGCGAAGCCGGGCACCATCCAGGTACGCCGCAAGGCGCTCAGTGCGACGACGCTCCGCCAACACCAACGCTTGCGCCAATAGCGGTCTCGACTTCGACAAGGTAGCGAGCGAATCAGCATAAGTAGGAACATCAGACACCAGCACAACGTAGTGGCGGATATCTCGAAACACCGAGGGG
>MAEX01000002.1 GCA_002013415.1 Mycobacterium sp. D16Q14
CGCACCCGGTCAGCTAGCGGCATCCCCTCGTGTATACGCCGACAGTTGTCTATTGCATGCTCCAGGTAGCGCGTCATGGTGTCGGCGGTGAACCACGTGACATGCGGCGTGAGCACCACGTTGGGCAGGGCCAACAGTGGGTTATCCGGTGAGACCGGTTCTTGCGCAAAGACATCAAGACCCGCGGCCCCGAGGGGGCCCTGTCGTAGCGCTTCGACCAGCGCTGCCTCGTCGACGACCGCACCGCGTGAGGTGTTCACCAGAACCGATCCGGGTTTCATCCGGGCCAGCGCCGCAGCGTCGAGCAGGCCGGAGCTGGCATCGGTCAGCGGCAGATGCAGCGACACAATATCGCTGCTGGTCAACAGGTCATCGAGGCTGCGCCAGCTGGTAGAGCCGTCGTCGCGGGTGCTGGTGTGCACCACGGTGGCGCCCATCGCCAGCAAGATCCGCTCCAGGGTCTTGGCGATGTTGCCGTATCCCACCAATCCGACTGTGCAGGAGCCGATATCGCGAACGGTGTCGCCGAGGGACTGATCGGTGGGCCACCCGCGACCGGCCCGAATGTCCTGGTCCAGCCGTGGCAGGTGTCGCAGGGCCGCCAGCATCAACAGCAGCGCCCCCTCGCCGACCGACGGTGCGTTGGCCCCTGGCATGTTGGCGACGGCGACGCCCTGCGCGGACGCCGCGTCCAGTGCGATGGTGTTCACGCCCGCGCCGAACTTGTGGATCAGCCGCAGCCGTTCGCCCTTCGTGAGGTCGTCGGCGGACAGTGGACGAAGTACATGCCACAGCACCTCGGCGTGCGGCAGTTCGGCGTAGAAGGTGTCGTCGTCGTCCTCGGCGCAGAAATGGACGTCGAGCCAATCGGTGTGCGGTGCAAGCTGTTCACGGACGCGTGGGCCGCCCGGAAAGTGTGCGAGGACTCTCACCCGATGATCTTCGCGCGAGTGGCTCATCTCAGTCCCACCGCGTGCTTGCCCACTCTGCGATGGTATCTGCCTGCTCCTGGCGAGCCCCAGGGTTCTGGAAGTAGTGGTCGGCGTCGATGGAGGCCTGGGACTTGTCGGTCGAGCCCAGTGCGTCATGGATGTGCTGGGCGTCCGAGGGGAAGACTCCGGTGTCCCCATCGGCGTTGATGACCAAGGCGGGGACGGTGACATCGGCCAGATGTGGCTCGGCACGGGTCTGGGCGTGCGACAGGCTCCACATGCCGAGCCAGTTCTTGAGCGTGGTGGCACAACCGATTCCGAAGGTGGAGCGGTTGGCCTTGACCGGCACGCCCGCGTAGCAGAGATTGGCCGGGCGTTTGGTGGGCTCCAGCGTGGGATCGACCATGCGGGGATCGGCCCAAGTCCGGTGCACGGTGAAGGCACGGTCGCTGAACCCGGCCGCGCGCACCCGCGTGAGCTCGTCGAGTGCCCACGCGGTGATCCGGTGATTACGCGCCACCTGGCCTTCGCGGTACTTGGCGACAAAGGCGGGGGAGTACGCGGGCCCGTTCTCCTCGTTGAACAGGTCGAGGGCTGGGTCAGTGGAGGCCGGGTCGCTCTCGTCGATCACCGAGGCGTCCATCCAGTCGGTCAGCACATCGGGGCGGCCGAGATGGGCGGCGCTGGCGACGTAGCCCGATGCGGCGGGCAGGCTGTCCAGGCCCTCGGCCGGGCGCATGCCCTCCAGCGGTGTCACCTTGGGAGCCACCGCCTGCGATTGGTAGGCCGCCATTAGCGATCCACCCCCCGAATTGCCCAGCAGAAGCACCGTTTCCACGCCTGCCTGTTCCTGTAGCCAGCGCACCCCCACGCCGATGTCCACCAGCGCGTGGTCAAGTAGGAAGTGACTTTCGAATCCCCGGAATCGGGTATTCCAGCCCAGGAATCCGTACCCGTGCCGGGCCAGGTATTCGGCGATGTAATGCTCGGAGAAGTCGATCTGATAGTGGGTGGCGATGAAGGCGACCTTGGGCGTGGTTCCGGCCGCCCGGTGATACAGACCCTGGCATGGATGCCCACCGGCACCGTTGCGTCCGGCGGTCGGTGATGGTAGCCCGATAAAGTCCCGCACGATCGTCGTCATGTTCAGCAGACCTCCTTGGAATAGATGGCGCGATAACAGATTCCGGCCAGGGTGTCTATGCAGGCATCGTCGTTGACGGTGGCGGCATTGCCCTGGCTGAGCTGGTTGTAGGCGAACTGGTTCATCATCGAGACGATCGCGGTGGCCATGAGATGCGGATCATTGCCGGGGCTGTAGCCGTCACGCTGTGCCCGTTTGATGGTGCTTGTCAGGAAATCAATGGGTTCAGAACATATTTGATTCCAGAACTCGGCGAACTCACTACTGATCATGGCCATCTGCGAGACGCTGATCATCTCGGCCAACTGGTGGCGCCAGGTGAGCCAGTGCGCGGTCGCGATGTCTCGTGCGCGCTGTTTATCTGTCTGTGCCCGGGGCTCGGCCACCAGCGAGGAGACCCGTTCCTGCGCCTCGGTGCGAAATCGCATGGCCCACTGCGCGACCATCGCTTCTTTGGAGTCGTAGTAGTTATAGAACGACGCCGTGGACCGGCCGGCCTCGCTGGCAATATCGGCGACGGTAGTGGCAAGGATTCCTTTGCGGGCGATGACGGTTCGCGCGGCTTCATCGATCGCGGCCTGGGTTTGACGGCCTCGCACGGTGGGTTGGACCACGCTCACCCCTGTCTGCTCGTCATACGCTATTGACCCGTTTCTGAATCTGATGTTAGATTCAGATTAGCGTAAAACGCAAGGCTGTCATGCGGTCGGATCAAGGAGGCTCCCCATGACGATGATCAAACCGAACAACCCCAACTCCGAATTCGAGTTCGGCGGTTTTAACCATGTGGCGCTTGTGTGTTCGGACATGGAGCGCACGGTGGACTTCTACACCAACGTGCTGGGCATGCCGCTCATCAAGTCGCTCGATCTGCCCATGGGGCAGGGGCAACACTTCTTCTTCGATGCCGGCGGTGGCGACAGTCTGGCCTTCTTCTGGTTCAAGGATGCGCCGGACGGCGTCCCGGGCATTTCGGCCCCGGCCGCCATCCCGGGAATCGGCGACATCATCAGCGCCGTCAGCTCCATGAACCACATCTCGCTGCATGTTCCCGCCGAGAAGTTCGATGAGTACCGCGTCAAGCTCAAGGCCAAGGGTGTGCGAGTGGGACCCATTCTCAACCACGACGAGAGTGAGTTCCAGGTGTCGAAGGAACTACACCCGGGCGTGTACGTGCGGTCGTTCTACTTCCTCGACCCTGACGGAATTACACTCGAATTCGCATGCTGGACCAAGGAGTTCAGCGCAGCCGATGTCCGTGTTGTGCCGAAGACGGCTGCCGAGCGCACCCCACGGGAAGTCGCTACCGCCTGACCGGATCGAGCAGCCGGGTGAGTACGACGACAAGCTCGTCTGCACTGAGCTTCAATTGGCCGGTCACCCAGGCCGCGAGCGTCTGACCGACGCCGCCGACGGCGAAATAGGCGGCGGCGCGCATCGATTCGTCGTTCGGGAGCTGATATGTCTTGTTCAGGTGCTGGCCGGACAGAGCGGCAAAAAGCTGTTCTGCCGCGCTACGGCGTTGTGCGATCACCGAATTAGCGGGATTGCTGCCGAAGAGTAGATGGCCTATCCGGGGATCGGCGGCGATAACATGCACGATGTTGGCGACGCCTGCCTCGGTCTTCTTGCGCAGCGGCGCGGCGTCGACGGCTTTCTGTGTGGAGGTGGCGACTTCGCCGATCACGCCGTCGTACACCTGCGCCGTCAATTCGTCGAGATCGGTGAAGTTCTCATAGAAGTACCGGGCGACCACACCGGCGTGCTTGCACACGCCGCGGACCGTCACAGTGGGTGCGGGGCCAGAGGTCAGCAGGTCCAGACCCGCCTCCAACAGCCGGTTCCGGCGCTCGGCCTGGCGGTCAGGAGCCTGCACGCCTCCATAAACCCGCGATGACGTCACCAGTACATCTTGACAGGTGGTATCCCGCTGGAAGATATTTGAGAACAAGCGTTCGCAGATTAAGGGGTCAACGGTGACAATCGAACGGGTGTCAGAGGTCGATCAATCGATCGTCGGCGACGGAGGTCCGGGTACGCGGAGCCGTCGTGACGAGCCGGTGCCTCCCGCCGCGCGTCTGTCGCCGTGGTGGTCCTGGCGGCGTCACAGCAATATGGCCGACAACCTGATGGGGTTGGCCCTGCTGGGAGGCCCGGCCAACATCGTCATGCAGTTGGCACGCCCAGGCGTCGGGTACGGCGTCGTCGACAGCAAGGTGGAAAGTGGCCGCGCCGATCTGCACCCCGTGAAGCGGGCCCGTACCACCTTCACCTTCCTGGCGGTGTCGTCCCTGGGGAGCCCGGAGCAGAAGGCGGCATTCCGCAAGGCGACCAATCGCTCCCATGCGCAGGTTCGCTTGGCCCCAGGGGACACGGTGCAGTACAACGCCTTCGACCCGGATCTGCAGAAATGGGTGGCGATCTGCCTCTACAAGGGATTCGTCGATGTGTACGAGGCCTTCGTAGGTCCGATGTCGGCCGATATGGCCGAGCGGTGCCTGCAAGAGGGTGCCGTCATGGGGACGACGCTGCAGATGCCTCTCGCGATGTGGCCGAAGTCCTGCGCGGAGTTCGATGCGTACTGGGAGCAATCCTTGGACCTGGTCCACATCGACGATCACGTGCGGCCGTACCTGTATCGGATCATTTCCGCGGCCATTGCGGTACCGCGGTTCATGCGTCGGCCGGTGGGTGCCTTCTCGCGACTCATCTCGACGGGATTCTTGCCGCAGCGGTTCCGGGACGAGATGCGGCTGCCCTGGAGTCCGGCACGCGAGCGAACCTTCCGGGCCGTCGTCACGCTACTTGGTGTGGCGAATCGCCTCCTGCCTAACGGACTGCGACGCTTCCCGTTCAACGCGCTGATGATCGATCTCGACTGGAGAATCCGCACCGGCCGCGCGCTGGTCTGAACCATATTGGGCTAACACACGTATCCAGTTAGCGGTGTGACGTGCGCCATATTGACGTGCTGACCATATGGTTTACCGCCGTTGCCAGAGTTAGTGGGCGCTTCTGCTGCTGGTGAGCAAAATCTGTCAGGTCGAAAATGGGTGAGCCCATGACCCCTTGGCCGCCACGGATGGCCCCTTGCTTTTTTCGCAGATGTTGCCCGACGGCTTCTTCCGATCGTCGGCGGCATTGCTGGCGGCCCTCGTTACGACGTTTGTAGTGAGCTAATTTGTACATGACGAACTTTGCTTCGACTTGACGGAATTGTTTATTTGCCCAGGTCAAGGCTGATTTATTCATTTCCGAGTAAGAACAATCTGTACATTTACCGGGCGGGCGGGTGATCTCAATCACAATTGCAGCCCGCTGGTGGTGAGGTGTTGCCCGGTGGCAGTTCTCTGGATACATTTCGTTCCGTACATAACTGGGTAACGGGCGTTTCATCTTTCGCGTGGCCACCGACCCGATTCGTTCGGGCGACGGTTGTCATCGCCGGGTTTCACGGAGACCTCGGCGTCTGGCGCTTCATGACACAGGGCTTTTTGGTTTTTGCTGTTGGGGTTGTTCTGGAAGGACACGCTCGTGGTCGCGGTGAACGAAGGCTCGCCTGCGCCGACCCGGCTGAGGGGCCGGATCGGCAGCGTGCGGCGCCCGCGCCGATCACAAACGGTCGGTCAAACCTCTGCGGGGCACCGGGCCGCGCAGTGGGGCGAGCGCTACACCCGGTGGCTGATGCTCACGGACACCCTGATCGTCGCGGTCGCCGGCTGGACCTGGATCGAACTGCGCAACGCGACCAACCCGATGAACGCCACCGAGCTGTGGATCAGGATTGGCTTCTTCTGCTACTGGGCGCTGCTGCTCGGTGTGTACCGCAGCAGGGAACCACACCTCATGGGCAGTGGTGGCGAGGAGTATCAGCGGGTACTGCGCGCGACATTCCACATGTTCGGTCTTTTCGCCATCGTCAGCGTGCTGTTCAAATTCAATGTCTCGCGTTTCGCGATGGGAATGTCCTTCCTCGTCGGAATCGTGTTCCTGTTGCTCAACCGGAAACTCAGTCGCAGTTGGCTCAACCGTCAGCGTGCGCGCGGCAAGCAGATCTTCAGAGTGGTGGTGCTCGGCGGCGACGCCGCGGCGCTCAACCTCGCCGAGGCCTTCGGGCGTGACACCGCGCTCGGGTATCGCGTCGTCGGCGTGTGTGTTCCCGGATATCTGGGTGCACCGGGCCAGAACATTGAGGTCATCGACCGGGTGATCCCCATCCTGGGTTCGGAGGACCGCATTATCGCCGCGGTACTGGAGGCCGGTGCGGACACCGTGGCGGTGACTGCCACCGAGCAGCTCGGCCCGGAGAAGATGCGCGAACTGGCCTGGCATCTCAGCGAAATCGGTGTCAATCTGCTGGTCGCGCCCGGTGTTTTCGACGTCGACCAGCCCCGGGTTCGGGTGCGCCCGGCCGGGTCCGTGCCGCTGATCCATCTGGCAGAGCCCCAGTACGAGGGTGCTTCACGCATGCACAAGGTTCTGTTCGACCGTGTGGGTGCGCTGTTGCTCATCATCGCGTTTAGCCCGATTCTGTTGGCCTGCGCCCTTGCGGTGAAGCTGGAGTCACGCGGGTCGGTGTTCTACTCGGCCGAACGCATCGGTGTGCGGTCCAAGCCGTTCCGCATGATCAAATTCCGGTCCATGGTGGCGGGTGCCGACCAGATGGTGGCCGAGCTGCTGGCACAAAACGACGGCGCCGGACCGCTTTTCAAGATGCGCGAAGATCCGCGGGTCACGATGGTGGGCAGGTTCCTGCGCCGCACCAGCCTCGATGAGCTGCCCCAGCTGTTCAATGTGCTGCGGGGTGAGATGAGTCTGGTGGGTCCCCGGCCGCCGCTGCGCCGGGAGGTCGAGGAGTACACCGACATCATCAAGCGTCGGCTGCTGGTCAAGCCCGGGATGACCGGCTTGTGGCAGGTCAGTGGGCGTTCCGATCTGCCGTGGGATGAGGCGGTGCGGTTGGACCTGTCGTATGTCGAGAACTGGTCCATGGTGTCCGACGTGTCCATCCTGTGGCGCACGTTCCGCGCGGTGGTGCGCAGCGACGGTGCCTACTAGCGCCATCCACGCGCCCACGCATGTCAACCTAGTTGTCACAGTTGCGGGGTATTGTCGCGACCATGCGTACCGATCGCGATAATTGGGACATCAACACAAGTGTCGGCTCGACGGCGCTGTTCGTGGCGGCCAGCCGAGCGCTCGAGGCCACTAAACCCGCGCCGCTGGCCGCCGATCAGTACGCGGAGGTGTTCTGTCGTGCCGCCGGCGGGGAGTGGGCCGACCTGGTCGCCGGTGGCGTACCCGAACACCCTTTGCGTTCAGAGGAATTCGGGCAGTACTTCGTGAGCTTTCAAGGCGCTCGCACCCGCTACTTCGACAATTACTTCGGTAAGGCGATCGAGGCCGGAGTCAAGCAGGTGGTGATCTTGGCCTCGGGGCTTGACTCGCGGGCCTATCGACTCGACTGGGCTCCTGGGACGACGATCTTCGAGTTGGACCAGCCCTTGGTGCATCAGTTCAAGCGCGAGGTACTCGCCGAGCATGGCGCCGAATCCAAGGCGTCTCGCCAGGAAATCTCTGTGGACCTTCGCGAGGACTGGGGTAAAGCACTACGGGACAAGGGTTTCGATCCATCGGCGCCGTCGGCGTGGATTGTCGAAGGATTGTTGATCTATCTGCCGGCCGATGCGCAGGAACGACTTTTCGAGTCCATTGACCAGCTGGCCGCGTCGGGCAGCTTCGTGGGTATTGAGCAGATGACGACGTACGCCGACGTGGTCTTCGACATGTTGGTGGCGGGCGCCCAGGAAAGTGGAGATCAGTCGAACTCCGACTTCTTCTCCTTGATCTACAACGAGCAGCGCAGTGAAGCCTCGACCTGGTTCCATTGCCGCGGTTGGGATTCGAAACGCACCGAGCTGCTGGATTGCCTGAACGTTTCGGGGCGTGCCTTGCCGGAGCCGAGTCAGCCCGCCTGGTACATGTTCAATTCGATCAACCTGGTGTCGGCGGTCAAGGGTTAGTGCCGAGATATCGGTCGAGGAAGTCGGTCATGTGATGCAGATAGTCGCCCTGGTTCACGTGCAGGATGTGATTTCCGGGGAACCAGTGCAGTGCGCAGCGATCCCAATGCTCCCACAGCATCTCGGATTGCTCCGGAGGTGCTAGGCGGTCGCCGAGCCCGGTGATGATGAGGCGCCGCTCCTTGGGTACTACCGGTTGATACGTCAGCGGTGATGAGTAGGAGAGGGCCGCGTTCAGCTGGTCCTGATTCAGGTGGCCCAGCTTGGCGGCGAGCTTGATCGTGGGCTCCGCCGGAACCCAGCCGTGCAGCAGTGATTTCACATCCACCACGGGAACATTGGGGATGGCGACATCGATCCGGCGCTCCACGGTGGAGATCAGTCCGGTGGTGTAACCGCCCAACGACAAACCAGTCAGGCCGATCCTCTCGACGCCGGTGCCCCGTAGGTAGTTGACGAAGATCCGGAAGTCGTGAACGGCCTGACACATGGCCTCGGAGAAGCCGGTGAATCCGTGGCTGAAGTACCCGGCCCCGCTGAACGGTGAGTACTTCTCGGCACGTCGGCCGTGAAAAGGCAAGGTATATAGCAAAATATCGTATCCATTGCGGAAGAACCAGGGTAGGGCGAAAAACACCCCGTTCAGTAGATACTGCGATCCGAAGAAGCCGTGGATGACGCACAGGGTGGGGCGGGGGCCGTCGTCATGACGCCAGTGCTGGGCCCGCGCGACACTGTTGTGTGGGAAGCGCTTCCAGTAGTCCCGGAAGGCCGGATTGCGTGTCACGTAAGGGCTTTCGAAATCCAGATTCTCGACGGTGCCCTTGGCAAGGGCTTGCGCGACCGGCCCGGCGGGGCGAGAGAACACCACGGGCGTGGTCTCCGGTGCCGGAAAGGAAAGATCCGCATCGCCCATCGCGGCGAGCTCGCCGTAGAAGGCCAGGTTGTCGCGCTCGCGGGCCACGAACTCGCGGTCGATGACCAGGCTCGGGGCCACCACGCCCATGACGGACAGCGCCCCGACGGTGCGAAGGGCGACATCGGTGAGTGCGGAGGTCTCGACCAGCGCGCGTTCCCGCAGGGTTAGGTCGCCACGACGCGGCAGCTGTGGGCGGGCCGTGTGGGCGGGGCGCGGGGTGATCCGCGGCTGGTCGATGTCTTCCGATAGCTCCGCTGTCATGGGTGTACCTTTCGCCCGCGTGCTAGCCACGCTGCTAGCTCACAGCGAATGCTAGGGCACCCAAGCGAAATTCGTTCGTCAAGCGCGGTGATGCCGCCGTCCTGGCGGGAGTCTGGAAACGTCGAGAAAGCCAAGCAAACAGTGTGCTGCTCAGGTCTGCGGGCAGCACAAATAACGTTTACGTTTTGACTAGTTTCGACAATAAAACTTGTGGCGTCAACCCCTTGTGCGGGCCTCTTGTGTGGGTTCAGAGTGAAGGTATGTCCGAAGCATGGATTGAGGGCTTACCGGTCCAGCGGATCATGTTCCGTGACGGATTGGTAATCAGCCTGGGTGACTACAACGAGGTGGTTATCGCTGTGCCGATGTGGCTCACGCTTCCCCCGGCGGGGAGGTGGCCACGGGAAATCGTCTGCGTTGATCCGAAGGCGATCCTGGATGAGGAGCGTCCGCTCTTCAGCATCTCGGGTGCTACGTGCATCGAGGCCAGGTGGAGCGACACAGGCGATTTGCACATGGAGTTCTCCGACGACCACGTGATTGATGTGCCGCATCACGACTTCGACACGGCGTGGGAGATTTACGGCAAGTACCACGGGTACGTGGCGAGCCTGCCGCGCGGCAAGGTCCGCGTGGTGCGCCACGATGTGCCGGAGGAAGCCGGGGCCTAACCGGCTTTCGCCGCGATCGAACCTGACGGTGGGTTGGTTCGTGGTTACCGCGTGAGAGTTCTCGCGGTGGCATGTGCATCAGCGGTACTCGCGACGTCCGTAGGAGTGAATGCTCCGCCGGGACCGTCCGCGCATAGCGCACGGTTCGACGTCGATCTCACCGCGGCGTCGGTGCAAGCCCCGCCCGGTGCGTTGATCACCCAGTTCTTGGCCAATCAGGTGCAGAACTGCTCGCTGATTTGCCCCTTCGTCGTCCAGGGTGCCGTCCAGGTGCCAATGGTGGCGCTGCTGGCGCCGGGGACGTTCGTCACCCAGCTGCAGTCGGGACAGCCCGTGCTGCAGGCGCTTGGACTGGCTGGCGCGACGGTCAGTGGGGTGGCCAACGATGTGTGGACCGGGCTGATTCGCACCGACCTGGATCAGGTGGTGCCACGCACACAGTTCGGCACCGAGGTGATCGCGGTGGGGCTCGTGCGGATCGGCGAGGCGGCGTTCACTCAGCCCGGTCAACTCCCGGGGGTTCTTGGGCACGCGCGCTCCGATCTGTCCGATGCGTTGAACAATCCCCCGGGTCCCGAGTCCGTGCCCGTCGTGCATACGCCGCTTGAGGCTGCCGCGGTGCGCGGCACTGAGGTGTTTTGGGCGGTGGCGTTCCATTCGACAGAGCAGCTCACGCTCATCGTGACGCGGGTGCCCAATGCGTTTCTGGCGACGTTGGGAAGCACCGGAGATGTAGGAAAGGCGGTGCAGGCGACGGGGGAGTCGGTGGTAACGACGGTCTCTGAGTCGGTTGCGCCGATCCGCGATGCGCTGACCAAGCCCATCCCGATTACGCCGGTGGCGGCGGCCACAACAACGGACACCAAGGCAACGGGTAAGGCGACGGAAGCCGCCAAGGTCACCCCGCCGACGAAGGCGCCTACGACGCGGCCCGGCCTCACGCCGAAGCTGTTGACGAAGCCGCCGGTGCTCATGTCGAAACCCGATCCCGGGGTGTCTCCGACGACCAAGCAGCCCAACGTGATGCGTGGGCTGGGCGGTGCCATCAAGAAGGTGCTGGGAGACGTCTCGGGAAAGAAGCCCAGCGCCCCGGACAAGCCCGCGAAGAAGGCTGCGGGCGACTAAATCCGTTGCGGCATTATTGGGGTCAGAAATAGATTGGACCGATGACGTCCAAAGAGCTGCACGCGTCTCCCGTCCCGCTGAGCGAACGAGTCAGTGCCCCGGCCGTGGTGGAAATGCCAAGCGCCGGAGATGACTTGACGTGGCGGGCAGCAACCGAAGATGACATACCGCCGCTGTTCGACCTCTGGCGAGCCTCGGGAGCGATTGATCACCCCACGAGCCTGGTCATGATGGACGAACTCGTAGAAGAATTCGATGACGACGACTTCGATCCGGCGCTCGACTCGGTCATCGCCGTCGACCAATCGGGGCGAGCGGTCGCGTTCGGCTCGGCAACGGTGAAGTCCAGCAATGAAACTGTCGTATGGGTGACGTTGGATGGCACCGTTCATCCCGACCGGCGCGGCGAAGGAATCGGGACCAGTCTGCTCCGTTGGCAGGAGCAGCGCGGGCTGCAGCATCTCGTGGAATCGGATGAATGCATGCCTGGTTGGCTCGCCGGAGTCGCGGAGGAAGACGCTGTCTGGATGACCGATTTGTTCCACCGCAACGGATACGAATCGGTGAGGTGGTGGCATGAGCTCGAGCGTGATCTCAGTCAACCCATCCCTGACGTCACTCTTCCTGAGGGCATGCGGATCCAGACCTATGGTCCCGAATGGTCTGAAGCAACCCGGGACGCCCACAACGAGGCGTTCCGTGATCATTGGGGCAGCCAGCCGATCGCCCGCGTGGACTGGGAATCGGACCACAGGCTGAAGGCGTTCCGCGCTGACCTCTCATTCGTCGTCGTCGCACGTGATGCCGCGGGACAGGATACCGTCGCCGCGTACCTGCTCAGTGACGTCAATGAGGAGGAGTGGGAGGCGAACGGTTACTCGTTCGGGTTCATCGACTTGGTGGGTGTCCGGCGCGACTGGCGTGGACGCAAACTCGCGCAGGCGGTGTTGACGTACGCCATGCGTACCTACAAAAACGAAGGGCTTGAGCGGGCCGTTCTTGACGTTGACGCGGATAGCCCCACCGGTGCCGTGGGACTCTATGAGGGGCTGGGGTTCTCGGAGGTCAATCGCTCGGTCAGTCTGGTGAAGCAGTTCTAACGCTATGTTTCGTGGAGCCGATGACGGGAATCGAACCCGCGTATTCAGCTTGGGAAGCTGATGTTCTGCCATTGAACTACATCGGCGGAGAGTGGTCTGTCTAGCGGAACCAGTAGCACCTCTCGGCGTGTGAGCTTACATGTGAGAGCGCCTCCGAGTCCGCGTCATCACCGCTTTGGGGGCGTGAGATGCGGACAGGCAATCAGGAACTGCGCTTGACCAGGGCGCCGACGATCAGCCGGGCCAGCATGGTTTCCAAGTCGGCGTCGAAGTTCAAATGGATATCTGCCAGTGCGGGATCGGTCTCAATGGCGGCGATGGCGCTGGCTGACGGCCGCGCGTACATCCACAGCGCAGCGCTCGTCACCAGGATGGACAGGCACACACTCTGGGCATCGTCACCGAGCTCGGGAATGTAGCTCCGGATAGCTTCGGTGAGCGAGGCGATGCTGGCATGGGCGGATCGCCGGAAGCGCAGCAGCGTTCCATCCGAGACGTTGTGCTCCAGCACACCCGGTTGGGCCGTTATCAAGTCGCACAACACCGCGTGCTGCCGCAGAGACCTGCTGAGCAGGGTGGCTACGTGGTTGGCCCGTTCCTGCGCAGTACCGGAGTACGTGTCGCGAGAGAGCTCCGCCACAATTTCGGTCGCCCAGCAGCGCAGCGCGGCATCGAGCAGTTCCAGCAATACGGCCTCGCGAGACTCGAAGTACCGGACCATCGCCGACTTTGCTAGGCCGGTACGTCGACTCAGCTCATTAAGGGTTATCTGGCTGACTGGCATGTCGCTGAGCATGGAGGATGCGGTTTCCAGGATGGCTTGCCGGCGGATCTCGCGCTGCTCCTCGCTGCGTGCGCGCCGGAAGGTCATGGCCCGATGTTAATGCGCCGCCGGTCACCTCATAGTGAACCGCCGGTCTATTAACGTGGTACGGTTCCGCCGTAATAGACCGTCGGTACACAAGGTTGTGTCGCCGGTTGTCCGGTAGTGGCCTCATCGGCAGGTGCAGAAGGGGATGCGCACGGTGTATCGACTGTTGAAGCGGTTCTGGATTCCGCTACTGCTGGTAGTCGTTGTCGGGATCGGTGGATACGCGATCTCGCAGATCCGTAGCTCCATAAATCCCCCTCCTCCCAAACCGGGCGAGGGATCGGGCATCACCGCGAATTTCAACCCGAAGCACATCACCTATGAGGTCATCGGGTCGGGCGGCACTGCGAACCTCAATTACCTCGATGAGAACGGGCAACCCCATCTCGTTGAGAATGCTTCACTCCCTTGGTCTTTCACGATCGTGACAACAATGCCATCCATGTCGGCCAACATCGTCGCGCAAGGCGATCGCAACGTCAGCGGTCTTGGGTGCCGCGTGACGGTCGACGGGGGCGTGCGTGACGACCGATCCAGTACCGACAAGGTCAAACCGTTCATCTACTGCTTGGTGAAATCCGTATGAGCAATGTGCACGCGAAGCCGCACCGGCCGTTTGTTGGCCACCTGATCCGGATCTTCTCGCTGCCGATCATCTTGTTCTGGGTCGGGCTGGCGGTCGTCCTGGGCGCGATGATGCCGTCGCTTGATGAGGTAGCGGCCTCTCGTTCGGTTCCGATTAGCCCCACCAAATCTGAGGCCTATCAAGGGATGCTGAACATCGGCAAGGTGTTTCAGCAGTACGACTCGGACTCTTCGGCGATGGTCGTTCTGGAAGGCGACGACAAACTCGGCGATTCCGCGCACGAGTACTACGACGGCATCGTGACCAAACTCAAGGCCGATCACGAACACGTGCAGAACGTCCAGGACTTCTGGAGCGACCCGCTGACCGCGGCGGGCTCACAGAGCGTGGACGGCAAGGCCGCCTACGTGCAGATCTTCCTCAACGGATCACAGGGCACCAGTGCTAGTCACGAATCGGTGGCCGCGGTGCGCCAGATCGTCAGCTCCGTGCCCGCGCCCCCGGGCATCAAGGCCCACGTGGCCGGTAATACTGTGCTCAATGCGGACACGAGCGTAGCCGGTCATCAATCCATGGCGACCATGGAATTGGTGTCGGTGGGCGTGATCATCGTGATGATCCTGTTCATCTATCGCTCCATCGTCACGATGCTCATATCCATGGTCATCATTGGTCTGGAACTGTTTGCTGCGCAAGGCGTTACGGCTACGGCCGGATATCTGAACATTATCGGTCTGACCCCCTATGCGGTGAGCATGGTGACGATGCTGGCGTTGGCTGCCGGTACCGACTACGTGATCTTCCTCTTTGGCCGCTACCACGAGGAGAGATCAAAAGGTTTGAGCCGCGAAGACGCGTATTACGTTGCGTATCACGGTGTCTCGCACGTCATACTGGGCTCCGGTCTGACCATCGTCGGCGCGTGCATGTGCCTGACCATGACCACGCTGCCGTACTTCCAGAGCATGGCCCTGCCGTGCGCGATCTCGGTTCTGGTGATCGTGGCCGCGGCACTGACGCTGGCACCCGCAGTCCTGACGGTGGCCTCGAAATTCGGGCTTCTCGAGCCCAAGGGCAAGCTCTCCAGTACGGGCTGGCGCAAGGTCGGCACATCGGTGGTGCGCTGGCCCATCCCTATCATCGTGTTGACCAGCTTGGTTGCGATCATCGGCTTCGTCAGCTTGATGACCTACGTGCCGCAGTACAACGACCAGAAATTCACGCCCGCCGACATGCCGGCCAACCTGGCGATGGGAGTGGCCGACCGCCACTTCTCCCAGGCCCGCATGAACCCGGAACTGCTGATGCTGGAGGCCGACCACGACCTGCGCACCCCCGCAGACATGCTCGTCATCGACAGGGTGGCCAAGGGCATTGTTCACATGCGCGGAATCGAACGCGTGCAGACCATCACCCGTCCGCTGGGCGCGCCCATTGAACACAGCTCAATCCCGTTCCTCATGGGTGCGCAGAATGCGGGCACCCTGCAGACCGCAAAATTCAACAACGACAACTCGGCTCAGATGCTCGAGCAGGCCGACGAGATGAGCAAGACCGTCGCCAGCATGGAACGCATGTACAGCCTCATGCAGGAGCTGACCGCCACCACACACAGCATGGTCGGCCGGACTCACGACCTGGTGAAGGTCACCGAGGACATGCGCGACAACCTGGCCAACTTCGATGACTTCTACCGGCCATTGCGCAATTACCTGTACTGGGAGCCGCACTGCTACGACATCCCGATCTGTCAGTCGCTACGTTCCATCTTCGATGTCTTGGACGGCATCGATAAACTCACCGAACAAATGCAGGGCCTTACCGCCGATATGGATCGCATGGATCAGCTGATGCCCCAGATGCTTCCGGTATTAAGGACCACCATCGACTCGATGGGACGGATGCGCGACTTCATGGTGGCCACGCACAGCGTGATGGCCGGTACCCAGGCGCAGCAGCAGGAACTGGCCAAGGGCGCCACGGAAATTGGCCTCTACTTCGATCAGGCCAAGAACGATGACTTCTTCTATCTACCGCCCGACGTGTTTACCAACCCCGACTTCAAACGCGGGCTCAAAATGTTCGTATCGCCGGACGGTAAGGCGGTCCGATTCATCATCACCCACCAAGGCGACCCGGCCTCGGTTGAGGGCATCGAGCACGTCCGTGACCTCAAAGGCGTTGTCGCCGACGCGGTCAAGGGAACCCCGCTATCCAATGCGAAGGTCTCGATCGCGGGTACCGCGTCGATGTACGCCGACATGCAAGACGGCGTGACCGTAGACCTGGCCATCGCAATCATCGCCTCGATGATCCTGATCTTCGCGATCATGGTGCTCATCACCCGCTCCGTGGTGGCGGCCCTGGTCATCGTCGGCACCGTGGCCGCATCCCTGGGCACCGCATGTGGCCTGTCAGTACTGTTGTGGCAGGACATCCTCGGGCTGGGCGTGCAGTGGATCGTCATCCCTCTATCGATGGTGATCCTGCTGGCGGTCGGTTCGGACTACAACCTGCTGGTGGTTTCGCGACTCAAAGAGGAAATCCACGCCGGACTCAACACCGGCATGATCCGCGGCATGGGCGCCACCGGCCGCGTCGTGACCGCCGCCGGACTGGTGTTCGCGTTCACCATGATGTCGATGATCGTCAGTGACCTACGCGTGGTCGGCCAACTCGGCATGACCATCGGTATCGGCCTTATAGTCGACACGCTGATCGTGCGGGCTTTCATGACGCCGGCGATCGCCGCGGCACTGGGGCGCTGGTTCTGGTGGCCGATCAACACCTTCGAAATCGTTCGGCGTGGCCGCGACGTTCAGTCACCGGAACCGACGACGGCACCGCTTCCTGTAGTGGATGCGGGACCGCAATCGCCACCTGCCTCCACCACCCCCTGAAAAGTCTTGGGCTGCAGAGAGGAAATTCTCAGCCTGGCCTCAGTGGATGCAGGCACTGTGACAGTGCGTACCAGAGGCGGCCAGTGCCCTGACTGCATCTTGAGGAAGAAGGAACCATCCATGAACTACCAGCCTGGGCATCCGCCGTACGGAAACGAATTCCCTGTGGGCCAGCACGGCTATCGGCAGGTGCACGGTGCATCCACCACTGCTCGGACACGCTACCCCTATGACGAGATGTACCAGGACCGGGCGCCGCAGGCTCCGAACCCTGTGCACGGGAAGCGTCTTCGCACGCTAGGGCTGACCGCCGGTGCCGTCGTGGTGGCCATTGGTGCCAGCGCGGCCACGGCGGCCGTGGTGGTCAACCATTCCGCGCGCCCGGCCCCCGTCGCGCAGGTATCTGGCCCCGCGCCCGGCGGAAAGCCCTCACTGCCAACGGGTTCAATACTGGGAAAGCCTGGCAGCACGCCCGCAGGCAACTCCGTTGAAGAGGTGTCGGCCAAAGTGCTGCCCAGTGTGGTGCAACTGAAGATCCGAAGTGGACAGCAGGGCGAGGAAGGATCCGGCGTGGTCCTGAGCTCCGACGGGTTGATCCTGACCAACAACCACGTGGTGGCCGCGGCGATGTCGAGCAGCGGCGATCTGGCGCCCTCGGCTCCCGCGCCCCGCGGGCCACTCTCCAACCTTCCTCCCGGCATCCTTCCCGGCGGACAGCTGCCCGGCGGCTACCGGGACGGGCGCGACGGCTCCGAACTGGACGGCTCCGAACTGGACGGCTCCGACGGGCGCACCACGCGGCCTTCGGCCCGGACCGGTGACGGTGTCAAGGCAACGGTGACCCTGGCCGACGGCCGTACGGTGCCGTTCACCGTGGTCGGCGCCGATCCCGCCGATGACATCGCGGTGGTCCGCGCCCAGGGCGTTTCCGACCTCACCCCGATCACCATGGGTTCGTCGAAAGACCTGAAGGTGGGACAGAACGTTGTCGCCATCGGCTCGCCGTTGGGCCTGCAGGGGACGGTGACCACCGGCATCATCAGCGCACTGCGTCGACCGGTCGCCACCGGCGATGAGCAGAGCGGCCAGCATTCGGTGATGAGTGCCATCCAGACGGATGCGGCAATCAACCCCGGCAACTCCGGCGGTGCTCTCGTCGACATGAACGGCTCGCTCATCGGTGTGAACTCGGCGATCGCGTCGCTGGGTGGGGGCCAGGACTCGCAGGGTGGCGGTCAGGCCGGCTCGATTGGTCTGGGCTTCGCCATCCCGGTGGATCAGGCCAAGCGCATCGCGGATGAACTGGTGGCCACCGGAACCGTCCGGCAAGCCTCGCTGGGTGTCCAACTCGGCTCCGACCAGGACACGCGTGGCGCGCTCGTGGCAGGAGTTGTGCGTGGCAGCGCGGCGGCAACCGCCGGTCTGCCCAAGGGTTCGGTGATCACCAAGGTCGACGACCAGGTCATCGACGGCCCCGAGGCTCTGGTGGCCGCGGTGCGCTCGAAGGCTCCGGGGGACACCATGGCGCTCACCTACGACGACCCGTCGGGAACCTCGCGCACGGTCCAGGTCACCCTGGGACAGTCGGAAACGTGATCGCGCCAACGCCGACGAGACCTGCCGTGCACACTGACACCGCTGTACAGAATCTGGAAGAATCGTGAGATGGCCACTGTGCACGGCGTGATCGTCACGGACCGTCCTGAGCGCTATGCGAAACAACTCGCCCAGCATTGGGCAGTCAAGAGCACGGTGACCGAGCTCGATGGCGGTGCGATACAGATCGAGATGACCCACGATGCGATCACCGTGCTGCGCCCACAGCAGGGAGAACTGCACGTCGAGGCGAGCTCCGCGGAGTTCGGCGATGTGGTCAAGCGGCATCTTGAGCGCTTTGGTACCCGTGACGAACTCAGCCTGAACTGGGTGGCCGACTAGTCCCGCGCGAATGCTGCGCCTGACTCTTGCTCCAGATCGACGAAGGTCTCCTCGCTGACGTCTACCGCAACACCTTGATAGGGCCGGCCGGAGGGCACTGGCTTACCGTCAACGAAAAACATTGTGGTACAGAGGTACTCGCCGCATATTCCCTTATCCTCGCGGACGAATTCCATACCCAGAGTGCGCTCGGGTTTGGCGGTGTCCCCGGTGTCGGGTTCCACGGGTAGTCCTCGCGGAGCGAAGAATCTGGGTATGCAGTGACGTCACCCGTGGGCGCTATTCATCAACGTGATTCATGGTGTCTCGCCAAGATCCGGAAACGGAAGATGATCGCGAAGAATGGCGTGACGATGTGAATAGACATGCTCACATCGACGCTAGTGGACAGCGCGAGAGTGAGCATCACCCCTTTCGGGTGATTCGTCAGGAAGCCCGTGAACTGAACTCGTCGCACCAGGGAGGTTTCGTGCGTAGTGTCGGAAGTGGCGTTGACGATAACTGCCGGGAACCGATGTGATGAACCTTCGGCTCGCGCCTGTCTCGGGTGGAATACAGAAAGGTTTGAAACACATGGGAATTGCTGATGATGCCAAGAACACGGCCGAGGATCTCAAGGGCCGCGCCAAGGAAGCCGTTGGGGCTGCCACTGGTGATGAGGATCTGAAGGCCGAAGGCCAGGTCGATCAGGGGATCGCCTCGGTCAAGGAGAAGCTCACCGAGGCCGCTGACAAGCTCAAGGAAGGCGTGGACGCGGTCAAGGACAAACTGACCGGGAACTCCTAGCCCTCTCGCTCAGCTGGTCTCTCTTCTGGTGTCATCGCAGGGAGACCAGCTGATCGACGTGATCCTCGGGTAGGTCACCGTCGACCACGGCGGTGACGAACGATTGGTTCAATACGATCTGCCCACCGTGGTTGTCGAGGAATGCCGTGTCGGCGGCGTCGCGACCGGTGGTGATGCGAACCATCGTTTGCCGTGGTGCCAGACAGGTCGCGTCCACCACTTGCCAACGGTTGTCGACGACGGCCTCGGCAACAGCGTGAAAGTCCATGGGGTCACAGCCCGGCGCATATACCGCGACGAGCCGGGCCGGCACCTTGACGGCCCGAAGCAGCGCCACCACGAGGTGTGCGTAGTCGCGGCAGACCCCCGCGGCCGCCAAGAGGGTATCGACGGCGCCATCGATGGGATCGCTCGATCCCGGTGAATACGTCAAACGGGACCCGACCCAGGACGAGACCTTCTCCAACAGCACCGAGGGTTCGGTGTGTTCACCGAATTCGGTTGCCGCGAAACCGTAGAACTTGTCGGCCTCGGCGTAGCGGCTCGGGCGCAGGTACGTGGACAGGTCTGCGGCCTCGACGGGCACTTCGTCAGCCTGCCCGAGAATAGTTGCCGCATAAGAGACTTTGAGGTTTCCCTGCCCGACGTCGAGCCGGTGAATACGGTTACCGTGCTCGCCCGCGACCTCCTGGGCCTCGACGCGCTGTCCGTTCAGCTCCAGTGACAAGCTTTCCGTCACCTGGGCGCCGGGTAGCGGCGACACGGCGATCTGGAACTCCAATGTCGATGGCGCCAAGATGTCGACGTCGAGTTGAGCTCCGACATCACGTTTCATACCGTTCCTCCCACAAGTCAATACGATGATGTGCGCTGCCGTCAGACCGGATCAGTCTGACATCGGAACCGTCGGCCCGCTTGCTGCTAGTGGCGCCCTGCGGTGTGGGTGCCACTACAGCGTATGTGTTACGTCCGGCTCTCCACGCAGCGGAATCCGATATGGGTCGTTGCACTGTCCTGTGACTGTGGTGAGCGCGCCGCGGGCCGATAGCGGTGGCAGTACTCGGGCGCGCACAAATGCGAGCCGCCCTTGAGTGCCTGGATCACCGACGGGTCGGGGTTATCGGATGGGCTGCAGCACGACGTGGGGGCGTCCTGGCCGGGTTCGAATCGTGTCGAGGTCCATTCCCAGACATTGCCGATCATGTCGAGAAGGCCGAACTCGTTCGGCGGGAAGGTACCGACGGGAGAGGTACCGCGCCAGCCCAGAGCACCGTCGTTGCGATACGGGAAGCTGCCTTGCCAGGTGTTGGCCATCAGTTGCCCGCCGGGGGACACCTCATCGCCCCAGGCGTAGGTCGTATCGCCGCCACCGCGCGCCGCGTACTCCCACTCGGTTTCGGTGGGCAGCCGTCTGCCCGCCCAGCGGGCGTAGGCCTTCGCATCGGTGTACGCCACCTGGACGACGGGATGATCTGCGGCGCTGTCGATATCGCTGTCCGGCCCGGCCGGCCGCCGCCAGCAGGCACCCGGAACCCAATCCCACCATTGCTGCCAGTCATGCAGGTTCACCGGACCGCTGGTTGACCGGAACACCATGGCCCCGGGCACCAGATCGTCGGGTGAGGCACCCGGGTAGAGGGCCGGATCGGGGGCACGTTCGGCGACGGTCACATACCCGGTCTGGGTGACAAACTCCGTGAACTGAGCGTTGGTGACAGGGTGCCGTTCGATGGCCAAGGCGTCGACCGACGCGGTGCGTACGGGCCGTTCCTCGGGGTAGAAATTGTTGCAGCCCATGGAAAATGGCCCACCCGGTAGCTTCACTAGCTCGGTCAGTGCCATCCACCCGTTCTATCAGATCAGCGGTTGTAGGGCGCTTCCTGCACCCAGTTGAAACCGCGCTCGACAAGCGGGAACGAGGCGGGGTCCATCCTGGTGACGCGCAGATGGACCGTGTGGCCCGCGTAATCGTCACCGTCGACGATCATCTGATTCGGCTGTCCGGGCCACCAATAGGTGAGCCGGATCCGCACCGGGGTCTCCTTGTACGTGCCCAGCTCGATTTGATGGGTGAGGTCGATGAAGTGCTTGCGCGGATCGATGGTGCCGCCGAAGACCTCGAACGAATCGTCCATGCGCTGCACCGTTACCATTACTGGCGCAGACACATGGAATGGTCTGTCGAATATCACTCTGCGCCAACGGATTTTGTCCGTAATCAGCGGATCACGCGGATATCCCTCGGAAGAGAACGTCTCCACCTGCCAGATGCCGTACAGGTTGGGCGTGGGTCTGGTGAACTGCTGCCACCCTTGTCCACCGAAGGCCGCCAGCAGCGCAAGGCCCACCACCAGCTGGGTCGCCAGCGCGATCCGGTTGGCTCGGGGGCGGGCGAATAACTGCGGCATCGTGGCCGCGGGAACCGCACGATCGGTGAAGAACGCCGTCAACAGGCGTCGCGCGTAGGGAGCCAGCAGGAACAGGCTCAACAGCAGCAGCTGGGAGGACACCGTTTTGAGGCGGATGTCGTAAGTCATGTTGAGCAGGAAGACCTGCGTCAGGTCGACCACACACACCAGGGCCCCCGCCGCGGTGGTGCGGGGCAGCAGCAGGAGCAGGCCGCCGAACACCTCGGCCAGGCCGAGCAGGATTTGGTACGGCTGCGAAATGCCCACCTGTGCCCACAGCACCCCGGCCGGACTGAAGTTTCCGTACGGCTCCACGAGCCGGTTGAGCACGAAGGGCATCTGCGTCGGGATCACCTTCGCCATCCCGAAATAGAACATCGCGGTGGCGAGTACGAGCCGCAGGACGGTCCACACCCAGGCCTGCAGGCGGTCATAGCGTGGGCGTCCCCAATCGAGCACCGTCCACATCGCTGTCGCGACAGCAGCCAAGAAGGCGATGCAGAACAGCGCCGTCCATTGGAACGCGCTATCGCTACCCACCTGGGTGCTCTGCACGCTCAGACCCAGGAGATGTTCGCCGATCCATGCGATAGGGGCTCGGGCCGCGTGGAACAAACCGCGAATCACCGACCACGGGCCGTCGATGCCGATGCCCTTGAGGATGACCGGGATGAGACCGACGGCCACGACCAGCCCGAATGCGCCGAAATAGCAGGTCCCGAATCGAAAAGCGACCAGTGTCGCCTGCCCCCACACCGGCCCTTTGTCGTCCTCGCCGACCGTATCTTGCAGGTCGGCACCCCCCACGATGCTCATCACCCCATAGTCCGGACCTATCGGGGTTTGCTCAAGCAATCGAGCAGAAGTGCTCTCGATCACGGCCTCAGCAGACGCCCAGAAAATCCCTGTAGCGTGCCTAACGATCTGTAAACCCAACTGACATCTCGAGGTGTTCCATGACTGTCCGTCGACTACTTGCCGCGTCAGCCGTGGCCTCAGCCTGCGCGCTTAGCTTCCCCGCGGCGGCACACGCGGATGACAAGACGGTGACCTACGAGGTCATCTCGTCCACCGCCACCACGGCCAACGTCCAGTACTGGGACGGCACCGAGATGCAGCCCGCCGACGGCGTGACCCTGCCCTGGAAGGTCGACGCGACCGTCGGCGATCTGTCCCGTGGCGCCAAGATTCCCAACCACGCGGAGCTCAAGGCCGACTGGCGTTCCACCGCGACCCCGGACGCGGCCGTGACGGTGCGCATCTACCTGAACGACAAGGTGGTCTGCCAGAGCACGACCGGCACCGGAGAGGCCGACTGTAACTACGCGACCTTCTCGTCGTTCCTGGACATGGCCCCGCCGGCGCCGCCTAAGTAGTCACTCGATCGATGTGCGCGAGGAAGTGCGTGAGCACCGCTTCGGGCGCCTCGATCTGCGGCCAATGGCCGATGTTGTCGTCGAGTAGCACCACGTCGGGGTCGTGGATCACCTCGAGATAGCGCTCGGCCATGTGCAATCCGGAGTTCGGGTCGATCGGTCCGTCGATCATCCGCATCGGCACGGCGGTTTCGCGCATGGCCCGCACCCATCGGCTCCGGTTGTCATACCGGTCGTTGATGAATCGGCCCACCTGATGGGTGACGCGCGCGCCGTCGTTGTACTCCAACACCTGCTGGAACAAGGACAGTAGCCGCGCCGAGGGCTTGGTGTCGGGGCCGAACATCTCACTGACGGCGGCATCCAGGATCCGGCGCGACAGCGGTGTGCCCTGGAATCGGCTGACCAAGTCGCCCAACGGTGTACGCGACATCAAGGTCTGCGCGATGCGGGGACGGTAGGTCTCGATGAAGAGCCCGCCATTGAGCCACGTCACGGAGTCAATGGGTACCCGGCCGCGCGATTGTTCCTCGAATTCGAAGCGCGCCAACAACTCCTGGCCCACGGAGTTGCCCAGATCATGGGTGAGCAGGTGCACCCGCTCGATCCCCAGATAGGACAGCAATGCCTCGTGCATATCGGCGTGATCGAGAACCGAGTACCCGTACTGAACGGGTTTGTCGGAGAAGCCCATGCCGATCATGTCCGGTGCGATGACGGTGAATCGCTGCACCAACTCGGGCCAGATCAGCGCCCAATCCCATGAATTGAAGGGGTACCCGTGAATGAGCAGCAGGGGAGGCCCACTGCCCTCGATGCGGTGGAAGATGTCGAAACCCAGGTAATCGAAGTAATGCCCGGCGGCTTTCCATTCTTCGAGCTCTGCGTCCATGGCCGAACTATACCGATCGGTCCGTGGCGCAACTGTGTCCCAACCTTGAAGGATTCGAGAACAACATCGGCGAAGATGGTCTCGTGCTCCGTCCTGTGATGCTGCTGTGTGCGGCCGTCCTCGCCCTGGCTACCTCAACATCTGCTGCCGCGGAACCCTTCGTGCCCTGGTTCGCCCAGTCCGTCGGCAACGCGACGCAGGTGGTCGCGGTCAACGGTGCCGGCGGCTCCAAGGCCAAGATCGACGTGTTCCAGCGCAGCGGCAACGAATGGAAGGCAGTGTCCACGGGAATCCCTGCGCATGTGGGCTCGGCGGGATTCATCGACAAGGCACGCGAAGGGGCGTCGGCCACCCCCAACGGCGTTTACTCGCTGGACTGGGCCTTCGGTACTGCACCGCCGCCCCCGAGCGGGCTGCGCTACGTCCAGGTCGGACCGAACGACTGGTGGGACGGGGATAGCAACAGCCCCACCTACAACACACATCAGCAGTGCGCCAAGGCCGAGTGCCCGTTCAACACCTCGCAGAGCGAGAACCTCCCGATCCCGCAGTACAAGCACGCCATCGTCATGGGTGTGAACAAGGACAGAGTCCCCGGCGGTGGTTCGGCCTTCTTCGTGCACTCCACCGACGGCGGACCGACCGCGGGCTGCGTATCCCTGGACGACGGGATGCTCGTGCAGTTGATCGGCTGGCTGCGGCCGGGTGCGGTCATTGCCGTTAGGGGTTAGTTACTGACAGGCGTTTTCCAGGTTGAGCCAGCACCATGGATGAGTGTCCCCGATCCGTCTGCTGCCGCTGAGCGTTGTGCTTCTCGCGGGTGCGTGCGGCACCGGACCCGGGGTGCGGCCAGTCGCGGTCGTTCCCGCCGCCGCCCAGGCCACGCCGCCGCCGTGGTTTGCCGAATCCGTCGGTACCGCAACGCAGGTGGTATCGGTCCAGGGAACCGTCGGCACCAAGGCCTTCATCGGCATGTGGCGGCGGACGGGTAATACCTGGGAGCCTGTCGAACAGAACCTTCCCTCCGATATCGGTTCAGCCGGGTTCGCGGCCACCGCCAGCGACGACAACCCGGCGACCCCCACGGGCGTCTTCAGCCTGGACTACGCCTTTGGCACCGAACCGTCGGTGGCGCACGGCCTCGATTATCTGCAGGTGGACGCCGACGATTGGTGGAACGGCGATCCCGCCAGCCCGGGTTACAACACGCACCAACGTTGCGCGCAATCCGCGTGTGCTTTTGACACGTCACTGAGCGAAGAGCTCGACGGCTACCCACGCGCGATCGTCATGGGCGTCAACAAGTCGCACACACCCGGCGCCGGGTCGGCGTTCTTCGTGCACGCCTCCGACGGCGGCCCTTCAGCCGGATGCGTGACGCTGGACGACACCGCGCTCGTTCGACTCATCGGTTGGCTGCGGCCAGGAGCTGTCATCGCCATCAAGGGGTAGGTGCGCCCGATGTCTGCCTCCTCGGGGGTCCAGGGGGCACCGTAACGGGTTGCGTTCGGGCGAGTGACTTCCTGCATGCGCTGTGAGAAGGCCCGCGACCGCGCGCTGTCTTCACGCGGATCGATGGTGCGCTCCCGGAATTGTCGGCCGAACTCGCTGCAGCGCTCGCAGGTACAGCCGTGGAACCGCCACGCCAACAACGTCCCGTGCGCATCGGCGGGCACCTCGCGGCCATAGCGGCGCCGCGCGTAATACACCGTTCCTACTGAACGATTCAGGCGTTGGGCAACCTCGGCCGTGGACAGGGACCCATCCAACAGCACCTCGATATCGGCTGGCGTCCAACGCCGCCGCCGATCCGATTCACCCGAACGGCCATGCGAGTAAAGCGCCCGCGCCGAACGTACGGCCCCAACAGTTCGGCCTAATTGCTTGGCGGCCTGCGACATCGTCAACGACCGGTCTAAGGCCACCGCCAGCTCGGCGTCAGACCAACTCTGTGGCGCGCGGCGCTCGCCGGGATTGGGCACATTGGCGGCGTAGGCGATACGGGCCTGCTCCACTGCGGAGATCGAGCGGCCCAACTGTTCGGCGACCTGGCGTGCGGTCAGCGACCGATCCCGCAACACTGCGAGGTCATCGTCTGACCATCGCCGCATTCCACGCCGTCCAGCCACAAGACGGAAGTCTACTTCTGGGTCTCCGTGCACACCGTGAACTTGCGTACTGGGTGGGCGAATCCGCCAGTCGGGCAGGCACTCGCCGTGGTCACGTTTAGGACTATACGGACAGGCTTTTCGCGGCGCTGAGGCTCATTGTTACGGCATTGAACTCTCGATACCTCCCAGTCTTGAAATCCCAAGCAGCTATCGAGTGCCCACGCGTAGTCCAGGCAAGCCGTCCACTCTCCGGTCGAGGGGCGGTTTTGGTAGTACCGCTGATCTACGTCCGAGACACACTCAGAGGGCTTCAGGACCTTCTGCACGACCCGATAGTTGTTCTCGGGTGATCCACATGCCACCACTGTTAACTCGGAGGCAGCCTTGGTGCCGCCAAGATTCACGCAAGCGCCCACCGGTGCAAGTGAGTCTGCGGTGGATTTAATCTGTGACGGGTCGGGGTACTGCCCGTATTCACCATCTAAGACTGTTGTGGACTCATGCGCTTTGCTCGTCATCGAATTCACGGCATCATTCATCGAGAAATATCTAACGACGCCAAGAACAATGAGCACAGCGAGCACAGCGATCGCCGCAAGTATCAATACCTTGCGCAATGATGAGCCGCGATCAGAGTGTGCAGAGAGGTATGTCCGCACGTTCAGCACAATGGATCCGATCAACAAGACCCAGAATGCAACACCCAACGGCCCAGATATGCCGTCGCCGACAACAATAAGACATATAGCTGAAATCACTACGCCAACATTGACCGCGATGGCCGCTACTCGTTCAAATCGACTGGTCACCCGCACTCCTTGGTGTCGGTGGTGTAAAACGCGCCCCACCTATTGTCGATTCTGATGCATTGCGAATGAGAAATAGCGGATTGAATCGATTTGAGCATGTTTCCGTCGAAGAATTTTGCAGTTGCGCCACACATTGCCGCCACGGTGCCGAAGAGACCCGCCGATATACCGAGGAGTGTTGCCGTCGGGACTGTACCGACCGCCTGTGGTCCAGCGCTAGAAGCTGCCATAATCCCGGCCGCCGTTCCCAGCGTGCTGCCAATTCCGCCCAAAATTATTCCGCAGTTTTCGCTGCCTTCCTTATTAGCCTGGACAATTTTCTCCATGGCCTTCATGTCATCCATATTCTTAATGTCATGCCGTGTTCCCCACCAGTGGTTCGTAGTCTCAGACGGCGCGGATTTGATCAACGGATCAGTACTGCACCCACATCCATCACTTCCCGTCGGGGGATCAGAGCCCGGCTGCAACTTGCCGCCGATGATGCTTCCACCGGCACTAAGCACTGAAAATACCGGCTCTCCTACACCCAAAAAGCTCCCCGCCGAGTCACATTCCATCTTTCGTTGATCAAGCTGTTTCGTGTCCTGATCCTGCTGGTTCTGAGGCTGCTCGGGCTGCTGCGTCTGCGTGGGCGCCTGACTCGGCTGCTGCTGTGGTTGCTGTTGCTGGGAGTCCTGCTGAGGCTGTTGTGGTGAATTCTGTTGCGGCGCGTGATAATCGGGGTTCGCTTGACCGGGGCCCTGAGTGTACGGAGTCGCGGTCTGATAATTTGGCGGCTGGGTCCCATGTGCGGGTTGCTGTGCCTGCTGGGGCTGCTGCCCGGCCTGTTGGCCTGGAACCTGTTGCGCACCAGGCGATCCCGTGTTATAGATCGAGACCCCGTTGTCCTGGTTCAACGGCGGCTGGTTGTTGCCGCCCTGATAATCAGGCATTGAGCTGGGCATTTGCGGTGGCTGGAACTGCTGACCCCCGTCCATACCCGGCCCGCCGGTGGGTCCGGGCGGGCCGGTCGGCTCCGCAGCCGCGGTCTGGACAGTCGAAAACCCGCTGCCGGGCATCGTGTAATCGCTGGCGACCTTCGCCCCGGCGATAACGAGCGCCACAACGGCCACTACTGCTGATGTTCTACGCAAACCCGAAGGCATACGCCAGCGATCACTCATGGCCACGTTTGGAAGACCTTCCCCGTTCCTTGCCCCACGCATGTCCTGCGTGTAGCTATCACGAGGAGCATGACAGACCACAGCAGGATATGTCCACGCATCTGCCGAAAGTATGTGTTTGCTGTACCGGGCTGATCACCCCGGTGTGGGCGCTGAATCCGGCAGTAATCTGCAGCCACCTGGCAATATGATGATTGTCGGGTCAGTCTCCGGTGGTGGGCCTACCTGCAGCTACTTACTCCCGGCCAGGCACCGCCCGCGAACTCCGCCGCCGGTACCGCTTCTCCGGCGGGATCGGGACCGGGTTGAGGTTGTTCGGTCCACCCCGGCCACGCAACTGGGTGCCCGTCGCGACGAGTGCATCGTGGACGTACCCGTAGGAGTGGCCATGAGCGGCCGCCAGGGCACGGATACTCGCGCCCGCTTCGTAGGCCGCTTTCAACGCCGCGCGCTCCTCGGCGCGCTCCACCCCACATCGTTTAGTGAGGAGGCCCCGATGCCGCCCGAGCCGCCTCACGTGGGTGGCTCATCGGTAGGCTCGTCGCGTGCTGCTGTCCGATCGCGATATTCGCGCCGAGCTCGACGCCGGGCGCCTTGGCATCGAGCCCCTTGATCCAGCCCTCATCCAGCCATCCAGCATCGACGTTCGGCTCGACAGCCTGTTTCGGGTGTTCAACAACACCCGCTACACGCATATCGACCCTAAAGAACGCCAGGACGAGCTGACCAGTCTGGTTGAGCCGGACGAGGGCGAGCCGTTTGTGCTGCATCCCGGTGAATTCGTGCTCGGCTCCACGCTGGAGATCTGCTCGCTGCCCGACGACCTTGCCGGACGGCTGGAAGGAAAGTCCTCGCTGGGGCGCCTGGGACTGCTGACCCACTCCACTGCGGGATTCATCGACCCCGGATTTTCCGGACACATCACCCTCGAGCTTTCGAACGTCGCCAACCTGCCCATCACGCTGTGGCCGGGTATGAAGATCGGGCAGCTTTGCCTGCTGCGCCTGACGTCTCCGGCCGAGCACCCGTACGGAAGTGCCGGGGTAGGGTCGAAGTACCAGGGGCAGCGCGGTCCGACCCCGTCGCGCTCCTACCAGAACTTCATCGACCCCTAACCGGGGGTAACGGGGAAACGCGCCGCACCGATACACAATCGGCAACAACTCGAACTATTTGACGGCCTCGGCGCGTTTGTTCGGGTGACCCTGTCGATATGTAGCGGAGGATCTGACGTGGACGTCGTACTTGGTGTCTCTATGACACCGACGACTGCCCGGCTGGTACTGGTCGAGGGCGCGGGTGCGGACGGCAGGATCGTCGACACCGACACCATCATCGTGTCCGACGGCGAAGGCTCCGCCTCCGAACAGGTGCTTTCCGCCATCGTGGGCACCCGGGACGGCATGCTCGACGGCGGCCATCATCTGGTGTCCACCGGAGTGGTGTGGAGCGATCACGCCGAAGCCGCCGAGCTACGCGACTCCCTGGCCAGCCGCGGGATCGACGGTGTCGGATTCTTCTCCGCGCTGCATGCCGGCGGTGCGCTGGCCAAGGCGGCCAGCAATGTCACCGGGTACGACAAATCGGCACTGCTGGTCATCGAGCCGGAGAACGCGACGCTCGCGGTGGTGGACTCCGCCGACGGCTCGATCGTCGGTCTGGCCAGCGAGCCGCTCATCACCGGCGTTACCCCCGGGGTGTTGGCAAGCCTGGTGAATCCGCTCAAGGGTCACGAGAACGCACCCGATGGGGTGTTCTTGCTGGGCCTGGGCACCGATGTCTCCGATCTCACCGATCCGCTGGGCGAGGCGATCTCGCTACCGGTGAATTCCCCGGACCAGCCCGAGCTGGCGCTGGCCCGTGGTGCCGCGCTGGCGTCGGCGCAGGAACCGGATTTCGAGGCCAGCACCGCGCTGCTGGGGCAGGCCTACTCGCTCGAAGGGCCCACCGGAACGGGCTTCGCGCATCCCGGAGCGGTCACCGAGGGCGCCAGCGGGCCGGGGGAAGCGCAGACCGACCTGCACGAGTACGAGGACTTCGATGACCAACCCGCCGAACGCAAACCGTTCCTCCTGGTGGGTGCGCCGCTGCTGTTGGTGTTCGGCATCTGTTCGATAGCGCTTGCCGTCTCGCTGACAGTGACGGTGCGCTCCACGGTGGACCAGGGGCCGTCCTCACCGGACCGCGCGGTCGTGCAGAACCCGGTGCAGAACGCCCTGCCGCCCGAGGCCCCCAAGCAACCCCCCGCGGCACCCGTGGTGGAGGCGCCCGCGCCTGCCGCGCCCGCTCCGGTGCAACAGGTGGTGGTGGCTCCGGCGCCGCAGCACAACCCCGCGCCGGTGGCCGCCAAGCCCGCGGCCCCCGCACCTGCTCAGCCCGCGCCGCAGGCACCCGCACCGGAGGCACCTCCGCCGCCCGCCGCGCCGGCTCCCGCTCCGGAGGAGCCCGCGCCCGTCGCGCCGCCGCCCGCCATCGTGCCGGTGCCGATTCCGTTGTTCCCGCCGGTGTGGGAGCAGCCGAGGCGCCAGGAGAATCCGTGGTGGCCGGATCGCAACCGTCCGACGTACACGCCTCCTGCCCAGACTCAGCAGCCGCCGATTATCTCGATTCCGGGCCTGCCGCCGATCGGGGGCGGCGACTCCGACAGCGGTTCCCACAGTGGATCGCGTGGCGGTTCGGGTCGTGGTGGTTGGGGCGACGACGGAAGTTCGCGTGGTGGCTCGCGTGGTGGTTGGGGCGACAGCGGAAGTTCGCGTGGTGGCTCGGACAGTGGCTCGCGTGGTGGTTGGGGCGACAGCGGAAGTTCGCGTGGTGGCTCGGACAGTGGCTCGCGTGGTGGTTGGGGCGGCAATAATGGCTCTCACGGCGGTGGATCGGGAGGATCCGGCGGCGGTTCGAACTCGGGATTCCCCTGGCCGTTTGGCGGGCATTAATCCCTGATTCACAATGCTTTTCGCCGTACACCCGGCGTTAGGACACCGATGGTGCGGCGTATCCAGGTTGCTAACCCTGGCGGCCTATATAGGCAGTATGAGATGCACCGTTTTCGGAACCGGATACCTCGGCGCCACCCATGCGGCCTGCATGGCCGAGCTTGGCCACGAGGTGCTCGGGGTCGACATTGACCCAGGCAAGGTCGCCAAGCTCTCGGGCGGCGACATCCCGTTCTATGAGCCCGGCCTGCGAAAGATCTTGCAGAGCAACATCGAATCCGGCCGACTGCGCTTCACCACGAGCTATGCCGAGGCGGCCGAATTCGCCGATGTGCATTTTATGGGCGTCGGTACCCCGCAGAAGAAGGGTGAATACGGTGCGGACCTGACTCACGTCCATGCGGTGATCGACACGCTGGTCCCGCTGCTTTCACGGACGGCGGTCATCATCGGCAAGTCGACCGTTCCGGTGGGTACCGCACGCGAACTGGGCCAGCGGGCAGCCGGATTCGCGGCCGAGGGTGTTGATGTCGAGGTGGCCTGGAACCCCGAGTTCCTGCGCGAAGGCTTTGCCGTCAAGGACACCCTGCACCCGGACCGCATCGTGCTGGGTGTGCAGCAGAACTCGGACCGCGCCGAGAAGCTCGTCCGCGAGCTGTACCGGCCGATCCTTGATGAAGAAGTTCCTTTCCTGGTCACCGACTTGGAAACCGCTGAGTTGGTAAAGGTTTCGGCCAATGCCTTCCTGGCGACCAAGATCTCCTTCATCAATGCCATCTCGGAGGTGTGCGAGGCGGTGGGCGCCGATGTGACCACCCTGGCGGATGCGCTCGGATACGACCCGCGTATCGGTCGGCGATTCCTCAACGCGGGCTTGGGTTTCGGCGGCGGGTGCCTGCCCAAGGACATCCGGGCCTTCATGGCCCGCGCGGGTGAGCTGGGCGCCAGCCATGCCCTGACCTTCCTGCGTGAGGTCGACAGCATCAACATGCGCCGCCGCACCCGGATGGTGGAACTCGCCACGAAGGCCTGCGGTGGATCGCTGCTCGGCGCCAACATTGCGGTGCTGGGTGCGGCGTTCAAGCCGGAGTCCGATGACGTGCGCGATTCGCCGGCACTCAATGTCGCCGGTCTGCTACAGCTCAATGGAGCGGCAGTCAACGTGTACGACCCGAAGGCCCTGGACAATTCACGCCGGTTGTTCCCGACGCTGAACTACGCCACCTCGGTGCTGGAGGCCGCCGACCGTGCCGATGCCGTGCTGCTGCTCACCGAATGGCAGGAGTTCGTCGACTACGATCCTGATGAGCTCGCCAAGGTGGTGCGCACCAAAGTCATTGTGGACGGCCGCAATTGCCTGGACGCCGCCAACTGGGTCAACGCCGGATGGCGTGTGTTCTGCCTCGGCAAGCGTGTGGAAGAGCTACCGCACGCCTCCTGACGGACGCCCAGGGAACGTTACTGGCGGTAGCTTGCCAGGAAGTTGCCCAGCCGCTCGATGGCGACCGCCAGGTCGCGGGCCCATGGCAACGTGACGATCCGAAGATGATCGGGTTCAGGCCAATTGAAGCCCGTGCCTTGCGTCAGCAGGATCTTCTCGTTGAGGAGCAGGTCCAGGACGAGCTGGTCATCATCGTGGATCTCGTGCACCTCGGGGTCCAGGCGCGGGAACGCGTAGAGCGCGCCCTTCGGCTTGACGCACGAGACACCGGGAATCTCGTTGAGCTTGGTCCAGGCCACGTCGCGTTGCTCCAGCAGGCGACCGCCCGGCAACACCAGGTCGTCGATGCTTTGATGCCCGCCGAGTGCAACCTGAATCGCGTGCTGGGCGGGCACATTCGGACATAGACGCATGTTGGCCAGGAGATTGACGCCCTCCAGGAGGCTGGCGGCGTGATCCTTGGGCCCGGTGATGGCCAGCCAGGCCGACCGGTAGCCCGCCACCCGGTATGCCTTCGACAGGCCATTGAAGGTGAAGCACAGCAGATCCGGGGCCAGCGATGCGACGCTGATGTGCTCGGCATCGTCGTAGAGGATCTTGTCGTAGATCTCGTCGGCCAGCAGCAGCAGCTGATGCTTGCGCGCCAGTTCCACCATCTTGGTGAGGATTTCGCGGGTGTACACGGCGCCGGTGGGGTTGTTCGGGTTGATGATGACCAGGGCCTTGGTGCGCTCGGTGATCTTGGATTCCAGATCCTCGATATCCGGCATCCAGCCGTTGGTCTCATCGCACAGGTAATGCACCGCGGTGCCGCCGGCCAACGAGGTCGCTGCGGTCCACAGCGGGTAGTCGGGGGCCGGGATGAGCACCTGGTCGCCGTTGTCGAGCAGTGCCTGGGTGGTCATGGTGATGAGCTCGGATACTCCGTTGCCCAAAAAGACGTCGTCGACGTCAAGGTACGGGAACCCCTCGACCAGTTCATAGCGGGTCACCACCGCGCGCCGCGCGGGCAGGATGCCCTTGGAATCGGAGTACCCCTGCGCGTAGGGGAGCGCCTGGATGATGTCGCGCATGATGACATCGGGCGCTTCGAACCCGAATGGCGCCGGGTTGCCGATGTTGAGCTTGAGGATGCGGTGCCCCTCGGCCTCCAGCCGGGCAGCGTGAGCGTGTACCGGACCCCTGATTTCGTACAGGACGTCTTGCAGCTTGGTGGACTGCGCAAAGACCCGCTGATGCTGCCGCGGCGACAGGCTGGGCGCGCGCGGGGGCACGTCAGTCGGCAAGTTATCGGTACTCACGGTCTCAATGGTGGCATTGCTGTCCAGCCAATATCTAATTTCGGCGGCCTGGACGGCGTGCTCCCGGGGCCATACCCAGGCCCTTCACCGGCGGCTCCGGGGCGGTGTTGGCCTCGGGGGCCTCTTCCTTCGGGGCCGCGGCGGCGGGTTCGGGGGTGGATGCGGGCTGCTCGGGCTCCGGCGCCGGGGTGGCCGCGGCAGGAGCCGCCTTCTTGGCTCCAGGACGTCGCGCACCCGTGGCAATGCCGAGGCCCTTCACCGGAGGCTCCGGCGTGGCGGGGGCCGCTGCTTGCGCGGGTGCTGACGGTGTCGCCGCCTCAGGTTCGGACGTCGGCTCGGCAGCCGGTGCCACAGGAGCCACTGCGGGGGCCGCCTTCTTGGCGCCGGGACGCTTCGCGCCGGTGGCCATGCCCAAACCCTTGACGGGCGGTGCGGGGGTGGCAGCTGCGGCCGGTGGCTCCGCGGGCTCGGCTGCTGCGGGAGCAGCGGCTTCGGCGGCGGGGGCCGAAGCGGTGGCCTTCTTGGCACCGGGGCGCTTGGCGCCGCCTGCCATGCCGAGTCCCTTGACCGGTGGTACGGCCGCAGCGGGAGCGGCGGGTGCGGGAGCAGCGGCTTCGGCGGCGGGGGCCGAAGCGGTGGCCTTCTTGGCTCCTGGGCGCTTGGCGCCGCCTGCCATGCCGAGTCCCTTGACGGGAGCGGCTGCTGCAGCCGGTGTTTCGGTAGCGGCCGGGGGGGTCGCTTTCTTGGCTCCTGGGCGCTTGGCGCCACCCGCCACGCCCAGCCCGGTGATGGGCTTGGCGTCGGCCGTGGGTGCGGAGGACTGAACGGTTTCGGCCGTCGGCGCTTCTTCTTCGGCGACAACAGCTTCTGGCTCCGCGGCCTTGGTGGCGGCCCTCTCGGCTGCGGCAGCAGCGGCAGTTCCCTTGGCAGGCAAAGCCTTCCGGATCTCATCGGTGCGGCCCACGGATTCGAGCAGCAGCTGCGCGACGTCGACGACCTCCACGGCCGCGGAATCTTCGCGGGCGGTCACGCCGTCGGTCAGCATCACGCGGCAGAACGGGCAGCCGGTCGCGATCTTGGAGGCGGGCGTGGCCAGGGCCTCGTCGACGCGATCCATGTTGATGCGCTTGCCCAGCTGCTCTTCCATCCACATGCGGGCGCCGCCGGCCCCACAGCACATGGAACGCTCTCCGTGCCTTGGCATTTCAGTCAGCGCGGCACCCGAGGCGCCGATCAGCTCACGCGGGGCCGTGTACACCTTGTTGTGGCGACCCAGGTAGCACGGGTCGTGGTAGGTGACATCTTGTGAGACCGGTGCGATGGGCACCAGCTTCTTGTCGCGCACCAACCGGTTCAACAGCTGCGTGTGGTGCACCACCTGGTAGTCGCCACCGACCTGCGGGTACTCATTGCCGAGCGCGTTGAAGCAGTGCGCACAGGTCACCACGATCTTGCGCTGCTTCTGCTCCACGCCATCGAACACTGAATTGAGCAGCTCGATGTTCTGCATGGCCAGTTGCTGGAACAGGAACTCGTTTCCGGCGCGCCGGGCGGAGTCACCCGTACACGTCTCGTCCGCGCCGAGCACCAGGAACTTGGTTCCGGCGAGCGCGAGCAGCTCGGCGACGGCCTTGGTGGTCTTCTTCGCACGGTCCTCGTAGGCACCCGCGCAGCCCACCCAGAACAAGTATTCGAAGTCGGCGAAGCTATCGACGTCCTGACCGAAGACCGGGATGTCGAAGTCGACCTCGTCAATCCAGTTGAGGCGGTCCTTGGAATTCTGGCCCCACGGATTGCCCTTGTTCTCCAGGTTCTTGAACAGGCCCGCGAGCTCGCCGGGGAATTCGGATTCGATGAGCACCTGGTAGCGGCGCATGTCGATGATGTGGTCCACGTGCTCGATATCCACGGGGCACTGCTCGACGCACGCGCCGCAGGTGGTGCAGCTCCACAGCACCTCGTGATCGATCACGGCACCCTCGCCGCCGACCAGCTGACGCTCGCCCTCGGCGATCTCGGCCTCACTCAGCTTGGACTTGTCCTCACCGGCGAGCAGGTACGGCGCCTTGGCGTAGGTGTGGTCGCGCAGCGAGGTGATCAGCAGCTTGGGGGACAGCGGCTTGCCGGTGTTCCAGGCGGGGCACTGGCTCTGGCAGCGACCGCACTCGGTACACGTCGTGATGTCCAGCAGGTCCTTCCAGCTGAAGTCCTCGACCTTGCCGGCTCCGAAGGCGTCGACATCGGGGTCGGCGCTCTCCATTTCCAGCACCTTGCCGCCGGACATCATCGGCTTGGCGGCGCCGAGCGCGACGCTGCCGTCGGCATTGCGCTTGAAGTAGATGTTGAAGAAGGCCGCGAAGCGGTGCCATGCGACGCCCCAGACCAGGTTGCGGCCGACCAGAAGCAGGAACAGTCCGCCGAAGAACATGACGGAGAGTGAGAATGCCGACACCAACAGGGGGCTTTCCGGCAGCAGCTTCGCCAACTGCGAGCTGACAGGATCCGAATACGGGTTGGTGTGGTGATAGGTCGCGATCTTGGCGGACTTCACCAGCAGCATGCCCAGGCCCTCGCTGAGCACAACCATTTCGATGGTGTACGCGGCGATGAAGTTGGAGCCGCCGAAACGCGACAACCGCTCGGGCTTGCGCGGGTGGTTGAGCTGCCGGATGACGATCATCGTGACAATGCCGATGATGGTGCCGACACCGAGGAACTCGATCCAGACTTCCCAGGCGAAACTGGCGCCAAAGAAAGGCCAGTGGAATTCGGGGTTGAAGGTCTGCCCGTAGGACTCGAAGTAGTGCAGGAAGCCGCCCAGGAAGCCGACCATCACCAGCCAGTGCGCCCAGCCGACGGTGCGGAATTTGTTCATCCGGGTATGTGCGACCACCTCGACGATGACGGTCTTGACGCGGGGGACGATGGGGCGCCAGCGCGTCCCGTCCGGCTGACCGGAGAGGATGACACGGAGCATTTTGACGACGCCGCCGAAGAACGAGCCCCAGGCAACCAGGCTGTAGGTGACGCCGATGACTCCGAGAATGATCGTCGCGGTACTCACGGTGGTGCTGACCTCCCGGTCCCGAGAAGTTACTCGTCAGTAACACGTGTAATGTTACTCGCGGGTAACTTATGTCCGATGCCCGGCCATCGTCGCATTGACAGGGTCGAAAGTCCTAGTCAGGCTTACCTAACCCGCCCAATGGGTGAACTTTCTCGCACTTATGTCACCAAAATCGCGCGCAGCATCGAGAACATGTCCGAGCGCGACTCGGCGCCGAGTCGCCGCCGAATGCGCGCGACGTGATGCTCGACCGTCTTCGCTGAAATGAACAGCTGCGCACCGATATCGCGATAGGGAAGGCCTCGTAGCAGCAGCTCGGCAACCTCGCGCTCGCGATCGGAGAGCCGCGTCGACGTCGGCGATTGGGGAGCCGAGGAGGACGGGGCGGCCCTGTCGGGGCTGTCGGTCGCGGCCGACGGTGCCCGCAGGTCGCGGGCCAGCGCGAGCATCGCGGCGGCCACCTTCGGGTCGTTCGCGTGCAGCGCGGCCTGGCTGGCCAGGCGGGTGGCATCCCAGCCCAGACCGGCGTCGGCCAGCATCCGTGCGGCGCCGTCCACCTCCGCGCCGTCCACCTGATCGGCCAGCACCCGCAGCCAGGTACGCCCGGCGGTCGCCAGCGTGCGCGCATACGGACTGGATCCCGCGGCCGCGGCAAGCGCCTGTCCGTGCGGGGCGAGACTCTCGGGTGAATTGGTCAGGATCGCCGCGTGCACGCCTGCCCACCGCAGTGGCGCGGACCAGGCGATGGGATCGCCGAGCTGCGCCAGAACCGCGAAGGCGCGGTCGACGTGGTGCGCCATCGCGTCCAGGGTGCGCAGCCGAGCCGCGGCCACCCAGAGCTCACCGACGGGCAGCAGCGTGTAGAGGTCGATCGAATACGCCGACAAAGCATCCATGGAGGCCTGCCAATGCTGACGCAGTGGACCGGTGTCTCCGTGACGGCGGGCGATGCCCGTCCGTAGCGATTCGGCGAACAGGCGGTCGCGGCGGGAGAGCTCGGCTTCGGCCCCGGGCAGCCATTGGGTGGCTCCGCTCAGGTCGCCGGACAACATGGCGATCCAGGCCGCGAGCAGCCGGTGCCGCACCGCGAAGACATCATGCGGCAGGTCGGTGCGGATCGCTCCGCTGAGAATGCTGCGGGCACGTGCCGTGCCGCCGCCGTGCAGCATGGTCAACGCCGCGAGGGCCACGGTGCTGTCCGGGGTGAAGGAAGACGTTGATGGCTGCTGTGTGACGGCCTGTCCCAGCAGGGACAGTGCCTCCTGGCTCCGGTCCTCAACAGAGGCGATGACCCCCAGTGCTGCGTTTCGTGTCGCAGTGGCCGATGTCGTCGGTGGCGCTCCTACGTTGTCTTCCAATGCTTTCCGCGCACGCACCAACTGGCCGGTGCCGACGAAAACAGGCGCGGCGGACAGGGCCGTCTGGCTGTCCAGATCCGAACCCAGCCAATCGTAGAAGGCGGCGGCCTGACCAGAGTCTCCGTTATGGCATGCGATGGCCGCCGCGATACGCACGGCTGCCGCGCGATGTCGCGGGTCGGTGGCGGTGAGCACCTCGTCGGCCTGCGCGGCGGCCGCCGCCAGGTCACCCGCGCGAGCCAGGGACTCGGCCAGCGGCACTCGGAGCGGGCCCGGCTCGGCGCCTGCTGCCAGGGCGGCCCGGTACAGATCGGCGGCGCTGAAGGGATCGGATTCGGTTGCCGCCCAGTCTGCTAACAGTCCAGCAATCGCCGGATCACGCAGGCCGTGCGCTACCAGGGCCAGGGCCAAGTCGGCGGACACCGAACCGATGTCCAGCTGAGTGCGCAGCAGTGATCGCTCAAGATCGAGATGCCGTGCCGCTCCGAGTAGTCGTGCGGAGCACGCGTGCACTCTCGACGCGAATGCGATCTGACCGGGGCCGGGCACCAGTCCGCTCGCCAGTGCCTCGTCAACCAGGTCTTCGGCATCGGAAAGCGTAAGTGCTGCAGCGATATCGGAGGCCCCTATGCCGGGGTCCAGGGACATCAGCAGCACGGCGGCCTGGGCCGGCGGCGATAGTCGGCGCAGGTGTTCGTCAATGCGGGTATCGATCGCATGCAGTGCCGATTCGAGTGGATCTGCCTCGCTCAGATGATCGATGGCTGCTGCCGTCAGCGCCAGCACACCGCCGGTGGCGGCGGCGATCTCCTCGGCAAAAGCAGCCGAGCGAGGCGAAAGCCGGGTGATATCACCCGTGGTCACAGGGTCGAGCGTGATGGAGAGTGACTCGCGCTCCAAGGCCTGAAAGAGGGCGCGAAGGGCCGGATTGCGCCGGGGTGTCGCGGCCACGACCACGATTGCCGCCGGATCGGTCTCCACGACAGCGCGCAGGGTGTCGAGCTGGCGGTCGGTCAGACAGTGGGCATCGTCGATGACGAATGGGCCGACTTTCCCGCCGGGCGCCGTCTCGGGGACATGGTTGACCGGCGCTGAACCGTTGTTGCTCAAGACATCCCGAACCCGAGACAGGATCGACGATTTGCCGCTGCCCGCCGTGCCGGTGATGAGCACCTTCACGGCGCCGCCGGCGGATAACGCCTGCGTGATAGTCGTTATCGCCGAGGCGATTCCTCCGAATGTCCCGGATGTCCCGTTGTCCCGAGGGGCGTTCAGTTGCGCGGACCGATCGGGATCGGGGGCAAGCCCGGGATCGTGATCGCCGGGCGGGGTGTCGACGTAGAGACGGGCTGCGTCGTGGTCGTCGGCTGGGTGGTGGTCGTCGTCGGTGGTGTCGTGGTGGTAGTTGTCGTCGTCGTCGTCGTCGTCGTCGTCGTCGTCGTCGTGGTGGTGGTGGTGGTCGGCGGTGTCGTCGTGGTGGTCGTTGTGGTGGTGGGCGGTGGCGGAGGAGGCTCCGGCGATGGCGGCGGTGGTTGCACCGACTGCGTCACGGTGTGGGTCTGCGGCGGTGGCGGAGGCTCTGGCGACGGAGGTGGCTCGGGCGGGGCATCACCCGTGCTCGGCACCACGCTCACACTGGGTGTCGTCGGGGCTGGAGCCGGTGATTCATTGCTGGTCAACGACACCATCATTCCGGTGAAGGCGATACCGGCCACGGCGGCCGCCGCGATGAACCAGACCAGAGGGCGGCGGTACCACGGCAGCGGCGGGTAGTCGTCGTAGTCATTATCGGCCGCATACGGTTCATGACTGAACTGAAGCTCGGGGCGTGCGGTAGTGGGTTCGATGGGGCCGTGGTACTCATCGTCGAGGTCGACGGTGTATCCGGTGTCATACCCGCTCTGGTAGCCGGTCTCTTGCAGTGGGGCGAGGTCGGGGGCTGAATCGTCTTGAGACCAGGCTAATTCCGGTGTTTCGTTGGCGGCCGCGGCCACCGGGGCGGCGAAGGTTCCGGTGCCGGTCGGCGCCGGGCGCATCATGGTGGCGTCGCCCGGTGGTTGCTCGACCGGCCGCATCGCGGTGGCGTCCTGCGGGGGTAGATCGGGCCGGGTGGCAAGCAGGGCCACCCCACGCGCGGCCGCAAGCTGTGGCTGGGGCCCGGTGATGACCGGCACCCGCATCCGCTCGGAAAGCTGTTGGGTGACAAGGGGAATGCTCGCACCACCGCCCACCGAGGCGACGGCATTGATATTCGCCGGATGAATTCCGTTGCGCTCCACGGTGTCCTGAATGGCGTTGATCAGGTTGGACAACGGTCCACGCAGGTGGTCCTCAAGCTCGGTTCGAGTGAGCCGGACATCCGTGGTAATCCCGGGAAGCTCGACCGGCACCGTGGTCGCGGTCTCGCCGGAGAGTCGCTCCTTGGCCAGACGGCACTGCTCGCGCAGCCTCGTCAGCGCGCCCACCGACGTGGTGCCCTCCGGATCCTGATTCAGACCGGTGAGCACCTGCGTCAGCAGCATCTGGTCGATCTGCTGACCGGAGAACTCGGCGAATCGGACGGTCTGCCCGATCTGCTGGAATCCGCGCGCCGCATCGGCAAGGGTGATGCTGCTGCCCGAGCCGCCGAGATCGCACACCACCACGACGCCGCGGTCGGGCACCCCGGGTCCGGCCGCCAGTGATTCGAGCGCGGCGCGCGCATCGGGGATCAACTTCAGCTGGCGGCCGCCCGGAGCGAGGGCGGGAACGCGGTCGATCGCGTCCCGCAGCGTGCTGACCGTCTGCGGGCTCCAATGGGCGGGGACCGAGGCGGACAGCACCGGAGGCGCGGTGAATTCGGCAGCGGAGGCCGCGTCGGCGATCAATACGCGCATTGCCTCGGTGAGTGCCCATTCGGCCCGGTGCACCGATCCGTCCGCCGCCACGATGCCGACGGGGTCGCCGACCCTGCCGACGAATCCGGTGAGCGTCAACCCTGGATGGCTGGGGACCCCAACCTCGGGCTGACTGTCCTCATGCAGGGTGAGGATCGAACTGCGCACGACGGGTTGGCTCTGCGGGTCGTCGGGTGTCGCGACCAGTTGAGTGGCGCCGATCGACAGTCCCAGTGCGTTGGCCATACCTATCCGTTCGTTGTGCGGCGCTGTGGTGTTTCACCCCGCAGCCCAACAGTAGGGGATGACGGTCGTCACACCCCCTAATGACGACACATCCCCTAACGCGCGTCCCCCAATGGGTGTCGGTGGGAAACGGGTCGCGCCCCGTAGCCGGGGCTCAGGGTGGCTCCTACCATCGCAGACATGGGCAATAACCTGTTGGATTTCGTCATGGCGCTGGTGCGTGACCAGGACATGGCTGCGCAATACGCGGCCAATCCCGAACAGGTCATTGCCGATGCGCACCTGGACGGAGTCCAGCCCGCGGATGTCTCCGCGCTGATCCCGGTGGTCAGCGAGTCGATACCGGCCGCCCTGGGAACACAGGCCTCGCAGTTCGCCGCGAACCCGGCTGCGGCCGATCTGACGCACGCGGTGCATACGGCGATTCCAGCCGACAACATCTGGGCGAGTGGTGCCGCGACCAGTGCCTTCCAGGCGTTCGATTCACCGTTCACCGCGCCGACGCATGACCCGAGCCTGGATGCGGGCCTGCATGCCGCGACCAGTGCGGTATCGGACCAGGCCGTTCGTCAGGACGCGATCACCGTTCCCGATCAGTTCAGTCCACCGGCCGACAGTGCAGTCGCTGCGATCGACCAGTTCCAGGCTCCGTTGCACGCCCCGTCAGGAGTGGACGCAGCGGGGTTCGAGCCTGCGCATTTCGGGTCCGAACTGGGGGCCGGCGGTTCCGGCGATGCGGGTCTACAGGATCCGTTCTTCGATCACGGAGATCTTGGGCATCACCCCGGAACCGATCACAATCCGGGAATCGACCAGTTCTAGCACCGGGCGCGCCGCATGAGCACGCGGTCGAGCGATAGCCGGGCGTCATCCGTCGTGAGCGCCAGGAGTAGGAACCCCCAGCAGAACGTGACCGCGAAGGCCCCGCCGTTTTGCATAGGCTCCCAATGCACCGGCAGGTGCTCGAAGAAGTATGCGTAGGCCATCATTCCCGCCGCGAGGACTGCGGACACGCGAGTCCACAGTCCCACCGTCAGCAGGACCCCGAGTGTCAGCTCGAACACGCCCGCCCACCAGTACGGCCAGTTCAGGAAGGGCTCGGGGTGGCCGGAACCGGTGGGTGATCCGCTCCACCAGCCAAAGATCTTCTGGGTTCCCTCCAAGAGGAAGATGACTCCAAACACAAGGCGGGCGCCCGTGGGAATGACCCATCGCGCGATCGGACCGACGCGCCGAATGTTCATGAATTCTCCTCGTTGAGCCGATCGGCGTAGTGCGGCGCCGCGGGGTGTCAGAACGTGCAGTACGCCCTGAACAGCAAGACCAGTGCGGCGCCCGCGAGAGTTGTCGGAAGCAATGCGAAGCCGAGCGTTAGCCGGCCCCGCCCTATCGGTGTGCGGGTGGTGGCTCCCTGAGCCCGCAGCCAGATGAGCCGCACCGCCACCGATTCGCTGGACATGTTCAGGGCACCACGCACCGCCACACCTGACTTGCTCATTGCCAGGAGTGCGGCGCGCACAGTACGTGGCCCGTGAGCTCGCGCCGCCGTATCGTCGGCCGCCAGCTCCACCATCAGCCTGACCATTCCTGGTGCGCGGCGCATCAACGGCAGTATCGGAAGCGCCGCCGCTGCGATATCGGCGCACAGCACGGCCACGTGGTGCCTACCGCGGATATGTGCCAACTCGTGCTCGATCACTGCCGCGCACTGTTGTTCGCCGAGGCGGCGGAGGCCGTCAGTGACTACCACCGCTCCGCGAGAGCCACCGAGGCTGTAGGCGATCGGCCGGGGATCGTCGATCCAATGAACTTGCCCCGAGCGACATGTCGCCGCTCGCAGCATCCAGAAGTGACGGGCGCGGTGCCGGCGAGCGGCCCGCAGACTTCGAATCGCCACGACCGCGACCCGAGCCAGGATCGTCAGCGGCAGCAGCGAGATCCCCAGCTGAACAAGGGTTCCGAAGGATGAGTGCGGGATGGATCCGCTCAGGCACCCGCCCACGAGAGTCGTGACACCCCTGGTATCCAGTACGTGAGGGAAGAGCAGCAACATCGCGGACAACGCCGTGAGTACAAGGAAGGCCATCAAGGCTCCGAGCCAGGCCGCCAGCACGGCGGCGGGCAGCAACGTAGGACGCACGGTCGGTCGCAGGCATGCCGGTCCTGCGACACCAATGAGGGCGGCACTTGTCATCAACACCAGGGCGACGGTCATGTCAGGCCCCCTCGGCGGAGGATCCTGCGTAGCACCGTGGATTCCTCGGCTGAGGCAGATCCGGCGAAGTGTAAGAGAACCCCTTCGGCATCACCGCTGGCGGCCAAGACTTCCCGGACCATGCGCGCCGCCGCAGCCTCGCGCGTTTCTGCCGCTCGGTAGCGGAACGCCCGCCCGACCTTCTCGCGTGTGACGTGCCCCTTGTTGTGGAGGTTGTCGAGGACCGTCATGACCGTCGTGTATGCCAGGGGGCGGTCCAGCCGATCCAGGACATCACGGACAGTCGCTGGCTCAGACACGGACCACAACACCTCCATGATCGTCGCCTCCCGCTCGCCGAGGCCGAACATGTCACGCACCAGCCGTCTCCTTCTGTCTAGGCGCGGTCATCGGCGTCCTCCCTCGTTCTGTCACTTCGCTTTCGGGCGCCGCTCGCCGCAGTGGCGCGGGGACGCAGCAGGCGTATCAGGACTACTACGAATGCGATACAGGCGATCCCGAGCACCGCGGCAGCGTTCGGCAGGCCGGAGGTGAGATCTTGCAGCCGCGCCTGGATGTCGAACTGAGTATCGCTGCCGGTGATCCCGCCCAGTGCGGCCGTCCCGTCGGTGGCGACGAAAAATACTCCGATCACGATGAACATCCCGCCGGAGACGAGGTTGGTGGAGTGAGTCCGGAACCGTCCGATTCGGATCTCGCTGCCCCGGACCCAACGTCGGTTCGACAGCCCCAATCGCCCCCAGGCGAATGCCAGTACGAACAAGGGCGCCGCCATTCCCAGTGAGTACAGCGACATAAGCAGTGCGCCATAGACCGGGCTGGAGCCGATAGCGGCCACCGTCAACACGCTTCCGAGTATCGGCCCGGAGCAGAATCCCGCGAGCGCATACACGGTGCCGAGCATCAGGACTGACAGGCCCGAGGATAGATCGAGGCGAGCCGCCGCACGCGCGGCCGAGCCGATGTGGAAGCCGAACCCGGCGATGATCGCCACGCCGAGTGCGATCATCAGCAGGCCTCCGGCCGTTGTCACCTGGGAGCGGTATTCGGTAAGTAACGCGCCGATCGCGCCCACTCCCGCTCCTAATGGCACCAGTACCGTCAGCATCCCCAGGTAGAAGAGCCCGGTCCTGCTCAGGAGCAGTCCGGCTCGGTCGAAGGAGTACGCGAAGAACGACGGCAGGAGCATCGCTGAGCATGGGCTGACCAACGTCAGAACCCCACCGAGCAGGGCGCCGAGGACTCCGACATCGATCACCGCTGAGCCTGCTCGATGACCGATACGAAGACGTCCAAGGGCTGCGCACCGACCACGGGCTTGTCGTTGATCACGAACACGGGTGTAGAGGCCGCGCCGATCGCGACCGCTTCCTGGATGTCTTGTTGCACTGCGGGCAGCAGCCGATCGCCCGCGAGCGCTGCCTGGAAGCGGGGCAGATCTGCAACTCCGGCTTCGCGAGCCCGTTCGAGAAGGACATCGTCGGTCAGCTCGGCATGGCCGCGATCCGGCGCATGCCGATACACAGTCCGGTTGAACTCCCAGAACTTGCCTTGTTCAGCTGCTGCTCGACCGGCCTTGGCGGCCTGCGCCGATTGTGTGCCGAAGATCGGGAGATCGCGCCATTCGATCCGCAGTTTCCCGGTCTTGACGTAACGCTCGACGAGTTGTGGTTCGGTGTCCCGGCTGAACTTCGCGCAGAAGGGGCAGCGGTAATCCGAGTAGATGATCAGCACTGCCGGCGCATCGACAGGGCCGAGTGCCATCGGATCATCCGTGTGCAGCCGAGCCAGGCTGTTGTGGTGGCTGGTGGCCGCGGGGGAGTCGACCGACGCGGTGCTCGCGCTGCTGTGATCGAAGAACAGGTACGTGGCCAGCCCGATGATCAGTACCCCCAAGATCCCGGCGATCCAGATATCACGCTGACGGTTGTCGCTTCGCCGCACAGTTTCCCTCTTTCGACCTACTATTCAACTTAGTAATTAACTACTAGGGAAGATAGTAGATAATTACTAAGTTGGATAGTAATTACAGTGTCTCCGCAGCTCGGAGGGCTACAACCGCTGAGTTTTTGGCAGTGAGAAGCGGGTGCTTATGCCGGTGGCGGGTGGCCGGCGCACCCTGCCCCCTAGGCACCCCCTAATCCCCTAATGGGGATGGTCCCGAACCCCCGTGGGGGGTCGGAGTAGAAGGGGAAGTTCTCCCGTTTTCAGGGCGCTTGCAGGTTCGTAGGTTTGTATTCAGTTCGACCGGACAGGCCCGGTTGACTCCGACAACTGAGAGACCTTTAGGAGTAATCAAAATGTCCATCATCGACTTCATCCTCAACCTCTTCCGCGACCCGGTGCAGGCCGCAAGCTACGTCGCCGACCCGCAGACCTCTTTGGCCAACGCCGGGCTGTCGGCCGTCACCGCCGCGCAGGTGGGTGCGGTCATGCCGGTCGTCGCCGAGTCGGTGGCCTCCAACTACGGCTACCAGTCGCAGTGGGTCAACACCGGCAGCCCGATGAACGACCTGTCGGGCAACCTGCAGAACTACTACGCCGCGCAGCCCGATGCCCCGAGCATCCTGTCGCCGTCGCTGCTGAGCCCCCGGGACAACTTCAGCCCCCGCAACAACGACTTCATGAGCCACAACGACACCGAGTTCGCGAGCCACAACCCCATCGCGAGCGGTAACCAGGTCATGAGCCCGAGCGGGAACGTGGACAGCTTCAACCGCGGACCGCTGCTGGACCTGAACTTCGGCGATCTGCAGTTCGGCAACCGCGACACCAACGCCATCGGCGACGGTGCGGTGGCCGTGGGCGGAAGCAACTCCGGTCCCATCGCCTCCGGCAAGGGCTCCACCGCGGTCAATGGTGATGTGCGTGACAGCAACATCATCAACGCCGACCACGGCGGCAAGGTCAACGTGGACCAGAGCGACACTCGGGTCGGCGGCGACTACACCAACGTCAGCGGGCACGGCTCGGCCGGCATCGACAAGAGCGTGACCGTCGTCGACGATCATTCACAGCGCAACACCACCAACATCAACGATTCGTTCAACACCGATCGCTCGACGAACATCGGCTCGGGTAACACCACCCACACCGATATCGCCTCGCACAACCAGGTGAAGACGCAGACGGATATCGGCTCGCACAACCAGACCAGCACCAACACCGATATCGCGTCGCACAACAAGGTGAACACCGATATCGCGTCCAACAACCAGGCGCACACCGGCACCTCGTTGAGCAACTCGCACACCAACGCGATCAACGATTCGCTGAACACCTCGCACTCCGCATCCAGCAGCACCGCGGTGAGCAACTCGCACAGCAGTGCCATCAACGACTCGCTGAGCAGCCCGCTCAACGCATCACACAGCTCCTCGATGAACGAGTCGTTCAACTCCTCGCTGGGCTCGCATGGCGCGGCCGGTACCGGATTCGAGGCCCAGGCGCAGGCCCAGGGTCACGCGTCGGCCGCCGACCACACCACCCTGCCGGGAACCGAGCACCACTAGGTTGTCCGGACTCCCGTCCGGCTGTGATGCCCCGCACCAGAACGGTGCGGGGCATCCGCACGGATGCCGGATCGACCTGTGTCGGCCCGAAGAAATGGCACAGTAATGAAGAATTTCCAGCGAGAAGGGTTAGGGAGCCGTGTCTGACACCGCACAAGATGGCCAGCAGCAGCTTGCGCTCGTCAACGAGCTGCTGGGGCACGTGCGCAAGATCGCGGGCGAGAACGATCGGGGCGACCTGATCGACCGCTTGGACCGCGTGGACCAACTTCTCGTGGACCGTCCGCTGAGCGTAGTAGTGGCCGGACAACTCAAGCAGGGCAAGAGTCAGCTGGTGAACTCGCTGCTCAACATGCCGGTCGCGCGCGTGGGTGATGACGAAACCACTTCGGTGACAACCGTTATCAGCTACGGCGAACAGCCCTCGGCCGCGCTGGTGGTGGCCCCCGCCGAACAGTACGACGGCGGCGGGCTGGCCGGGGAGCCCGAGATCATCCCGATTCCGGTGGCCGATATCGGCAAGGACCTCAAGCGGGCACCGCAGGCCCACGGCCGCGAGGTGCTGCGGGTGGAAGTCAAGGTCGCCAGCCCGATGCTCAAAAGCGGTCTGTGCCTCGTAGATACACCCGGGGTCGGCGGTTTCGGTCAGCCGCACCTGTCGAGCACGCTCGGACTGTTGCCCGACGCCGACGTCATGCTCATGGTCAGCGACCTCAGTTCCGAATTCACCGAACCCGAACTGGTCTTCATCCAGCAGGCGCTCGACCTGTGCCCCGTCGCGGCGATCGTCAACACCAAGACCGATCTGTACCCGCACTGGCGGTCTGTGGTGGCCGCCAACTCCGCACATCTGCAGCGCGCCAAGGTCACCGTTCCCGCCATCACGGTGTCGTCGGCGCTGCGCTCGCATGCGTTGCAGCTCAACGACAAGGAGCTCAACGCGGAGTCGAACTTCCCCGCGTTGGTGACCTTCCTGAGCAATGCCATCGCAGACCAGCAAGCCAACACGCGGCGGCAGGCCGTGGCCGAGATCGGCTCGGCGGCGGAACATCTCACGCTCACCCTGGATGCCGAACTCAGTGCATTGCAGGACCCGAAGAGCCGCGATGAGCTCACCTCGGATCTGGAACGGCGCAAGCGTGAAGCCGAGGAAGCGCTGGCCCACACTGCGCTCTGGCAGCAGGTCCTCGGCGATGGCATCACCGATGTGTCGACCGATGTCGAACATGATCTGCAATCACGATTCCGGCGCATCCTGCAGCGGACAGAAGAGGTTATCGACCGCACCGACCCCACTAAGAACTGGGCCGAGGTTGGCGCCAAACTCGAACAGGCCGTGGCCAATTCGGTGGGAAATAACTTCGTCTGGGCGCACCAGCGGGCGATGCACCTGGCTGCCCAGGTGGCTGAGACCTTCGCCACCGCCGGCCTGGACTCGGTGAAGATGCCACGCCTGCGGGCCAGCGAGATGGGCGCGGATCTGAGCGACCTGAACTCGCTGTCGAAGCTGGAGGCCAAGCCGATCAAACTGGGGCACAAGGCGGTCACCGGACTGCGCGGGTCTTACGGTGGCGTCATCATGTTCGGCATGCTGACCACCGTCGCCGGGCTCGGCATGTTCAACCTGATCTCGCTGGGAGCCGGCGCGATGCTGGGAAAGAAGACCTACAACGAAGACATGGAGAATCGGATGCTGCGCATCCGGGGCGAGGCCAAGACCAACGTCCGCCGTTTCCTCGATGACGTGTCCTTTGTGGTGCTCAAGGAGTCGCGGGACCGGCTGCGGCTGGTACAGCGCCAGCTTCGGGATCACTTCCGCGACATAGCCAATCAGACCACGCGCTCGCTCAACGAATCGCTGCAGGCCGCCATCGCGTCGGCACGGCTGGAGGCAGAGGATCGCGATGCACGCACCCGCGAGGTGGAGCGCCAATTGCATATCCTTCGCCAGGTCGGCACCCATCTTGAGGGGCTGGAAGGGCTGCGGCCGTCGACATGAGCAGCGTTGATCTGGCTCGCGTCATCATCGGTGACGCGATGCGCGCCTACCAGGGCGATCCGCGGTACGCGCGGGTGGTCGAGCCGCATGAGGAACTCAGGCACATCGCCGCCAGGCTCGACGAACCGCTCCGGGTTGCCATCGCGGGAACCCTCAACGCCGGTAAGTCCACGCTGGTCAATGCGCTTGTCGGAGAAGACATCGCACCCACGGACGCCACTGAGGCCACCCGAATCGTGGCGTGGTTTCGCCACGGCGCTGCCCCGCAGGTCACTGCCAATCTGTACAGCGGCGCACGCCAGGACATTCCGATTCGTCGTGACGGGGGCCTTTCCTTCGTGCTTGACCGGCTCGACCCGGCCTCGGTGTCCGACCTTGATGTCCATTGGCCCGCACCGGAATTGAATGAGATTACCCTCATCGATACCCCGGGGACATCGTCGCTGTCTACCGATGTCTCCGCACGCAGCCTGGCGCTGTTGGTGCCCGAAGACGGTGTGCCACGGGTCGATGCGGTGATATTTCTGCTGCGCAGCCTGAACGCCGCCGATATCGGCTTGCTGACCCAGATCGGCAAGCTGGTCGGTGGGGAGCGTGGGGGAGCTGTCGGGGTGGTCGGCGTGGTCTCGCGTGCCGACGAGATTGGGGTGGGGCGGCTCGATGCGATGTTGTCCGCGCGCGAGGTGGCCGCCCGGTTCGCCGCAGAGATGGAACGCACCGGAATCTGTCAGGCCGTTGTGCCGGTCGCGGGTCTGCTGGCGCTGACCGCGCGTACCCTGCGACAGGCGGAGTTCATCGCGCTGCAGAAGCTGGCCGAAGTGGATCCGCAGATGCTTGCCAAGGCCCTGCTGTCGGTGGACAGGTTTGTGCGTGAAGATGATTCGCTGCCGGTCGACGCGCAGACCCGGGCCGCGCTGCTGCATCGGTTTGGCATGTTCGGTATCCGGATCGCGGTGGCCGTCATTCGGGTCGGAGGCGCCGCCGAGATCACCGCGACCGGGCTGGCCGAGGAACTCCTCGAACGCAGCGGCCTGGTGGAGCTGTACAACATCATCGCGAATCGGTTCGGTCAGCGCGCGGGCATCCTCAAATCGCATACCGCCCTGCTGTCGGCTCGCCAGGTACTGACCGCTCATCCGGTCCAGGGCGGGCGCCAGGTCATCGACGACATCGATCCGCTGCTCGCAGACACGCACGCCTTCGACGAGCTGCGGCTGCTGGCGGAGCTCTCGTCGCGGACCACCACGCTCACCGAACACGAGACGGTGCTCATTCGCAGGCTGCTGGGGGCGTCCGGCACCGATGCCGCTGCTCGATTGGGTCTGGACGAGACGCGCCCAGATCCGCGGCGTGCGGCCCTCGATGCGGTGGGACGCTGGCGGGCGCGGGCCGCGTATCCGCTCAATGATCCGTTCACCAGTCGGCTGTGTCTGGCCGCGGTCCGCAGTGCCGAAGGCATACTCACCCAGTTGTCTACGCACGAGCGCCCGGCATACTGAACACATGATGATGCGTCTGTTCGCCGCGACCGGGGTCCTCGCGGCCGGATTCAGCACGGCGACGGCGGCGGCCGATCCCACCCCCAATCCGGCCGGGCCCGCATCCAGGCCCGTGCCCGCCAGTGTGTGGATAAGCCCCGGCGAGATTCCCATGAACGGCGAATACCACTGGTCAGCGGCCAACCCGACCGCAACAGGCCGGGCTTCCTTCCTCAGCATGCGGCTCTGTGGCACCACGTCGGCGGACGTGCTGCCGCCGGCGTCAGCCATCGCCACGCAGGCCGCCTCCGGCACCGCGGCGTCCGTGGTGCAGGCGGCGGGGCAGTGGCCCGAAGGAAACACCGATGGGGCCTCGGCCTTCCAGAGCGCTATTCGGTCTCAGCTCAACTACTGCCCGGGAGTCGGTGACGTCATCAGCGTCGACTTGCGCCCTGCGCCTTCGTGGTACGGCTTTGCGGCGACCCTGCTGGTTGGCAAGGAGCGCGACAACCCCACCAGCGAGGTGCACATCTACAACGTGGTACCGCCGGAGTCGGGCACCGTTTCGGAGCTTGCGGTCACGGTGCCCCGCACGGGCCGCGAGCCCTCGCCGTGGAAGCCCGTCGATGATGCGACGGTCTTGCGTGCGCTCGCCCAGCCGTTGTGCAAGGGCTCCTGCTAAGGCGGGATTTCGTGTGACGATGCGCGGGTGGCTGCGGGCAGTTTCGGCGATGGCCGTGGTTGCCTGCGTGGGCACTGCGGTGCCGGCGGTGGCGGAGCCGAAGCCCTTGCCCGACACCGTGTGGACCAACCCGCGGGACATTCCCATGGACCACGTCGCACACTGGGCTCCCTTGGCGCGCAACGCAACCTCGGTTGACCGCCCGGCCTTCTGGTCGGCGAATCTCTGCTTCTCGCTGGGAGAGAGTCTGCCGCAATCGCCCGAATCGGCGTCGTCGTCGGTGAGCTCGGACGAGTCCGGATGGACCGCAGTGCAGGTGATCGCGCACTGGCCCGGCGACACCTCGGTGACCGATCAATACGCCTCGACCGTCTATCGGTCCCTGCGCGCCAGGCTGGATCATTGCTTCAACGCCGTCGGCGCTCAGGTGACGGTGACCGACCTACCCAACGGGCATGCGGCCACCGTGATCCTGCCGGCGCAGGGCGGCAAGCGACCCCAGTACCGGCTATACGTCGTGGCGCCGCCGGGCACCGGGACGGTGGCCGAACTGACCGTGACAAACGCCATCACCGGTGCCGGCGGTTCGCCCTGGGTAGACGCCGACGACCAGCAGGTTCTGCGAAATGTGGCAGCACCGATCTGCCGGACCGCTAAGAGCACCGCCTGCTGAAATTTGCGGCCAATTTTTTGTCGCTTCGGATACCGAATCACCATCAAGGCGTGCCCTTGACGGCGTAGCGTCCGGGGTATGCACGGACGCGGAGTCCTTTCAGGCGTATGCGGTATCGCGACGATCATTGCGATGGCTGTGTTGTTGACACCGGTGTCGATTCAGGTCGATACGGGTGGCGGATCGCAGTCGGTGACATGCGGTATGCCTGTCGGGCCCCGACTTACCCGCACGGCAGAGCTGGACAAGATCAGCTCCGCCGCGAACCAGTCGACGAATTACCACGATCAGTGCGCGGCCAAGCTCGATACGCGGCGCATCTGGGCTATTCCGATCGGTGTGCTGTCGTTCGTGATTGCGCTATGCGCGGCAGGCCATCTGTGGAAAGAGAACTCTCCGAGCAGTCCCGGACAGACGCACCGTGGTCTGTCCGGGCCGCCCGGCGGGATTTCTGGTCCGCCCGGGATACGGGTGGCTCACTGACCCCCAACCGGCACTTGAACGTTGCCGCCACCGGGAATCGGGATAACTACTGACCTGCCGGTGGTTGTTGTGGGCTGCGTTGTCGTGGTTGTCGGTTGAGTCGTGGTGGTTGTCAGTTCGGTAGTGGTCGTCGTTGTGGTCGTCGTCGGTTCGGTGGTTGTCGTGTCCTGGCTGGTGGGCGATTCCGAAACCGTCTGAGTCTCGGTCACCGTCGAATCGCCGCCGCCAGTGTTTCCGCCGTGACCGCCGTGGCCCTCGTGGCCGCCGCCGGAACCCGCGGGTGCGGAGCTTGTGGTCGACGAGACCGATGAGGTGCTCCCGGCAGGGGCTGGCTTGTCGCTGCTGGTGATCACCAGTGCGGCAATCACGGCGATGACGGCCACACCCGCGCCCGCTAGCGCGATGAGCACTGCCGGCTGTTTGTACCAAGGATTGGGCTGGTCGGGTCCCTGGTCGTGGTACTGCTCGTTGTAGATTGTCGGGTCTTCTGGCGGCTCCGGATAAGACATGGTGCGGAGCGTAACCCAACTTCCTTTAAAGCCCGGGGATGTGCGGGATAGCCGGAATCTGGGGGATTGGAGGTATCGGCGGGATCGGCGGAATGGCTGGTGGCGACGGAATTGGGGGTGCTTCGTACCGATACGTCGGCGACTCTGTGGCCGACGGGGGCTCGTCGTACGTGGACTCGGACGTCGGTGCGGACACCACCGGTTCCGACGACGGCTCGGCCGTGGTGGGGGCGGTCGTCGAGGACTCGGAGGATGGTTCGGTAGTGGTGGTGCTCGGTGTCGAGGTCAAGGGCGTGTTGTCGTTGACCACACGCTTATCCGTGGACAACACGATCGTCATGAGCACCGCGACGATGGCGATGATCGCGGCGATGGTGCCTACGATTGCCGGTCCGGTTCGGTACCAGGATGTCGGCTTCTCGCTCTCCTCGATCAACCCCGAGAAGTAGCTCTCGTCGTCATCGGGAGCGTTCGGTGTCTGGTGCTCACTCATCAGGTGCGGAGCCTAACCCAGAAAGTCAGCCGAATTGCGGGATCACCGTCGAGGCGAAGAACTCCAGGTGATCGAGATCCTGCATATCCAGCAGCTGGACATAGACCCGCTGGACACCGGCGTCCACGTAGGCGCCCAGCTTGTCCACCACGGCATCGGGTGTGCCCGCGAGCGGGCTGTTCTCGGTGATCTCGTCCACTTCGCGGCGTGCGTTCGCCGCGCGGCGGGCGACATCGGAATCCGTGTCGCCGATGCAGACCGCGAAGGCCGCCGAGTAGATCATCGAATCCGCTGGCCGTCCAGCGGCTTCCACCGCCTGTGCCACGCGCGCGTACCGATCGGTGATGACGTCGACGGGTTGAAAAGGCAGGTTGAATTCGGCGGCGAATCGAGCGGCGAGAGCCGGAGTGCGTTTGACGCCAAGACCACCGATGACCATGGGCGGATGCGGCTCCTGCACCGGCTTGGGCAGCGCGGGGGAGTCGGTCACCGTGTAGTGCTTGCCCGCATAGGAGTAGGTGTCGCCGGTGGGTGTGGTCCACAGTCCGGTGAGAATGTTGAGCTGTTCTTCGAGGCGGTCAAACCGTTCGCCCAACGGCGGGAAGGGAATCGCGTACGCCTCGTGCTCCTCGCTGAACCACCCTGCGCCAAGGCCTAAATCGACTCTGCCGCTACTCATTTCGTCGACCTGCGCGACGGTGATGGCCAGTGGTCCGGGATGCCGGAAGGTGGCCGACGTGACCAGGGTGCCCAGCCGGACGGTGGTCGTCTCCCGGGCGATGGCCCCGAGTGTCACCCAGGCGTCGGTGGGGCCGGGTAGCCCGTCGGCACCGCCCATCGCCAGGTAGTGATCGGACCGGAAGAACGCGGTGAACCCCAGCTGTTCTGCGGCTTGTGCCACGCGCAGTTGATCGGAATAGGTGGCGCCCTGCTGCGGTTCAACGAATACCCGGAAGTCCATGACCGCCAGCGTACGTAAGGTCCCATCCCGGGTGCCGGCGACTTGTACCGATCGTTACGGTGGGTGGACACGGATCTGCGTGAGTTGGCGGGTATGCGGTGAGAAGAGGGAAAGTGATATCACGCGTTGCGGTTTCGGTCATGGCGGTATTGGTTCTGGCTCTAGGTATGGGGCTGGTCGGTTGTTCCGGAGCCGAGAAAAATGAGACGTCCTCCGGTAGCTCGCAGGCCCAATCCTCGCGATTGCTGAACTTCAATGCCAAGACCATCGACGGGGCCGACTTCGCCGGCAGCAGCCTTACCGGAAAGAAGGCGGTGCTGTGGTTCTGGGCGCCATGGTGCCCGACGTGCCAGAAGGAAGCCCCCGATCTGCAGAAGGCAGCCATCGCGCATCCGGATGTCACCTTTGTGGGTGTGGCCGCACAAGACCAGGTGTCCGCGATGCGCGATTTCGTGGCCAAGTACGGCCTCACCTTTGTTCAGTTGGCAGACACCGATGCCAAGGTGTGGGCACTGTACGACGTCACCCACCAGCCGGCCTTCGCGTTCCTGGGATCTGAAGGCACGGCCGAGGTGGTCAAGAGCCCGCTGTCGGGACCAGAGCTCGACGAGAGAATCGGGCAGCTGCGCTGACGCTGCGGTACTGACGTGATTGATACTGCAGCACTCACTTTCGCATTGGGAGCCGGGCTGGTGGCCGCGCTCAATCCGTGCGGCTTCGCGTTTCTTCCGGGCTATCTCGGGCTGGTGATAGCCGGTAGCGATGGCACGACGTCGAGGCTGACGGCGGTTGCCCGGGCGGCGACCGCGACCGTGGCGATGGCAGCCGGGTTCCTGACGGTGTTCGGGATTTTTGGGCTTGTCATCTCGCCGGTGGTCGCGTCGGCCGGCCGGTACATGCCCTTCGCGACTGTAGTGATCGGTATTGCGCTTGTGGCGCTGTCGATCTGGTTGCTATCCGGGCGCGAGCTCACCGTTGTGCTGCCCAGGGTCTCCGGCGGGACGCCGACAGCCTCACTGCTCTCGATGTACGGCTATGGGCTCACCTACGCGGTGGCATCGCTGTCCTGCACCGTGGGGCCGTTCCTGGCAGTCATCAGCACCACCTTCAAACAGGGGTCCATCGTGTCGGGGGTACTGGCATTTATCGCCTACGGCGCGGGTATGGCGGTGACCGTCGGTGTCGCGGCGTTAGCAGTTGCGCTGCTGGGAAATTCGGTACAGACCACGATGCGGAAGGTCCTGCCCTATGTGGGACGCATCGCCGGGGTGATCGTGCTGCTGACAGGTCTGTACGTCACCTATTACGGCTACTACGAGATCCGGCTCAACTTCGGCGAGGGGGGCGCCGACGATCCGGTGATCAACGCGGCGAGCGAGGTGCAGATCTGGCTGGTGAGTATGGTCGACGACGTCGGGATATGGCCGCTGGTGGGTGGCATCGCGCTGATTGTGGTTGTCGCGGCGCTGAGTTCGTATGCCGTCAGAAGAGGACGCTGAGCTACCCGCGCTCCGCGAGTTCTGCGTATCCGTCCCGCAGTGAGCGTAGCTGCGCGGCCCCGTCACCCGCGTACGACGATCCGTGCATGATGGCGAGCGTGGTCGGTCCAAGGTCGGCGAGCTGATCAAGCGTCGGCGTCAGCGTGGTGGTCAGGCCGGTCGCGTGGAAGACCCCCTCGGCCGCTAAGGCCGGCGCCACGCAGTCGGATTCGGTGAGCGCCGGGCCCTGCCCGGTGTGGGTGAACAGGTCTCCGCAGAACAGTGTCGCGGTGACGTCATCGAACCAGAGCCCGGCCTCCCAGTTGTGGGGGATATGCGGAGTGGCAAGGAACCTCAGACGGTGCCCGCCGATGTCATGCGCCTCCTCACTCACGGCGACGGGTGGCCGGTCGCACATGTCGTTGAGCGAGAGCATGCACGCCAACGGACTATGAATGACCTCGGCGTGCGGGGCCGCGGCGAGGAACTGGTTCGTCGAGCCGCATTCGTCTGCCTCGACATGACCGAACGAGATCCAGCGCAATGACTCCAGCGCAATGACGCGTGACACAGCCCGGGAGACGTTCGGATAGAGGAATTTCTGGCCGGTGTGAAAGAGGAACGGTTGGTCGCCGGTGAGCAGAAACTGGTTGAAGGTGAAGCCGTGCTCGGTGATATCCGGGATCCAGGTCGAGAACCGGAAGACGCCATCTGCGATCTCATCGACGGCGGTGTCCATGGCTTTAGTCTGCGCCCCGTGTATGCCGCGGGGCCAGAGAATCGGCTGCAGCGGGGTGACCAAAACCCCAGCTTGGAGCCGTGGGAACAAATATGGGCAGTGACCCGTTGAGCCGTATGTTGAACTTGAGTCGTATAGGCTCAACTATGGCTTGACGAAACGATTCGGGCAAGGCAAACTTGAGTGGATATCACTGAAGCTCTGGATAGGCAGATTAGCAATACAACAGGAGGAATGAACTATGGCTCGTGCGGTCGGAATCGACCTCGGGACCACCAACTCCGTTGTCGCCGTCCTCGAAGGCGGCGACCCGGTAGTTGTCGCGAACTCGGAGGGCTCTCGCACCACCCCGTCTGTCGTTGCGTTCGCGCGCAATGGCGAGGTGCTGGTCGGGCAGCCTGCCAAGAACCAGGCGGTGACTAACGTTGACCGAACCATTCGTTCGGTCAAGCGGCATATGGGCACCGATTGGTCCGTTGAACTCGACGGAAAGAACTACACCCCCCAGGAAATCAGCGCCCGCACGCTGCAGAAGCTGAAGCGCGACGCCGAGGCCTATCTGGGTGAGGACATCGAGGACGCCGTCATCACCGTGCCGGCGTACTTCAATGACGCTCAGCGTCAGGCCACCAAGGAAGCCGGCCAGATCGCCGGCTTGAACGTGCTGCGCATCGTCAACGAGCCGACTGCGGCCGCGCTCGCCTACGGCCTGGACAAGGGCGAGAAGGAACAGACCATCCTGGTCTTCGACCTCGGTGGTGGCACCTTCGACGTGTCGCTGCTGGAAATCGGCGACGGTGTCGTCGAGGTGCGGGCGACCTCCGGTGACAACCACCTCGGTGGTGACGACTGGGACGAGCGTGTGGTGACCTGGCTCGTCGACAAGTTCAAGGCCAGCGCCGGTATCGACCTGACCAAGGACAAGATGGCTCTGCAGCGTCTGCGCGAGGCTGCAGAGAAGGCGAAGATTGAGCTGTCCAGCTCGCAGAGCACCTCGATCAACCTGCCGTACATCACGGTGGACGCGGACAAGAACCCGCTGTTCCTCGACGAGCAGCTGACGCGGGCCGAGTTCCAGAAGATCACTCAGGATCTGTTGGACCGCACTCGCAAGCCGTTCCAGTCGGTCATCAAGGACGCGGGCGTTTCCGTAGCCGATATCGACCACGTGGTGCTGGTGGGTGGTTCCACCCGCATGCCCGCAGTCACCGATCTGGTCAAGGAACTGACCGGCGGCAAGGAGCCCAACAAGGGCGTCAACCCCGATGAGGTTGTCGCCGTGGGTGCCGCGCTGCAGGCCGGTGTACTCAAGGGCGAGGTGAAAGACGTTCTGCTGCTGGACGTCACCCCGCTGTCCCTCGGTATCGAGACCAAGGGCGGCGTGATGACCAAGCTGATCGAGCGCAACACCACCATCCCCACCAAGCGGTCTGAGACCTTCACCACGGCGGACGACAACCAACCGTCGGTGCAGATCCAGGTGTACCAGGGTGAGCGCGAAATCGCTTCGCACAACAAGCTCCTGGGCTCCTTTGAGTTGACCGGCATCCCGCCGGCCCCGCGCGGTGTGCCGCAGATCGAGGTCACCTTCGACATCGATGCCAACGGCATCGTGCACGTGACCGCGAAGGACAAGGGCACCGGCAAGGAGAACACGATCAAGATCCAGGAGGGCTCAGGCCTGTCCAAGGAGGAGATCGACCGGATGATCAAGGACGCCGAGGCGCACGCCGACGAGGACAAGAAGCGTCGCGAAGAGGCGGATGTCCGCAACCAGGCCGAGTCGCTGGTCTACCAGACGGAGAAGTTCGTCAAGGAGCAGCGTGAGCCCGCCGAAGGCGCCGAGAAGGTTGTCTCCGACGAGACCCTCGCCAAGGTCGACGACGCCATCGCCGATGCCAAGAAGGCACTGGAAGGCACCGATATCGGCGCCATCAAGGAGGCCATGGAGAAGCTCGGCGAGCAGTCACAGGCGCTGGGTCAGGCCATCTACGAATCCGCGGCCGCCAAGGCTCAGGCCGAGGGCGCCGGTGCCGAAGGTGGCGCAGGCTCCGCGGACAGTGATGTCGTGGATGCCGAGGTCGTTGACGAGGAGAAGGACAGCAAGTGACCCCGTCAGGTGGGCAAGATCGGGATGAAGAGCGCGAACCGGTGACCGTTACCGATAAGCGCCGGATCGATCCCAACACCGGCGCGGTTCGCGAGGAGGCAAAGGTGGCCGGAGCCGCGGGGTCGGCGACATCCAACCCCGAAAAGCGGGCTGCCACAGCGGAACCGGGTGCTTCGGCACCCGGGGCCGCGGCCTCCGAGGGCGAATCGGATGTGGACGCCAAGGTGGCCGAACTGACGGCCGACCTGCAGCGTGCGCACGCTGATTTCGCCAACTACCGCAAGCGGGTGGAACGGGATCGGCAGGCCGTCATCGATTCGGCCAAGGCATCCGTGGTCACTCAGCTGCTGGGTGTGCTCGATGACCTCGACCGCGCGCGGGAGCATGGCGACCTGGAAGCAGGTCCGCTGCGCAGTGTTTCGGACAAGCTGACCGCAGCCTTTGAAGGGCTGGGGTTGGTGACATTCGGTGCCGAGGGGGACGACTTCGATCCCTCGCTACACGAGGCGGTTCAGCACGATGGCCAGGATGGCCACCCCGTGTTGGCTGCGGTACTGCGTAAGGGCTACCAGATGGGTGATCGGGTGCTCCGGACCGCGATGGTCGTGGTGACCGACGGCAGTCCGAAAGATCCGGCCGCGCCTGAAAGCGGCGACACGGCGCAGGGTCAGCCCGAAACAGGATCCGAATTTGGGGATCCCGATACGCAATCCAAGACAGAATCAGAGTAAGAACTGCACAGCACGACCCGATGGACGCGAAGGAGGTGATGTCGGGTGACGCAACGTGAATGGGTCGAGAAGGACTTCTACAAGGAGCTCGGCGTCTCCTCCACCGCGACCCAAGACGAGATCAAGAAGGCCGCGCGCAAGCTGCTGGCCGAGAATCACCCGGACCGCAACCCGGGTAACCAGGCCGCCGAGGATCGCTACAAGGCCGTCAGCGAGGCCAAGGATGTGTTGTCGGATACGGCCAAGCGCAAGGAGTACGACGAGACCCGTCGGCTCTTCGCCGGTGGTGGGTACGGACGGCGGTTTGGCGACAACGGATTTGGCGGTGGCGGTGGATTCGGCGGTGGCAGCAATAGCGCCGAGTTCAACCTGAATGACCTCTTCGGCAATGCCGACACCTCCGGTGGAGGTGGAATCGGCGACTTGTTCGGTGGCCTATTCGGGCAGCGTGCGCAGCCGCGTGCCAGTCGTCCGCGCCGCGGAAACGATCTGGAGACCGAAACCCAGCTCGACTTCGTCGAGGCGTGCAAGGGCGTGTCGGTTCCGCTGCGGCTCACCAGTCCGGCGCCATGCACCACCTGCCACGGCAGCGGTGCTCGCCCCGGCACCAGCCCGAAGGTCTGCGGCGCGTGCAACGGCAGCGGAGTCATCAATCGCAACCAGGGTGCTTTCGGCTTCTCCGAACCATGCGCCGACTGCCGCGGTACGGGCTCGATCATCGAGAACCCTTGCACGGACTGCCAGGGCACCGGGGTGACCACTCGCACCCGCACCATCACCGTGCGGATTCCGCCGGGAGTCGACGACGGACAACGTATTCGGCTGGCCGGACAGGGTGAGGCCGGTTTGCGCGGCGCTCCTTCCGGTGACCTGTATGTCACCGTGCATGTGCGGCCCGACAAGGTTTTCACCCGCGACGGGGATGATCTGACCCTCACCGTTCCGGTGAGTTTCACCGAATTAGCTCTGGGTGCCACGGTTTCCGTCCCCACATTGGAGGGCCGTGTCGGGGTGAAGGTGCCTGCGGGCACCTCCGACGGGCGCATCCTGCGGGTGCGCGGCCGCGGTATCCCTAAGCGTGCGGGCGGTAACGGCGATCTGCTGGTCACCGTCAAGGTCGCGGTGCCCTCGAAGCTGGAAGACAGTGCCCTGGAGGCATTGCAGCGCTACCAGGTGGCCGAGAAGGCGAGCGGATTCGATCCGCGGGCCGGCTGGGCGGGTGCGCGATGACGTCCCGCCGCCATCCGGAGCGGGGTGCTCGTACCTTCCTGATCTCGGTGGCCGCCGAGCTCGCCGGAATGCACGCGCAGACGCTGCGTACCTACGACCGGCTTGGGCTGGTCAGGCCGGAGCGCACGAGTGGTGGAGGTCGGCGCTACTCGCAGCGTGATGTGGATCTGCTGCGCGAAGTGCAGCGCCTGTCACAGGACGAGGGTGTCAATCTCGCTGGTATCAAGCGGGTTATCGAACTGACCAACCAGGTAGAGGCCCTGCAGGCCAAGTTGTCCGAATTGGCGGCCGAGGTAGCCCAGTTGCGTGCGGCGACATCGGGTCGCGAGGTCGCGATCATTCCCAAGAGCACCGCTGTGGTGGTCTGGCAGCCGCGTCAGCAACGCTAGACCGGGTCGTGCTGAATCCTGGAGGCATCGGCCCCCTTTGAGACCAGGGCCTCCTTGGTGGCCTGGATCATCGATGCCGAGCCGCCGAGCAGAATCTGGCGGTCACCCCAACCCCCATAGGCGGTTACCACCTCGGAGAGCAGCCCCGTTTGGCGGACATGGAGGCCGCGGGGTGGTGTCGGATCGTGGTATTCGTTGGCCCAGTCCGGGTTTCGTGGGTATTCGGTGACCGGTGTGACCGACAGCCACGGATTCATCGAGGCGATATGCCACAGTGTCCACAGGTCATAGAGTTCCTGCGGATAGCGTGCCCCGTAAAACAGATGAACCCGTGGATTCTCGGCCCATTGGGACAGCTCCATGATGAGGCACCGCAGCGGTGCGATACCGGTGCTGCCTGCCACCATCAGTACGTCTCCACCGTCACGGTTCACCGACAGCGCGCCGAGCGGCGGCGAAATTCGCCAAGTGTCGCCCACCTTGGTCTTGTTGACCATATCGCCGCTGACAAGTCCGCCGGGTACCGCCTTAACGTGAAATTCGATGTAGCCCTCAGGATCCGGTGGAATGGCCAAGCTGAGATAGCGCCAGCTCCGCGGACTCTGCGGTACCTGCACATGAACGTACTGTCCGCAGTGGTAGTTCATGGGCGCGTTGAGCTTCAGCCTGATCAAGGCGAGATCTCTTGAGGTTCGGTGGTATTCGATGACCTTCCCGTCCCACCAAGGCTGGCCGCTATCCGAGGCGGCGGCGCTGCGCATCACCTCGATCATGACCGTGTAGACCTCGGTGGCGGTGGCCTCCATCCGCTGGTCCCAAATCGGTTGCAGCACCTCACGTGTGGTGTCGAGCAAGGCCTGACGCATGGTGCCGTACTGGCTGTCGGTGGCCCCAAACTTGCGATGATCGCGACCTAGCTGGGCGAGGAAGTTGACCAGGCCTTCGGTGCGGTATGCCGCCATCTCCCAGAGTACGAACTGCAGTGCCTGACGGAAATGCTCGCGTTGCGAGGACATGTCGGCGGGAAAGAGATCGCCGACGGTGGGGTCGATGGCGAACCAGCGGCTATAGAAGCTTCTGACAAGTTTTTCCCCCGATAGCTCGACCCCGCCGACCAAGTCGTGCAGCGCTTCGACGTCCTCAAGGCCCACGAGCTTCTGTTGCCTCACCTTTCCGGGGTCCTGCCTACCGAGACGCCAGTCTAGGAGGGAAGTTCCCGGCCCGTCTGGGACTGCGTGAGGTCAGATCGGAGAGGGAGCAGTTCCGCGGCGGTACAATCATGTGCTGGGATTTGCCGATTTTGCATGCTTTCGCCACTACAGGCCGGGTGGGTATGCGGTAATGGTGTTTGCCGGTAACGGTTGGTGCAGGTGTATGGGGAATCACGAAATTCCTGTCGGCACCTCATGTGGAGACCAGCTCCGGTTCCTGTTTGGATGCAAGCGGTCCGCCACCACCAACGACGATGTACATCGCGTGTTTCGTGAGTTCATGCGGAACTACGTGCTGGCCGCGGTCAGTGAGGAGTTAGGCGGGGGCCCGAGGAGTGGACGCGATTCGCGCTGGCGGCCACCTCAATGGTCGGGACCGCGCTCCTGCGATACGCCCTCAAGATCGATCCCCTGGTTGCTCTCACCAGGGAGCAGCTGGTTGCCATTTTGGCTCCTACCGTCGACCGGTACCTTACGATTAATGCTTCCGAATTAGGTTTGCTTAGCTAATCGATTCAATTTCGGCGCTCGCCAGTTTCGTGGGGTACATGAGGTGTCACCACCGACATTGGAGTATGCGCTGTAGGTGATTTACACGATCCGACTGGCGCTGTCGCGGATTTCTTCTACCCACACTCTCCCGAACCAGTGTGGAGTGTTTTGGTCGACCCCAATGTCATGGGGGATTGGTTCGTCGAACAGGTCGGGTTCCGTCCGGTGGCGGGTACGCGTTATCGGCTCATGGATCTTCCGGCGCCGATTGCCAACTCTTGTGGGAACATTGCCGGTGAAGTCTTGGTGGCTACGCCAAACGAAATGCTGGCGATTTCCTGGTGGGATACGAAACTTCCCGCCCCCATGGCCTGGCGAACCGCGTGGACATTGTGTGCGGTTCCGAACGGAACCAGGGTGGTCTTGAGCCGGCCGGCATTCAGCAGCGATGACCCTGCAGTGCGGCGGATGGCGGCCCTCTCCGATCGATTCTGGCCGACTGCGATGACCAAGTTTGGGCGTCTCATCGATCGTGCAGCGACTATGCCTACCGATGGGGGCACCCGCGAGCCCCCATGCGGACCGAGTTTGCCTGGCTAACAAATGAGAACACGGCGATGACCCAGATTGATGGGGTATGAAAGGTAACCCAATCAATCTGGAGAGTGCCGTGCCCGACGACGCGAACGACATCGCCACCATCATCCTGGACCAGTTCTATCCGCATCCGTCCGCGCGAGTGTGGAGCGTGATGGCGTGTCCTGATGCGATGGAGGAATGGCTGATGGACCCGATTGGTTTTCGGCCGCAGGTGGGTACCCGGTTCCGTTTCAATGCCTTTCCCTTGCCCATCGCCGACTTCTCGGGTGCGCTGTCCTGTGAGGTGCTCGCGGCTACCCCAAATAGGGTGCTGTCGATCCGCTGGTGGGATATGAAGTCGTCGAAGCAGACGGAGTGGACGGTGACGTGGGCACTGCACGAGGTTCCGGGCGGCACCATGGTCACGCTGCGTCACGACGGGTTCGATATGAGCGATTCCGCGTCGCGCATCTATCGGACGATTTCCGAGCGTGGCTGGCCCGGGATCATGGGCAAGCTTGGGCGATGTATCGACAGCGCGCGGGCCGACCGGGACCGGCCTCCGCACTGTCTGGTCACTGATGTATCCGCCTGAACGCCCACGCAGATCACGTATCTGCGGTATCTCAGGGGTATGACCGCGTCGCGGGACGACCTGACATCGGTGACGGTTGGGCAGTACTTCCCGTATCCGGCCGACCAGGTGTGGCGCGCCATTACGTCGGCCGCCTCGATCTCCGATTGGACCACCGACATCGGCGAGGACTCGGTGGCGGTTGGCAAGTCCTTCGCGTTCACCACCTTCCCGCTGCCGGAGGTGAGCTTCGGCGGGCGCGGGGAGTGCGAGTTCACTGACGTCGCGCCGGGCGAGCGCTTGGTCTATCGATTCACCACACCGGAGGACTCCTGGGATTTGCGTGTCACATGGACGCTCCATCCGGAGCCTGGCGGGACGCGATTACTGGTTGTGCATGATGGATTTGACCTCGCCAATCCAGCTCATGGGCGGCTGCGCGTTCTCGTTCGCGATATCTGGGCATTGGTCATGTCGCGCATCGAAGAGCTGTTGACTATTCCGGAGCCGGGTGACGATCCCCCGCCCGATGACGCGACGGCGTTCAGCCTGGGCGAGTTCTATCGCCACTCATCGCGCACTGTGTGGCAGGTCATTACCTCGAAGGAGTTTGTCGGCGACCTGGTGAACGACCACGATTTGGTGTCGGTGGAAACCGGCGGCCGGCTGTCCGTAACCACCTATCCGATTCCGCTTCTCGGATTCGCCGGAAGGGTCGATATGGAGTTCTTGCAGGTGCGTGAGCCCGAGCTCATCGTGTCCACCTTCATGATTCCGATCCTGGGTGGAATCACCGCCCTGCGTATGACGTGGCGACTGATTCCCCGGATCGGTGGCACCCAGCTGTGGTTCACCTTGAGCGGATTCGATCCGCAGTCCCCGCTCAATCGCCAGCTCCGATCGGTTCTGCGCGGCGGGGTGCTTCCGATGTTGTCGCGAGTCGGCGAGCTGCTGGAGGGTCGCGGTCACCGCGTGTGATTCCGGATTTAGTTCGGAGTGCCTCCAGGTGTGATGAGGTAGACGCAGCACCGCGGAGATTCTCAAAGTTGAGTGGAACAGACTCAAGGCTGACGGCGTTGGAACTACCGACAAGAATTTCTCTCAACCCAATGGAGGTGTTGTGGACTCGTTCAATCCGACCACCAAAACCCAGGCTGCGCTGACAGCTGCCCTCCAGGCAGCGACCACGGCGGGCAACCCTGAAATCCGTCCCGCGCACCTGCTGGTGGCGCTGCTGAGCCAGACCGATGGCATCGCCGCGCCACTGCTGCAGGCTGTGGGCGTCGACCCTGCGACCGTGCGCAACGAGGCGCAGGCCATTGCCGACCGGCTACCCCAGGTCAGCAATGCCAGTGCCAACCCGCAGCTCTCGCGTGACTCCATCGCTGCGATCACCACGGCACAGCAGCTCGCCACCGAGCTCAATGACGACTACGTATCCACCGAGCACCTGCTCGTGGGCCTGGCCACCGGTGATGCGGGGGAATCGGGGATCGCTCAACTCCTCGCCAACAACGGCGCCACGCCGAACGCGCTGCGCGATGCCTTTGTACAGGTGCGCGGTAGCGGGCGGGTGACCAGCGCCGAGCCCGAAGCGACATTCCAGGCCTTGGAGAAGTACTCCACCGACCTGACTGCTCTGGCCCGCGAAGGCAAACTCGACCCGGTGATCGGTCGTGACACCGAGATCCGCCGCGTCGTGCAGGTCCTCAGTCGACGGACCAAGAACAATCCGGTGTTGATCGGCGAGCCCGGTGTCGGTAAGACCGCCATCGTCGAGGGACTGGCGCAGCGCATCGTCGCCGGTGACGTGCCCGAAAGCCTGCGCGGCAAGACCGTTGTATCGCTGGACCTGGGCTCGATGGTCGCCGGCGCCAAGTACCGGGGCGAGTTTGAGGAACGCCTCAAGGCGGTGCTGGATGAAATCAAGAACTCTGCGGGGCAGTTGATTACGTTCATCGACGAGCTGCACACGATCGTGGGTGCGGGCGCGACCGGTGAGTCGGCGATGGACGCCGGCAACATGATCAAGCCCATGCTCGCCCGCGGTGAGCTGCGGTTGGTCGGCGCCACCACCCTCGATGAGTACCGCAAGTACATCGAGAAGGACGCCGCCCTGGAGCGCAGGTTCCAGCAGGTCCTGGTGGGTGAGCCCTCGGTGGAGGACACCGTCGGCATTCTGCGCGGCATCAAGGAGCGCTACGAGATCCACCATGGCGTGCGGATCACCGACTCCGCGCTGGTGGCAGCGGCCACCCTGTCCGACCGGTATATCACCTCGCGCTTCCTGCCCGACAAGGCCATCGACCTGGTCGACGAGGCCGCGTCCCGTCTGCGGATGGAAATCGATTCGCGCCCTGTCGAAATCGATGAGGTCGAGCGCGTCGTGCGCCGTCTCGAGATCGAAGAGATGGCGCTGTCCAAGGAAGACGACGAGGCCTCCAAGCAGCGCCTGGTGAAGCTGCGTGAAGAGCTGGCTGACAAGAAGGAGCGTCTCGCGGAGCTCACCGCCCGCTGGCAGAACGAAAAGAACGCCATCGACGTGGTCCGTGATCTCAAGGAGCAGTTGGAGACCCTCAAGGGTGAATCCGATCGCGCCGAGCGCGACGGCGATCTGGGTAAGGCCGCGGAGCTGCGCTATGGGCGCATCCCCGACCTGGAGAAGCAACTGGAGGCCGCGCTTCCGGGAGTCCAGGCGCGCGAAAGCGTCATGCTCAAGGAAGAGGTGGGGCCCGACGATGTCGCCGACGTGGTGTCGGCCTGGACCGGTATCCCGGCCGGGCGGCTCCTGGAGGGCGAGACCGCCAAGCTGCTGCGCATGGAAGACGTGCTGGGCGCGCGGGTCGTCGGCCAGGCGAAGGCCGTCGAGGCGGTTTCTGATGCGGTGCGCCGCGCCAGGGCCGGTGTCGCCGACCCCAACCGGCCCACCGGTTCGTTCCTGTTCCTAGGGCCCACCGGCGTGGGTAAGACCGAGCTGGCCAAGGCACTCGCGGACTTCCTGTTCGACGACGAGCACGCCATGGTGCGCATCGACATGTCCGAGTACGGCGAAAAGCACTCGGTCGCAAGGCTTGTCGGTGCCCCGCCCGGATACGTCGGATACGACGCCGGCGGTCAGCTAACCGAGGCGGTGCGGCGACGCCCGTACACGGTGGTGCTGTTCGACGAAGTGGAGAAGGCGCACCCGGACGTATTCGACGTGCTGCTGCAGGTGCTCGACGAGGGACGTCTCACTGACGGCCAGGGACGCACGGTGGACTTCCGGAACACCATCTTGATCCTCACCTCAAACCTGGGGGCCGGTGGCTCCGAGGAGCAGGTGATGGCCGCGGTGCGCGCCAAGTTCAAGCCGGAGTTCATCAACCGGCTCGACGACGTGCTCATCTTCGAGTCACTCAACCCCGAAGAGCTGGTGCGGATCGTCGACATCCAGCTGGAACAGCTGCAGAAGCGGCTGGCCCAACGGCGGTTGACACTCGAGGTGTCCGGGCCCGCCAAGAATTGGCTGGCCCAGCGCGGATTCGACCCGATTTACGGGGCGCGTCCGTTGCGGCGCTTGGTACAACAGGCGATCGGCGACAAGCTGGCCAAGCAGCTGCTGGCCGGTGAGGTGCACGACGGCGACGTCGTTCCGGTGAACCTGAGCGCCGACGGCGAATCGCTCATCCTGGGCTGACGCCTCGGCAGGTAACCGCGAGGGTGCGCTCACTGAGAGATTTCGGCTGATTTCTCCCAGTGTGCGCACGCTCGCGGCGCCGCTCCGGCCATCACGGACCGGTAACTCTTGGTCACGATCCGAGCGCTCCGCGCGGTAGTTGGGCCGGCACCGGTTAGGCTGTCGCGGATGGCTCTACTTTGGTTCACGCTGTCCGCACTTTGCTTCGTCTGTGCGGGCGTGCTGCTGTACGTCGATATCGGCCGCCGCCGCAGCCGCGGACACCGCCGGAAGGCCTGGGCGCGATCTCACGGCTTCGACTACATGTCGCAGGACAAAGAGATCGTCAAGCGCTGGAACCGCGGCGTGATGTCGAGCGCGGGATCGGCCGCGGCCGCCAACGTGGTGCTCGGTCAGATCCGCGGCGAGGCCGTTTATGTCTTTGACCTGGAAGATGTCGCGACCATCGTCGCGCTGCACCGCAAGGTGGGCACCAACGTCATGGTGGACCTGCGGCTCAAGGTGATGCAGGAACCCCGCGAATCCGATATCTGGCTGCTGGGCGCCATCGGCCCGCGCATGGTCTACTCCACCAATCTGGATGCCGCCCGTCGGGCCTGCGACCGGCGCATGGTCACCTTCGCCCACACCGCGACCGAGACGGCGGAGGTGTTGTGGAACGAACAACACTGGACGCTGGCCGCGCTGCCGATCAACAGCAACCGTGAGCAGTGGGACGAGGGCCTCAAGGCCGTCCGCCAGTTCAACGACCTGCTGCGGGTACTGCCCCCGTCCGGGGAGTCGGCGCCCTCGCCCATCCAGGCCGCGGAACGCCCCAGCCGGCCCGTCGGCAGCAGTTCCGCGCCCGCCGGAGACCGGCAGCCCGCCCCCGTGGGTCAGGGCAGCCAGCCGCACGTCCGTTAGGAACGTCGCCAGAGCTGGTTCATCGGCAGCGGCCACCAGAACTTCTTGTCGAGAATTACCGCCAGTGTCGGCACCGTGAAGGTGCGCACCACGAACGTGTCGATGATCAAGCCCAGCCCGATCGTCGAACCCATTTGTGCGATGTTGACCAGACTCGACCCCATCATGGCGAACTGTGTCATGGCGAACACCAGTCCCGCCGTGGTCACCACGCCGCCGGTGCCGGCGATGGCGCGGACGACACCCGTGCGGATGCCGGCGCTCATCTCTTCTTTGAAGCGCGACGCGACTAGCAGGTTGTAGTCGGCGCCTACCGATATGAGGATCGCGAACACCGCGACCGGCACCGACCAGTGCAGCTGAATGCCGAGCACATGCTGCCAGATCACCAGGGCCAGCCCGAGGGTGGACGCGAAGGACACCAAGACCGAGCCGATAACGATCAGCGAAGCCACCAGCCCGCGTAGCAGGAGCAGTACCACTGTAAAGATCACCGTCAGGCAGCCGATCATGATCAGCTTCTCGTCGCGGTCGAGCATCGCCCGCATATCGCCGATCAGGGCTGCCGGCCCGGCGATTTCGATCACGCTGCCCTCCAGGCGAGTGCCCTTGAGTGCGTACTTCATCTCATGCGCCAGGTCTCGGACGCGCTGGATGCCTTCGTCGCCGTAGCTGCTCCCGCTGCCGATGACGATCATCCGGGTGGTGGTGCCGTCCTCGGAGAACATCATCTTCAGGTACGGCTTGAATCGTGGGTCCGAGAGCATCTGTGCGGGGAAGTAAAAGTAATCTCCGGTACCGGCGCTGCTTCGGCCGAGGTCCTGCATGAGCGAGGTCATGGTGTCGATCTGCGACATCATCTGGGTCATCTGCTCGTTGGTCTCGGTCATCAGATCCTGCATCGAGGACATGGACTCGACCATGCGCGGCATCGTCCGCGCGGCCTGGGTCAAGCCCCCGGTCATGGAACCCGAAGTACTGACGAGGCTGCGCATCTGGTCGGTGACACTCGACATGTTCTCGAAGTTGGACAAGGTCGATTGCGCACCCACGCACATCGGATCGGCGGCACAGTTGGGCTGGGCCCGCACTGCTTCACGAACGGGTCCCATTGCCGAATTAAGCTGTGACTTAAGCTGATTCAGGCTGGATTGGATGGGTTGGGCGGCGGCACTGAATTGCCTGGCACCTTGCTGCGCGGTCCGTAAGGTGCCTTGCAGTCCTTCGAGCGTACTCATCATCGAGTTCATGTCGGTGGTCATGGCGTGCATCCGCTGCTGCCGTTGTTCCATGACAATCTTGTTCTGCGACATCATCGTTCCGGCCATCTTCACGCTGTACATCAGTGAGGTTTGATCCATCGGCATGCCGGTGGGCCGGGTGATCCACTGCACCGATGCCACACTGTCCAGCTTGGTGATCTGTTGTGCGGCCTTCTCCAGGAGCCCGATGTTGGCCGAGGTGCGCAGGTCCTCCGGAGCCCGGATCAAGATCATGTCGGGATTCATCTGTCCTGCGGGAAAGTGTTCCTGAATCGCGTTCATACCGGCTGCGCTGGGCATGTCCTTCGGGATGAACTGCAGTTCGTCGTAGTTGAAGGAGGCGCTGGGGATCACCATCATGAGCAGGATCAAGGCGGTGAACGTCGTGATGAATATCGGTTTGGGCCAACGCGCCACCCGGATACCGACCCGGCGCCACAGTCGAGTCGACCGGATGGTCGATCTGGGCTCGAACCAGCCGAACCTGCGAGCCCCGATGAGCAGTGCGCCGGGCGTCACCGTCACCGCGGACAGCACGGTGAAGATCATCGTGATGGCCCCCGGCAGGCCCATGGATTTCATCATGTCCAGTTGCGCGAATGACATGCAGGACAACGCACCCGCGACAGTCAGCCCGGACGCGATCACAACCGGTGCCACCCCCCGGTAACTGGCGCGGAACGCGTCGTCGATGCTGAGGCCGGCACGCCTGCCCTCTTGATAGCGGCCGATGAAGAAGATGGAGTAGTCGGTGCCGGCGCCCAGCGCCAGCGCACCCATCAACGCGTTGGTCATCATGGACGTGGGAATCAGCCCCGCCAAGGTGAGGAAGCTGGTCACCGGGGTCGCGATACCGACGGCAACGCCCACGGTGATCAGTGGCAGGAACGCGACCACAAGTGAGCGGTAGACCAAAAGCAGCAGACCGCCGACAAGCACGAGCGACAGCCCTCCGATGATCACGACATCACGCATCATCGTGTTGATCTGGTCTGCGGCGGCCTGGCTCGTTCCGGTGGCATAGACGGTGGTGCCCGGCGGCTTCGCGATGTTATCGAGGATGTGTTGCACGGCCTTGGCGGATTCCATGGCCTTGGGTCCGCCGATCTCCCCGGCCAGCTGCAGCTGGGCGAGCGCCACCTTCTTATCTGGGCTTTCGGATGCGGTGGCGAATTGCGGATCGGACCACATGTCCATACCCGGTTCGACGTGCGCGGTGTCGGCTCGCAGCTCCTTCATCAGGTGGGCACGAAACTGGCGATCCTCCTCGGTGAACGGCTGGTCCTTGACGACGACGACCGCGGCGGTGTTGTTCGACTCGGACTCCCCGAACGCCTTGGCCATGTGTTTGAGGGCCGCGGCGGATTGGGTGTTGGTCGGCATCATGGGGCTGCCGTGGGTCAGGGCGAGTTCTTCGAGGTTGGGTGCCGATGCCATCAGACCGCCGGCCACCATCATCAGGAGCCCGACGATCACGGCGGCATGCCTGCTGATGACACCGGCGAAGCGTCCGAATATGGGGCTGTCGTGCATCAGTGGCCGCCTTGTGGCTCGAGTTTCTGAAATGCGACGAGATTGCAGCTCACCGAAGGGGTGCGGCCGGCGTCGGTCTTCTCGTCGGCCACCGTGCCGTCGACGGTGATGCGGCAGGTGACGGTGTCGGTCGATATCGCGGTCACGCCCGCCGTGAATCCGAGGTCGCTGGTGGTCAAGCTGGTGTGCCAGGGTGCGGGGCCATTGAAGAGCTTGGACTGGCCCTTCTCGTCGAGGTAGGACACCGTGACGGGTCGGCCGTTACTGGACACCTCGTAGCTCACCGTCTTCGGTTGGCTGAGCGACATGGCGCTGACGGCCTGCGCGGTCGGGGTGGCCTCCGGGGTAGGCAGTGCAACCTTCGGTGCGGTGGTTATGTAGGTGCCCGCGGCGATCCACAGCGCGACGAGTACCGGGTAAATCCAGCGCTGACGCGCGATGAGCCGCACCACTAGCCGGTCAAACATTTCGCGATGCTAGCAACGCTTGCTCGCGCAAGCGGCTGATTCCGGACAATTTGTACTAGTAACTATCAGTACCGGTTATACGACCAGTGAGGGGTATGCGGCCAGCCGGTACGCTGACCAACCATGACCGACGGTCTTCACGCAAGCGGTTCATCCGCGCCTGATGGTCTTCACGCAAGCGGTTCATCCGCGCCTGACGGTCTTCACGCAAGCGGTTCATCCGCGAATTCCGTACGCCCCGGGGCCCTGGTCACCGGCCCCACCTCGGGCCTGGGGGGCGGTTTCGCCCGCAAGTACGCCTCCCTCGGATACGACGTGGTGCTGGTTGCCCGTGACGAACAGCGCCTGAGTGCACTCGCCGACGAGCTCACCTGCCGGTATGGCGTCCACGCCGAGGCGCTGCCCGCCGATTTGGCCGATCCCGCCGATCGCGCAAAGGTCGCCGAGCGCGTCGCCGCCGGGGTCTCCGTGTTGGTCAACAACGCCGGTTTCGCCACTGCCGGCGAGTTCTGGACGGCAGCGCCCGAACTGTTGCGCGCGCAGCTCGACGTCAATGTCACCGCGGTCATGGAGCTGACCCGCGCGGCCCTGCCCTCGATGGTCGAGGCCGGTGCGGGCACGGTCATCAACGTCGCGAGCGTGGCAGGCCTGGTGTCCGGGCGCGGCTCGACGTACTCGGCGTCCAAGGCCTGGGTGGTCTCCTTCACCGAAGGATTGGCAAATGGGTTGTTGGGTACCGGCGTTGGTATGCACGTGCTGTGCCCTGGATTCATCCATACCGAGTTTCACGAACGGGCCGGAATTGAGATGGGCACCATTCCGGAATTCATGTGGCTCCAGGTCGATGATGTGGTCAACGCGTGCCTGCAGGACATCGCCGCCGGTAAGGTGCTCAGCGTTCCCGGGTTGCAATACAAGGCGATCACATCGGTAACGCGGGTAATACCAAGAGGTTTGGTGCGGAAATTCAACAACGTGGTAGGACGGGGTCGTGGCAGAACTTGATTTAGGACCGGATCTGAACCCGGCCGAGCGCGACGAGTTGGCGGCCTTGGTCCGCGATATCGCGGTGGTGCACGGCAGGGTCACGTTGTCGTCGGGCAAGGAAGCTGATTACTACGTCGACCTGCGACGGGCCACTCTGCATCACCGTGCCGGTGCGTTGATCGGGCGACTGGTGCGGGAGCTGACCAGCGACTGGGGCTATGCCGGTGTGGGTGGACTGACTCTCGGCGCAGATCCCGTCGCGACGGCGGTCATGCACGCCCCCGGACGGCCCATCGACGCGTTCGTGGTGCGCAAGTCGGTGAAAGCTCATGGCATGCAACGGCTTATCGAAGGTTTTGAGGTCTCGGGGCAACAGGTCCTGGTGGTCGAAGACACCAGCACCACCGGCGGGTCCGCGCTCACGGCCGTACATGCGGTCCGTGAGGCCGGTGGCGAGGTGATCGGGGTGGCCACCGTTGTCGACCGTGACACCGGTGCCGCCGAGGCCATCCGCGCAGAAGGTGTTCCCTATCGGTATGTGTTGGGACTGGCGGATCTCGGCCTGGCCGGATCGTGACCCTCCGTCGGGCCCTCGTCGCGTTGCTCGCCGGGTCCCTGATCTTGGCGGGCTGCTCGAAAGACCCTGACAAACAGCTGGTTTACGGCGCCCAGACCGCCAAAGTCGGTGAAACACAGAGCCTGTTGGGGTGGAATCTCAGTGTCGCCAACCTGCGATTCCAGAACGGGTATGTGCTGGTCGACATCACGGGGGCCGCAGCCACACCGGGGCAGAAGCCTGCCGCCGCCCAGGATCTACGTTTCGGGTTGTACGGGTCTTTGGCGCATCCACTGGAAGTGCCGGCGTTGAACGGCTGTCGTGACCTGGCCGACCTGTCCGTGCATCCGCTGACGGCCCCGACTCCCGATCGATTGACCGGCACGGTGTGCCTGGGGCCGATGCAGAACCAGAGCGCGGTACGCGGCGTGTACGCGTATTCGGCGAAGGATCGCATCCCGGGAACCACGGTGGCCTACCCGGTGGCCTACCCGATGGGGCTGCTGCCCACCCCACAGAACGACTCCGGTCTGGTGATCGTCACCAAGAGCATGGAGGCCTGGCGGGCAAGCGGGCAGCAGATCAGCCAGGTGGACCTGGGGGATCCGAACGCCTTCACCGGCAACGGATTCTCGCTGCTGGGCCTGAACATCTCGGGGGTCGCGCCGCGCTACCGCGACGAGTCGGCTGAGCGCGGTGGTCCACTCATGGTGACGGTGGCGCCGACGCTGCCCGGGGAGGGGCTGGCGCGCAGCTGTGCGATCTACGGGGCGTCGGTGCTGGTGCTTCCGGATGCCGCCCTCGACGCCGTGCAGCTGCAGCCGTCGTTGTGCCTCCAGGGCGAGATCAACGCCGCGGTGCTCGCCGGGACACTCTCGGTGATCGGCACCCACGCGGCGGTCTGGATGAACCGTGAGTGAGGACTCGAAGGACCATCAGGACTCGAAGGAAGAGCCTCCTTGCCCGACAGAGCCGTCCCTGTGGGGCGCCAGCGGCAACGGAGTGGGGCCATGGGCGGCCGAACGGGGGCTGCCGCTGCCGACGGACCCGCGCTATGACCCAGAGCTCCTGCGTGATGGCGATGCCCGCAACGTGGTTGACGCCTACCGGTATTGGCGACGTGAGGCGATCGTCGCGGATATCGATACGCGGCGGCACCGGCTGCATATAGCCATCGAGAACTTCGAAAACGACGCCAATATCGGGACGGTGGTGCGCACAGCCAACGCCTTCGCGGTGCGCACCGTGCATATCGTCGGCCGGCGCCGCTGGAATCGGCGTGGTGCCATGGTCACCGATCGCTACCAGCACCTGATGCACCATGACAGCACTGAGCAGCTTCTGGAGTACGCGAAGCTGACCGGCCTGACGGTGGTGGCCGTCGACAACGTTCCCGGATCGGTACCCCTAGAGACCGCGGCACTGCCCGCGGACTGCCTGATGGTGTTCGGGCAGGAGGGGCCGGGTGTCACCGAGTTGTCGAAAGGCGGTGCGGTAATGACGGTTTCGATTGCCCAGTTCGGATCTACGCGCAGTATCAACGCGGGAGTCGCCGCAGGTATAGCCATGCATGCCTGGATCCGCCAGCACGCCGACTTGACCGAGGCGTGGTGACCAGAGGATGAGCCACCCCTAGTATCGAGTGCATGGATGTGCTGTGGGCCAACCGCGCCAGTAGCGCCGAAGCCGCAATCACCGCCAGACACTTCTCGCCGCTGTGGCATCTACCGCGCATGCGCTTGGGCATCGTCACCTGGCCGCCCGCGCCGGGTGCCACCTGGTTCAAGAACTGGCACTACTGGTGGCAGGCGCATCTGCAGGACTGTCTGATCGACGCGCAGCTGCGCGACCCGCGCCCCGACCGGTTCAAGTACATCGCGGATATGCAACGCGCACACCGCTTCCGCAACGTGTTCATGTGGACCAACCAGTACTACGACGATATGGCCTGGTTGGCGCTGGCGATGCAACGGGCCTCCGAGCTGTTGGGCCTGGAGCGTCCCCGTGCGCTGAATCGGTTGCGGCAGCAGTTCCTCGATGCGTGGATGCCGCAGTACGGGGGCGGCATACCGTGGCGTAAACAGGACAGGTTCTTCAACACCCCCGCCAACGGCCCGGCGGCAATCGTGTTGGCGCGCACCGGAAGAGTGTGGCGAGCCGAGGTGATGTCCGACTGGATCGACAGGACTCTCGTCGACCCCGAATCGCATCTGGTCATCGACGGCATACAGGAGGACGGCACCCTGGAACGGGCTACGTACACCTACTGCCAGGGCGTGGTGCTGGGACTGGAGACCGAGCTCGCGGTGCGGACCGGCGAATCCCGGCACGCCGAGCGTGTACATCGTCTCGTCTACGCGGTGCGGGATCGGATGACTGAGGAGGGCGTCATCCGGGGCAGCGGCGGTGGAGACGGGGGATTGTTCAATGGCATTCTTGCCCGCTACCTGGCGCTGGTGGCCACGATGTTGCCGGAGAACTCCCCGCAGGACACCGATGCGCGGGCTACGGCCCGCGACATCCTGCTGACCTCCGCGGAGGCGGCCTGGGCCAATCGGCTGATCGTTGAGGACCTTCCGTTATTCGGTGCGGACTGGACGCGGACGGCGGATTTGCCGACCGCGCACGCGCCGGCATCGCAGTTCATCGCCGGTGCGGTCAATCCTTCGAAGGTGCCCGAACGGGACCTGTCGGTACAGCTGTCCGGGTGGATGCTGCTCGAAGCGGCACACGTGGTCGCCTGAGATGGCGCGCGAGGATTTCAGCTTCTTCCATCCGTTGCGGGTCCGGTGGGCCGAGGTCGATATGCAGGGCGTGGTCTTCAATGCCCACTATCTGGCGTACTTCGACGCCGCGCTCACCGAGTATTGGGCGGCCCTGACCGGTGCACGCGACGCCACCGGCGATGGGGTCTTTGGGCACATGTACGTGGTGAAGTCGGTTATCGACTATCACGGGCCGGCCCGCTTCGATGATGTCCTCGATATCGGGGTGCGCAGCGCCCGGATGGGGAGGGCGAGCATGACCTTTCACTTCGAAATACATCGCGGTGGAGAACATCTCATCACCGGCGAGACGGTGTACGTGCATGCGATCGACGGTAAGTCCGAGCCGTTTGCGGAAGCTTTCCGGGACAGGGCGACCGAATTCGAGACGACGCCCGTGGAGCGTGCCTAGTTGAGAACATTGAAGGTCGCCGCCGGTTCGATTCAGGCCGGCTTTGTCAGGGTTCGTCGAGGTGCCCCTCGTTTCGGGCGTGGCATACCTTCCACGCGCCATTGACCCTCTCGGTGTGATACACGAGGTTGATCCCGTTGCCGCCCGGATCCTGCGGGTGATGCTCGGAAGTCAACTGGGCCAGCAGATCGACCTGACCGGGCGGTGATCCCAGCTCCACCGGATGCAAGACCTCTATGTGTGCTAGCCCGATGCGGTCGCGTTGAGACTGCATGACCTGACGGACCTGTTCGTCGGTGCCGACGGAGGTGGCGGCGGCGAGGCGACCGCACACCGTCGCACGCATCAGGCGCACGTCGACGTTGTTCGTTGCGTTTATGTACGTCTGTACGGCCTCTGACGCACCCGCGACATCTGCCGGTGCGGGCTCCGCGCCGGCAGGCGCCGTAAAGCTCGAACCCACTAGCGCGATCGCCGTCAACGCTGTCAGACAACTGCTTATCTTCCCCACAGCGCGACATTAGCGTAGTTTGCTATGACGCGCACCTCGCCATATTTACCCATATTTGGCGGATAGCCGTGGATCTTGCTGGCGAGTGATTTCGACGTCGGCTAGGTGTGCTGTCCAGGGAGGTTGGTCAGTCTGGTGATGGGTGGCTGGCCTCCGATTGCGGAGTGGGCTCGGTGGTGATTGTAGAAGTGCAGCCGGTCCGGCAGGGTGATGTTGCGCTGTTGGGTTGACTCGTAGAACCGTGCGTAGGTCCAGCCGTCGGCCAGGGTGCGGTGGAATCGTTCGATTTTGCCGTTGGTTTGTGGCCGGTAGGGGCGCGTGTACTTCGGGGTGATGCAGAGCTGGGTGCAGGCTTGATGCCAGGGCAATGACCGGTAGGCCACTCCGTTATCGGAGAGGACGCGCTCGATAATGACACCGCGCCCGGCGAACCAGGCCACTGCGCGGTGCAGCACACCGACTGCGGTGGCGGCTTTCTCATCGGTGCAGATCTCGGCATAGGCGAGTCTGGAGTTATCGTCGATCACGGTGTGTACGAATGCTTTTCCAATTCTGGGGCGGTAGTTGTTCGCGGGGTCGCCGCGCTCACCGGTGTGGTGGCCCGTGGCGATGGCATTGCGTTTGCTTTGTTGGCGGCTGAGGAACTTGTGGCCACCGCCGTCGGGGATGTTGGCGAATGTGGTGACATCGACGTGGATCAGCGATCCGGGATGGGGATGTTCGTAGCGGCTCGCCGGTGACCCGGGCGATGTAGGAGAGCCGGTTGATCCGGCACCGGGTCAAGACCGCGTGCACAATAGAGGCCGCCATCTCCAGGCGCCCCGCCGATCTGCATCGGCCCGAGTCGCCCTCGCCACCGCAACACCACGATCCGGCGCACCGTCTGTGGCGCTGTTTTGGTGGGGCTCAGGTGCGGTCGAGAGTTGCGGTCAACCATCACCAGACTGACCAAACTCCCTGGACATCACACCTAAGCCTCGGGTGCTGCTTCCGGGCTCTTCGCGGCCTTGCGGCGGCGCATCCATTCGAAAAACATCGGGGCCACCGAGACCAGCACGATCAGGAGGAAGATGGGTTCGAGCAGCTTCTGAATGATTTCGAACTGGCCCAACCAGTAGCCCAGCAGCGTGAGACCGACGCCCCAGACCACCGCGCCCAGGATGTTGTACAGGGCGAAGATCGGGTAACTCATCTTGGCCGCACCCGCAGTGATCGGAGCCAGGGTTCGCACGATCGGCACGAACCGGGCGATCACGATGGCGAACGGCCCGCGCTTCTCGAAGAAGGCGTGCGCCTCGTCGAGGTACTTCTGCTTGAGGAAGCGGGCCTCCGGCTTGAACATTGACGTGCCGATGCCCCGACCGATCCAGTAGCCGACTTGGCCGCCCAGGATGGCCGCGATGGGGATGAAGACCAGCAGCTGCCACAGCTGAAAACTGGCCTGCGAAGCACCATCGGTGGCGGCGGCAGCAGTGCCGGCGGCCAGCATCCCGGCCACGAACAACAATGAATCGCCGGGCAGCACCGGGAACAGCACTCCCGATTCCACGAAGATCACCACTAGCAACCCCAGCAGCGCCAAGGTTCCGAAGTGACCGAGCAGTTTGATCGGATCTAGGAAATCCGGCATGAGTGCCAGAGTGGTGACGGATTCGGGTGCTGCCAGCAAGTTCACGGCGCCAACAGTACCGTCGATATCTGTCGGCAACCTGGCTGCCTTATGGTGAGGGGCGAATCCGCAGAGCTGACATGGAGGTCATCGAAGTGCCCATCGCCACGCCCGAGGTCTACGCCGAAATGCTGAACCGGGCCAAGGAGCATTCCTTTGCCTTCCCGGCAATCAACTGCACCTCCTCGGAATCGATCAACGCCGCGATCAAGGGTTTCGCTGACGCGGGTAGCGACGGCATCATCCAATTCTCCACCGGTGGTGCGGAATTCGGTTCGGGCCTGGGCATCAAGGACATGGTGACCGGCGCGGTCGCGCTCGCCGAGTTCGCGCACGTCGTCGCCGCTAAGTACGGCATCACCGTCGCCCTGCACACCGACCACTGCCCCAAGGACAAGCTGGATAGCTTTGTGCGTCCGCTGATCGCCATCTCGCAGGAGCGTGTGGCCGCGGGCCAGAACCCGCTGTTCCAGTCGCATATGTGGGACGGCTCGGCGGTGCCGATCGGTGAGAACCTCCAGATCGCGCAGGAACTGCTGGCGGCGACGGCAAAGGCACACATCATCCTCGAGGTGGAGATCGGTGTCGTCGGAGGCGAAGAGGACGGCGTCGAGGCCGAGATCAACGAGAAGCTCTACACCTCGTCCGAGGACTTCGAAAAGACCGTCGATGCGCTCGGTGTCGGTGAGAACGGCCGATACCTGCTGGCGGCTACCTTCGGCAACGTGCACGGCGTCTACAAGCCGGGCAACGTCAAGCTCAAGCCAGAAGTGCTGGAAGAGGGGCAGCGCGTCGCCTCGGCCAAGCTTGGTCTGGCTGAGGGTTCCAAGCCGTTCGACTTCGTGTTCCACGGCGGCTCGGGTTCGCTGAAGTCGGAGATCGAGGACTCGCTGCGCTACGGCGTGGTGAAGATGAATGTCGACACCGACACCCAGTACGCCTTCACCCGACCGATCGCCGGGCACATGTTCGCCAATTACGACGGTGTGCTCAAGATCGACGGCGAAGTGGGCAACAAGAAGACCTACGACCCGCGCAGCTACCTGAAGAAGGCCGAGGCCAGCATGACCGAGCGGGTCATCGAGGCCTGCAACGACCTGAAGTCGGCGGGCCGGTCGGTCTCCGCCGGAATGGCGTAGGGCTGTTTTCGCCGAGTGTGAGCATCATCGCTCGCGCTCGGCGGAATCCGTTTAGTCGGACTGGCAGATCTTCCATTCCTTGTCGCGGAACTGCAGATCGAAGCTGCGCGATGACCGGGTCTGCGGCGCGAACGCCATGAACGAGGTGACGTTGGCCTCGGCGTGCTCGCCATTGACCACAACCTCGTCGATGCTGGCTACCACCGGGTACTGCTTGGCGGCCGCCACCTTCTGATACGTCTGGGACCACTCGGCGTCGGGGTAGCGGACGTAACCGTCGCGGGTTTCGCCGCACGTGATGGTCCGCAGCGCCGCCAGGTTGCCGGTCTGGATGGCGTTGTCATAGTTCTGAATGCTGGTGCGCACCAGCTCTTCTTGTGACGCCTTTGGTGCGCTGGTGCGCGAGATGATGACCGCGGCGAGGACGATCACCGCGGCCAATGCGGCGACGACGAGTACCAGCGCGATCACCCAGCCCCAGCTGCGCTTCTCCTCTTTGCGTGGCGCGATCGTCTCGGGGGTCGCAACCTTGGGGCGGGCCTGGGTCGCCAGCGGTGCGATGAGCTCGGTCTTCGGATCGTCGCCGACGGGCGAGATCATCTCGGTCTTGTTGGCATCAAATCCCGGTGCCGTGTAGCGCGGAACGTCGGGCTTAGCGGGAGCCATCACGACGGTCTGGGCGTCATCGAGCGGGGGAACCGGGCCGGTGTCGGCGGTGTCGGATATCTCCGGGGCGTTCGCGGCGCTATCCGACTGCTCGGCGGAGTCCGCAGACTTGCCGCCCTGTGCGTCGGGCTTGGCCTCGGAATTTCCACCGGTGGGGTTCGCCATGCGTCTCGTTCCTTATCCGTGCTGAGCGCTCTTTTGCGCAGGCGCGATCGACCGCGCCCACCCTATCGCGATCACGGGAGGTGGTACTCGTCAGAATGGGTTCCATGAGTCCAATGCATGATCTGCTGGGTCCCGAGCCGGTGCTGCTACCCGGAGACGTGGACGCCGAATCGGCCCTGCTCAATGGCCAGGATCCCGCCGCGGTGGCGGCGGCGTATCCCTCCGCCTCGATCGCCTGGGCCGAACTGGCCGAGAACGCGTTGGACGGTGACGGCTCTGTGGGCAGCACCGTGACCGCCTACGCCTTCGCCCGCACCGGGTATCACCGCGGTCTGGACCAGTTGCGACGCAACGGGTGGAAGGGCTTCGGTCCGGTGCCGTACTCACATGAGCCCAATCGCGGCTTCCTGCGCGCCGTGGCGGCCCTCGCGCGTGCCGCTCAGTTGATCGGCGAGAACCACGAGTTCGCGCGGTGCTGCGATCTGCTCGACGACTGCGATCCGGCGGCCCGGCCCGCGCTGCTTCGGTCCTAACGTCACTTCCGTCGACACGCCGTGTTACGGCGGCAATGTGCGATACGGACCCGCCACCAGGCGGCGTGTCGACGCGGAGGGACGGCCCAGCTAGAGCAGCTTGCCCCAGAAGCGGAACAGCCAGCCGCCCACGCGCGAGAGATCGGGGTCGACGCCCAATGACGCGACGATCCAGTAGACGGCGTCGAAGAATGCCCTGTTGATCGGCGGCGACATCAGCAGCACGAACAGGATCAGGAATCCGAACGTCTTGGCGTTGCCGAGTGCGCGCTGCGTGTTCGGGCTCAGATGGGGTTCGAGCGCACCGTAGCCGTCCAGGCCCGGCACCGGCAGCAGGTTGAGCACCACCGCCGTCACCTGAAGAAATCCGAGATAGGCCATGGCCGCCCAAAACACGATGTGCTCGCGGTCGGCGAAAAGCGCAGTCGTCCCCAGAATCAGCACCGCGAGTAGGGCATTCGCGCTCGGCCCGGCCACGCTCACCAGGGTGCGCTGCCGATTGCTCATGCCCGCGGTGTGCACGTATACGGCGCCACCAGGAAGCCCGATGCCACCGAGTGCGATGAACACCAGGGGCAGCACGATGGAGAGCACCGGATCGGTGTATTGCAGTGGGTTCAACGTCAGATATCCGCGCGCACCCGTATCGCCGAAACGCCATGCCGTGTAGGCGTGCCCGAACTCGTGCAGACATAGCGACACCACCCAGCCGGCGAACACGAAGACAAATACCCCACCGCGGGCCAGCGGCTCGGTCGAATTGCCGCCGAACCATGCGAGCACCGCCCCGGCGAGGGTGAGTGCGACGAGCGCGAGAAAGACAGGGCTGGGCCGGACCGACTGCTTGACGTTCACGGGCAAAAGCTACCGGACGAGCAACCAGCCCTGTTGGTGCCGATAGAACGTGGACCGGGTGACGGGACGAGGGCCCACGACGCCGTCACGGACGACGACGGCCCCCTCGGAGCCCAGTTGAGCGGCTCGTCCGGTCACCCAGCGACGGGGAACTAGCCGTGCTCGGCCTCGCACCGAGGCCCGCAGGCCCGGCAGCGACTCGATGGGCTCGACATCGACGGCGGCGATGCCCTCGAACAGCAGGGTGTCATCGACGGTGGCCTCGCCGGTGACCCCGACGCCGTCGGTGCTCTGCCATGACGCACGTCCGGCGAGGGCAGTTCCGGTGTCATCCCGGATAAGCGGCACCCGGTGCGCATGGCCCGCGCGGGCCCGTCGTGCCGCACCGATCCCGATCCGATAGATCCGGCGCGTGCGTGAACGGCGGTCCGGCACAAAACCCAGTTCCACGTCCAGTTTTTCTGCGCGCATCAGCCGGGTCAGCACCTGCCCGAGATCGGCGTCCGCGCCGACCACGATGAGCCGCGTCGCACCGTCCGGAAGGGCGTCCACGAGCGCGCGCACGGCGTCGGTATCCGCCAGCTGGTCCACGGGGAGGCCACGCAGAGCACGGGGCAGTCGGCGTACCCCGAACAGCAAAACCCGCGCGGGCGCCGTTTCGGTGCCGCTCGGGGTGTTCACCATGGATCTCCTTCGTCGGTGGCGAATACGTACGGTGCCCTCGCATGCCTGCGCTCTTGCGATACAGTGGCTCACCGGCTGAACAACATTTTGCACGCGCAGCGTCGCGCCGCCTTCGCCCAGCCGGAAGGACAGTGTGTGCTGCCAACAGGGAAGCGCAGAGAACGCACATGCCGGCAATAGTCCTGATCGGCGCCCAATGGGGCGACGAGGGGAAAGGCAAGGCAACCGACCTGCTCGGTGGCTCGGTCCAATGGGTAGTCCGCTACCAAGGCGGTAATAACGCCGGACATACCGTCGTCCTACCCAACGGCGAGAACTTCGCCCTGCATCTCATCCCGTCGGGAATCCTTACCCCGGGGGTGACGAACGTCATCGGCAACGGGGTCGTTGTCGATCCCGGCGTATTGCTCACCGAGCTTGCGGGTCTGGAGCAGCGGGGTATCGATACCTCGGGGCTCATCCTCTCCGCAGATGCGCATCTGTTGATGCCGTATCACGTGGCGATCGACAAGGTGACCGAAAGGTACCTGGGATCCAAGAAGATTGGCACCACTGGTCGCGGTATCGGCCCCTGCTATCAGGACAAGGTGGCGCGCATCGGGATCCGGGTCGCCGATGTTCTCGACGAGGAATCTCTGCGCCAAAAGGTCCATGCCGCACTGGAAATCAAGAACCAGGTGCTGGTCAAGATTTACAACCGCAAGGCCCTCGACCCGGATCAGGTGGTCGACGGTGTGCTGGAGCAGGCCGAGGGATTCAAGCACCGCATCGCCGATGCGCGTCTTGAGCTCAACCAGGCGCTGGAACGTGGTGAGACGGTACTGCTGGAGGGGTCGCAGGGCACCCTGCTCGACGTCGATCACGGCACGTACCCCTTTGTGACGTCCTCGAATCCGACGGCGGGCGGCGCATCCGTGGGCTCCGGTATCGGCCCCACCCAGATCACCACCGTGCTCGGGATTCTCAAGGCGTACACCACGCGGGTGGGCTCGGGCCCGTTCCCCACTGAACTGTTCGACGAGCACGGCGCCTACCTGGCCAAGACCGGCGGCGAGGTAGGCGTCACCACCGGACGCGCCCGGCGCTGCGGCTGGTTCGATGCCGTCATCGCCCGATATGCCACCCGGGTCAATGGCATCACCGACTACTTCCTGACCAAGCTGGATGTGCTGTCGAGCCTGCAGACCGTTCCGATCTGCGTCGGGTACGAGGTGGATGGCAAGCGCACCAACGAGATGCCGATGACGCAGAGTGAGATCTACCGTGCCACACCGGTTTACGAAGAGCTTCCGGGTTGGTGGGAGGACATCTCCGCCGCCCGCGAGTTCGGCGATCTGCCCGCCAAGGCGCAGGACTATGTGCTTCGCCTCGAAGAGCTCGCCGGTGCGCCGATGTCGTGCATCGGCGTCGGGCCGGGCCGGGATCAGACGATCGTGCGGCGGGACATACTCTCGAGGTCATGACCGCCGCCGGGGACAGACTCGCCGCACTGCATGAAGAGATGAATCGGGCGATCCGTGAAATCCGTGGCGGGGGTTTCCCGCAGTACTCGCCGTCCTCAGTGGGGCCGGGGTTCGGGCGCTTCCTGACCGCGGTGCGGCGGCTGCAGGATCTCGCGGTATCCGCCGATATGGACGATCCGCGCTGGGACGAGGCGGCCGATCTCACCGAGAAGCTCGTCGAGCTGATGGACCCGCATGAGGCGCCCGAAGGCGTCGGACCCGCCAACCGAGTCGCCGACGAACCCGCCAACGGGCACCTGCTGCTGCCGCCGTGGTTCATCGACAAGGCAGGCCCGGACGGTATCGAGGCTCACGGCGACTTCCCGCGGTTCTACCTCGGCGGTAACGGCGCCGTGCACGGCGGGATCTTGCCGCTGCTGTTCGATCATCTCTTCGGGATGACGGTGATCATGGCGGGCCGCACCATCAGCCGTACGGCCTTCCTGCACGTCAACTATCGCCAGGTGGTGCCGGTGGGCGTGCCGCTGACGGCGAGCAGCCGCATCGACGAGGTGGATCGCCGCAAGGCCTTCGTCTCCGCGGAGCTCTACGACGCGCAGGGCACGGTGCTGGCCGATGCGAATGGGTTGATGGTGCAGCTGCTGCCCGGCCAGCCGTGAGCGGCTACCGGTCGGCCTGATTCATGGTGGCCTCTTCGAGGTCGAGTCCGCGGAGCACGGTGCGCAGCACCTCGTCATCGATATTGCCCGCGTCGCGTTCGGCGATGAACACCTCGCGCTCCTTCTCGAGCATCTCCAGCCGCAGATTCCGGAATGCCGCCATGGGGCTCTCGCCGGCGTCCTCGTCGCTGCGTCCGAGGCGCTCCCATGCCGCGTTGCGGCGACGGGTGTTCCAGTGCCGCAGAATTTCGGCGGCGCGGCTGCGCACGTTGGTGTCCTCGATGCCGTCATTGTCATCGAGGAGCTCCTCAAGACGGTCCGCGGCCGCACGGGCGGCCTTGTCCTGAGCGGCCGCCTCGGCGAGCGCGTCCTTGCGTTCGTCATCGCTTTGCACGCCGAGCACCCGAATCACCCACGGCAAGGTAAGCCCATGCAACAGAAGGGTTCCCACCACCACGACGAAGGTCAGGAAAACGATGTGCGGATGCCCGGGCAGTGGCTCGCCGGTGATGGTGGTCAGCGGCACCGCGAAGGCCATCGCCAGCGAAACCACGCCACGCATCCCGGCCCACGCCACCACGAAAACTCCACGCGCCGAGGGGCGTTGGCCGGGTGGGCGCATGTACGCGAACGCGAAGACGAACACGATGCGCACCACGATCACCGTGGACAGCACCGAGATCGACGACAGCACGATGGTGGCGAAGGACAGGCCTCGTAGTCCTTCGACGACCTTGGGCAGCTGCAACCCGATGAGCAGGAACGCGAAGGATTCCAGCAGCAGCTGCACGGCCTTCCACACCGCGTCATCCTGGAGCCGGGTGGCGTATCCGGCGTGCACCGAGCGGTGCCCCAGCATGAGCCCGGCGACCACGACGGCGATCACGCCGGAGCCATGAATCTCCTCGGCGAGCAGATACGCGAAGAACGGCACCACCAGGCCGATAGCGCTCTCGGACAGCGGGTCGTCGAGCTTGCAGCGGATGATGTTGACCAATTTTCCGATGACAACCCCGACGAGCACCCCACCGATGGCCGCGAGCGCGAAAATCTTGAGTCCGTCGGCCACGGTGGCGCCGAGCCCGATCGCCGCGGCTATCGCGACCCGATAGGCGGTGAGTGCGGTCGCGTCGTTGAGCAGACTCTCACCGCCCAGCAGCGTCATGATGTTGCGCGGCAGTCCCAGGCGCCGGCCGATGGCGGTGGCCGATACCGCGTCGGGCGGTGCCACGATGGCGCCGAGCACCATCGCACCGGCGAGCGGCAGTTCGGGAACGGCGTAGAACGCCACGAAGCCCACCGCGACGGTGGTGAGCAGCGGGAGCACCACGGCCAGGCTGCTGACCGCCCGCATGTTCTTGCGCAGGTTGACGTAGGAGCTTTCCAGCGCCGTCGTGTACAGCAGCGGCGGCAGGATCACGAACAGCACGAGGTCCGGATCCATCTCGATGGACGGCAGGCCGGGGATGGCAGTGGCTGCCAAACCCGCCACGACCAGCACCAACGGCGTGGGAAGCCCGAATCGCCGGGAAATCGCGGCCAGGACCAGGGCAGCCGTGAGTACCGCCAGCAGGGAAACGTTCACCTTCGTATTCTGTGCAGAGAGCGGTTCTGGCGCCTAAGCGGGCATGTGGAGAGGGCACATATGAAGCGGCTGTTTCGGCGTGGATCTGCCGCGCCCGTGTCGGCACAGCGGCAAGGCCCCTGCCCTGAGCTGGCCGCCGCCACCGGGCAAGGCCCACAACCCCGCACTCCGGGGCAGTGCGAGGACTGCGCGGCACTGGGTGAGCAGGTGTGGGCCCATTTGCGGTTGTGTCTGGAATGCGGCCGGGTCAGCTGCTGTGATTCCAGCCCCCACCAGCACGCCACCGCACATTTTCACGCCTCGGGGCATCCGGTGATGCGTTCACATGAGCCGGGTGAGGATTGGCGCTGGTGTTATGTCCATAGCACTCTCGGTTGAGGATGTGTGGCAATCTGGCACGCTAGGCACGGTTCAATAGGGCTACAGGTCGACCGGAAGGCGTGAAAGGCATCGTGGTGACGCAGGAGGGTTCGCCCCCCAGCGAGCACGGCTCGACGGGTTCCACCGACACCGTTGAGCCCGGGCCCGCCGAGGCGGCGCCGGTGACCGAAGACGCCGTGCGTGCCACCAATGGTGCCAAGTCCGCTAAGGCTGCTAAGGCCGCCAACAGCGTGAAACCCGTCTCCGAGCTGGCCGGCAGCGAGTCCCCGGCACCGAAGGCGCCGGAACCCGTGTCCGTCAACCGCACCACCGTGATGCTGCTGGGGTCGGGTGAATTGGCCAGGGAACTAGCCATCTCCTTCCAGCGCTTGGGTGCTGACGTCATCGTGGTGGACACCGGAGACGGCGGGCCGGCCCATACAGCCGCAGATCGTTCGGTGGTCGCACCGATCGGTGAGGCGGAGAACCTGGTCGCGCTCGTCGAGAAGGAACGGCCCCGATTCGTCGTGCCGCTGGTCGAGACGGCGTCGGGCGAGGCGCTCGACACATTGGCCGAGGGCAGGGTCACCCAGGTGATTCCGACCGCCAAGGCGGTGCGGCTGGCCGGCGATCGCGAGGCGATGCGGCGGATGGCCGCCGAGGAACTCGGCCTGCCCACACCCGCGTATTGGTTCGCGAACTCTGTCGAGGAGTTGCACAAGGTTCTTGAGACTGCGGGTTTCCCGGCGGTGGTGCGTCCGGTGTCGGCCGCCTACGGCCAAGGCCAATCGGTGGTGCTGCGCGACAGTGACGCCGAACCCGCGTGGGATCAGGCCGTCGCGTCGAACATCGGCGGCGGCCAGCGGGTGCTGGTGGAGACCGCGGTGGAGATCGACTACGAGATCACGCTGCTCACGGTGCGGACGGCCGGGGTCGGTGGTGCGACCAGACTGTATTTCTGCGAGCCCATCGCACACCGGCAGAGCGGAACCGATGCGCTGCAGATGTGGCAGCCGCAGCCGCTGAGTCAGGCTGCCCTGGAACTGGCCCGGTCCATTGCCGCCAGGGCGGTCAATGCCCTTGGCGGGCATGGTGTCTACGGTGTCGAACTGTTTGTCCGGGGTGACGAGGTGTACTTCTGCGATGTGAGTGCCCGGCCCTATGACTCCGGGCTGGTGACCGTGCGATCGCAGCGACTGTCCGAGTTCGATATGCACGCGCGCGCGGTGCTGGGTGTGCCGATCGACACCATTCTGGTCTCGCCGGCGGCCGCTGAGGTGGTCTACGGCGACGGCCCCGGTCCGTCGTCGCGGCAGCTCGACGAGGCGCTGCAGATACCGGAGAGCGATCTTCGGATGTTCGGGCATTCAGAGATCCACCGGCGCCGCCGCGTTGGCGTGGCACTGGCGACCGCACCCAACACCGCGCTGGCGCTGAGCCGTGCCCAACAGGTCGCCCGGCATCTGCGGTGACACCCGACGAGCAGGCGGCCGATCACGAGGACACCGGGAGTCCCGCACCATTCATCGCCGGGGCGGCGATCTTTGGAATCGTGGTGATCGGTATCGCGGTATCGGCGTTCTTCCGGACGGGCGACGGCCTTACCGAAGAGGGCAGGGTGGGGCAGTCCGTCGTCGCGCAGAACGACGCGCTGCAGCGGCGTGCGTACGCCGACTATGTGGCGAAGAGCTGCCGGGCCATTGTCACGCCGGAAAAGAATGTGATTGCCGCACAGGACAAATCCGAGGCCTCGCACGGAAACCGGTACGTGGACGACGTCAAGGACGTCAAGATCAGCGGGGACACCGCCACCGCGACGGTGACCTATCACTACATGAAATCCGAGGACAACAAGCTCACCGCGGACGTTTCCTTCGTCAAGGAAGACGGCTCGTGGAGGGTGTGCAGTCAGTACCAATAGACTGGCTCTTCGTGGGCTACGCAGGAGATATCACCCCCGAGGCGGCGTGGGCGCTGCTGAAGGAAAACCCGGAAGCCGTGCTGGTTGATGTGCGCACGTCGGCGGAGTGGAAGTGGGTCGGGGTTCCCGACCTCACCGAACTCGGCCGCGATGTCGTCTACATCGAGTGGGTGCGCTCCAACGGCGAACGCAATGAGCAGTTCCTGGAGGAGCTGGCCGCCGCGGGTGTCACCGGACCCTCCCAGGGGGACAGCCGTCCGGTGGTGTTCCTGTGTCGATCCGGTAACCGGTCGATCGGCTCCGCGGAACTGGCCACCGAGGCGGGAATCGCGCCGTCGTACAACGTGCTTGACGGGTTCGAGGGCAACCTCGACGAGAACGGGCACCGTGGCGGCGTCGGCTGGCGTGCCATCGGTCTGCCATGGCGGCAGTCATGAACCAGACTCCTGAGGGCGTTCCCTCGGTTCGCATTCCCAAGGCGCTGCCCGAGGGCGTGAGCCAGGCGACCATCGGGGTGCGCGGCGGGCTGCTGCGCTCCGAGTTCGAAGAGACCGCCGAGGCGATGTACCTGACCTCCGGGTATGTCTACGAGAGTGCGGCTGCCGCGGAACGCGCCTTCACCGGCGAGGTTGACCGGTATGTGTACTCGCGATACGGCAACCCGACGATCTCCATGTTCGAGGAGCGGCTGCGGCTCATCGAGGGTGCCGAGGCGGCGTTTGCGACAGCAACAGGGATGTCGGCGGTGTTCACCGCACTGGGTGCGCTCTTGGCCGCCGGGGACAGACTTGTCGCTGCGCGCAGTCTCTTCGGTTCCTGTTTCGTGGTGTGCAACGAGATCCTGCCCCGCTGGGGTGTGGAGACCGTGTTCGTCGACGGCGAGGACCTCTCCCAATGGGAGGAGGCGCTGTCCGTTCCCACGCAGGCCGTCTTCTTCGAAACCCCTTCCAACCCCATGCAATCGCTCGTAGACATCGAGGCGGTGTGCAAGCTGGCGCATGCCGCAGGTGCAAAGGTGGTGCTGGACAACGTCTTTGCTACCCCGCTACTGCAACAGGGCATTCCGTTGGGTGCCGATGTGGTGGTCTACTCCGGCACCAAGCACATCGACGGGCAGGGCCGGGTACTCGGTGGCGCCATCCTGGGTGACACCGACTACATCGAGGGCCCCGTCAAGACGCTGATGCGGCACACCGGGCCGGCGCTCAGCCCGTTCAATGCCTGGACGCTCGTGAAAGGGCTTGAAACGCTGGACCTTCGGGTGCGGCATGCCAACGAATCCGCCTTCAAGATCGCGCAGTTCCTGGAACAGCATCCCGCGGTGCGCTGGGTGCGGTACCCGTTCCTGCAGACGCATCCTCAGTACGAACTGGCCAAGCGACAGATGAGCGGCGGCGGCACCGTCGTCACCTTCGAGCTCGACGCCGATGGCGATGCGGGTAAGCAGCGCGCCTTCCAGGTGCTCGACGGGACCTCGCTCATCGACATCTCGAACAACCTGGGCGACTCCAAGTCGCTCATCACCCATCCCGCCACCACGACCCACCGCGCCATGGGTCCGGAGGGGCGTGCGGCGATCGGGCTCTCCGATGGTGTGGTGCGTCTGTCGGTCGGGCTGGAGTCCACCGAGGACCTCATCGCGGACCTGGAACGGGCACTGAGCTAACTCGGGCTAGCTTTAGTTAGCAGGGGCTAGCACTCCGGGAAGTTCCTTTGTAGTATCCCGTCATGACGCAACGAAGCGTTCATGTCGCGGTGCTGGTGTGTGCCGCCGTAGTGACGACACAAGCCGTAAGCGGTTGCTCCATGTCGGATTTCGTGGGCGGCGCCGTGGAGCGCACCACATATCCGCCGATCACACCCATTCCGCCGCCCCCGCCGGGCGCCAGCGTGCTGCCCGCGGATTTTCCGCGCGACATCCCGGTCATCAAAGGTACGTATCGCCAAGACGCCGAGGGTGATTCTCGGACCCTGGCGGTCAGCGGTGTCGAGGCATCGGCCACGGTCGTGGCGGGCAAGCTGCTGACCGACGCCGGATTCGAACATCAAACCGTGCTGGGCCAGGACGCCTACCTCAACAACAAGTACACCGTGCTGGTGATCGGCGACGACCTCGGTGGAGCCTTCACCCTGCGCTACACCGTGATGCCGATGATCGGTGTGCCGGGCATGCCCAGTGTCACCTTCCCGCCGCTGATCTGAGGAGCTGACCATGTCGCACCAATACAGTCCGGCGTTTGAGCGGGCGGGACGCCTGGTGGCCAAGCACGCAAAGTTGGTGATCCTGGCCTGGATTGCGGTCGGGGTTCTCGTCAACACCGCCTGGCCGCAACTGGAGCGGGTGGCCAACGAGCACTCGGTCAGTCCGCTGCCGACGGGTGAGGTGAGCCCGGCACTGGCGTCGATGAAGGAGATGGGAAAGGCGTTCGGCCGCCCCGGTATCGACAACGCCGTCATCATCGTGATGCACAGCGACAAGGGATTTGACGCCGACGCACAGGCCCGGTACTCCGCGCTGATCGACCGGCTGGGCGGGAACAAGGAGTACGTCACTTTCGTCCAGGATCAGCTGGGTGATCCCCGGATGCGCAACAACCCGGTGGCGCGTAAGCAGGTGCTCAGCGAGGACGGCACCACCTGGTACGCGATGGCCGGGTTGGCGGGGGATCTCGGTACTCCATTGGCGCAGAGGGCATATCGGTCTGTCGATGACTTGGTGAAACAGACCTTCGCCGGTTCGGCCACCACGGCCAACATCACCGGTGCGGCGGGGACCATCACCGATATGGGCAACGCCGCGCTGGGCGACCTGCCCAAGATCGGCGCGGTGACCATCGTGGTCATCGGTCTTATCCTGTTGCTGGTGTTCCGATCGTGGTTCACCGCGATGCTGCCGCTGCTGGTGATGGGAATGAGTCTGCTCATCGCGCGCGGCGTCATCGCCGGGCTCGCCGATCGTGGCCTGGTTCCGGTGTCCTCGGTATCTGCCGGACTGATGATGGCCGTATTGATGGGGGCCAGCGTCAACTACACGGTGTTCCTGGTCAGTCGGTACCACGAGCGAATACGTGCGGGGGAGGCGCCGCCGGAGGCCCTGGCGCATGCCTGTGGCTCGATGACCAGGGTCATCCTGGCGACCGCGGCGACCGTGGCGATCGCCAACATCGCGCAGTTGACCGCCAAGCTGGCCTTCCTCGCGGCGGCCGGTCCGGCGGTGTCCATGGGGGTAATCGTCGCGTTCTTCGTGGTCACCACGCTGCTGCCGGCGACGCTGAGCCTGGCGGCCAAGCGCGGGTTGGGACTGCCGGGACCCGATCGGGCGGGGGTGTATTGGCACCGCATGGGTGTGAACATCGTGCGGCACCCCTGGCCCGTCTTCGGTGTGGCGATCGTGATCCTGTTGGCGGCCGCGTCCTTCGTCCCCTTCATGCGACCCAGTTTCGACATGTCACGGGTACTGCCCGATTCGGCCCAGTCGAACCAGGGTATGCACATCCTGAACGCCCATTTTCCCGCCAATTCGGTGATGCCGCAATATCTTCTGATTCAGGCGCCGTCGGACCTACGCAATCCGCGTGCGCTGGGCGACCTTGACCAGATGGCCGAGCGCATCTCCCAGCTCCGGGGAGTCGGGAAGGTCGTCGGCATCACCCGGCCCGATGGGAACAAGCTCACCCAGGCCACGTTGGCGTGGCAGATCGGGTACATGGGAACGCAGATCGACAAGACGAGCGGACAGGTCAACGCCGATCTGCGGCCACAGCTCGAACGGATGTCCAAGCTCGCCGATGTCATGTCGGCCATGACCAACGAGCTGGGCGACGGGGATCTGGCCCGGATGCAGCAGATGATGCCCCAGATGTGGTCGATGGCCAAAGAGGTAGAGGGGCAGCTTGATCGGTATCAGTCGCTGATATCCCAGATGGGCACGGTGGCGGGGATGGTGGATCAGCTGGCCACAATGGGCCCCGCGGTCGAGGGGACCTTCTCGGCGCTCGACGCCGGGGCATCGTTGACTCAGACGCTCGCCGAATCCCCGTTCTGCCCGGTGCACCCCGATTGTGTGAAGCTGCGCGATCAGCTGGTCGCGCTGCGCGACACGGGGCCGCTCTCGTCGGTGGAAAGCCTGCGAGAGTCGGTGCGGACGGTCACCGGCGGCAAGACGATCACCCAGCTGCTGGGCGATATGAACAATCAGTTCAAGCAGATTCGCGGGTTGCTCGCGAAATTGCCCGAGATGGAACGCAAATTCGAACGCATATCGGGGTACTTCCGGCAGCTGCAGGGGCTGGGCGTGGATATGAACTCCGTGAAGACGATGGGCGTGCGGATCCGGGACTTGAACACCCAACTCGAGGACACGGTGCGGTCCATGGGCGAGGCCGCGGTGACCCTGCAGACCATCGGCAAGGACTCCAATTCACCTGCGGCGTCGGGCTTCTCCGTGCCAGGGGCGATGCTGCAGAATCCCGGATTCAAGGAGCTGAGTTCGGCATTCCTGCAGGACGGCGGGCGTACCGCCATGTATCTGGTGCAGTCGCCGCTCAACCCCTATGGACCCGAGGCGATGCAGCTGAGCCGCGATATGGAGCGCGTCGGCAACGAGGCCACGCCCAACACCGCGCTGGCTGGTGCCACGGTATCGGTGGGCGGATTCCCCGCCATCAACGCCGATCTGAAGAAGGCCTACGACAGCGATCTGCGCGAGATCATCGTTGTCACGCTGCTCATCATCTTTCTGGTGATGTGTCTGCTGCTGCGGGCGGTGGTGGCGCCGTTGTACCTGCTGGGCACGGTGCTGCTCACCTACATCGCGTCACTCGGTATCGGTGTGCTGGTGTTCCAGGTTCTCCTTGGGCAACAGCTGGATTGGGCCGTCCCGGCGATGACCTTTGTGCTGATTGTGGCCGTCGGGGCCGACTACAACATGCTATTCATCTCGCGCCTGCGAGAGGAGAGCGCACGGGGCATGCGGCTCGGCATCATCCGGACTGTGCGTCAGACCGGGTCGGTAATCACCTCGGCCGGTCTGGTGTTCGCCGCCAGCCTGCTGGGCATGATGGTTGGCTCGGTCAATCAGATGGTGCAGATGGGATTCATCATCGGAGTGGGCATCCTGCTGGACACCTTCATCGTCAGAACCCTGATGGTGCCGACGCTGGCCCAGGCCTTCGGCAAGCTGAGTTGGTGGCCTTCCAAGGCGTGACCGGGGATCGCCCCGCTAGGCCACCAGGTTCGGATGTGGCAGCGGCGCATTGGGATTGGCGACCCGGCAGGTGAACGTGCCGTGGAACCCTATCGGCAAGTGATGCGTCAGGTGCGCCACCGCCAACGGACCCTGTTCGACATCACGCGCATCGAGAATGACGAGTTGCGAACGGTTTTCCACGAGATCGTGGTTGACCGCGAGCAGCCAGCCGTCATCTTGTGCGGAGTCTTTGTCGCGCGGCACAAAGAGGGGTTCGCAGACCGAGGCCTTGCCGAAGTCGCAGTGCGTCATGGCGCCGGTGCGATGGTCGAACTTGAAGATGCCGTTGTAGTGGCCCTTGCGTTCCAGCGTTCCGGCGGTATAGGTGATCTCATGATTGCGAGTGGACCGGCGCCAGTCATACTGCGGGAATTCGATTTTCGCGGACTGTGACACCACTTCCTCGGTGATCTTGCCGCTGGGTGAGATGCGGAATCTGACCAGGTGGCTATCCGGCCATTCGCGGACTACCAGATGGTGATGAGGATTTGGGTGGTCCTTGGGACCCATCGCGGCGTCCAGTGTCCGTCGTAAAAATTCGAGACTTTCATATCTGACGAATTCGACCACCGCATCGGCGCCATCCTGGAAGGCGTTGGTGACGTGGATATGGGTTTGAGGCGCGTGTTCGATCACGAGTGGCTTCGACCCGTCGCGGGGCACCAGAATGAACTTGGTGCTGCCGTTGGTCAACTGGTACTCGAGGCTTTCGTCGAAACGCTTGCCGCGCAGCAGCTGGCCGATGTTCGGGCGGATCGGGTCGAGCACGAAGACCAGATACTTCTCCGTCAGTGCGAAATCGTGGTTCCAGCCCATATCCCACAGGGTTACCGAATTGATCTGCGAGAGTTGACCACTGGGGCTTACTCGATAGCAGCGCAGTCGTGGTGTGGGAAAGACGTCCAGGCCGAAGTTGAACATCTCGCCGGTGACGGGATCCCATTTCGGGTGTGCCGAGAACGCGCCGACATACCCAAGCTTGCCGTCGAAGTCATTGGTGCCCAGCGTTTCCAGGGTATCGGGATCCAGCCGGTGCGGCGGCCCGCCCTCCCAGAGAGCCAGCATCTCGCCGGCCAAAGGCACGATATTGGTGTTCGCGGTGTTCGCCGGCACCTGGAGGTTGGCGAATAATTTCCCGGGCACCTGAGTGGTGATCCCGGGTCTGCGCATCGGGCCCTGCTGCAGCCCGTCCCGGAACTGCTGGGTGCGCACATATCGGTTGGTGAAGCGGACCGAGGAACCATCCAGGATGAACCGGGACACCATGCCGTCGGCGTCGAACATCGTGCGCAGCACGGTGGTGCCCACCTCGAACTTGCCGGGGCCGATGCGGAAGAGGGTGCCGGTCAGCGCGGGCGGCAGGGTGCCGTCGATCTCGGTGACCTCATAGTCGTATTCGCGCAGCTGGGACTCGAAGGGGCGGGAGACGAGCTCCTCGAAATCCGTGTCGGAGGCTGAATGCTCGGGCGCACGTGTCATGAACTCTCCTAGACCGCATTGTCGGGCAGTTTCTGATGACGGGTGTCCTCAACATAGCGAGTAGGTTGCCTATGTCAAGACGAAGGGCGTTTACGCGTGACGAACGGTCAGACTCACCGCACGTACGGCGGCAAGACGCGAGAGCAGCGCCGAGATGAACGGCGCGTGGCATTGCTGCGCGCGGGCCGTGAGCTATGGAGCGACAAGGGGCTGGCCGCGGTCACTGTACGGGGTGTGTGTGCCCGGACCCGGCTGACCGATCGGTACTTCTACGAGCAGTTCGAAGCGATCGGCGATCTGGTGCTGCAGATCGTGGACGACGTGTTCGCCGAACTGTTCGCGTCCATGGCCGAAGCCGGCCGGGTGGCCGGCGACAACCCGCACGCGCAGCTGACGGCGGGGCTCACGGCGTACCTCGAGCAGTCCGTCGCGGACCGGGCGGTACTGCGGATTCTGACCTCCGACCTGGCCGGATATCCCGGCCTTGCCGCCAAGCGCCGAACCCTTCAGCACCGCGTCGCGCGGGCGATTCTCCTGACCATCGCGCCTGAGGTGTCCAAGCCAGAGCCGGCGCTGCTCGATGCCGCCGTGTTCGGCGTCGGAGGCGTGACCCTCCTGATGGAGGACTGGCTTGCCGATGAAAACCGGTGCAGCGCCAGTGAACTGGGAGCCAAGGCCACCGACATGTGTATGCGCCTGCTGGGGCCGCTGGCCTAGCCGTGGCTCACGAACTTGGTGGGCCGCAGGTACAGAATGACGCGGTCTGCCTCGTCACCGGTGCTCGTCCCGGCCCACGGTGCCTGGTACAGGTGGGCAAGCTCCTGGATGAAGGACCCCGTCGGATCGTCATCGATCTGGTCGACGGTGCCGCGCACCTCCAGGTACCGGTACGGGTTGGAGGGGTCCAGGATGGAGAAGGCGACGCGGGGTTCGGTCTGGATATTGCGGAACTTGGCCCGCTTATTGGTATGGGTGAAGCGCACCCGCTCGCCGTCCCAGCTGAACCACATCGGACTGGACTGTGCGGAACCGTCGCTACCGACCGTGGCCAGGTGACCGTAGAGGCGCTGTTCCAGGAGATCTTCGAAGCCCGCGGGGATTTCTGGCATGTCTTATGTGAACATTCGAGCGGCGCGGATGCTTCCCCGGTCGAACATGACGGATAGCCGCCGTTCGATTCGCCGGGAGCCAAAGACTGTTGTGCACTGGTCGGTGTTCCTAGGTTCGACCGCATGACATCGGCACCCGCTGCGCCGCCGCGCGCCCGGGCGTCCGACGACGCTGCCGAGCCGGTGCTGCGGGTACGGCGCCGGGCGCGTCCGGGCAACTGGATTCTTTCGGCCGTCGCGCTGCTGTTCGTGGCCATGTTCGTGCACGGTCTGGTGCGAAACCCGGGCTGGGACTGGCCGACCTTCGCGCGGTACTTCACCGCAAAGTCGGTGCTGGCGGCGCTGTGGCTGACCATCCGGCTCACCATCTACGGCACTGTGCTCGGGTTTGTCCTGGGGGTGGCTCTCGCGGCCGCACGCCTGTCCAAGAATCCCGTCCTGAAAGTCATCTCGTGGACCTACGTGTGGATATTCCGGTCCATACCGCTGATCGTGCAGCTGCTGTTCTGGTTCAACATCGCCTACCTGTACGACAGCATCAGCTTCGGGATCCCCTTCGGTCCGAGCCTGATCACCGTCGACACCAACGAACTGCTGAGCGGTCTGACCGCCGCCGTGATCGGGCTGACCCTGCATCAGGGTGCCTACTTCGCCGAGATCATCCGGGGCGGCATCCTGTCCGTCGACGAGGGCCAATTGGAGGCCGCTGCGGCCCTGGGCATTCCCCGGCGCCGCCAGTTCTTCCGGATCGTGCTGCCGCAGGCTATGCGTTCGGTCATGCCCAACGCCGCGAACGAGGTCATCAGTCTGGTGAAGGGCACGTCCATTGTGTCCACCATGGCCATCGCCGATCTCTTCTATCAGGTGCAGGTGATTTTCGGGCGTAACGGTCGTGTGGTGCCCCTGCTCATGGTGGCGACAGTCTGGTACATCGTCATCACGTCGGTGCTGACCATCGTGCAGTACTACATCGAGCGGCATTACGCCCGGGGCACACACCGATGAGCACCATCGAGGTGCGTGGGGTGCGCAAGTCCTACGGCCAGGTGGTTGCGCTGCGTGATGTGAATCTGACGGTGCGACAGGGAGAGGTGACGGTCATCATCGGGCCGTCGGGCTCTGGGAAGTCGACGCTGCTGCGCACCCTGAATCACTTGGAGAAGGTGGACGGCGGAACCATCCGCATCGACGGCGAGCTCATCGGTTACCGGCAGCGTGGATCGGTGCTCTACGAGCTCTCGGAAAGGGCCATTCTGCGGCAGCGTTCGCAGGTCGGCTTCGTGTTCCAGAACTTCAATCTGTTTCCGCATATGACGGTGCTGGAGAACGTCATCGAGGCGCCGCTGGCGGCGCGACGGGCACCGCGCACCGAACTGGTGGCCGAGGCGACCCAACTGCTCGAACGGGTGGGGGTTGCCGACAAGGTGGCGGAGTATCCCCGCCGGCTCTCCGGCGGCCAGCAGCAGCGGGTGGCTATCGCACGTGCTTTGGCATTGCGGCCCAAGGTTATTCTGTTCGACGAGCCCACGTCGGCGCTAGATCCGGAGCTAGTCACCGAGGTGCTCGATGTGATCCGCCAGCTGGCCCGTGACGGTGCCACCCTGGTGATCGTGACGCATGAGATCGGGCTTGCCCGGGAGATCGCCGACACCGTGGTCTTCATGGATCACGGTGCCATCGTCGAGCAAGGCCCGCCAGAAGAGCTGCTGGACAACCCATCGCATCCACGGACCATTGGCTTCCTGTCGAAGGTGCTGGCATGAGGGGTCTTATCGCGCTGTTCTGCACGGTGATCGTTGTCCTCACCGGTTGTGCCGGGGGTGCGGAGCCCGGCGCATCCTCGTCGTTCAATCTGAGTCCGAACCAGGATCGGGTGCGTGCCGCCAAGGCGGACGCCATCGCCGCCGAGGTGCCCGATGCCATCCGCAAGCGTGGCACCCTGATTGTTATCGGCGATGCTAATTCCGCACCGCCGCTGCGGTTTTACGCCGATGACGACAAGACGATGATTGGGATCGAGACGGATGTCGCCTATCTGGTGGCAGACATTCTGGGGCTGCGGGTCGACCTGCGTTCGGCGGATTGGGCACAGAACTTCGTCAAGGTGGACTCGGGCGAGGTCGACGCGTTTATTTCGAATGTGACGGTGACCGAGGAGCGCAAGGAGAAGTTCGACTTCGCCACCTACCGTTTGGACAACGTCTCCTTCGAGGCCCGGCAATCCCTGGACTGGAAGGTCAAGGGTGCCAGGGATATCGCCGGCAAGACCATCGGCGTCGGGTCGGGCACCAACCAGGAAGCATTGCTGGTGCAGTGGAACGAACAGAATGTCGCGGCGGGTCTTCCCGCCGCCGACCTGAAGTACTTCCAGCAGACCACCGGCTATTACCTGGCGTTGGCGTCGGGGCGCATTGATGCTTACGTGGGTCCCAACCCGACGGCGGTGTTTCATTCGCAGGCGACCGGGCAGACCAAGTTGGTCGGTACCTTTTCCGGTGCGGGGGAGGCGCTACAGGGAGAGATCGCGGTGCTCACCAAGAAGGACAATGGACTGGTGCGCGCCATCGCCGATGCCGTCAACCATGCGATTGCCGACGGCACGTATCGTAAGGTGTTGCAGCGCTGGGGATTGGAGAACGAAGCAGTGAGTCGATCTGAAGTCAATCCCCGCGGACTACCGAGGCAAGGGTGACATGACGGCGTGTGAGGATCTGCTGCAGTTCACGACGGTGCAGCAGCAGGACCCGCTGGCGGCTCCGCTGCTCGCCGAGTTGGCGGTGGAGTACAGCACGCGATACGGCGGGACACTCGACGAGCATCACGAGTTCCTGGTCAACTATCCGGCCGTCCACTTCACGGCTCCCGATGGAGGGCTGCTGATCGGACTGCAAGGAGGTGTGGCCGTGACCGGTGGCGCGTTCCAGCGGTATGACCCCGATACCGCGGAGCTCAAACGCATCTGGACGTCCAGCGCTCACCGTCGTCAGGGCCTGGCTGTGCGCACCCTGGGCGCGCTGGAGCTGGAGATCCGCAGCCGTGGGTACCGGCGCATCTATCTCACGACCGGTCCGCGCCAACCCGAAGCGAAGGCGCTGTATCTCTCCGCGGGATACCGACCGCTCTACGACCAGATCCTGTCCGCCGACGAGGTCGGCATCCATCCGTTCGAGAAGGACCTCTAGGCGGCCCTGGCCCGCCGCGGGCCGGCCCGCCGCCGCGCCGTGATCATGAGGTGGTCGTGGTAGTGATCGGCGAGGCTCTGCAACTCGGCGCGCACTTCAGGGTCGAGGGTGCGATCCACCTCGCGCTGTGAAGGCCCGGTTTCATTGCCGTAGTGAACTTCCCACCACGTCTCTTCGAAGTAGAGGGCTTCTCCCTCGGCGACGGTGAGGTCATCGGGGCAGGAATATCCGCCGATACGTGCGAGCGGCAGCTCGTCGACAATCTGCGGCCCTGCCGGGAGCGGACCGAGTTCCGGCTGAGTTACCCCGCAGTCGCCGGTGCGCGCGGCCCAGCGGATGGCGCCATCGGTCATCCGGTTTGCACGCAGACGTCGACGCGTCTTCAGGTCGTGATGGTGGTGGCACACCGGATGCAGGTTCTCGAAGATCGTCCAGCCGCCGCACATGGGGGCGTCATGATCGAACTCGACGATATGGTCCAGCTCGCAGCGCGCTGACGACACCGAACAGCCGGGGAAGGTGCAGGTGGAGAAGGTCGCGCGGACCGCATCGGCAAGTGCAGCCCCAGGCCGATAGGTGAGTGCACCTGCCGGTGGGTCGCCATGTCCGCCATGTCCGCCATGACCGTCGGGATGCGCGGGCATGGCGGACCCGGGCTCCGGCGGAGCAACTTTGCATGGTGGCCCGTCGATGACCGGTGTCGGCAGTGGTGTGCGCTTGACCGTGGAACGTCCCACTACGGTCGGCACCATCTTTCGCAGTTCGGTGAAAATCGCCTGCCAGTGCGCATTTTCGGTGATCTTGCGCGCCAGTTTCGGATCGATGACTGAGCCGTCACCGAGCCGCGCGGGATTGTTGGTCAACCCCAGCAGCGTCTCCAGGTCCACCACCACTTGGGCGAGATGCAGATGCTGAGGTGGTGCCTTGATGCCCTGGTAAGGGCAATCGCTCATGCCGCACTGGCACGAGATGTGGTGCCCGCCTGCGAGAACCGACATGAACGCATCAGCCATACGCTGCCCGCGCGTCCGCGGATCATGCCGGCACACAGTGGACGCCACGTCTTCGATTCGCCGCTCGGCCGTCCTAGCCTCCAACAGCGTGAGATGTGCGGTCAGGAAGGCCATGCCGTCCGGATTGGGCTGCACCCGGACATAACGATTGCCCGACGCCTGTTCGCGAGCGCGGGCCGCCTCATCGGCGTTGTATCGGATCCACCGGCGCCAGATTGCAGACCGGAGGCGTTGCGGCGGAAGCGTCTTCGCCAGCTCAACCACTTCGGCGCTGATTGCGTCAATGGTCTCTTGTGAGGCGGCCGCCAGCACCGAGCTGAGCACGCACGCATTGCCATAGGACAGTTCACCATTGAGAAACGGCTTCTCCACCAGTGACATTCTTCGACCGATCTGCTCGGCGCAGGTGATCAGCGTGGAGGTGGCCGACCGTGATAGCCCCAGCGCCAGCCCAATCTCAGCGCGCGCCAGCCTGACGCCCGTCAGCTCTTCGCCGTACTCGGCCAGCGATTGGCACATGCGCTCTTCGAGAACCCGTAGGGCCAAGAGAACCCGTTGTGCCGCAGCGCGATTCTCGATATAGGCCCGATCGTGCATCTGAGCGAGCAGCCCTGCCACCAGAGTGTCCGGATCTGTATCCGGTGCAAAAACGGGGTCCACCCCGGCATCGGGCGGGCAGACTCCTTCGCCGGCGTCGATCCGCCGGAACAGTTCGTCGCGTTCGAGGCGCCACCGGGACTCCTTGCCGGACTCCCAATCTGCCCGTGCTGCTTCGTTGGCCAGCCATCGTTCGATGGGGTCGATGAACGCCGCGCGCGCGGCGTCCTCCTCGGCGGCCTGCGAGGCCATCATGAGGTCGGCCTCGTCACGAGAGGGAGGCCGCCTTCCCGTATCGAACATATGTTCGAGTTTAGTGACTTCACTCGCTTGGGTCAAGGACGAATTTCGGTTGCCAATACCAATAGCCCCTGATGAAATTCCCTGCATGATCCACTCCAGTGATGCACACAGGCTCATTGCCGACGCGAACACCGTCCTGCGCGGACAGGTGGGCTCTGGGCTGCACGGCGTCACCACGGGCGACGATGATCGCGACGAGATGGGCGTGTGCATCGAACCCCCGGAATGCGTGATCGGTCTGCGTCGATTCGAGCAGTACATCTTCCGGACGCAACCCGAGGGTGTCAGATCAGGACCGGGTGACCTGGACCTGGTCGTGTACTCACTGCGCAAATGGGCGAGGCTCGCGGCCGCGGGTAACCCGACCGTGTTGCTGCTGCTCTTCATCCCCGATCAGGAGCTCACGGTCAGCACCGACGTGGGACAAGACGTCCAACGGCACCCCGAACGGTTCCTGTCGCGCTTGGCGGGCCGCAAGTTTCTGGGTTACCTGAACTCCCAACGTAGGCGGCTGACTGGTGACCTCTCGCGTCGCACCAATCGGCCCGAGTTGATCGAGCGGTACGGGTTCGATACCAAATTCGCTTATCACGCATTACGTCTCGGCATTCAGGGAATCGAGCTGATGGAGCACGGCAGGATCACTCTGCCCATGCCACAGCCGTACCGAGGCCAGTTGGTCGACGTGCGTCAGGGTAAGTACACGCTGCCCGATGCGCTGGGTTGGCTCGACGAGGTGACGGCACGTTTGGAGTCTCTGACGGCGACCGCGGATCTACCTGAACAGCCGGATCAGGTGGTCATCGACAACTGGCTGGTCCAGACATACCAGCGCCATTGGGAGGCATAGTGGATCCGGATATGAAACTGCCCAGGCAGATTCGCAAGGCGATCGCCGATATCAAGGTGACACTGGACACGATCGACAATGATCCGCATGCGGACAAGGCGCGTTACCAGCTGGACCTGTTGTCGGAGATGGTCTCGCAGCGTCCGGAACGGTTTCAGCCGTGGAGCTACTATCGGCCCCGCGTCGAGGAGGAGTTCGGCGAGTAGGGCCCCTGCGAAGCAGGCAACGCCGGGGCCCTTTTCCTCAGGCTGAGATTAACGCCGTCATTGTGCCGGCCGTAGCCGTTGAAACGGGCGTGACGACACTGCTTGGGCTGGCTCTGGACGGACACGGTTGGCATCCGGACGCGGATAAGCATGCCGGCAATCCCCTGACCGGCAAGTATTGGACCCGGCAGGTGCAGCTCGCCGAGCGCGGGCTCCTGGATTTCGTGACATTCGAGGACTCGTTCGCGCGTACTTCCGGCGGCCGTCTCGACGCGATACTGACCGCCGCGCGCGTGGCCCCGACGACAACGCATATCGGACTCATCCCCACCGCACCGGCCACGCACAACGAGCCGTTTCACATCTCCAAATCGATTGCCACCCTGGATATCGTGTCCGGTGGCCGGGCTGGGTGGCAGGTGACCATCGCCGATACCGGGGACGAGGCGGACGCGTTCGGCCGCACCAAGGTGCTGCCACTGCAAGACCTGCTGGAGGAGGCCGCGGACTCCGTGGAGGTGGTTCGACGGTTATGGGACAGCTGGGAGGACGACGCCGAGATCAGAGACGTGGCGGCGGGGCGCTTCATCGACAGGGACAAGCTGCACTACATCGAATTCGAGGGCCGGTTCTTCTCGGTGAAGGGGCCCTCCATCACGCCCAGGTCCCCGCAGGGGCAATCCGTGATTGCGGCATTGGCGCGCAGCCGCCCCGGGCAGGCCTTCGCCGCCAAGAACGCCGACGTCGTCTTCGTCACCCCGCACGACGGGGCCTCCGCCGCCGAGATCCCCGCCCGCTTGCACAACACGGCAGGTCATCGCGTCATCAAGGTGTTGGCGGATCTCGTGGTCTCATTCGGCCGTGAGGATGAGTTCCATTCGGATGCAGCCATTTTCACAGGCCGAGCCCCCGAGCTGGCCGAACTCATCGCCCAATGGCACGAATGGGGCATCGACGGTGTACGCCTGCGTCCCGCGGTCAATGCGCTGGACGTCCCGGTCATAGTTGACGAACTCGTGCCCCTTCTTCAGGCCCATCACGGGTTCCGCGCCGAGTATGAAAACGGAACGCTGCGCGACCGGCTCGGCCTGCCCACCGCCACCAACCGCTACGCAAGGAAGTCGGCATGAACGTCCCACTCTCGGTTCTGGACTTGTCTCCGGTCAGCGAAGGATCGGACGCCACGGCGGCATTACGCAACTCGATCGACCTGGCCCAGCACGCAGAGCAATGGGGATACCGGCGATACTGGCTCGCCGAGCATCATTTCGTCGCGGTGGCGAGCACTGTTCCCGCTCTGGTCATCGCCCATATCGCCGCCGCCACCCGACGGATCCGGGTGGGTGCCGGTGCCGTTCAGGTGGCCTCGACTACGGCCGCCGCAGTCGTGGAGAGCTTCGGCATCCTCGATGCGCTCTACCCGGGGCGCATCGATCTTGGGCTCGGGCGCACGGGTCATCGCATCAGGGACCGCCTCGCCGGAAACGAGCAGAAGCCCGAACCGGCGCCGGCACATGAGGTAGACGGGTTGTTCATCCCGCAGGCGCCGACAGAGTTCGGCATCAAAGACAACCCAAAGCTGCGGGCCACCGTTGCCGCCCTCCAGCAGCCGGGCGCGCAGCTCGCCGACTTCGACCAGCAGGTGTCCGATATTCAGGCATTCCTCGACGGCACCTATGTCAGCCCGGAAGGTGTTGCGCTGCATATCCGTCCGGGTGAGGGCGCCGATCTTCCGCTATGGCTCTTCGGCTCCAGCAAGGGCGAATCGGCTCTGGTGGCGGCGCGGCGTGGTCTACCGTTCGTGGCGAATTACCATGTCACCCCCTGGTCCACCCTGGAGGCGGTCGAGGCGTACCGCGAGGCGTTCCGGCCGTCGAAAGCGCTGGCCGAGCCGTATGTCATCGTCTCGGCTGATGCCGTGGCCGCCGAGGACGAGCACACCGCCGCCCACCTCACCAGTACGTTTGGCCGCTGGGTGCACTCGATCCGGTCGGGGTATGGAGCCATTCCGTACCCCAATCCCGATGGTGCACAACCACTTACCGAGGAGGAACGCCGTCATTCGGAGGATCGCATCGTCACTCAATTCGTCGGCGATGCCGGTCAGGTCGCCGAGCGGCTGGACACGCTGGCCAGGGTGACCGGTGCCGACGAGCTCGTCATCACCTCCATCACCCACCGGCACGAGGACCGGCGCAGGTCCTACGAACTCATCGCCAAGGAATGGGGGCTGATCTGATGACGGACACCCAAGTCCGGGAAGGCATACACCGCAAGTCGATTCACCTCGCCGCGCATTTTCCGGGGGTTAACAACACCACGGTATGGTCGGATCCCGCGTCGGGGAGTCAGATCGATTTCGCTTCCTTCGTGCATGTGGCGTGCACCGCCGAGCGTGGACTGTTCGACTTCTTCTTTCTCGCCGAGGGCCTGCGATTGCGTGAGCATCGGGGCCGGATCCATGACCTCGATGTGGTCGGTCGGCCCGATACCTTCACGGTGCTGTCCGCGCTGGGCGCCGTCACCGAGCGGCTCGGACTGGTGGGGACCATCAACACCACCTTCAACGAACCCTTCAATGTGGCAAGGCAGTTCGCCTCTCTCGATCATCTGACGGACGGGCGTGCGGGCTGGAACATGGTCACCTCGTCCGATGCATTCACCGGTGAGAACTTCCGGCGCGGCGGTTTCCTGGACCACGCCGACAGGTACCACCGGGCTGAGGAATTCATCACGGTGGCCCGCGAATTCTGGGACAGCTGGGACAACGACATCCACCCGGTAAACCACAAGGGCCCGCAGTTCACCGTCCGCGGTGTGGCGACCGCACCGACATCTCCGCAAGGGCATCCGGTGCTGCTGCAGGCAGGGGATTCCGCGGACGGGCGTGACTTCGGCGCCAAGCATGCCGACGCGCTGTTCACCATCCACTCCTCGATTCCCGCGGGGCAGAAGTATTACGCCGACGTCAAGGCCCGTGCCGTCGCGCACGGTCGAAACCCGGATCAACTCAAGGTCTTTCCGGGCGTCACGTACGTCCTCGGTGATACCGAACAGGAGGCGATCGAGAAGGCGGCGTACATCAGGGACCAGCAGGTGGGCCCGCAGACCGCCCTGGCCTATCTCGAACAGGTCTGGGGTCGTGATCTCTCCGGATACGACCCGGACGGGCCGTTGCCGGACGTGGAGCCGACCGGGGACGAGTCGATCACCCGTGGCAAGGCACGCCACGGCGATCCGCGGGAGATTGCCGCGAAGTACCGGGAGCTCGCGGAGGCCAAGAGCCTGTCGATCCGCGAGCTGATCAAGGAGGTCACCTCGCGCCAGCAGTTCATCGGCACCCCGTCACAGGTGGCGGCGGAGGTGGACCGCTACATCCAGGCCGATGCCTGCGATGGCTTCATCCTTGTCCCGCATCTGACACCCGCCGGGCTCGATGACTTCGTAGACACCGTGGTGCCGCTGCTGCAGGAGCGCGGCGCCTTCCGCACCGAGTACGAAGGTGAGACCCTGCGCGAGCATCTCGGGCTCGACGCCGTCACCTCACTGGCGGAGGGCGATCTCGACCGCGTCGCGCAGTGACCCCGTCCATGCCGGACCGTGCCCGGGAGCCAGCACATCGGCATCTACGTCGGCAAGCGCTTCGGCGCTGCGGCGCGCCTGCTCCATGTCTCTGGTGAATGGTGTGGGCAGCAGCTGAGGTCCCGAACGGGTCGCGATCGGGTGCCCGGTGATGATGGCGTCCCCGACCACCAGTACGTGGCCGGCGACCAGGTACGAGCAGTGACCGCCGGAATGCCCGGGTGTCGGGATGGGCACGGGCGCGCCCGGCAGATCGGCGAGCTCGGGACCGATCGGAGCCGCCGTCGGAATGCCGTCACGGACCCCGGCTCCGAGACGCATCGCGTGGATAACCCACGGCAGCCATCCGGGCCGCCACAGATTCAGCACCACCCTCAAAGATTCGGCCTGATCCACGTAGTCGCGCCGCACATTGCCCAACTCGGCGTTGTGGGCATACACCGGGACGCCATGTTCGGCGGCCCACCAGATCGCCGTCCCCATGTGGTCGATATGTCCGTGCGTGAGTACCACCGCCCGCACGTCTTGAGGTTTGTGCCCCAGCGCCGCAATCGATTTCAGTACGTCGTCACGATCTCCCGGATAGCCCGAATCGAAGAGTGTGACTCCCGAGCTGTCCGATGCGATCACCCAGTTGACCGCCTCCCCGTTGACTACGTGCACGGCGTCGCTGACCTGGGTGATCTCGACCATGAAATAGAGAGTAATGAGTCCTTGGTTAGGGTGGTTGGAGAACTTGCGATGAGCCGCTTGCGCGAAGAGCGGTAAGCACCCTTGAGGCGAGGAGCGCGCGGATGGCACGGGAACTGAAGCTGGGATATAAGGCGTCGGCGGAGCAGTTCGCGCCGCGTGAGCTCGTTGAGTTGGCGGTCGCTACCGAGTCGCACGGTTTTGACAGTGCCACCGTGAGCGATCATTTCCAGCCGTGGCGATACAACGGTGGTCATGCTCCGTTCTCGCTGGCCTGGATGACCGCCGTGGGCGAGCGCACCCAGCGCCTGCAGCTCGGTACCTCGGTGCTGACCCCGACATTCCGGTACAACCCGGCCGTCACCGCGCAGGCCTTCGCCACCATGGGCTGCCTGTACCCGGGCCGCATCTTCTTGGGTGTCGGTACCGGTGAGGCGCTCAATGAGATCGCCACTGGGTTCATCGGTGAGTGGCCGGAGTTCAAGGAGCGCTTCGCGCGGCTGCGCGAGTCCGTCCGGCTCATGCGCGAGCTGTGGACGGGTGAGCGTGTTGATTTTGAGGGCGAGTACTACCGCACCAAGGGTGCTGCCATCTACGACGTGCCCTCCGGCGGCATCCCCGTCTACATCGCCGCCGGTGGCGCCGTCGTGGCCAAGTACGCGGGACGCGCCGGTGACGGATTCATCTGTACCTCCGGCAAGGGCGAGGAGTTGTACAAGGACAAGCTCATCCCCGCCGTCCACGAAGGCGCGGAGGCTGCGTCGAGATCTTTCGACGACATCGACCGGATGATCGAGATCAAGATCTCCTACGACCCGGATCCGGAGAAGGCACTGGAGAACACCCGCTTCTGGGCGCCGCTGTCGCTGACTCCCGAGCAGAAGCACAGCATCCACGACCCCATCGAGATGGAACGTGCCGCCGACGAGCTGCCCATCGAGCAGGTCGCCAAGCGCTGGATCGTCGCCTCCGACCCGGATGAGGCGGTCGCCAAGGTCGCCGACTACGTGGGCTGGGGCCTGAACCACCTGGTGTTCCACGCGCCCGGTCACGACCAGAAGCGGTTCCTGGAACTGTTCAAAAACGACCTCGAACCCCGGTTGCGGAAGCTGGGATGAGCGCTCGCGCGAAGACCGTTAGGCACTGATGAGTTCCCTACTTCGACGCTTTGTCGACGCGGTCAACACCGTGCCGGTGATAGCTCTGAACGTGCCGGGGCTGCGCAGCCTGGCGGGCCGGTACTTCACCGTTGTCACCTACACCGGCCGCCGATCCGGGCAGATCGTCAGCACGCCCGTGAACTACTGGCGCTCGGGAGACGACATCGTGATCTGGGTCGGCATCCCCGAAAGCAAGAGATGGTGGCGCAACTTCCTCGGGGAGGGCAGGCCGCTGCAGCTCCGGCTCAACGGAGTTGATGTGCCCGGTTACGGAATCGCACGAAAAGACGACAGTGGCCGCGTGACGGTGACGGTCCGTCTGGGCGAGAGTGCCTAGAGCGAAATAGTTAGCCGATAGGGTCAGTTCATGCATGACGACCGGCGAATCGTTGAGGACCGCATCCGGCGTTTTGTCGACAAGCGCCTGAACAGTGCCGTCTATGTAGATTCGGCACCGCTGACGCTGACGGCGTGGACCGTGCCCGGGGAGCCCGTGCCGTTCGCCGAGGCGGTGGCGCAGGACTTCACCGAGATCACTCCCGGGACGCCCTGGGGACCACCGTGGTCGACGATGTGGCTGCACGTGACGGGAACCGTTCCGCAGCAGTGGCGCGGTCGCTCCGAGGGTGCCCCGGAGATGAGGGTGGAACTCGGCTTCACCGGAGGACCGGGTTTCAACGCCGAGGGGCTGGTGTACCGGCCCGACGGCACCGTGGTGAAGGGCATCGCGCCGCGCAACGCGTTCGTGCCCATCGACGATCCGGATGCCCCGGTGGACTTCTACATCGAGGCCGCCGCCAACCCGGACATCGGTAAGCACTTCTGGTCACCTATGCCGTTGGGGGACAAGGCCACCTCCGGCGACGAGGCGCTGTATCGGTTGGGTGGTATCGATCTCGCGCTGCGCGACCTGAACCTGTGGGGGCTGCAGCAGGACATCGCCACCCTTGACGGGCTGATGCATACGCTCCCCGAGGATCTGCCGCGCCGACACGAGATCCTGCGCGCCCTGGAACGTGCGCTGGACACGGTGAATCCCGATAATCTCGCGGGCACCGCGGCCGCCGGACGTGCCGAACTTGCCGAGGTGCTGGCGCGCCCCGCGTACGCCAGCGCCCACCGGATTACCGCTGTCGGGCACGCCCATATCGACTCCGCCTGGTTGTGGCCGGTGCGTGAGACGGTCCGCAAGTGCGCGCGGACCTTCTCGAACATGGTCGATCTGATGGACCGGCATCCCGATTTCCGTTTCGCCTGCTCCTCGGCGCAGCAGTACGCGTGGATCAAGGACACCTATCCCACGCTGTTCGCCCGTATCAAGGAGAAGGTCGCTGCGGGACAGTTCATTCCGGTGGGCGGCATGTGGGTGGAGGCCGACACGAACATGCCCGGGGCGGAGGCGATGGCACGCCAGTTCGTGGCGGGCAAGCAGTTCTTTCTCGACGAGTTCGGGATCGATACCCCGGAGGTGTGGCTGCCCGATTCGTTTGGCTACTCCGCGGCCATGCCCCAGATCGTTGCCGCATCAGGTTCGGAATACTTTCTGACACAGAAGATTTCCTGGAACTCGGTGAACCGGATGCCGCATCACACCTTCATCTGGGAGGGGATCGACGGCACCGGCGTGTTCACGCATTTCCCGCCCGTCGACACTTACAACTCCGACCTCGGTGGCGGCGACCTCGCCCATGCCCAGCGCAACTATCGCGACTCCGGTGCGGGCACCATGTCGCTGGTGCCCTTCGGCTTCGGCGACGGTGGCGGCGGCCCCACGCGTGAAATGCTGGCCTATGCCACGCGAAAGCGTTCCCTGGAAGGTTCCCCGACGGTGTCCCTGGGTGCCCCGGCAGAGTTCTTCGCCGCCGCTCAAGCCGAGTACGTCAACCCACCGCGCTGGTCCGGTGAACTCTATTTGGAGCTGCACCGCGGCACCTACACCTCGCAGGCGAACACGAAGCAGGGCAACCGTCGCAGCGAGCACTTGTTGCGTGAGGCTGAGCTGTGGGCGGCCACGGCCACGGTGCGCACCGGCTGTGAGTACCCATACGTCGAGCTGGACGAGATATGGAAGCTGGTGCTGCTGCAGCAGTTCCACGACATCCTGCCCGGCAGCTCCATAGCCTGGGTTCACCGCGACGCCGAGCGGAACTATGCGGCCATCGCGAAAAGACTCGAAACCATCATCGGATCGGCGACGCGGGCCTTGGCGGGTAAGGGTAACCACAGGCTGATCTTCAATGCCGCGCCGCACGATCGCGACGGGGTACCCGCACTGGGCGCTGCCGCCGCTGCCGAGCCGCGGCCGGTCACTCCCGCGAAAACCGGGGGAGGATTCCTGCTGGACAACGGGATTCTCGCCGCTACCTTCGACGCCGACGGGCTGTTGGTCTCGCTCGTCGACGCTGCCACCGGCCGCGAGGCCATGGCCGCCCCCGGGAATCTGCTGCAGTTGCACCGCGATACGCCGAACCAATGGGACGCCTGGGATATCGACGGCTTCTACCGGAACACCGTCACCAATCTCACGTCGGCGGACTCGGTCGCCGTCGTGGACGGCGTGCTGGTCATCGAGCGGACATTCGGTAATTCGTATGTGGTGCAACGGATAACACTGCGGGCAGGGTCGCCCGCACTGGACATCGACATCGACATCGACTGGCACGAAACCGAAAAGTTGCTCAAGCTGGCCTTCCCCTTCGATGTGCAGGCCGACCGGTCGGCATCGGAAACTCAGTTCGGCCATGTATATCGGCCCACGCACGCCAACACCTCATGGGACGAAGCCAAGTTCGAGATATGCGCGCACCGCTGGGTACATGTGGGCGAATCCGGCTACGGGGTGGCGGTGGCCAACGATTCCACCTACGGGTACGACATCAGCCGACGCGGATCCACCACCCTTGTGCGGATGTCGCTGCTGCGCGCCCCGCTCTTCCCGGATCCGGACTGCGACCAAGGACGTCATCGGCTGAAGTTCTCGGTGCGGCCGGGCGCGTTGATCGGCGACGCGGTCGAAGAGGGATATCGGCGCAACCTTGACCCGAGGGTCGTCGACAGCGCGGTAGAGAACATCGAACCGCTTGTCAGCCTGGATAACCCGGCCGTGGTGGTGGAATCGGTGAAGCTGGCGCTGGACGGCTCGGGCGATGTCATCGTGCGGTTGTACGAGTCGCGCGGCGGGCGGGCTGACGTGACCGTCCATGCGAATTTCAGCCACGACGGGGTAGCCGTCACCGATCTTCTTGAGCGGCCGATCGAGTACCCGGATGCGATCAAACTCTGGGTGAGCGATATTCAACTGACAGTGCGTCCGTTCAGGATTCTGACACTGCGATTCACTCGCGTAGGAAGGCGTGCATGACTGAGCCGAAGGCATCGAGTATCTACATTGCCTCGCCCGAAGGAGACACCGGAAAGTCCACCGTCGCACTGGGCGTGATGCATCGGCTGGCCGCAACGGTGGCGCGCGTGGGCGTCTTCCGCCCCATCGCGCGGTCCGGGGAAAGTGTGGACTACATCCTGGAACTGCTGCTGGAGCAGAGCACCGCCGACATCGCCTATGAGGATTGTCTCGGCGTCTCGTACCACGACGTGCACCAGGATCCGGACGCGGCGATCGCCGCGATCGTCGACAGATACCACTCGGTGGCGGAGCGCTGCGATGCCGTGGTGATTGTCGGTAGCGACTACACGGATGTCGCCAGCCCCAGCGAGCTGAGCACCAACGCACGCATCGCCGTCAATCTCGGCGCCCCGGTTCTGTTGATCATCAAGGGATTCGATCGGACTCCCGAGGAGGTGGCTGCTCTTGCCGAGGTCTGCCTCGGAGAGCTCAAGGTTCAGCGTGCGCACACCGCGGCCATCGTCGCCAACCGGTGCGACTCCGATCAGCTGGACGAGGTGCGCCAGGCGTTGTCGCGGTTCGACAAGCCCGCCTGGGTGCTGCCCGAGGTGCCGCTGCTGTTCTCGCCCTCGGTTGAAGAACTCATGACGGCGGTCAACGGCTCGTTGGTCAGCGGTGACGAGGCGCTGATGTCGCGTGAGGCCACCAGCTTCATGGTCGCGGGTATGACGGCCGAACATTGCCTGGAACGACTGCAGGAGGGTCAGGCCGTCATCTTCCCCGCGGACCGTTCCGATGTGCTGGTGGCGGTGGCGAGTGCTCATGTGGCCGAAGGATTTCCGTCACTGTCCGCCATCATTTTGAACGGCGGGCTCAAGCTGCATCCGCGGATCGCCGACCTGGTGGACGGGATCGGGCTGAGGCTGCCGATCATCGCGACGGATTCGGGGACGTTCGAGACCGCGAGTGCAGCGGCGCATGCCCGTGGCCGGGTGACCGTTGCCTCCGCCCGCAAGATCGACACCGCGCTCGCGCTGATGGACAGGTATGTCGACGGTGCGGATCTCATCGCGCAGCTTGCCATCCCGATACCGTCCGTCACCACGCCGCAGATGTTCGAATATCAACTGCTGGACCGGGCGCGAGATAACCGCAAGCGCATCGTGCTGCCCGAGGGCGATGACGACAGGATTCTCAAGGCGGCCGGACGGCTGCTACAACGTCAGGTGGCGGATCTGACAATCCTGGGCGAAGAAGCCGAGATTCGTTCCCGCGCTGCCGAACTCGGTGTCGATATCTCGAATGCCCAGGTCCTCAGCCCGAAGACGAGCGAGCTCGCCGAGCAGTTCGCGGGCCAGTATTTCGAGCTGCGCAAGCACAAGGGCATGACGGCCGATCGGGCGCGCGAGATCATGCGCAACGTCTCATATTTCGGCACCATGCTGGTCTACAACGACATCGTCGATGGCATGGTTTCGGGTGCGGCGCACACCACCGCGCATACCGTCCGACCGGCCTTCGAGATCATCAAGACCAACCCGGATGTTTCTACAGTGTCCAGCATCTTCTTGATGTGCCTGGCCGACCGCGTCCTCGCCTACGGCGACTGCGCCATCGTGCCCGACCCGACCTCCGAGCAGCTGGCCGATATCGCCATCTCCTCGGCGCGGACCGCCGCACAGTTTGGTATCGACCCGCGCGTTGCGATGCTGTCCTACTCGACGGGAAACTCCGGCAGCGGTGCCGAGGTCGAAAAGGTGCGCATTGCCACCGCACTGGTGCGCGCCAGGCAACCGGAGTTGTTGGTGGAGGGTCCCATCCAATACGACGCGGCAGTGGAGCCCTCGGTGGCGGCCACCAAGATGCCCGACTCCCCGGTCGCCGGACGTGCGACGGTGCTGATCTTCCCGGACCTCAACACCGGGAACAACACCTACAAGGCCGTGCAGCGCAGTGCCGGTGCCATCGCCATCGGGCCGGTCCTGCAGGGGTTGCGCAAGCCCATAAACGACCTGTCCCGCGGGGCGTTGGTGGAGGACATCGTCAACACCGTGGCCATCACCGCGATCCAGGCACAGGACCTGACCCGATGAGCGCAGTACTCGTTCTGAACTGTGGCTCGTCCTCGGTGAAATATCAGCTCATCGAACCGGATTCGGGCCGGGTCGACGCCCACGGGCTGGTGGAGCGCATCGGCGAGGAGCCGATTCGTAATCACGAAGAGGCGCTGCGGCTGGTGTTCGACTCCATCGATACCGACGACGTGGAAGTGGTCGGCCATCGCGTGGTGCACGGCGGGCAAAAGTTCCATGAGCCAACGGTGCTCGACGATGCGGTGGTCGCGCAGATCGCCGAGCTGTCCTCACTGGCGCCGTTGCACAATCCGGCCGGTGTGCAGGGCATCGAGGTCGCTCGGCGCCTGCTCCCCGACGTGCCGCAGGTGGCGGTGTTCGACACCGCGTTCTTTTACAGCCTGCCGCCCGCGGCAGCGATTTACGCGCTCGATCGTGAAGTCGCCGAACGGTATGGCGTGCGGCGCTATGGATTCCACGGTACCTCGCATCAGTATGTGTCTCAGCAGGCGGCCGGTTTCTTGGGGCGGGGGTATGCGGAGATCAACCAGATTGTGCTGCATCTGGGCAACGGGGCGTCGGCATCGGCGATTCGTGGTGGCAGCGCCGTGGAAACCTCGATGGGGCTCACTCCGCTGGAGGGTCTCGTCATGGGTACCCGCACCGGTGATATCGATGCCGGCATCGTGTTCCATCTGGCCCGCCATGGCATGAGCATCGACGAGATCGACACGGTGTTCAACCGTCGCTCGGGCATGCTCGGGCTGTGCGGCGCCAACGATTTTCGCGAGATTCATCGGCTGATCGAGGCCGGGGACGCCGCGGCGCAGCTCGCCTACAACGTGTACGTGCATCGGCTCCGCAAGTACATCGGTGCCTACCTCGCGACATTGGGTGGCGCCGACATCATCTCGTTTACCGCCGGGGTGGGGGAGAACGACGCGGTGCTGCGAGCCGACGCGATGGCCGGGCTGGAAGTGCTCGGTATAGAGCTTGATTCCGAGCGGAATCTGGTGCAATCTAGTGAGATTCGCCGAATATCCACCGATGTTTCACGGGTGACGGTGCTGGTGGTGCCCACCAATGAGGAACTGGCCATCGCCAGGGCGGCGGTGGGGCGGCTCTAGAGCAGTGAGGTCGGGCGCGTGGAGTTGGCCAAGTCGACCAGCGCGTAACGGTGGGCTCGTTCGGTGGCCCGGCGTGCCAGTGCCCGCAGGCTTCTCTCGACACCCTGGCGCAGGCCGCGTTTGGTGAACGGAACACCCAGGATGTGGTGTCCCGTCGAATGATTGGTCTTGATCCAGTCCAGTGCAGTCCCGAGCACCAGCGCCCTGATCTGCAGCACGCGCGGCTCGGTCTCGGGTAACGCCTCGACCCTGCGGGCCGCCTCGCGGATATCGTCCTCGGTGACCTCCGAGAGGGTGCGGCCGGACAACAGCGTGACAGCACTGGTGAGGCGCGCGGTGGTGAAATGGCGCGAGGTGGGGGGCACGTTGTCGAGCATGCGTACCGCCTCTGCCCGTTCCCCGCGTGCGGCCAGGGTCCGGGCCAGTCCGTAGCCCGCGGAGATGACGCTGTTGTCGGTGGACCACACGGTGCGGTAGAAGTCGAGATTCTTCTCGTCACTGGCAAGTTCGGCGGTCGCGGCCAGTGCCATCTTGGGGGCTATCTCACCCGGCAGGTAGTCCAGGACGGCGGTGAAATGCTTGGTGGCCTGGTCGTAGTCGCCGTTGAGAAGTGCCGCCATGCCGCGATACCAGGTCAGCCGCCACGGTGTGCCCACCCGGTCTTCGAGCTGATCGAGCTTGCTGTTGGCCTTGGCGACATCGCCCAGATCGAGAAGCGCGCGGGCCTCCATCAGTGGGAGCTCCATCGATTCGGTCAGATCCACACCGTCGGCGTCGATCCGGCCCAGGCGCGCGGCCTTCAGTGATTCGAGGGTCTGGATAGGCTGACTCAGCACGGTTGCCTGCAGGATCGCGGCGCCCACATCGGTGGGATCCAGAAGTGGAACCTGAAGGGCCGTCACGATATCCGGCGCCGTAAGGCTGGGCGGATGGGCCAGCCCATCGACGTACACGTCGGTGTGCGCCACCAGCAGGTCAACCCCGAACGTCGACCGAGACGGGCTGAACAGTGTGGACATACCCGGCCGTGGGGTGCCCGAGTCCAGTGCCACTACCTCGCGAAGCACCCCCACCAGCTGGGTGACCATCTCCTCGGCACTGCCGAATCGCGCGGCGGGATCGGGATCGATGGCCCGGCGTAAGAGCCGGTGGTAGGAGTCGTATTTGGTGAGCACCGGGTCTTCGCCCGGCAAGCCGTCCTTGTATCGGCCCTTGCGGGTGGGCATCCTCAGGGTCAGCACGGCGAGGGTCCGCCCCACCGTGTAGATGTCCGAAGCGACTGTGGGGCCGGTCTTGGAGATCTCGGGTGCCTGATAGCCGGGAGTTCCATACAGGTTGCCGTAGGCGTTCAGCGAGGCCACCGCACCCAGGTCGATGAGTTTGAGTTGCTCCTCGGTGATCATGATGTTCTCGGGCTTGAGATCGTTGTAGGTGAGTCCGACCGAATGCAGGAATCCCAGTGCGGGAAGGATTTCCAGCATGTAGGCGATGGCCTGTGCGACAGGAAGGGTGCTGCCCTTGGGCTGCTTGAGCGAGGTGCCGCCGACGTACTCCATCACGATGTACCCGACCGGGTTCCCATCCTGGTCCGGGTGCTCGACGAAGTTGAAGATCTTCACGATCGAGGGATGCGCCACCTCGGCGAGGAAGCGTCGCTCGGCCATCGCGATGTTCTGTGCCTCGGCGTCGCCGGAGTGCACCAGGCCCTTGAGCACCACCGGCCGGTCGTTCACGTTGCGATCCACCGCGAGGTAGATCCATCCCAAACCGCCGTGGGCGATACAGCCCTTGATGGCGTACTGTCCGGCGATTACGTCGCCCGGATTCAGTTGTGGCAGAAAGGAGAAGGTGGAGCCGCAGGCGGGGCAGGTGCCGTCGCTCTGTGCGGGGCTGCTGTCGGTTGAGCGCCCCACCGGCTTACCGCAGTTCCAGCAGAACCGTTTGGATTCCTCGACAACGGGGTTGGTCATCAAGGCGGCCAGCGGATCGATTTCCGGAACGCGGGGGATCTCGACCAGTCCGCCACCGAGCCGGCGGGTGGGGGAGAGCCGAACCCGGGTGGTGGTGGCGCGGGCCTCGGGCTGGGTGGTGGGTTGTGTCGTGGGCTGAGTGGAGTCCGGTGCGCGGAACACGGCCTGAGTGGCTATGGGCCGCATCGTGGAGGCGGAGTCGGCGTCTAGGTCCGCGAGGGATGCGGGCCGTGTGCCGGGGCCCTCGTCCTCGGGTGCGTTGTTGGCCGGTTCGTCTTCCTGGCCATCGGGATCTTCACTCATCAGTCCCGGTACCTTGCGCTCGGCGGTGCGGGTGCGGGCCCGAGCACGCTCAACCACTTGCGGTACAGGGCATTCCATGTTCCGTCGCGCCGAATGCGCTCAAGGGTGCGATTGACGAACCGGACTAGATCGGTGTTCTCGAGCCTGATGCCGATCCCATACGGCTCATCGCTCATGTTGGGCCCGATGATGTGTAGATAGGGGTCTTGGGACATCAGGCCGGCGAGGATCGAGTCGTCCGTGCTCACCGCATCGACTTGCCGCTGCTGTAGTGCCACAAGGCAATCCGCCCACGTCACCACCGACATGATGACCGGGGGCGGCGTGATCTGCGAGAGCCGGTTCAGGGAGGTGGTGCCGCGCGCGGCGCACACACGTCTGCCGGAGAGGTCCTGTGCGTTGGTGATACCCGAATCGCGTGAGGTCAGAATCCGCTGGTACGTCATCAGGTAGACCGTCGAGAAGTTGACCTCCTTGCGCCGTGCGCAGGTGATGGTCATGGTCTTCACAACGATGTCGACGGTCGAGTTCTTCAGGGCGGCGACGCGATCCGCCGAGGACAGGATCCGGTACTCCACGCGCTCGGGGGTACCGAAGATATCGCGGGAGATCTCTCCGGCGATATCGACGTCGAATCCGGTCAGCTCACCGGTGATCGGGTCGCGGAAGCTGAAGAGGTTACTTCCAATGTCCAGCCCGACGATGAGCCGGCCACGCTTGCGGATCGCCGCGACCGCATCGTCATTGGCGGCCCTGTCATTGGTGGGCCGCAGGCTCGCTGTCGGGTCACATGAGGTGTCCACCTTGTCCAGGAGCGCCCGGTTGGGTTCCTGTTCGGTCATCTCGGCCGGGGTCGGCCTCGGCACGGTGAGTTGCGGCAGCGGGGTGGAATTCTCGGGCGTCGAGCATCCGGCCAGCACGGTGGCGATGAGCGCCAACGCCGCGAGCCTGCGTGCCGTGCCCTGCGACACTTCGCCGCTCATCGGTACTCGCTCAGCCTCGGCCACAGGCCGACTCCCACGCAGATCGCACCGCCCACCGAGAGGATCAATGCTCCCGCCGAGGACAAGGTCAAGGCGCGCTCGGCGTTGAGGACGCCCGAGCGGAGCTGACGCCGGCTGTCCTGCACGCCGTTGCGTAGCGCCGCGTCGAGACTGTCGAAGGCCGGCGTCGAGTCCGATTCACTGCTGCCCAGAGCCACCTGGGTCGCGGCTTGGTAGTTGCCGACGCCGATGTAGGCGTTGATGCGGTCATCCGCCAGTCGCCACCTGGTGAGCAGCTGCTGCGCCCGCTCCAGGTCCGCTCGGGCGATGGCATCCGGATTCGTCAGGTACTCGCCGATCTTGTGTTCCATCTCGTCAATGCGGTCGTAGTACGACTTCTTGCGGACGTTCTCGTCGCCGCGACGGATCAGTGCAAGCGTTTCATCGGCGCGGGCCTGCTGGGCCGAGATGACCAGTTGGGTGATGGTTTTCAGTGAATGAGCGCCGCCATTGCGCGCGTCGGTGCCCAGCGAGGCGGAGACGGCCAATGCGATACCCACCCAAACCACCATAAGCAGTAGCGCCGCGCCACCGGCCAGCATGCCGGGATTGACCATGCGCCGGGTCTTCTTGGACAACCAGCGATGGCCGAAGACTCCGCCGATCATGGTGCCCAGCACGATGACGATCACCGGGAAGGGAACCCGAGTGGATGCGCTCGTCTCCTGGTCGACGCGGTTGGACGTTTCCTCGTAGAGGCGCTGCGCGTCGGGCAGGATCGTGTGTTGCATCAGTGCGGACGCCTCACTCAGATACGAGGCGCCCACGGGATTGCTCGCCCGGTTGTTGGTGCGCGCGGTCTCGACCAATCCGGTGTAGACCGACAGCTCGGCGTTGATCCGGCTCAGCAGCTCCTGCATCGGTCTGTCGGTCAGACCGCTGGAAGCGGCGACAAGCGCGGTCGAGGCATCGGTGATCGCCTGCTCATACCGTTCGCGGACACCCTGCGGTTCGGTGCCCGCGATGAACGCGGTGGTCGCGGCGGCATCGGCGACCGACAGGGTGCTGTACAGCTGTCCGGCCGAGTACGCCAAGGGTTCGGTGTGATTGAGCACCGTGCTCAGGGCGAGTTGCCGGTTCTGCACGCTCGCGGAAGTGGCCACCGCGGACAGCACGCCGGCGGTGGCCAGGACGATACCGAGCATCAGAATCTTGCCGGGTGTGGACTTGAGGAACCACCACCACGGATGAGCCGGCACGACCGGTGTGGTCGCGCCGACGGGCTCGGTCGACGGGTGCGCTAACCGCGTCGTCCCGACAGTCACCTCTTACCTTCCTCTCCCCGGCCTTAATGGAAAGTCTAAGAGCATATTTAGCCTTTGGTGGCTCTACTGTGGACTCTGTGCGTGGCGACGGTGACGGATGGGTTGTCGCTGACACGGGTGCACGATTCTGGGGACGGTTCGGTGCGGCAGGTTTGCTGTTGCGCGCACCACTGGCGAGCGGCCAGCCCGCTGTCCTGCTGCAGCATCGCGCCTGGTGGAGCCATCAGGGTGGTACCTGGGCATTGCCCGGGGGTGCGCGGGACAGCCATGAGTCCGCCGAGCAGGCCGCGCTTCGGGAAGCGGCCGAAGAGGCGGGGATCGCGCCCGGTGCGATGACCATCCGTTCTTCGGTGGTGACGAAACGCATTGATGGTCAGGCGCAGTGGACGTACACCACGGTCGTTGCCGATGCCGCCGAGTTGTTGCCCACGGAGCCCAATCACGAGAGCACCGAGCTGCGGTGGGTGCCCGAGGAAAAAATCGAGGGGATGCGGTTGCATCCCGGGTTCAAATCGGCCTGGCCGATGCTGCGGGTTGTCGAAACGCTTCTGGGGACATCGAATAGCTTCGCCGGGCACGGCACGGTCGAGCTCGAGCCCGGGCGTTTCGCCTGGCAACTGCCCTAGCGTGCGGTTATGCGCATCGAATTTCTTCTGACGTTGGGGATGGTCACGAGCGTTCTGATCGGCGCCTGCAGCTCAGAGAAAGCCGAGAGTGGGCCGGGTGACCGCAACGAGGTGGTGGCGACCGCGCTCACCCGCGTCGAGGCTGACCTAGGTAAACCCGTCAAACTCGACGTGAAGAGGTTCACGAGTGCTGACGACTGGGCGCTCATCGACGGTCAGCTGCAGGACACAGAGGGCACCAACCCAACGGGGTATGAAGGCCTACTCAGAAAGACCGGGCCGAAGTGGACCATTCTCGAGAGCGCGATCGGGCCCACCGAAGTGCCATGGGTGGGCTGGAAGGCGAAGTATCCGGACGCCCCCGCGCAGATCTGGCCCCGACGCTCACGCCGAGCGTGAAGCTACGGCGACGATTCGGCTGAAATTCCGCCGCAGCTTCACACTCGGTGAAGGACCAGCTCGCGAAGCGACGCTGCCGCCGCGCGGGGATCGGCTGCCGCGGTGATCGCGCGGACGACGACGATTCGTGATGCTCCGGCGGCGACCACTTCGGGCACCCGCGCCTCGTCGATGCCGCCGATCGCGAACCAGGGCCGAGAAGCCCCGAGATCGGCCGCTGCTTTCAGCAGACCCAGCCCGGGCGCGGTGCGGCCCGGTTTCGTGGGCGTCGGCCAGCACGGTCCGCAACAGAAGTAGCCGACCTCGTCATCGTCGGCGGCCACCGCGGCCTGGTCGGCGTCATGGGTTGACCGGCCGATCAGCACATCCGGTCCGACGATCTCCCGGGCGACCGAAAGAGGCAGGTCGTCCTGGCCGAGGTGCAGGATGTCGGCCCCCGCTGCCCGGGCGATATCGGCGCGGTCGTTGACCGCAAACAGTGCACCGTGACGGGCCGCGGCGGCACCGAGAATCGCCAGACACTCGAGCTCCTCGCTGGGCTCGAGGCGTCCAAACTGCTGCTCACCCACCGAGCCCTTGTCGCGCAGCTGCACGATGTCGACCCCACCGGCGAGGGCGGCGTCGACGAACTCGGCGAGATCGCCGCGCTCCCGACGGGCATCGGTGCAGAGATAGAGGTGAGCGGACTCAAGACGGGTCGAACGCGGGTGCATAGTCGAAGACGCTAGCGTTGTAGGTGTAAGTAACGCGGGAGCCCCGGGATGAGCGGGCTGAGAGTGGGCCAACGAATCCAGCCCTGACCGTCCGACCTGATCCGGGTCATGCCGGCGAAGGGAGTGACTCCGATTGTGATGTCGTCTCAACAAGGCTCGGTGGCCGTGATCGGCGGCGGTGTCATCGGGCTTTCCGTGGCACGTGAAGCTGCCCGTCGCGGTTGGCGGGTCACCGTTCACGATGACGGCCGCAAGGGCCCGTCATGGGTGGCGGGCGGGATGCTCGCGCCGTACAGCGAGGCGTGGCCCGGTGAGGATGACCTGCTGGATCTGGGTATCGAATCCCTCGGGATCTGGCGGGACGGCTTCATCGACGATGACGTGGAAAGCGCCGTGATCACCGCGCGAGGGTCGCTTACCGTGGCCGTCGACACCGCTGATGTCGGCGAGCTGCGCACGATGATCGACTGGCTGGCCGGGCAGGGCCATACCGTCGCAGAGACCGCCAACGCCCGGGATGTCGAGCCGCTGCTGGCGCAGAACATCCGCCGCGGATTCACCGCGCCTGAGGAACTCGCCGTCGACAATCGCAAGGTGCTGCATGCCCTGACCGACGATTGCGAGGCACTCGGCGTGCGAAGGGGCCCGCCGGTTGCCAAGGTCGATGAGGTGCCCTGCGGCCAGATCGTGGTCGCCAATGGGGTGGCGGCGGCGACGCTCGCGAATCTGCCGGTTCGCCCGGTGAAGGGTGAGGTGCTGCGGCTGCGACGACGTCCCGGTGCGATGCCGCCCCCTACGCATGTCATCCGGGCGCGGGTCCATGGGCGACACGTCTACCTGGTGCCCCGGGAGGACGGCGTCGTCGTCGGCGCCACGCAGTACGAGCACGGCCACGACACCGCGCCGGCCGTGGCGGGAGTGCGAGACCTGCTGGACGACGCGTGCGCGGTGCTGCCCTGTCTGGGCGAGTACGAATTCGCCGAATGCGCGGCGGGTCTTCGCCCGATGACCGAGGACAATCTGCCCTTGGTGGGCAGGATCGATGACCGCACCCTCGTGGCCGCCGGGCATGGCCGGTCCGGATTTCTCCTCGCGCCGTGGACGGCGAAGACAATAGGGGCGCTGCTTGACGGTGGCGAGTCGCCGGCCGCCGTCGATCCCCGCCGGTTCGAGAAGGCACATAGTCAGGAGGCCCGATGAACATTCAGGTAAATGGTGATGCGCGTGAGGTCGCCGAGGGTGCCAACATCTGGCAGCTGCTCGACCAGCTGGGCTTTCCCGAGTGCGGCATCGCGGTGGCCGTCAATCACACAGTGGTACCCAAATCCGACTGGGACACCACCGTTTCCGATGGTGCCCTGGTCGACGTCGTCACCGCGGTGCAGGGGGGATAGGCGCGGTGGTCAGTGCTGACAAGCCGCTGTGTATCGCGGGCCGATCCTTCGGTTCCCGGCTGATCATGGGAACCGGGGGTGCCGCGAATCTCTCGATTCTGGAACGGGCGCTACTCGGTTCCGGTACCGAGTTGACCACTGTCGCGATCCGCAGAGTCGATGCCGCCGGCGGCACCGGAGTGCTGGATCTGCTCAAGCGGCTGGACATCATGCCGTTGCCGAACACCGCGGGGTGCCGGGGTGCGGCGGAGGCCGTGCTGACCGCGCAGCTGGCGCGCGAGGCCCTCGAGACCGACTGGATCAAGTTGGAGGTCATCGCTGACGAGCGCACCCTCCTGCCCGATGCCGTCGAGTTGGTGCGTGCGGCCGAGCAGCTTGTCGATGACGGGTTCGTGGTACTGCCCTACACCAACGATGATCCGGTGCTGGCTCGCAGATTGGAAGACGTGGGATGCGTGGCGGTGATGCCGCTCGGGGCCCCCATTGGTACCGGGTTGGGCATCACCAACACACATAACATCGAGATGATTGTGGCGTCGGCGGGAGTGCCGGTGATCCTGGACGCGGGAATAGGCACCGCCAGCGACGCCGCCCTCGCGATGGAACTTGGCTGCGATGCCGTGCTGCTCGCGACGGCCGTGACCCGCGCTGCCGATCCCGAACGCATGGCCGCGGCGATGGCGGCGGCCGTGACCGCCGGCCACCTCGCCCGTCACGCTGGTCGCATACCCCGCCGTTTTTGGGCGCAGGCCTCCAGTCCGGATCCGGACGGAAGCACGCAGCAATAGCTGGCATAGTGGGCCGCATGATCGAACTGCGGTCGCTGACCAAGGTGTATGGGCAGACCCCGGCGGTCGACGACCTTTCGGTCACCGTCGAGCCGGGCGTCGTGACCGGGTTCCTGGGCCCCAACGGGGCAGGTAAGTCGACCACGCTGCGCATGATCGTCGGGCTCGCACGTCCCACCTCCGGGACGGCGACGATCGGCGGTAAGCAGTACCACGAGATCGACCATCCGCTTCGCGAGGTCGGTGCGCTGTTGGATCCCAAGCAGTTTCACCCCAACCGGTCGGCACGCAACCACCTGCGATGGATCGCCGCCGCCAATGACATTCCCTCCCAACGCGTGGATGAAGTGCTGGAGATGGTCGGGCTTACCGAAGTTGCCGGTCGGCACGCCGGCACCTTCTCGCTGGGGATGTCCCAGCGGTTGGGCATCGCAGTGGCGCTGCTCGGTGATCCCCGAGTGCTGTTGTTCGATGAGCCCGTCAATGGCCTGGACCCCGAGGGCATCCACTGGATCCGGACGCTCATGCAAAGCCTGGCCGCGCAGGGACGCACGGTGCTGATATCAAGTCATCTGCTGTCCGAAATGGCCAATACCGCAGACCAATTGGTGGTCATCGGTCGGGGCCGTCTCATCGCGGCGACGTCCATGCATGAGTTCGTGAGCCGGGCCGGCACCGATGCGGTGCGGGTGCGCAGCCCCCAGATCGACACCCTGCGCGCGGCGGCGGAGGAAAGCGGGTTCTCGGTGCAAGGCAAGGAAGACGGTGTGTTGGAAGTCAGCGGTGCTCTCATCGAGCAGGTCGGCGAGCTCGCGGCACGTCGCGGCGTGACGTTGTACGAACTTTCCCCACAACGGGTTTCGTTGGAGGATGCGTATCTGTCGTTGACCGACGATGCCGTGCAGTACCGCAGCCGGGTTGATGACGCGGCGCCGGAAACCGCGACCGATGTGCCCGCCGACGCGGAGGGTGCCCGCTGATGGGGGTTATCGCGGCCGAACGGATCAAGGTCTGCACCTCTCGCTCGGCAGTGTGGTGCAGCCTGCTCGCCGTGGCATTGGGTTTGGGATTAGCGGGCCTGCAGGGTGGGTCGGCTTCCATATATACGCCGATCTCTGCTGGCGACGCCGCGGGCGGGGCGACCGTTGTCGGGGTCCCGCTCCTGATGGTGCTCGCCGCCATGACGGTGACCAACGAGAACCGAACCGCGATGGTGCGAACCACCTTTCAGGCCACGCCCAACAGGTTGTCGGTCATCGGCGCCAAGGCCCTGGTGGCGGGCCTCTGGGTGGCGGTGGTCACCGCGGTCACCACACTGACCTCGATCGTGTTGGTACGTGCCATGGCTGGTCCGGTGGCGGGTGCGAACCTGGCACTCGACGGACCCGGCGTGTGGAACACGATCGGCGCGGTGACCGTGTACGCGTTCTTGTGTGCCGTTCTCGCGGTAGCAGTGGGAGTGTTGCTGAAGCACACCGCAGGTGCTGTTGCGGTGCTCCTCTTGTGGCCGACGGTGCTCGAATTGATGCTGGGCTGGCTCACTGATGCTGGAAAGGCGTTGCAGCCCTTTCTTCCTTTCGCCAACGGCATCAGGTTTACCGGTGTGCCCTGGTACACCTCGGACGGTGTCGACTTCGTTTGGGGCACGACCGGTTCTCTCATCTACTTTGCTACCGTGGTTGTCATCACGCTCGCTGCGGCCCTGGCCGTGGTGCAGCGACGCGACGTTTAAGGTCGGGACAAGGGAGAACGATGGGGACCAAGCGGGTTGTGTACGCGGTCGCGGTGTCCGCGGCGTGCGCATTGGCGACTGTGACGGCATGCGATCGCGACGGCGGCGAGACGCCCCGCTCGGCGCCCCAGGCGGGATCGCAGGAGGCGGTCAGCTTCGCGCACTCCCTGCACGAGAAGGTGACCGTCGACAATGTCGTGAAGCATCTCTCGGCGCTTCAAGAGATCGCCGACAAGAACAAGAACACCCGGGCAGCGGGTACTCCCGGCTTCGATCAAAGTGTCGATTATGTAGTAAAGGCGCTGAAGGACAAGGGGTTCGACGTACAGACACCCGAGTTCAGCTTCAAGTACTTTCAGGCCAAATCCCTTGAGCTGACGGTCGGCCCCAAGAAGGTTGACGCGGCGGTGCTCTCGTACTCGCCGGGCGGTCAGGTGCAGGGACGATTGGTCGCGGCGCGGGCGGAAGAGTCGCCGGGTTGCACCGTCGAGGACTACAACGGACTGGACATCAAGGGTGCGGTGGTCTTGGTCGACCGTGGATCGTGCCCGTTCTCCGAGAAAGAGAAGGCTGCCGCCGAGCGCGGCGCGGTGGGCCTGATCGTCGCGGACAACGTCGACGAGAGCCAGTCGGGTGGCACCCTCGGTGAGGACTCCGCACCGAAGATCCCCGTGGTGGGCGTCACGAAGTCGACCGGAGCCGATCTGCGGGCACATCCCGATCAGGTTGTTCTGAAGGTCGATGCGGAGACCAAGGACGTCAAGGCGCGCAATGTGATCGCGCAGACCAGGACGGGCGCCACCACGGATGTCGTGATGGCCGGTGCTCACCTCGACAGCGTTCCCGAAGGGCCGGGTATCAACGATAACGGCACCGGTACCGCGGCGGTTCTGGAGACCGCGCTGCAGCTGGGGCCGAGCCCGGACGTCAAGAACGCGGTGAGGTTCGCGTTCTGGGGTGCCGAAGAGGAAGGGCTGATCGGTTCCACCGACTACGTCAAATCACTTGACGTGGAAGCGCTGAAAGATATTGCCCTGTACCTGAATTACGACATGCTCGGGTCCCCGAACGCCGCATACCTCACCTATGACGGCGACCAGTCCGAAGAACTCGACGCGAATGAAGTTCCGGTACGGATCCCCGAGGGGTCGGCCGGTATCGAGCGGACAGAGGTCGCGTACCTCGCCGAGCAGGGCAAGAAGGCCCATGACACCGACTACGACGGCCGTTCGGACTACGACGGATTCAGCAGGGCAGGCATTCCCACCGGCGGCATCTTCTCCGGCGCCGAGGACAAGATGTCGTCCGAAGAGGCGCGGGACTGGGGCGGCAAGGCGGACCAGCCCTTCGATCCGAACTACCACCAGGCGGGCGACACCCTGGCCAACGTGAACAAGGACGCGCTCAAGATCAACGCGGGCGGAGTCGCCTACACGATCGGCCTGTATGCGCAGAGCATCGACGGACGCAATGGGGTGCCCGTTCACGAGGACCGCACCCGTCACAAGCTGAAGGACTAACTGCGGTAACAGGTTCGTTGCAACGCCCCGAAAGGCATTGGGAACCAACGTTGGTGCGGTAGCGTGTGCGATTGCTCGATTCGCACAAGTCCACTGGGGTTCCAAGAGGTTTCATTGAGGTTCTTTTGATGGCGCTGTTTCGCGCCCGGGAGCTAGCGCGCGGTTGCGCCCTGCTCGCGATTGCGGCGGTAGCGAGCTGCTGTGCGCACCCGACACCGGGTGCCGCTGCGGTGCCGCCCAACCCCAACCTGGCGGCGGATCTGGCACGCACCGTCACCGTGGATGCCATGCTGGCGCACCTGCAACAGCTACAGCGGGCCGCCGACGCCCACGGCGGGAACCGTGCCGAGGGAACGCCGGGCTACGACGCCAGCGCCGACTACGTGACAAAGGCATTGAAAGATCGCGGGTTCGAGGTTCAGACGCCGGAGCTGTCCAGGCTCAAGGTGCTCACCGAGGGCAAGCCGCTCGTCGATATCGGCGGACGCCCCTACGCGGTGGATCAGGCTTCCTATTTCGCTCAGACCCCTAAGGATGGGCTCAAGGCCAACATCATCCGCCCTTCGGGCAAGGCCACCGGTTGTGCCGCGGCGGATTACGGCACTCTCAAGTTGGACGGTCAGATCGCGGTGGTCGACGGTGCGGGGTGCTCGGTGGTCGACAAGCACAACGTCGCCAAGGAGAAGGGCGCGGCGGCGGTGCTGGTGACGATGCAGGCGGGCGCCGGCGAGGGTCTGTTCACCCCGAATTACTATGAGCAGCTGTCTATTCCGGTCGGAATCATCGACTCGGGAGTCGACACGCTGCTGCGCCGCAATTCGTCGCCGATAACCCTGGTGCTGGATATGAGCATCGCGAAGGTGCGCTCACGCAACATTATTGCCCAGACAGCAACAGGTGATCCGACAAATGTGGTGGTCGCCGGGGCGCATCTGGACAGTGTGGCCAAGGGGCCGGGGATCAACGACAACGGAACCGGTGTGGCCGCGGTCTTGGAGACCGCGCTGCAGCTGGGGCCCAAGCCGGTGGTGAACAACGCCGTCAGGTTCGCGTTCTGGACCGCCGAGGAAGATGGGCTGGCCGGGTCGATCGAGTATGCCAAGGGCCGCAGCGCCGAAGAGCTCAACGATATCGCGCTGTATCTGAACTTCGACATGCTCGGGTCGCCCAATGCCGGGTACTTCGTGCTGGACGGTGACCAGTCGGCCGCTAAACCGGATCCGAATCGGCCGCCCTTGGACGTACCCGAGGGATCCGCGGGCATCGAACGGACCTTCGCTGGATATCTCAACCTGGCCGGCAAGCGGCCGGCGGCCGAGGAGTTCAACGGCAGATCCGATTACGGACCGTTCCTGGCCGCGGGCATCCCTGTCGGCGGCATCAGCTCGGGTGCGCTGGAGAGAATGAGCGGCCCGGAAGCCAAGATGTGGCAGGGCCGCGCGGGCCAACCGTTCGACCCCAATTATCACGGCCCGAAGGACAATCTCGCGAACGTCGGCAAGGTGGCGCTGGGGATCAATGGCTCGGCTGTGGCCTTTGCGGTCGGCACCTATGCACTGTCCACCACTGGGCCCAATGGGGTGCCGGAGCGCAAAGTTCGGCGACACTCTCCACAGGAGCGTTAGGTCCAGCTAGCATCCCAGCACATGAGGAGAATTCTCGCGTTGCTGGTGGCTCTGGCGTCGAGCGCCGTTCTTGGATTGCCATCCGCCGCGGTAGCGCAGGCCGACCCCGGGGTGAAAATGACCTATCGGGTGACCGCACAGGATCCGGGGAGTAACCGCCAAGTGGTCATCTCCTACCGCACAGGCAAGGGCGAGAAGGCGGTCAAGTACACCTGGCTCGACCCCTTCGTGCCCTGGACGCATGACATATCGATGACGGCTCGTGAGGCGCAGGTGAGCATATTCAGCGACCAGGGTGGCAACTACCTCGGCGAGATCCTGCGCGATGGCAATGTCATCGCATCCAATTCGGTGTATCTAGACCCGGGCTGGGTGGCCGAACAGAGCGCGCCCTACGGGGCGCCGACGTTGTTGGCAAGCGCCGACGTGTCCTAGAGCCTGCTGAGACCTATCGCCAGGCGAAGACCGGCTGCTCCAGCTCGTCGACGCGGTCATCGCGGCCCTCCAAACAGAGCCATCGCACCTGGAGCAAGACGGCCCCGGTCGGGGCATGGATGAGGTCATTGCCCAGCGGGATCTGCACTACGGGGCGCGGGCTCTCGGGAATCGTGACGTAGCGCGGTGAATCCTCGCGTTGCAGCTGATGCAATCCCACCCGGTAGGCAGCCACCACCTCGTCGGGCGAGGGACGCATTTCCAGACGTCCGCCACCCCACACCACCACCGGGGTAATCACGTATCCCGAACGTGTCGGATAGTCGTCGAGCAGGCCGAGTACCGTCGAATCCGGCAGTGCGACGCCCAGTTCCTCATCCAGCTCACGCAGCGCGGCCTGCACCGCGTCCTCGCCCGGATCTAATCGTCCGCCGGGCAGCGCCCATTGCGCGGCATGGGAGTTGAGCCGGGAGGTTCTGCGGCACAAAAGGAATGCCGCGCCGCCCGAGACATCGACCATCCGGCCGTCTAACCCCTGCTCGGGTATTTCCCGGCCGCCTATCCACTCGTCCACCGGTGCCGGGTCGATGCGGTCTTCACCCAGATCCGAGTCGACCAGCACCACGGCCACCGCAGCGCGGCGTTTCTCCGGGTCCTCGACGGTCCTGCGTTCGTGACCCGCCAGGTGCTCGCGAATCCGGTCCCGCAGTTCCTCGTCGTACGCGATCACCGTTCGACCATATCTGCCGTCGCCGACGGCGGCCCTTTCGAATCGACTTGGCTCTATCCCTGGGCTTACCGCGCCGCGGTTCTTGTGATGCGGGAATGAGTGACGACCACACACGACGTATCTATCGTGACGCCGGAATCACCGTCGAAAAGCTCGGCGAGCATATTGGTGCCCGGGTCGACGGTGTACAACTCGGCGCCGATGTGCCGGCCGAACGGGCCGAGGCAATCCGCTTCGCGCTGGCCGTCCATAAGGTGCTGGTATTCACCGGGCAGCATCATCTGGATGACGCGCAGCAGTACGCGTGCGCCGGTCTACTCGGGGAGCCGACGCTGCACCCCACGGTGACCTCGCACGGCAGCGAGCTGCTGAACCTCGAAGGGGCGGCCAACGGCTGGCATACCGACGTCACCTTCGTCGACCGCGTCCCGAAGGCGTCGGTGCTGCGCCCGGTGACGTTGCCGTCCTACGGTGGCGCCACCACGTGGGCGTCGACGGTCGCCGCGTACGAGCAGCTGCCCACACCGTTGCGTGCACTCGCCGACGACCTGTGGGCCACACATACCAATCTGTACGACTACGTGGGCGCCGGCGCATCGGGTGGCGTGAGCGCCGAACGCCGCGCGGCGTACTACAACGAGTTCACCAGCTCTCTGCACGAAACATTGCATCCGGTGGTGCGGGTGCACCCGGAGACCGGTGAGCGCAGCCTGCTGCTTGGGCAGTTCGTCAAGAGTTTCCAAGACCTGCACGGTGCCGAGTTCGCGGCGCTTTTCCAGCTGCTGCAGTCGCGTATCGCGAAACTGGAGAACACCTTCCGGTGGAACTGGCGGTTAGGTGATGTGGCCATCTGGGACAACCGGGCCACCCAGCATTACGGAATCGCCGACTTCGGAGAGCAGCAGCGCGAGTTACATCGCGTCACGTTGGCAGGGGATGTGCCGGTCGGCATCTACGGCCGGCGAAGCCAGATCCTCAGCGGCGATGCCAGTCACTACTCCGGTATCGAGGAGCCGCGACGACTGGAATTGTTCGCCGCCTGATCTATGGCAGTGCTACGTATTTCGTTTCGAGGTATTCCTCGATGCCCTCACTGCCGGCTTCGCGCCCGATGCCCGATTCCTTGATCCCGCCGAACGGCGCGGCCACATCGGAGATCACACCGCGGTTGACGCCGATCATTCCCGACTCGACAGACTCCGAAACGCGTAGCGCGCGATCCAGGTTGGTGGTGTACACGTACGCGGCGAGCCCGTACTCGGTGTCGTTGGCGGCCGCGACTCCCGCGTCCTCGCCGTCGAACCCGGTGATCGCGGCAACAGGACCAAACACCTCTTCGCGGAGAATCCTCGCGTTCGAAGGCACATCGGTGAGCACGGTCGGCGGGTAGAAGTAGCCCTCGCCGTCGGCGATGGCACCTCCGGTGGTGACGACGGCTCCCTTGCTGAGGGCGTCCTGCACCAACTCGTCGACCGAGGCGCGCTGTTTGGCGGTGATGAGCGGACCCACCTGTACGCCGCTTTCGTCGCCGGGGCCGATGGTGAGCGCACCCATACGGGCGGTGAGCTTCTCGGTGAATTCAGCGCGTACCGCGTTGTCGACGTGAAAGCGGTTGGCCGCGGTGCATGCCTCGCCGATATTGCGCATCTTGGCCGCCATCGCGCCGTCGACCGCGGCGTCGACGTCGGCGTCGTCGAACACCACAAACGGTGCGTTTCCGCCCAGCTCCATCGAGGAGCGCAATACCCTTGTGGCGCACTGGGATAGCAGTACCTTGCCCACTGCGGTGGAGCCGGTGAAGGTCAGCTTGCGCAGCCTCGGATCATCGATCAACGGGCCAGTGAGGCCCGAGGCGCTGGTGGTCGGGAGTATCGACAGCACGCCCGGCGGCAGCCCAGCGTCGGCGAACACCTGTCCCAGCAGCAGCATGGTGAGGGGTGTCTCGGCAGCGGGTTTGACGATCATGGTGCATCCGGCGGCGAACGCCGGGCCAATCTTGCGGGTGCCCATGGCCAGCGGGAAGTTCCAGGGAGTGATGGCCAGCGCCGGGCCGATGGGCTGCTTGGTCACCAGGATCCGGCCGGTGCCCGTCGGCGATGAGGTGTACCGGCCGTTGATGCGCACTGCTTCTTCGGAGAACCAGCGCAGAAACTCTCCGCCATAGGCGACCTCGCCCTGGCTCTCCGCCAGCGGCTTGCCCATTTCCAGGGTCATCGCCAGCGCGAAATCATCACGCCGCTCCATCACCAATTCCCAGGACCGCCGGAGGATTTCGGCTCGTTCACGGGGTGCTGTCGCTGCCCAGGACTGCTGCACGGCCACAGCCTCATCGAGCGCCGTGGCACCGTCGGCCGTCGCGGCGTCGGCGACGGTGGTCAGCACGGCACCGGTGGCCGGGTTGTGCACAGGGAACCGGGCGCCGGTCGATGACGGGACCTGCTTGCCGCCGATCCACAGATCGGTGGGGATGGCATCGATCAGGGCTGAGTGGTCAGTCACTGGTGGCTCGCCTTCTCACGAATGATGTCGGTGAGGACGGTGATGCCCTCGTCCAATAGATCGTCCCCGATGACCAGCGGGGGGAGCAAGCGGATCACGTTGCCGAAGGTCCCGCAGGTGAGGATCAGAACACCTTGGGAGAGCGCCTCGGCGGCAATGGCTTTGGTGAGGGCCGCATCGGGTTCGAGAGTGCCGGGTTTGACGATCTCGATGGCCAGCATGGCGCCGCGGCCGCGTACTTCACCGATGACGTCGACGGTGCGCGCCAGCGTCTGTAGGCGAGACACCACCGAGGTCTCGATGGCCCGGGCCCGGGCCGGTAGGTCGAGCTCGCGCATGGCACCCAGCGAGGCGATGGCGGCCGCGCAGGTCACCGGGTTGCCACCGTAGGTTCCGCCCAGGCCGCCGGTGTACACGGCGTCCATGAGATCCGCGCGACCGGTGACGGCGGACAAGGGCATGCCTCCGGCGATGCCCTTAGCCATGGTGATGATGTCGGGGACGATGCCCTCGTGCTCGGAGGCGAACCAGGCACCCGTGCGTGCGAATCCGGTCTGCACCTCGTCGGCGATGAAGACGACGCCGTTGTCCCGGGCCCAGGCTGTCAGCGTGGACAGGAATCCGGGCGCGGGCACGATGAATCCACCCTCGCCCTGGACGGGCTCGATGATGATCGCGGCCAGCGATTGCGCACCGATCTGGGTTTCGATGAGAGAGATCGCGCGCCGTGCGGCGGCCTCGCCGGACAGACCCGGCTCGTCACGCAGGGGATAGGAGGTCGGCATCCGGTAAATCTCGGGCGCGAAGGGCCCGAACTGCGACTTGTAGGGCATAGCCTTGGCGGTCAGTGTCATCGTCAGGTTGGTGCGGCCGTGATAGCCGTTGTCGAAGGCGACGACCGCCGGGCGACCGGTGGCAAGCCGCGCGACCTTGATGGCGTTTTCCACGGCCTCGGCGCCGGAGTTGAACAGTGCGGTGCGCTTCTCGTGATCGCCGGGTGTCAGGGCGTTGAGGAGCTCGGCGACCCGTACGTACCCTTCATAGGGCGTCACCATGAAACAGGTGTGGGTGAAATGGGCTGCCTGGTCGGCGATGGCCGCGGCCACCGCGGGATGTGAGGCGCCGACGGTGGTGACCGCGATACCCGACCCGAGGTCGATGAAGGAGTTGCCGTCGGCATCGACGATCACCCCGCCATCGGCATCCACGGCGTAGACCGGGGCGGTGGATCCGACGCCCGCGGATACCGCGGCGCGGCGGCGCTCGGCCAAGGCGTTGGACCGAGGTCCGGGCAGGGGCGTCACGATATTGCGCTTCTGGGCGAGGCGATAGGCGATGTCGGTCATAGCGCTTCCTGTCGTCGATCCGGCGATCTCAGTCTGCCGCTGCGGTGTGTTTGTGTGAATGGACGGTTTGTCCACCGAAGGCCGATGGGTACGCCGTTTTGGCGTACGTCCTCCCTGCGTGCGGAGCACATGGCTGCTATTCCACGAGCGGTACGGTGTCGCGAGTCAGGGTGCGCCCGAGGAAGAAGTCCGGGCTCTTGACGCGCATGATCACCATGAGCACCGCCCCGAACGCCAGAATGCCGAAGCCCAGATAGAACACCAGGCCGATGCCGCCGATCGAGGCGCCGCTGCCCGTCTTCTCCGGATCCATGCTTTCGCGCACGGAGATGACGAACACCGCGGCCAGCATGAGCCCGCCCAGCAGTGGAAAGAGAAACTTGTACACCACGTTGTGGGCATTCTGGAACAGCTCCGAACGGAAGTACCAGACGCAGGCAAAAGCAGTGATGCCGTAGTACCAGCAGATCATGATGCCCAGTGCCGCAATGGTATCCAGCAGGGTGCGATCGGACAGCAGGCTGACAACGGTGTAGAACACGGCCGTCACCGCGCCGGCCACCACGGTGCTGAAGGTCGGCGTGAGGAATCGCGGACTCACGCTAGCGAACCGTTTCGGAAAGGCACCGTAGGTGCCCATGGCGAGCATGGTGCGTGCCGCCGGCAAGGAGGTGGTCTGCAGGCTCGCCACCGCGGAGGCGAATATCGCCAAGAGCAGCAGCGGGCCGAACCAGCTGCCCAGTACCGGGTTAGCAAGGGAGCCAAAGACATTGTCCCTGTTCTCCTCATTGGCCAGCCCCAGATCGGTGTCGCCGACACCGGCGAACATCATCACCGCGACCGCAACCAGCAGGTAGGTCAGCAAGATCGACAGCACACACAGCAGGCCGGCACGGCCGGGCACCTTTGTCGGGTCCTTGCATTCCTCGCCGAGTGTCAGACAGGTATCCCAACCCCAGAACGCGAAGATCGAGCCGATGAGCCCAATGACAAAGGCGCTCAGGGTCAATCCCGTCAGCGGATTGAACCAGTCCAGATCGAAGTCGAGATGGCCGGCCGCACCCGGCGCCTTCGTGATGGCGACGACGGCGAAGATCACCAGCACGATCATCTGGAAGCCGACGAGTACGTACTGCACCTTTTCGCTCGTGGTGATGCCCCGGCTGGAAATGTAGGTGGCGATGGCCAGCAGCGCGACGGTCGAGATGATGTTGACGGCCTTGTTGTTGGCGAGCTCGCCGAGTGTCTGATTGTGGAAGATGGCGCCGAGAAACTGATACCCGTACTGCACACCGATGGATGCCAGGTTGGACAAGACGATGATGGTGGCGATTACCATGCCCCAGCCGCACATCCAGCCGATGTACGGGCCAAATGCCTTGGTAGACCAGGTGAAGGAGGCGCCGCAGTCGGGTGCGCGCGAGTTGAGCTCGCGGTACGCGTATGCGGTGAGGAACATCGGGATGAAACCCGCGATCAGGATGGCCGGCATCTTGAGGCCGACCGCGGCCACGATCAGGCCGATGCTGGCCGTGAGTGTGTATCCCGGTGCCACCGTGGAGATCCCGAGGATGGCGCCGGTAAAGGTGCCGATACGTCCGGCCGCCAAGCCCTTTGAGACAAGTCCCTCGGACCGCTCGGCATGCTCTAGCTCGGCGTGAGCGACGTCCTCAGTCACTATCGCCCCCTTCTTCTTTGGGAATCACGACCATCGGGACCTGCAGCACGCGGAGCATCTTCGCGGCCGTCGAGCCGAGGAAGAGCCGCCGTGGCTGCGCTAGGCGGCTTGAACCGACCATGATGATGTCGCCCTCGTGCCAGTCGAGCTTGTTCACGGCGGCCTCGACGGTGGGCCCCTCGGCGACGATGGACGTAACCGGGAACTCTGGTGGCAGCACCAGTTTGGCGGTTTCAAGGGACTGCTGTGCATGAATGGTGGCGCGTTCTCGCGCCGACTGATCGTCGTCACCCCCGGGGATCGGGTCGATCGACACCAGCGAGACCAGGCGCAGCGGTGTGCCGGCGCGCTGGCAGGCTCGTAATGCCGTGTCCAGCAGCACTCGTGCGCCCGGCCGGGTTCCCATGGCGCAGGTGACTTCGCGGACACGGAGGTTCTTCTGATAGCGCGCACCTCGTGGCGAGATCACCAGAGGTATGGGAGAGGAGTGCACGAGCTCGTTGACCACCGATCCCAGCGACAGGCTGCCGACCAGGCCGCCGCCGGAACCACCCACCACGACCGCCTCGGCCCCCAGGTCCTCGCACTGCGCGATGAGTCCCTCGGCAATCGACTCGTGGAAGCCGATATGCGTCTGGACCGTGAGGTCGTCCGGAATGGTGGCCTCGGCATGTTTCAGCCAATGAGTGGCATTCTCGGACAATATGTCCTGACGCTCCTTCTGGGGGAGCGGCGCCAGGATCGGGCGGTCCTGGGGGAGCACCATGCACAGATCGAGGTGCGCACCCAGTGAGCGCGCGATCTGTGTTCCCACCGCTAGAGCGTCATCGCCGCCCGGAGTGGCCAGGTATGCAACGGCAATCCTCTTGGCGGCGGCGTTCATGGCTAATCCTCCTGGTGTCCGGATGTGTGACAGCTCTTCGGCGGGGTGGGTGCGACGTCGAGCGAGGGGTTGCGGTCGAAGAACCCGACCGGTTTGAGCCAGAAGTTCACGGTGTCGACGGGCATGATCGGCCAGTCTTCGGGGCGGGTGATGTGGTGGATGCCGAACACGTACCAGAGCACCACATCGGTGTTTTCGATGGAGCGGTTGCCCTCAGTCCAGGCGGGCAGGCCGTGGTCTTCCTTGCTCTGCGTAACGAATTCTCCTGCAGGCCAGCGTTCCTCGGGTGAATTGGGGGTCACCCAGAGGGTGTGTTCAATGGCGCGGCAGCGTGCCAGTACCGGTGAGGACGGATCGAACATGGCCGGGATGGCCGCACCGGGTACCAACTTGTAGGCCGGGGCGGTGCCGATGCCGTTGCGGGTGTTGTCGTTGACGACCTTCCAGGCGCGCTGAGTCTGCCAGCAGAAGTCCTGCTTACCTTCCGATTCGCTGCGCAACGGGGTGTTGCGCTGCCGCAGAGACAGCCCGTACGGGTTGTGGGGGCCGACGGGCTCGATCTCGGTTTCGGTGGCGTACACGGTGTTCTCAGTGCCATCGACGTCCAGGTCCAGTCTCGCGACAAGGAAGTGTTGGTGGTACGGCGCATAGGTCCGGTTGTCGACCAGGGTTCCGTGTGGGTGTGCGGCGCCCTCGGCGAAGTTGCTCACCACCATGATTCCCGTTGCACGGACCTCACATTCGATGTTTCCGTCCTGATAGAACCGCCAGTACGTGAGGTACTCGTAGTTGGCGACGGTGACGTGGAAGGACACGGTGAGCCGGCGCATCCGGCGCACCTCGGCGCCGTGGTCGTGATCGACGTGCTTCCACAGGACCGCATTGTCCTCTTCGTGAATGCAGATCGCGTTCTTGATGGTGTACGGCTCGCCCTTGCTGTTGTGTAGCACGGCATCGAGATAGCGAATTTCGCCGAGGCAGTCGCAACCAAGTTCCAGTGAGGTGGTCATGAAGCCGATGCCCCACTCGCCGATATCGAAAGCTGTTCTTCGGTAGTGATCTTCGCAGTGGTCCCGGTAGGGCACCATCATCTCGGCGAAGGACATGCGGTGGGCCACCGATCGCACCCGGCCGTTGTCGTTGTATGTCACCGCATGCAGTGTCATGCCCTCGCGGTAGTTGAAGCCGACCCGCAATGACCAGTTCTGCCACTGGAGTTTGTTGCCTTCGATGGTGAAGGAGGTGTCGTCGGGCTGGGTGATATGCAGTGGTTGCAGCGACTCCCGGGTGCTCTGCCGGCGCAGGCGTTCCGGTACGTGCCGGGGTACGTATTCGCCCATCATCTCGGGCCGTGGGACGGTGAACGTGTCCTCGATCTCCAGCAGTTCCATGCTGTTCATGTCGATGACGCAGTGGAATCCGTTGACGGGGCCCGCGTATGGATTGGCGCCTTCGGTGGAACGCACCCAGGTGTCCGACCACCCGAGGCGTCTGCCCTTGTACTTCTCGGGCATGACCGCATCGCCATAGGTCCAGGTATCCATGAACACCAGGTCCATGTCCGCGATACCGCGTGCGGCCAGGGCGGCGATCACTTCCGGATGGCGCCTCAGGGCGGCATCGGCCTCTTCCCACTCGTCAACCGTGAAGTTGGGTTGCACGCCGGCAATGTGATCCCAGGATTGCACCTCGCCGGCGGTCAGCGAGACGACCGCCTTATAGGTGGCGTTTCGTTGGGTGTCCAGACACGTGGCGAGTGCGCGACGCTCGGGGCGTGTGCCGTTGTTGTCGAATCGGGCGATCTCGGCCTTCGAAGGCTCGGACAGCTCGATGGAGGTGTACCGCCAGTCGTTCCCGACGCCGTGCGTTTGCGCCAGAAGTTTGACTGTCGCGGTGAATTCGTCCGCGGTCAGGGGATCGAGAGGGTGGAACGTGTCGGCTGCCATGTCTAGTGTGCGCTCATCACATGCTTGATGCGGGTGTAGTCCTCCACGCCGTAGGCCGACAGGTCCTTGCCGTACCCGGAGTATTTGAACCCGCCGTGTGGCATCTCGGCGACTAATGGGATATGACAGTTCACCCAGACACAGCCGAAATCGAGTTCGCGAGTAAACTTTTCGGCGGTCTCATGGTCCTTGGTCCATACACTGGAGGCCAGCGCGTAGCGCACGCCATTGGCCAGGCGGACGGCCTCGTCTGCGTCGTCAAAGGATTGGACCGTCAAGATGGGCCCAAAGGTCTCCTCCTGGACTATCGAGTCGTCCTGCCGGACACCGGTGACGATGGTGGGCTCGATGAAGTAACCCTTGTCGCCCCAGCGCTTTCCTCCGGTCACGATCGTCGCGTGCGCGGGTAGATTGTCGAGTTTTTTGGTGACCGCGGTGAAGTGGTTGATGTTGTTCATCGGCCCGTAGAAGCTGTCGGGGTCATCGGGCAGGCCCGGCCGCAACGTCTGCGCCGCGGAGTTGAGGGCGTTCACGAAGTCGTCATGAATCGACTGGTGCACGATCACCCGGGTGGCAGCCGTGCAGTCCTGGCCGGCGTTGAAGAAGGCGGCCTGCGCAATCCCGGTGGCCGCCTTGTCGATATCGACGTCACCGAACACCACAACCGGTGCCTTACCGCCGAGTTCGAGGTGGCTGCGCTTGAGCTGCTCGGCCGCCGAAGCGGCGACGGCGATGCCGGCCCGCACCGACCCGGTGATCGACACCAGGCCAATGGCAGGGTGACTCACCAATTCGGAGCCGGTGGTAGCGGTGCCCAGTACGACGTTGAAGACGCCGTCGGGCAGGATGCCCTTCGTCAGACGGGCCAGCACCAGTGTGCTTTCCGGGGTGGTGTCGCTGGGCTTGAGGACGATGGTGTTCCCGGCCGCCAGCGCGGGGCCGATCTTCCAGATCGCCATCATGAACGGGTAATTCCACGGGGTCACCTGCCCGACGACGCCAATGGGCTCGCGCCGAACGTAGGAGGTGAATCCCTCCATGTACTCGCCGGCAGATTTGCCCTCGACGAGTCGTGCCGCACCGGCGAAGAACCGGAGCTGGTCGGCGCTCACGGTCACCTCTTCGGCGGCGATGACCGCTTTCGGCTGCCCGGTGTTGCGGCACTGAGCCTCGACGATCTCGTCGATATGCGCCTCAATGGCGTCGGCGAGTTTGAGCAGCGCCTGCTGCCGCAAGCTCGGTGTGGACTTACCCCAGGAGATGAAGGCACGTTCGGCGGCGGCCACCGCCGCATTCACGTCGTCGGCATTGGACACCGGGGCGCGGCCCACCAACGATTCGTCGACCGGACTGATCAGGTCGACGGGCTCGGAGGATTTCAGGGACAAAGAATCGACGAACTGGCCGTCGATGTAGTTCTGGAGTACCGAATCCGGCATATCGCATGTCCATCCGTCGAGGGAATCCGTCTAAGCACGTCAAGAAAGCACGCAGACAACCAGTGTGCGCTGAGACACATGCCTGATCATCCGACAATTCCGGGAATCTTCGCGGTGTTTTTCACCATTCTGTACAGTCCCGTGAGGTGACTGTTGCGGTGCGCTGGGTGTTGGATCAGCTGGATCTGAAACTCACACTGAAGGGCGGCGCCGCGGGTCTGGGGCGCGAGATCAATCTGGCGCTCACCACAGAACTCGCCGACCCCGCGCGATGGCTATCCGGTGGAGAGTTGGTGCTCACCACCGGGATCGGCTTACCCGGTAGTGCCCGGGAACGGCTGCGCTACCTGCGTGCGCTTGACGAGAATGGCGTTGCCGCATTGGGATTCGGTACCGGACTGACGTTCGACGAGGTGCCGCCGGAGTTGGTGACAGCCGCCGACGAGCTGGGTATGCCGCTGATCGAGGTGCCGCTGCGCACCCCGTTCGCTGCAGTGGTCAAGGCGGTGAGCACCCGCATCGCCGAACTGGAGTACGACGCGGTGCTGCGGGTATCGCGGGCTCAGCCCCGGATTACCCGGGCGATCGTCAATGGTGGTGTGCAGGCGGTCACCGCGGAACTTGGACGGTCGCTGCGGGCCAGCATTGTGGTGCTGGACTCCGGTGGCACGGTGATCGCGAGTCATCCGCGCAATCTGGATGTCGCGACGGTCAATCTGGTCCGGGGTGCGTTGGCCCCGGGAGCATCGGCCGGCGCGCAACAACTGGACCCGGGAATCGCGGTCGCGCAACAGACGATCGGTGTGGGTGGTACCTCGTACGGAGTGTTGGCTGTTGTCAGTAAGGTGCCGTTGACCTTCGTGGACCATGTGTTACTGGGGCACGCAAACTCCCTGTTGGCCTTGGATTTTGATAAGCCGTCGCGGCTGCAGGACGCACAACGCCAGTTGAACGGGCAGGCCCTGGGGCTGCTGCTCGGCGATGCACGGAACCTGGACTCGGTGTGGGCGCAGCTCGCACAAGCTGCCGACGGGCGTGGGCGGATCCGGGTGTTGGTGGTGGATGCGGAATCCCCGGCGGCGCTGCGGCGGGTGCAGCCCGTAGTCACCCGGGCCATGGAGTCGGCGGGCCACCCGGTCTTCGCGCATACCTCCGAGTCCCAGCTCACCGTCGTGATTCCGGGGTCGGAGACTGCTGAATTTGCCCGGCAGTTGTTCGCGGAGGTGGACGGGCGTACCAGGAAGGGTCTGCGGGCGGGGTTGAGCGGGGCGCATCCGGTGGGGCGGCTCGGCGATGCGGCACAGAATGCGAAGCTCGCCGCGTCGGTGGCCGAACGCGGCGGGACACCGCTGGAGTTCACCTCGTTGGCGGGCAGTGCACTGTTGTCCTTCGGGGCGAGTCGTGAGGTGCTGGTTGCCGTCGCGAACGCGACCCTGGCGCCCGTCGCCGAATATGACGCCACCTACAGCGCCGAGCTGATGGCGTCCTTGCGGGCCTATCTGGAGGCGAACGGCCATTGGGAATCGGCGGCCGCCGCTGTCGGTGTACATCGTCACACGCTGCGCAAACGCATCGAAACCGTGCAGTCACTGCTGGCCTGCGACCTCGATATCGCGAGGGTGCGCGCTGAGCTGCTGTTGGCGATGCTGGCGGGTATGCCGAGCGCCGGGAACTGAACCAGGACCGCGAATTCGCAGTGCGCGGGCTTACGGTAGTGCTACCTTATTTAGAACAGGTTCCAGTTTCGGGGTTATTTATGCAGGTGAATAGATCGTGAGCGCCATGGTTGAAGCGTCACCGGTGCGGCCAGCCGCCGTGCCATCGACCAGGCGCCAACATGAGCAGTACAAGCGCATGCTCGATGCGGCCGAAGAACTCGCCATGACGCGCGAGCTCGATCACGTCCAGATGCATGATGTCGCCAAGCACGCCAACGTCGCCATTGGCACGTTGTACCGGTATTTCCCGACGAAGCGTCATCTGTTCGTCTCGGCTCTGGTACGTGAGTCGGAACGACTTGTCGGCCGCATCCCGTTGTCTCCCGATGGGGAGGAAACCGCGGCCGACCGGGTGGGTGAAGCGCTGGTGCGGGCACTGCGCGGATTGACGCGGCGCCGCATGCTGGCGATCGCGATGATCAGGTCCTCGAACTCGGCGTCAGTGGCCGAGGTGCCCGATCTGATGCAGGTCGAGAAGCGGTTCCATGAGCTGATATCCGAGGTGGCCGGTCTTTCGGGCCCGACCGATGAGGACGCGGCCGTGATCCGATTGCTGGTGCACCAGTGGTTTGGCTGTATTCAGGTGTGTCTCAACGGTGGTCTCACCGTGGCGCAGGCGGAGTCTGATCTGCGTCGGGCGGCACAGCTGTTGATGCGCGAATGGCGCGCCGTGGACGAGCGTTAGGTCCTACTATTTCGCTTTCAGGGCCGCCAGCGCGGCGTCGATGGCGAGCTCGGGGACATCGATTGTCTTGGACCCCAGGTCATGACGCGCGCCGGTGATCTCCACGATTGTCGCGCCGCCCGGTATCAGAACCGATGCCTCCTTGAGTTCGGCGACGGTGCCGAACGCATCCGAGGTGCCGTGGGTGAAGACCGTGGGAACTTGGATGCCGGGCAGATGCTCGGTGCGCAGCCGGTCGGGCTTGCCGGGCGGGTGTAGTGGGTAGGAGAACAGGGTGAGGACGTCGATGATCGGCCCCTTTTCCGCCACGAGCATCGAGGTTTGACGTCCGCCGTAGGAATGACCGCCGGCCAACAGCGGGCCATCCACCAGGGCGCGGGCCTTGTTGATCACCTCGGCAATACCCGCGCGGTCCTTGTCGCCCGACGAGGCCGAGGGGGGACCGCTTGGCCGGTTGCGCCGGAACGGCATGTCGAAACGTATCGCCAGCCAACCGCGTTCGGCCCAGGCCGTGCACAGCAGACGCAGCATGGGCGAGTGGCAGCTGCCCCCGGCGCCGTGGGTCAGCACTACCGCACCGTGGGGGTGTCCGTCGGGGTGGTGGGCGATTCCGGCGATATCCGGAAGTTCCTCGGTGCTCACGGAATCAGCTTAAGGCTCTTCGCGCGGACGCTCATCGCAGCCTGAACAGGGGCGATACCGGGCCGTGGCCACGGCCAAGGGGGTAGGCCGCTCGCAGGCACTCGGTGATCCACCGTTTTCCGAAGCCGACGGCTTCGGTCACGGAAAGTCCGTGTGCCAGTGCACAACTGATAGATGCGGCGAGGGTGTCACCGGCGCCGTGGTCGTGTCCGGTGTCCACCCGTTCGACGGGGAAGTAGTGAAACTCCGTGCCGTCGAAGAGCAGGTCGGTGCTGGTGTCGCTGGATCGAAGGTGCCCGCCCTTTACCAGGGCCCACCGCGGGCCGAGGGCATGGAGTTTTCGCGCGGCTTCCCTTTGTGACTCCTCGTCAACGACGTCGATGTCCACCAACAGCCGTACCTCGTCCAGATTCGGAGTGACGAGCGTTGCCAACGGAAAGAGTTGTTTACGGATGGCATCCAGTGCGCTCGGGTGCAGCAGCGGGTCGCCGTGCATGGATGCGCACACGGGGTCGACGACCAGAGGGACATTTGTCACCAGGCGCGACCATGTCTGCGAGATGGCCTCGATGATCGGGGCGGAGGCCAGCATCCCGGTCTTGGCGGCCTGGATGCCGATATCGGTGATCACCGCGTCCATCTGCGCGGCCACCACCTGCGGTGGGATTTCGTGAAAATCCCTGACACCCACCGAGTTCTGGACGGTTACCGCGGTGACGGCCACGCACCCGTGCACACCGAGCAGCGCCATGGTGCGCATATCGGCTTGGATACCTGCCCCGCCCCCGGAGTCGGACCCGGCGATGGTCATTACTCGCACCGGGGTAGCGCCCGGCTCCGGGATGGGGAGGAAGGCGGCCATGCTCACGCGATCGGCAGATAGACCCGGTTGCCGTGCTCGGCGAACTCCGCGGACTTCTCCTCCATGCCGCGTGCCAGCATCGCGTCGATGTCTTCCTGGGTCTCCAAACCGTTCTGGGCCGCGAACTCCCGGATATCGGCGGTGATGCGCATCGAGCAGAACTTCGGGCCGCACATCGAGCAGAAGTGTGCCGTCTTGGCCGGTTCGGCGGGCAGCGTCTCGTCGTGGAACTCCCGGGCGGTGTCCGGGTCCAATGAGAGGTTGAACTGGTCATCCCAGCGGAATTCAAAACGAGCACGGGATAGCGCGTCGTCTCTCAGCTGGGCGCGTGGGTGCCCCTTGGCGAGGTCGGCGGCGTGTGCGGCGATCTTGTAGGCGATCACCCCGTCCTTGACGTCCTTGCGGTCCGGCAGCCCCAGGTGTTCCTTGGGGGTGACGTAGCAGAGCATCGCGGTGCCGGCCTGGGCGATGATCGCCGCCCCGATGGCCGAGGTGATGTGGTCGTAGGCCGGAGCGATATCGGTGGCGAGCGGGCCCAGCGTATAGAACGGGGCCTCTTCGCAGAGCTCCTCCTCGAGCTTCACGTTCTCGACGATCTTGTGCATCGGCACGTGGCCGGGTCCCTCGATCATCACCTGCACGCCATGGGATTTCGCGATCTTCGTCAGTTCGCCGAGCGTGCGCAGCTCGGCGAACTGGGCCTCATCGTTGGCATCGGCGATAGACCCTGGACGCAGGCCGTCACCGAGCGAGAAGGTCACGTCGTAACGCGCCAGGATCTCGCACAGCTCCTCGAAGTGCGTGTACAGGAACGACTCCCGGTGATGGGCCAGGCACCAGGCGGCCATGATAGAACCGCCGCGCGAGACGATGCCGGTGACACGCTTGGCGGTCAGCGGCACATAGCGCAGCAGCACACCGGCATGCACCGTCATGTAGTCGACGCCCTGCTCGGCCTGCTCGATCACGGTGTCGCGGTACAGCTCCCAGGTCAGCGCGGCCGGATCACCGTTGGTCTTCTCCAGTGCCTGGTAGATCGGCACCGTGCCGACTGGGACGGGCGAGTTGCGCAGAATCCACTCACGGGTCTGGTGGATGTCCTTACCGGTGGAGAGGTCCATGATGTTGTCGGCACCCCAACGGATGGCCCACACCATTTTCTCCACCTCTTCGGCGATCGAAGAGGTGACGGCCGAGTTGCCGATGTTGGCATTGATTTTCACGCCGAAGGCCTTACCGATGATCATCGGCTCGCTCTCGGGGTGTTTGTGATTGGCGGGGATCACGGCGCGGCCCATCGCGACCTCACTGCGCACCAGCTCGGCGGGCACACCCTCGCGGACCGCGATGAACTCCATCTCGGCAGTGATCTCGCCAGCCCGAGCGCGCTGCAGCTGGGTGCCGCGATCGGTGACGATGCCGGCGCGCGGTGGCAGTCCCTTCTGGAGATCGATGGTGGCGCCCGAGTCGGTGTACGGACCGGAGGTGTCATACAGGTCCAGGTGCTCACCGTTGGTCAGGTTCACCCGGCGCTGCGGCACGCGCAGGCCACTGTCGAGGTGCTGGTAGATCTTCTCGCTGCCCTGGATGGGGCCGGTGGTGACGGTTTCCGGGGCCTGAGAACGGGTTGATTGAGTCGACATGATTTTCCTCCCTACGCCGGCATTACCCGGTCAGGTTCATACGGTCGACGGCCCTAGCCGTCCTCTCAGCGCACTGGTGCGCGCTCCCGTGTTTGTGTGTTTGGGGCTGTTCGTTGACGAACACTGGCCACGCTACTCGGTAGGTCACCGATTTCTCCGCCGAGTGCGAGCCTCACGCGGATTTCCGGCCAGATTTACGCGTGAGGCTCGCACTCGAACCGCGTGAGGCATGCACACAAAGCTCGATCTGACAGACGAGGCTAGAAGGTTTTCGGAATATAGTTTCCCTTGCTAAAGTTGTGCAACGGTGGTATCCACAGACGGCCGGTCTGGGGTGCCCTGCTGGCCGCGTCGGTGGAGAAGCGCGCAACAAGGGTGACGATGACCGATTTGATGACACAGACCGACGAAACAGCTGCGGATATCGAGACCGCACGACGTCGCCTGCGGGTGGATCGCGACCATCCGCACTACAAGTGGGTGGCGCTGTCGAACACCACGCTGGGTGTGCTGCTCGCGACCATCAACTCATCGATCGTCTTGATCTCACTACCGGCCATCTTTCGCGGCATCGGGCTGAACCCCCTCGCCGCAGGAAACGTGAGCTATCTGCTGTGGATGCTCATGGGCTACCTGCTGGCCTCCGCGGTTCTCGTCGTGTTGTTCGGCCGCCTCGGCGACATGTATGGGCGGGTCCGGATTTACAACATGGGCTTCGTCGTCTTCACCATCGCGGCGGTGGTGCTGTCCTTCGATCCGTTCCACTACGGCGGGGGTGCGGTGTGGCTCATCGCGTGGCGAGTGGTGCAAGGGGTGGGCGGCGCCATGTTGATGGCTAACTCGTCGGCCATCCTCACCGACGCGTTTCCGTCCACGCAGCGTGGATTGGCGCTGGGGATCAACCAGGTGGCCGCGGTGGCCGGGTCCTTCCTCGGGCTGCTGATCGGAGGCGTGCTCTCCGAATGGGATTGGCGCGCCATCTTCTGGGTGGGTGTGCCGCTGGGCCTGCTGGGCACTGTGTGGTCATACCGCTCCCTCGTCGAGATCGACGAACCCACACCCGGCAAGCTGGACTGGGCAGGCACCGTGACCGTTGCGCTGGGGCTGACGGTGCTGCTTACCGGAATCACATACGGCATTCAGCCGTACGGCAGTTCGAGCACCGGATGGGGTAATCCGCTGGTCTACGGATCGCTGATCGCCGGTGTCGCACTGCTGCTGTTGTTCTGCGTGATCGAGTCCCGGGTGGCCGACCCGATGCTGGACATGCGGTTATTCAAGAACCGTGCGTTTGGCCTGGGGAACCTGGCCAACCTGCTGGCGTCGGTCGGCCGCGGTGGACTCCAGTTCATGCTCATCATCTGGCTGCAAGGCATCTGGTTGCCATTGCGCGGATACAGCTATGAGTCGACCCCGTTGTGGGCGGGAATTTTCTTGCTGCCCATGACACTTGGCTTCCTGCTGGCCGGACCTATCGCCGGTGTGCTGTCGGACCGCTACGGTGCCCGGCCCTTCGCCACCGGCGGCATGGTGCTGTCGGCGGTGACGTTCCTGGCGCTCATCGCTATTCCGGTGAACTTCAATTACTGGGCCTTCGCGGCGCTCATCTTCCTCAACGGGCTGGGGTCGGCCATCTTCACCGCACCGAATACCGCGGCGATCATGTCCAGCGTGCCCGCGCATCAGCGCGGCGCAGCCTCGGGTGTGCGTGGCACCTTCTTCAACGCGGGCAGCTCGCTGTCCATCGGAATCTTCTTCTCGCTCATGATCGTCGGGCTCTCCTCCACGATGCCCGCCGCGATGCAATCAGGGCTGACCACCCAGGGAGTGCCCGCCTCGACCGCGGCCGAGGTATCCAGCCTGCCGCCGGTGGGCAGCCTGTTCGCGGCGTTCCTCGGTTACAACCCGGTCAGCGAATTGCTTGCTCCGTCAGGGGTTTTGGACCACCCGGGAGTCAACGCGGCCGAGTTGACCGGGCAGTCGTTCTTCCCGAATCTCATCACCGAGCCGTTCCATGCGGGACTGGTGGTGGTGTTCGTGGCCGCCGCACTGATGATGGCGGTCGCGGCGCTCGCCTCGCTGGGCGCCGGCGGCAAGTACGCCCACACGGAGGACTGAGCTAGCTACTATCTGCCCATGGCAACGTGGGGGATATCCGGTCCGGTGGATCTGCTGCGCCGCACGGGGTTCTTGTGGTGGCGGTGCTGGCCGTGGCTTATCGGTATCTGGCTCATGGGCTGGCTTACTCGATACTGGCTGATCAAGCTGGCCGTATACGTGGGCGCGCATTTCGGGGGCTACTGGGGTGACTTGATCATGCCGTTGGCTGCTTTGGCCAGGCTCACCACCTACATCTTGATGTACCTGGTGCTTCGCGGTGAGTCGGACCTTGATGGCCAGAATGCCGATGGCCGATCACGGTTTCAGGCGTTCATAGACATATTGCTGAAGGCGATTCTTCCTGTGTTCGTGCTCTTCGCGGCCTGGCGTCTCATACTGGCCGACTACTCGTCATATGTCGGTTTGTTGAACATCGACGTCTTTTACGCGATGGATTCTGGCTTGGCCCCAGACAGGACGGCGGCACAAGCCGAGGAGTTCATGACTCCCAGCGACTGGCGGGCCTACCTCGCGATATTGATTGCGTTCGTGGCTCGCGGTGCCTTAACCAGGTACTCGGAGAGGCTACCCGCCTGGACCCAATTGGTGGCTGTCTATCTCCAGGCCCTGTGGGTGGTTCTGCTACTCAATGCGGCGTCGAATCGGCTTGTCGGAAGCCCGAAATGGATATCCGAGCGCAAGGTCATCGTCTGGTATGCAGAGCAGAAGCAGCATGTCTTCGCGCACCTCAGTCGCGTTGGTGAGGTGTGGAAGTGGATCACCGATGCGGTGGGGCCGATGGTGTTGGCGGTGCTACTCGCGGTGACCTGGATTGCCATTGTGGGAACCGTCTATGCCGTTCGACCCGACACCACCTGGGCCGGTGTCAGTCGGACGGCATTTGGGCCGAATCAGGGAGGCAAGGTCACTGACGTGGCGGGCCGGACAGGTCGAGCGGCGAAGGCGCGTTGGCAGCGTCTGCCGCGGTTCGTGCAAATGCGTGCGTCCGAGATCTTCCGGAATCTGCTGGGGGTCGCCGACCAGCTGGGAGATACCCTCCGACTGACGCTGCATTCCGGACCATTGACGTTCTGTTTCTTCGTCTTTGCATTCATGGGGACCGTGGTCTTGGACCCTAACGGCGCCTACTTCAACGTCTACGTGACGGACGGATACATGTGGCGCGCGGTCGCGACGCTTCTCGGCCCGCATGAGTGGATCTGGTGGGCGTCCTATCGCGAGTCGATTCGGACTGCCATCGCAGTGTTGATCGATCCGCTGAGAGTGTGCCTGGTGGTGGCCATGTATTGGCATTGCGTGGAAAGGGCTTCGTCGCCGGCTCTCACGCAGGAGGTATGAACCGCACATAGCGGTACTTTTTGGCGCTGCCCTTTTCCGGTGCGAATTCGATATCCACCGCCGTGATGTTGGCGTTCTTGGGCACTACCATGACTGCCGCGAATGAACCTGGGCTATTGCACGTGTCGTAGCCCTGCTTCCGTAACCAGTCCGACGCCGACATCGGCAGTAGGCCAGTCTGTGTGTACCAGTGCCGGTAATTCTCGTCGATCAGCGTGGCGCGACACGCTCCCCATCCCTCGCCGATCGATGCGCGATTTCCATCTTTTGAGCGGTCAAATGCGTATGACACAAAACGCGTTTCGGGTGGCTGCGGATCGTCGTAGTACTTTTTGTATACCGGGCTGGGCATGTCGAGCACGCGCATCCTCCACAGCACACCGTCGATCTTGACAGTAGCGCCGGCCGGCACAGTGGCTGCGGGCACATCGACCCCAAGGTTCTCTTTCCATGCTGGGTATCCCACTGTGGCGCCATAGGCGAGTGTCGCGACAACTATCAGGATCACCCCAATTCTGTTGCGCTGCAGCCAGGTTTTCATGGAACCACCTTCCGGTTCACAAGTGATATCGACGCTCGCTGCTCGACCATGTCGGGTGGGATCGCAATCGACAGTTGCGAGTCGTACCAACCCTGCATCATGCGAAAATCATTGTCCGGGAAAATGATAGCTAGAAGATTAAGCGACTTGGTGGACGCCGGAACGTCGAAGACCCAGGTTCCGCGCAGGCTGAAACCGGGTTGGCCGAAGGCTCTGTCCGTGGCGAAGTTCTCCCGATCGATGTTGCGGTGATCGGCGCTGAGCTGTAAGTCGATTTTGTCCGGCATCCGGACGGTTTCATACGAGAGGTCGATTGCTATGTAGCGGCCCTTTGTCTGATAGACGTCGATACTCGTATCGCTGGCAGAGGATTTCGCTTGAACTTCAGGCGCCGAGAACACCCGGTGCACGGTGATCGCTAGGTTCCTTCCGGAGGTGCGTGCCGGTGCGGTGCCATGCACCACAGTTGGCGCATACGAATCGGTGCGTTGCGGCACGATCGCGTACAGATACGCCGAGCCCGAGAGCAGTAGCGCGCAGGCGATCACCTGAACAGCGATGACGACATGACGGCGCCGCATCACACGCACGCGCCGATCTTGGTGCGCAGCTCTCCGTACTTCCCTGTGGTGCCCCACGTGGTGACTGTGCTGGCCAGTCCGTGTTGTTCGGTGAAGTCAGATATTCGGACGGCGATATCGTCGCCAGGTTTCACTTTGCCGAACGGGAAGCCCCACACGACGATTACATCGAACTCCTTGCCTGGCTGAGGTCCAGAGACGAGACCATAGGGCCCGTAGGCTCCCTCATCTCGGATGTCGCCAACCCCGACCAGATCGAATACGTCCTCGTCGTTGGGCTTAACGTCGTGCAGTACCACCCTGCCCGAGTCGGAGATGTTCTCCACTGTGGTGAATAGCCCGACGAGTATCGAGTTCTTGGCAGCCTTCTGTAACAAGACGGAGTTGCGTGTCGGTAGATGCGACACGTCGCATATCTGGGCCACTCGACGCGGCGTGATCTTGTAAATGCCGTTTGTGTAGCTCGATCCCAACTCCACCGGTGTCATCGGTTCGGCCTGGTCCAATCCTCCGAAGGCGGCAGTTGTCGCTAACATCGCGATGATAGCCACCTGATGGAGTCGCTTCATCGAAAAGCGATCCAGGGACCGCCCTTTTTCTGGCTCCTCGGATTCGCTTGTCGGCTCCACCCCGCCCATGTGCAGAAGCATACGATGGCGAACTTCGCCCCCAGCAGCTTTCCGTTAGCCGAGTCGGTTCCACCGGTCCAGGGCGCGTTGACCGATCACCGATCGCGCGCCTTCGACCCAAGTGACATACCGGCCGCGCATGAACAGGCACCGTTGAAGCGGGTCGTCAACGGGCGGTGATGAGACGTACTGCAGACAGTTCGCGCTGGGCACCGTAGTCGGTGCATCCGCCGGTTCATAGCCTTTTCTTGACAGGAATTCGGGGCGAGCCTTCTCGAGCAACAATGCTGCACCGGTCTCGCCTGCCGCACGGATCACCTCTCCGGCTTCGTCGAGGATGAGCCGATCGACTCCTGTATTCCGGTACAGATCGGCCCATGACTGAATGTTGGCTTCGAAGAGCAGCGCGCCCTTTGCGTCGAAGACGCCACCGGAGCCATATGGAGCGAATTCGGTCTTGTCGGTGGCGAGCTTGAGGAGGGACCCATCAGGGTCGAAGGGCGGCGTGAGGGAACTGAGCTGATCGACTGGCGTGGGTGTGAATCCATCCAACTCGGCGAGCTGACGTGTGAGGTAGCGTGCGATGATCTCGATGCTTTCGGCCTCGGACTGTTGGCCGACCGAGATGCGTACTACCACTGGCCCCTTTTGTGCGAAGGCCGTTGTGTAGGCGAAAACAGCCTGACCTTCGCCGACGCGCCGTGAAAATGCCTTGGCCTCAGGAAAGCCCGGAATCTCTTCGGTCTGCACCCGCGTGGGTCTATCGGGGTCGCGTTCTTCGCGGAGGCGGAAGCCAACCTCAGTGGCCGCGCGTGCGGACGCCTCGTCCTTGAAGATCAAGACGGTGTTCTGAAGGATGGCAGTGGTGGCGGCCTCGCCGGATGGTTCACGCGCGATGCTGACGCCGGTGACGTATCCGTAGTCCCGGATCACGCTATCCAGGAGTTTGTCGGAGCCACCGGGACTGTCGTCTATCAGCCCCTCCTTGTACAGCATGCGGGCGCCTGCTGAGCCGGTGTCGAATCTAGGCTCAACGAGCGTGGGGGAAACGATTGCACTGGTGAGCCGGACAGCTTCGTTGAACAGATTGCGGCGCTTGATATCTCCGATGTTGCCCGTTGGAGTAGGGAGTGCGATGGTTGGCTTCGGTTTCGCCTTGGTGGATGTCGTGGGGGGTGAGAACGCGGTGGGTGTCTCGCCATTCGTCATGATCTCGATGCTCTCGGGAGGTGCCGTGCAGGCGCTCAGGCTGAGCGCAAGAGCAATCGCCAGACCGCAAAAACGGTGCATCGAACCCCCTCGATCATTAGTTCCCTGAGGGTAGCGCGGGCAGGATTCGCCGCGGGTTACTTCGCTGCCGGTGTCAGTCCAGGTCGACGACGACGGGTGCGTGGTCGCTCGCGCCCTTGCCCTTACGTTCCTCGCGGTCGATGTGAGCATCACCCACTCGCTTGGCGAACTCCGGTGAGCCGAGGACGAAGTCGATGCGCATCCCGCGCTTCTTGGGGAAGCTCAGCTGCGTGTAATCCCAGTACGTGTAGACGCCCGGACCGGGGGTGAACGGCCGCACCACATCGGCGTATCCGGCGTCGTTCATTGCGGTGAACGCGGTGCGTTCGGGCTCGGACACATGGGTGCTGCCCTGATAGGCCTCGACGCTCCAGATGTCGTCGTCTGTGGGAGCGATGTTCCAGTCGCCGACCAGTGCGACCTGTGCTGAGGGATCGGCCGCGAGCCAGCCGGCGGCCTCGTCGCGCAGAGCCGAGAGCCACCGCAGCTTGTACCGGTAGTGCGGATCCTCCAGCGTCCGGCCGTTCGGGACATACAGGCTCCACACCCGCACCCCGTTACAGGTGGCGCCGAGTGCGCGGGCCTCGGCGGCCTCCTCGACATCCTCACCGGACGCCCACCCGGGCTGCCCCTCGAACCCGGCGGTCACGTCCTCCAGCCCAACCCGGGAGGCGATGGCGACGCCATTCCACTGGCTGAGCCCCACGTGCGCCACCTCGTACCCGGCGTCGGTGAACGCCTGCATGGGGAACTGTTTGTCGGAGCACTTGGTCTCCTGCATGGCGAGCACGTCGGTGCCGGAGCGTTCCAGCCAGGAGATCACCCTGTCTGCACGGGCACGGATCGAGTTCACATTCCAGGTGGCCAATCGCATGACGTCACCCTACTTTTCGATGCTGACAGGCTCGATATGCGCATACCGGTACCGATGCTGCTCGGTAAAACCCAGGGTTGGATACAGCGCCAACGCCGCGGCGTTCTCCGCGCGGACCTGGACGTACGCACGACGGGCTCCCTGCGCGGCGCCCCAGCCCAGTAGGACGTCACACACCTGCCGAGCCAGCCCGCGACGTCGATGGGTCTCGGCCACCCGCACCGCGGAGATGCCGAGCCAGCCCTCGGTGACGGCGCCCCGCGCGATGGCAACCGTGGGACCATTCTCGGTGACGGATGCGAAGCCCAACATCCCGTCGACCACCGCCGTCAGCACCTGCATCGTCATGGGGTGGTTATCTCCATGCAGGGCAAGCCAACCCGAGGATGGCTCCGAGGGGATGGGCTCCGAACGGGCCGCGCCGAGATCGCGCACCATCACCACGGTTTCGCCGCTGGTGGCCAGCTCGCCTGGCGGGTGGATCAACCGGTCGGGCAGGCATAGCAGGGTGGGCAGCCGGTGTTCGGAGTACCATGCGGCCACGTCGACGAGCGAGCGTGGCGACGCCGAATGCTCCAGTGGTACAGCAGAATTACCGCGATGTGTGTGTCCGCTCGAGGCTCTGACGAACCACCCGTCCACCCAATCGTGCTCGATGCCCGGCCATGCGAAGGCCGCAGCCCGCTGCACCGACCTGATGTCCCGATTCAGTACCGGAACCGGTGGCAGCACGCGCACCGATACGATATCGAGGAGTGAAATATCCACCACCGCACCGGATTTATGAAGTATCCGCACCGTCGGATCGGTCGCCACCAGCTCGCCGACGGTGTCGGTAAAGGGGGGCACCGAACCGGCCGGGCGCCGACTGCGGATGGCTACCCGCGCTCCGAGTTCGGGCAGGGACACGGTGCAGTGCCGTCCTAATGCCCGAACGGATCGTCGACTTGCCCTGGCGTCCAGCTCAATCCGGGCACGCCCCAACCGTTGGACTTGACCGCGCGCTTGGCCGCCCTGGCGTTCCGCCCGATCAGCGTGTCTATATAGAGGAAGCCGTCCAGATGTCCGGTCTCATGCTGCAGCATGCGCGCGAACAGATCGTTGCCCTCCAGGGTGATCTCTTTGCCGTCGGCGTCCAGACCGGTGACTCGTGCCCAGTCCGCGCGCCCGGTGGGGAAGGACTCGCCGGGCACCGAGAGGCAGCCCTCCTCGTCATCGTCCGGGTCGGGCATGGTCTCCGGGATCGTGGAGGTTTCCAGGACGGGGTTGATCACCACTCCGCGGTGGCGGGTGCCGCCGCCGCGGGTGTCCGCGCAGTCGTAGACGAACAGGCGCAGGGGCACCCCGATCTGGTTGGCGGCGAGCCCGACGCCATTGGCGGCGTCCATGGTCTCGTACATATTCGCGATCAGCTCGGGCAGATCGGCGGGCAGCGAACCGTCGGGACCGACCGGGACGGGCTCGGTAGGCGTGTGCAGCACCGGGTCGCCGACGATGCGAATAGGAACAATAGCCACGGAAGGCAAGCTATCGGCTTGGTATTGGCGGCCGACGCGCGGGGTTGGCTAGCCGCAGTTGCGGTTTGAGCGTGGTTAAATATCGCCGAACCACAGTGTTGTAGTTTTTGGTGTTGCAGTGAACGCGATCGATCGACAGACAAGACAACGAACGCCCCGGTTGGGTCAGGAGCTTTTATGGACGGCGCCCAGGCGCGAGCTGAGCAGTCAAAGGCTGCAGACGCTGGTCAGGACTCGCCTGTCGTCGGCTCGGACGGAGTCGAGATTGCGGCCGGTCTGAGTCGGCGCGAGCATGACATCCTGGCCTTCGAACGGCAGTGGTGGAAGTACGCGGGTTCCAAGGAAGACGCCATCAAGGAGCTGTTCGGCATGTCGGCCACCCGCTACTACCAGGTGTTGAACGCCCTGGTGGATCGTCAAGAGGCCCTGGCAGCCGACCCGATGCTGGTCAAACGGCTCCGCCGACTGCGCGCGAGCCGTCAGAAGGCCCGCGCGGCACGCCGCCTGGGGTTTGAGGTCACTTGATGGTCCCGGTGGGGAGTCGGCGCTAGCCGGCTGAATAGGTGCTGGCGCCCACGGACCGTATTGTGGATTCACGATGAACGAACGCGTACCCGATTCTCATGGCCTGCCGCTACGTGCCATGGTGATGGTGCTGCTGTTTCTCGGCGTGATCTTCCTGCTCGTCGGCTTCAACGCCCTCGGATCCGATAAGTCCGCGTCATCCGACTCGACGTCAACGTCGGTCAGCGCCGCCGCAGCCCCCAAGTCGACGACACCGCCTCCCGCCCCGAAGCCCGAGGTTCGTGTCTACAACACCACCTCAGTGCCCGACCTGGCGCGGGGTGCCGCCGATCAGGTCGCGGCCGCCGGCTGGAAGGTCGCCGAAGTAGGCAACCTGCCCATGCCCGAGGTGAACGTAACGACCGTCTTCTTCGGCAAGACTGCCGGAGAAGAAGAAGCCGCCCACGAAATCGCCAAGGTGCTCGGCGTTCAGGCCGCACCGCGTGCACCTGAGCTCGTCGAACAGCCGCCGGGTGTCGTGGTCGCTGTCGCCATCTGATTGATCTGACGGATCAGCACTGCGGGTCTACCACTGGGTGCTACGCGCTGCAGGAGAGATGGCATGATGAGGCCCATGGTTAAGCCCGCCGTTCTCGCCGCCGGAACCCTTGCTGCCGTTGCCTTGTCCCTGAGTGGATGCTCCCCGGACCAGCCGGCCAGCACCACGCCGGGCACCACGCCTCCGGTGTGGACAGGTTCCACCGCGCCGTCGAGTGCGGGCGAGCACGGCGGTCATGGAGGCGGCGAGCGGCCGATCCCGTCGGGCGAAAAGCTCAATGCCACGCTCAAGCTCGCCGACGGCACCCCGGTGGCGACCGCGGAGTTCGTTTTCCAGGACGGGTTCGCCACCATCACGGTGAAGACCACGGAGAACGGCAAGCTCACCCCCGGGTTCCACGGGCTGCACATTCACTCCTTCAAGAAGTGCGACCCGAACTCCACCGCGCCGACCGGCGGCACCCCGGGTGACTTCTTGTCCGCTGGCGGACATTTCAACGTGCCCGGATACACCGGTCATCCGTCCAGCGGTGACCTGGTGTCGCTGAACATCCTCAAGGACGGCTCCGGTGAGCTGGTTACCACCGCGGACTCGTTCACCAAGGAGGATCTGACCGCCGGCAACGGCACCGCGATCATCATTCACGAGAAGGCGGACAACTTCGCCAACATTCCGCCGGAGCGGTACACCCAGGCCAACGGCACCGCGGGCCCCGATGACACCACGAAGTCGACCGGCGACGCAGGCAAGCGTGTGGCCTGCGGTCTCATCGACGCGGGCTAGCCGCTAGGGTGGCCCGTCCGATTGAATTTCGCGGGTCACCGCGGCCCACGCTGGGGGTGGAGTGGGAGTTCGCGCTCGTCGACGCCCAGACCCGGGACCTCACCAACGAAGCCTCCGCGGTGCTGGCGGCGATCGGTGAGAATCCGCACGTTCACAAGGAGCTGCTGCGTAACACGATCGAGGTGGTGACGGGCATCTGCGGGACCGTCGCCGAGGCGATGCAGGACCTGCAGGCAACCCTTGCGACGGTGCGACCGACCGTGCGCTCGATGGGTATGGAGTTGTTCTGCGCCGGTACCCATCCCTTCGCCCGTTGGTCGGCGCAACAGCTCACCGATGCGCCGCGGTACGACGAGCTGATCGCCCGCACGCAATGGTGGGGGCGGCAGATGCTGATCTGGGGCGTGCACGTGCATGTCGGTGTCTCCTCTAAGCACAAGGTGATGCCCATCGTCACATCGATGCTCAACTACTACCCGCACCTTTTGGCGCTGTCGGCGTCCTCCCCGATGTGGGAGGGGCAAGACACCGGGTACGCGAGTAACCGGGCCATGATGTTCCAGCAGCTGCCCACCGCCGGTCTGCCGTTCCACTTTCAGACCTGGGAGCAGTTTGAGGGCTTCGTCGATGATCAGATGAAGACCGGAATTATTGACCAGCTCAACGAAATTCGTTGGGATATCAGGCCTTCACCGGCGCTGGGTACGGTCGAGGTTCGGATCTTCGACGGGATTTCCAATGTCGCCGAACTCGAGGCGCTGGTGGCGCTGACCCATTGCCTGGTGGTGGACCTGGATCGAAAGCTGGAGGCGGGGGAATCCCTGCCCACCATGCCGCCCTGGCATGTGCAGGAAAACAAATGGCGCAGTGCGCGTTACGGCCTCGACGCGGTCATCATCCTGGACGAGGACAGTAACGAAAGATTGGTGACCGAAGACCTCGACGACCTACTGACGCGACTGCAACCCATCGCACGGCTGCTGGAATGCGAGACGGAACTGGCCGCCGTGGAGGAGATCTACCGCCACGGCGGCTCCTATCAGCGCCAGCGGCGCGTGGCCGAAGAGCATGACTGCGATCTGGGTGCGGTGGTGGACTCGGTGGTCAACGAGTTGGAGCCCGAGCGCTACACCGACAGCCAGTAGTCCAGAATCGCCGCGGCCTGCTGCTCCGGGTTCCCTTCCGCGTGATCGTCTGGGCGCAGCACCAGCTCGGCCTCCTCGGGCGCCTCGTAGGGTGCGTTGACTCCGGTGAAGTCGCTGATTTCACCGGCGCGCGCCTTGGCGTACATGCCCTTCGGGTCGCGCTGCTCGCAGATCTCGACCGGGGTGTCGACGAACACCTCGACGAACGGCAACCCGGCCACTTCATGCTGGGACCGGATCTTGTCTCGATCGGCTCGATACGGACTGATGAGCGCGGCCACTGCGACAACGCCGGAGTCGGCAAGAATCTGAGCGACGGCACCGACGCGGCGTACGTTCTCGGCGCGGTCGGCCGCGGAGAACCCGAGGTCGGCGTTGAGACCGTGTCGCAGATTGTCACCGTCGAGTCGATAGGCAGGGATGCCCATCGCCACCAGCCGTCGCTCCAATTCGACTGCTACGGTGGACTTCCCGGAAGCGGAGAGCCCCGTGATCCATATTGTCCCGCCCTTGGTGGAGCGTTCGTCGCGTGAAACCGCGGACGAGTGCCAGACCACCTTGGATTGGTGCAGTGTCGGGCCGGAGATCATGCCTGCCGCCACAGTGTTGTTGGTGGCCTCGTCCACCAGGATGAAGCTGCCCGTGGTCCGGTTGCGCCGGTAGGGGTCGAACATGATCGGCCGCTGCAGCCGTAGCTGCACGCGTCCGATCTCGTTGAGTTTCAGCTCCTTTGCCTCCTGGTCGCGATGCAGGCTGTTCACATCGAGCCGGTAGTCAAGCCCGGCGATGGCCGCCTTCACGGTCGAATTGGCATGCTGCATTACAAAGCGCGATCCCTCGGACAGTGTGGACACATCCGTGAACCAGCACACCATGGCATCGATCTGCGCACCGACCAGCGGCCGGTTGTTGGGACGGCAGAGCATGTCGCCGCGGCCCAGGTCCAGCTGGTCGGCCAGTTGCACGCTCACCGCGCTACCGGCGAATGCCTCGTCTACAACGGACCCGCCGGGGCCCCAGATCGCTGACACCGTTGAGGTGAAACCAGATGGCAGAGCGACGATCTCATCGCCGGGCTTGAACACGCCGCTGGCGACCGTTCCGGCCACGGCCCGGAAGTCGTGCAGATCGGTGATCTGCTCGGCACCGGGTGCCGCCGCACCGCCCTGCGGGCGGATGACGTATTGGATGGGGAATCGTGCGTCGATGAGGTTGCGGTCCGACGAAATATGCACCTGCTCAATATGATGCAACAACGACGGGCCCTCGTACCACGGTGTGTTGGTGGACCGGGTGACGATGTTGTCGCCGAGCAATGCCGACACCGGAATGACCGTGAGGTCATGCAGCTCAAGTTTGGTGGCGAATCTGCGGAACTCCTCTTTGATTTCGTCGAATCGCTGAGGCGACCAGTCGACCAGATCCATCTTGTTGATGCACAACACCACGTGCTCCACACCGAGCAGTGACGTGATGAACGCGTGTCGGCGGGTCTGCTGGGTCAGGCCGTTACGGGCATCGACGAGAATGATCGCCAGGTCAGCGGTCGAGGCGCCGGTCACCATGTTGCGGGTGTACTGCTCGTGCCCAGGCGTATCGGCGATGATGAATTTACGTACGGGCGTGGAGAAATAGCGGTGTGCGACATCGATCGTGATGCCCTGCTCACGTTCGGCGCGCAGGCCGTCGGTCAGCAGTGCCAGGTTGGTGTGTGTTTCACCCTTGGCCTTGCTGCTGGCTTCTACGGCGGCAAGCTGATCGGCGAAGATCGACTTCGAGTCGTACAGCAGGCGGCCGATGAGGGTGGACTTGCCGTCGTCGACGCTGCCCGCGGTGGCGATGCGGATGAGCTCCTGGGCCGGCTCGGTGGTTTCGATGGCATGCACGGACATCAGAAGTAGCCCTCTTTCTTGCGGTCTTCCATACCGGCCTCGGAGATCCGATCGTCGGCGCGGGTGGCTCCCCGCTCTGTGATGCGGGTGGCGGCAACCTCTTCCACCACCGCGCTGGCGGTCGTCGCGACGGATTCGACGGCTCCCGTGCAGGTGGCGTCGCCGATGGTCCGGAACCGAACCGACTTCTCGATAAGCTGCTCGCCCGGTTGCAGGCTAAGGAACCTGGTGTCTGCCAACAGCATTCCGTCGCGCTCTACCACGTTGCGCCTGTGCGCGTAGTACAGCGGCGGCAGCGTGATGTTCTCCAGTTCGATGTACTGCCAAATGTCCAGCTCGGTCCAGTTCGACAGCGGGAAAACCCGGATGTGCTCACCCTTGCGGTGGCGGCCGTTGTAGATGTTCCAGAGCTCTGGGCGTTGCGCGCGGGGGTCCCACTGGCCGAATTCATCGCGGAAGCTGAACACCCGCTCCTTGGCGCGGGCCTTCTCCTCGTCGCGGCGCGCGCCGCCGAACACGGCATCGAAGCGGTGCTCGTTGATGCTGCGCAACAGGGTCGCGGTCTGCAGACGGTTACGAGTGGCGCCTGGCCCGGTCTCCTCGACGACGGCGCCAGAGTCGATGTCGTCCTGCACGCTGCCGACTTCCAGCCGCAGGCTGTAGCGGCTGACGGTTTCGTCGCGGAAGGCGATGACCTCGTCGAAATTGTGCCCGGTGTCGATGTGCATGACGGGGAAGGGCAGCGGGGATGGCCAGAACGCCTTGGCCGCGACGTGCAGCATGACCACCGAATCCTTGCCGCCAGAGAACAGCAGGACGGGTCTTTCAAAGGTTGCTGCAACCTCCCGGAATATGTAGACCGCCTCGGCTTCCAGGGCGTTCACGTGCGATAACTCGTATGACTCGGCTGGTGATGAGCCTCTTGGGCGAAGAACATCTGGCGATGTCGGCATTTCCACAACTCCATTCGGTCCAAATATGTACCATATCGGTTCGTATTCGGTCCAGCTCACAGTAGAACGTGTTCTCGTTGGGTGTCAATGGGATGCACGCACGAAACCGCCGAGTGTGGCGGTGGTGCGCACACTCGGCGGAAGGCGGGGGAAGGCGAGAGGGGGTGACGTCAGGCGGGCTTGGTGCCGCCGATGTGTTCGGTGATTCCGTCCGCGGTGCTTACGAGCGCCTTGGCTCGGGTGGTGATCTCCGCGTCGGTGAGGTCGTCGCCGATGTAGAGGCTCGCGACCATTGCCTGCTTGCCATTGTGGTCGTAGACCGGCGCCGACATTACGTTTACCCGGTGGCGCACCTTTGCCCCCGATCCGACGGTGTAGTTCTCGCTGCGCAGGTACACCCGCTCTCCGATGCCCGAGACGATCTCCCCGAGCAGCGCGCGCAACTCGTTGGGGATGTCACCGGGCACCCCGGCCATAAGCGAGTACAGCTGTCGGCCGGCGGGTGTCAGTAGTTCGACGAGATAGCCGTCGGCGCGACATTCCTCGATCACCTTGCGCAACCGGTCATCCGCGGTGCGGCCGGGCGCGGTCGGGTCCTTGGCCAGCCAGGAGGTGATGGTGTCATCGGTATCCCAGAGCACGAACATCAGGCCCACCGGCGGAGTGAACGGATAGCTCTGGCCGACCTCGACCCGCACGGGGTGGTCGGGGTCGCTGACCACTTCCAGCACGGTCACCCGATCGCTGACCACCGCGGACAACGCCGCGGTATGTCCGAATTCTCGCGTCAGCATGAGCAATTGATCCCGGCTCGCCGGTTTCGCGCGCAGCGACTCCTGGGCTGCTCTACCGACGCGAATGAGCGCGGGACCCAGGCTGTACGTTTTGTCGCGGTCGTCCCTGATGAGATACCCGGCTTCGGTCAGGGTGGCCACGATGCCCAGGCAGGTGGGCTTACTGAGATCGAGGCGACGTGCCAATTCGGAGAGCCCGAAGCGTTCGGTGCGGTGCTGTGCCATGAAGTTGAGTACGGCCATCACGCGTTCGGTGGGCGGGGACGTCCTGCCTCGATCTTCGGCCAACGTGAAACCTCCTGTGCCGCTGTGCGGTTCCTGGCATTCTTGACGTACCTGGGCGCAGCGCTCTACTGTCGGGGAGCATTCTACCACTGCGGTACAAATTTGTACCAGTCAGGAGCGCCATGTACAGCGAGGCATTCACGTCCGCGATCGCGGAAGCCGAGGAGCTGATCGTCGCGGCACCCCACATCGACACCGAAGCCGATCTGCTTGAGGGGCTCCAGTATCTGGCGCAGGGGATTGCGGCCTGCGTGCATATGGCCTTTCACACCGACCGCGATCACCCGTTCCTGCTTTCCGGCACGGGGCCGTTCACGAAGATGGGGTTGGATAACCCCGACACCCTCTACTTCGGTGCTCGCGTCAACGGTGAACACGAGTACGTGGTCACCGGAAAGCGTGGCACCACTACCGATTTGAGCTTCCAGGTGCTTGGCGGCGGTGACTACACCGACAAGAATGTGCCCGGCAGCGCCATCGCCTTCGATGATCGCCAAATCCACATCGAGAGTGACGGCAGCTTCGAGGTTCGTTTTGGCCCAGGGCCGGTCAGCGAGTCTCGGCCCAACTACTTCACCCTCGGGCCGGGGCCGGCGCAACTGGTCATGCGCGAGGTCTACAGCGACTGGCGTCAGCAACGCGGCAGTCTTGCCATCGCGCGGGTGGATACGGCAGGCACGGCGCCTGCCCCGCTGACGAAGGAACAGATCGAAAAGCGTTATGCGAGTGCGGGTAGACAGCTGGTCAACCGAGTCAAGACGTGGTTGCAGTTCCCCAAATGGTTCTACGACAACCTGCCTGTCAACACCATGACCGAGCCGCGGCTCACTCCCGGTGGTCTGGCCACCCAGTTCTCCTCGGTGGGGCACTATGACCTGGCCGACGACCAGGCGATGATCATCACCGTTCCCAAATCCGATGCGCCGTACCAGGGTTTCCAGCTCGGAAGCCTCTGGTACATCTCGCTCGATTACATCAACCATCAGACCTCGCTGAACTCGAGCCAGGCTCAGATCGACCCGGACGGCAACATCCGGATGGTGGTGAGTAGTGCCAATCCCGGCGTTACCAACTGGATTGAGACTCTGGGGCACCGACGTGCGTACCTTCAGTTCCGGTGGCAGCGCGCCGACCGGCAGCTCACGGCCGACGATGGCCCGACGGTCGAGGTGGTCGCGATCGGCGATGTCCCCGCGAAACTGCCGCACTACGCACTGAATCAGATCAGCTCGGAGGGCTGGTGCAGCCGTATCGCCGAGCGCCAGACCGCCATCGGCGCAAGGATGTTGGGCTGATGAGTCTCCTCGATTTCGCCGGCAAGGTTGTCGTCGTATCCGGCATCGGCCCCGGTCTCGGCGCCACATTGGCCACCAAGTTCGCCGCGGCCGGCGCGGATGTCGTTCTCGCGGCACGCACGCAATCGCGCCTCGACGAGGTGGCCGAACAGATCACCAATACCGGACGCAGGGCCCTCACGGTGGCCACGGACATCACCGACGAGGCCAGCGTCGCCTATCTTGTCGAACGTGCGACCGAAACCTTCGGCGGCGTTGATGTTCTCGTCAACAACGCCTTCAGCATCCCGTCGATGAAATCCTTGGAGAAGACGGACTACCAGCATATTCGCGATAGCGTCGAACTCACCGTGGTCGGTACGCTGCGGCTGACGCAGAAGTTGGCCGCAGCGCTCGCCCAATCGAAGGGCGCGGTGGTCAACATCAATTCGATGGTCATCAGGCACTCGCAGATCCGCTATGGCAGTTACAAGATCGCCAAGGCGGCGCTGCTGGCCATGTCCCAATCGCTGGCCACAGAGTTGGGGCCGCAGGGAGTTCGGGTCAATTCAGTGGTGCCCGGTTACATGTGGGGCGAAAACCTCAAGGGCTACTTCGAACACCAGGCCAAGAAGTACGGCGGCACCGTCGAACAGATCTACGAGTACACGGCGGCGAACTCCGATCTCAAGCGGCTGCCGACCACTGACGAGGTGGCGAACGCCGTGCTGTTCCTCGCGTCGGACCTGGCGAGCGGCATTACCGGCCAGGCCCTCGATGTCAACTGCGGCGAATTCCACGCCTAGCCACAAGGAGATCAGTATGAGTTTTGACAAGAACTCTGAATCGAACGCCCAACGCACCAGCGTCGGCACCGTCGACGACCTACACGAGTCGGCCACCCGGCTCATCGGTCTGGATGACTTCGGGGACGGGTCTGTCGACAACTATCGCGAAGCGCTCGGAGTGCTGCTGGACTCCTATCACAGCGAGGCCGGGCTGACTCCGTTGGGCTCCAAGATGTCTCGGGTCTTCCTGCGCGGCGCATTGGGGGCACGGTTGCTCAGCGAGGCTGCGTTCAAGGCACATCCCGATCATGCGCAGGTGGCGATCGATCGGCCCATCTTCGTCACCGGCCTGCCTCGTACCGGCACCACCGCGCTGCATCGCCTCCTCAATGCCGACCCGATGCATCAAGGGCTGGAGATGTGGCTGGCCGACTTCCCGCAGCCCCGGCCGGCCCGCGACACCTGGGACACCAACCCCGTGTACCAGCAGCTGGAGGAGCAGTTCTCCAAGCACCATGTGGAGAACCCGGAATTCATGGGCCTGCATTACATGTCGGCCAGCGAGGTCGAGGAATGCTGGCAGCTGTTGCGGCAGTCGGTGCATTCGGTGTCCTATGAATGTCTTGCGCATGTGCCCACCTATGCCCAGTGGCTGTCCCAGCAGGACTGGACACCGGCGTACCGGCGTTACAAGGCCAACCTGCAGCTGATCGGTCTCAACGACATCGAAAAGCGTTGGGTGCTCAAGAACCCGAGCCATCTTTTCGCCCTCGATGCGCTCATGGAGGTGTACCCGGACGCGTTGGTCATCCAGACACATCGCCCGGCCGAGACCATCATTGCCTCGGTCTGCTCGCTCAACGAGCATGCGACGGCGGGCTGGTCAGAGACCTTCGTGGGTGCCACTCTCGGCGCTGATCAGCTGGACACGTGGGCCCGCGGCCTGGAGTCGTTCAAGTCCGCGCGTACTAAGTACAACGAGGCACAGTTCTGCGATGTCGACTACTTCGACTTCATCTCCGACCCGATTGGCACCGTCGAATCCATCTATCGACACTTCGGACTGGAGCTGTCGGCGTCCGCGCTGGTCGAGATGCAGAAGATGAACGATGAGAGCCAAAAGGGCCCGCGCGCACCCAAACACGTCTACTCGCTGGCCGACTATGGGCTGAGCAAGGAAGCGGTGGTGGAGCGCTTCGCGGGGCTGTGATGTTGGTCTTCGCGCAAGCGGCTCATCGATGATCCATGTCGCCGTCGTCGGTGCTGGCGCGGCGGGAACGATGGCTGCCCTACATCTGCTGCGGCGCAGGGACTCCCGGGCGCTGCGTCTGACCGTGATCGACCCCGACGCGCGTACCGGGCCAGGAGTTCCCTATCGCACCACCGATCCGCGCCATCTCCTGAACGTTCCTGCGGGCAGGCTCAGCGCCGATGCCAGCGAGCCCCTGGATTTCGTGGCCTGGCTGGGCGGCAATGGCCTACCGGGCGCGGGCCCCGAGGATTTCGTTCCCCGGGGACTGTTCGGACGTTATCTCTCCAGCGCCTTCGACGGAGCGCGCGGCGATAGGGTCACCCGTGTTCATCGCCGCGCGGTTGCGGTAGCGACGCACGGCCGCGGACTCGCGGTCACCCTGTGCAACGGCGGGCGGGTGCGCGCTGACGCCGTGATTCTCGCGGCCGGGCCCAATACTCCCGGAACCTCCTGGGCGCCAAAATGGTTGCGTGATAGTGCCCTGTTCGTGAGCGACCCCTGGCGCTCGGGTGCACTCGACGGCCTTCCTGAGGACGGCGATCTGCTGCTCGTCGGTACAGGTCTGACGATGGCCGACCTCACCTGCACACTGCGGCGGCCGGACCGTGTCGTGCACGCGATCTCCCGCAGCGGGCTGCTGCCACGAGCGCATCGACTGGATCCGTCGTCGCCGGTGCCCGCCCCTGCCTTCACTATCGATAGCGGGCAGGTGCTCGAGCGTTCCGTGCGCTATGTCCAGGACATGATCGCCCAGGGTGGCGACGCGTGTGTTGCCGTGGACGCGCTGCGCCCCCATGCCGGGGCGCTCTGGGCGGCCATGACCGACGATGAGCGGTCCCATTTCCTGCGAAAGTACCGCAGGCTGTGGGATATTCACCGCCACCGGATGGCACCGCGGACCGCCGCTCAGGTCGATCGGTACCTCGGTGACGGGGGGTTGCGGCTCCATTGTGCGGAGTTGGTGAATACCGTTGCCGCTGGCACCGGAGTCCGGGTGATGTTGTCGACGGGCCAGGTCCTCGATGTATGTGCGGTGATCAATTGCACCGGGCCGCAATACGACATCACCGCCGCCGCCGATCCGCTGTGGGGCCAACTCCTCGCTGACGGCTTGGTGAAACCCGGGCCACTGAACCTCGGATTGGATACCGACGCCGAAGGTAGGCTTCTTCCGGGGGTGGTGCCGATGTGGACACTCGGTCCGCTGCGGCGCGGAAATCTCTGGGAGACAACGGCATTTGCGGAGATCAGGGCGCAGGCGGAGCGATTGGCGGCGCTGATAGGGTCGTAACGTGCGTGTTCTGGTGCAGCGAGTCGCCTCGGCGTCAGTGTCCGTGGACGGGGCGGTGGTCGGCTCGATCCGCCCCGAAGGCCAAGGACTGTTGGCGCTCGTGGGTGTCACCCACGATGACGATGCCGGCAAGGCCGCGCAACTCGCAGAAAAACTTTGGCAACTGCGCATTCTCGATGATGAGAAGTCCGCTGCCGACCTCGGTGCTCCGATACTGGTGGTCAGTCAATTCACGCTGTATGCCAACACGAAGAAGGGGCGTCGTCCGGCGTGGAACGCGGCGGCGCCCGGAGGTGTCGCCGAACCTGTCGTGACAGCGTTCGCAGACGCCCTGCGGAACCTTGGTGCACACGTGGAGGTGGGGGTGTTCGGCGCGCACATGCAGGTCGAACTGATCAACGACGGTCCGGTGACCGTGCTGTTGGAGCTGTAGATTAGCCGTCCCCGGGCGGCGCTGCCGTGCAGATCTGGTCGAGGCAGCCCTCGGCGACTGCATGCGCGATGCTGTCGGATAGACGGGGGCACCCGCGCACCCGCGCCGTGTTGGTGCCCTCCTCACGCATCTGCGCGAAGAAGGCGCACCGCTCCGCCGCCGCGGTATTCCATTGCACAGCAGTGTGATTGAGACTGAGTTTCTTGACCATCACCGAGCCATGGCAGAACCGGCAGTCGACCTCCTGTAGGCCGGAAGTCAGGTACCGCTGCTTGTCGCTCTCGGTGGCCTCGTGTAGGAGTGCGGCCTGCTCCGGATCGTGTTCGAATGCGGGCGCCTTCGACCACTGGCCGTTCGGTCTGCCCGTCGGGGCATGGTCGTGATCGTCGTGGGCGCCATGCAAAGCCAGCATTGACTGAGCCAGCTCCTCCACGGAAGGCGGGCTGGTATTTTCCTCAGTCAAGGAAGACCCTGCTGAAACTTCGGTCATCGCACTAGCTTTGCGCCGCCTCGGCGGGAGCTTCGACCTCGGCTTGAGATTCTGCGGAAGCCTTTTCGTCCGCTTGGCGCTTCAGGTTCTCGTCGACCTCACCATGCCAGAACTCGTTGGCCTTGGTGGTGTCGATCTCGAGCTCGAAGCGGTCCGTCATCTCTGGAGTGACGTCGGCCTTGTTGACGTAGAACTGCGAGTACCAGCGGCGCATCTGGTAGACGGCGCCGTCCTCCTCGACCAGCAGCGGGTTGTCGATGCGGGTCTTGTTCTTCCAGATCTCGACGTCCTGAAGGAAGCCTTGTCCCACACCCTTGGTCATCGCGCGCGCGAGCTTGCCGGTCATCTTCTCGTCCATGCCCTCGGGCTTCTGGACGATGACGCCGTACTGTAGGACAAACGAGTTCTGGTCGATCGGGTAGTGGCAGTTGATCAGGATCGACTCTGCCTTGTAGCCGCCATAGTTGTTGTGCAGCCAGTTGATCATGAAGGACGGCCCGAAATACGAGGCCTCCGAATCCAGGATTTGCTCACCGGTGTACTGCGAAGAACCGCCCAACTGCACGTCGGGACGGCCGACGGTACGCAGATACTGCGAGGCGATGTGGCCCTCGAAGACGTTCTTGAAGAACGTCGGGAATCCGAAGTGGATGTAGTAGAAATGCGCCATATCGGTGACGTTGTCCACGATTTCGCGGCAGTTGGAACCCTCGATGACGATGGTGTTCCAGTCCCAGGTGGTCCAGCCGTCATCGGCGAACTCCGGAACCTCTGGAATCTCAACGTCATCCGTCGGACCGTTGCCCTCGGCGTCATGCCAAACGAACAGCAGACCGCTTTTCACGTCGGTGGTCCAGCTGCGGGTGCGGGCCAGCTTGGGCGTGCGCTTGGCGTAGGGGACGAGCTTGCACTTGCCGTCTCCGCCCCAGCGCCAATCATGGAACGGGCAGGCGACGTTGTCGCCCTTGACGGTTCCCTGGGACAGGTCGCCGCCCATGTGGCGGCAGTAACCGTCGAGCACCTTGATATCGCCCTGGGTATCGGCGAATACGACCAGCTTGGTGCCGAACGCGTCGATGGCGTGCGGCTCCCCGTCCCTGAACGACTCCGCGACGCCGAGGCAGTGCCAACCACGGGCATAGCGCGTCGGAAGCTCGCCGACGTCGATCTCGCGAACGCCGATTCCTGCGGTATCTGTGCTCATGGCGGGGCTGCCTCCAGTGTTTCGATGCTGGCCGCTGTGGCGACCATCTTCAACTAGAACAGGTTACAGTTTTGGCCCCCCGGAGCGCAAGAAATGTGCCTGCCACAAGCGGAAATAAGGTCTTTTAGGAAGGGTCGCTAGGGTGTTTCGATGCCTTTGTACTCACTCGACGGAAAAAGCCCGAGCGTCCACCCGGAGGCGTTTGTCGCGCCGACCGCCTGTCTCATCGGAGACGTCACAGTGGAAGCCGGCGCTTCGATCTGGTTCAACACGGTCATCCGCGCCGATTACGCCCCGATTGTGATCCGGGCGGGAGCAAACATTCAGGACGGGTCGGTGCTGCACAGCGATCCCGGGATGCCGGTAGACATCGGTGAGGGCGCGACAGTGGCGCATATGTGTCTGGTGCACAGCTGCACCGTCGGTGACGGCGCCCTGATCGGAAATCACGCGACGGTGCTCGACGGCGCCTCCATCGGCTCGCGCAGCATGGTGGCCGCGGGTTCCTTGGTGCTCGGTGGCACTCAGATCCCCGAGGATGTGCTGGTCATGGGTTCACCCGCTAAGGTCAAGGGGCCCGTCGCGGGCACTGCGGCGGAGTTCCTGACTAAGGGTGTTCCGGCCGCCTACCAGGCGCTGGGAACGCGTTATCTGGCCGGGTTGGACACGTAGCGGCGTTACGCCCGCCCCGGTGTCTTGGTCAGCTGCAGGCATTCGGGCACATGGAACACCCGCATCATCCGTAGCTCCTTGGCCGGGAGCTGCGACCGCACCTGCGCAGTGGGCACCACCCGAGGGTTGGCCAGCGTGAGTCGCTCGCCTGCGCGGAGTAATTCAGCGCCGCCCTGGGCGGTCACATTGCGCACCCAGTCGGCCGACCGCCCATAGGGCAGAAGGATCAGCACGGTGCCGTCTGCGGCGCCGAAGGCCTCCACCGGCGTTTCGTAGGCATGGCCGCTGCGCCTGCCGGCGTGCCGGATGACGGCCGTGGAGGTGGCATCGGTTCCGGCAGCGGACATGACCTTCGGGTTGGTCACGGCGCGGTTGAATCGTCGGATTGCGTTGAGAATCGGGCGGATCTGCAGGCGGATACCCGCGACGAGCAGAGCGAACAGGGCGAGGGGCACCACGACGACGGCACCGGCGACGATCAGCCCAATGACCACACGGCCAGGTTACTGAGATCCAGGCGGGGTGTGACTGGGATCTCTGGACGTGCGTCCCACTTTCTTTTGGATTCTTTTTAGGCTTGCCTTACCTAATCGATGTCCGAATCAAAGGGGATGGCATGAGGAAGATCCGAGTCGCGGTTATCGGCGCAGGTCCAGCCGGTATCTACGCCGCCGACATCCTCACCAAGGAGTACGAGCAGGCGCAGGTCGATGTGTTCGATCGGCTGCCGGCGCCCTATGGCCTGGTGCGCTACGGCGTGGCTCCCGACCATCCCCGCATCAAGGAGATCATCAAGGCGCTGCGCCGGGTATTCGAACGTGATTCGGGCAGTGTCAGATTTATTGGCAACGTCCACTACGGCACCGACATCAAGCTCTCGGATCTGCGGCGCTTCTATGACGCGGTGATCTTCTCGACCGGTGCGCGTGCGGACCGTGAGCTCGAGATCCCCGGCATCGATCTTCCGGAAAGCTACGGCGCCGCCGACTTCGTCTCCTGGTACGACGGTCATCCCGATGTCCCACGGGACTGGCCGCTGACCGCCAAGAGCATCGCCGTGCTCGGTGCCGGAAATGTGGCCCTGGACATCGCGCGCATGCTGGCCAAACCCGCCGATGAACAGCTCGGCACCGAGATCCCCGCCAACGTCTATCAGGGTTTGGCGCTCAACCAGGCGACCGATGTGCACGTCTTCGCGCGGCGCGGTCCGGCTCAGATCAAGTTCAGCCCCATGGAGTTTCGCGAGCTGTCCCACTCGCCGAGTGTGGACGTCATCGTGCATCCGGAAGGGTTTGAGATTGACGAGGGCAGCCAGCAGGCCATCAATTCCAGTAAGGCCACCAAGCTTGTCGTCGACACCATGATGAAGTACCTCGATCAGGAGCCCACCGGAGCTCCGCATCGCATCCACATCCACCTGTGCCAGTCGCCCGCGGCGGTGCTGGGAATCGACAGGGTGGAAGCCCTGCGTACCGAGCGCACTGAGCTCATCGGCGACGGAACTGTCAGGGGGACAGGCGAATACACCGACTGGCCGGTGCAGGCGGTCTACCGGGCCGTCGGGTACATCTCCTCGCATCTGGCGGATCTACCGTTCGACCACCACGCCGGGGTTGTCCCGCACGACGCCGGGCGGGTGCTCGATATCGATGGAATTCCGGTCGAATCGACCTATGTCACGGGCTGGGTCAAGCGCGGACCCGTGGGGTTGATCGGACACACCAAATCCGATGCCGCCGAGACGATTGCCAGCCTCCTCGCAGACCTCCCGGGTATTCAACCCGCCGAAATTTCCGACCCTGATGCGATTTTCGCGCATCTACGGGGAAGCGGGATTGACTACACCACCTGGGAGGAGTGGGAACGGCTCGATGCTCACGAGGTAGCCCTCGGCGAGGAACAGGGCCGCGAACGCATCAAAGTGGTACCGCGCGAGGAGATGATCAGCGCCGGGCGCCAGGCCTCTTAGCGCGAAGACATAAAGGCCCCCGTCGCCACGAGCACGGGGGCCTTTATGTGGATCTGCGGAGTTAGATCTTGCGCGCGGTCCCGGCGACCTTGTCGAATTCCCAATAGGCGCGCAACACGACGAGCTTGCCCTCGTCACTGGCCTCGTAGGTGAACACACCTTCGGCCGTCATCTGGTAACCGTTCATGGTGGTGACTATCCGGCCCACATTGGCCTGATGGGTGCCGCAATCGTAGGTGGCATCAAAGATGAAGTCGAGCTTCTCGGTGGGGGCGATGATGTTGTCCCAGAAGGCCGAAATGGCTTCCTTGCCGCGATGGCCCTTACCCTCGGGATCGAATGGCGACGGACCCACCGGATCCTGCACCACGCCGTCCTCGGCGAAGTTGTCGACCCAGGCCCGCTTGTCGCGGGCTTCGACGGCCGCGCGGGACCGCTTGCCTGCTTCGTCTGCGAGGCTCATGCCTTACTCCCATTCACTGCGGGCTTCTCTGCCCCTACGACCCACATCGAGTAGTACTGCGAGCCACCGCCGTATGCGTGACCCAATGCCTTCTTGGCGTCCGGTACCTGATGGTCACCGGCCTTGCCCATCACCTGGATGGCGGCCTCGGCGAACCGGATGAGGCCGGAGGCCCCAATCGGGTTAGAGGAGAGCACGCCGCCGGAGGCGTTGACGGGGATCTTGCCGCCGATGGCGGTCTCACCGGCTTGGGTCAGCTTCCAGCCCTCACCCTCGGCCGCGAACCCCAGGTTCTCCAGCCACATCGGCTCGAACCATGAGAACGGCACGTAGATCTCCGCGGCGTCGATCTCGTCGATCGGGCTGGTGATTCCGGCGTCGCGCCACAGTGCCGCCGCAGCATCACGTCCGGCTTGGGGGTTCACCCGGTCGCGTCCGGTGTAGTCGAGCGGTTCGGTGCGCAGCGCGGTGGCGTGCACCCAGGCGACCGTATGGCCATCGGCGATACGGCGATCGGCAGTCGCTTCGTCTCCCACGACGATCGCGCACGCGCCGTCCGAGGACGGGCAGGTCTCGTCGAACCGGATCGGGTCCCACAGCATCGGGGAGGCCATCACCTTCTCGACGGTGATATCGGGCTGCTGCAGGTGCGCCAGCGGGTTCTTCGCCGCGTTGAGCCGGTCCTTGACCGCCACGATGGCTCCGGTGTCCAGTGGGGCCTTGGAACGCTCGATGTATGCGCGCACGTGCGGAGCGAAGTAGCCGCCCGCACCGGCACCCACCGGCACGGAGAACGGCACCGGAATCGACAACGCCCACATGGCATTCGATTCGGACTGCTTCTCCCACGCCAGTGCGAGGACTCGGCGGTACTTGCCCGACTGCACCAGGCTGGCCGCGACCACACCGGTGGAGCCACCGACCGAACCGGCGGTGTGCACCCGGATCATGGGCTTTCCGGTCGCGCCGATCGCGTCCGCCATGAACAGCTCGGGCATCATCACGCCCTCGAAGAAGTCGGGGGCCTTACCCACGACAACGGCGTCGATATCGTCCCAGCCGACACCCGCATCGGCCATCGCCCGATCAATCGCCTCGCGGACAAGGCCATTCATCGAGACATCGTGGCGCTTGGCGACGTACTTGGTCTGCCCGGTGCCGATGACGGCAGCGAGGTTCTTGGATGCACCCACGATTACTTACCCTCCAGCACGGCGACCAGGTTCTGCTGAAGTACGGGCCCGCTGGTCGCGTGAGCCAGCACCCGCTGTGCCGAACCATTCCAGATATGTTGTGCGGCAAAGCCGATCCGCTCCAACCCGGCCGAGAACATCGGGTTGGCCACCAGCGCGCCACCCGAAGGGTTGATGGTCGTGGAGTCCTTGAGGCCGATGGCCTCGGCGAGGATCAGCTGCTGATGGCTGAACGGGGCGTACAACTCGGCCACCTCGATGGAGCCGGTGTCGCCGCCGGTCGCGGCGGCCGCCGACGCGGCTGTCGACGGAGAAGCCGTCAGGTCACGAGCGCCGAGTATCGGTGTCTCGATGCGATGCTCGAATCCGGTGATCCACGCTGGGTTTTCGCGCAGCTCGCGGGCACGGTCGGCCGAGGCCAGCACCATGATCGAGGCGCCATCGGAGATGGGCGCGATGTCGTGTTTGTGCAGTGGATCGGCGAAGTAATCGCGCGCCAGCAGCTCGTCGACGCTCGATGCCGGGGCCTCGGAGTCCACGCGCGCCGCGTGGCCGAAGGCGTCGAGGGCAACCTGTGCCATCTGCTCCTTGGTCCACTTGCCCGAGTCCAGGCCGAGTCGCGCCTGCAGTGCTGCCATGGACACCGAATCGGGCCACAGCGGCGCGACGGTGTACGGATCAGTTTGCAAGGCAAGGGCTCTGCGCAGAGTGCCGGCAGAGGACTTTCCGAATCCGTAGACGAGTGCGGTCTCGACCTGTCCGGTGAGGATCTTGATGTAGGCCTCGTACAGTGCCCATGCCGCGTCCATTTCCACATGGGACTCGTTGATGGGCGGTACCGCACCGATCGAATCGATCGCGGAGATGAACGAAAAGGCGCGCCCGGCGAGATAGTCGGACGACCCGGAGCACCAGAAACCGATATCTGACTTGGTGATTCCGAGGTCGGCGTAGATCTGCCGGAAACAGGGCACCAGCATCTCGACACCGTTGGTGGTGCCCTCGGTGCTGCGAACGTGCGGGGAATGGGCGAAGCCCACAACTGCTACTGCGGGGGCAGCGGAACTCATCAGATCCGGTCCTTGTAGGTCTCGTAGTCGGCGTCGGGTTCACCGGTGGGGCGGAAGTACTGGATGTTGTCGATCCCGTATCCCCACTCCTCCTTGGGTTTCCACACGGCCTCGACCCGCATGCCCATGCGGACGTCCGCCGGGTCGATGTCGTAGACGAGGTGCAGGAACGGAATATCGGCACCGTCGAGCAGTACATACGCGGCCACATACGGCGGCTTGATGCGCTGCCCGGGGAACGGGATGTTGATGATCGCGAAGGTGGTCACGACGCCCTTGTCAGCCACCTGCACCAGGTCGGAGGTGGGCTCGCCGGTCAGGGGATCCGCACCACGAGCCGGGAAGTAGACCCGGCCACCTGCGCCGGTGCGGCCGCCGAGGAGCTTGCCCTCGGCCAGCGCACGCAGGTAGGCGCTTTCTTCCGGGGAGGTGATGTGCTGAACTTCCAGCCGGATGGGGGTGACCTGCATGGTCACCGGCTCCTGATCAGATGCGGGAGCCGGAACGTCAACCGGCCGATCCCCGAGTGCGAAGTAGGCGATATCGGTGATCGCGCCGACGGTCTCGTCCGCCCACACCGCGTGTACGCGGGCACCGGTCTCGATTCCGGCGGAACCTGCGGCCCCGGTATCCACGGCGTGTAACAGCGCGGTGTCCGCACCGTCGAGTGTGATGAGTGCCCAGGCGAACGGCTTGGCGAGCGGCTGCCCTTCCAGTGGTTCGGGCTGCCACGACCAGGACTGAACCGTGCCCACACTCGACACCGGCACCATCTCAGTCAGTGGCGCGTACGTCACAGGGTCGTATTCGGCCGCGGGTACGTAAACCCGGCCGTCGCTGCCGCGGGTGCCGACAATCTGCCGATCGCGCAGAGCGGTGAAGAACTTGGAGAGGGTCGGTCCCACCGAACGGGTGTAATCAAAAGACAGTTCGAGGGGGGCTGAGAGGAGCGGCAGCGGGGAGGTAAGCCCGGTTGTGCTGCTTTGGCTGACTGTCACACCTCCGAGTAGAACAAGTTCTAGTTTTTTTCGCAAGGGTGGTGGTCGCGGCATATCCGGCCGGTTACAGTCGGGCCATGAAATTCGGATTGCAGCTGGGGTACTGGTCGGCCTCCCCGCCGGACAATGCGGCCGAACTGGTGGCCGCCGCCGAAGAGGGTGGATTCGATGCCGTCTTCACGGCCGAGGCCTGGGGTTCCGACGCGTACACCCCACTGGCCTGGTGGGGATCGGACACCAGCCGTATCCGGTTGGGCACCTCGGTCATTCAGCTTTCAGCGCGAACGCCGACGGCGTGCGCCATGGCGGCCCTGACTCTGGATCACCTCTCCGGTGGCCGCCACATCCTTGGGCTGGGCGTATCGGGGCCCCAGGTGGTGGAGGGCTGGTACGGGCAGCCATTCCCCAAACCCCTGGCTCGCACTCGTGAGTACATCGACATCATCAGGCAGGTGCTGGCCCGTGAGGCGCCCGTGCGCAGCGACGGCCCGCACTATCCGCTGCCGCTGACCGGAGACAAGGCCACCGGGCTGGGTAAGCCTCTCAAGCCGATCGTGCACCCGCTGCGCTCCGATATCCCCGTCTTCCTCGGGGCCGAGGGGCCGAAGAACGTCGCGCTGACCGCTGAGATCGCCGACGGCTGGCTGCCCATGTTCTACGCACCGCGGCTCGCCGACATGTACAACGAATGGCTCGACGAGGGCTTCGCGCGTCCCGGCGCCCGGCGCAGCCGTGCGGATTTCGAGATTGCCGCCACCGCGCAGGTCATCGTCACCGACGATCGCCGCTCGGTGCTCGATCAGCTGAAGCCGTTCTCCGCCTTGTACATCGGCGGCATGGGCGCGGTCGAACTGAACTTCCATGCCGAGGTGTATCGGCGCATGGGTTACGGCGAGGTGGTTGATGAGGTCACCGAGCTATTCCGCACCAATCGCAAGGACAAAGCGGCCGAAGCGATCCCGGACGAGCTGGTACTCGACACCACGATCGTCGGAACCGAGGCGGAGGTGCGTGAGCAGATCAAGGCGTGGGAGGCCGCAGGGGTCACCATGCTGGTGGTCGGTTGCCGGAGCGTCGAGCACGTCAAGCAACTGTCGGCACTGACGTAACAGCTCTAGCGCTGAACCTCGCGGAAGTCGAGCATCGCGGTGACGGTGTCGACGGCCTCGTTCAGCACTGCGCACCGCGTCGCCAGAGTCGGGGCGGCCAGTACGGCATGCCGGTCGGCCTGACCCATCGGTACGCGAGATGCCAATGCGTACAACCGCTTTTCGGCACCGCTCGGCAGTCCGGTGGCGATTGACCAGCGGCGGGGGAGCCGGACCTGCTGCGCGGTTGCCACGCGGCGCAGCAGGTTCTCGATACGTGCCTGCACCTCATTGAGGGCGCTCAACGGCAGTACCCGATCATCGAGTTCGTCGGGCCAGGGTTCGGTCTCGGCGCGCGGATACGGATCGTCATCGAGCCACTGGGTGATTCGTATCCGATGTGCGCCCTCGCAGCGCAACGCGAAGCGCTCCGCCCCGAGTGACTCGCAGTCAACGACCCGTGCGGCGGTCCCTACGTCATGCCGGATGTCTCCGCCACCGACCTCCCGGCCGCGGGCGATCAGAACGATACCGAAGGTGTGGTCGGCAGCCATCACGTCGCGGACCAGGGCGACATAGCGCGGCTCGAAGATACGCAGCGGTAGCGGCTCACCGGGCAGCAGTACCGACTGCAGCGGGAACATGGGCGTCACCCGCCCACACTATGCGTGGTGTCTTATGTCCCGGTGAAGTTGGGGGCGCGCTTCTCGGCGAAGGCGCGTGGACCCTCTTTGGCGTCATTACTGGTGAAAACGCCGATGCCCACCTTGGTGTCGGCCTTGAACGCCTCGTTCTCGTGCAGGCCCTCCGAATCGCGGATGGTCTTGAGCACGGCCTGGACGGCGACAGGTCCGTTCGCCGCGATCATCGCCGCCAGCTCCAGGGCTTTCTCCAGTGCCTGCCCATCGGGCACCACATGCCCGATGAGTCCGATTTCCTTGGCCTCGGGAGCCTTGATGTGCCGCCCGGTCAGCAGAATGTCGGCGGCGACGGTGTACGGGATCTGGCGGGGGAGGCGCACTGCCGATCCGCCCATCGGGTACAGGCTCCACTTCACCTCGGAGACACCGAATTTGGCGCTCTCCCCGGCGACGCGGATGTCCGTGGCCTGCAGAATCTCGGTACCGCCGGCGATCGCGGGTCCCTCCACCGCGGCGATCAGCGGTTTAGTCAGGCGGCGGCCCTTGAGGAGCCCGGGGATGACCGAGGGGTCGTAGCTGCCGTCCGAGAACTGATCGCCCGGGGCGCGCTTGTTCATGGCCTTGAGGTCGGCACCCGCGCAGAAGTAGCCGCCGGCGCCGGTCAGGATGCAGACGCGAACCTCGGGATCGTTGTCGACGCGGTCCCAGGCCTGCGTCATGATCTCCAGCATTTCCCCGGAGAGGGCGTTGCGTGCGTGCGGGCGGTTCATCGTCACGATCAACACATGGTCGCGTAGCTCCACCAGGGCGTGCGGTGCGTCCTGCTCGGTCACTGTCTCAGTCATGGTCTTTCCTCCGTGTTTCCGTCCAAGAGGAACCCCTTCAATGGGGCCGGGGCTTGTCTAAAAATGTAACACGTTCTAATTTATGGACATGGCCCTTAACATCGCCGACCTCATTGAGCATTCAGTCGACACTATGCCCGATCGTGTTGCCATCATTTCTGGCGATCGAAAGCTGACATATGCCGAGCTTGAAGAGCGGTCCAATCGGTTGGGGCACTACCTGCAGAGCCAGGGCGTAGGCCCCGGCGACAAGGTGGGCCTGTACTGCCGGAACGGTATCGAGATAGTCGTTGCGCTCACAGCCATCGTCAAGATCCGCGCGATCTCGGTCAACGTGAACTACCGGTACGTCGAAGCCGAGTTGCACTACCTTTTCGAGAACTCCGATATGGCAGCCCTCGTGCACGAGCGCCGCTACAGCGACAAGGTCGCCAATGTCCTGCCGAGCACGCCGAACGTCAAGACCGCGATCGTGGTGGAGGACGGAACAGACCTGGATTACTCGTCGCACGGCGGCGTCGCATTCGCGGATGCTCTCGCACAGGGGTCCCCGGAACGCGATTTCGAGGAACGCAGCCCCGATGACATCTTCCTGATTTACACCGGAGGAACCACGGGCTTCCCCAAGGGCGTGATGTGGCGGCACGAGGACATCTACCGCTCGCTGTTCGGCGGCATCAACTACGTCACCGGCGAGTACATCGAAGGCGAATGGGATCTGGCCAAGCAGGGCGCTGAGGCGGCACCGTTCATCGGTTTCCCGATCCCGCCGATGATCCACGGTGCCACTCAGGCGGCGACCTTCATGGCCCTGTTCCAGGGCCGGACCACGGTGCTCGCACCGGAGTTCAACCCCGAAGAGGTGTGGGAACTCATCGAGAAGCACAAGATCAACATGTTGTTCTTCGCGGGCGATGCCATTGGCCGACCGCTCATCGACGCTCTGGACACCGAGACGGGCCGCGCACGCGATCTGTCCTCACTGTGGGTGCTGGCCAGCAGTGCCGCACTGTTCTCACAGACGGTCAAGGAGCGCTACCTCGAACTGCTGCCCAACCGGGTGATCACCGATGCGATCGGCGCCTCCGAGACCGGCACCGGCGGCCTGTCCACCGTCACCAAGGGGCAGATGCACCCGGGTGGTCCGACTGTCAAAATTAGTTCCACCACAACGGTTCTCGACGAGAATGGCAATCCGATCGAGCCCGGTTCGGGGGTGCGCGGCCTCATCGCCAAGAGTGGCCACATTCCGGTCGGATACTTCAAGGACGAGAAGAAGACCGCTGAGACGTTCAAAACGTTCAACGGTGTGCGATACGCGATCCCGGGCGACTGGGCCACTGTCGAAGCCGACGGCACCGTCACGATGCTCGGCCGCGGATCGGTGTCCATCAACACCGGCGGCGAGAAGGTGTTCCCCGAAGAGGTTGAGAGCGTCCTGAAGGGCCACCCCGCCGTGTTCGACGCGGTTGTCGTCGGGGTGCCCGACGAAAAGTGGGGCCAGCATGTGGGAGCCGTGATCGCGGTGCGCGACGGCGTGCCGCTCACCTTCGAGGACCTGGACGGCCACGCGCGCAAGGAGATCGCCGGATACAAGGTGCCGCGCAGCGTCTGGATCGTCGACACGGTCAAGCGCAACCCCGCGGGCAAGGCCGATTACCGCTGGGCCAAGGAGGTCTCGGAAACCGAGAAGGTAGACCTCGTGAACACCAAGCACGTCAACACGGGAGCCTGAGCCATGCCTGATGGTCTTCGCGCAAGCGGCTCATCTATGCATACCGACCTGTGCGAGCGGTTTGGAATCCGTTACCCCATATTCGGTTTCACACCGTCGGAGAAGGTCGCGGCCGCCATCAGCCGCGCGGGCGGCATGGGCGTGCTTGGTTGCGTCCGCTTCAACGATCCCGACGAGTTGGACGCGATCCTGAACTGGATGGACGAGAACACCGACGGCAAGCCATACGGTGTCGACATCGTGATGCCGGCCAAGGTGCCCACCGAGGGCACCGCGGTGGATATCGACAAGCTGATTCCGCAGGCGCACAAGGACTTCGTAGAAAAGACGCTTGCCGACCTGGGCGTGCCCCCACTGCCGGGTGAACGTGAGTCGGCCGGTGTGCTGGGCTGGCTGCATTCGGTGGCACGCTCGCATGTGGAGGTGGCGCTCAAGCATCCGATCAAACTGATCGCCAATGCACTCGGGTCTCCACCGAAGGACGTGATCGACCAGGCCCATGAGCATGGCGTGCCGGTGGCGGCGCTGGCGGGTAAGGCCGAACATGCCAGGAGGCATGTCGAAAACGGCGTCGATATCGTGGTCGCCCAGGGCTATGAGGCCGGAGGGCACACCGGCGATGTGGCATCCATGGTGCTGTGGCCGGAGATCGTGGACGCGCTTGATGGCAGCGCCCCGGTGCTGGCGGCCGGCGGTATCGGCAGCGGCAGGCAGGCCGCCGCGGCCCTGGCGCTGGGCGCCTCGGGCGTGTGGACCGGTTCAATCTGGCTGACGGCTGCCGAGTATGACCTCGGAACCGTCACCGCCGGTGGTGATTCCGTGGTGCAGCAGGCGCTGTTGAAGGCGACCTCCAGCGATACCGTGCGTACTCGCATCTACACCGGGAAGCCCGCGCGGCTGCTGAAGACCAAGTGGACGCGGGCCTGGGATGCCGAGGACGCACCGACGCCGCTGCCCATGCCGCTGCAGAACATTCTCGTCAGCGGGGCCCATGAGCGGATGAATCGTGCGCACGACCCGGAGACGGTCTGCTTCCCGGCGGGACAGATCGTCGGGCGGATGAACGAGATTCGGCCCACCGCGGAGATCGTGGCCGATCTGGTGGCAGGTTTCGAGAGCACGGTCGACAGGCTGAACCAGATCCGCGGATAGGTGCGCGCCACTCCCCGGGCGACGCTCGCGCGCCAATCTCTTAGCCGCCGAGTGTGCGGATAGTGTCGAATATTGGCGAGATTTCGACCGGATCGGCACACTCGACTTACGCGGCCAATGCGGTGAATGCTTCTGCGACCCTGGCGACGATCGTTCCTGTGCGGTGGCGCACCATGTCGGAGCTCACGCGCACGATGCGCCACCCCTCGTCCGCCAGTTCCTTGGCGCGGTCGATATCGCGGGAGCGTTGGCCTGCGTCCCTCCAATGCTGGGCGCCGTCGAACTCGATACCCACTTTGTGGTCCTTCCACCCCATATCGAGGCGCGCGACGAAGTCGCCGAAGCGGTTACGTACAACGAGTTGAGTCTGTGGAGCCGCGAAGCCAGCACGCACCACGATGAGTCTGGTGCGTGTCTCCCAGGGTGACTCGGCGCCGCCGTCCACCAGGTCGAGGACCTGAGTGAGCCTTGTCAGACCTCGGGCACCGCGGTGCTGTGCCACCACGGTCTCGATATCGGCGACGGAAATTCCGGTGGCGTTCATCAAGGCGTCGAGACGTTCCACAGCTAGGTCAACCGTGGTGCGTCGTCCGATGTCGAACGCGGTGCGTGCGGGCGTCGTTACGGGTAGTCCGTTGATGACCGTCTGCTCGTCGCGGAGCAAACGGTCACTCGATACCGAGATACCCTGTGGAGCGCGACGATTAGTATGGATGAGTTCGGCGGGGCCGCTCTGCGGCAGCCATTTTGTGCCATGGACGGCCGCTGCGGATATGCCGGCGAGCACGCCACGGCGCCTCGACCATAGCCATGCCGCTTCGGCTCGCTTGAGTGGTGTTACCTCGGCGCCTGTCGGCACGTATATGGCAGGGTAAAGCGCGGTGAATCCCCGGAGGGCGTACCCGGTGACCAGATGGTTCGAGAGCGCCTCATCCCTGATGAATGGCCACGGTACATCCCCCATGGTGACAGCCTGACACTGACCGCCGACAGCCACTCGGCGGTGCTAGCGCGCGGAGTAGACGCCAGCCTGTAGCTCCCATAGCGGGTCGCTGGTCTCCAACGCCTCGGCGGACAACTGTCGCTTGATCACCTTGAACGTCGCGGTACGTGGCAGAGTCTGGCTCACCCTGACGAATGAGGGCCATTGTTTGGGGCCGAGATCCTCTTGGGCGGCGAGGAATCCGCCGAGTTCGGATGGCTGGAATCCGTTGCTCACCACCAGTGCCGCCATTACTCGGTCACCCACGGTGGGGTCGGGGATGCCGTAGACCGCCACCTCGGTGATGTCCGGATGGCGCAGTAGTACCCGCTCAATGGGGGCGGTGCCCAGGTTCTCACCGTCGACGCGTAGCCAATCGCCCAGGCGCCCGGCGAAGTATACGTATCCGTTCTCGTCGGCGTAGGCGAGATCGCCGCTACGGTACTTGCCCTCGATCATGCGTTCAGCATCGGCCTCGGGGTTCTTGTAATAGCCGGTGAATCGCCCGGGCCCGGTAATGTTCACCAGCTCACCGGTGGCCTGTGCGGCATTCACCAACTTGCCGCTACCGTCGAAAATTGCCGGGGGACAGGGCTCTCCGGTCTCGATGTCCAGGATGCGGACCTCCGGCGTGAGTGGCCCGATTGCACCCGGGGGAGTGCCGGGTGCCCACCCCAGTGCGACGCCGCCCTCGGTCGATCCAAATCCGTCAATGACGAAGGCGCCGAATCGTTGCGCGAATCGATCGGTGTCCCCGGCAGCGGCTTCGTTGCCGTACATGATCTTCAACGGGTTCTCGGCGTCGTCGGGTTGCTCGGGTGTCGCCAGCACGTAAGACATGGGCTTGCCCACGTAGTTGGCGTACGTCGCTCCGTACCTGCGGACGTCCTCGAGGAAGCCCGACGCGGAGAATTTGCGCCGCAGTGCAATCGACGCTCCCGCCGCGAGGGCAACCGACCAGCCCGCAAGCACTGCGTTGGAATGGAACATCGGCATCGATAGGTAACAGACATCCGCAGGACCGAGGCCGAAGCGTGCCGACAGCATGATTCCCGCAGAGGCAACCTTGGCGTGGGTGATCTGGACGGCCTTGGGGTCTCCGCTGGTACCCGAGGTGAAGATGAGCATGAACAGGTCATCCGGCCGCACCTCGGGAACATCCACCGGCGGCGCGGATTGACCAGCGAGAGAATCGATATCGACGTGGTCCACCCCATCCAGCAGGGACGCGCTCGCGGAGTCGGTGAGTATCAACTGGCAGTCGGCCAGGTCGATGTCTCGCTGCAGTGCCGTGCCCCGCCGAGTGGGGTTGAGTCCCACCAAGACCAGGCCGCCGAGCGCGGCGGCGCCCAACAGCTGAGAGAAGGCCGGGGTGTTCTCCAGCAGAACTCCGATATGAGGAGGCTTCGAGAGATCCAGACGTGCGCGCAATACTGATGCCAGGCGGCGACTTTCGGCCACATGATCACGCCACGACGTGAACGAACCTTCGAAGTGCAGCCCCCGGTCGTCGATATCGGCCAGGTTCACGAGCAGCTGAGTGACCGTTGCGTCTTCCGGGGTGCTCACAATCAGATACTAGGCAGGCGTGTCGGCGAGCTCGCGCCCGATACGGCGCAGCTGCTCCGTCGCGCTGCCGGAGGCGAACTCGCCCCGCTTGGCGGCCAGGAAGTAGCGATGCACCGGGTGATCCTCGTCGATGCCCACGCCGCCGTGCACGTGAACCGCGGTGTGCGCGACACGGTGACCGGCATCGGAGGCCCAGAACTTGGCCGTCGCGACATCGACATCGGCGGGTAGATCTTCCGAGACCCGCCATGCGGCCTGCCACAAGGTGAGCCGCAGACCCTTAACGTCGATGTATCCGTCGGCCAGCCGTTGGGCCACCGCCTGGAAGCCACCGATCGGCTTGCCGAACTGCTCGCGAGTGCGCGCGTAGTCGGCGGTCAGCTCCAGCGCCCGCTCGAGCACGCCTAGCTGATAGGCACTGTGGCCCAAGGACTCCCGCAGCCCCAGCCACTCTACAACCTCCACGCCGCCGACCTTGCGGTCTGCCGGAACGGGAACCTCGGAGAGGATCAGCTCAGCGGAGCTGTCCTTGCCGGTGGTATGCAGGGTCTCTTGAGTGACACCGGCATCGGCGGCCGCCACCAGAAATACCGCGGTGCCGGTCTCGGTCTCGGCAGGCACCAGGTAGGCATCGGCCTCGACGCCGAACGGCACGAGGACGCGATTACCGGTCAGGGCATAGCCGGCGCCTTCGGTACGGGCGGCCACCTGTCCCTCGCCCGGCTCACCCTCGAGCGCAATGGTGAGGACCTTCTTGCCGGCGACAGCCGGTGCGGCCCAATCGTTCTGCAGCGCCTCGGAGCCGAACGCCGCAAGTGCACCCGCCGCGAGCACCACTGACTCCAGGTACGGCACGGCGCCCAATTCACGGCCCAGCTCGACGAGGATCGAGGACTGCTCGAGGACGCCGAACCCCCCACCGCCCACCGACTCGGGTGTCGCGGTGGACAGGATGTCGGCCTCGACGAGCTTGGCCCACAGCTGCCAGTCGAACCGGCTGTCCTGCTTGTCGAGTTCCTTCTGACGTTCCGGCGTGCTGATCGCCGACGCGATGGTGCGGGTCAGGCCGGCGAGGTCAGTCTGTGCCTCGGTAAGGGAGAAATCCATTGCAGTGCAGTCCCTTCTAGCGTGTCGCGGCAGGCTGGCCGAGGGCGGTCATCGCGATGATGTCGCGTTGAACCTCGTTGGTGCCGCCGCCGAATGTGAGGATCAAGCAGGCCCGGTGCATCCGCTCGACGCGGCCGCGCAGTTGCGCGCCCGGGGAGTCCTGACGCAGCGTTGCCGCCGTCCCAAGAACCTCCATGAGAAGACGGTAGGCCTCGGTGGCTAACTCGGTGCCGAAGACCTTCGTGGCGGAGGCGTCGGCGGGAGACGGAGCGGCATCGGTGTTGGAGGCCAGCTCCCAGTTGATGAGCTTGAGGTACTCGACCTTGGCGTGCACGCGGGCCAGGTTCAGCTGAACCCATTCGGAATCGATGATCCGGCCACCCGGGCCCTTGGTGTGCTGTGCCCACTCGCGTACCTCGCGCAGCGCGGTGATGATCGGCGCCGAGGAAACCAGAGCCACTCGCTCATGATTCAGCTGGTTGGTCACCAGCTTCCAGCCCGCGTTCTCCTCACCGACTCGGCTCGACACCGGAACACGCACATCCTGGTAATAGGTGGCGCTGGTGCCGGGCCCGGCCATGGTGCGGACCTTGGTGTACGAGAAGCCCTCGGCGGTGGTGGGCACGATGAGCATGGAAATGCCGCGGTGCTTCTTCACCTCGGTGTTGGTACGCACCGCCAGCCAGATGTAGTCGGCGTACTCGATGAGGCTGGTCCACATCTTCTGGCCATTGATGACGTAGTCATCGCCGTCACGGACGGCCGAAGTACGCAGCGAAGCGAGGTCGGTACCAGCGCCCGGCTCGGAGTAGCCGATGGAGAAGTGCAGCTTGCCCGCAGCGATCTTTGGCAGGAAGAACTTCTTCTGCTCGTCGGAGCCGTAGTGCATGATCGTCGGTGCCACGCTATTGATGGTCAGGAACGGCACCGGAGCGCCGGCGATCGCTGCCTCGTCGGTGAAGATCAGCTGATCCATCACCGAACGGTCCTGGCCTCCGAACTCCTTGGGCCAGCCGAGGGCGAGCCAGCCATCGGCACCCATCTGCTGGACGGTCTCGCGGTAGACGTTGCCGGTGCCGTATTCACCCTGATTCGACGCCAAGGCCGCGCGTCGCTCCGGGGTCAGCAGTTTGTCGAAGTACGCGCGTAGTTCGCGGCGCAGCTCTTCCTGCTCGGGCGTATAGGCGATATGCATGTGTGTTCCTCTGCTGCCCGTCGGCTGTCGTGAGCCCTCAGGTGTGACCCACGTTGACACAAGAGTTGTAACACGTTCTAGTCTAGGGAGTCCAGACGCGGCGCCACGGCACAAACTCAGCCCAGAGATCCTGGTGTTACCAGGGTTGTGTCGTGGGTCACGTGTCGTAGTCTGGCGATACAGCTCAGCTAGACGACGGAGTCGGCTCATGGAGCCGGAAAGAGGTTTCCAATGCGTGTCGGTGTAGTTCCTGACCGTTGTGAAGGCAACTTGGTATGTCTCGGGATCGCTCCAGAGGTGTTCGACGTCGATGACGACGACTATGTCGTCATCCTGCAAGAGGAAGTACCGGCCGATCAGGAAGATCTGGTCGAGCAGGCGATCGCGGAATGCCCGCGCGCCGCTTTGATTCGCAAAGACTAGAGGCATTCGTAAATCACCGGCCCGTCCGCGCTCGGCGGAGCGGAGCCGGCTCGGTTGGGGCGCGTCGAAAGCATGGGACTGAAGGGAAATTTGTATGAGCGCGATTGCTGATGCCGACCTGAGTGGCCGCGTCGCCATTGTCACCGGAGCCGCCGCGGGACTCGGCCGCGCCGAGGCGATCGGTCTGGCCCGATCCGGAGCGACCGTCATCGTGAACGACATCGCGCCCGCTCTGGAGCGCAGCGATGTGCTCGACGAGATCGCCGCGGTGGGATCCAAGGGCGTGACCGTCGCTGGTGACATCGGTGAGCGCGCGACCGCGGACGAGCTGATCTCCACCGCCGAATCGCTCGGTGGTCTGCATGTCGTGGTCAACAACGCGGGCATCACGCGCGACCGGATGCTCTTCAATATGTCGGACGAGGAGTTCGACGCCGTCATCCACGTGCACTTGCGCGGTCACTTCCTGCTGACTCGCAACGCCGCCACCTACTGGCGCGGTGCGTCGAAGACTGCGGGAGCCCCGGTGTACGGCCGCCTGGTCAATACGTCGTCTGAAGCCGGCCTGCTGGGGCCGGAGGGGCAGGCCAACTATGGCGCCGCCAAGGCCGGCATCACCGCGCTGACGCTGTCGGCTGCGCGTGCCCTCGGACGCTACGGGGTGCGGGCCAATGCCATCGCCCCACGCGCGCGTACGGCGATGACCGCGGACGTTTTTGGCGACGCACCCGAGGACTCGATTGATCCTCTTTCCCCTGAACATGTCGTGACTTTGGTGCGCTACCTGGCCTCGCCGGCGGCGGAGGCGGTGAACGGTCAGTTGTTCATCGTGTACGGACCGACCGTGACGTTGTTGGCGGCGCCTACTGTAGAAGCGAAGTTCACTGCGGATTCCGGCGCGTGGGATCCGTCAGCGCTCAATTCAGCCCTTGCTGATTTCTTTGCTGGACACGATCCCAAGCGCACGTTTTCCGCGACCGCACTGATGGTCGAAGATTAAGCAACGCTAAGAGTGACGGTGCGGCACTAAATAGAACCAGTTCTATTTATCGCACCAAAATCGCAGGACAAAGTGGACGTGGCGTGCGATTTGCCTGCCCGTACAAGAATTGACACTAAGAATTTTTTCTCGTTAATATGATGCGCCTCACAGCGTGGTAGGTACACGTCGATCGTTAACCGGATCATAGGGGCCAGTCTTCGGCAGTACCGGGATGTGTGAGACAGGAGCAAAGGTTGAAGCAGCAGCTCGCGGCGCCGGCGCGCGCCGTCGGCGGCTTCGTCTCCATGTCGTTGGCCACGTTCCGTAACATGTTCCGCCGCCCGTTCCAGGGCCAGGAATTCCTGGATCAGACGTGGTTCATCGCGCGGGTCTCGTTGTTGCCGACGCTCTTGGTCGCCGTCCCGTTTACGGTCCTGGTCGCCTTCACGCTCAACATCCTGCTGCGCGAGATCGGTGCGGCGGACCTGTCCGGTGCGGCGACAGCCTTCGGCACGGTGACGCAGCTCGGGCCTGTGGTCACGGTGCTCGTTGTCGCGGGCGCCGGTGCCACGGCGATCTGCGCCGACCTGGGTGCCCGCACCATTCGCGAGGAAATTGACGCGATGCAGGTGCTGGGCATCGATCCGATCCAGCGGCTCGTGGTGCCGCGGGTGCTGGCGTCGACGTTCGTCGCGCTGCTACTGAACGGCCTGGTGTGTGCCATCGGCATGGTCGGCGGCTACGTGTTCTCGGTGTTCCTGCAGGGAGTCAACCCCGGCGCCTTTATCAACGGCCTGACGGTGCTGACCGGCCTGGGCGAGCTGATGATCTCGGAGATCAAGGCCTTCCTGTTCGGCATCTTCGCGGGCCTTGTTGGCTGCTATCGCGGGCTCACCGTCAAGGGCGGACCCAAGGGCGTCGGCGATGCGGTCAACGAGACCGTGGTTTACGCCTTCATTTGTTTGTTCGTCATCAACGTCGTCATGACGGCCATTGGCGTGCGGGTCCTGGTGAAGCACTAGTGACCGGACCGTATCTTTCGACGCACACCGTGACCTCCTATACCGTTCGGTATATGCGTGGTCTGGGACGCTCGTTCGACAAATTCGGCGAGCAGGCACTTTTCTACGCGCAGTCGCTGAGCTACATCCCTGCGGCGCTGACGAAATACCGCAAGGAAACCATCCGGGTGCTCGCCGAGATCACCATGGGCACCGGTGCCCTGGTGATGATCGGTGGCACGGTCGGCGTGGCCGTCTTCCTTACCCTGGCCTCCGGTGGCGTCATCGCGGTACAGGGCTACTCCTCGCTGGGCAATATCGGAATCGAGGCGCTCACCGGCTTCCTGTCCGCGTTCCTGAATGTGCGCATCATCGCGCCGGTGGTGGCGGGCATCGCGATGGCGGCGACGATCGGTGCCGGAACGACCGCCCAGCTGGGCGCCATGCGCGTTTCGGAGGAGATCGACGCGCTGGAAACGATGGCGGTCCACGCGGTTTCGTATCTGGTGTCCACCCGCTTGGTGGCCGGGCTCATCGCCATCGTCCCGCTGTATTCGCTGTCGGTGCTGGCGGCGTTCTTCGCGTCGCGCGCCACCACCGTGATGATCAACGGCCAGTCCCCGGGCGTATACGACCATTACTTCAACACCTTTTTGGTGCCCACCGATCTGCTGTGGTCGTTCCTGCAGGCGATCGTCATGTCGGTGGTCGTGATGCTCGTGCATACCAGCTACGGATTCAATGCCTCCGGCGGCCCGGTGGGTGTGGGTGTCGCGGTCGGCCAGGCCGTACGCACCTCCCTCATCGTGGTTGTGCTTGTCACCCTGTTCATCTCACTTGCCGTCTACGGCGGGTCCGGCAACTTCAATCTCTCGGGCTAGGAACCACATGTCAGGAGACTCATCGCGCCGGTCCGTCCGGCTAGCCGGCACGGTGCTCGCCGCCGTGTTGGTGGCGCTGACTGTGTTGACTTACCTGGCGTACAACGACGCCTTCTCCGACACCAAGCCCATCACTGTCGTCTCGCCCCGCGCGGGCCTGGTGATGGAAGAGGGCGGCAAGGTCAAGTTCCACGGACTGCAGATCGGCAAGGTCAAGTCCATCTCCTATGCCAACGAACAGGCCAAGTTGGAGCTCGCGGTTAATGCCAAAGATCTGCGGCTGATTCCATCCAATGCCACGGTGCGTATCGCGGGCACCACCATCTTCGGCGCGAAGTCGGTGGAATTTCTTGCCCCGCAACAGCCGTCGAGCTCGCCGCTGAGAGCAGGGGCGACGGTAACCGCGGAAGCGGTGGCCCTGGAAGTCAACACGGTGTTCGAGAACCTGACCCGGCTGCTCGGAAAGATCGACCCGGTCAACCTCAACGCCACCCTGACCGCCGTCGGTGAAGGGTTGCGCGGCAACGGAGACAATTTCGGACAGGGCCTCGTCGAGCTCGATCAATACCTGGATCAACTGAATCCCAAACTTCCTGCCCTGCAACAGGATTTTCAGAAGGCTGGTCAGGTGGGGCAGATCTATGGCGATGCCGCTCCGAATATCGTGCGCATACTCGACAATCTGCCGACGCTGAGCCGCACTATCGTGGATCAACAGCAGGATCTCAAGGCCACACTGCTTGCGGCAATTGGATTGGGTAACAACGGATACGAAACCCTGGCTCCCGCCGAGAAGGACCTCACCGCGGCGCTGCAGCGACTGCGCGCCCCCACCACGCTGCTCGGCAGATACTCGCCGGAGATTCCATGCACGCTGCAGGCGATCTCCAAGGCATTGGTGACCTTCACCCCGCTCATCGGCGGTGTGCGGCCCGGTCTATTCCTGAGCAACAGCTTTCCGCTCGGCGCACCGGTCTACACCTATCCGGATAGCCTGCCCATCGTGAACGGCTCCGGTGGCCCCAATTGTCGTGGGCTACCGAATATTCCCACCAAGGCGCAAAACGGTTCGTGGTACCGATCGCCCTTCCTGGTGACGGACAACGCGTACATCCCGTACAAGCCGTTGGAGGAGCTGCAAGTTAACGCTCCCGACACTCTGCAGTACCTCTACAACGGTGCCTTCGCGAAGCGAAGTGAGTTCTGATGCTGCGCGGTACACAGATCAAGGTTGTCGTCTTCACCGTGGTGATGTTGCTGGTGGCGGCGGGACTGATCATCACCTTCGGTGAGTTCCGATTCGGTTCAGGCAAGCGGTACCACGCAATCTTCACCACGGCATCCGACTTGCGGTCCGGTCAGAAGGTCCGCATCGCCGGCGTGCCGGTCGGTCGCGTCAAGGACGTCTCGCTCAATCCGGACAACACGGTCGAGGTCACCTTCGACGTCGACTCCAAGTATCAGCTCTACAGCTCCAGCCGGGCGATTGTCAGATACGAGAACCTGGTCGGTGACCGGTATCTGGAGATTTCGTCGGGCCCCGGAGAGCTGCGCAAGCTGCCCGACGGAGGAACGCTGGATAAGGAGCACACCCAGCCCGCTCTCGATCTGGATGCGCTGCTTGGCGGACTTCGGCCCGTGCTCAAGGGATTCGACGCCGCGAAGGTCAACGAGATCAGCAACGCGTTCATCCAGATTCTGCAGGGGCAAGGGGGAACGCTCTCCCAATTGCTCGGTGATACATCCTCGTTTACCTCGGGATTGGCCGAACGCGATCAGCTGATCGGCGATGTGATCAATCACCTCAACGACGTGCTAGGCACTGTTGACTCGAAGAGCAGCCAGTTCTCATCGAGCGTCGATCAGCTACAGCAGCTCGTCTCGGGCCTGGCGCAACAGCGCGATGTGGTCGCCGGAGCGCTACCGCCACTTGCTTCAACGGCCTCGTCGCTGGAGTCGGTGCTCAAGGACACTCGCCCGTACATCAAGGGCACCATCGAACAGACGCGCCAGCTGGCAACCCGGATGGATGAGCGCAAGGCCGATATCAACGTCGTCGTGGAGAACCTGGCCGAGAACTACCTGCGGCTCAATGCTCTTGGCGCCTACGGATCGTTCTTCAACATCTACTACTGCTCCATCCGGATCAAGGTCAACGGACCTGTCGGAACTGACTGGTTGATCCCGTTTGGTGGACCACCCGACCCATCGAAGGGCAGGTGCGCCTTCAAAAATGAGTGACATACAGGAGAAAGATCCGGTACGCACCGGAATCTTCGGCATCGCCGTGGTGGCGATGCTGGTGCTGGTCGCATTCGGCTATACGGGTCTTCCGTTCTGGCCACAAGGCAGGCAGTACACCGGATTCTTCTCGGACTCCGGAGGCCTGGAGCCGGGCGGCAACGTCTTCGTCTCGGGTATCAAGGTGGGTCAGGTCAAGGATGTGTCCTTGGCGGGCAACAAGGTTCGCGTGGACTTCACCGTGGATCGCTCGATCCGCCTGGGTGACCAGTCGCTGGCCGCGATAAGGACCACCACCGTGTTGGGTGAGAAATCGCTATCGGTGACGCCGGCTGGGTCGGGCCGTATCACCGAAATCCCGTTGGGCCGCACCAGAACTCCGTACACACTCAACAGTGCATTGAGCGACCTGGGCGCATCGGCGGGCGGGATAGACAAGGCGCAACTCGATCAGTCGCTGCAAGTCATCACCGATGCGATGCGTGACGCCACCCCGCAGCTGCGTGGTGCCCTGGACGGAGTCGCCTCGCTCTCACGCACGTTGAACGACCGCGATGCCGCCCTCGAGCAGCTGTTGAACCGTGCCAAGTCGGTGAGTGGGATTCTCTCCGAGCGTGCCGGGCAGGTGAACAAGCTTGTCGCCGATGGCAATCAACTGTTTGCAGCACTCGATGAGCGGCGTCTGGCCATCAGCGAGCTGATCAATCGTGTGCAGGGACTCTCGCAGCAGCTCAGTGGATTCGTGGCCGACAACCGCCAAGAGTTCCGGCCCACCATGGAGAAACTGAACGTCGTGCTCGATGACCTCTTAGACCGAAAGGCGCATATCAGTGAGGCGCTCAAGCGTCTACCCGGATACGGCACCGCTCTCGGCGAGGTCGTGTCCTCGGGGCCGGGCTTCCACGTCAACGTCTACGGCTTCCCGCCCGCGACACTGACCGCCGTCATGTTCGACACCTACTTCCAGCCCGGCAAGCTGCCCGCCAGCCTCTCGGACTACTTGAATGGTCTGATCGGCGAGCGCCAAGTCATGAGGCCGAAATCGCCATGACAACACAATCGAACCGTTTCACACCCTGGATCCGGAAGAGTGCCTACGCGCTGCTCGCCGTGACACTCGTGGGTGGCTTGCTGTATTGGGTGTGGCCCAGCCGCGGAACATACAAGATCGTCGGGCATTTCGCGTCGGCCGTCGGGTTGTACCCGGGTGATGACGTTCGGATTCTCGGTGTGAAGGCCGGCCACATCAGCGCCGTCGAGCCGCGCGAGGGTGACGTAAAGGTCACCATGGAGCTCCCGGACAAGTTCAAAGTGCCCGAGGGCGCGCAAGCGATCATCATGGCCCCAAATCTGGTGACCGCCAGGTTTGTTCAGCTGACCCCGGCCTACACCGAGGGGCAGGCTCTCGCCGACGGTGCCTCGTTGGGGCTGGACAAGACCGCCGTCCCGATCGAATGGGATGAGGTCAAGACCGAGCTGGCCAAACTCAGCGACAGCCTGGGGCCGCAGGGTGAATCCAAGGGCCCGGTAAGCGATTTCATCAACCAGGCGGCAAGTACTTTCGACGGTAACGGTGATTCGTTCCGGAACGCGGTGCGGGAGCTCTCGCAAGCGGCCGGGCGGCTCGGCGACTCGCGCACGGATCTATTCGGCACCATCAAGAACCTGCAGGTGCTGGTGGACGCGTTGGCGAATTCCAACGAGCAGATAGTGCAGTTCAGCACCCACTTGGCCTCGGTGTCGAAGGTCCTGGCGGCTAGCACCGAGAACCTCGGCGCCACCCTGGGTGCGCTCAATCAGGCACTCACCGATGTGCGAGGTTTCCTGGGAGACACCAACTCTGCGCTCGTTGATTCGGTGAATAAGCTGAGCGACTTTGTGAAGATCTTCTCCGACCAGAGCGACGACGTCGAACAGATCCTGCACGTCGCGCCCAACGGTCTGGCCAACTTTTACAACATCTACAACCCCGCGGCAGGCACGTTGAACGGCATGCTCTCGATTCCGAACCTGGCCAACCCGGTGCAGTTCATCTGTGGCGGCGTGTTCGAAACGGGCAACAAGGCCGAGTATTTGAAGCGGGCTGAGATCTGCCGCGAACGCATGGGACCCGTATTGCGCCGCGCGACCTTCAACTACGCCCCGATCCTGCTGCACCCGATCAACCAGATTTCGGCGTACAAGGGACAGATCATCTACGACACCCCCGAGACGGAGGCGAAGTCCGAGGCGCCCCGCGAGGACCTGGTGTGGGTCCGGCCCAATGGTGCCCCGCCGCCGCCGAAACCGTCGCCGCAGGACCTCAGTGCATTGATGCTCGGGCCCGAGGAGATCAACGCCCCGCCACCCCCGGGTACGGAGCTGCGTCCCGCCGAGCCGGGTCCGGTGCCGCCGGGCTTCCCCGCCGCCGCAGACGAGCCCGCGCCACTCGCTACTCCGGGAGGCCCGCGATGAGTTGTCTGAGTTCAACGCTCTTCGCGCGAGGCTCTCATCGCACACTGCGCGGGATGGCGATCGGTGTCGGTGTCGCCGTCGTGACGAGTGGATGTCAGTTCAATGGACTCAACTCGCTGAACCTGCCGGGGACGGCGGGTCATGGCTCACGGTCCTACACCATCACCGTCGAGCTGCCCGATGTCACCACGCTGCCGCAGAACTCTCCGGTCATGGTGGACGACGTGACCGTAGGCAGTGTGTCGGGTATCGATGCGTTCCAAAAGCCAGATGGTTCTTGGTATGCCGGAGTCAAGGTGTCCTTGAGTCCGGAGGTGCAGCTGCCGGCCAACGCCGTCGCGAAGGTCGCCCAGACCAGCTTGCTCGGCTCACAGCACATCGAGCTGGCCGCCCCCACCGGGGAACCCGCCGTGGGCCAGCTGGCCGGCGGAGACACCATCCCGCTGAGCCGGACCGACAAATACCCCAGCACCGAAGAGGTGTTGTCTGCGCTGTCAGTGGTAGTCAACAAGGGCAATCTCGGTGCGATACAAGACATCACCGACGAGACCTACAACTTGTTCAAGGGACGCACCGGAAACCTGACCCAGGTGTTGCCCAAGCTTGCCACCCTGATCTCGTCGCTGAACTCTCAGCGCAACGACATCATCTCGGCGATCGAGGGCATCGACAAGTTTTCGCGGGTCCTCGCCGAGCACAAGGAAAGCCTCGGGCGCGCCATCGATTCGATCGAACCTGCGCTGAAGGTGCTCAACGAGAATCGCGCCAACATCATCGAGGCGTTCCGATCGGTGGGGAATCTCGCGAAGATCACCGACCGGGTGCTGCGGACCACCAAGGAAGACATCGTCGCCGATCTCAAGGGGTTGTACCCGGTGGTTCGGGCACTGGCAGAAAACCGTGACGTTTTGATCGACAGCCTTGATCTCCTGCCGACATTCCCGTTTAGCACCAAGTACCTGCGGAACGCGGTGCGCGGGGACTACCTGAACGTCTTCGTGACGTTTGACCTGACCGCACGGCGCATAGGTGAAACGCTGTTCACCACATCGTTCTTCGATCCGAACATGCAGCACTTCAACGACGTAGTGAACCCGCCGGAATGGCTCATCGGATCCATGGCCAACCTGAACGGCAAGGAGACCAGCCCGTTCAGTCTGCCCGCGCCGGCTGCACCTGGCTCCCCGCAGGGAGGTGGTCGCTGATGGAAAAGCTGATCAAGATACAGCTGGCGATCTTCGCGGCCATCACGGTGATCAGCGTGGCGCTGATGGCGATCTTCTACCTGCGGGTGCCCACGGCGCTCGGCATCGGAAACCATGATGTGAAGGCACAGTTCGTTGCCACGGGTGGTCTGTACCAGAACGCGAACGTCACCTATCGCGGTGTGCAGATCGGCCGTGTCACCGATGTCGAGCTGACTCCCGAGGGCGTCACCGCCAGGATGCGGCTCAACGACAACGTGAAGGTGCCGGGCAATGTGCGGGCCGTCGTCAAGAGCGTGTCCGCCATCGGCGAGCAGTACGTAGATCTGGTGCCGCCACCGACGGGGGCCGCCGGTAGCCTGCGGCAAGGCGATGTCATCGGTACCGATCGCACCTCGATCCCCACCGACGTCTCCACTCTGCTGCGCCAGGCAGACAGCCTCGTGAACACCATTGCCGACACCCGGCTGCGGGAGGTGCTGGCCGAGGCGTTCAAGGCATTCAACGGATCCGGTCAGGAACTTTCCCGGCTGATCGATTCGTCGCGGCTGCTGATTCAAGAGGCCAACACCAATTACGACAGCACCACCAAGCTGATCGATCAGGTGGGGCCGCTGCTGGACGCCCAGATACGCAGTGGCGACAACATCCGCGGATCCGTCTCCAGTCTGGCGGCACTGACTGAACATTTCGCCAAAGCCGATCCGCAGCTGCGCCAGTTCCTCACGGTGGCTCCGGGGGCCGCCGAGGAAGCCTCCGAACTGTTCGCGGGTATCCGCCCGTCGTTCCCAGTGCTCGCGGCAAGCCTTGCCAATCTGGGTCGTGTCGGCGTCATCTACAACAAGTCGATCGAGCAGTCGTTGGTGATCCTGCCGGCGCTGTTCTCGGCGCTGTTGACGGTCGCCGGTGGTGCGCCGATGGACGAGGGCGCGAAGTTGGACTTCCGGCTTAACCTGGGCGATCCACCGCCGTGCCTGACCGGTTTCGTGCCGGCGCCGCTGATGCGCACCCCTGCCGACGAGACCCTGCGCGAGCTACCCAGCGACATGTACTGCAAGACGGCACAGAACGATCCGAGCGCGGTGCGCGGTGCGCGCAACTACCCGTGCCAGGAGTTCCCCGGTAAGCGGGCGCCGACCATTCAGCTGTGCCGCGACCCGCGCGGATATGTGCCGATTGGCAGCAACCCGTGGCGCGGTCCGCCTGCTCCGTACGGCACCCCGGTGGAGGACCCGCGGAACATCCTGC
>MAEX01000003.1 GCA_002013415.1 Mycobacterium sp. D16Q14
GTGATGCCGGTGGCGGCGAAATCGGAGCCGATGGCGGCACGTGCCTACGATCCGAAGAATGGTGTGTTTCTTGATGCCAACAATCAGCCGAGCGTCTATGCGCCCGCGTTGGATCGTGGTAGCGAGGCGGAGACGTGGGCGGATCTGATGTTGGGACCGAAGCCGGTATGATCGAAGAAGACACGACGACCCCGTCATCGCAGCCCGAGACTGTTCGCGCGGGCGGCTCGGCACAGACAACCCGGCGGCGGGCGGCTCGGCCGGCCGGCCCGACCAGTGAGATCGGTGCCGAGACCATCAGTGTGTCCTTGGGCCGCACCGAGGTCCGGTCGAAGACCGAGCCTTCGGTTGCCGACTCCCGCCGGCTAGGAAACACGCGCGCTGTGACGTGGGCGGCGGCCGTACTGGCGGTAGTGCTCATCGGCGCGCTGGGGTTGGCGCTGGCGCTCATGGGGCGTGCGCAACACCAGGACGACCTCCGGGCCGCGCGCGATCAGCGCTTCGTCGACACCGCCGTGCAGACGGTGACGAACATGATGACCTATAGCCAGGACAGCATCGACAAGAACGTCGACCAGTTCGTCAATAGCACCAGCGGACCGCTGCGGGGCACGTTCAACCCCGACAACACTGCCAATCTCAAAGCGCTGTATCACCAAACCGGGACCAGCTCCGAGGTGGTGATCAAGAAGGCGAGCCTGGAGAGCGTCGACGAGATAAGCAAGAAGGCGTCGATCCTCATCTCCGCGCGTGTGACGCTCACCAACGCCGACTCGGGGGTCAACGAGCCCTCCAAGTCGTACCGCATGCGGATGATCGTCGCCGAGGACCAGCAAGGAAACATGACCGCATATGACTTGCGTTGGCCGGATGGGCAGAGCTGATGCGTTGGCTGACAAGAACTTTCGTCGCGATTGTGGTGCTGGCAGTGATCGGTTTGTCTGCCGTGGCCGGCGGCATGTACTGGCACAGGGTTGACACGGTTGCCAGTCGGGACGCGGGTGAGACGCTGATCAAACAGGCCGGTAAGCAGGTGGGAAGCATCTTCGGATACGACTACCAGACCGTCGAGCGCAGCCTTGACGAACAGTACGCGGGGTTGACCCCCGAGTACCGGCGTGAGTTCGAAGACAAGGCGAACAGGGAGATCATCCCGCAGGCCAAGCAGCGCAAGATCGTCAGCCAGACCAGTGTCGTGGGCACCGGGATCATTGCCGCGCATAGAGATTCGGCGCAAGTGGTGGTGTACATGAATCGCACCATCACCGACCAGTCGCGCACCCCCGTGTACGACTCGTCATCGATTCAGGTGGACTACACGCGCTCCGGAGACAAATGGTTGATCTCCTACATCACGCCGCTTTAGAGGGGCTCGCCGCCCAATACCGCGGGCTGCTCCGGTGCGATCGAATCACCGGTGGCTGGTGTCGCTAGCGCTTCCAGGAACGCGCGCGCCCACCGATCCACGTCGTGAACGAGCACCTGACGGCGCAGCGCCCGCATCCGGCGCCGCCCTTCCTCGGGAGCCTGGTTGAGCGCCGACTCGATACCGTCCTTCACGCCATCGATATCGTGCGGATTGACCAGATAAGACTGACGTAATTCTGCTGCTGCTCCGGTGAATTCGGAGAGCACCAGTGAGCCGCCCAGATCGCTGCGGCATGCGACGTACTCCTTGGCCACCAGATTCATGCCGTCGCGCAGCGGTGTCACCAACATGACATCGGCGGCGACGAAGAAGGCGATGAGGTCCTCGCGGGGCACCGGGCGGTGTAGGTAATGCACCACCGCGTGTCCGACCTCGCCGAACTCGCCGTTGATGTGGCCCACCTGCTGTTCCACGTCGCCACGCATCTTCTTGTAGCTGTCGACGCGTTCGCGACTGGGCGTGGCGAGCTGGATGAAGACGGTGTCGCTGCTGCTGGCGCGGCCCTCGGCGAGTAGTTCCTCGTAGGCGCGCAGCCGGATGTCGATGCCCTTGGTGTAGTCGAGCCTATCGACGCCCAGCAGGATCTTGCGTGGTCCGCCGAGCTCGGCGCGAATCTCCTTGGCGCGCTGGCGGATCTGTTTGCTGCGGGACACACTGTCGAGCTGTGTCGAATCGATGGAGATGGGGAAGGCGCCCACCTTCACGGTGCGGAAGCCCACCCGGATCTCACCGAACCGCGAGCGCACGCCGATCGATGCACGAGATGTGCTGGCACCCACCAACCTTCGCGCCAGGTACATGAAGTTCTGGGCACCGCCGGCCAGGTGGAATCCGATGAGGTCGGCGCCCAGCAGGCCGTCCACGATCTCGGTACGCCACGGCATCTGCATGAACAGCTCCACAGGCGGGAACGGAATGTGCAGGAAGAAGCCGATCGTCAGATCCGGCCGCAGCATGCGCAGCATCTTGGGTACCAACTGCAGCTGGTAGTCCTGGACCCATACCGTCGCGCCCTCGGCGGCGACTGCTGCCGTTGCCTCCGCGAACTTACGATTCACGTCGACATATGCCTGCCACCACTCACGGTGATATTCCGGCTTGACGATCACATCGTGATACAGCGGCCACAGGGTGGCATTGGAGAAGCCCTCGTAATACTCGGCAACCTCCTCAGTAGAGAGGCGGACCGAGTACAGCACCATGTCGTCCTCGGAGACCGGGGCGACGTCGACGTCGGGAACTCCGGGCCAGCCCACCCAGGCGCCGCGACGCTTGCGCAGCAGCGGTTCCATCGCGGTGACGAGCCCGCCAGGGCTGCGTTTCCACGTCGTAGAGCCGTCGGGCAGCTTCACCAGGTCGATCGGGAGGCGGTTGGCAACGACGACGAAGTCGGACGTGCCCGCGACAGCCTCTACCGGCGATCGATCATCCGATGGAGGCACCATGTTTGTTTCTCAGAGGGAAACGTATCGAGTTACGCGTCGACCTTGGTTGGCCCGATACCCAGCATCGCGAGCAGCATGCGGCACTCGTCGGCATCGTTTGCGTAGGCGGCGACGACGCGCTGCGCCTGGTGGGCAGTCTCGTCGGCCAGCGGCTCGATGTCGTCGATCGCGGCTGGTTCGGTCTTGGCTGGCATTCATCCATTCTAGGCGACGCGGTGCCGAGTGCTCACATGAGGAATGCCCACATCCCCGGATGGGGTTGCTCCACGCATGACGAGCACCCAGGGAGATCCGGGTCAGTTCGGTCCCAATGCTCCCGGGTGCGCGCGGAAATCGGCTGCCGACGTCGAGCCGATCGAGCTCTTCCCCGGGGTGACCATTCAACCGCTCTGGGAGGATGACAGTGGCGCGAAAGCCCTGATCACGACCATTGCGCCGGGAGTGGTGTGGGCTGGGGAAGATCATCATCGGCCCGGGCCCGAGGAGGTATACGTCGTTTCCGGGGTGAGGGCTGATGTTTGACTTGGTGCCGTGCGGAATCCGGGGGTTTTGATCTGGCTGATTTGTCTGGCGATGGTCGGAGCCTGCTCCGCGCCGCCGGAGGTGCAGCCTGAGCCCCTGACGCTCGATATCGCCCACAACTATGGTGACGTTTTCGCTGATGGCAGGCTTCCCGTGGGGGACGGGAAGATCGTGACAGCTGGCCCGCGTCCCGGGTACGTGTTCGCGTGCCCGCGGTACGCGCAGAGTTTTGGGCTGGCCATCGGTGCACATGTCCGTGGGCCGTGGTTCTCCGAGGACGGCACGTGGTACTACCCGGCCAGGAAGGCGCATGTCCAGGGGCATGTACAACACGACGGCGCGTTCGCCGAAACGAAATCCGGGGCTGCCCGGGTGATCAAGACCAACGACTTGCCCCGAAACCACACCACCGGGCGGTTCCCGATCGCGACCGATGACACCGCGTACCAGTACGACCGCAACCCGAACGCCATCGCCGCGCAAGAGCTGACGTATGTGCTGGCCGCTGAGCCCACCTATGGCACGCCGCAGTGCATCGGCCATGAGGTGGGCGTGATGCTGTCGGGTGTGGTGTTGTTCAGTGCCCTTGACGCGGTGGGGCGCGATGCGGGGGCGTGGGAGGTGCAGGACGACTGCTCAGGGCATCCGGAGGTGACGGGCAGCTACCACTACCACACACCCAGCCCGTGTCTGGCGAAGGCACATGTCGCTGAGGTGGTCGGCTACGCGCTGGATGGTTTTCCCATCACCGGGGCACGCGTGGGAGACGGAAACACCCTCACCACCAACGATCTCGACGAGTGTCATGGCATCACGAGCACTGTGAGTCTGGACGGCAGGGACGTTGACACCTATCACTACGTGATGACTCAGGACTACCCGTACTCGGTGAGCTGTTTTAGGGGACGTCCCACCACGGTGCAGGGCAGGGCACAGCCGCCGGGGCGATAATGCCTGCAGGCGGCGTCACGCCGCGTTACTCCCTGAGTGGCCCCCGTCGGAGTTCGAGTGGGGCTTGATCGATCGCCGCATTGAGGTTGGCGTTGCCTTCGGTTACTGATGTCTTGAAGGTGGGTGCGGTGATGCCGCTGACCGGCCAGACGGCGCCCGGATACGACACTGGTGTGTAGATGTCAGACTCGGTGACGAACTTATGGCCGATCTTGGCGGGGATGTTGGCGCTGGCGCCGTCGTTGTTGCCGCCGACTCCGATGACATAGGACACGAGCGTTGAGGCGATGGTCGCGACTCCATCGCGACCGGTGCCAGAACCGTGCAGGTCGCCGCCACCGCTGCCGCAGTGGCTATCGAGCGCTTGAGTGTGAGTGACGTTTCCCCAAAACCGAATGCTGCGCAGCCATCAGGACCCCTCCCGTGCATTCGGCGCCGATGCCGAATGCGGTGGCCTGAGAGTAATTTGAGCAAAGCAATTTCGCAGTGCTCAGACCCGTCAAATCAGGTGATCGCGGCATAGTTGCCACTACGTGGGTAGTGCCTGTTCAACCGCTATTTTTTGGTGCAGATTTATACCCAAATTAACTGGCCGATCCTGGAGTGTGCGCGAGGGATTACCGCAAATTCTGCGAGGGCTTATCCGAGTATCGCCGCGTACCTATCATTGAGGCTTTGCCAGTCATGTGTCATGGCATCAAGGCCGACGACCCGGCCTCGCGGCGTCCCGTCGATGGCGAGAGTGAGAGTGTCCAGGCAGATGTGCCAACCGCCGGCATTGCTGGAGGCGTTACCGCGATCGGACATCGAATGCTCGAGGGTCAGCCGGCACCCATCCTCCGTGGGTTCGATTCGCCAGCGCAGGGTGTCATCGGGACCCCAGCGATGGATGAGCTCGCGAGGCGGGTCGACGGTGAGCACCTCGCCGTCGAGCACCGGATCGGCGGCGGTCTCCTGAACCCGGGCGGCTCCCACCGAATCCAAGGGGCGATCGGGTATGGCGGGCGACCACTGACGCAACCTGTCGGGGTCGATAAGCCACTGCCAGACCGCCTCCGGCGGATGGCGTAGGTCCGCGGGACATGGTGAGGACCCATCTGCCTTCGTGGTCATCGCACGGTGTGAGGGTGGCGGCCAGGGGATTAGTCACGGTTGTCCTCTTCCTTGTCGTCATGGGTGCCGCAGTCGTTGTCGATGAGAAATGTCAGGTGATCGAACGCGTTGGCCCACGTGCGGTGATAGGGCGTCACCCAGGCCAGCACGGCAGGGAGGGGATCGTCCGCCAGGTGGTACACGCGGCGTTTCCCGGCGACCTCCACCCGAACTGTGCCCGCGTCGCGCAGGACACTCAGGTGCTTGGACACCAGCGACTGCGAAAGATCGAGCCGTTCTATCAGGGTCGTGACATCGGCCGCCCCCTCGCGCAAGGTGTCGATGATCCGGCGTCGGGTCGGATCGGCGATCACCATGAAGGCATCCATGACGCCATATCACCATCGAATCATATGAATATCAAGGAATATATATGGCCGGTCATGTGGCGACTCGGCCTTGCGTAGCGCTGATCAGTACTGTGGTCAAGAGGTACCGGTGAGTGCTGCTCGCCGAGGTCGTGGTGGGCGCGCGGTCGTTGGCTCAATGCCCTAGGTGAGGATCTTTTCTTGACGAAGCCGCTGCGGATGCGGATTGCCGTAATCGGTGTATTCGCATCGTTCGGGCTCGTGGTGGCCACCTGGGCCGTGCACCTGCCGACCATGAAGCAGGCCACGGGGATGTCCTCGACGGTGCTGGGCTTCGTGGTGTTGGGGCTCGGGGTCGGCGCACTGCTGGGCATGCAGCTCAGTGGTGTGCTCGTCGACCGATTCGGAAGCGGTCCGATCGCGGTCGCGGGCGGTGCGGCGATGGCCCTCGGCGTCAACATTCCGCTGGCAGCCCACGCCGTGTGGGTCGCCGGTCTCGGTGCGGTCCTCTGCGGCGTCGCCGTGGGTGTCACCGATGTCGCGATGAACGCCGCGGCGGTCGACGTCGAGCGTTTCCACGGCCGCCCGATCATGGCCTCATTTCACGGGGTGTTCTCCGTGGGCAACGTGGTGGGTGCGGGAATCGGGTCGGCCGCGTTCGCCCTGCACATCAAGGTCTGGGAGACGGTGCTCGGTGTCACCGTGCTGTGCCTGGCGCTGCTGGCGTGCTCAGCCACTGTGCTGCTCCGCGACACGCTGCGGGCGGGCGAAGTAGAAGCGCCGGACACGGTGCCGTACACCCTGCCGCCACCCATGACGTGTCGCCGGGGCCAGGTGCTGACGCTCGGCTTGCTGGCGTTCTTGCTCATGCTGTCGGAGGGGTCGGCCACGGACTGGAGCAGTCTGCACGCGCAGGAGCATTTGGGCGCCTCCCATTCCCAAGGCGCGTTCGCCTTTGGGGTATTCATGCTCGCGATGACGCTGGGCCGGTTTACCGTCGACAAGCTCGTGGAGCGGGTGGGGAGGGTTCCGGTGCTGCGGTGGGGTTGCGCCCTGGCGGCTGTCGGGATGCTGATCGTCATCGCCTCTCCGGTGCTGCCGTTGACGTTGGTGGGTTGGGCGGCGGTGGGCCTCGGGCTCGCCGGTGGCGTCCCGCAGGTGTTCACCGTCGCGGGCAATATCGACGAACAACACGAGGGCCGCGTGCTGTCGCGGGTTGTCGGCACCGGTTACGTCGCGGTACTGGGCGGACCCGCACTCATCGGCTGGGTGGCCGATGCCCTCTCGCTCAATACCGCTTTGGTACTGCCGATCTTCGCGGTGCTTGTCTGTGGCTGTGCGGCGGGCGCGTTGACGATGACCGCACCTGCCACCAAGGCGGTGCCCAAGCCCGGGCGTACCGTCAAACCATGACGGACTTTCTGGTGGCTGCGTCGGCGCGGGAACTGTTGCGTGACAGCTTTACTCGGATCATCGAACACGTCGGCGAGGTGACCGACGGTCTTCCCGATTCCGCATTGGCGTATCGCCCCAAGCCGGATGCGAACAGCATCGCCTGGCTGATTTGGCATTCGGCCCGATGCCAGGATGTGCAGATCTGTGCCATCACGGGGGACGAGCCGCTGTGGACGGCCCGGGGCTGGGAGCCGCGATTCGGCCTCGACCTGCCCGCCGATTCCAACGGTTACGGGCACACACCGGCGGACGTGGCCAAGGTCGTCGCGACGGTCGATCTACTCAGCGGCTATTACGAGGAGGTGCACGAGATGACGCTGCGCTATGTCGAGAGTCTTACCGATTCCGAACTCGCACGCGTCGTCGACAGACACTGGGACCCGCCGGTCACGGCGAGTGCCCGGTTGGTCAGCATCGTCGATGACTGCGCCCAGCATCTGGGCCAAGCTGCCTACCTGCGCGGGATCATCCCAACCAACCGGTAGGGATGCGACGTGGGTCACCTCGTGCCTAGACTCCTCTAATGACAACGACGTCTGAAAATCTCGCCACTGCCGCCCATCACGCCGCTCGCGACGTGCGCAATCCCGCGAATGGGCAGGTTGTTGGGCAGGTGAACTGGACCGATCCCTCGGATATCCCCGTAATCACCGCGCAACTGGCGAGGGCGCAGCCGTCATGGGAACGTCTCGGCCCCGAGGGGCGTGGCAAGGTACTGGCGCGTTTCGCGCAGTGGCTGACCGATAACACACCCCGTATCGAGGCCCAACTGATCGCCGAGACCGGCAAGTCCAAGATCGACGCGGGCATCGAAATTCCGTCGATTCTGGCGATCATCGCGTACTACGCACCGCGTGCGGCGGAGTTTTTGGCACCCGAGTCGCGGCCGGCGTCGTCGATGGCCATGAATACTAAGAAGATCACGCTGCATCAGCGGCCCCGTAAGGTCGTAGGTGTCATTTCGCCCTGGAATTACCCTGTGGCACTTGGATATTGGGATGTAATTCCGGCACTGTTGGCGGGCTGTTCTGTGCTGCTCAAGCCCTCGGAGCGGACGCCCCTCTCCGATGAACTCATCGCACGTGGCTGGGAGGAAATCGGGGCGCCGCCGGTGTTCGAGATCGTCCAGGGCGCGCGTGAGGTAGGCGAGGCGCTGATCGACAACGTCGACTTCATCCAGTTCACCGGATCGACGGCCACCGGCAAGAAGATCATGGAGCGTGCCGCACGCCGGCTCACCCCCGTCAGCCTGGAACTCGGCGGCAAAGATCCGATGCTGGTGCTGTCGGACGCCGACGTCAAACGCGCCGCGCACGCGGCGGTGTGGGGCGCCATGTTCAACGCCGGGCAGACCTGCGTATCCGTTGAGCGGGTATATGTGCACGACTCGATCTACGAGCAGTTCGTCGATCTGGTGATCGACGAGGTGCGGACCTTGGAGATCGGCGCCGGGATGGACCATAGCGTCGGCGCCATGATCGATGAAAACCAGCTCGAAATCGTGGACCAGCATGTGCGCCAAGCGGTCTCGGCGGGTGCTCGGGCGCTCACCGGCGGGGCACGGGTCCCGGGGGGCGGCACCTTCTACGCTCCGACCGTGCTGGTCGACGTGGACCATTCGATGGACTGCATGCGGGAGGAGACCTTTGGCCCGACGCTACCGATCATGCGGTTCTCCGAGGAATCCAAGGCGATCGCCTTGGCGAATGACAGTGTGTACGGACTCTCCGCCAGCGTGTGGTCCAAGGATCGAAAGCGTGCCGAACGTATTGCGCTGCAACTTGATTGCGGCACGGTCAACATCAACGACGTGATCATGAACCTGTCCTGTCTCACCGCGCCGCATGGAGGATGGAAGGGTTCCGGGATGGGCTCGCGCTTTGGGGGCGCCAGCGGTCTGCTCAAGTACTGCCGCACCGAGGCCATCGTCGACACCCGGGTGACACTGCCCAGTGAGCCGCTCTGGTACAGCGGACCGAGCTGGTTGGCTCCTGTCGCGCTCAAGAGCCTCACCAAGCTCTCGAACAAGGCCTTGCGCCCCTTCCGTCGCTGACACCAGCCGTTCATTCGCTGTCCATCGTGGCGACGATTACCGGGGATATTTTCCGCTGGTGACCGAGACCATTACCGCCGCCGCGCAGGGCTACACCGTCGACGATGATGATGACGATGATCCGATACTCATTGCGCCTGACGGCGTCGCGGTGGATACCTGGCGGGAAAACTATCCGTACGACGAGCGGATGAGCCGTCAGCAGTACGAGCTTGAGAAGCGGTTGCTGCAGATCGAGCTCCTCAAGCTCCAGAACTGGAGCAAGCGCACCGGCGCCCGGCACGTCATCCTCTTCGAGGGGCGCGACGCCGCGGGCAAGGGCGGCACCATCAAGCGGTTCATGGAGCACCTCAACCCGCGTGGTGCCCGGGTTGTCGCGCTGGAGAAGCCGACTGAACGGGAACGCACCCAGTGGTATTTCCAGCGGTATGTTCCGCATCTGCCGGCGGCCGGAGAGATGGTGTGCTTCGACAGGTCCTGGTACAACCGCGCCGGCGTCGAACGGGTCATGGGATTCTGCTCTGACGACCAGCATTCCGAATTCATCCACCAGGCACCACTTTTCGAGCAGATGCTGGTCAATGATGGCATCAGCCTCACCAAGTTGTGGTTCTCGGTATCGTCCGCCGAGCAGCGCACGCGCTTCGCGATCCGGCAGGTTGACCCGGTGCGGCAGTGGAAGCTCTCGCCGATGGACTTGGCTTCCCTAGACAAGTGGGACGCCTACACTAAGGCCAAGGAAGAGATGTTCTCGCTGACCGATACCGATCACGCGCCGTGGATCGTGGTAAAGAGCAACGACAAGAAGCGGGCCCGTGTCAACGCGATGCGGCATGTCCTGGGCAAATTCGACTACGACGACAAGGACACCGACGTCGTCGGCCAGGCCGATCCGCTAATCCTGGGGCGCGCGCTTACGGACTAACCTGGGCGGGATGCGATTCCTGTTCGCGGTCCTGCTGTGGCTGCTCACCACCGCCGCACTGGCCGTCACGGTGACGGCGGCCTGGACACAGTCCAGGATTGTCGACGAGAACGGCTACGTGGCGTTGACGGGGCCGGCGGCGGCCGATCCGAATGTTCAGCGCGCGATCGCCGCGGAACTCACCACACAGATCGTGTCGCTGGGTAAGAAGCAGGGTTCGCGCGTCAACGAGACTCAGGTCGCGGAATTGACCGCTGCGTACACCAGTGGGCCGCAGTTCCGTGCCGACTTCGCATCGGTGAATCGGATGGCACACCAGTGGTTATTCACGAACTCGAGCTCGGCGCAGCGTGATTCGCAGGGAAGCTGGCAGATCGACATGGCCCCCATGATCAAGAGCCTGGTGCCGCAAGGTCTTTCCATCAAGGCGCCGGAGACGCTGAAGGTCTCGGTTACCGAGGACAATCTGGCCGGATTGACGCCGGGACGATTGGTGCCGGTGGCACGCTTCGGCCAGCTTGCGGTCTGGATATCGTTCGGCCTGACCCTTGTTCTCGCGGGCTTGACTCAGTTGGCGGTGCGCAGCCGCGCCAAGGGTCTTGCCGGGCTGGGTATTTCGGCACTACTCGTAGGCGCGGCCGGGTGGGCTGGGCTGGAGATCGGTCGGCGCTATCTGGACCGGCCGTTGAACCGCGTCACCGACAATCTCCGCGATGTGGCCGACGGACTGGTCACGCAGGCGGTGAGCAATGCCCACCACTGGCTGAGCCTCACTATGGCCGCCGGAGGACTGGTGATCGTGATCGGAGTGGCCGCGGGGTTGGTGGGCGGCATGCTGCGGCGCTGACGTGAACGCTAGGCCGCGTGTGCGTCGCGGATGCGCTGCACGTCGTGCTCGACACATCCGACGCGTTCAGCGGCGTCACTGACGGACAGCCGACGATCCAACAGGATGTCCAGCTCGGTGGGTGAAAACTCCGGTTCGGTATCCCACGGAGCACGGTCCCACCCGTTTTCGCTCAACCCGATGAACAGGTCGTTTCTCATCGTGCACCTCACGGCAATCTGGCTCCAACTACCGACTATCCGGAAGCTCATCAATGCGCTCACGTCACGGTCGGTCAATAACTGCGGCCCGCCGGGCGACTTTGCCAAGGCCAATAATTCAGCTAACTACCAAGGTACCCGAGCGCACCGATGGCAACAATCCATGACGGTTACGGATCGGTCTCGATTTCGGTAACGGAGCCCGTTGCCGGTGCGGCCACCCCGCGATATCGCCATGCCCCTGAGCTGGGATATTAAGATTTTGATCAGACACTGCTTGCAGCAGTTAGCACCTGTGAGCTGCGGTTTTGTGGGGGTTAGTTAATGGCGATTTGCGGGACCGGCAACATGTCGAGCAAACTGCATGTGTGTGACTATGTCGTCACCGTGTGATGGGGTGACCCGGGAACGTGATTCGCGAGACTGTTCCCATTCGGAGTGATGTACGTCATGAAAGATGCACTGTCACCATGCTCTCACTGGCCGCCGCCCGGTCAATATCGGATCTGTTGAAGCTGCCGTCTGGATTACGGCGCACGTTGTGATACTTGGCATCTCGCGGCACCTTGTGCAGCAGCTCGGCCAGCGGCCCGGCGATCTGCGGTCCCGTGGAAAGCTCGGCGGTGCCATCGAGCCGCTTGCCGCGCACCAACGCGGTGACGGGCCGGCCATCGCGCAGATTCTTGGCCCACGCCCTGTCGGTGAATACGGTCAACACGTCGCCCTTGCGAACGTAGGTGGCGGCGACGTTGTATTCCTTGCCGCTCTTGCGGCCGGTGAAGGTGAACAACGCGATGTTGCCGCTGAGTACGGGGTGCAGCGGGCTGCGGAGCAGGCCCTTGACCATCTTGTTAACCCACGGCGGAACGGTGTTGGATTCGCTCATACGGCCATTGTGCGTCGCGGGTGGTGTCACGGCATCGGGGATTGCCCTGATATTTCGGGTCAGGGTGCGAGCTGGCGCCAGAGGAACTCGATGGCCAGCGCCGCCTTGAATGCCGACTGTTCGTTGTTAGCCGCGCCGCCGTGGCCGCCCTCGATGTTTTCGTAGTACCAGACCGGTTGCCCGGCCTCTTGCAATGCGGCGGTCATCTTGCGCGCGTGCCCCGGGTGAACGCGGTCATCGCGGGTCGAGGTGGTCACCAGAACCGGTGGATAACGCTTCTCGGGCGAAATATTTTGGTAAGGAGAGTATTTGGAGATGAACTCCCAATCATCGGGATTGTCGGGGTCGCCATACTCGGCAACCCAGGAGGCGCCGGCCAGCAGCAAGTGGTAGCGGCGCATATCCAGCAGCGGCACCTGGCACACCAACGCGCCGAACAGCTCCGGGTATGCCGTGAGCATCACCCCCATCAGCAGGCCGCCGTTGCTCCCGCCCTGTGCGCCCAGCTGTGCCGCGGTGGTGATGCCCCGAGCCACCAGATCGCGCGCGACAGCGGCGAAGTCCTCGTACACCAGATGGCGCCCCTCACGCATCGCCTGGGTGTGCCACACCGGGCCGTACTCGCCACCCCCGCGGATATTGGCCAGCACGTACGTGCCGCCACGGGACAGCCACAGCTTGCCCAGCACACCGTCGTACCCGGGAGTCCGGGCGACCTCAAAGCCCCCGTAACCGCCGAGCAGAGTCGGCCCCGCACCATCGGATCCCTTGGGGCGAACCACGAAATACGGAATCGACGTCCCGTCGTCGGACCGTGCGAAGTGTTGGGCCACCTCAAAGGCTGCGCCGTCGAAGAACGATGGCGCCGACTTGATGGGGGATACCCAGGCCTGAGCGGCGCTCACCTCACCTACTTCACCGCGCAGCAGTGTCGACGGCTGGGTGAATCCTGATGTGTCGAGGAAAATCTCGTCGCCCAGGTCATCGACCGCGACGATCTGTGTGGTCGTGTTGACCGGCACACCCGCCAGTGGTTCCGAGTCCCAGGTGCCCGGGGTGAAGACCAGGATCTCGCTGATCACATCGCGCAGGATCGCGACGGTGAGCCGTTCCCGCGTCCACGCGTAGTGGTGCAGACTCGCGTGCTCATCGGGAACGAACACCGGGGTGACGGCGCGATCGCCGGCGAGGAAGTCCGCATAGCGAGCGGCCAACAGCGTCCCGGCCGAATGCTCGGTGCCATCCACCTGCCACGGCGACTTGAGCTCGACGAGGAGCCATTCACGGTGCACCGATACCGAGGCATCGGTGGGGACGTCGATGCGCAGCAGCTCTCCGTCGACGCTTAGCTCGTGTACTTCGGAGTTGAAGAAGTCGGTGGCCCGGCTGACTAGGGTGCGTTCGAAGCCCGGAGTGTCGTCATAGCTCGCACTCACCATCACGTCTGAGGATTCGCCGCTAAACACCAGCTCCGCTTCGTCTGGGGATTGCCCGCGTTTCCAGCGTTTCACTAGACGGGGATACCCCGAGTCCGTGAGACTGTCGGGCCCAAAATCTGTCCCCACGAAAACAGTGTCGGCGTCGATCCACCCGATCTGCGTCTTGGCCTCGGGCAGCACGAAACCGTCCGTCACGAACTGTCTTGTTTCCAGATCGAATTCGCGCACCACTACGGCGTCCGACCCGCCGCGCGACAGACTGACCAGCGCCCGGCGGAACTCGGGCCGTAGCGCGGTCGCGCCCGCCCAGACCCAGTTTTCTTCCTCGGTGTCCGCCAGCGCGTCAACGTCGATGATGACGTCCCATTGGGGATCTTCCAGACGGTACTGATCCAAAGTGGTTCGGCGCCAAAGGCCGCGGGCGTTGTTGGCATCGCGCCAGAAGTTGTAGAGGTATTCGCCCCGCCGGCGCACATAGGGGATCTGTGCATCCGTATTGAGAATGGCCAGCGCCTCGGCCCGCATATCGTCAAAACGCTCACCGGAAAACTTGCCGGTTGTTATCGAGTTGTGTTCGCGCACCCAGTTCAGCGGTTCGTCACCGCCAATGTCTTCGAGCCAGAGATGTGGGTCCGGGGAGCGGCGCGCCGACGTCATTTGAGCCAGTGTGCCAGTGATCGCAGTATGGTCGAAGGTGGCCCGGGGGCGGACAGAACACCGAGCAGGAGTTTTCTCGTGATACCACTGCCACGCGCGCAGGTTGTAGCTAGCGCGATGCTGCTGGGGATAGCAGTTGGACTTGTCGCTGGAATGTCTAGCGTGTTGATCGTGCACGAACCGGTGCGGCCCGACCTATTCATTGGCGTTGTTGTCGCGGTACCCAGCCTGATCGGGTTCTTTATCTTGATCGCGTCCACGCGTAAATGGATGACGGTTCTGGCGGCATTCGTGCTGGCGATTTCTCCCGGGTGGTTCGGGATTCTTGCGGCGATACAGGTGATTCACAGTGTCTGACAAAAATGCGGAAAACACAGTCGAGAAGACGAGCGCCGAGACCGAGCTCGTAGACGGCACGGAGAGGCCGAGCATCGTCGAGGGCGACCTCGCCGATCCGCTGGCCGTGCCGATAGATGGCGGCAGGAGTAGAGACGGTCTGGATACCGCCACCTTCACCGCGTTCTCGGCGTTCAAGGATGACGAAGACCTGGTAACCACCGGCCGCATCGACACCGATGCGTTGCCGCTCACCGCGGCGTTTGACGTTGGCAGCGATTACACGGGCGCGATGCCGGTCACGTCGGCCGAATCGATGACGCCCGACCCCTATACCGGCGCGGTTCCGGTGGTGGCCGACGAGCCAGCGAAGCCGGTACGGGTACCCGCGGAGCGGGAACCGGCCTTCCTGAAGCGCTGGGTGCTGTTGTTGCTGTTGTTGGCGGTGTGGATTCCGGCCGGTGCGGTTGGGCTGCTGCTTTATCAGCACTGGTTCGAGACCCTGCTGCCGAACGACCGGACGATCGCGGTCACCTACGTGCTGATCTGGGTGTTTATCTGTGTGGTGGTCGCGCTACTGCTGGCCATGGTGGAGCCGCGCCCGATAGTTGTCGCCCTCGCTTTTGCCGTGTTGACGGCGCCAGCGATCTCGGTGGCGGCCGCCGGAGTCAAATATGGCTATGTGGCGTGCACCGCACCCTCGGTGCCCGGGGTTCAGTCACTGTGCCCGGAACCGCTGCGCAGTTGGGGTATTCAGTACCGAGACCGGGCTTGACGCTCCCCGCTTGACGTCGTCCTACTAGGGTGGAGTGCGTGACTGCACACTATGACGTCGTCGTTCTCGGAGCAGGTCCCGGTGGCTATGTCGCGGCCATTCGCGCAGCCCAGTTGGGCCTGACTACAGCCATCGTCGAGGAGAAGTATTGGGGCGGGGTTTGCCTCAATGTCGGGTGTATCCCGTCTAAGGCGCTGCTGCGTAACGCGGAGCTGGCCCATATCTTTACCAAGGAAGCCAAGACATTCGGCATCAGTGGCGAGGCGACCTTCGATTTCGGTGCCGCGTTCGACCGCAGCCGCAAGGTCGCCGAGGGGCGCGTGGCCGGTGTGCATTTCTTGATGAAGAAGAACAAGATCACCGAGCACGAGGGCGTGGGTACCTTTAGCGATGCCAACACGCTGGCCGTGAAGAAGGCCGACGGCTCGACAGAGACGCTGACCTTCGCCAATGTGATCATCGCCACCGGTAGCAGCGTGCGGCTGGTACCCGGGACCGCGCTGTCGGAGAACGTGGTCACCTATGAGAAGCAGATCATGACCCGCGAGCTGCCCGGATCGATCATCATCGCCGGCGCCGGCGCCATCGGTATGGAGTTCGCCTACGTCCTCAAGAACTACGGCGTGGATGTCACGATCGTTGAGTTCCTGCCGCGGGCGCTGCCCAACGAGGACGCCGAGGTGTCCAAGGAGATCGAGAAGCAGTACAAGAAGCTGGGCGTCAAGATCCTTACCGGTACCAAGGTCGAATCGATCACCGATAGCGGATCGCAGGTCACGGTCAAGATCAGCAAGGACGGGCAGGAGAGCGAGCTCGTCGCCGACAAGGTGTTGCAGGCCATCGGCTTTGCTCCGAACGTCGAGGGGTTCGGCTTGGACAACACGGGTGTCGCGCTCACCGACCGCGGCGCGATCGCCATTGACGAGCGGATGCGTACTAACGTGCCGCATATCTACGCCGTCGGTGATGTCACTTCCAAGCTGCAGCTGGCCCATGTCGCGGAGGCGCAGGGTGTTGTCGCCGCCGAAACCATCGCCGGTGCCGAGACTTTGGAGCTGGGCGATTATCGGATGATGCCCCGGGCGACGTTTTGCCAGCCGCAGGTCGCCAGCTTCGGGCTCACCGAGGAGCAGGCTCGTGCCGAGGGATACGACGTCAAGGTGGCCAAGTTCCCATTCACCGCGAACGGCAAGGCGCACGGGCTCGCGGATCCGACCGGTTTTGTCAAGCTGATCGCCGACGCCAAGTACGGCGAGTTGATCGGCGGACACCTGATCGGCCCCGATGTTTCCGAGCTTCTGCCCGAGCTGACACTCGCGCAGAAGTGGGACCTCACGGTCAACGAACTGACACGCAACGTGCACACGCACCCGACGTTGTCCGAGGCGCTACAGGAGGCGTTCCACGGACTCGCGGGGCACATGATCAACTTCTGATCTCTCGCGGGCCGGGGGGCCCGCCGTAATCTGCTGGGCGGTAAAGGGGGGAACGTGGCGGGAAGTGTGTTTCTGCTCGACATCGATTCGCGGACGATGTGGCCGGACCTGTATTCCTATCTACATCACGAGAATCTTGAGCAGGGCATGTATCTGGCCGAGCAGGAGATGGACCCCGCGCCCGAACCCGGGGGCGCGATATCCGCCCGTCACCACCGACGATGGCCGAGATCGTCGCTGAGCTGATATCGCTTGCGCATCTCGGTGCGGCATCGCATTCCGAACATCGGGAACTCCTGGCGGACACCAACGGATTGACCAGTAGCTACATCGGTGAGGTGCTGTCCATAGAACAGATCCTCGACGGGACTCGTTGGCGGGAAGGAATTCTCAGCGCACAGGAGTTCCATGACAAACTCGAAGGTAAGAGTGTGGCCATGTTTGGACCCCGAACGCGTGAGCCGCTGTCGGTGATCCAGATCGTGGGTTCGAGTTGTGCCGTGCCCTTCGCTGTCGCGCCCGGCGAGCTCCTTGCCGTTGACTCGGACGGCGAGGTCCGTGGGTTGGTGCGCGATGCACAGTCCGAGTCGAGCGGTGGCTGGTATCCGCCGCACGGCTGCGTCCGCGAGTATTTGTTGAAGGTGTGCGATCACATCTGGGATCAGATCGCTCGTAACCGTTGACCAGGTATGCGCTCGCGCGTAGCTTCGCGCCATGTCGACCACTGACGAACTGCTGAACAACGCACAGGCTTACGCGGCCAGCTTCGACAAGGGTGCTCTGCCGTTGCCCCCGGGCCGCAAGGTCGCGATTGTCGCGTGCATGGATGCACGCCTGAATCCGTATGGTCTGCTCGGCCTTCACGAAGGTGACGCGCACGTCATTCGCAATGCAGGCGGAGTGATCACTGAGGATGAGATCCGGTCGTTGGCCATCTCGCAGCGGCTGCTGGGCACCGAGGAGATCATTCTCATCCATCACACCGACTGCGGCATGCTGACCTTCACCGACGATGCCTTCAAGCGTTCGATTCAGGACGAGACGGGGATCAAACCGCCGTGGTCGGCCGAGGCGTTCACCGATCCGGACGAGGACGTTCGCCAGTCGGTGGCGCGGATCAAGGCCAACCCATTTGTTCCGCGGAAGGGCAGCGTGCGCGGATTCGTCTACGACGTCAAGGACGGCACGTTGCGTGAGGTCGCCGCCGAGGCCTAGCGGGTAAGAAGGGCAGGCGCGCGCTGCGGCGCCGGCCAGGGCAACGCCAAGTGATCGCGCAGTATGGACCCGGCGTGTTCGGCGCGGAAAATGCCGCGACGCACTAGGATTGGCGCCACCAGTTCGGTGAATAGTTCGAATTGGCCGGGTAGCCCCGCCGTACTCAGGATGAAGCCGTCGGCCGCCCCCTCGGTGAACCACAGCTCGATCTGATCGGCGACCTGCTCGGCGGAGCCGACAAACCTCGTACCGAACGCCTTCAAGGTACGGTAGAGGAACTCCCGAACCGTCGGATTGCCCATGGTGGCAAGGTGTTTGTATCCGGCGAGCGCGGTTTGGCGGGTCGGTGCTCTCCGGAAATGCCGACGCCGGCACCGGGCCGTCCAGGTCGGCGCCGATGACGTTGACATCCACCTCGAGGAGCCACCCCGCAGGATCTGCGGGAATGAAGTGTTCGTAGACGGTGCTTTCCGCGGCACGTGCCTCGGCCTCGGTGGAGCCGACAACGACACCGAGGGAAGGTGTGATCAGGGGCGCGGGGGTTCGTCCGGAGGCATGGGCTTCGTCGTGGAGCTGTCGATAGAAACTCTTGGCGCGGTCGATGTCGGTCTGCCCGGTAAAGACCACCTCGGCATGTTTGGCGGCGAAGGCCCTTCCGGTGGTGGAAGATCCGGCCTGAAAGATCACGGGGTGGCCCTGGCAGGAGGGTGTGACGCCGAGTGGCCCCTTGACCTTGTGAAACTCGCCATCGTGGTTGGCGACGTGAATTCGAAGACGAGCTCATACTTGGCGGAGATGGACACGCTGCGGTGGGGAAGATAGACCGCGACGGCGACGACCACCGCCACCAGTGCGAGTTTGAACGCGGTTGCCTCCGAGTGGATTCCGATCGCGTCCAGGAAGGACTCGAAGTACAGCACACGAAATTGCACGCCTACCTACAGTCCGGGGCCAAGCGCATATTCCGATGGTGAGGTGGCATCAAGAACGTGTCAACGGCACCCGCGACGCCGCGGTCGGCACCTGCGATGACTTAAGGCTCGCCCTGCGCGTATGTCCCACTTGACCTGGAGTCGACTCCAGGTTCTACCGTGGCTTTGTGAGCACAAGTGAGCCGCAGAATGGCGGGTTTCCCATCTCGCACGTTGCCCAACGGACCGGGCTGTCGATCGACGCGCTGCGCTGGTTCGAGCGCGAAGGCTTGTTCCCCCGGGTGCCGCGAGACGGCGGTGGCCGCCGCCGATTCAGTGACGACGACATCGAGCGTATCCAGCTGATGCTGCGGTTGCGCCGCACTGGCATGCCGGTGCGCGATATGCGGCGCTTTATCCAGCTGTTGGAGGGCGGCGAGGAGACCCACGCCGAGCGACTGGAGCTGCTCTTCGCGCAGCGTGTGCGGATTATGGCCGCGATGGAGCGGCTCACCGAAGACCTCAAGGTCGTCGATTTCAAGGTTGCGTATTACACCGAGTCGGTCAACGGCGCCCCGGCTGCCGCAGTGGGACAGAAGAAGGGTTGACATGAAGTACACACAGATCGGTGGCCTGCCGGTATCGCGAATTGGCTTGGGCGCCATGTCGATGTCCTCCGGTTACCAGCCGCTTGGTTCGGATGCGGGCCCCGACGAGCAGGCTTCGATCGAGGCGCTGCGACGGGCGTTGGATCTCGGGGTAACCCTCATCGACACCGCCGAGATATACGGCCCCTATGCCAACGAGGAGCTTGTGGGCAAGGCCATCGCGGGTCGCAGGGATGAGGTGGTGCTGGCCACCAAGTTCGGGCTGGTCTCGCACAGCACTGGCGCACTCTTCACCCCTGACAGCTCGCCAGCGAATATCGTTGTCGCGGTCGAGGGTTCGTTGCGCCGGCTTGGTACCGATTACATCGACCTGTACTACCAGCATCGCGTCGACCCCAGTGTGCCCATTGAAGAGGTGATCGGGGTATTGGGGGATTTGGTGCGCCAGGGCAAGGTCCGCCGGATTGGACTGTCGGAGGCCTCTGCGGCCACGGTGCGCCGGGCACACGCGGTACATCCGGTCACCGCGGTGCAGTCGGAGTACTCGCTGTGGACCCGCGACGTCGAGTCGGAGCTGCTGCCGACCCTGAGGGAGTTGGGTATCGGGCTCGTGCCCTATTCACCGCTGGGCCGAGGCTTCCTGACGGGTGCTATCCGGTCGGCGAATCAGCTCTCGGACGATGACTTCCGCAAGAACCTGCCGCGGTTCAACGCGGACAACCTCGACGCCAACCTGACCCTGGTGGAGCAGGTGCAGACGGTCGCCACTGAGGCCGGCCTGACTCCGGCGCAGGTTGCACTGGCCTGGCTACTGGCTCGCGGTGAAGACATCGTGCCGATCCCCGGGACCACCAAGGCTGCGCGCGTGGAAGAGAACGCGGGTGCGGTGGACGCGGCGCTGTCAGCGGAACGGCTTGCCCGGCTGGATGGTTTGGCACCGGCGTCCGGGGAGCGCTACTCGGCGCAGCACACGGCGCTGCTCGACCAGTAGCCCATGCCTCTGGTACGTCAGTGATCCAGCGGGATGCGCAAGGAGGACATGGTCGCAGCCAGGCCGTCGTATTGCGTGACGAGCAGGCAAAAGCCGATGAGCTGGCGGCGGTCCAGGAACTTGGCGAGTCCCTCCCACGCGTCATCGGAAAGTGTTCTGGTGGTGAGGATCTCATCAACACCGGTGATGAGTGCGCGCTCCTTGTCGGAGAGTCCCTCGGCGCTGGCCCCGGTGAAGATCCGCTCTTGATACGCGGGATCGATACCGGCACCCTTGGCGATGCGGGTGTGGTGCTGCAGTTCGTACTCGCACTCACGTACGTGGGCCACGCGCAGGATGACTACTTCGGTATCGCGGGCAGAGAGTTTGGTGCCGCGCAGAATCGCACCGGAGTACGCCAGCCACGGCCAGAACCGGACGCCCGTCTGTCCGAGGGTGGTCGCCAGGTGCATCTCCGGCACGCTGATTGCGCGTGCCATGCCCTTGGCAATCACCCAGTTGACCGGTCCGAGCTCACGCAGACCACCTGATGGGATACGGCCATCGCTCACTGTCGGGCTCCTTCTTGCTGAACAAGGTATGGCGACACCGTACTTCGGTGCTCGTCAAGGTCGAGTGCCCGCCCGAGTGCCGGGAAGGCGCGCTGGGGGCAGTTGTCGCGCTCGCACACGCGACAGCCCACACCAATCGGCGTGGTCGCACCTTCGGAGGACAGATCCAGACCCTCCGAATAGACGAGCCGGTGCGCGTGCCGTAGCTCGCAACCCAACCCGATCGCGAACGTCTTACCTGGTTGGCCGTACCGCGACGCACGCCGTTCGACGGTGCGCGCCACCCACAGGTAGTTGCGCCCGTCGGGCATCTGCGCCACCTGGACCAAGATCTTGCCCGGGTTGCCGAAGGTCTCGTAGACGTTCCACAGCGGACAGGTGCCACCGCTGGAGGAGAAATGGAAACCGGTCGCTGACTGACGTTTGGACATGTTTCCGGCACGATCAACCCGGACGAACGAGAACGGGACCCCACGCATCGAGGGGCGCTGCAGGGTGGACAGCCGGTGACAGATGGTCTCGTAGCTCACCGAGTAGAAGGCGGAAAGCCGTTCTATGTCGTACTGGAAATCCTCGGCCACCCCATGGAACTGGCGGTAGGGAAGGACCGTGGCGGCGGCGAAGTAGTTGGCCAGGCCCAAGCGTGCCAGTTTCCGTGATTCCTCCGAGGTGAATTTGCCGTCGTCGACCATGGTGTCGATGAGATCGCCGTACTCCAGATAGGCCAGCTCAGTCGCCAGCTTGAAAACCTGTTGCCCACCAGAGAGGTGATTGCTGATCTCGAGCGTCTTGGATCCTGGATCGTACTTGTGCAGGACGCTGTCACCGAGATCGATGCGCCGGGCGATGTGGACGCCGTGTACCTCGGTGAGACGGTCGGCGATCTCTCTGGCCAGGTCCGCCCGGTGCATGCGCATCCGAACCGTCAGGTCTTCGGCCGCGGTGTCGAGCTCATGGAGATAGTTGTGCCGCTGATAGAAGTAGTCGCGTACTTCTTCGTGCGGCATGGTGATCGATCCGCTGCCGCTGCCGTCGGTGTAGCGGTCCTCAGTGGCCGCCGCCAACTGCGTGGTGGTGATCCGGTAGCGCCGATGCAGGTTGACCATGGCGCGGGCCAGCGCGGGATGCCCGGCGACCACATCGGCGATCTCTGCGGGATCGACGTCGATGTCCAGGTCTTTGTCCTGCACCACTTCGCGCAGTTCGGCGATAAGGCGGCTGTCGTCCTGGGAGGAGAAGAACGTCGCGTCGACACCGAACACCTCGGTGATACGCAGCAGCACCGCCACAGTGAGTGGGCGGACGTCATGCTCGATCTGATTGAGATAGCTCGGGGAGATCTCCAGCATCTGGGCCAGCGCGGCTTGACTGAACCCGCGTTCGCTCCGAAGTTGACGAAGGCGCCCTCCAACATACGTTTTGGACACGTTCACCAGCCTACGCGCCTTGCCAACTCCAACTTCGCAGTCTTGGCAAGGTTCGGATCCGTCCAGGATCCGGTCCGCGGCGAGGCAAGTGGGGCCCTGAGGTCACCGAGCAATCAAGCTGGTTTGCTTTCTGGATGTACCGCAGTCAAGGTCACCGGCGAACACGGTCAGCTGAGCTGCTTCTCGCTATGACCGGCGCCACTGTGCCTGGCCGTTGGATACCGAGGTCACAAACAGGGGCTCCAGCTGCTGATTAGCTATCTGTTCACTCATTCGTGCGGAATGGTAAATACAGTCACAGGAGTTGCCCAAGATGCCGTGCAGTAAATCTGTACACGCATGTATCCCACATAGCGTGCTACTCATTCCATATCGGGTGTGCAACGGGCACATACGCGACTCTCATGCATGGTCTAATCTTTAACGGCTGGGGAGCACCGCTGCGGTGTTCCGCGTTTTGCAATTTGGGATGTGCATGTCCGAGCATGGTGCCGGATGCGGCGATAGACGAGGAGGGTTACGATTCTTCGGCTTTTGATGCGTCTGTGGATTCCGCTGCTGGTGCTCGCGGTAATTGGCGTCGGCGGATTTACGGTGTCGCGGCTCCACGGTGTATTCGGTTCCGAGAACCGTCCGTCGTATGCCGACACGAATGTCGGCGACTCCAAATCGTTTGATCCCAAGAAGATGTCGTATGAGGTTTTTGGCTCGCCGGGGAATGTCGCCGATATCAGCTATTTCGATGTCAATGGCGATCCGCTGTACATTCAAAAAATCCCGCTGCCGTGGTCGGTGAAATTCGAGATCGGCAAGACGACCGCCGTGGGAAGCATCATGGCGCAGGGAGATGGTGGCAGTATTGGCTGCCGCATTATCGTGGATGATGAGGTTAAGTCCGAGAAGGTGAGTACTCAGACCAATGCCTTTACCTCATGCTTGCTGAAGGCCGCATGAGCGAGGACGGCGGTAAAGGCCAATCACACCGGCCGGTAATGGCGACCATTATCCGCAAGGGCGCGGTATTTATTATCTTGGGCTGGCTTGCGATCACTGTCGTGTTGACCGTCAAGGTGCCACCGCTGGAGATCGTCGAAAGAGAACATTCGGTCTCCCTCAGCCCGCCGGATGCGCCCTCCGTCAAAGCGATGACGCAGATGGGGAAGGTCTTCCAGGAATCCAATTCCGAGAGTGTCGCGGTGATCGTGATCGAGGGCGAGAACCCCCTCGGCGACGACGCGCACAAGTATTACGACGCCGTCGTCCGTCAATTGAAGGACGACCCGAAACATGTGCAGCACATCCAGGACTTTTGGGGTGACCCGCTAACCGCAGGGGCCGCCCAGAGTGCGGACGGAAAAGCCGCGTATGTGCAGTTGAATCTCACCGGACGCTTTGGTCAGGCCGATGCGAACGAATCCGTGGAGGCCGTCCAGAAGATCGTCAAGAACACCCCGGGGCTGCCGCCAGGGGTGAAGACCTATGTCACGGGTCCCGCGGCTGTCGTCTCCGATATGTCGGAGAGCGGAAACCGGACGGTCGTTCTCATCACCCTGGTGAGTGTCGGCGTGATTTTCCTGATGCTGCTCCTGCTCTACCGGTCCTTCATCACGGTCATCATCTTGCTGTTCACCGTCGGTATCGAGCTGCAGGTCGCGCGGGGACTCGTCGCATTCCTGGGCATGCACGGGATCGTGGGTCTGACCACCTTCGTCGTCAACCTGCTGGTGTCTGTGGGTATTGCCGCAGGTACGGACTATGGAATCTTCTTCACCGGGCGGTATCAGGAGGCGCGTCAGGCAGGCGAGGATCGCCAGAGCGCGTACTACACCGCCTATCGCGGGGTGGCCAAGGTCGTCTTGGCATCCGGCCTGACTATCGCGGGTGCGATCGCATGTCTGCACTTCACCCGACTGCCTTACTTCAAGCCGTTGGGTATCCCGGGTGCGGTCGGCATCCTGGTCGCGGTGGCGGTGGCGCTCACCCTGGTACCGGCATGCATCGCCGCGGGTAGTCGCTTCGGGCTGTTCGATCCCAAGCGGCAGGTGACGACGCGCCGTTGGCGGCGGCTGGGCACCGCGATTGTGCGCTGGCCCGGACCGATTCTCGCCGGGACGGTGGCGATCTCACTTATCGGGCTCTTGACGCTGCCGGGATACAACCCCAGCTACACCGACGCGAAGTACATACCGCAGGACATCCCCGCGGTCCAGGGACTCGTCGCCGCTTCACGGCATTTCCCCGAATCGAAGATGTCTACACCCGACATCCTGCTGGTCGAGGCCAATCACGATATGCGTAACTCGGCCGATCTCCTGGTGTTGAACAGGCTTGCCAAGGCGGTGTTCGCGGTACCCGGCATCGCCAACGTGCAGTCCATCACGCGTCCCGAGGGAACGCAGATCGAGCACTCGTCGGTGCCCTTCATGCTCAGCATGTCGAATGCGAGCCAGCGGTTGAGTCTGCCGTTCCAGCGCGCGCGTATGGACGACATGCTCAAGCAGGCCGATGACATGGGAACGACGATCGCGCTTATGCAGCGCATGTTCGATCTGATGAAACAGATGGTGGCGACCACTCACCGGATGGTCAGCACCACGCACGATCTTCAGAAAGATATGTCCACGCTGCGGGACCACATCGAAAATTTCGAAGACTTCTGGCGGCCGATCCGTAACTACTTCTACTGGGAGAAGCACTGCTTCGACATTCCCATCTGCTGGTCGATCAGGTCGATCTTCGATGCGCTCGACGGCGTCGACCAGGTGACGGACAAGATGCAGACTCTGGTAGGCGATCTTGACGAGCTGGACAGGCTGATGCCGCAGCTACTCGAGCAGTTCCCGGTGATGATCGACACGATGAAGAGCACCCGCGAATCGATGCTGACGATGCACAGCACGATGTCCGGCATCTTCGCCCAGATGGATGAATCCACCGAGAACTCGACCGCCATGGGTAAGGCGTTCGACGCGTCGAAGAACGATGACTCCTTCTATCTGCCGCCGGATGTTCTGAACAACAAGGACTTCAAGCGGATCATGAAGATCTTCATGTCGCCCGACGGCAAGTCCACGCGCATGCTCATATCTCAGCGCGGAGATCCCGCGACGCCCGAAGGCATTTCGCGGGTGGAGCCGATCAAGACCGCCGCGGAGGAAGCGCTCAAGGGAACTCCGCTGGAGCACGCCAAGCTCTCTCTGGCCGGTACGGCGGCAGGTGTCAGCGAGCTGGTCGACGGATCAAAATACGATCTCTTGATCGCGGGTGTCGCGGCGCTGTGCCTCATTTTCATCATCATGTTGTTGATGACGCGGAGCCTGGTCGCCGCCCTGGTGATCGTCGGAACCGTGGCGTTGTCGCTGGGCGCGTCGTTCGGTCTGTCCGTTCTTGTCTGGCAACACATTTGCGGTATCCAGATCAACTGGGTGGTGTTGGCCATGTCGGTCATCGTGCTGCTCGCGGTGGGGTCCGACTACAACCTGCTACTCGTCTCGCGCATGAAAGAGGAGTTGGGCGCCGGCCTCAATACGGGCATCATCCGAGCGATGGGTGGTACCGGCAAGGTGGTGACCGCCGCCGGTCTGGTGTTCGCGGCCACGATGGGCTCCATGATCGTTAGCGACCTGCTCACCCTTGGGCAGGTGGGAACGACAATCGGATTGGGCCTGTTGTTCGACACCCTGATTGTGCGAGCGTTCATGACGCCGGCCATCGCCGCGCTCCTGGGCCGGTGGTTCTGGTGGCCACTGCAGGTGTCTCCCCGGCCAGTCGGCGCGGTGCACGGGTGGAAGGGACCGCGCCTCGTCCGCTCCGTGCTGCAGAGGAACTGATGAGGTCGGGTGTGAATGCTGAGTCAAACTCAGCACATTCGCGGCCGTTTATCGCGCGAACCATACGAAACCTGTCGCCCCTGATCATCCTGGGCTGGCTGGCGCTGATTCTGTATACGACGCTGGCGTCGGTCAATTGGGACTGGACCAAGGCGATCCCCGCGTTGGAAAACGTCGCGGAAGCGCGTTCGGTCTCGCTGATGCCACAGGATGCGCCGGCCGTCAAGGCCATCATGCGCATGGGCAAGGACTTCAACGAATCGAACTCGGACAGCTCCGCGATGATCGTGCTCGAGGGGAAGGAGCCGCTCGGCGAGGACGCGCATGCGTACTACGCCGGACTGATCCGCGAGCTGCGTAACGATCCCAAACACGTTGAGCACGTGCAGGATCTTTGGGGCGATCGGCTGACGTCGTCGAGTGTGCAGAGTCCCGACGAAAAGGCTGCATACGTGCAGTTGAATCTCGTTGGTAATCAAGGCACCGCCGTGGGGGACGAATCGGTTGCCGCGATCCGCGAGATCGTCAATCGGACGTTGCCCGCCACTCCGGCCGACGTCAAGGTCTATGTGGCCGGTGCGGCACCGCTCGCCTCGGATATGCAGCATGCGGGCAATAAGTCGATTCTGAAGATCACCGCGGTCACCGTGGTCATCATCTTCACGTTGCTGTTGATCCTCTATCGCTCCGTTGTCACGGTGATCCTGCTGCTGATCATGGTCGGTGTCGAATTGGCCGCTGCCCGTGGCATTGTGGCGTTTCTCGGCTACCACGATGTTTTCGTGTTGTCGACGTTTGCCGTCAACATGCTGGTCTTCTTGAGCATCGCCGCCGGCACCGATTACGGGATCTTCTTCTTCGGTCGATATCAAGAGGCGCGCCAGGCCGGTGAGGACCGGGAAACGGCCTACTACACCACATATCGCAGCGTGGCCCCCGTTGTCTTGGCCTCCGGGCTGACCATCGCCGGAGCCATTCTGTGTCTGCATTTCACGCGGCTGCCCTACTTCCAAACCATGGGCATCCCGTGTGCCATCGGCATGCTGGCGGCCGTCGCGGTCGCGGTCACGCTGGTTCCCGCGGGGATTGCGGTGGCCAGCCGATTCGGGTTGCTCGAACCCACACGCAAGCTGCGGGTTCAGCGGTGGCGCGGGCTGGGTACGGCTGTTGTCCGCTGGCCCGCACCGATCCTGGTCGCCTCGTTGGCCGTGGCATTGGTGGGGCTATCCACGTTGCCGGGGTACAAGACGAGCTACAACGATCGGCTGTACATCTCCGGCGATATCCCCGCCAACCAGGGATTCGCTGCTGCACAACGACATTTCTCCGAGTCGCGTCTTACGCCCGACGTGTTGTTGATCGAAACCGATCGGGATCTTCGTAACCCTGCCGACTTCCTGGTGCTGAACAAGGTCGCCAAGGCCATTTTCAAGGTGCGTGGGGTGTCGAGGGTCCAGGGGATTACCCGCCCCGAGGGAACCCCGATCGCCAACACATCGGTGCCCTTCTTGCTCAGCTTGCAAAGCGCCGGCCAGGTACAGGCGACTCGATTCCAGAAGAAGCGCATCGCCGACATGCAAAAGCAGGCTGAGGATATGTCGAAGATGATCGCGACGATGCAGCGCACGTACCTCGTGATGAAGAAGATGTCCGAGACCACGCACCGGATGACGGCCCATACACATGAGGTGCAGCAACTCACCGACGACTTGCGGGGCAGCATTGCGCTGTTCGATGACTTCCTTCGGCCGATCCGCAACTATTTCTATTGGGAAAAGCACTGTTTCGACATCCCCATCTGCTTCTCGATCAGATCGATCTTCGATGCGATGGACGCAGTCGACGCGCTCGATGACGGGTTGTTGGTTCTCGTCAGGGACATGGATCAGCTGGACGCCATCATGCCGCAGCTGCTTGTCCAGTTCCCTCAGATGATCGAGGTCATGCAGAGCATGCGGACCTCGGTGCTCACCATGTACGCCACGATGTCCGGGCAGTTCGCTTCGATGGACGAATCCACCAATGACGTGATGGCCATGGGACAGGCATTCGACGCCTCCAAGAACGACGATTCGTTCTTCCTGCCCCCAGAAGTGTTCAAAAACCCCGACTTCCAGCGTGCGATGAGCTCGTTCCTATCGCCGGACGGAAAGACGGTGCGGTTCATCATTTCTCATAATGGTGATCCGATGTCGCCGGAGGGCATTACCCGGATTGAGCAGATCCGTAGCGCGGCAGAGGAGGCGCTTAAGGGAACGCCTCTGGTGGGCGGCAAGATCTACCTCGCCGGTGCCGCGTCAACCGCGAAGGACTGGAAGGACGGCTCGACTTACGACCTGCTGATCGCGGGCATCGCGGCGATCTGCCTGGTGTTCATCATCATGCTCATCACCACCCGGAGTTTCATCGCGGCTCTGGTGATCGTCGGTACGGTGGCGCTGTCGCTGGGCGCGTCCTTTGGCATGTCGGTGCTGCTGTGGCAGTACATCCTTGGCATCAATCTGCACTGGATGGTGTTGGCGATGTCCGTGATCATCCTGCTGGCAGTGGGGTCCGACTACAACTTGCTTCTCGTCTCCCGGATGAAAGAGGAGCTGAGTGCGGGGCTGAACACGGGCATCATCCGCGCGATGGGCGGCACCGGAAAGGTTGTCACATCAGCCGGATTGGTGTTTGCGGCCACCATGGCTTCGATGGTCGTCAGCGATCTGCAGATCATCGGTCAGATCGGCACCACCATCGGGCTGGGCCTGTTGTTCGATACGCTGATCGTGCGCTCGTTCATGACGCCGTCGATCGCGGCGCTCCTTGGCCGGTGGTTCTGGTGGCCGCAGCGAGTACGGCCGCGACCGCCGAGTGCTCTGCTCGAGCCCGTGGGCGCCCGCCCGGCACCGTCCGTCTCGGCCCGACAGGACGATGACGATCCGACCACCGAGCTGCCGAAGTTCACCAACTAATCACGCTTTGGTTCAATCGCTTTGGTGTTCGATGCGATGTTGCCAACGCAAAAGGCCGGGCGAGGGTTCACCTCTGCCCGGCCTTTGTGGGTAAAGACTCAGTACTTGTGGCAGCTTCGCACCATCTGCTGGAAGACGGGTATGACGAACTCGATGCCCTGATTGCCCCTGACCTGGTTGATCATGGTCACGCGCTTGGCCTTCGGTGAACTGAGGAACTCTTGCATGAACTGCTGATTCGGGGGTGATTGGTCGAAATACTCCGCGGCCATCGGGTTCTCCGCGTGCAGCGCCGCGTTCGCCTGATCGTACGTACAGGTGCTGTTCACCATCTCGTCCGTAACAGGGTCTGCGGATGCGAGTCCAGCGCCCGCGCTCAACGCCAGCGTGGCACCGCCAACGGCCGCCAGAATCTTCGTCAGTGACAGTTTGTTCATGTTCTCAATAGCCTCCCTCGTACCGACCACATCAACTTTACGTATTCAACGAAACCCAAGGCCCAGGGTGCACTCAGACCCATGACTATTTATACGTCCGACAATCCATTGTGTTACCGCCGACCAGAACATCGGTCTATTTCCGCTGCAAGAGCTCAAGTAGGTAACTTCCGTAGCCAGATTTGAGTAGCTGTTGGGCACGTGCAGCGAGCTGGTCGTCATTGATGAAACCCGCACGCCACGCAATTTCTTCCGGCACGCCAATCTTTAGGCCCTGGCGGCGTTCGATCGTGCGTACGTAATCGCTCGCGTCCAGCAGTGAGTCGAACGTGCCCGTGTCCAGCCACGCGGTTCCACGCGGCAGCACCTCGACGGACAGACGTCCCTGATCCAGATAGGTCTGATTGACCTCGGTGATCTCGTACTCGCCCCGAGCAGACTTCTGCAGCGAGCGCGCGATCTCGATGACATCGTTATCGTAGAAGTACAGGCCGGGCACCGCATAGTGGGATTTCGGATTTGCCGGCTTTTCTTCCAGGGACAACGGGACGCCCGCGGCATCGAACTCCACGACGCCATACGCCGAGGGGTTAGCCACCCAGTACGCGAAAATCGCTCCACCGCTGATGTTCTCGAACCTGCGCAGACTGGTACCCAGGCCGGGCCCGTAGAAGACGTTGTCGCCCAGTGCCAGCATCGCTGTGTCGGTTCCGATGTGCTCGGCACCGATGACGAACGCCTGCGCTAGCCCCTCGGGTTTGGGCTGGACCGCATAGGTCAAGCTAATGCCGAATGTCGAGCCGTCCCCGAGAAGTCGCTCGAATGCCGGGGCGTCAAAAGGCGTGGTGATCACCAGAATGTCGCGGACTCCGGCCATGATCAGGGTAGATAACGGGTAATAGATCAGCGGTTTGTCGTACACCGGCAGCAACTGCTTGCTGACACCCGTCGTTATCGGATGCAGGCGAGTGCCCGACCCGCCCGCGAGAATGATGCCGCGCATGTGTGCTCCTACTCGACGACAATCCGAGTTCGGTTGCGGCGGCGACATTTTCTACGCTGTCGCGGCGCAACCCATAGGCCACCCTATCGCGTATGAAGACGGAATGCCGACGGAATCAATCGCGGGGAGGGGGCGTGCGAGTGGCGTCGGTGACCTCTGAGTCACGACAAAGTCTGTCAAGATCGATCCGGCACGCCCGCAGCCGCATACAGATATCGTGAGACCTGCTGAATACGGATCGGCCCGTATTGCATTGCCGCGTCATCCGAGATAGCGATTTTACGTGTGGAAATCCATGGAACGGAATTCTTTCGGCTGTAGCTGTATTGGTGTTTTGGGATTTGGAGACACATGTGTGCCCATCATCTTGAGGCTATCCGTGACGCACAAGATCGGTAATAATGACCGGCAGCACTGACGGCCATTCTGCGAGTACGTAAACATATCGGGGAGGTCGATACCGTCATGAAATTTGCCATGGCAAGCTATGGCACGCGCGGCGATATCGAACCTGCCGTTGCTGTCGGACGGGAACTGCAGCGCAGGGGACACGAAGTGCGCATGGCGGTTCCGCCTGACTTGATCGGCTTCGCAGAGTCGGTCGGACTCTCGGCGGTGCCCTACGGCGTTCATGTGGGGCCGCAGCTCGATGAATACCGCGACTTGTGGATGTCGTGGACTCGCCATTTTTGGAGGGTTCAGGATCTGGTCGCGTTGTGTCAGCAGGCCCTGAAACTGGTCACCGAACAGTGGTCGGAAATGAGTAAGGCTCTTGTGTCGGTGGCAGATGGATCGGATCTTCTGTCGACCAGCGTGGGCTATGAGGAACCGGCCGCCAATGTTGCCGAGTTCTACGGGATCCCGTTGGTTGCCCTGCACACCATGCCGTGGCGCCCCAACGGTCAGCTCTTTCCGCTCCTGCCTCCGCCGTTGACGCGCACGACGATGACCGCCTATGACTGGCTGACCTGGCGCGTGACCAAGAAGGCGGAGGATGCGCAACGGCGTGAGCTCGGCTTGCCCAAGGCGGGGAGCCCTTCGCCGCGCCGGATCGGCCAGCGCGGGTCGCTGGAAATCCAGGCTTACGACAGTATTTGCTTTCGCGGGCTGGCGGAGGAATGGGCAAAGTATGGCGGACGAAGGCCGTTCGTGGGTGCGCTCACCATGGAGTTGATGACGGCGGCCGATGACGAGGTCATGTCATGGATCGCCGCGGGGCCACCGCCTATCTGTTTCGCCTCGGGCAGCATCCCGGTTGAATCTCCGGCGGAGACAGTGGAGATGATCAGTTCAGCATGCGCGGAATTGGGGGAGCGCGCATTGGTGTGTGCCGGCGCGACTGACTTCAGCGATGTTCACACCACCCCGCACGTCAAGGTGGTCGGAGTGGTGAATTATGCGGCGGTATTTCCGGTGAGCCGAGCGATCGTTCACCACGGCGGTTCGGGCACCACGGCGGCGAGTCTGCGCGCCGGAGTGCCTACCTTGATCCTCTGGACTGTTGGTGATCAGCCATTTTGGGGAAGTCAGCTCAAGCGCATGAAAGTGGGTACCTCCCGGCGCTTTTCGACTACGACTCGCGAGACGCTGGTCGCGGACCTGCGGGAGATCCTCAGCCCGGAATGTGCGGTCCGGGCTCGGGCGATCGCTCCCCACATGTCCAAGCCGTACGAGAGCGTCAACAAGGCGGCCGACCTGTTGGAGGAGAGGGCCGCCCGTGCTTAGGTCAGGCGTTGCCCTGCGGCGGCCCATGCCGGAAGAACCCCGTGTGATCACACGTGGACCATCGATATCATTGACCCGGAACACATTACCGGTGTGTGCGGGTCAGCGAGCTGCTCTGTAAAGAACGGGAGGCGTCGGCTTTGTCGAAATCTGTACTCATTTCTGGTGGAGCGGGATTTATCGGATCCGCGTTGTCTAACCGTCTGGTTCAAGCGGGATACGACGTCGCGGTGATGGACGTCCTACACCCGCAGGTACACGCCAGAGGTCGAGAGATCGACCTCCCACCGTCGGTGCGGCTCTTCACCGGAGACGTCACCCATGCCCCTGACTGGGACGCCGTACTTCGCTTGTTCGAACCCGCGCAGGTTGTTCATTTGGCTGCGGAGACGGGTACGGCGCAGTCGCTTTCGGAAGCGACGCGCCACGGTGCGGTCAATGTGGTGGGCACCACCCAACTCCTTGACGCCCTGAGTCGTGCGGCACTTGTGCCGGATCAGCTGGTGCTTGCGTCGTCGCGCGCGGTGTATGGCGAAGGTGCGTGGCAGTCCGGTGCGGACGTCTTCTATCCGCGCCCGCGCAGTCATGCACAACTACTCGCCGGCGAGTGGGATCCGAAAGGACCTGCGGGGGAGGCGTCGGAGCCGCTTCCCAGCTGTGCCGGTCGGACAGAGCCCCGCCCGACGAACATCTATGCGAGCACCAAACTTGCCCAGGAACATCTGTTGGCATCCTGGGCGGCCGCGCGCGACACTAACCTCAGCGTCCTGCGACTACAGAATGTGTACGGGCCCGGCCAGTCACTCACCAATTCCTACACCGGAATCGTCACCCTATTCGCGCGTCTGGCACGCGAGAAGCAGTCGCTGGAGATTTATGAGGACGGCCGGATAGTCCGAGACTTTGTTTTCATCGACGATGTTGTCGACGCACTCTTCGCCGCGGTGCACGCGCCCGCAGTCGAGCGACGCACCCTTGATATCGGTTCTGGCACCGCGACAACCATTGACGAGTTGGCCCGTAAGGTCGCCGACATCTGTGCCGCACCCGAGCCCGCTGTTGTCGGGAAGTTCCGGGACGGCGATGTGCGCGCCGCGAGTTGCGATATCGAGCCGGCAATCGAACAGCTCGCGTGGAGTCCGAAGTGGGCGCTTGAGGACGGCCTGCATGCCCTTCTCGAATGGATCGACAAGGGCTGCCCGAATCGTTTTTGAGCACATCGCGGCGCGACGGAGATTTGGTGGCGAGAAGACGGGTCATGATTGTGAATCATCAGTTGTGACAATGTTTTCCAACTACATGTGGAAACACCGGAAAGCCTGATCTCGAACTGATATGAGGATACGATGGCGCTTCCAGCGAAGAGTGGTGGAGGCGCATGAAGCTCGGTTCTGTATTCGATTCGCGAAACAACGCGCTGAACGCCTGTCGGCTCGCTTTGGCGACCGAGGTCATTCTTTTCCACTCGTTCCCACTTACCGGGCACGTCGTGGAATCGAAGGCAGTACTCCAACTGCTGTTCTCGGTGGGAGTTGACGGATTCTTTGCCCTTTCCGGGTTTCTGATCACTGCGAGTTGGCTCCGTAACCCCAGCACGCGCGACTACTTCATCGCTCGGGCTCTTCGCATATTGCCGGGCTACTACGTCGTGCTGGCGGTGACGGCCTTTGTCATCGCTCCGCTCAGTGTTGCGATCCAGGGTGGCTCGGCCGCTAGGCTGCTGTTCTCCAGCGCACCGATCGAATACATGCTGAAGAACAGCGCACTGGTGCAGCTTCAGTTCGATGTGGGTGGGACGCCGCGCGATATCCCGTACCCGGGAATATGGAACGCGTCCCTGTGGTCACTCGTCTTTGAGGTGATGTGCTACATCGCCGTCGCGGGGCTCGGGCTACTCGGGCTTGCGAGCCGCCGATGGACAGCGCCGGTGATATTGATACTGGCAACGATTGCGGCAATTCTCCTGCCGCCGCTGACCTTCCCCGGGCTATGGACAATCCCGCAGCTCGCGGTGCGCAGCGCCATCATGTTCTCTGCTGGCGCGCTGCTGTATCAGTGGCGAGACGTGATACCAGCCCGATGGTCGCTTGTGGTGGCGAGCGTCGGGATTGTGCTGGCCTCGGGCATGCTGCCCGACTACCGTGTGATCGGCGCTCTTCCTCTCGCCTATGCCGTCGTGGTGTCGGGTGTGCTGATCAAGAACAAGCGCATGAACATACAGACGGACCTGTCGTACGGCGTCTACATCTACGCGTCGCCGACACAGCAGTTTCTGGCTGTCGCAGGTTTAGCCAGCCTGAACCCCTTCGTTTTCTTTGTTGTCTCGGCGGGGGCGACGCTGGTGCCCGCCGCATTCAGTTGGTTCCTGGTCGAGAAGCGCGCACTGGCGCTCAAATCGCGCCTCAGACGCAAGAAAATCGACCCGACGGCGACCCCGGCCGGGCCAGCGGATTCGGATAGTCCGGAACTGCGAGAACGGGCTCTGTCGCCGCGCGAGGACAGTTAGCGCAGAGGGGTCACCATGAAGATGTCGGTAGGCTGATTTACATGGCGTTTCGGGATTCTGAGAGTGGGCGATGTTCCTCGAACATCAAAGGACAGCAAAGGATCTCGTGATCATGCCGCTCTTCCGTCTGGCACTGCAGCGCACACCGCCGTTCATCGCGCGGCGTTATCCGTACGCGGGCCGTCGCCGAATGCTCGATGCGCTGGGCCCAGACCTCGCCAGGACGGTCTCGATGCGGGCTGACCACTCAGCACCCGCCGATACCCCTATCGGGGGGATATTCGAGAACACCGACAATGTGCACAAGCTGCGTCATTACCTGCCCATCTATCAGCACGCTCTCACGCGGACCGAGCGAATGCTCGAGATCGGGGTGGATCGGGGCGGATCTCTGCACATGTGGCGCGCGCACCTGCCGCAAGCCACGATCGTGGGTCTCGACATCAACCCCGGGGCTGCGCAGCACGACGACCCCGGACGCAATATCCATGTGCGGATCGGTGATCAGACCGATTCGCATTTTCTGGGGACCGTGGTCGAGGAGTTCGGGCCGTTCGACACCGTTCTCGATGACGGCGGCCACACTCCTCAACAGATGATCGGGTCGTTCAGGTATCTGTTTCCGCGTCTGCGGCCCGGTGGGGTCTACATCGTCGAGGATGTCTGTGCCAACTACTGGACGATTTACCGCGATCAGCGTGAATCTTTCATCGACTTCACCAAATGGCTGATGGATGCAATGCATGCTCATTATATGGAGATGAGGTCGGTCTACCAGATCATGGAGGACCATCCCAAGCAGCTTGAGGAAGTCCAGGTGCCGTTCGCGGCCACCATCATCGACCGGATCGAGGTGTTCGACTCCGTGGTCGTGATTCATCGGGCAGAAGAGCCCAAGCAGCTGCCCCGTGCCGTGTTCCGATGATGCCGAATACTAATGAAGGGCCATGGGAGATCCGTCGGGAGCGAGTACCAGATATTTGGTGACATTCGTGCATAAGAATTCTTGACAGATTCCACCGAAAATGCCGCCCCTACAAGGGGAGTGGCCCGGTCCGAAACGTGTCGACGGAGTCGTTCTGACGGCTATTGTTAGCGCTGGGACGGGACACCAGCATTTCGAGATAGGGGCAGTTCTTGACCGTGACCGATTACGACACTCGATCCGCTTATCTGGACCTTCTTCGGAAGGACCTCACCAGATACGGAGTTGACGAACTTGTGCCAGTGGGTTGGAACTGGCTGCACCGCCCCTTTTTCAAATTTGGCGACTACGTGCTCGTGCGCAAGCGGCCGTTCGATGCGCACAAACGTGACTTGGGTCTGGACTGGCCGGCGGATGCGTTGACGATGATTGGGATGCAGCGACTCACCAGTCTGCAGCAGTGCGTTGAGACGGCGCTCGCTGATCACGTGCCGGGCGACCTGGTCGAATGTGGAGTATGGCGCGGTGGTGCGTCCATCCTCATGCGTGGAGTTCTCGCCGCGTATGGGGATACGGAGCGTAATGTCTGGCTCTGCGATTCGTTCGAGGGGGTGCCTCCTCCGGATACCGCGAATTACAAGGCGGACAAGGGAGATAGGCTGCACCTCGCAGCGCCCATCCTGGCGGTGACCGAAAAGAATGTCAGGGCCAATTTCCAGCGCTATGGTTTGTTGGACAACCAGGTCCGTTTTGTTCCCGGCTGGTTCAAAGACACGCTGCATGATGCGCCGATAGAACGAATCGCCGTATTGCGGCTTGATGGCGACCTCTATGAATCAACAATCCAGGCGCTCGACGGGCTTTACGCACGTTTGTCGCCCGGAGGTTTTTGCATCATCGACGATTACCACGCGCTTGACTCGTGCAAACAGGCCGTCACGGATTACCGCGTGAAGCATGGGATAGCCGCGGAGATCGTGGAAATTGACGGTACTGGCGTGTTTTGGCGCAAGGAATGAGGGCGGCCTGACTCCACTGAACCGCGATACCCGGAAGGCGTTAGAGGCGATGAAGTTTGTGCTGGCGAGCTACGGAACCCGGGGCGATATCGAGCCCTCCGTCGTCGTGGCTCGTGAGTTGCAGCGCAGGGGACACGACGTGGTCATGGCCGTGCCGCCCGACCTGATGAGCTTTACGGAGTCGGCGGGGCTGGAGACGGTTTCCTACGGGTTGGATACCAAGACCTGGCTCGACGTGTATCGCAATTTCTGGACGTTCTTCTTCCACACCTTCTGGAAGGTGCGGGAGATTCGGAGGATGTGGCGTCAGATGTGGGAGCTCAGCGATGAGTGCTGGGCGCAGATGAACACCACGCTGATGTCCGCGGCCGAGGGTGCCGATGTGTTGTTCGCAGGGCAGAGCTATCAGGAGCCGGCCGCGAATGTCGCTGAATATCATGACATTCCATTGGTCACGCTGCACCACATCCCGATGCGGCCCAATGGTCAGCTCGTCACCATCCTGCCGTCCCGATTGGGGCGCACGGCGATGACGGCCTTCGATTGGCTGGCCTGGCGCCTGAACAAGAAGGTGGAAGACGCGCAGCGGCGCGAACTCCGCCTGCCGAAGGCGTCCGCACCGTCGCCACAGCGGATCGCGCAGCGCGGATCGCTGGAAATCCAGGGCTATGACGCGGTGTGTTTTCCCGGGCTGGCGGCAGAGTGGAAGAAATGGAACGGTTTGCGGCCGTTTGTTGGTTCGCTGACCATGGCGTTGACCGCCGAGGCTGATGAGGATGTCGCGTCGTGGATCGCGTCGGGAACGCCGCCGATCTTCTTCGGCTTCGGCAGCATGCCGGTGGAATCTCCCACTGCCGCACTCGAAATGATTGGCTCCGCGTGTGCGGAGCTGGGTGAGCGGGCCTTGGTGGGCGCCGGATGGACCGATTTCAGCGATGCGCAGCTTCCCGATCACGTGAAGGTGGTGGGAGCGGTCAACTATGCGACGGTTTTTCCGGCCTGCCGGGCGGTCGTGCATCACGGTGGCTCGGGCACCACCGCGGCAAGTCTGCGTGCGGGGGTCCCCACGTTGATCTTGTCGATGGATGCCAATCAAACGCTCTGGGGTGGCCAGATCAAGAAGCTGAAAGTGGGTACCACGCGGCGTTTTTCGACCACTACTCGCGGATCTCTGGTCGCGGACCTGCGGCGGATTCTTGCTCCGGACTACGTCGACCGGGCTCGAGAGCTCGCGGAAGGAATGACCAAACCCGGTGAAAGTGCCGTAGCTGCAGCCGATGCCATGGAGCAGTTCGCACGCGCGCGGTGTTCCGCGTGAGCGGGAGCGGCGACACGCGGCCGGCGAGAGGTTCGACACTCGGCCAGGTGTTCGACCCGCGAAACAATGCGTTGAACGCATGGCGATTGATCCTGGCGGTGAGCGTCATATTCTGGCATTCCTGGCCGCTCACCGGTCGCACGATCACCTACCGGCCCTTTGAGCAACTCATCGAGCAGGTGGGCGTTGACGGCTTTTTTGCGGTATCGGGATTCCTCATCACCGCGAGCTGGTTGCGCAAGCCCAAGCTTCGAGACTTCGCCGTTGCCCGCGGCCTTCGCATTTTCCCGGGGCTGTGGGTGTGCCTACTGATCATTGCGTTCGTCATCGCCCCCGTCAGCGTTCTCATCCAGGGCGGTTCGGTCGCGGATTTGTTCGCCTCGCACAAGCCGATCGAGTACGTCCTCAACAATGGTCTGCTGAACGTGTACTACGCCGGCGTCGACGGCACACCGCGAGGTGTCCCGTGGCCGGGAGTGTGGAACGGATCGATCTGGACGCTTGTCTTCGAGATGATCTGCTACATCGCGGTGGCAGTGCTGGGTGTCGCGGGGTTACTCAAGCGGCGATGGGTCGTTCCGGCGGCGTTTGTGTTTTTTCTCTGTGCGACGGCATATCTCTCGTATCCGGTCTTCGCCGCGACATCCATCCCGCAGATGGTGGCCCGATTCGCCGTGATGTTCGCGGCGGGGGCCCTGCTGAATCAGTACAAGGACGTCATCCTTGCGCGGTGGTCGCTTGTTGCGCTCAGCGTCGTCCTCGTGCTGGCCTCTGGACTGCTTGAGAACTATCGGGATATCGCGGCGCTGCCCTTGGCCTATGCGGTCATCGTGTCGGGCTCGCTCATTCACAATCCACGATTGAATCTACGAAACGACCTGTCGTACGGCACGTATATTTATGCCTACCCCATACAGCAGCTGCTGGTCATCTTGGGCCTAGGTAGCCTGAATATATTGCTGTTCTTCGCTATTGCGACTGCGGCCACCGTGCCGCTGGCGGCCTTCAGTTGGTTCGTGGTGGAAAAGCATGCGATCTCACTGAAGTCTCGGCTGACTCGCAAGAAGACTGCAGCGGTAGACGAGTCGCCACCGATACCTGTCGATCGTGATGCGGTGTGACGACAAGAACTGGCATCGATCAGCTTGTGAGCCATAACTATTCGATCAGATTGAATCGATTCGCTACGCGCCTTTCTCGTCTCGGTACCGACGGCGGATGCTATCGTTTCCGCTGTGGCAGATGAGCTATCGCTCCGTACCCGTATCCAGCTGTGGGCGGTTCGCAAGGAGTATTGGCTTGCGCGCACGCTCCTACCCAAAGTCTATTCGAACGATGCGCTGATCTGTTTCAACAGTCATGCGTTCCTTGATGATCCGGACTTTCAGCGTGCATATCAACGCGGTGTTCGTGCCCTGGGTGGAACGGACTGGTACCAGTGGCACTGGCGGGTGCATGTCGGGCTCTGGGCGGCGGCCAGTGCCAACAAGGTGAAGGGCGACTTCGTCGAGTGCGGAGTCAGCTACGGATTCTTGAGCAGCGCGATCATGGAGTACCTCGATTGGGATCAGCTGGGTAAGACGTTCTACCTACTCGACACTTTCGCCGGTCTCGATCCGCGCTTCGTCAGCGCGGGTGAACGCAGCGCCGGCGCACTCGAAAAGAGCGACAAGCTTGTGAAAAATGGCATGTACGTGAGCTCGGTGGACAGTGTCAAGGCGAACTTCGCGCAATGGAAGAATCAGCGCGTCATCGCCGGGGCCGTACCCGAGACGCTGGCTGAAGTCGACACCGATGCTGTGGCGTTTCTCCATATCGATATGAACTGTGCTCCACCAGAAGTGGAGACGCTGCGGTACTTTTGGCCGCGATTGTCGCCAGGGGCGTTCGTGCTACTGGACGACTACGCAAACCGTGGCCGCGATGAGCAGCGCATCGCCATGGATGAGGTGGCAGGCGAATTGGGTGTAAGTGTCGTCGCTCTGCCCACAGGGCAGGGTCTGATCATCAAGCCACCGCAGTAGCGGCCAATTCCTCACTGGGTCTTCCGGCGGGCGGCGCGTTCGAAGATGTCGGCGGCCTGGGACACGCTTTCTTCGGGGCTGGTCATTGCGGTGGCAAGCTCGCGGGCCGCCACTGCGTACTCCGGGGCTAGGATCCGGCGCAAGTCAGCGACCAGTGTTTTCCGATTAGTTGCCGAGAAACGGCGGGCGGCACCGACTTTCAATCTGCCGAGTTGGTTTCCCCAGTACGGCTGATCGGCCGTGCTCCACAGGATCAGGGTGGGGACGCCGGCCCGCAGGCTCGCGGCCGTGGTGCCTGAGCCGCCGTGATGAACGACGGCTCGACTGGCCGCGAAGACCGCAGAATAGTTGACGGCGCCGGCAACCTTCACGTGGTCGGGGTGGCTGATATCGCCGAAATTGGTGCCTCCGGCGCAGACCAGCGCCCGCTCGTTCAGTTCCGCGCATGCGGAACCAATCATCTCGATCGTCTCGGCGGGAGATTCGAGCGGAATGCTGCCGGTCGCAAAGCAGATCGGCGGCGTTCCCGCGGCGATCCAGGACGCGACGTCGTCGTCGGCCTCGGTGGAGAGCCCCATCGTGAGCGCTCCGACGAAGGGCCGCTTGCCATTCCATTTCGACCATTCATCGGCCAGTCCGGGGACCGAAACTGCGTCGTAGGCCTGGATTTCGACGGCTCCTCCGCGTGCGATTCGATGTGGTGAGGGTCCGGTTGCTTTGGGCAGGCCGAGCTCGCGCCGCTGTGCATCCTCTGCGTCTTTCGTAGCGCGCCAGAGCAGCCATTCGGACAGCATGCCGCCCGATCGTACGAGCGGTGCCGGCAGCATGGGAAGCAGTTGTCCATTGGGTCGCATCGGGAAGTGGTGCAGCATCACCAGCGGGATGTCGAAGTACTCGGCGACGTTGGCGGCCGATTGTTCGAAGTTGAGACCCGTCGACAGCAGATCGGCTCCTTGCGCCACGGAGGCGAGCGTCGCGCTGGTGGCACTCCAGTACCGGGCGATCGGTGCCCACAGTTCACGTAGCGTACCGACAGGATTGCGTACCAACTGACTCCAGAAGTTTCGGAGGAACTCGTCTTGCAGAAAATCCTGCAATTCCGGGCCATAAGGAACCACAGTCAGCCCAGCCGATTCCGCGAAGGTAATGAGATCCGGGGGGACGGCTAGGCAAACATCGTGCCCTCTTCGGGTCAGCTCGCATCCGACGCTGACCGACGGTTCGACATCGCCGCGAGTTCCGTAGCACGCCAGCGCAAACTTCATTCCGTTCCTGGCCCTTCAGTTGTTGTTGCGTTGGTGGACCTGAACACCGAGTCATTATCTCTGGTTCTCCAACTGTCGCAAGGCAGTTCGGAGTTAGATAAGCCAGTCTGAAACTCAGAACTCTGCCATAATTCGCCTATGGTGCGCAGTCATCCGGTTCGGAAGTCGCGAGATTGGGTTATCTTCAAGCTGAACGCGCAGTTCACTCAGGGGGTGCAGAAGTTCATCTACCGGCATGCCACCCGTAAGCTCGAAACAGAGAACGTCGTATTCCTCAATTACGGCTACGAAGAGGATCCGGCAATGGATGTCCCGTTGTCGGCTTCCGATGAGCCCGACCGGTATTCCATTCAGCTCTACCACAGCACCGCCACTCAGGCGGAGCTAGACGGTAGGCGGGTGCTGGAGGTTGGTTGTGGCCATGGCGGTGGCGCCTCGTACCTCGTACGTACCTTGCATCCGACCTCCTATACGGGGCTAGACCTCAACCCGGCCGGGATCGAGTACTGCCGCAGGCGGCACAATCTGCCGGGCCTGGAGTTCACGCATGGAGACGCGCAGAACCTGCCATTCACCGATCAGTCCTTCGATGCGGTGATCAACATCGAGTCGTCCCACCTATACCCCCAATTTTCGGTGTTCCTCACGGAGGTGGCACGTGTGCTCCGCCCCGGGGGGCATTTTCTCTACGCAGACGCGCGAAGTGCTCAGGATGTCGCCGGTTGGAAGGTGGCGCTCGCGAACGCGCCGTTGCGAATGGTGTCCGAGCGAGGGATCAATGTCGAGGTCCGACGGGGAATGGAGAAGAACCTGGAGCGGTGGCGGTACGTGATCGATCGCGCCACGCCCACAATCCTGCGCGGCGTGATCCGTAGATTTGCGCCGGCCCAGCGTGCCTACGAGGACCTGCGGAGCGGAGGGGCGGTGGAGTACCGGATGTACAGCTTCACCAAGGCGTAATCGGTGCGGCAGATTCCTCTTCCGACAAGGAATTTCATCGTTTGTGAGTTCCGTGGTGTGGGTATAGTCGAATTATGAACGTCGTCGAGTCGATAGAGCGCGGGCTGGACTGGCTCGCGACGCCCAGGCAGTTACCCGGGCGTCTGGAGATGGAGACTCGACGGGGCAGGCGTCTGGAGCTTGAGGTCGTGTCCGTCGCGATTAGGCTGCCGATCCTCAATGGCGCCGTGGTGCGGCTCCCGGTGTTTGTCATGCTGATGCCGGCTGGATCGTCTCCCATCGAGGGAACTCATGCTCGCCCCGAACAGCAGGATGACTAATCTAGTTTCGTAACGCTGCGGCACGTATCAATCATTCGTCAGATACGTTCCTTTGAGTCTCGCCTTCTCGGAGGTCGTGGCCTTCATGTCCGCAGGGCTTTCGGGATGTTCCGCACGCTTCTGTCGATGTGCGCCGAGCGATGCTGTGAAGGTGCTGTGCTCCGTCCAATGGATGCAGGTATGGACGATCTTCGCAGCGACCGTTACGTTATGGGCGGCGCGCTCATAACATTGTTTTTCGTGGAATTCGTTGTGACGCCGACAGATGCCGCTGAGGTGGTCAAACGACTTCGGATATCTACGGTATTTCTTATAGATGAGAACTTAATTCGTAGTGGTTTGTTACCACATTTACTTCCGGGCCTTGACTGTTCCCCCGCTCTGTGTTGCTAGCGAGGCTTCGGTGTCATCGATTTCGGGATGAATCCTAATTCAGGTTGTCGTGAGTTCATTCTGAGCGCACTTGGGTGTAACACACGTGCTGTGGCGCGCAATGCAACGGAATGGATCGATTTGTTATCTGAACTCGATAAACCTCTCGACGTTGAAGTTTCGGCTACTTCTTCAATCTACTTGATTAAGATCTGCGGTCGACTTCGATATTAGGTAACGGGCGTATCCAGTATTGGTGACATAGTTTGCTGTAGAGCGCGGGTTGGCGCGGAAACCTGATTGCTCTCGCGCGTGGCGTTACGCTCGGCTTACGTGGCGTGCTCAGACTTGGTATACTCATGTGCGCGATCTTCGCAACAGATAGATATTTCTATAACCGTATTTGACCTGGATTAATACGTCCATACTGATATTTTGGCTAATTAGTTGCGGCGGCGAACCGTGATGTGTCAAAGTTGCGAAGATTAGAACTTTGTGAAACCCGCTACGCCGCTATAAATTCAGCCGTATGTTTGCGATGTCCACCGAAGCAACCTGGAGAAAGCGTGAGCATTAATCCGTTCGATGATGACAAGGGAAGCTTTTTCGTCTTGGTCAACGACGAGGAGCAGCACAGCCTATGGCCGGCTTTCGCCGATGTGCCTGATGGCTGGCGGGTTGTATTCGGTGAAGCGGACCGTGCGGCCTGCCTGGAGTACATCGAACAAAACTGGACCGATATCCGGCCGAAGAGCCTGCGTGAGAGATTGGCGCAGGGTGGGGGTCTTGGGCGCTGAACCTTCGGAGAGGGGGTAGGCGAATGTTGGAGTCTGAGGACGGGGCATTATCGCTTTCGCGCGGACAATTGGATATCTGGCTTTCACAGGAAAGCGGTCTTGTCGGTGCGGAGTGGCAGCTTGGCCTGTTGGTTCGAATCGAAGGAAAAGTAGAACGAGTTCTACTTGAGCAGGCCGTCCGTCAGGCAATCTGTGAAGCTGAACCTGCGCGGGCTGCCTTCCTTGAGGTCAATGGTCAGGTCGTTCAGAGGGCAATTGACCATTCGGCGCTCGTCTTGGCCTTCCACGACGTGCGCGATTCAGAAGATCCTGTCGGGCACGCTCGCCAGATCGCCTCGTCGATCCAACGCACACTGATGCCGTTGACCGGTCAACTGCTGAAATTCGCGTTGATCCGGACTGCGGACGATGAGTACTACATGTTCGGGCTGTGCCACCACATCAACCTGGACGGCTTGGGTATGGCGATCGTGAGCCGCCGGATCGCGTCGATCTACTCCGCACTGGTCGCGGGGGATCCGATTCCCGACGCCTACTTCGGCACCCTGCAGGACCTGGTCGATCTGGAGACAGAGTATGAAGCGTCCGCCGACTACATAGAGGATCGAAACTACTGGAGTCGCAACCTTCCGCCGGACAGTGGCCTCGATCCTCGTCCGCCGCATGCCCATGAGGGCCATGAGGGCTACACACCGTCCGCGTCAGTTCAGATCGATGACGCGGTAGTCGGCGAAATCAAAGACTTGACAAAGGCTTTGCGTGTGCGCCGGTACTCGGTTATCACCGCGGCCTGCGCGTTGTTGGTGCGCGGGTGGTCCACGAGCGGGTCGGAGGTGGCGCTTGACTTTCCGGTTAGCCGACGTGTGCGCCCCGAGTCAAAGATGCTCCCGGGCATGCTGGCCGGCGTGGTGCCGCTGGTGCTCAGCGCTCCGCCGGAATCCACGGTCGCCGAATTCTGCCAGCACGTTGATGTACGCATTCGCGAGCTGCTGAAGCATCAACGGTTCCCGGCGCATGTTCTCGACGGCGGTGAATTCGGTCTTCGGGGCCCTCGGCAGGCGGGAAATCGCGTCGCCATCAACTTCATACCCATGAGACTCACCTTGGACCTCGCCGGTGTGCCCGCCACTGCGAGCTACACCAATCACGGCCCCATGGGGCACTTCGGACTCTTCTTTATCGGAGCCAGTGACCAACTACTTCTGAGCACCTCGGGCGACGGACTGCCGTTCTCGAAATTTGGAGTGCCGAATCTGGCGGAGCGGTTGCAGCGGCTCCTATCGGAGATGGCGGCCGACCCGGATCGACGCCTTTCTTCACTGAATTCCTTGGTCGACGATGAGCTCGCGCGCTTGGTTGGCGTCGGCAACACGGCGATTCTCGCTGGGCCGGTCGTTAAGCGCGTATCCATTCCCGAACTGTTTGCCTCCCAGGTAGCCGCCGATCATGATGCTGCGGCGCTGACCTTCGGTGAGCGCACCCTGACGTACCGCGAGCTCGACGCGGCCGCCGACGGTCTGGCGCGTCGGCTTGTATCGCACGGAGTGGGCCCGGGCGACCGTGTCGTCCTGCTTTCGGATCGCTCTGCTCAGGCTGTTATCGGAATACTGGCGACATTGAAGGTCGGGGCGGCATACCTGCCGATCGACCCGGCGGTACCGGCTTCGCGGCTGGAGTTCATCCTGGGTGATGCGGCGCCTGTCGCCGCGATCACGACCGCGGGGCTCCGGGCGCGGCTAGACGGTTTCGATCTCGCCATCATCGACCTCGATCCCCCCGCTGCCGATACTCAACTCGATACGGTGTCGGCGGCTCCATCGCCCGGCCCCACCCCAGATGACATCGCGTACATCATCTACACCTCGGGCACCACTGGAGCCCCCAAAGGTGTTGCCGTCACACACCACAATGTCACTCAGTTGATGTCGACGCTCGATGCCGGCCTGCCAAGCCCAGGGGTATGGCCGCTATGCCATTCTCTGGCGTTCGATGTTTCGGTATGGGAGATCTGGGGCGCATTGCTCCGCGGTGGCCGACTGGTGGTGGTACCCGAATCGATCACAGGCTCACCTGCGGACTTCCACGATGTGCTGGTCGCCGAACAGGTCACCGTGCTGACACAGACTCCGTCGGCTGTGGCGATGTTGTCTCCCGAAGGTCTGGAGTCCACGGCGCTTGCCGTGGTGGGTGAGGCGTGCCCTCCCGCGGTCGTCGAGCGGTGGGCTCCCGGCCGGGTGATGATCAACGCTTACGGACCGACCGAGACCACGATGTGCGTGGCGATCAGTGCCCCGCTGGCAGCGGGGTCGCCGGATTCTGTGGTTCCCATTGGCACGCCGGTACCCGGCGCGGCGCTTTTCGTGTTGGACACCTGGATGCAACCGGTGCCGGCCGGGGTCGTCGGGGAACTGTATGTGGCCGGCGAGGGCGTCGCCTGTGGATACATCGGTCGCTCCGACCTGACGGCCTCGCGCTTCGTGGCGTGCCCGTTCGGACAGCCCGGTACCCGTATGTACCGCACCGGAGACCTGGTGTCGTGGGGTGCAGACGGACAGTTGCAGTATCTGGGCCGAGCCGATGAGCAGGTCAAGATCCGCGGGTACCGCATTGAACTTGGTGAAGTCCAAGCCGCGCTGGGTGCGCTCGATGGGGTGGACCAGGCGGCAGTGATTGTCCGCGAGGACCGGCCCGGAGACAAACGCCTCGTGAGCTATGTCACGGGGACCGTTGATCCCGCCGAAGTGCGTAGCACCTTGGCGAAACGTCTTCCGCCCTACATGGTTCCGGCGGCGGTGGTGGTGCTTGAGGCGTTACCGCTGACCTCCAACAACAAACTGGACACTCGCGCGTTGCCGACTCCCGAATACGGCGGCCTGGGTGCCGACTACCGGGCGCCTAGCACTGCCGTCGAGGAAATCCTGGTCGGTGTCTATGCCCAGGTGCTCGGTCTTGATCGTGTCGGAGTCGACGACTCCTTCTTTGATCTGGGCGGCGACAGCATCCTGTCGATGCAGGTGGTCGCCCGTGCCCGGGCGGCGGGTGTGTTGTGCCGCCCACGTGATGTCTTCATTGAGCAGACCGTGTCGCGGCTGGCCGCGGTCGTCGAAATCTCCGGCGGTGAAGCCGATGTGGTGGACGAAGGCCTCGGACCCGTGGACGCAACGCCCATCATGCGCTGGCTGCACAGCGTGCAGGGTTCGGCGGGCGCGGTCGACGAGTTCAATCAGACACTCGTGGTTCAGGCACCCTCGGGCGTATCCGAGGACGACGTGGTTGTCGTGTTGCAGGCTTTGCTGGATCGGCATGCCGCGCTGCGGCTGCGCGCCACGGACAATGACGGCGAGTGGTCGCTGCGCGTCCCGGAAACGGGGGCGGTAACTGCCCGGGATTGCCTACATGTTGTCGATGCCTTGTCGGATGACGCGTTGGTGGCGGCCCGTTCTCGGCTGAATGTGGCGACCGGATCGATGGTGAGCGCGCTGTGGATTCGCGGTACAGAACAGTTGGCGCTGGTGATTCACCACCTGGCTGTCGACGGGGTGTCCTGGCGAATTCTGTTGGAAGACTTGAATATCGCGTGGGCACAGCATCACAGTGGAGCGGAGGTGGCGCTGCCGATCGGTGGGACATCCTTCGCCCGCTGGTCTTCGCTGCTGGCCGAACACGCGCGGTCCGCGGATGTGGTGGAGCAGGCCGACGCTTGGAAGCAAGTGCTGACGACACCTGCACGGGTGTCCGCGGTCCAGCCTGCCACCGACACGTACGCCAATGCCGGACGGCTATCCCTGTCATTGGATATCGAGACCACGAGGCAACTTCTCGGCGAGGTGCCTGCGGCGTTTCACGCTGGGGTGCAAGACATTCTGCTGATCGCCTTCGGCCTTGCCTGGAACGAGTTCCTGGGCACCGGGGGAGCGCCGATCGCATTCGATATCGAGGGCCACGGGCGGCAGGAGGAAATCGGCGAAGCTGTGCATCGCCGTATCGACCTGTCGCGCACCGTCGGGTGGTTCACCACCAAGTACCCGGCGTCATTGGCGGTGGGCGAACTGTCGTGGCGGCAGGTGACAGCGGGTGAGGCTGCCCTCGGTCAGGTGGTCAAGGCGGCCAAGGAACAGCTGCGTGCCTTGCCCGACGGACTGAGCTATGGTTTGCTGCGTTACCTGAACTCCGATGTCGACCTGGCGAGTCCGGAGCCGACGATCGGCTTCAACTATCTTGGGCGCCTGGGTGCGGGAGCGGCCGACCTCTCCGAGGATTTCTGGCGGATAAGCCAAGAAAGTTTGTCGATGACCGATGTGGCTGCGGCGATTTCGATGCCGCTGGCCCACTCGGTGGAGCTCAATGCCGGGATTCTCGAGACAAGTTCGGACACCGGGTTGGGTCCCGAGCTTCGGGCCAACTGGGCTTGGGCGCCTTCAGCTTTGGATGATACCCAGGTTGATCGGTTGAGTCAGTTGTGGTTCGAAGCTCTGGACGGGATATGCGCTCACGTGCGTTCGGGGGGAGGCGGTTTGACGCCATCCGATCTGGCGCCCGCACTCCTGACCCAGCCGCAGATCGATGCGCTGGTGCAGCAGTACAAGATCACCGATGTGCTCCCGCTTACGCCGCTACAGCAGGGGCTGCTGTTCCAGGCCGGATTTGCCGAGGCCGCCGGGGATTCGGTGGGCGACGACGTGTACGCGGTTCAATTGGGGCTCACCGTGACAGGGCCCCTCGACGCGGCTCGCTTGCGTACCGCGGTGTACACGGTGGTACGACGCCATCCGAATCTGGCCGCCCTCTTCAGCGAGGAGTACGGGGAGCCCGTACAGATCATTGCCGCAGATCCTGTCATCGCTTGGCAGCATGTTGAATTGGTCGGCGATATCGATGAGCAGGTTGAGCAGCTGTGTGCGGCAGAGCGCGCGGCGGCCTGCCGGATTTTCACCGAGCCGGTCTTCCGTGCGACGCTCATCTCCGGACTCGGTGGTCCTGCGGAGAACCGGCACCGGCTCGTCCTGACGGCTCACCACATCGTGATCGATGGTTGGTCGCTACCCATCTTGCTGCAAGAGATCTTCGCTGCCTACTACGGGCAGCGTCTACCTTCAGCCACTCCGTACCGGAACTTCGTCACCTGGTTGGCCGGGCAGGATCGCGTTGCGGCGCAATCGGCATGGGGTGCTGCTCTCGAGGGATTCGAGACCCCCACGCTGGTCGGCTCGCTGGCCACGGCAGGTCGCCGGGGCGTCGAGTCCTATCGGGTATCGGAGCACATCACCCGCTCGCTCTCTGAGCTGGCCCGTGCGCAGCGCACCACAGTCAACACGGTGCTCCAGGCCGCGTGGGCGCAAGTGCTGACCTGGCTGACCGGCCACCATGATGTGGCATTCGGCACCGCGGTGTCGGGGCGCCCCGTCGACCTGGCCGGGGCCGACTCGATGGTTGGCCTGTTGATCAACACGGTGCCGGTGCGCGCAAACATCACCGCGGCCACCACCGTCGCGGATCTGCTCGACCAGTTGCAGCGCACTCACAACGACACCGTCGAGCATGAGCACTTGGCGCTCAACGAGATTCACCACGCGGTCGGTCTCGACAGACTTTTCGACACGCTATTCGTGTACGAGAACTATCCGATCGACGTCGGCGCGCAGCTGGGTGTGCAAGAGCTGGTCATCACCGACTTCAGTAGCCGCGAATACAACCATTACCCGCTCTCGGTCGTGGCCATGCCTGGACACGAACTGGGCCTGCGTGTCGAATTCGATACCGATGTCTTCGAATTGGCGGCGATCGAGATTATCGTCGACAGGTTGCGACAGGTGTTGACGGCCATGATTGCCGACCCTGCCACACGGTTGTCTTCTATCGATCTACTCGATGCCGGCGAACACGATCGGTTGGACACGTGGGGTAACCGCGCGGTGCTGACCCGGCCCGAGCTGACGTTGAGCTCCATCCCGGCGCTCTTCGCCGCACAGGTTGCGCGCGCACCGGAGGCAGTCGCGATCACCTGTGGTGAACGTTCCTGGACCTATGGGGAATTGGATGCGACCGCCAACAGATTGGCGAACCATTTGCTCACCCGTGGTGCACGCCCGGGTGAGCGGGTGGCACTGCTGCTTCCTCGCACCGGCGAGGCGATCGCGGCAATTCTGGCCGTGCTCAAGACCGGCGCGGCGTACCTGCCGATCGACCCCGCACACCCCGACTCTCGGGTGGAGTTCGTGCTGCGGGACGCGGCACCGGTTGCCGCTGTCACCACGGCCGAGCTACTGCCGCGGCTCGGCGCATCCGGGGTATCCGCGATTGACATCAACGATCCGGCCGTAGATCAGCAGCCCGACACCGCATTACCCGTCCCCGCGGTGGACGACATCGCCTACATCATCTACACCTCGGGAACCACCGGCGCTCCAAAGGGTGTGGCGGTTACCCACCGCAACGTCGCCCAGTTGTTGAAATCGCTTGATGCAGAGCTGGATTTGGGTCAGGTCTGGACACAATGCCACTCCCTGGCCTTCGACTACTCCGTGTGGGAAATCTGGGGTGCTCTGCTGTACGGCGGGCGGCTACTCATCGTGCCCGATGCGGTGGTGCGCTCTCCGGAAGAACTGCACGCCATGCTGGTCAGTGAAGAAGTTAGCGTCCTGAGTCAGACTCCTTCGGCCTTCTACGCGTTGCAAACCGCGGATGCGCTGCAACCCGAAGTGGGGCAGCAGCTCAAGCTGCAGACGGTGGTCTTCGGCGGAGAGGCACTGGAACCGCAGCGTCTCTCGCCATGGTTCGACAGTCACCCGGGGCTGCCGCGGATGATCAACATGTACGGCATCACCGAGACGACAGTGCACGCCTCCTTCCGGGAGATCGGCAGCGGTGACGTTGTCAGCAATAGCAGCCCGATTGGCGTGCCGTTGGAGCATCTCGCCTTCTTCGTGTTGGACGGTTGGCTGCGCCAGGTGCCGGTAGGCGTCGTCGGCGAGTTGTATGTGGCGGGGTCCGGCCAGGCGAGCGGGTACCTGGGACGTTCGGACCTGACGACAACACGTTTCGTCGCATGCCCATTCGGGGCGCCCGGATCGCGGATGTACCGCACCGGAGACCTGGTGCAGTGGGGCGAGGACGGCCAGCTGCGGTATGTGGGACGTGCCGACAAACAGGTGAAGATCCGCGGCTACCGCATCGAACTCGGAGAGGTACACGCGGCACTGGCCCGTCTGGACGGCGTGGATCAAGCGGCGGTGATCGCACGTGAGGACCGGCCCGGCGATAAGCGGTTGGTGGGCTACGTCACCGAATCGATCGCAGGGACTTTGGATCCCGCGGCGGTGCGCTCCGTGCTGGCCGAGCGGCTACCCGCGTATATGGTCCCCGCGGCCGTTGTGGTGTTGGCGGCCTTGCCGTTGACGGTCAACGGCAAGCTCGACACACGCGCGCTGCCCTCACCCGAGTACCAGGACGCCGATCATTACCGGGCGCCCGAGGATGCGGTCGAGGAAATCTTGGCCGGTATCTACGCGCAGGTGCTTGGCGTAGAACAGATCGGTATCGACGATTCTTTCTTCGACCTTGGCGGGGATAGCATTTCGTCGATGCAGGTGGTGGCCCGTGCGCGCGCTGCCGGCCTGTTGCTGCGGCCACGCGACATCTTCGTCGAGCAGACCGTATCGCGGCTGGCGCAGGTGGCGGTGTTCGCCGACGGAGCGACGGCAGTCGTGGACGAGGGCACAGGTCCGGTGGTGGCCACGCCGATCATCCAATGGCTGCATGGGCTTGGCGGCAAGGTCGATGAGTTCAATCAGACCGTGGTGCTGCAAGCTCCCGCGGGAGTCACCGATGACGATGTGGTCATCGTGTTGCAGGCTTTGTTGGATCGGCATGCCACCCTGAGGCTTCGCGCCGAAGACACCGGTGATGATTGGTCGCTTCTGGTCCCGGAGACGGGGGCGGTAGACGCGCGCGATTGCCTGCTTGCCGTGGATGCGTTGACGGACGAGGCGCTGTATCAGGTGCGTTCGAGACTGAACCCCGCTACCGGTTCGATGCTGAGCGCGCTGTGGGAGCGCGGCAACAGTCGTCTGGTGCTCATCATTCACCACCTGTCGGTGGATGCGGTGTCGTGGCGAATTCTGTTAGAAGACTGCAATATTGCGTGGGCGCAGCACCACGGCGGACAACCGGTGGAACTGCCGTCGGGCGGAACATCATTTGCCCGATGGGCGACGCTGCTCGACCAGCACGCGCGCTCTGCCGACGTGGTGGCGTTGGCAGACACGTGGCGCGAGGTAGAGGCGATCCCGGCCGCGTTGCCGCCGGCACACCCCACGATGGATACCTATGTCAGTGCGGGACAGCTGTCGGTATCGCTGGACGCCGACCTCACCCGGGAGTTGCTGGGTGAGGTGCCCGCCGCATATCACGCTGGGGTCCAGGACATCTTGCTGATCGCTTTCGCCTTGGCGTGGAACGAGTTTCTCGGTTCCAGCGGTGCGCCGATCGGAATCGACGTGGAGGGCCACGGCCGCAACGAAGAATTGGGCGGGACTCTCGAGCGAGACATTGACCTTTCTCGCACCGTCGGCTGGTTCACCAGCAAGTACCCAGTATCTTTGGCGGTGGGTGAACTGGCGTGGGGACAGGTGGTTGCCGGTGATTCCGCGCTGGCTCCCATCATCAAGGGCGCCAAGGAACAACTGCGCGCCCTGCCCGACGGACTCACGTACGGGCTGCTGCGGTACCTGAACCCCGATATCGACGTCGCGGGACCGGATCCGGCGATCGGATTCAACTACCTGGGACGACTTGGTGCCGGTGGTGCCGATCTCTCCGAGGATCTGTGGCGGATCGACCAGGATGGGGTGTCGATCACCGCCGCGGCCACATCGGTGCCAACACCGTTGGGTCACACCGTCGAGCTCAATGCCGGTGTGATGGAAGGCGCCGGGTCCGACTCCGGTCGGTTGCATGCGACGTGGACATGGGCGCTATCGGCGTTGAGCCACGATCAGGTCGACAGGATCAGCCGGCTCTGGTTCGACGCGCTCGCCGGGATCTGCTCCCATGTGCGCACCGGTGGTGGCGGGCTCACTCCGTCCGATATCGTTCCGGCGCGTCTGAGCCAGCGACAGATCGACCAGTTGCATGAGAAATATCAGATCGCCGATGTCCTGCCGCTGACTCCGCTGCAGCAGGGGCTGCTTTTCCACTCCAATCTGGCACCTGATGCCATGGAGGGCGGCGACGACCTGTATGCGGTGCAGCTCGATGTGGCCTTGAGCGGTCCGCTGGATCCGAAGCGGCTCGAGGAGGCGGTGCACACCGCGATCAAACGTCGCCCGAATGTCGTTGCCACGTTCTATGAGGAGTTCGGCCAGCCGGTACAGCTCATTCCGGCCGATCCCGAACTGGCATGGCAGTACATCGAGCTTGACGCGGACGGTGGCGCTGATATCGAGCGGCTTTCCGCCGCGGAGCGGGCCGCGGTCTGCGATTTGGCCGGGCAACCCGCGTTCCGGGCGGCGCTGGCCAGGACCGGGGAGGACCAGTACCGGTTCCTGGTCACCAATCACCACATCGTGCTCGACGGGTGGTCAAAGCCGATCCTGCTGCAGGAGATCTTCGCGAGCTACTTCGGCGAACGCCTGCCGGCGCCGGTGGCCTATCGCAGGTTTGTCACCTGGCTTTCCGGACAGGACAACAGCGCCGCGGGCTCGGCCTGGGGCAAGGTCTTCGAAGGTTTCGAGACCCCGACCCTGGTCGCACCGCCGGGTCGAATGATGCTGGGCCGGAGAGGGGTTGAGTCCTTCGAGGTGTCCGCCGAGACCACGCAGGCACTCGGCGAGCTCGCTCGTTCCTGCCGCACCACGGTCAGCACGGTGCTGCAAGCCGCGTGGGCTCAGCTGCTGATGTGGCTGACCGGCCAGACCGATGTCGCCTTCGGCACCGCGGTGTCGGGCAGGCCCACCGACCTCGTCGGGGCGGAATCGATGGTGGGTCTGTTGATCAACACGGTGCCGGTGCGCGCGACCATCACCTCGGCCACCACCATCGCCGACCTGCTGGACCAGCTGCAGGGTGCCTACGGCGACACACTGGAGCATCAGCACCTGGCGCTCAACGAGATTCATCGTGCCGTCGGGCATGATCAGCTGTTCGACACCATGTTCGTCTACGAGAACTACCCGATCGACACGGCTGCGCTATCGCGTGTGCACGAGTTGTCTATCACCGGGTTCAGTAATCGTGAGTACAACCATTACCCGCTCGCGGTGCAAGCCACACCGGGCCACGAGCTGGGGCTTCGCGTGGAATTTGACACCGACGTCTTCAACGCTGTCCGAATTGGAAAGTTGGTCAAGAGGTTCCAGCGTGTGCTGGAGGCGATGACATCCGATGTCAAAGGGAAGAAGAAGGAGCCCTCATGAGCGCCGATCCCACCCGGACTTTGTTGTCGATGGATCTTCTCGACGACGACGATCACGACCGACTCGACGAGTGGGGTAACCGGGCGGTGCTCACCGAGCCGACCGCCGAACCCGTCTCGATCCCGGTGCTGTTCGCAGTCCAGGTGGAGCGCGCGCCGGAGACCGTCGCGCTGGTGTGCAGGGACAGGTCGTGGACCTATCGCGAACTGGATCTGGTCACCAACCGTATTGCCCACCTGCTGACGGGTAATGGAGCTGGCCCGGGAGAGGTTGTGGGGCTGCTGGTTCCGCGCTCGGGCGAGGCGATCATCGGGCTTTTGGCAGTGCTCAAGACCGGGGCCGCCTATCTGCCGATCGACGCCGCCCATCCCGACGAGCGCATCAAGTTCATGGTGTCGGATGCGGGACCAGTAGCGATTCTCACCATGGCCGACTTGAGCTCGCGATTCGACGGACTCAATGTGCGGGTGACCGAAATCGACGATCCCCTCATCGATGGCCAGCCCAGTTCCGCGCTCTCCGCACCGGAACCCGATGACCTCGCGTACATGACCTATACCTCGGGCACGACCGGTGTCCCCAAGGCAGTTGCGGTCACCCACCACAACGTCACGCAGTTGGTGGACGCGGTGCGCGCCGATCTGCCGGCCGGCCCCGGCCATGTGTGGTCGCAATGGCATTCGTTGGTCTTTGACGTTTCGGTGTGGGAGATCTGGGGCGCGCTGCTGCACGGTGGCCGCCTGGTGGTGGTGCCCGAGTCGATCGCGTCTTCACCGGACGAACTTCACGACCTGTTGATCAGCGAGAAGGTCAGCGTCCTGTGTCAAACCCCTTCGGCGGCAGGCATGTTATCGCCCGAACGGCTGGAGTCGACGACGCTCATCGTCGCCGGTGAGGCCTGCCCGACAGAATTGGTGGATCGGTGGGCCACCAGTGGGCGAACGATGATCAACGCCTACGGTCCGACCGAGGCCACGATCTACGCGGCGATGAGTGGACCGCTGAGGCCAGGTTCGGATGTGGCACCGATCGGTTCACCGGTACCCGGAGCCGCGCTGTTCGTTTTGGACAAGTGGCTGCGGCCAGCACCTGAAGGCGTTGTGGGCGAGCTTTATGTCGCCGGTAACGGGGTCGCCCCCGGCTATGCGCACCGATCCGGGTTGACCGCATCGCGGTTCCTCGCTTGCCCGTTCGGTGGGCCAGGCTCGCGGATGTACCGCACCGGCGATCTGGTGCAGTGGGGTGAGGACGGCCAGCTGCAGTACCTGGGCCGCGCGGACGAGCAGGTGAAGATTCGCGGGTATCGCATCGAACTGGGTGAGATTCAGGCCGCACTGGCGCGCCTGGACGGCGTGGAGCAGGCGGTGGTCATCGCCCGCGAGGACCGCCCCGGCGACAAGCGCCTCGTCGGCTACATCATGGGAAGCGCCGATCCGGTTGAAGCCCGCACCGCGCTCGCGGAAAGGCTTCCGGCGTACATGGTTCCGGCGGCGGTGGTGGTGCTGGAGACACTGCCGTTGACGGTGAACGGGAAGCTGGACAAGCGCGCCCTGCCCGCACCTGAATACCGCAGTGTCGGTACGGACTACCGCGCACCGTCCGGACCGGTGGAGAAGATCCTGGCCGATATCTACGCCCAGGTTCTCGGCGTGGATCGCGTAGGTGTCGACGAGTCGTTCTTCGATCTCGGCGGCGACAGCATTCTGTCGATGCAGGTGGTGTCGCGTGCGCGGGCGGCTGGGGTGTTGTGCCGGCCACGTGACATCTTCGTCGAGCAGACCGTCAGCGGGGTAGCGGCGGTGGCCTCCCTCTCGGACGGCCAGGCCGGTGTCGTCGACGAGGGCATCGGCCCCCTGTCGGCCACCCCGATCATGCACTGGCTGCACGGCGTGCAAGGTCCCACCGACCAGTTCAATCAGACCATCGTTCTGCAGGCCCCTGCCGGGGTGGCGGAGGACGATGTCGTCGTCGTGCTGCAGGCGCTGCTCGACCGGCACGCCACCCTGCGGTTGCGCGCCGAGGACGACGGCGCCTCCGACACCGGGGTATGGTCCCTGACCGTCCCGGAGAAGGGTGCGGTGAACGCTCGTGATTGCCTGCGTGTCGCGGAGACCTTGTCGGACGCGGAGCTGGTGGCGGCCCGTGCTCAGCTTAATCCGGCCGCGGGATCCGAGCTGAGCGCGGTGTGGGTCCCCGACACCCGGCAGTTGGCCCTGATGATCCATCACCTGGCGGTCGATGGCGTGTCATGGCGAATTCTCTTGGAAGATTTGAATATTGCCTGGGCGCAGCACCATAGCGGGCAGCCGGTGGAGTTGCCGACGGGAGGGACCTCGTTCGCTCGTTGGGCCTCGCTGCTCGACGAACACGCGCGTTCCGCCGAGGTGGTCGCAACGGCCGATGCCTGGCGAGAGGTGACAGCGGTTCCTGCGGCACTGCCCGCAGTGCTCCCCGGGCTGGACACCTATGCGACGGCCAATACGCTCTCGGTGTCTCTCGATGCCGAGACCACCCGGGAGCTCCTGAGTGAGGTCCCCGCGGCGTTTCACGCTGGGGTACAAGACATTCTGCTGATCGCGTTCGGATTGGCCTGGAACGAGTTCCTGGATTCCAACGTGGCGTCGGTCGGCATTGGTGTCGAGGGTCATGGGCGCCACGAAGAGCTGGCGGACGATATCGACTTGTCGCGCACCGTCGGCTGGTTCACCACCAAGTACCCGGTGGCGTTGAGTGTCGGTGGGCTGTCCTGGCAGGAAGTGTCCGGTGGGGCCGCCGAATTGGGGCCAATTATCAAGGGCGCCAAGGAACAATTGCGCGCGCTTCCCGATCCGTTGACCTACGGACTGCTGCGCTACCTGAACCGCGACGTAGACCTGGCGGTGGCGGAACCGGTTATCGGATTCAACTACCTCGGTCGTCTCGGCGCCGGCGCGGCGGATCTCACCGACGAGCTCTGGCGGATCAACGAGGACAGCCTGACCTCAATCAGCGTGGCTTCTTCGGTGTCGATGCCGCTGATGTACACGGTGGATCTCAATGCCGGAATCGTGGAGGGTGGACTCGGCGAAGAGTCTGGCGCTCATCTGCGGGCCGGCTGGACCTGGGCACCCTCGTCGGTCACCGAGCCGCAGGTGCAGCGGCTGAGTCAGCTGTGGTTCGAGGCCCTCGCCGGGATCTGCGCGTATGTCCGCAGTGGTGGCGGCGGGTTGACCCCGTCCGATATCGCTCCCGCACAGTTGAGTCAAGATCAGATCGATCAGTTGCACGAGCAGCACAGCATCGTTGACGTGCTCCCGCTGACACCCATTCAGCAGGGTCTGCTCTTCCACACCACGTTCGCACGCGCGGCCGGGGTACTGGACGACGACGCCGCGGGAGTCGACTTCTACGCGGTGCAGCTCGATATCACGGTGACCGGTCTCGTCGACCAGCTCAGGCTCCGCGACGCGGTTCACGCTGTCGTGCGCCGGCATCCCAATCTGGCTGCCCGGTTCTGCACGCAGTTCGGCGATCCGGTACAGGTGATTCTTGCCGAACCGGTGATCGCATGGCGATACCTCGACCTTCGTGGGGACGATCTGACTCCCGACGAGGAGATTCAGCAGCTCTGCGCTGCCGAGCGTGCCGCGGTCTGTGACCTGGCCGATCGACCGACGTTGCGCGCGGCGCTGATTCGCACCGAGGGGAACAAACACCGGTTCGTGCTGACGTTCCACCACGTCGTGATTGACGGCTGGTCGTTGCCGATCCTGTTGCAGGAGATCTTCGCGAGTTACTTCGGTCAGCGGCTTCCCGCGCCATCGGCGTACCGCAACTTCGTCGGCTGGTTGGCGGAACAGGATCAAGACGCCGCACGGGCGGCCTGGCGTGAGGTGCTGGCCGGTTTCGACACTCCGACTCTCGTCGCTCCGCCGGCACCCCCGGGCGCCAGGGGCGTCGAGTCCTATCGGGTGTCGGCCAAGACTACGCAGGCCCTTGCCGATCTCGCGCGATCGCAGCACACCACGATCAGCACGGTGTTGCAGGCGGCGTGGGCACAGCTGCTCATGGTGGTGACCGGACAAGATGACGTCGCATTCGGTACGGCGGTTTCGGGGCGGCCCGCAGAGCTCGCCGGGTCCGATTCCATTGTGGGTCTGCTCATCAACACGGTGCCGGTGCGGGCACGCGCCACTGCGGCCACCACGGTCGCCGAGTTGTTGGGGCAGCTGCAGAGTGCCCATAACGACACCATCGAGCACGAGCATCTGGCACTGAACGAGATCCACCACATCGTGGGCCACGAGCAGCTGTTCGACACGCTCTTCCTGTACGAGAGCTACCCCATTGACACCAGCGCCTTCACCGGTGTGCAGGAGCTGGCTATCACCGAGTTCGTCACCCGCGAGTACAACCACTACCCGCTGTCGGTGATGGCGCTACCGGGTCATGAGCTGGGTATTCGCGTCGAGTTCGATACCGACAAGTTCGATACGGCCGGTATCGACGCCGTGTTCGAGCGGTTCGAACGGGTGCTGACGTCGATGGTTGCCGATGCCTCGCAACGACTCTCGTCGCTCGATGTGCTGAAGACCAGTGAGCACAAGCAGCTCGATGGCTGGGGCAATCGCAAGGTACTGGCGCGGGGACCGGAGCCGGTGTTGTCCATTCCGGAATCGTTCGCCGAGCAGGTCAACCGTGCCCCCGAGGCGGTGGCGCTGACCTTCGAGGGCCGCTCCACGACCTACGGCGAGCTGGATGAGGCCGCCACGCGGCTGGCGAATCTACTGGCGATCTACGGCGCCGGTCCGGGTGAGTCGGTGGCGCTGTTGATGCCCCGCTCCGACGATGCGATTGTGGCGATCCTCGCGATTCTCAAGACCGGGGCGTCGTACCTGCCGATCGATCCGTCGGTGCCGGACACGCGGCTGGAGTTCATGCTGTCCGATGCGGTGCCCATCGCGGCCGTCACGACCGCCGAGCTGCGCGCGCGGTTCGACGGGTCCGGAGTCTCGGTCGTCCAGTTCGACGATGCCGAAGACGACCCCACGGGTGCCATCTACGGCCACGTGCCGTTGCTCACTCCGGCACCCGACGACGTTGCGTACACGATTTACACCTCGGGAACGACGGGTGTCCCCAAGGGCGTGGCCATCGCGCACGGCAACGTGACTCAAGCACTGAAGTTCCCGCTCACCCATATGCCCACGGGGCCGGGCGAGGTGTGGACGCAGGCGGGGTCGCTGGTCTTCGACATCACCGTATGGGAGATCTTTGGGGCGCTGCTGCACGGTGGCCGACTGGTCATCGTTCCCGATTCGGTCGTTCGGTCGCCGGATGATTTCCGCGCTCTGCTGATCCGTGAAAAGGTCACCGTTTTGTTCCAGACCCCGTCGGCGGTGGGAATGCTGTCGCCGGAGGGACTGGACGGTATGACGTTGGTCGTCGCCGGTGAAGCCTGCCCCACCGACGTGGTGGATAAGTGGGCGCCCGGACGGGTGATGATCAACGGTTACGGTCCGACGGAGACGACGATCTATGCCACGTTTGGTGAGTTGATCGCCGGATCGGGTGTGGTGCCGATCGGTGTTCCGGTTCCCGACGCCGCGTTGTTCGTGTTGGACCGGTGGCTGCGACCGGTCCCACCGGGTGTGGTCGGCGAGTTGTATGTGGCTGGACTTGGTGTCGGCCTCGGTTATGTGGGCCGCTCAGCGCTGACCGCCTCACGGTTCACTGCGTGCCCGTTCGGGGAGCCGGGAGCGCGTATGTATCGCACCGGGGACTTGGTGCGCTGGGTCGTCAACGGTCAGCTCGAATACCTCGGCCGCGCCGATGAGCAGGTCAAGATTCGCGGCTTCCGCATCGAGCTCGGTGAGATTCAGGCAGCCCTCGCCGACCTGGACGGGGTGGCGCAGGCGGCGGTGATCGCCCGCGAGGACCGCCCCGGCGACAAGCGCCTGGTCGGGTATTTCATCGGCACCGGTGAGCCCGCCGAACTGCGCAGTTCCTTGGCCAAGCGACTGCCGCCGTACATGGTGCCGGCTGCGCTGGTCAAGCTGGAGGCGTTGCCGCTGACGGTCAACGGCAAGCTCGATAAGCGTGCCCTCCCCGTGCCCGAGTACGACGACGCAGCCCGCTACCGCGCTCCGGCCAATGCGGTGGAGGAGACACTCGCCGGCATCTACGCGCAGGTACTGGGCGTAGAGCGGGTCGGGACCGACGATTCGTTCTTTGATCTGGGTGGAGACTCGATCTCCGCGATGCGGGTGGTTGCCGCGATCAACACCTCGCTCGATGCTCAGCTGGCGGTGAGAACCCTCTTTGAGGCGCCGTCGGTGCGAAGCCTGAGCGCGTACCTGGACGGTGCGGCAGGCTCCTGGACCAACGGACCGACCTATGCATCCGTGCATGGACCCGGTGCCTCCGAGGTAAGGGCCAGTGACCTTAAGCTGGACAAGTTCATCGATGAGGCGACGCTGCAGGCGGCTCCGGCGCTGCCGCCCGCCAATGCGCGTCCGCGGACGGTGCTGCTGACCGGAGCGACCGGTTTCCTGGGGCGCTACCTCGTGCTGCAATGGCTCAAGGAGCTGGAACAGGTCGACGGCACGCTGATCTGCCTGGTGCGTGCCAAGTCCGACGAAGAGGCCCGACGCCGTCTCGACAGGACCTTCGACAGCGGCGATGCGGAATTGATCCGGGTCTACGAAGCGCTCGCCGCTGACCGGTTGCAGGTAATCGCTGGTGACAAGGCTGAACCCGGCCTCGGTCTGGATAAAGTGACCTGGCAGCGGCTGGCCGACACCGTCGACCTGATCGTCGATTCCGCAGCGCTTGTCAATAGCGTTCTGCCCTACAGCGAGCTGTTTGGACCCAACGTGGTCGGCACGGCGGAACTGATCCGGTTCGCGTTGACCACGAAACTCAAGCCGTACACGTTCGTCTCGACGGCCGACGTCGGGCGAGAGATCGAGAAGTCGACCTTCGTCGAGGATGCCGATATCCGGCACATTAGTGCCATTCGGCCTTCCGATGGGAGTTATGCGAACGGCTATGGCAACAGCAAGTGGGCCGGCGAGGTGCTACTCCGCGAGGCCCACGAGCAGGTTGGTTTGCCGGTCACGGTGTTCCGTTCGGGCATGATCATGGTCGGCACCAGTTACGCGGGCCAAGTGAATGCCTCCGACACGGTCGCCCGAATGGTGCTGAGCATTGTCGCCACCGGAGTCGCGCCCCATTCCGTGTACCGACTCACCGACGACGGGAATCGTCAGCGCGCGCACTTCGACGGGCTACCCGTGGAATTCGTTGCCGAGGCGATTACCAGGCTCGGAGGCCAGGCGGCCGGCACATCCACCGGATCGTTCACGGGATTCGAGACCTATCACGTGATGAATCCGCATGACGACGGCATTGGAATCGACGAGTACGTCGATTGGCTGATAGAGGCCGGCCACCCGATTGAACGCATCAGCGATTTCAGTGAGTGGGTGACGCGCTTCGAGTCCGGTCTGCACGAATTGCCAGATCATCAGCGCCAAGGCTCCGTGTTGCAGATGCTGAAGATCTTGCAGGATCACGGTTGGGACGGGAAGCCGCCGGAACCCTCGCGGGGGTCGATGGCTCCGGCCGACCGATTCCAGGCCGCGGTGCGAGAGGCCAAGATTGGTTCCGGTCACGATATTCCACAAGTCTCGGCGCCGATCATCGCTAAATATGCGAGTGACTTGCGATTGCAAGGATTGCTTTAGCGGGCGAGGAATGGTCGGGGTCGCAACGCAAGCTGTTTCATGATGGCTAAGTTTTTTGAGCTGCCTTCTGTCGGAATGATCAGCCTTCTCGTCAATGTAGCCAGCGCAATTCGAAGTATTTCGGCTGGCGCTGCCATTCGTGAGCAAACAGAGTAGGGTTATCGATATGTGGCGCGAACTATTGGGGTTGGCATTTTTGATGTCACTCAATCCGGTGCTGCTCGGCCTGATTTTGGTGGTCATCTCGCGGCCTCGGCCGGTGCAAAACCTCTTGGCCTTCTGGGTTGGCGCGCTGATGGTGAATGTGCCGTCCTTTGTGATCGCGCTTTTCGCCTTGCATATGGTGCCGAGTTTCGCGTCTTTCGCGAAGAACCTTGCGACCGCGGACCCGGGCTCGTCCGTCAAGCCGCTCCAACTGGGAACCGGCGTGCTGTGCATCGCGCTGGCCGTTGTCATCGCGGTGCGTCTTCGGTCGCGTAAGCGAGAGAATCAGCCTGTGGCCGCCGGCGCGGGTGGGGATTCGTCGGTTTTGGTACTAGATCCGGAGACTCCGACGGCCGAACCCCCGTCGGTTGGCCGCATCAGGGGTGCGGTCGCCGTGGTGGTGGCGAAGTTTCGACGCCTTTTCCATCATGGCAAGGGTGCCTGGGAGAACGGTGCGCTGTGGGTCGCGCTGGTGCTCGGCATCGGATACATGCCTCCGCCTCCGCTGGTTCTCCTGGTCGACACCATCGTTGTCGGGTCGGGAACCGCGCTGGGCACGCAGGTTCTCGCTGCCGTTGTTTTCGTCTTCGCGATGCTTGCCGTTTTCGAGGTAGCGCTCGTCAGCTACGTGATCGCTCCGGCGAGAACCCAGGCGATACTCGAACCGATTCACAACTGGGCACTCGCCCACCGGCAAGTAGTGCTGCTCGTCCTTTTCGCGGTGGTCGGGATCTGGCAAGTGCTGACCGGTGTAGGCATCGTCTAGCCGGTCAACTGCCCCGGAACGTTTTTCGGTAGTGGGTGGGACTCATGCCGAACCCACGGCGTAGGTGGTGCCGCAGATTCGCCGCCGAGCCGAGGCCCGACCGCCGGGCCGCCCCGTCCACGGCAAGATCGTGTGATTCCAGGAGTGTCCGGGCGCATTCGACACGCTGCTGCCGCATCCAATCGCCGGTCTCGTCGCGGAAACGTCGATTGAAGGTCCGCACGCTCATCCGGGAATGGTCGGCCAATTGCCGCACCGTCAACGGTTCGGTGAGGTTCTCCAGGGCCCAGCTGCGGGCGGATGCCGTTGAATCCCCGGTGTATTCGGGGAGTGGCCGGTCGATGAATTGCGCCCTCCCGCCATGGCGGCACCACGCAATACCGGGCCACATCGTTGGCCGCCGCCGTGTCGTGGTCTTGTCGAATAATGTGCAAGCACAAGTCGATTCCCGAGGCCAGTCCCGCCGATGTCAGAACGTCGCCGTCGTCGACGAACAAGACCGTCTCATCGAGCACCACGCGTGGGTACAGCCCACGAAAATCGTCCGCCTTGTGCCAATGGGTGGTGGCGCGACGGTCGTCGGGCAGTCCCGCGGCACCGAGCACAAAGGCTCCGATGCAGATGTAGACGATGCGGGTACCCGGCCTGATGGTGTCGAGCGCGGCGCGGAGGTCCTCGGCCAGCTCGCCGCGAAGCCGCGCCGGCGGGTACTGGGTACCGGGGACGATGACGGTGTCGGCACGGTGCAGCGCGGCAGTCCCCTCCTGTGGTGTGATCGCATACCCCGAGGTAGTCATGACGGGCGAACAGGACAACCCGCAGGTTATGACGTGGTAGCGGTCGGCACCGGCCTGGCCGAACATCACTGGCCAGCTCATCTGCCTGCCGTTGGTGGCGGTGGTGAGTGATGCCCATGGCTGGCGGTGGGCCTCGGTGATGGTGGCTGCGTCGGCGGTATCCGTGGTTCCGCTGGTCGTGTTGTTCATGCGAAACCGACCTGCCGATAAGGGAGTTGGCCCGTTTGGTGCAGAGACCGACGAATCGGGCGCTGCATCCGGGGGTTTCGGTGCGGCGTTCGAAGGGGCTGCTCATCGGAGCGCGGCAACCCGTCTTCTGGTTACTGGCAGGCAGTTTCGCGATCTGCGGAATGACCACCAACGGATTGATCGGCACCCACTTCATCCCCGCGGCGCACGACCACGGGATGCCGACCACCATGGCCGCAAGCCTGCTGGCACTGATCGGCGTCTTCGACGTCGCGGGGACGGTGTTTTCCGGATGGCTCACCGACCGGATCGATGCGCGCGTTCTGTTGGGTATCTACTACTTTGGGCGCGGTCTTTCGCTGATGCTGCCCACCTTGCTTTCTCCTCGCGCTGAGCCCTCTACATGGGTGTTCATCATCTTCTACGGATTGGATTGGGTGGCCACCGTGCCGCCGACCATTGCGCTGTGCCGTAACTATTTTGGTGAACGCACACCCGTGGTGTTCGGAGGGGTCTTCGCCTCGCATCAGATCGGGGCGGCCATCGCGGCAGCGGGTGCTGGATGGCTACGTGACCAGCAGGGCAACTAGGACAACGCATTCCGGCTCGCCGCCGGGCTCTGCGTCATCGCGGCGGTGATGTGCCTCTCGGTGCGCGAGCGATCGTCAGCTGATGAGCATGTCGAGGTAGATCAAGTTGACGGCAATGTGAATGGCGATCGGAGCCCAGATGTTTCGATACCGGCTCCATAGATAGCCCTGCATCACGCCGAACGTTCCTTGGACGGCCACGATCGTCGCGAGGTCGACTGCCACTGTGTTGACCTGCACGTGTGAAGCGATATGCATCGCGGCGAAGAGCACCGACGACGTAGCGATGGCCGGCCAACGGCCAACCAGTGATTCCAGCCGGGTCTGCAGGTACCCGTGGTAGAACACTTCCTCGAGCACGCTCGCCGTCAGCAGTGTGATTAGCGAGGCTACGGCGATGGTGAGGGGATCAGGCAGACTTGCCAGGGGGATGGCGGGCGGTGCGAGGGGGCCGAGTCGAGCCAACACGATCCATGCGACAACCGGGATGATTGGCGCCAGCAGGCGGGTGCGGTCCAGCCGGGCAGCCCACCGCGCCTTCGGCTCCTGCGGCACACCGCCACGGAAGATACGGAAGGCCAGCAGCGGAACTACGAGGAACATCAGCACCTTGATCGGGCTGTACACGGCATCCCGCGGTATCCCGGTCGCCGCTGCCGCGACGACGAGGGCGGGGAACGCGAGGGCGGCACCCACCAGCACCCACACTTCGCGGGTGAGGCGCTCTGGACCGATGTCGGCGAGCGGGTCGATCGCCGGCAGGCGCACGGGCACCAGGCGGGTGAGCAGCAGCACGATCAGTGACGAGGTCAACGGCTTCCACAGCGGATAGGGCTCGGCGGCCTCGTCCGAGGAGAACCTGACCACGGTGTGCCCAGTGATCACGAGCCCGCCGATGGCGATCGTGAACAACAGAACGGCGGTCGCGAGCAGAGCGCGGGCGACCCTGCTGTCGGGGCCCTGCCGGGTGGTTACCACCAGGCGATCGTATGGTCCGACAAGAGGATTGTGGGCGGCCATTCCTCGAGCGTTGTGAGATCGATTGGGTGCCAATCGAATGCGCCATGACACGCCGTCGATGCTTGGCCCGTTTCGGTTATGGGACCATGGCTTTCGGGAATGCGCGGCTGACGCGCTCTCTGTCGTGCCGGAAGCCGGCGCGGCCTCGCGAAAGGACCGCCCCGTGAGTGTGGAAGCCAGCATTGGCCTCGACAAAGACATGATGCCCGTGCCCCATGCGCATCCCCACGTCTACGAGGGCCGTTGGCCCGTTCGGATCGCCGACGTCGACTCCGGCGGGCGTTTGCGGCTGGACGGGGCCGCCCGGCATATCCAGGACATTGGGCAGGACCACCTGCGCGGCGTGGAGGCCGAGGAGACCCACCCGCACTGGGTCGTCCGCCGCACCATGATCGACGTGATCAAGCCCATTGAGTTCCGGGAGGCCCTGTGGCTGCGCCGTTGGTGCTCGGCGACGTCCAATCGGTGGTGCCAGATGCGGGTGCGGCTCGACGGTCGCGACGGGGGACTGGTGGAGTCCGAGGCATTCTGGATTCACGTCAGCCGTGAGACCCAGGGGCCGGCCCGTATCGAAGACGACTTCCTGGCCACCGTCGCGTCCACCACGGATGTGGACCGGTTGCGGTGGAAGCCCTACAACAAGCCCGGAAGCCGGGAGACCGCGACCGATATCCGGGACTTCCCGGTGCGGTTTACCGATATGGATCTGTTCGACCACATGAACAACTCCGTTTACTGGAGCATCGTGGAGGATCACCTCTCGCGGAATCCCGACCTGCTGTCGGGCCCCTATCGAGTGAGCCTCGAACATGACTCCGCGGTTTCGCTGGGGGACAAGCTTGAGATCATCACCAACGTCTACGAGGACGGAACCGAGCTCGGCGTCCCCGGTCGCAGTGTTACAACGCTCACATATGTCGTTGGCGACGAGGTGAAGGCTCTCGCCTCGATATTCGCTCGATAACTAGACACAGCGTCGGTTGTTTAACAGTACGAGCGTTCTGAACAGGGGATTGTTGGTTACCGGTCGGTAGCAACAGTACGGGCGTACGATTAGCCGCTTCGCAAGGTTAGCAATAGCTCGTTAATCCCTAGCGAAAATTGGCATTGGGAACGGGTGGACCTGCGCATATGGTCTGTGCCATCGTCGTAACAGTCAACGCAGTGAACGTGCCTGGGCGTTAACAATCTGTCTGCGACAGCCAAACGTCAGGGCAAGTAACTCAGGGTCATAGCAAGGAGTACCAATGTCGAACGTCGGAAAGCCGCGCACCGCGGCCGAAATCCAGCAGGACTGGGACACCAACCCCCGCTGGAAGGGCATCACCCGCGACTACACCGCCGCCCAGGTCGAGGAGCTGCAGGGCAGCGTCGTCGAGGAGAACACCCTGGCCCGCCGTGGCGCGGAAATCCTGTGGGAAGGCGTCACCAAGGGTGACGGCTCCTACATCAACGCGCTGGGCGCGCTGACCGGCAACATGGCCGTGCAGCAGGTCCGTGCCGGCCTCAAGGCCATCTACCTGTCCGGCTGGCAGGTCGCCGGTGACGCCAACCTCTCCGGTCACACCTACCCGGACCAGAGCCTGTACCCGGCCAACTCGGTGCCGGCCGTTGTTCGCCGCATCAACAACGCGCTGCTGCGCGCCGACGAGATCGCCCGTGTCGAGGGTGACACCAGCGTCGACAACTGGCTGGTGCCTATCGTCGCCGACGGCGAGGCCGGCTTCGGTGGCGCGCTGAACGTCTACGAGCTGCAGAAGGCCATGATCGCCGCGGGTGCCGCCGGTACCCACTGGGAAGACCAGCTGGCCTCCGAGAAGAAGTGCGGCCACCTCGGTGGCAAGGTGCTGATCCCCACCCAGCAGCACGTCCGCACCCTGACCTCGGCGCGCCTGGCCGCCGACGTCGCGAACACCCCGACCGTCGTCATCGCGCGTACCGATGCCGAGGCCGCCACCCTCATCACCTCCGATGTGGACGAGCGTGACCAGCCCTTCGTCACCGGTGAGCGCACCGCCGAGGGCTTCTACAACGTGCAGAAGGGCATCGAGCCCTGTATCGCGCGTGCCAAGGCTTACGCCCCGTACGCCGACCTCATCTGGATGGAGACCGGCGTGCCGGACCTCGCGGTCGCCCGCAAGTTCGCGGAAGCCGTCAAGGCCGAGTTCCCGGACCAGCTGCTGTCCTACAACTGCAGCCCGTCCTTCAACTGGAAGCAAGCCCTGGACGACTCCACCATCGCCAAGTTCCAAAAGGAGCTGGGTGCCATGGGCTTCACGTTCCAGTTCATCACCCTGGCGGGCTTCCACGCGCTCAACTACTCGATGTTCGACCTGGCCTACGGCTACGCCCGCGAGGGCATGACGGCCTACGTCGACCTGCAGGAGCGCGAGTTCGCGGCCGAGGCCCGTGGTTACACCGCCACCAAGCACCAGCGTGAGGTCGGCGCCGGTTACTTCGATCGGATCGCCACCACGGTGGACCCGAACACCTCGACCGCGGCGCTGAAGGGCTCGACCGAAGAGGGTCAGTTCCACTAAGTCACGCCCGCTTTAGCCGGGCAATGCGCCCACGTCAAGACTCTCGGTGTGACCCACTGAGTTGACAGCACAGGCCCCGCCCACGTATCCCGTTGGGCGGGGCCTGTGTGCTGGAAAGCCAAAACTAACAACGATGTTCAGGGAGTAGTACGAAGATGACGGATGCAATCACGCGCGTAGGAGTTATCGGCGCTGGACAGATGGGTGCGGGTATCGCCGAGGTATCGGCACGTGCCGGTGTCGACGTGCTGGTCTTCGAGACCACCGAGGAGCTTGCGAAGGCGGGGTCCGCCCGCATCGTCAAGTCGCTGGACCGCGGCGTCTCTGCCGGGAAGATCACCGAGCGTGAGCGCGATGCCGCCGTCGCCAACCTGAAGTTCACCACCGACCTGGCCGACTTCTCCGATCGCCAGCTCGTCATCGAGGCCGTCATCGAGGACGAGTCCATCAAGGCCTCGATCTTCGCCAAGCTCGACGAGGTGATCACCGATCCCGACGCGGTTCTCGCGTCCAACACTTCCAGCATCCCGATCATGAAAATCGCTGCCGCAACCAAAAACCCGGGGCGCGTGCTGGGACTGCACTTCTTCAACCCGGTGCCCGTGCTGCCGCTCGTCGAGCTGATCTCGACGCTGGTGACTACGCCCGACGCGGCCGCGCGCACGGAGGCCTTCGCGAGTGAGGTGCTGGGCAAGCAGGTCGTGCGTGCCGCCGACCGCTCCGGCTTCGTGGTCAACTTCCTGCTGGTTCCGTACTTGCTGGCGGCCATCCGGATGGCCGAATCCGGTTTTGCCACAGTCGAAGACATCGACAAGGCTGTCGTGGCCGGACTTTCGCACCCGATGGGCCCGCTGCGGCTGTCGGACCTCGTCGGTCTCGACACCCTGAAGCTCATCGCCGACTCGATGTACGACGAATACAAGGAGCCGCTGTACGCGGCCCCGCCGCTGTTGCTCCGGATGGTCGAGGCCGGGCGCCTCGGCAAGAAGAGCGGTGTCGGGTTCTACGAGTACAAGGCCAAGTAAAGCCACCCAACCGCACGAGGGCACGCCGGACGCACAAATCTCAGCCCGATTGTGTGCGCACGGCGTGCCCTCGCAGTGTTTGGCGATAGCGTCGCTTGATGGTTAGGGACGGGCGCACAGTCTGCGCACAGCTTCCACATAGGGGATGCATAGCCCGTTCGAGAGAATTGGTGAGTGGTCATGTCAGGTGGAACGGGTTCACGTGCGGGTGTAGGACCTCCGATGTCCCGCTTCGACGGAAGTGCGATCAGGGTGCTTGTCGTCGATGACGAAGAATCTCTGGCGGAGCTGATCTCGATGGCATTGCGGTACGAAGGTTGGGACATTGCCACTGCTGCCGACGGAATGACAGCGATCACCGCCGCCCGTGAATTCACCCCAGATGTGGTGGTGCTGGACGTCATGTTGCCGGACATGAGCGGTCTGGAGGTGCTGGGCAGGTTGCGTGCCATGTACCCGGGTATGCCCGTGCTCCTACTAACAGCCAAGGACGCCGTGGAAGACCGGATCGCCGGACTTTCGGCGGGCGGTGACGACTACGTGACCAAGCCGTTCAGTTTGGAAGAGGTGGTACTGCGCCTGCGAGCGCTGTTGAGGCGCACGGGGATCACTTCTGATTCGGCCGACGCGCGGATCATTGTCGGCGACCTTGTCCTCGACGAAGACAGCCACGAAGTTAGTCGTGCGGGCGAATCAATTGCCTTGACGGCTAAAGAGTTTGAGTTGCTGCGGTTCATGATGAGCAATGCCAAACGGGTGCTGAGCAAGGGCCAGATCCTGGATCACGTGTGGAGCTACGACTTCGGCGGTCGGTCCAACATCGTCGAGCTGTATGTGTCGTACCTGCGTAAGAAGATCGATACCGGCCGTGAGCCGATGATCCACACCCTTCGGGGTGCCGGGTATGTCCTGAAACCTATTCACTGACATGGTCTTACAATTTCGCGGGCCATCGGCATGGTCGTTGCGCGCTCGGCTGCTGGCGGTGCAGGTCACGCTACTGGCCCTCGTGTGTATCGGTATCGGCGCGGGGAGCATGCTCGCGACCAGCCGGTTCCTGATTGAACAGCTTGATGAGCAAGTACGTGATGCCAGCTTCAGGTCGGTGACCTTGTTCGACCTCGGCCCGCCGCCGCCGATGCCGGGCGTCCCGCGGCTGGCTGGACCGGGCCCGATCTTCCTGGACGCGCCTGGCCAATCCACGGGAACGGTGGGCGCCGTCCTCAGAGACGGACGAGCGGCCGAGGCTGCTGTGATCACCATAACTGGTGCTCGACAAAGGCTTACGGAAACCGCATCCCGGCAGTTGTCCACGGTCGGCGAGGACGGATGCACCACCGTGGAGCTGGATGGCCTGGGCAGGTATCGACTCACTCGTGCGATCGCAGAGGACGGAACGGCAATCGTCACCGGATTACCGGCCTCCGGGGTGGACAGCACCCTGCTGTCACTCTTCGCGATCTTCTGTGTGGTGGGTGCAGTGGCGCTGACCGCCGCCGTCGTCGCCGGTATTGTTGTCGTGCGTCGCCAACTGGCGCCCCTGTCGGATGTGGCCGGCGCGGCACTCATGGTGGCGGACATGCCCTTGGAGCGAGGTGAGGTCAATCTGCCCTCGCCCATCGTTTCGGTGTCTCCTGCCCAAGTGCATACGGAGATAGGCAAACTTGGCACGGCCTTGAACCGCATGCTCGAACGGATCGCGGACGCGCTGTCAGCGCGGCACGCAAGTGAGACCCGCGTGCGCCAGTTCGTCGCCGACGCAAGCCACGAGCTGCGCACTCCGTTGGCAGCGATCAGCGGTTACACCGAACTGGCGCAACGCAACAGTGATCAGGTGCCGGCCGACGTGGCCCATGCGATGGGTCGGGTGGCGTCAGAGGCCGCCCGCATGACCGAGCTTGTCGGCGATCTGTTGTTGTTGGCTAGGCTGGACTCTGGCCGTCCACTCGAACAAGCACCGGTGGATCTTTCACAGTTGACGGTCGATGCCGTTAGTGACGCGCATATCGCCGCACCGGAACACAATTGGTTGATCGACCTGCCCGATGAGCCCGTGGTTCTTGTCGGCGATCAGGCTCGGTTGCATCAGGTCATAGCTAATCTGCTGTCCAATTCTCGAATTCACACTCCGCCGGGAACAGCGATCACCGTAGGCCTGGTGATTGAGGAAGATCAGCTCAGGCTCACGGTGCGCGACGACGGTCCGGGCATACCTGCTGGACAGCAATCGGAGATCTTCGAGCGATTCGCCCGCGGCGACACCTCCCGGTCACGCCGGGGCGGCAGTACAGGCCTGGGGTTGGCGATCGCGGCGGCCGTCGTCAAGGCGCACCACGGCTCGATCAGCGTGCGTAGTGCACCGGGTGACACTGCGTTCGTAGTGACGCTGCCCGCCGCCATGGCCTAGCATCCGGGCCTCAGAACGGTGAGTGCCCCAGTAGTGGAACGAGTCCCGGCAAGGGTAGGTGCGGCGGCGGCCACGGCGGCGATCGCGGCCGATACACAGGCCATCGTGCCCACTAGGACGACGCGATGGACGATGTGTCTTCTTCGCGTGGGCGGAGACCTCGCTCTGTTGTGAAATATGTTCTTCGATAACAATCTTTTGACGGGACTGTGGTCGGCGGCTAGTTCCGAGACATGAGGCGGCTATGAGTTCCTGGGCATTGGGGGGGATCCGCGTTCATAGCGCGCGCACAGGCTGCCCATAGTGTTCGCCCATCGGCTCCTCAGACAATCTGGGCATGGTTGATACCGTCCGCGCCCCGGACCTGAAATCGCCAGCCGATATGCCGATTACGAGGCACGGCCGCGGGCGATTTGCACTGCTGCTTGTTGCCACGGCGGCCGCCTGGATGTACGGCCTGAGCAGGAATGGGTGGGCGAATGCTTATTACTCGGCAGCAGTGCAGGCCGGTACTCAGAGCTGGAAGGCATTCCTGTTCGGGTCCGCCGACGGCGGTAATGCGATCACGGTCGACAAGCCCCCGGCGTCATTGTGGCCCATGGAGATATCCGCACGGATCTTCGGCGTCAACACCTGGTCCATTCAGATTCCCCAGGTTCTAATCGGCGTCGCCTCGGTAGCGCTGCTGTATGTGGCCGTGCGGAAACACTTCGGGCCCTCCGCCGGCCTGATTGCGGGTACGGCGCTCGCGCTAACCCCGGTGGCCACACTGATGTTCCGTTTCAACAACCCCGACGCGTTGCTGGTGTTCCTGCTCATCGCAGCGGTATGGGCTCTGGCGCAGGCGTTGGAGGACGGGCGGACACGCTGGATTGTGTTGTGCGGCATCTTTATTGGATTTGGCTTCCTCACCAAACAGTTGCAGGTCATGCTGATCGTGCCAACGCTGGGACTGACCTATTTGATCTGCGGGCCGGCTCGATGGGGCACTCGTGCCATGCAGCTGGTGGCTGGGTTGGCGGCGATGGTCGGTGCTGCCGGCTGGTGGGTGTTGCTGGTGGAACTCACCCCCGCGGCCGGGCGCCCGTATGTAGGTGGTTCTAGGGACAACAGCTTCCTGAATTTGACCTTCGGGTACAACGGGCTGGATCGCCTGCGCGGTGGTGACTTCGGGAATCTGCCGACACCGCCCTCTGGGATGGCGGGTGCGCCACCATTTGGTGGAGAAGTTGGGTGGGCACGGTTGTTCAATGCCGTTTCAGGAGGCCAGAGCTCATGGCTCATTCCCGCTGCGCTGGTCTTCCTGGTGGTGGGACTGGTGCTGCGCCGAGGGGCCGGTCGCGCCGACACCATGCGGAGTCACTACTTGTTGTGGGGCGGCTGGTTGCTCACAACGGGTGTCGTATTCAGCTTCATGAGCGGGATCTATCACGACTACTACACCGTGGCACTTGCCCCGGCGATCGCCGCACTGACCGGTATCGGAGTGGCACATCTCTGGCAATACCGGGATAGGCGATGGATTACCTATGTCCTTGCCGCCACTGTTGCAGGCACCGGATTGTGGTCGTGGGTGCTGTTGAGTCGCACACCAGATTTCGTTCCGGCATTGCGGTGGATTGTCCTGGCGGCCGGGATCTTCGCAGCGCTGGCGATGGTCCTGCATGTGGCGCGGCCTCTGACAGCCGAACTTCAGAGGGGCATCACGTATGCCGCGGTGATCGGTGCCGTCATTGCCGGAGGCGCCGGACCGTTCGCCTACTCGCTGCAGACGTTGGTCACTGCGCATACTGGCGGCATTGTCACCGCAGGGCCCTCCAGCGGAGGTAGGCAAGGCCCGCCGATCCCGGGGCCGAGCGGGATGCCTGCTGGTCCGCCTCAGCAGCAACCTGTTACTGCCAAAATTGTTGCGCAGCTGTTAGACAACGCGGGCAGCTATACCTGGGCGGCTGCCGCGAAGGGCTCGATGGATGCGGCTCCCTATCAACTGGCCAGTGATCGTCCGGTGATACCGCTTGGCGGATTCGGATCCGGTGATCCTTCGCCCACGCTCGAACAGTTCCAGCAGTACGTGGCGAAGCGTCAGGTGCACTATTTCATTGTCCCCACACATGACGGATCCCCGGGCTTCCCGCCGGGAGCGGACAAGCGTGGTGAACCGACCGAGGCTGACAAGATCACCGACTGGATCACCGGGAGATTCAAGGAGATCAGCATCGACGGCGTCACTCTCTATGATTTGACCGCCACCACGTGAGCCTCTGGCATCACCTGGCGAAATCGCCTGGAGAATAGTCATTCTCGCGAACTCAACTCCTAGTTTCGATCGCACAGCGTGCACATAGTTATCACCAAGGCTGTTCATGAACTTCGTCGTTAGCGTGCGTCATCGGTGGGTCTAGAGGATTCACCAGATTGAGAAGGAGTCAAAGTGAACCTTAAGAAAGTGCTCAGCGGCGCCGTCGTGGTGAGTGGAATAGGCATGGGTGCCTTGGGTGTTGGTGTCGTCGTTGCCTCCGCGGAGCCTCCTCCGCCGATCCCGGGCCCTGGTGTTCCCGGCCCGGGAGTGCCTCCTCCACCAAGCAACCGGGGACCGGGCCTGCCTGTGCCCAACGGTCTTGGCCCGGCTGTTCCGCCGCCGCCTGGTGGCCCGTTCATCCCGTAGGCACACCCGCGAGCATGTGGCCGGCACTTGCGTCGGCCACATGCTCGTCTTCAATGGTCTGTTGCGGCCAGATGGGAACCTTAAGGGGCTAGTCCTCGCAGTATTGTCTCGACAATCTGCACGATGAGGTTCTCGTCTACCGGTTGTCGGGTCAGCAACGCCCGAAAATGTAGAGGTGCCACCAATATTTCGACCACCAGTGACGGGTTGACAGCCGCAGCCAGCTCGCGGCGCTGGATCGCTCTGTCGATCAGGACTTGCGCCGCTTCGTTCCGGATCTGCCAAAACCTTTGGCGCCCTTCGGATAATTCGGGGTCATCTCCGGCCACGGCCATTGTTCGGGCTAGCGTGGCACCGAGGGGAGTGGCTAGGTAAGCGGCAAGCAAGCGGGCGAATTCGATGAGGTCTTCACGCAGTGTGCCCGTGTCGGGAATGGGCAGTTTCTGCTGACTGCGGTCCAACAATGCATCGAGCATGACGTTTTCGGCAGTGCCCCAACGTCGTTGAACAGACGTGGCATGAACATCTGCTCTCCGGGCGATTTCGCTGATCGTGACGCCGCCGGCCCCTAGCTCGGCTATCGCCTCTAGCGCTGCGTTCAGAACCGCGGCGCGAACGCGCGCGGAACGGCCGCCAGGGCGGCGCTGCACCTCGTGCGGAATCTCATTTTCGGGGGGAGTCACCCCCGCCAGCGTAATGCAGATCTATTGCGTTAATGAAATGATGCGCCTACCGTGCAACTAACGCAGATTAATTGCATTACTGTCGACTGGACGGGAAAGATCATGGACTCACTAAAGTCCCAGGTCAAGCGTGTACTCGTGAGTACGATGGCGCTCACCGGCACCACAGAGTACGCGGCACGTCGATTCGGAACCGCGCCGTTCCTGCCGGCGTTGTTCGTCGACAGATTCACCCACCTCGGCGGAATCGAACCTGCGGTGTTCAGTGCGCAACTGGCTGCCTGCCGGTCGTTCGACGACGAGCGCTGAGCAGACCGGCAGGCTCAGTGAACTCCTCGCGCCGGCGGTAGAAATCCTTGCCGATCGAGGGGCGATCGCGCCGCCGGGCGCCGTATCCGAATTCTCTCTTCGGTTCCCCGAATCGCACTCTGCTGCAGTTGTTTTGGATGCGCTTGTCAAGGCCATGGTGTATGAATTCGCGGCAGCCTGGCCTGGGTGGACCCCAGGCAGACTCCGGGCCTACGAAACCTCCCACCGCCTATGCGAGATCGTCCTTACCGCGCTCGCTCCGGCGATGGGGCTGGCTATCGAGACGGTGCGAATCCCATGCGGTGACGACGATGAAGTGCGTGGTTATCTGGTTGCGCCGGAGGGCGCGGACCACCTGCCGACCGTCCTGATCACCAATGGACTGGAAGGCTCACTGGCCGAAATCACTTTGCCTCTGCTGAAGTACCGCGACGAGGGAATGGCCTACTTCATCATGGAGATGCCGGGCACGTATCACTACCGCCAACCCTTGACGGCGCAGTCCGAGCAGGTCTATTCCGCGGTGATTGATTATCTCGCTGCCCACAATCGGGTGGACGGGGAGCGAATTGGGATGCTGGGCGTCAGCTTTGGTGCCTACTGGGCAACGCGTATGGCAGCGGTCGAGCCGCGGCTGCGTGCCGCCATCGCAAATGGCGCTCCAGCCGACAGAAGCCTTGCGCCCACGGGTTCTCTTGGCGTCCCCGAAGTCATCGTGTCCACCATTCAACGGACGATCGGGGCCGACGGCCTGGTGGGCATGATGGGGAAGCTGAAGCAGCTGACGCTACGGGATCATCTGCCGCGCATCACAATTCCCCTTTTGGTCATCAACGGCGCCAAGGACACGCTGGTGAGGGTGGAAGATTCCGTTGACATCGCGACCTACGCGCCGAATGTGCAACTGGTGCTTTATGCGGACGATGACCACTGCGCCATGAAGAACGCCGACGCGTGGTTCGGTCTAGCAGTCCGGTTCCTCCGGGAGCAGCTGGCCACGCCGGTGTCGCCATAGCGGAGATGGTGCTCGCGGGCGCCGCCCCACACCAGGGTTGTTAGCGAAAGCCACTACTTTTAGCCCCTGGAAATGTCAGTATGCCCATTTCTCTTGACCAAGATCGCCAGGGGTGGTTAATTCAGACAGCAAAGTGACACGCCCCGGTATTCGCGAGCGAGGGGTTCGGGGCGCTCACTTGCTAGACCCGGGCGAATTCGCCCGCAGTACTCCACGCTTCGCGCTCGGCAGCGTATGCCGCGTGTTGGAGGCCACGGAACTCACCTATTGACGTCGCATTGTGGGCGAGGAATGCCGAGTACTCCGCCATGGAGAACTCACCCTCGGTGATCCTGACACCGCCGGTGCCGCGTCCGGTGGCAAGCTCATCACGCAGCTCAAGAAGCTCTTCGGCGCCCACCGGGTACCAGCTGATTTGGTCAAAGAATCGCAGCAGCCAGGGTGTTCCGGGTTCGAAAGTGCCGGCGTTTTCCGGATGCCGATGGTTCCAGACCTGCACGGTCCGTCCGACCAGTTGGTATCCCCCGGGACCCTCCATGCCGTAGATGCACAGGTACGCCCCGCCGATGCCGACCGCGTTCTCCGGCGTCCAGGTGCGTGCGGGGTTGTACTTGGTGGTGACGAGCCGATGCCGGGGATCGACCGGGGTCGCCACGGGCGCTCCCAGGTACACGTCACCCAGACCGAGTACCAGATACGAGGCGTCGTAGACCGTGCGGTACACCTCGTCAACAGTGTCCAAGCCATTGATACGCCTGATGAATTCGATGTTCCAGGGCATCCATGGGGCATCGGCGCGCACACCCAGGCGATACCGTTCCATGGCCTCGCGGGCAGAGGGATCGTCCCAGGAAAGGGGCATGGCCACCCGGCGGCTGGGCACGACGAGCTCGCTGGAAGCGGGAAGGTGCTCGTCGATATCGTCCAGTAGTCCCAGCACCTTGCCCATGGGCAGCCTGTCGGGATCGAAGTGCACCTGTAGCGACCGGATGCCCGGCGTCAGATCGACGATGCCGGAGGTATGGGTGTCCTCTAGTCGTTGGTGTAACGCGTGGACGCGCGCACGGAGCGCCAAATCCAATGTGAGGTCGCCGTATTCAACCAGAATGTTGTCGTCGCCGCTGCGGCGGTAAGTCATAGCGGGCGCGTCGTCGCGGGCCTGCCGATATGCGAGCACGCCGTCGTCGCCGTCGCCGTGGGTGGAGAACACCGAGGGCCAGTGCCCGCGGCGATCGATACCGATCGAGCGCAGCGAGGCGCTGCGAGAGGCTTCGATTCGGATGAATCGCAGAGTGTCGCCCGCGCGCAGCTGGCCCAGCTTCCACCGGTCGGCCGAGACCACCGTAACCGGGCAGACGAACCCGCCCAGGCTGGGCCCGTCGGGGCCCAGCAAGATCGGAGTGTCGCCGGTAAAATCCAGAGCTCCAATCGAATACGCGTTGTCGTGGATGTTCGACGGATGTAGCCCCGCCTCGCCCCCGTCGGTGCGTGCCCACTGCGGTTTGGGTCCGATGAGGCGCACTCCGGTGCGATCGGAATTGAAGTGGACCTCGTAGTCCGTCGATAACAGTTCGTCGATATCACTGCGGGTGAAGAACTCGGGCGCGCCATGCGGTCCCTCGGTGACTGCGAGCTCCCAATGGTGACCGATCGCCGGTTGTGCCGCGCCGGGAATGCATTGTGGCTCGGTGCCATCGGAATCACTCAGCATGAGGGTGTCTCCGGCGGCCAACGCACGTCCCTCCGGACCGCCAAACCCGCCGAGAGTGAAGGTGGCTGCGCTGCCCAGGAATTGGGGAACTTCGATGCCGCCGGCGATCAGCACGTAGATCCGCATCCCGGTGTCTGCGGCGGCGCCCACGGCGAGCGTGCCATCAGCGGGAACGGTGACGGCCCGCCACTGCGGGACCGGCCGCCCGTTGACGGTGACCAGTGCGGGTGCACCGGTCACACAGACGAGGGTCGCTTCGGTGAAATGCAGTGTGGGACCGGCGAGTGTCGCCTCCAGCCCCGGGGCGCCCTCGGGGTTGCCGACGGCCCGATTGCCCAGCCGGAACGACAGGTCGTCCATCGGTCCGGATGGGGGCACGCCCACCTGCCAGTACCCGGTGCGCCCCGGCCAGTCTTGCACCGTGGTCAGCATGCCGGGCGCCGTGACTGAGACGGTGCTCATGCGCTTTCCACCATCATCCGCACCGGAGTGGGATCGAATCCGTTGCACGGATTGTTGATCTGCGGGCAGTTCGACACCAGCACCAGGGTGTCGATCTCGGCCCGGAGCCTGATCTTCTTACCCGGCGCGGAGAGACCGTCGACGATACCGAGGGTCCCGTCCGCGTCTACCGGGACATTCATATAGAAGTTGATGTTAGACACCAGGTCTCGCTTGCCGAGGCCCCATTTGGCGCCTTCGATCAGGAAGTTCTCGACACATGCGTGTTGGTGCTTGGTGTGGTGTCCGTAGCGCAGGGTGTTCGATTCCTGGGAACAGGCGCCGCCGATGGTGTCGTGGCTGCCCACCTCGTCCTCGACGATCGTCATCAGCGCGCTGCCGTCCTCGGCGCGCAGTACGGTTCCGTTGCGCAGGAACAGATTGCCCTGCGCCGCGATGGTGGCCTGCGCCGAGTAGCGCACCGAGGTATCGGCCGCCGAATACAGCAGGGTGTCGACTGCCTGGTTGCCCTTCAGGTCGATGATGGTCAACACATCTCCCGCCGCGACCACGGCGCTCCAGGGTGCGCGTGCGGGTACTACCTCGTCGAGAACCGTGCTTGTCACAGGGAATCTCCATTCTGTGCCGCGGCCCAGGCGTCTTCTGTATTGAGTACGGCGCGCTGATATTCCGGGTCTTTGTTGGGCAGGTCGACCAGCTCGTCGAGCGCGGACCAGGCCAGCACCTGGACGGGTCCGGTGTCAAAGGTGTCCGAGGGATCGAGGGGATGCGCGGTGTTCACCAGCAGGGCGATCACCGGCAGGTGGATCAGTAGATCCACCGCGGCCCCCGGGCCCGCGGTGCCGGCGCTGTGCAACGTACCGTCCGCCTCGGCGCGTATGCCGTGGAAGAGCGACACCGACGGACCGATATCGCGCGAGGCGAGGCCATGCTTGGCCGCGGCCAGCGTGAACAGCTCGCGTCCGGCCGGGCTCGCGGAATAGAGTTCGCCCGCACCGTATTTGGCGGTGTTTGCGGTCAACGTGGTGGTTCCGCAGAAGGTGTCGTGATGTCCGGAACTGTCGGCGACGATGGTTGCCAGCACCCGGCCCTGATCCGAAAGCAGCGGATGTCCGGTGCCGAGATACGCCTGCCACGGAACCTTGACGGTGTCGGCGACGTTCAGTCGTTCCCATGGGGCGTCGGCACGCAGCAGCACCACACTCACGCACGCGGAGCCGGTGACGTCGGTGAGTCGCAGCCGGGTGCCGCGACTAAGCACCTTGCTGGCATACCGGCCTCCGGGGATGGTCTCGGCCCAGGTGAGCGTCAGTGGATCGACGTCATCGGGGGCCCAGGGCCAGTTGGAAGCGGGGAGCACCGGCATGGTGTCGGTGATCTGGCTGGCTTGCGAGCGGGCGTGATCTCGCGCTCCCTTGGTGGTCGCGGTCGTCATCAGGAGATCTCCTTGGTGGTGGAGTCGGTGTGCCGGGGATAGGCGAAGATCCCGGCGATGAGCGCCGCGGCGATGCAGATGGGGGCTATCCACACCAGATAGGGGTGTGCTCCGGTGGGGTCGAAGACTGCCGACCGGGGCCAGGACAGATTGAGGACCATGAAGGCTCCATAGCCGACGGCGAGGATGTTGATCGGGAGGCCGAATCGCCCGAGCGAGAAGAGCTTGCGCCCGTCGGCATCTGTCTGCCCCACGTTGGCGTCCCACTTGCTTCCGCCGATCCCTAAGCGGCGCAACAACAACGGTGTGGTGACCATCAGGTAGGCGAGGTAGATCAGGGCGATGCACACGCTGCACAGGCTGGTAAACAGTGCGGCGTTGCCGAAGTTGACCACCAGGATCAAGACACAGCAGACCCCGACGACTACGGCAGGTGCGATCGGTGTGCCGGTGCGCGGGTTCACATGCGAGAGCACCCTGGAGAACGGCAGCTTGCCGTCGCGAGCCATCGAGAACATCAGCCGAGAGGCCGCCGTCTGGATGGCGAGGGTGCAGACGAACACAGCGATCGCGACGTCGACGAGCAGCAGGGTGCCGAACGGGGAGGCCAGCTTGCTGTCCAATACATAAGGAAGGCCGCCGGTGGCGAGCTGACCGTCGGTGAGGCTGGGGGCGGCCATCAGCGCTCCCAGGATCATCAGCGCCCCGCCGATCGCCGACACCACGATCGCGGACAAGATGGTGCGCGGGGCAACCCGGCGCGGATTACGGGTCTCTTCGGCGAGCTCGCTGGCCGACCCGAATCCGACGAGTACGTAGGCGGCCATAAGCCCTGCTGCCAGGAACGCCCACGGATATCCGCTGCCGGCGTCACCGGTGTGCAGCACCACGCTTGGGCCGCGCTCGGCGCTGGCGAAGAGCATGCCGACCACGGCGATCACGCCGACGATTTCGCAGGTGACACCGATGGAGTTGATCCGGGACATCCAGTTGACGCCGACGGCGTTGATGGCGGTGGTCACGACCAGCAGCAGCGATCCCAACAGCACGGCGTTCGACGCGCCGCTGACACTGGTCAGCGAGGAGTCGGTGCCGACCAGCTGAAATCCGCTCCAGACCGTGGGCAGCACCACCTGCAGCGCGATCGCGGCCGCGGACGCGGTAACGATCTGGGCGATGATCATGAACCAGCCGGCGAACCAGCCCACGACAGCTCCACCGAGTCGGCGGGACCATTGATAGATGGCGCCGGAGATCGGATAACGCGCGGCGAGCTCGGCGAAGTTCAGCGCCACCATGTACTGCCCGGCGAAGACGATCGGCCAGGTCCAGAAGAAGGCCGGGCCGCCGAAGCTGAACCCGAAGGCGAACAGCTGGAAGATCGTCGTCAGGATCGAGACGAATGAGAATCCTGCCGCGAAGGACGCGAATTTGCCAAGGCTTCGGTGCAGCTGCGGTTTATAGCCGAACGCGGCAAGGTCATCGGAGTCTGAACCGGCGATGCTCGCCGCGGACCGGGCCGCGGATTGGGTGGCCGTCGAGGCGTTCATGGGCACTCCCTGGTCGGTCCTCGGGCAACATGTTTTATGCCCTGTGTGGTCGGAAAAACCCACGTCTATGTGGGAAGAAATATCTGTCATGCGATAGGTAAGTAAGTCTGACGGCCGGCCGGTACGCATGGGTGACAGTGCCGTTTCGGAACGGGGGCGCGGTGTAACATTGCCGTTGCGCAGATGTCGGAGCGATGACGAAACGCTCACCGGACGATGGAATCGGGGCGTTGCCGAGGGGTGCATGGAAGGGTCGGCACAATGTCAGGGCGACCGCGGCGTATCAGTCCCATTCGCGAGGGGAACACCACTCGCGACGAAATCCTCGATGCCTCGGCCGAGTTGTTCACCACCGACGGGTTCGCGGCAACCACCACCCGCCGCATCGCCGAGTCGGTGGGCGTGCAGCAGGCCTCGCTCTACTATCACTTCAAGACCAAGGACGACATCCTCGATGCACTGCTGGCGATGACGATCGACCAGCCGCTGCATTATGCGGCGCTGATCGCCGATCGCCCGGAGCCCCCGGTTGTGCGTCTCTATGCCCTCGCGCTCGCCGACGCCGCCCAGCTGGCGGCCAGCCGGTGGAACCTGGGTGCTCTCTATCTACTACCGGATCTGCGTGCCGATCGATTCGTGGCGTTCCGGCGCAAGCGCGACCAGCTCCGCGCGCACTATCAGGATCTGGCCGCCTCGGCGTGCCCTGCGGAGATGATCCGCAATGGGGTGGAGCGCCTGCCCTTCCGGCTCGTCGAGTCGGTGATCATGCTCCGCGCCGATGGTGATTCCATAGCTCCGGAGGCATTGGCCGATGCGACCTTACGCGTTCTGGGGGTTACGGGAGATGCTGAACAGGTTGAGGGGGCGGCTCGAGCGCTGTTGGTGCAGTTGGACTGGCCGGTGGCTGTTCCTAAGAGGTAGGCACAGTTGACCGTGCTAGTCTGCGGGCCAGTACAAAGTAGCCAAAATGTGATGGGAATTAGGTGCTGCAGTAAATGTCCGATCTGAAGCCGTACTACGAGGAATCTCAGTCCATATACGACATTTCGGACGAATTTTATGGCCTTTTCCTTGACGAAGAAACCATGGGCTACACCTGCGCCTACTTCGAGCGTGACGACCTGACCCTTGCCGAGGCGCAGCTGGCGAAGTTTGACCTGGCGCTCGGCAAGCTCAACCTCGAGCCGGGGATGACCCTGCTGGACATCGGCTGTGGTTGGGGTGCCTGCCTGGAGCGCGCCATGCGTAAGTTCGACGTCAACGTCGTCGGTATTACCTTGAGTAAGAATCAGAGCGAGTACAGCCGCACGCGCCTGGCGAAGGTTGCCGAGGAAACTGGCCGTACCGCCGATATTCGCATGCAGGGCTGGGAAGAATTCAACGACAAAGTCGATCGAATTGTCACGATCGGTGCATTCGAGGCATTCAAGCAAGAGCGTTACCCGATCTTTTTTGAACGCGCATATGACGTTCTTCCCAATGATGGTCGAATGCTTTTGCACACCATTTTGGCCCACACCCAGAAATTCTTCCGAGAAAACGGAATTCCACTCACCATTAGTGATCTGAAATTCATGAAGTTCATCGGTGAGGAGATCTTCCCCGGTGGCCAGTTGCCGGCGGTCGAAGACATCGAGAAACTAGCTGCTGGTTCCGGGTTCATGCTGGAGCGCACGCATTTGCTGCAGCCGCACTACGCGAAGACCCTGGACATCTGGGCCCAGAATCTTGAACAGCGCCGCGAGGAAGCCATCAGGATTCAGTCCGAAGAGGTTTACGACCGCTTCATGCGGTACCTGACCGGTTGCGCGGACTTCTTCCGTCGCGGTATCACCAACGTGGGTCAGTTCACCCTCGTCAAATAGCGAGACTTAACAGGTCAACGCCGTCTCACGCTTGCGTGAGGCGGCGTTTCTGTTCCTCGATATTGAAATCGGCGGGTGGCCACGAGAGATTTAGGCTGTCCAGTGTTTCGTCGAGAAGTGCGGTAACCGCGAGTCTGCTGTACCACTTGCGGTCGCACGGGATGACGTGCCAGGGGGCGTACTCGGTGCTCGTCTTCTCCAGCACCGCTTGATATGCATCCTGGTAGGCGGACCAGAACGCACGCTCGTCGATGTCGTTGGGATTGAACTTCCAGTATTTGTCCGGACGGTCCAGCCGCTCGGCGAGGCGCTCCTTCTGCTCGTCGAGCGATACCACCAGGGCCACCTTGAGGATTGTCATCCCGGCCTCGGTCAGCTCCTTTTCGAAGGCATTGATCTCATCGTAGCGGGCGCCCCAGACCTCCGGCGGCACCTGCTCGTGCACCCGCACCACCAGGACGTCCTCATAGTGCGAACGGTCGAAGACGCCGAGCTGCCCGCCTGAAGGCAGTGCGTTGCGAATGCGCCATAGGTAGTGGTGCTTACGTTCTTCCTCCGTGGGAACCCGGAAGCTCGCATGTTCAATTCCTTGCGGATCAACTTGTCCCACAACATGTTTGACGATGCCTCCCTTGCCGGAGGTGTCCATGCCCTGCAGGACCAACAACACCGAGCGGTGGTCGCCGCTGCGCCCATTGGCGTACAACATCTCTTGCAGCAACCCGAGGCGCTCAGACAGTTCGGCCTGCAGGGCTTCGCCGTCCTCGCGCGACCCGTCGAACCCGGGTGTGGAACGGGTATCGACATCGGCGAATAGCAGGTCGGGTCGATAGCGCAGCGCGGACGTGTCGATCCTGGGGGTCATGCCCAGTGACCCTAGCGAGGTCGGCTTACCCGGAGTGGGTTTGACGCGCTTGTGGTGGAGGAGGAACCGGTGACGGGTGTGGCATGTCGATGAACTTCTCCCGGGATCCACCCACACCCACGATGCCCAGCACCGCGTTCCAGGAGATCATCGTCAGGTAGTCGATCAGTTCATCGGAGCTCATCCGCGGGTGCGACATCCACGAGTGGGTGGCCAGCTGCACGCCGCCGACGATCATGTACGCCCACGGCTCCACTCCGCGGGTATCCATGGACGCTTCGGACATCTGGCGGCGCAAAGAGAGGGCAAGCATGCGGGCGATGATGCGTTCGGAATCCGCGATGGCCTTGCTGCGGCTGGTGGAGCTGTTGGCCATGACGAACGGATAAATCTCGGGCTCGGCGGCGACGGTCTCGACGTACACCTTGATCGCGGTGCGGGTGAGGTCGTAGCCATCCAGCCGGGCAGACAGGGCCATGGCCATCTTGGGAATGAGGGTGGTCTGCGCGAACCGTGTCATGACGGCCGTCGTCAGATCATTCTTGTCGACGAAGTACCGGTAGAGCACCGTCTTGGAGACGCCGATATCGGAGGCGATCTCATCCATGCTGATATCACGCCCCCGGTGCCTGATGGCATCGAGGGTGCCGTCCACGAGTTCGGTTCGTCGTTCGACCTTGTGCTTATGCCAGCGGCGCTTGCGACCATCAGTCTTGATAGCCGCAGGCTGCGTTTTACTTGCCACGGTTATCGCCACATTCCCTTAGTTATCTGTAACCGATACTACTTCACGGGACCCTCGGGGATGCGTGACGCGCTCGATACCGGATGATGGAGGAGTGGCAGGCAAGCATAGCGATCAGCCGCGCACGCGGAATGCATCCGGCGGCGTCTTCGCGGTGGGCAATTCGGCCGTCGACGAGGAGCGCCAGAAGCAGCTTCGCCGAATGAAAGCCGTGGCTACGGGGTTCCTGGTCGCGGCCACCGTGTTGTTTCTGGCTTGCCGTTGGTGGCAGTCGGTCGGTGCGCCGGGCTGGGTAGGTTATGTCGGAGCGGCCGCAGAGGCGGGTATGGTCGGTGCGCTTGCAGACTGGTTTGCTGTAACCGCCTTGTTTCGGCATCCGCTTGGGCTAAAGATCCCGCATACAGCGATCATCAAGCGCAAGAAGGATCAGCTGGGGGAGGGACTCGGGAACTTCGTCCGGGAGAACTTCATGTCGCCGGCCGTCATCACTGCCAAGGTGCGGGATGCGCAGATCGCGGGCCGGCTGGGCAAGTGGATGAGTGACAGGTCGCATGCCGAGCGGGTCGCGGCCGAGGCCTCCACGGTGCTCCGCGTCGGCGCGCAGATGCTGCGCGACGAGGACGTGCAGCAGGCCATAGACAGCGTGATCGTGCGTAGGATCGCCGAACCCACATGGGGTCCGCCGGTGGGGCGCGTGCTCTCGACGGTGCTCAAGGAGGACCGGCATGCGCCGGTGATCCAGCTGCTGTGCGACCGCGCCTTTGAATGGGCGCTGGGTGCCAGCGACACCATCGATCGAGTGGTGGTGCGTGACTCGCCCAGCTGGACACCCAAATTCGTCGACCATTTCGTGGGCGACCGCATCTATCGCGAGTTGGTGGACTTCACGGACAAGGTGCGCCGCAATCCTGATCATGACCTGCGTCAATCCGTGAACAGGCTGTTGTACGAGTTCGCCGACGATCTTCAGCACGACGACCTGACTATCGCCAAGGCTGAGGCGATCAAGTCGCGGTTGATGGCGCGCGCGGAAGTCCAGAACGCCGCGGCGACCGCGTGGTCCGCCGCCAAGAAGATGATCACCGAGTCCGTGGACGATCCGTCGAGCGAGCTACGCACACGGATTGCGGACACCGTGGTGCGGATCGGGGAGACGCTGCGCGACGACGACTCTGTACGCGACAAGGTCGACGGTTGGGTGGAACGTGCGGCCCGGCATCTGGTGGATCAGTACGGCGCGGAGATAACGGCCGTCATCACCGAAACGATCGAGCGTTGGGACGCCGAGGAGGCCAGTCGCCGGATCGAATTGCATGTCGGCCGTGACCTGCAGTTCATTCGTATCAACGGCACCGTGGTGGGTTCGCTGGCAGGTTTGGTCATCTATATCGTGGCGCAGGTGCTCTTCTAAAAAGGCCCTGACCCGGCTATTCCCGCACTAAAGTGACGTGGAGCACATTGCTAACAGAAGTGCTTGCAATAGCTAGCACTGCTAGCTTACGGTGGTTCTTATGTCGCAGGAATCAGACCTCGCCGCCGCTGTGAGCAACGCCGCTTCCGATATCGGAGGCTTCATCCGGGCACAGCGTGAGGCCGCCCAGGTCTCCGTGCGTCAGCTGGCCGAGAAGGCCGGCGTAAGCAACCCGTACCTCAGTCAGATCGAACGCGGACTGCGTCGTCCGTCGGCGGAGGTGCTCAATCAAATCGCAAAGGCGCTAAGGGTTTCGGCGGAGGTGTTGTACGTGCGTGCGGGTATTTTGGATCGTAGTGATGCCAGCCCGGTGCGGGACGCCATCATTGCCGATACCGTCATCACCGAGCGGCAGAAGCAGGTGTTGTTGGACGTCTACGGCTCATTCGTTCAGCAAAACGCCGAAGCCAATTCGGATCTGGCTCAATCCGACCCCGAATCTACTGGCGATAACTGAATAACTTTCCCCATCCCCGAAAGGAATCTGGCATGACCAAGAAGAACACCTCGTTCGAAGACCTGAAGACCCCGTTCTACGTAGCCGTCGGCGCCGGTGACCTGGCGCTGGCCGCGGTCGCCGATGTCGTCGTAAAGCTGCGCGAGCGCGCCGAAGAGGCCGCCTCTGAGGCCGGTGCCCGCGTGGACGAGACCCGCGACCGGCTGCGCGAGCTGTCGGCCGAGCTGCCCACCGACGTCAACGAGCTGCGCGACCGGTTCACCCCCGAGGAGCTGCGCAAGGTTGCCGAGGCCTACTTGCAGGTGGCCACCGACATTTACAACAACCTCGCTGAGCGTGGTGAAGAGGCCATTGAGCGCATCCGCAGCACCCCCGGTATCGAGGAGAACGTGACCCGCGCCGAGGGTCTGGTCGGCAACTACGCCGAGCTGACCGAGCAGGCGCTGGGCACTGTGGCCAGCCAGACTCGCGCCGTCGGCGAGCGCGCCGCCAAGCTGGTCGGCATCGACCTGTCGGGCAACGGCGCTCCGGCCACCAAGGCCCCCGCCAAGAAGGCTCCTGCCAAGAAGGCTGCACCCGCCAAGAAGGCCGCCCCGGCCAAGGCTGCTGCCAAGAAGGCCGCGCCCGCCAAGAAGGCTCCGGCCAAGAAGGCGGCGACCCGCACCGTCACCCAGAAGTAGGCAGTTCCAGCTCTGACAGCCACCCGATCAGCCACGTAGGCTGATCGGGTGGCTTTCACTTTTCATGTCTTCGCGCTGATCTCGCTCGTCGCCCTTATCGCGGCGATCGTCGGGTTGGTCCATGCCGCGCTTCAGCCCGCGGACGCGTTTGTGGCGGCAGAAAAGCAGACCAAGACCACCTGGATAGTCATTCTTGCCGGAGCGGCCGTGCTCACCCTGATTCCGGGGTTGGAGCTGTTGACCGCCGGAATCGCCGCCGTGGCGGCCGGGGTGTATTTCGTCGATGTGCGTCCCCGCGTGCTTGAGGTGCAGGGCAAGTCGCGGTAGTGCGCGCGGTTGCGGCGCTGGTTGCGTTGACGGCCGTTCTGCTGGTTGCGAATGCAGTGCCCGCAGCCGCCGTAGAGCCCGCACTCATTGATCACGTGTCTTGGGGTGCAACATCTTTGGGGCGCACGCTGCGTATCTACCCGACGCCGCTGGGACGTGCGTATGAGGCACCCGACGGCGCAGACGTCGCCTGGACCGAGGTTCTCGCACTGGCCCCCGACGCGCAGTCGCCCGGTATGCGGATGCAGTTCGACTGCCATTGGTACGGGCGGGTGTTCATCCCGAACAAGCCGAGCTGGAACCTGGAACCGTGGCGGCCGCCGGTGGACGAGGCGTTGATGACGGTGTCCCAGTGCAACCCGGGTGGACCTGAGATCTAGACCCCGACCGGCCCGGCTCTCAGCGACAAAATCTCGGGCCCGAGTGGTGGGTCCGAGATCGGCGCCGTATCGGTGGGCAAATTGCACTGTGACATGAATCAATTGCGCGATTAAATGACAAACATGTAATTCCTCCGAGACCACCGGTTTATCTCGACGTTATTGGTGGAAGTAAGAAATCACTAAAGCCTCAGGCAGCTCAGTGGCAACTTTTCTTACCATTCTCCGCTTGCGTAACGCACACCTCGTGAGTAACGATTGCAACAGTGATCACAATCTGATCACGACCGGAGTGGCAGGTGGTACCTCACGCATCACGTGATCTCTCCGGTGACAGAGGATCGGGGTGCAGTGACATGAAGGTCGTCATGGACCGGGCACGATGGGTGCGCGACAGGCGCGCGGTGTGTCTGATCGTCAACGTGCTGTTCGTGATGTCGTTGTCCATGACCGCAAGCGTCGCCTCCGCCGATTCTGTGAATTGGGACGCGATCGCCGAATGTGAATCCGGCGGGAACTGGTCCGCAAATACCGGAAACGGATTCTATGGCGGACTGCAATTCAAGCCGTCCACCTGGGCATCCCACGGTGGTGTCGGGAATCCCGCCGATGCTTCCCGTGAGCAGCAGATCGCCGTCGCCGAGAGTGTTATGCAGACGCAAGGCCTTGGTGCGTGGCCGGAATGCGGCGGCGGTGGCACCGGCCCGATGGCCGGGCGCTCGGGGTGCCAATTCGTCCCCGGTGGCAGCATTTTCGGGATCGTCAACTTCCGTCAGATGTGCAGCGGAGTCGTTGGGCTCATTCCCCCCGCCGGCTAGTTGGGGACGGCGCGGCGAGTGCCGTCGCGGTGATCTGCGGTGGCCCGTGGCGGCCATGTCGTACGTCGATTGGGCGCTACGAGAGTGCGCACGCGACAACTGGTAGGAGCCCGGTCGGGCGCTCAAGATAGTAGGTTTGGCTTACCTAATGCCAGTTGTATAGTCGGTGCCGCGGAGCGCTGGAGCCCTCGCGCCCACCTGTATTGAGCCACAAGGAGAGCAGTCAACATGTCGACTGAAGTTACCGAGAAACTCGAGAAGATCCTGCGTGGAGAGCTCGCGGTAAGCGCACACGAGATCACCCGGGACAAGCTGTTGATCGACGATCTTGGGCTCGACTCGGTGGGATTCGCACTTGGCCTCGTCCTCATCGAGGAGCAGTTCGGCGTCACTCTCACTGAAGACCAGCTACTCGTTTGTGATTCCTTCGGCGACCTTGTCGACATCGTCTCGGCAGGGCAGGCCACTGCCTCGCCCGAAACGACCAGCGCACTCGCTGAGTAGAAGTTCGCAGAACGAGAAAGGCGAGAGAACCATGACCAGTTCCACCACGAACGTGCCTGCCGTGCAGGGCAATGCATTGGCGGAGAAGGTTTCCCAGGCGATGCTGACCTCGCCCGCCGACTTGGTGGTCATGGATGGCGCGACCCGCGAATGGCATCGGTTCCCCTGGGCCGAGGTGCATGCGCGAGCGGAGGCCGTCGCCGTCGACCTGCTCGACAACGCACAGGGCCCGGTGGGGGCACTGGGTCTGATCGGCAGTCCCACCGTCGACTTGGTGGCGAGCGTGCAGGGTGCCTGGCTGGCGGGGACGAGCGTGTCGTTCTTCCCCGGCCTGGTGCGCGGGGCCGATCTGGACCGCTGGGCGCATACGACCTTGGAGCGCTGCGCGGCGATCGGTGTGCGCACGATCTATAGCAATGGTCGTGAGCTGGAGCAGTTGCGTGCCGTGGAGTCCAGCATCCGGATCGAGGATGTGGCGCAGATCGGAGCGCGTCCTCGCCCGCAGGCGTTCACGCCCGTCCAGACCGGTGATGAGACCACGCCCGCCGTCCTCCAGAACTCCTCCGGGTCCACCGGCACGCCCAAGACCGCTGTCCTCTCCCGGGGAGCTGTCATGAGCAATGTCAGTGCCATGGTGCGCCGCGCAGAGCTGACCGGGGAAGACCTGACGTGCAGCTGGTTACCGCTGTACCACGATATGGGCCTAATCACGCTGCTGGCTTCGTTCTGGACGGGCATGCCGCTGTGGCTGGCGCCCAATAGTGCCTTTGCGGCCTCGCCGATCAGGTGGCTGGACTGGCTCACCGAGAGCGGCGCGACATATCTGATGGCGCCGAACTTCGCTTACGACATCATTGGCCGGTACGTCGACAAGATTGACCGCGGCGTCGACCTCGGCAAGCTGCGCGCGGCGGTCAGCGCGGCCGAGCTGATCAACTGCGACGGTTTCGAGCGGTTCCTCACGGCGGCGACTCCCCATGGCTTCTCCCCGGGCGCGTCGGTGGCGGCCTGGGGTCTGGCGGAAGGGACGTGTGTCGTGACCATGACCCGTCCCGGCGTGGGAGCGAGATCTGACGACGTGCTCGTCGCCACCCCGGATGGCGGTCAGGCCCCCCGCAGATACGCACTGGTCGGCTCGGCGTTCGATGGGATGGAGGTTCGGGTGGTGCCCGCCGCGCGCGAGGTACCGGCGATCAGTGGCCGGGAAGTCGGGCAGGTCGAGATCAAGGGCGCCTGCATGATGAACGGATATCTGGGCAACGCGGCCATCGACAGGAACGAGTGGTTCAACACCGGCGACCTGGGCTATTTCCATGACGGCGACTTGGTCATCGTGGGCCGCTTCAAGGAACTCATCGTCCTTGCCGGGCGCAATGTGTATCCCATCGACGTCGAGCGGGCAGCCGCGTCGGTCGAAGGAGTGCGGGCAGGCAGAGTCGCGGCCGTGGGACTCGACGAAGGCGGCGTCCGCCCGAGGCTCGCACTGGCCGTCGAGTACAAGGGCACCGACTTCGAGGCGGCGCGCAGGCAGGTAGTGCAGCGCGTCACCGCCGACTGTGGGGTCGTGCCCTCAGAAGTCGTGTTTGTGCCCCCGGGGGATCTGCCGATTACGACGTCGGGCAAGCTGCGGCGCCTCGAGGTCAAGCGTCTTATCGAGACCGGTGGAGGTCTGCGATGACCCTGGCTGACCCGGAGAGCCGGACTGTGGCCCCGCTGTCTACCGAAGGTTTTCGCGCGCTGCTGAGTTCAGTCGTCGATGACGAGGTGACGTCGTGGGTGGTCGAAGCCGAGAAGACCGAGCGATTCCCCCGTGCGCTGATCGAGCGCTTCGGTAGCGCTGGTGTGCTGGCCGACAAGTGGTCGTCCGGGGCGCTGCCCGACGTCGCGAAGCTGGTATCGCTGGGCTTTGCACTGGGTGGCCTCGGTTCGATCGGAATCAGCATTGGCGCGAGCTTGCACGACTCAGCGATTTCCATCTTGCGCCGGTTCGGTAGGACCGACTACCTGCGTGAGATTACCGAGCAGGCGATCCGCGGTGAGGCTGTGCTGTGTATCGGCGCCTCAGAAGAGGCCGGTGGCTCTGATCTCCAGATTTCGGAGACCTTGGTCCGCAGCGTCGACGGCGGCTACCACGTGCGGGGCAGCAAGAAGTTCGTCTCGCTCGGCCCGATCTCGGATCACATCGTCGTCGTCGCCCGCGGCGCCGACGACGATGCCGCCAGCAAGCCCGGCAATGTGATGTTGCTGCTGGTGCCCACCGCCCAGGTGGTGGTGCATGAGCGGTACCGGAAGCTCAGTGCGGGACCGCTCGATACCGCGCCGATCGATATCGATACGTGGGTTCCTGCCGACGCGCTGATCGCCCGCCCCGGCGCGGGGCTCGCCGCGATCAGTTGGGGGCTGTCGCATGAGCGGCTCGGCATCGCGGCTCAGGTGGTGGCGCTCTGCGAGAAGGCTCTTGGGATCACCATTGCCCGCATGATGGAGCGGGTGCAGTTCGGCAGCACCCTGCTGGGGCACCAGGCGTTGCGCTTGCGTGTTGCGGATCTGCAGTCCCGGGTCGACATGATGCGCTATTCGTTGGAGGGCATCGCCGCGACGGGGCAGATGAACCTGCGTACCGCGGCCGCGGCGAAGGTCACGGCCGCCCGGCTCGGCGAAGAGGTGCTCTCCGAGTGCCTCCACATCTTTGGCGGTTCGGGATACCTGACCGACGAGACTCCGGTCGGCCGCTGGTGGCGTGACATGAAGCTGGCCCGGGTGGGCGGCGGTACCGACGAGACTCTCTGGGAGTTCGTCGCCGCCACCCTGAAACCCGATATCGAGGGCTACCGCTCCTTGGGCATCTAGGCCAGCGGGGCGGGTACATCCGCCGGGGTGCGCGCAGTGGTGTACAGCGCCATCCGGCGGTTGGGCATCTGGTGCTCGCCCAGGAAGGTGCAGCCGATGTGCTCAAAGACTCTGCGAGTCTCGAAGTTCTGGAATTCGGGGTCGAACATGACCCGCTTACATTGCGGCTCCAGCTCGAAGAAGCTCTTGATGAGCTTGGGCAGGATCATGACCATGAAGCCCTTGCTGGCCATGGCCTGGTTGGCGATGGCGCCATGTATTCCCAGGTCGTAGGGGTCGGCGGCGTACTTTTCGCCGATCGAATCCTGAGCTGCCCGATAAAACTCCAGGTAGCCCACGGGCTCGTCCCGGAACAGCACCAGGTACGGGTGCGAATAGGTGCTCTCAACCTGGGCCTTGAGCTGGTCGTACCAGCGCTCATCCGGCCAGTCTTGTTCCCAGCCGTTGACCAGCGCCGGCTGGCGCATCCATCGGGCAATCAGCGCGGTGTCATCGCTGTCCGGGTCCACAAGCCGCACACCGAACGGGCTCACGAGCTTTGGCTCCGGAGGTGCGGGTACCGAGGGGTCGGGGGCGACATGGCGGTAGAGCACTGGCCAGGGACGTTCCATGTAGATAAGGATAGGCTATCCAATTACGGCTGCAGCGCGGCCCGGGCAGGAAATCACGTGCACCGAAAGGTTCACGGAAACAGGGCATTGGCTTCCGCCTAGGCGCGGATGGTCATGGCGATGTCCCCGATCGTGGGGCCGCCGTTCTCCCGGTCGGCCGAGACCGGAAGGTGGGTGGCGGCCGCGATCTGCGAAGCATTGGCCAGCATCTCGGCCTGGCTGACCAGATTGGCGCCGTCCTGCCGTCCGAGCGCGAACGCCAATCCGGCGCTGCTGGTGGCCGGCGCGGTGAAGCCGCAGCCGGTGAGGATGCGGGCCGACCCGGCGTCCCACGGGTTGGGGACCACGAACGTCCCGGACTGATGAAGGGCCGAGAACACGACCGCACGCTCATGCTGGGAGGTCATGTATGGGACGCTACGCCCATGACGGATTCGGTAGGCACACCGGCGGTTTGGCCCACTCGCGGGGAGGTTGCCGCATGCATCGACCACACGCTGCTCAAGCCCGAAGCAACGCCCGGGGACGTGCAGGCCCTCATCGCGGAGGCCATCGACCTCGGAGTGCTCGCGGTGTGCGTTTCGCCGCCGATGCTCCCGGTTGAGGCTCCCGGGCTGATTGTCGCGGCGGTGGCGGGATTCCCGTCGGGCAAACATCTTTCGTCCGTCAAGGCGCACGAGGCCGCCCTCGCGGTGGCCGCAGGCGCGACCGAGATCGACATGGTGATCGACGTGGGTGCCGCGGTGGCAGGTGATTTCGCGGCGGTGCGGGCCGATATCGAGGCGGTCCGGCGGGCGGTCCCGGCCGCGACGCTCAAGGTCATCATCGAGTCCGCGGCGCTGCTGGAGCATTCCGGTGCGGGGGCGATCCGTGAGGCCTGTCGGGTGAGCGAGGCCGCCGGGGCCGATTTTGTGAAGACCTCTACCGGGTTTCACCCATCGGGAGGAGCGACCGTGCAGGCGGTGCGCATCATGGCCGAGACCGTCGGCGGTCGGCTCGAGGTCAAGGCCAGCGGCGGAATCCGGACGGCACAGGATGCCGCGGCCATGCTCGATGCCGGTGCGACACGGCTAGGCCTGTCGAGCAGTCGGACCGTGCTGGAGGGGTTCCTGCTTTAGAACGAGAGGTTCTGCAGGCAGGGATTCTCCACCGGCTTCATGGGCTGGTTGGTGCTCGACAGTTTCACCGTGATCCCGTCGTTGGTGACCTTGACCTCTTGGGCCTTGAGCCCCATCGGGTAGGCGCCGCCGACGAGCCCCTTGGAGAAGGTGTCGAGCGCCGGCTGGATGATCTCGCGGGGCAGGCCGATGAATGCGGACACGTTCTCGGATTGCAGCGTCACCATGCCGTCTTTGATGACGGGCTTGGTAGTGATCTGTGCCAACCCGCCGGCCGCGCTCAGCGTCACCTCGCCGGTGGATTCGTTGGTGGTGGCATCCCCCACCAGCGAGCCGAGCATTCCCGGCACAAGGTCACGCGCGCTCTCGGTAATGCCGGCGGTCGGCCAGGACACCTCGACGTCGAGGCGTCCGATGGTGCCGAGCGAGTCGGCCGTCTTCTTCAGCGAAATGTCGCGGACCGTGATGGCGACGGACATCTTCTTGGCCTGCGCGATCTGATTACCCGCGGTCTTGATCGTGAGCTTGTCGATGTGATTGCCGAGGTATTGCACGACGAGGGGCATCGGGCCGAAGGATGCGGTCGCGCCGTCCTGCACCAGGCATGACGTCGCGGCATTTACCTCACTGCTGGTCCGCTGGCGGGCGTAGAGCTCAATGCCGAGGACGGCGGCGACAAGTACGGCAACAACGATGACGGCGATGAGTACCAGCGACCTGTAGTCGCGGCCCTTCTTGGGCTCGGCAGGTTGCGGTGGCGCTTCTGAGGGCGGGGGCTCAACTGGGGGCGGAGCCACCGGGCTCTGCAGGGTCGGCGGCTGCTCTGCCAGCGGGGGCGGTACCTGCTGGGACGGCGGTTGCCATGGCGAAGGCTCGGGAGGTGTCGATCCGGGTGGGCCGAGCGGCGGCTGAGGCGGTGTCGTCACCCGCGCGATTGTGCCTTACTCGGCTGAGGACGGGTTAAGGACGGGCAAGATCTTGCGGGTCTCGGCGACCGCGTCCAGGTTCAAGTCCGCCACGATGAGCTCCGGCTCCGGACCGGCCTGGGCAATGAGTTCGCCGGTTGGTGAGGCCAGCAGGCTTCCGCCGATCCCTGTCGGGGAACCGCTGGCGGGCGCCTCCAGGGCGGGCAGGGCTTGGTCGGCGGCGGCGATGAAGCATGTCGAGTCGGCTGCCCGCGCCCGTGCCAGCAGTGTCCACTGATCCCATTTGCCGGTTCCGGCGGCCCAGGAGGCGCTGACGGTGATCACCTGTGCGCCGCGATGTGCAAGGTCGGTGTAGAGGCCGGGGAAGCGGATGTCGTAGCACGTGGTCAGCCCGACGCTCACACCGTCGACCGTGATGAGCACCGGCCTGTCCCCGGGCGCGACGGTGGCCGATTCGCGGAAGCCGAACGCGTCGTAGAGGTGGATCTTGTTGTAGTGCGTGTCCACGCCGGGGCCGGTGGCCAGCAGCGTGTTGTGGACGCGGCCGTCGGAGGAGGGGGTGAACATTCCGACCACGACGGTCAGGCCTGCGTCGTGTGCGATGGTGCGGACTCTGTCGGCCCACGGGCCGTTGATGGGCTGTGCGACGGGGCGCAGGGGCACGCCGAATCGGCACATGGTCGCCTCCGGGAAGACGACCAACGCGGCGCCCTGCGCGGCGGCATCACGCACCGTGGCCGCGACGGTGGCCAGGTTCTCGGTGGGATCGGCACTGCTGGTGATCTGCGCCAACACTATCCGCATGTGTTCCAGCCTAGGCCAGTGGCACGACGGCCGCCCACGGTGTCGTCAAGATGCAGTCACGGACCTGTCTGCGCTGTTGTTCCACGGGAAATCCATTGTCACGCAGTGATTTCAGCATCATGCGCCAGCGGACTCGGGGCCCGAAGACGCCGTGTGGGGCCGCCGCCGCCCAGTAGCGGTCGGCGGCGATAAGTAGATTGTGGATGGGTTGGCCCGGAACATTTTGGTGGATAAGGGCTTTCGGTAGCCGTTCGGCCAGGTCGGATGGCTTGTCGATGTTGAAGGGGTCGCAGGCCAGGGTGAGGGTTCGCGGTCCGGTCGCATCGAGCAGCAACCACGCGCAGCGGCGGCCGAGCTCGTCGCAGGTGCCCTCGATGATGAGCCCGCCGGGTGCGAGCCGGTCCGCCATCGTGGCCCAGGACTGCGCCACCTCCGATTCCGGGTACTGGCGCAGCACGTTGAAGGCGCGCACCAGAACCGGTGTGTGGCCTGCCAATTCGAACCCGCCGAGACCGAAATGGACCCCGTCGCGGGGCGGCACCACCCGTTCTGGATCGATCTCCAGCCCTACCACCCGGATGTCCGTCCGGACTGTCCGCAACCGCGAGGCCAGCTCCAGGGTGGTGGTGGGCATGGCGCCGTATCCCAGGTCCACCACCAGGGGATCGGCGGCATCGGCCAGCGCGGTCTGCACGTCGGGGTGATGGACCAGCCAGCGGTCGCTGCGGCGCAGCCGGTTGATACCCGTGGTGCCACGGGTGATGGTCCCCTGTGGGCGGGGGGTGGGAGAGGGCCCAGGCCGGGACGCAGGGGATGGTGCCACCTCTCTATGGTGCCTGGGCGGCCGCTGCCTGCGGTAATCGGGATTTCTTGGGATCGGTAGCGCCGCGGCCCGCCTTCACTTGAGCCATGACGGAGCCATCGGGGCGACGGACGACGAAGGGACAGATGATGAATCGAGTGATCGTGGGCGCCATGGGACTTCTCGCTGCCGGAGCGGTGGTGGTCGGCTGCTCGACCGACAAGCCGGGCGGATCGCAGGTGAGCTCGGGTAGCAATGCCGAGGTCAAGGTGGACGGCAAGGACCTCGCCGGCCTCGACCTCCATTCCGTGACCTGCGTCAAACAGGGCGGCAAGATCAATGTGGCCAGCGGTGCCGTCAACGGTCAACAGGGCCTGGGTGTCGTGATGACCGACGAGGCGCCGCCCAAGGTGCAGTCGCTGGGATTGGTGTACGACGGTGCCGCACTCGCGGTCAGCAGCGGCATGGGGGCCAGCGTCGGCTCGGCCGATGTCAAGGTCGACGGGAAGACGTACACCATCACCGGCGAGGCCTCCGGTGCCGATGTCAAGAACCCGATGGCCGGGATGATCACCAAGCCGTTCACCATCAAGGTGAGCTGCGGCTGACATCTCGAGAAGCGGCGGGCGTGCACAGCGCGCCCGCCGCTTCCTACTATTCGAAGGTGACGATCATCGGCGACCTGGAGCGGGCCCGTCACCTGGCCTTGGCGGCCAAGGAAGAGACCGCCAAGGAGATCCTGTTGTCGCTGTTGACTCAGGCCGAGGAGGCCGACCGTGACGACCTCGCGTGCGAGGTCTTGGCTCAACTTGCCGAGATCTACCTGGTGCGCACCGCCTACGACGGCGTGGTGGAGGGTGTACGGAGGATCCGTGAATGCCTGGCGACCTATGCCGACATCCGCTCGGGACGGCGGCCTGATCTTGCCGCGCAGGTCGCCATGTCCGATGGCGAGGTCGACCACCTGATCTGCCGCTATACCCGGCGAGCTGAGTTCCTCGCGGCGGGACTGGCCGCGGCGAATGGTGACCACGACGGGGCCGCGGCGAGCCTGCGAGCGCTGATTGAAACCGCTGGGGATTTCGAGGATTTGGCCGCCGAACACCGCGGTCTCATCTGTTACGCCAGGATCTTGATTGCCCGGGGTCTGTGCGACGACGACATGTACGCGGACTCGGTGCCGGTATGGGCCGAGGTTCTCGATCTACTCGAGGAGTATGCGCGCGAGGGCGACTCCGAGTCCGACTACCTGTTTGTCAATGGCGCACTCTCGTATGGCCGATTCTGTGTCGAGACCGGCCGGCTCGACGATGCCGAACCGTGGCTGCGGCGGGCCGAGGCACGCGCGGGGGCGCGGGGCTGGCAACTGGCCTGCGCCCGTGCGCAGTTGGAACGTGCCGCGGCCCGATGGGCAGACGGCGATATCACCGAAACCCAGACGCTGGTCCACCAGGCATACCCGGCGATCGCCGAGCATGTCCGGGCGCACGACGTATCCCGCAGCTGGCTGTACTTCGGCTTGATCAGATTCCGGATGAACGCACTGGACGAGGCCGACGAATGCTGGGGACATGCCGAGCGGCACTGGCGCGAGATCGAAAAGCCACTGCATATTCATCGAATCTTGCTACAGCGCAGCTGGATCGCCATCCTCCGTGGTGACTTTGCCGAAGCAGCCGCGAAGGTAGCGCAGGCCCGGGAACTGTTGGACGACTACCCGCGGCACAGCTGGCTGCAATACGCGCGTCTCGATGATCAGCTGGGCAACATCTGGCGTGCCGACGCGCTTGCGGACTTGGGCCTGGACCCTGGCGCGGGCACGGTGTCCGGTGAGCCCGGCAGGCCGGGATACCGGAGTGCGATGTCCAAGCTTCAACAGGCCGCGGACCTCAAGGTCCCGGCGGCCTTGGCGGTCGATGCGGTGCGCTATGCCATCGCCGATGCAGGAGCGCGGATGCGCTGGGCCAGGTGTGTCTCGGCGCCGATGTTGGCGGGCGCCTTCGCGGTGGCCAAGGAATGGGACAACTCCGCACTTGTCAGTGAGTTGATCGAATATCACAGCGCACGAGGGGCTTTCACCACCGACGTGAGCGATGATCCGCCGGGTTCGGCTGCCAGCGCCTGGGCTTCGACCGCCACCGCGGCGGTTCCCGTCGAGGGCGAACTGGCGCTTGTCGCCGCGGCGCCCCCGGTGCAGGCGGACGGCGGGCTCAACCGCCTGGGGCCGCTGCCACCGCTGCGGATGGACCCTGCCGGTGACCAGATCATGAGCAGTTATCGAGAGTTGGCCCGGCAGCGGTACGGCCGAGAGGTAACCGCCGTCGACGACGAATGGTCGACCTGGCCATGACAGACACTTTGGTGCTGCGATTCGCTGACGTGGGCATCGCCACCTACGCCAGCCTGCGGGTAGTGGGGGAGCCCGAGCGCACGGTGACCTGGGCTATCCAGCAGCAGTCCCTGGAAACGGTCTGCAACGCACTCGATTCCGCCTTGCCGGATCCGTGTGGGGCCGAGACAGCGCTCATCGCCATCGAACGCGCGTTGACCACCGGGGCGTTCGCAAGCCTGGATGCGGAATTCGAGCTGGCCGGTGCGCTGGGGTCCGAGTTGGTGGCCGCCGACGGCTGGACGCTGTTGTCCGAGTCCGTGTCATCTCCGCGTGCGGTGCTGTTCGTGACACCCAGCCCGCGGTTAGCGCGAGTGCCCTGGGGGCAGCTGGCGATGCCGGGTGCGGATGATGTCCGATTGATGGAGCTGGCCGACGTTTTGATGGCCGTGCCGCCGAACATCGTGCATGCGCCACGAGTACCGGCTCGGTGGGGCGATCGCCAGAACGGTCCGGCGGTGCTCCTGCTGGACCCACGGATCCCCGGGCAGCGACCGGATTCGACGTTGGGCTCGGTGCTGGGACGCCCGTCGCCGGAGGCCGCACTGACGCGTCATTTCGGCGAGCTGATGGACGGTCACCGGGTGCTACCCGCGGTCGGCGCGCCGGTGGAACTGTTCCGCCGGACCGATATCGACCGCGACTGGCTTGCATGGGCATGCGCGCAGCACCCCGCCCGGCTGCTCTACGTCGGGCATGCCAGCGCGGCCGAGGGAACCGTGGGCCACGCCGAACGGGCTGCCCTGCACCTGGCCGAGGATCGTCCGCTGACTGCGGCCGACATGATGGCCACGCGGCTTTCGATCCCGCCGCGAGTCGCGCTGTTGGCCTGTTCCTCGGGAGGTGATTACCGCTTCGATGAGGCGACCGGGCTCGCCGCGGCGATGATCCTGGGTGGAGCGGAGCTGGTCACCGCGACCCTGTGGTCGTTGCCGACTGCGGCGGCCTACAGTCAATTTGGCTTGTCCACAACAGATCCCATGGCCGATACGGTCGCCGAGGTCGACCGGGCGCACCGCGGCGAGGATGCGGGCCGTGCGGTGAACCGGTGGCAGCGGGTTCAGTTGCGACGCTGGCGCGACGGTGACTGGGCGGCGACTCCACTGCATTGGGCGGCGGTGGTCAGTTTCGCCGTCGACGGTGCCCGCTGAATCAGTCGGCACACGCCCGGACCGCGATGATGCTGTGATCACCGGGCCGGTAGTAGGCGTCGATCACGCTGCCCGGTGCCATCTTCGGCAACGCGGAAGCGGGTATCACCGCGGTTTCGCGTGCCGGGAACTGGCGGCCGTCCGGCCGCGTCACCATGAGGTCCAGTTGCATCTCGCGGCCCGAACCGGTGGCGCTCAACCCGGTGACGACCCCGCGTGAGCGGGTACCGCCGTCGATCACGGCGCGCTGTGCCCCGGCCAGCAGCCGCTTGCGGATCAGTACATGGTCGAATTCGGCGGCGAATTCCTCGATCGTGACGAGCCGCTCGTCGGCCTCCGCGTCCGGGTGTGCTGAGGTGTTCCGGCGGCCGGACAGCAACGCGGCGCATCCACCGAAGACCCTGGTAATGGTGGGAAATCGTCCTGTGGTCATGTCGATATCGTCGACCAGGCCCGCCGTTACCGAACCCAACTTTCGGGTGGCCGAAAGCGATTACCCTTGTGACGGTGAGCGTCGGGTCGGCAACATCCGAGGCCGCCGTCTCGGTGCAGTCGGCGGTGCCGCGGCGTGCCGTGATCGACCGGGCCTGGCGCGCTATCGGCTCCGGTGTCGAGGTGCTCAGTGCTGACGACGGTGGGCCGCTGCGCCGGACCGTGAAACGGCTCCTGGACCCTTTGGTGCTGAGGTTGCGGAGCAATGCCGCTTTCTCGGCTCCAGTGCTGGGGCCCGAGGTGGCCGCTGCCATGCACGCTCTGATCGTGGGACATGGTCCGCAGTTGCGGGCCACGGCGGACTGGTTCGTGATGCTCAAGGCCGAGCGGCGCAGGCAGCGCATTACGACGGGTAACGCTCAAGAGCTCTACTTTCCGGTGTGTTTCGAATTGGCTGTCACCAAAGGCGTTCCGCAGGCTGAAGATCAGCGCACCGCAACGGAGGTTCTGCACGATCTGCACCGCGATCGGGACCGTACGGCGATCGAGGTGCTCAACCGTCATGTCGATGCCCCCGACGTGGTGGCCAGACTCACAAGATTACGGGACCGGAGCTGGCGTGATGTGCGGCCGGACGACACCATCACCGGCCCGTTCTTCACGGGCCTCACCACAGTGCTCGGCGCGGCCAGCACTCATAGTGAGATGTCTGCGCGCCAACGGGTTTGGACGGCGCTGATCGCCGATGCCACGCCGTACAACCTGGGCGCGAGCGCGCACGGCACGGTCGCCACGTTGCCGTGGTCCATTGTCGAGATCGGCTTGAGTTCGGCTGAACCACAACTACCCCCGGCCATCGATGGAGACACCGTAGGCGACCGCCCGATGGATCGCAGCGTCGTTGATCGGGTTCGGGCCATACTGCGTCGGGCGCTGGACCATGACGAGCTGCCCGATGTGCCGCTGCTGTGTGCCGAGGAGGTCGACCGGGCCTGCGCCCCATGGGGTTTGATGAGCGAGGACAAACAGGCCGCTCTGCTCGCGGGCGTTGAGATGGCGACGGACCTTCGGCCACTGGATGATTCGGTGACGACGCGTTACGAACTATCCGGGCGCGTTCAGGCCCGGCTGGTGAAAGAGGCCTACGTGATGCATGCCCGGCGCTATCTCGCCGACGGTGAAGCCATCCATCCCCGGCAGCGACAGGTTGTCGACGACCTCGCCGCGTTCGCTCGGCCCTACGTGAGCAGGTTGTGGGCCAGGTTGCACGGCCGCGATGTCTGGCAGGAATCCTGCGGTGACGTCGATGACCTTCGGTCGCTGCTGGAGGGGGTGGCCCGCTCGGTAAGCCTGGATCACCGGCAGCGGATCAAGGCCATGCTGGAATTGCAGGCCACCGCATGAAGCTGATCAACGAATCCGGCATCTGGGCAACGGGTCCCGCACCTGCCCCGGTCGGTGCGGTCGCCGTTCTCGAGGTCAGTGGAGCTGTGTTGTCGTGGCCAATCGACGACCCGTCGCATTCTCCGGTGATCAGCTTCACCGACGCGGCCCGGGCCGACTGGATGTGGAGGGTTCTCGGTGAGGCCGGGCACGTCGCGGTCATCGAGGCGCTGCGTGATCCCGATCCGACCAAGGTGATCGAGCTGCAGTCGGTGACCGTGCTGGCCGGGTCGACAGATTCCTTGCGGCGTCTGGCGCTGGGGCATTGGCTGCGGCGATGGTGGCCGGCCAGTCGCCGCGACGGCATTGTCGCGCTGGATCGGGCGGTGCTCGACGCTGAGCTCGCGGTGCTGACCGCGGCCGCCGAGGACTACTTCACCGACGACACCCTGGATGCCGATGTGGCTGAGCTGCTGGCGCCCCACGGTGCGGCGCTCGGTTCGTATGGTGACCCGCGAGTGGACGCGCTCGTGGCGCCGTGTCGTGACCTGTCCGACGATGTTGGGCTGCAGTGGGGCGCCCAGGGCGCCACGGCTGCGCGACGCGAGGACTATGCGCTGGCCGCCGGCTTGGACGATGAGTCCAGGCCCTCGGGCGTGATCGCCTCGGGGGACGTGACCATCGCCTGGTCGGATGTGCCACCGGGGATCTTCGACGCGGCCGAACGCAATCTGGCCTGGGGGGTGGTCGCCGAGGGCGCGACGGTAATCGCCCGGCTGCGAGCGGCGCTATCCGGCCCCGAATCGGCCGCGGGTATTCCGGTCTCGTTGTGCTGCGGTGTTTTTCATGGGGCCGGCGCGTTGGATGCCGAAGGCGGCGCGGTGCTGCCGGTGTTCGACGGCGACGGTCGGCCCGCCGATGAGGCACAGGCCTGGAATGCCGACTGGTCGGCGGCACGGGTCAGCGTGGGTGCCGGGGAGGCCGCCGAATCCAGCGAGTTGCGCGATCGGGTCCGCGCATTCGCGCGCGCCCGACTGGCCACGCCTGCCCGTGACGCATTCCTCGCCGAGTTACTGGCGGCCGAATCGGACTACTGATGTTTGGCGTCGTGGGCCATCGTGGAGAGAAAACACCGATCCTGTTGCGCTCAGCGGTATTTTATGTCCTCCGCGGCAGGCGGATAGCGTCAGATTCATGGAGTGGAGTTTTGAGTCGGCCGAGAGGCTCGCGATCGCGTTGCGTGCCGGCGAGGTCACATCAGTAGCACTGACGGAGGAGGCAATCGCCCGTATCGAGCAGGACGACCCGGTGATCAACGCTATCTGTGTGCCGGACTTCGATCGGGCGCGAGCCGCTGCGCGCGATGCCGATCAGGCGCGTGCTCGCGGCGAGGACCGGCCGCTGCTCGGTATCCCGATGACAGTCAAAGAGTCCTACAACGTGGCAGGGCTGGCCACGACCTGGGGCATGCCCCAGCACCGGAGCTACATGCCGACGGACGACGCGGTGCAGGTATCGCGGATCAAGACCGCTGGCGCCGTGGTGCTCGGAAAGACCAACGTGCCCTTGATGCTCCAAGATCTGCAGAGCTTCAATGAGATCTACGGCACCACCAATAACCCGTGGAATCACGGTCGCACACCGGGCGGGTCCTCGGGCGGATCAGCGGCGGCACTGGCGTCCGGATTCGGCGCGCTGTCCATCGGCTCCGACATTGCGGGTTCCTTGCGCACACCCGCTCATTTCTGCGGCGTCTACGCGCACAAGCCGACACTCGGACTTGTGGCGAACCGCGGTCATCTTCCGCCACCCAATCCGCCGTTGCCCGCCGACCGCGATCTGAGCGTGGTCGGCCCCATGGCACGCACCGCCCGCGACCTCACACTGCTTTTGGAGGTGATGGCAGGGCCGGACCCGCTCACCTTGGGCGTCGGATTCGACGTGGCTCTACCGCCCGCCCGCCCGCCACGAACGTCTCTGCGACTTTCGTGTCTTGGTCCTCGACGAGCATCCACTCATCCCCACCGGATCCGCCGTGCGGGCCGCCGTTAACCGCGTCTTTGACGCGCTCGTCGACGGCGGCGTCCGCGTCGAACGGCGCAGTCCGCTGCTGCCCGATCTGACCGACGCCGCAGGGCTCTATGCCGAGCTACTCACGTCGAATCTCGCGGCAGGTTATCCCGTAGAGAGGTACGAGCAGCTGCGGATCCTGGCCGCCACGCTGAATCCGGATGACCGGGGTTTCAACACGGCATGGCTGCGCGGCCCGGTGTTCAGCCACCGCGACTGGATCGAGGCGAACGGCCGTCGCGAGCTTCATCGCCATGGCTGGCGGCAGCTCTTCGCCGAATTCGATGTGGTGGTGTGTCCGATCACGCCGACTCCCGCCTTCCCACACGATCACGAACCGGATTTGCAAGATCGGCATATCACCATCGACGGTATCGAGCACCCGTTCGTCAATCAGCTGGTCTGGGCCGGCCTGGCGACCATGCCCGGCCTGCCAGCCACGGCAATACCAGCGGGCCGAACCTCGGCAGGTCTGCCGGTAGGAGTGCAGCTCATCGGTCCCATGTTCGAGGACCGCACTCCGCTGCGGATGGCCGAACTGCTCGAGCAGAAGGTTGGCGGGTTCGTGGCTCCGAAATAGTCCGTGCAACTAGTGGTGCTTCGAGATCCAGTCAGCGATGAAACCTTCTTCCACGCGGAACAGGTCGTTGACGTGGTACAGGATCAGGTCTTCGAGCTTGCCTCCGATGAACGGGATGTACACCTTGCACGTGCTGGCGAGTCTCAGCTGCGAGCCTTGATCGGTATCGGATAGCTTGCACACCCCGGTGAAGGCGCCCGGTCCGGCGAATACTGAGGCACCGTAGCTGCCCATCGCGGATCCCTTGCCCTGATCGAACGGCTCGAAATGCTGCGTCCGGGTGATGATCATGTCGGTGAGCATCACCTTCTGCGCTATCGGCGGCAGATACATGCGGGGCAGATTCTGTTTGACCACTACGTCGATACCGCGATCGGTCACCGTCAGGGTATGAATCTCCGAGACCGGGGTGAGCCACCCATACGCCGACATTAGGGTTTCCCAGTAGCCCCGGCTCGCGAAGTCCTGGTAGATCTTCTCGGCCGGAGCCGGAAAATTCACCGTGAACACCGAACGCCTGGACATCGGACCCAGGTTAGCCGTGGGTGGCGATCCACTCCGAGGTGAATCGCTGTTCGGCAGATAACAGGTCCATGAGTTTTCCGCCGACGAAGCCCTCGATCTTGCCTCCGACCAGGGGGATCTTCACCTCCACGCTGGCCTTCAGGTCCTGGCGTGAGCCCTTGGCGCCGGTGTGCAACCGTGCGGTACCGGACAGGGTGACGGGTGCGCCCGGTATCGAGCCCACCACGGTGCCCTCGGACGCACCGTCGGTGATGGCGCTCCATTTCTCGGTGCGGACGATCTGCAGGTCTCCTCGGTGAAACTGCGACACGATGCCCGGCAGCCGGTCGCTGCGCAGCACTTGAGTGGTGACGATTTCGAGTGCGCCGCCGCCGGACTTCAGGGAATCCAGGGTGGCGGTGTCGGCGCCGGAGCCTGCCAGACGTTCGTTCCAGTAGCCCTCGTCGGCGAGGGCCGCGTGGACCTGTTCGACGCTGGCTGAATACTCCACTGACAGGTCAAATGAGCGTGCCATGGGTGGCAAGGCTACCGTTACCGCCCGTGAGCTTGGATGAGCCGCTTGCGCGAAGACCGAAAAGGTTGGCACCAACAACGCGCGCGAAGATCGAGGATCTCGGCGCCGTGGTGACCGACGATGCTCCGCTTGCCTCGTTGACGACCCTGCGGCTGGGGCCGGTGGCCTCCACGCTCATTCGGTGCGAGAGCAGCGCGCAGGTGACCGGTGCGCTGGCCGCGCTGGACGGCCATCCCGTCCTGTTGCTCGCGGGCGGTTCGAATCTGGTGTTGGCCGACGACCTTCCGGACCTCACGGTGGTGCACATCGCCTCGGCCGGTGTGACGGTGGACGGGCCGCTGTTGCGCGCGGACGCGGGGACCAATTGGGACGAGGTTGTGGCGCTGTCACTGCGGGCCGGTCTGGGAGGACTGGAATGTCTTTCGGGAATCCCGGGCACCGCCGGTGCCACGCCGGTGCAGAACGTGGGTGCCTACGGCGTTGAGGTGGCCGCGCTGCTGCGGCGCGTGCAGGTGCTGGATCGGGCGACCGGCCACGTGCGGTGGTACGAGCCCGGCGAGCTGGGGTTCGGCTATCGCACCAGCATTCTCAAGGGCACCGATGCCCGAGTGGTACTCGGGGTCGAGTTCGGTTTATCCGCCGACGGTTTGAGTTCTCCGATCCGCTACCCGGAGCTTGCCAAGGAGCTCGGGGTGGATCGAGGGGAGCGCGCTGATGCGCTGGCGGTGCGTGAGGCGGTGCTCGGCCTGCGGCGGGGCAAGGGCATGGTGCTCGACGAGTCCGATCACGACACCTGGAGTGTCGGTTCCTTCTTTACGAATCCTGTTGTTACCGAGGGTGATCTGGATACCGTTCGGGAACGCGCCCACGATCGGCTCGGGCCCGATATCGCCATTCCGCAGTATCCGGCCCCGGACGGGGTGAAACTCTCGGCGGGCTGGCTGGTGGAGCGGTCCGGCTTCGTCAAGGGGTATCCGGGCGCGCAGTCTTCGGTGCGGGTGTCCACGAAACATGCACTGGCACTGACTCATCGTGGGGGAGGGAGTACCGGCGACCTACTGGAGCTCGCGCGTACCGTTCGCGACGGGGTCTTGGACGCCTTCGGTGTCCAGCTGGTCCCCGAGCCGGTGCTGGTGGGCTGCGCGCTGTAACTTCCGGTAATCGCGCATTTGCGCTGCGTATCCACGGTGCTGGCTCGTACAGTGAGCCGATGGGGCTGGGAATTGGCGTGCACGGGCTCTTCGTAGGGCTCGGAGTGCTGGTTGCTGCCGTGGTCTTCGCCTACGAAGCACGTCGCAGAGGTGCTCCCGCTGAGCAGTCATTGATCGCGGTGGCGGGTGCCTTGGTCGGCGGTGCGATCGGTATGCGGCTTTCGGGCTGGATCGAACATCTCAACCCGGCGCATAATCCCAGCCTTGTCGAGGCGTGGATGTTCGGGTCGCGCAGCATCATCGGCGGGCTGTTGGGAGCGTACATCGGCGTCTTGGTGGCCAAGCGGCTCATCGGATACCAGGCCAAGACCGGCGATCTGTTCGCGCCCGCGGTGGCGTTGGGTATGGCGGTGGGCCGGATCGGATGTCACCTCACCGAGGCCCCGGGCCGGCCGACCTCGCTGCCGTGGGGTGTGCACGCTCCGGCATCGCGACCGAACTGTCCGGGGTGCCTGGCCGGGGTGGCCATGCATCCGTCCTTCCTGTACGAGATCGCCTTCCAGTTGGTGGCCTTCGCCGTGCTGTGGTGGTGGCTGCGCCCGCGTGTGACACATACCGGTGAGCTCTTCGTGCTCTATGTATCCGCGTACGCGGTGTTCCGGTTCTTGGTCGAATTCACCCGCGCCAACGAAACGGTTTGGCTGAATCTCACTCGTCCGCAATGGGTTCTGCTGCTAGGTATGACTCTGGCCGCATGGAGGCTATGGCGTGGATACCGTGCGGGCTATTACGACGGCATGTTCTGCAAGCGCCGCGCCGAGGTGATGACGGCATGAGCTATCAACCCGAACAGCCCAAACCCGGCACGAGTGGGGCGACGATGGTCGCCGGCGCACTCTCCTTCATTTTCGGCAACGCGGTGTTTGGATTCCTCTCATTGATGATCGGCGGGTCGTTGGCCGACAGGTACGGCACCGGCCTCGAGGTGGTGCCCGGATTTGTTGCGCTGGTAGGGATTGCGGTCGCCTTCGGCGTGGGCACGGTGCTCATCAGAACGGGGGATCGTGACAAGCGTGGTTGGGGTGTGGGCCTGATGGTCGGCTGGGCATTGGTGTCCGTGCTCACGGTCGGAATCTGCACGGGGCTGAATCCGGTGTTGTACCAATGAGCATCCCGCCGCAACCGCCACCCGAAGGTGAGCAACCTCAGCAATACCCGTATGGCCCGGAGTCGTACGGTCCCACCGGATATCCGCTGCCGCCCGGATATCCGCCGTATCCGCCCGGTTACTACCCCTATCGGCAGCCGCCGCCGAAATCCAGCGGTGGTGCGGTGGTGGGGATGACCTTCGTCGGTGTCTTCGTCTTCTGGGTGATGACGTTCGGAACCTTTTTGGTGCTGGAGAACGCGATGAGTGGTGGGTTCGCGCCCGATACCCGGGCGACCGTGGTGGCCGTCGTGATGTCGGTCATCGGTTTGGGCGGTGGGCTCGCGTTGACAGTGTGGGGCCGGGACTGGGTCCGCGGGCTGGGAATCGGCTTCATGATCGGTTGGGCAACCGTGGCGATCATGACGGGGTTCATCGTGGGCTGTCTTTCGATATTGGACGGATTGGAGTAGACGTGGCGGGTATGGGGCTGCGCGGGGACCGCATCCTGCGGTACGTCAATGCTTTCTGTCCGCAGTGCCACGAGGCGAACCCGGAGCGCCCCCTCGCGGAGGTGGACCGGCTCTCGGGCTGGCTCGCCCACCGTGACGACCGGGTATGGCTCGAACGGGCCTGCCGCGTGCACGGGTTGGTGCGCACGCTGTACGACGAGGACGCTGAGATCCTTGAGTACCTGGAGGAATGGACGGCACCCACCAAGACCCATGTCCCGGATGTGCCGGGTAACTTCGATCCCATCCCGATGGCTTATCTGCGCGGGTTGCCCGAGATGCAGACCCAGCACACGTGCATCCTGCTGGCAGACATCACCGAGGCGTGCAACCTGCGCTGCCCCACGTGCTTTGCCGATTCCTCGCCGGACTTGCACGGTGTGGTACCGGTGGAGCGGGTGCTCAGCAATGTCGACCAGCGGCTTGCACGGGAGAACGGCCGACTGGATGTTCTGATGCTCAGCGGCGGCGAACCCACTGTGTACCCGAAGCTTGCCCGGCTGCTCGATGAGCTGATGGCTCGACCGATCACCCGAATCCTGATCAATACCAATGGTGTTCTCATTGCGCGCGATGATGCCCTGTTAGAGCTGCTGGCTCGTCACCGTGAGCGCGTAGAGGTCTATCTCCAGTACGACGGTCCGTCGGCCGATGCTTCGAGGCATCATCGGGGTGGCGATCTGACGAGAATCAAAGCCGCGGCGGTACAACGTCTCTCGGACAGTGAGATCTTCACGACATTGGTCATGACTACGGCGCTCGGAGTCAACGACGCGGATATCGGCTCGGTCATCGGTCTCGCCCTCGACACACCCTACGTGGGTGGTGTCTCGATACAGCCGCAGTTCGGGTCCGGCCGGGCAGGCGTGATCGACCCGATGCAGCGGCTTACTCACACCGGTGTGCTGAAACGTCTTGGCCCGCAGACCGGGGATGTCGTCACCTGGCGTGACCTGACGGCCCTGCCGTGTTCGCACCCGCACTGCTGTTCAGTGGGATACATGCTGCGCGATGATGCCGCGGTGTGGCGGTCGTTGACCTCCTTGATCGGACACGATCGCCTCAAGGAGAACCTTGGTTTGGTATCCAATCGCATTGCCGATCAGGAGGTTCCGCAGCAGCTGCGGCTGGCGGTGAAAGAGTCGCTGCTGGGCCTGCTGTCCGAGCAATCCTCCCTGTCGCATCCGACCATCGGCGATGTGTGGAAGACCATCTGCGACAGCTGCGATTTGGGTATCGCTACGTTGATGACGCTCGCTGCCTCGGCGTTACCGGGACGGAGGGCGAAGCTGCGGCGCATGCTCGGAGAGCGCATAGTGCGGATCACCGTCAAGCCGTTCATGGATATGTCGACGATGATCGAGGAGCGGCTCACCCAGTGCTGCGTGCATGTCGCGACGCACGCCGCACAGGATCAGTGCGCGCCGTTCTGTGCCGTGCAGGCATGGCCGGCGCTTTCTCGGCAGCGGTTGTCGGTGTCCGCGGCGGCCACCGCGCCAGAGCTGGCGCTGCTCCCGATCCAATAGCACAGTGCGCCCAGGCTTATCGAGGCGCCCAGCAGGCAGACGCCGCCCCATCCGCGGGTCGCGTACACCCAGGTCGACACAATGGCGCCGACAGCGCTGCCGATCGAATAGAACGTCATATAGGCGGCGGTGAGTCGGCCGTGAAGTTCGGTATCCAGCCGGTAGATGAGGCTCTGATTCGCTACGTGTACCGACTGGAGCCCGAAGTCGATGATCACGACCGCGACGGTCAGTCCGAACATGGTCCAGCGCAGGGTCGCCGCGAAAACCCATGCCGTGAGCATCAACGACAGGCCCACGCCGGTAACCCGGTTGGCCCAGCCCCTGTCGCACCACGATCCGGCCTTGAACGCGCCCAGTGCACCCGCTGCCCCGGCCAGCCCGAACAAACCGACTTCGGTATGCGACAGGTGATATGGCGCGGACGTAAGCGGTAACACCATGGGCGTCAACATCACGGTGATGGCGGCGAAGATGAGCATCGCGATGATGGCCCGCGAGCGCAACACCGGCACGTCGCGCAGGAGCCGCAGCGTGGAGGCGATGAGTCGTCGGTAGGGCAGCCCCTGGGGCGGGCGCCTGGAGTGCGGCAGTGCGTGCGCCAAAATCGCCGCGGTGGTGACCGCGGCGATGGAGGCCACCACATACACTGCTCGCCAGCCGAACAGATCGGACAGGGCACCGGATATTGTGCGTGCCAAGAGAATACCGCTGATGATGCCGCCGGTGACTACGCCCACGGCCCATCCCTGTCGCTCTGGCGCGGCATGTACCGCCGTGTAGGCGACCATCACCTGCGTCACCACCGCGAGCGCGCCGACGGCGGTGACGCTGAGCAGGAACGTCCATGCGTTGGGCGATATCGCCGTGGCCAGCAGGGATGCACCCAGCAGAACGGTCTGACCGACGATGAGCCGACGTTGGTTGACGGCATCGCCAAGGGGCACGATCAGCAGTAGGCCGATGGCGTACCCAACCTGGGTGAGGGTGAGCACAATGCCGACTTGTGCTGTGGGCATGGAGAATTGTGCCCCGATGGTGTCCAGCAGCGGCTGTGAGAAGTAGATGGTCGACACCGCGAGGCCGCAGGCGATCGAGAACAACACGATGACGGGTCTGGTCAGCACGCGTACCCCTCGGTAGAGTTGGTTTCACTTCGCAACCATTTGAGCCTGACATGAATGGTTGCATATTGCAACCAAGGGAGACTGTTCATGGTGGGTCGCGCCAGTCACGCGGATTCGAGCTGCACCCTGGCCAGGCCGCTGGGTGAGATCGGGGACGGCTGGTCACTGCTGATCGTTCGTGACGCGTTCGACGGATTACGCAGGTTCGGGGAGTTCCAGAAGAGTCTTGGGCTCGCGAAGAACATCCTGGCTTCTCGTCTGGCGACGTTGGTGGACAACGGCATCCTCGAGGTTGTTCCGGCCGGGGCGCGGCATGAGTACCAACTGACAGCGAAGGGGCGCGGGCTGTTTCCCGTCTTGGTGGCCCTGAGACAGTGGAGCGACGAGTTCTGTTTCGCCGCTGGGGAACGGCGCGTCGCACTGGTCGATCGCGAGACGTCCCGTCCGGTGCAGCGCTTCGAGCTGCGTGCGGCGGACGGCCGCGCGCTGGCTCCGGAAGACACGGCCGTGATCGGCGTCTAGTTCTGGTCGAGTCAGAATCCGCGCCTTCCGCGTATGTGCGTGGTGGGTCGTCTACCGTTCCCCTGTCGGGAACGAAGGAGGACCCCATGCGGATCGCATTCCTGGTGCTGTTGGTGTGCGCCGGCCTGCTCACGGCGCCGCTCGCGGCGGCCGACCCCGGCGCGACGCCGGTGGACCCGACGTCCCCGGAGGCGGCCGTGATCCTGGCGCCGGCGCTCGCGGATGTGACGGCCCAGCTCGGCAAGCCGGTGCGCCTGGATGTGCGCAGCCTCAAGTCCGCCGATGGATGGGTCTTCCTCTGGTCGGCCATGCAGGAGCCCGACGGTAGCCCTATCGACTACACCGGTACGCCCTTTGCCGAAGCCTCCGCCCATGGTGTCCTGTCGAAGAAATACGTAGCCCTGCTGCATCAGGACGAGCAGGGCTGGGCGCTCGTCGACAAGCGGGTGGGGCCGAGCGATATCGCCTGGGCCGGCTGGGGTGCGCAGTACGGTGCGCCCGCGGCGATCTTCGATATCCCGGTCTACTAGTCGCGGGGCCCGACAAAACCGCAGGTCCCGCACGATCCGGGGTGTGATCCTGGTCGGGCCGGGCGAAGCTGTCCGCGGCGGGCCGTATCGTGGGGTGTCGTGATGTACCCCAGACCAGATTTCGGTGATGCGCTGACGCGACGGCGCGCGCTCACGATGTTGGGTCTGACGGTGCCCGCCGTTGCTGCCGCCTGCACGACCGTCGGCTCGAACACGCCGCAGGATGCCCCGTCGCCGGGCGCCGTCCTGACCTTCTTGCCCGACGACAAGGCCAAGGAGGTCAACCCGACCGCGCCGGTCAGCGTGACCGTGGCCAACGGATGGTTCCAGGACGTGAAGTTGGTCAACGCCGACGGCAAGGTCGTCGCCGGAGCCCTCAGTCGAGACCAAACGAGGTTCCGCACCACCGAGCCTCTCGGATTCGACGTGACGTACACCTGGAAAGGTTCGGCCGTAGGGCTGGACGGCAAGGCCGTTGCGGTGTCCGGCACCTTCACCACCCTGGTGCCGACGGCGAAGGTCAACGGTCAGTTCCAGCTCGCCGATGGGCAGACGGTAGGGATCGCGGCTCCCGTGATCATCCAGTTCGATGCGCATATCGCCGACAAGGCCGCGGCGGAGAAGTCGCTGAGCATCGTGTGCGACCCGCCCACCGAAGGTGGTTGGGCCTGGCTGCCTGACGAGCAGCAGGGTTCCCGAGTCCATTGGCGATCACGGGAGTACTTCAAGGCCGGCACCAAGGTCGGGGTGAAGGCCAATCTCTATGGAATTCCGCTGGGGGACGGGGCGTTCGGTAACGAAGATATGTCCCTGGATTTCAGCGTGGGGCGCCGCCAGATTGTCTATGCCGATGCGCCGAGCCACCGTATCCGGGTGACCACCGACGAAGGCACCATCCTGGACTTGCCGTGCAGCTACGGTGAGGCGGACCTGCCGCGCAACGTCACCCGCAGCGGGATTCACGTCGTCACCGAGAAGTACGAGGATTTCTGGATGTCCAACCCGGCGGCCGGGTACACCAACGTTCACGAACGTTTCGCAGTCCGGATCTCGAATAACGGCGAGTTCATCCACGCGAACCCCAATACCGTTGGTCAGCAAGGCAGTACCAATGTCACGAACGGTTGTATCAACTTGTCGTTGGGTGATGCCGAGTCGTACTTCCGTACCGCCATCTACGGTGATCCTGTCGAGGTGACCGGCACCTCGATCGAGCTGTCCTACGCCGACGGCGACCTGTGGGATTGGGTGGTGGACTGGCCGACCTGGCAATCGATGTCGGCGCTCCCCCCGAATCCGAAGGAACGGACGATCACGTCGACGCCGTCGACCTCGTCCATCCCGACCACCGTCCCGCTCACCCCGTCGGGTGCACCGACGTTGTCGGGGACGCCGACGTCAGCTCCGTTGACCCCGTCGGGTGCACCGTGGTTGTCGGGTACCCCGACCACCACCCCCCGATAGTCCAGCGCGGATCTGGTTGTTGAAGAAGAGGATTGGCGCGCTCTGCGCGTTCAGTCGCGTGTCGCCCTGCGGGTGGAGGATGCCTGATCTCGCGGTTTGACGACGATCTGGTCCAGGTTGACGTGCGGGGGTCGCGACGCGACGAACGCGATGATCTCGGCGACGTCCTCGGCGACCAGTGGGGTGATGCCCCGGTAGACCGCGTCCGCCCGGTCCTGGTCACCGTCGAAGCGCACCACCGAGAACTCGGTTTCCACCGCACCGGGTGCGACCTCGGTGAGCCGCACGGGCTTTCCGAGAAGCTCGCCGCGCAGCGTCCGGTGCAACGCCGCCTGGGCGTGCTTGGCTGACGTGTATCCGCTGCCGCCGTCGTACACATCGAGCGCGGCAATGGAGGTGATGGTGACGATGAGTCCGTCACCGGAGGCAATCAGTTTGGGCAGCAAGGTTCGGGTCACCTGCAGGGTGCCCACCACATTGGTTTCCCACATCCAGCGCCAGTGCTCCAGATCCGCTTCGAGTACCGGCTCCAGGCCCCACGCGCCACCGGCGTTGTTGACCAGCACGTCCACCCGATCCAGGCTCTGCGCAAGGGCGGCAACCGAATCGGCGTCGGTGACGTCGAGTACAACCGCCGTGCCCCCGATCTCCTCGGCCAGGGCGTTGACGCGGTCCTCGCGCCGAGCGGCAACCACAACGTGAAATCCAAGGGCGGCAAGGTATTTAGCGGTTGCCGCGCCGATTCCTGAGCTGGCACCGGTAACGACCGCGACCCGGCCGTCGAACGTGGGATTGGTCATGCACGCCACTGTAGTCAGAACGCCTACTAGGACATCGGCTCGTAGGGATGCTAAATTGCGCCTGTGTCCATTAAGCGCGCCGCCGAACCCCGGGTCACTTTCGTGATCGCGGGTATTGGTTCTCGGCTGCCGCTGGCTCGCGAGCTGTGTTGTCGCTGCGTCTGTCGCTGCGCCTAGTTTCTGCACGTCTTTCCTGACGTCTCGGGCGCGGTATCGCCCCAGTTCACAACACCATTAGCCACCTGTAGCCCGCGCTTCAGCCTTCGTCTGAATCCGGCCTTCCGCCAAAGGACCCCCTCATGACTTCTCCGGTTCGCCGACCTGTTTCCCGTCACCAGATTCATCCCCCTGCCTTGTACATCGGCGATAGCGCCGCATCCTCGGTATTCCGCGCCGCACGTGTGCGCGGACCCGTGGCCCGCGATGCGATTTCCCAGGTCACAGGCCTTTCCATCGCCACCGTCAACCGGCAGGTCACCGCGCTGCTGGACGCCGGACTACTTCGCGAACGTGCTGATCTGGCGGTCTCCGGCGCCATCGGCCGGCCGCGGGTGCCGGTGGAACTCAACCATGAGCCATTCCTGACCCTGGGTATCCACATCGGTGCCCGGGCCACCAGCATTGTGGCGACCGACTTGTTCGGCCGGACCCTCGATGTGGTGGAAACCCCCACGCCTAACGGTCCGCAGGGTGCCGCACTGGCCTCGCTGGCCGGGAGCGCGCAGCGGTACCTGGCCCGCTGGCACCGGCGGCGCCCGCTGTGGATCGGCGTGGCCACCGGTGGTGTGGTCAACGGACCTGCCGGGACGGTGGATCACCCTCGGCTGGGCTGGACCGAGGCCCCCGTTGGGCGAGTTTTCGCCGACACACTGGGTCTGCCGGTGTCGGTGGCCTCGCACGTGGACGCGATGGCCGGCGCCGAGCTGCTACTGGGGCTGCGGCGCTTCGCGGCCCGCTCTCTGACGAGTCTGTACGTATATGCCCGTGAGACAGTCGGTTTCGCGCTGGCCATCGACGGACGGGTACACAGCCCGTCCAGCGGTCCGGGCACCATTGCGGCGCTGCCGGTTGATTCCGAATTGCTGGGCGGCACGGGCAAGCTGGAGACCACGGTGAGTGACGAGGCGGTGCTGGCTGCCGCGCGCAGGCTGCGCATCGTGCCCGCAGGTGACGGCGTTTCGGTGAGCGCGGTGTACAAGGCCGCGCGCGGTGGCAATGAGTCTGCGCGCCAACTGCTTTCCGAACGTGGCCGAGTGCTTGGCCAGTCGGTGGCGCTGCTGCGCGACATCCTCAACCCCGACGAGGTGATCGTGGGTGGGCAGGCCTTTACCGAATACCCCGAGGTGATGAACGACGTCGAGACCGCGTTCCTGGACCGATCGACGTTGTCCAAGCGCGATATTCGTGTGACGGCGTTCGGCAACCGCGTGCAGGAGGCCGGCGCAGGTGTGGTCTCCCTCGGTGGTTTGTTCGCCGATCCGTTGGGCGCCATGCGGCGGGCATCGGCCCGGCGGTCGGAGACCTCCGCGCTGGCCTAGCTCTCGGCACGTCGAGTGTGACGCGATGGCGGGATTTCCCGCGAATTTCCGCCGTAGCCTCACACCGAGCGAGGTGGTTGCTGGCGTTTTGGTCGCGAATCTACGACGGGGGCCAAAAAGTGATAGGCATGTGCGCATGACGCATATCCACCACGTGTCCTCCGCGAAGGTGCCGATGGCATACGCCTTCGACTACATCAGTGATGCGCACCATCTGGCGGACTGGATGTTCGGGATCGAGCATGTCCGTTTTGTGAACGACGTGCCACGGGGGCTCGGGGCCAAGTACGACATCGCCATCAACCTCGGCGCCACCCTCAGGTCGACGATCGAGGTGACGGAGTGGGATCCGGACACCCTGTTCACCACCGCGTCGCGCTCGGGTATCGACAACCAGGTCGAATGTCGGTTCCGGCCCATTTCCGATGGTGAGACCGAGCTGGAGATCAACATCGACTACCGGCTGCCCGGCGGGCTTGCCGGACGCGCGCTGGGCAAGGTCATCTCGCCGTTCATCTCGCTGGCCATCACGCACTCGGACGAGAAGCTGCGCAAGATCCTGGAAGAGGGATATCACCAGAAGATCGCGGCGCGCTGAGGCTCACATCGCAGGTAGGAGTGCTGCGCGCCGACAGCTTGTGCGTAAGTGACAAGATGGCTGTGTGCTTAGTGGCGATGAGTTCGCGCGCCGGGCGGTTTCGGCGCTGAAGCCGCGCCGCATCGCCGTCCTATCCGTACACACCTCGCCACTGGCCCAGCCGGGTACCGGCGACGCCGGCGGCATGAACGTCTACGTGCTGCAAACGGCTCTTCAGCTGGCCCGCCGGGGTGTTGCCGTCGACATCTTCACCCGCGCCACCGCGTCGTCCGACGAGCCGGTGGTGGCCGTCGCGGACGGGGTAACGGTGCGCAATATCGGCGCCGGCCCGTTCGAGGGCCTGGACAAGTACGACCTGCCCACCCAGCTGTGCGCGTTCACCGCCGGCGTGCTGCGCGCCGAGGCGATCCACGAGCCCGGCTACTACAACCTGGTTCACTCGCACTACTGGCTCTCCGGTCAAGCGGGCTGGCTGGCCCGCGACCGCTGGGGCGTGCCTCTGGTCCACACCGCCCACACGCTCGCCGCGGTCAAGAATCAAACGCTCGCCAAGGGGGACCGCCCGGAGCCCGCACTGCGCGCGGTGGGGGAGCAGCAGGTAGTAGACGAGGCCGACAGACTCATCGTCAACACCAAGGACGAAGCTGAACAACTGATTTCGATACACAATGCCGACCCAGGCCGCATCGATATCGTTCACCCCGGCGTCGACCTGGACGTATTCACGCCCGGCGACAAGACGGCCGCCCGCGCCGAGTTCGGCCTGCGGGCCGATGAGCAGATCGTCGCCTTCGTCGGACGCATCCAGCCCCTGAAGGCCCCCGATCTGCTGGTACGCGCGGCCGCCAAGCTGCCCGGGGTTCGCGTTCTCATCGTCGGCGGGCCGTCCGGCAGCGGTCTCGACGAGCCGACGGCACTGCAGGATCTCGCTGCGGACCTCGGGATCGCAGACCGGGTGACCTTCCTGCCGCCACAGTCGCGAGAACGGCTCGCCCAGGTGTATCGGGCGGCCGATATCGTTGCGGTGCCCAGCTATTCGGAGTCCTTCGGACTGGTGGCCATCGAGGCCCAGGCTTGCGGGACCCCGGTGGTGGCGGCCGAGGTGGGGGGTCTTCCGGTCGCGGTCGCCGACCAACGGAGCGGCCTGCTGGTCCCGACGCACCGCACCGAGGATTGGGCGGATGCCATCGCGGACCTGTTGGCGCGCACCGGGGCCGAGTTCAGCAGTGCGGCCGTCGCGCATGCCGCCGGCTTTTCCTGGTCCAGCACCGCCGATGCCCTGCTTGCCAGTTACAGCCGGGCCATCTCCGATTACCGTGCGCCACAAAGACCCTCGACGCCGCGTCCGCCGCGTTCGCGGTTTCGGTCGCGCCGGCTGTCGGGGCTGCGGCGATGACCACCGCCGGGGACGCCTACGCCACCATCGTGCGGACGCTCGCGGAGCGGGAGATCACCTTCACCGAGCATCACGGTCCGGATGGCAAGCCGGCGCTGATCGTGGAGCTGCCCGGTGAACGCAAGCAAAAGATCACCACGATGCTCAGCCCGGGTGAGCACGCCGTGCGCGTCGAGGTGTTCGTCTGTCGGCGCCCCGACGAGAACACCGAGGGTGTCTACCGCTACCTGCTCAAACGCAACCGCCGCTTGTACGCCGTCGCGTACACGATCGACAACATGGGCGATATCTACCTGGTGGGTCGCCTGCCGCTGCCGGCGATCACCCCGGATGAGATCGACAGGTTGCTCGGACAGGTGCTGGAAGCCGCGGACAACGACTTCAACATCCTGCTGGAGTTGGGGTTCAAGACGTCCATCCAGAAGGAGTGGGCGTGGCGTACCTCGCGGGGCGAGTCGCTGAAGAACCTTGAGGCCTTCGAGCACCTCATCGAGGATTGACCCTCGTCGGCCGGGAGAGGCCCAGAAGAGGCCAGGACCATCGGCACGGACTAGACGCGGCGTGCAAGACTGTCCGGCGTGACGTTCCGTAGCCCTCTGCCCGACGTTTCCATTCCCGACTGCTCTGTCTACGAGTATGTGTTCGGCGACACGAGCGGAGACAACGACCGCGTCGCGCTCATCGACGGGCTTTTCGGGGCACAGACCACCTTTGGGGAGCTGCGTTCGCAGATTGACGCGGCGGCGGCGGGTCTGGCCGACCGAGGATTCGGTCTCGGCGACGTCGCGGCGGTCTTCCTGCCGAACTGCTCGGCCTTCGCCGTGGTGTTGCACGGCATCCTGCGCGCGGGCGGCACCGCGAGCACTGTCAACGTGTTGTACACCGCCGAGGAGCTGGCCAAGCAGCTCATCGACTCCAGGGCGCAGCTCGTCTTCACGGTATCGCCGCTGCTGTCGCGCGCGCTGGAGGCTGCGGAGATCGCGGGTCTTGATGCCGTCAACGTGATCACCATCGATCCTGTCGAGGGACGCCTCTCCCTGGCCGATATCGTGCGGCCCGATCTGGCGCCGCCGGAGGTTTCCTTTGACCCGGCAACGCATTTGGCAGTGCTGCCGTACTCGTCGGGAACCACCGGCAAGGCCAAGGGCGTCATGCTCACCCACCACAACCTGGTCGCCAACATTGCGCAGGCCAAACACCTCTATGGAGTGGAACGGGGCGACCGGGTGCTGGCCGTCCTCCCGTTCTTCCACATCTACGGTCTGGTCGTGCTGCTCAACGTGCAACTCAAGCTGGGCGCCGAGCTGGTGATCCTGCCCCGGTTCGAGCTCGATACCTTCCTGGGCTCCATCGCCAACTATCGCGTGGACCACGTCTTCGTCGCTCCGCCGGTGGCGGTGGTGCTGGCCAAGCACCCGGACGTTGATAAGTACGACGTCTCCTGCCTGCGCTCGGTGTTCTCGGGTGCTGCCCCGTTGGACGAGCAGCTGGGCAATGCCGTGGCCGCGCGCCTGAATTGCCGTGTCAGCCAGGGCTACGGGATGACCGAGCTCAGCCCCGTCAGCCACCTCATTCCGCCGGGTCGGCCCGATATCCCGCTGAACTCGGTGGGTATCCCGGTGCCGAATTCTGAGAACAAGCTCATCGACACCGAGACCGGTGCGGAGATCGAGATTCCTGCCGAGGGCGAGAGTGCGCCCGGCGAGCTGCTGGTGCGTGGCCCCAATGTGATGGCCGGTTACCTCGGCAACGAGGAGGCCACCGCAGCGACGATCGAACCCGACGGGTTCCTGCACACCGGAGATATCGCGGTCGTGCGCGCCGACGGCGTGGTGACGATCGTCGATCGGCTCAAGGAGCTGATCAAGTACAAGGGTTACCAGGTGCCGCCCGCCGAGTTAGAGGCGTTGCTGCTGACGCACCCGGGTATTGGCGACGCTGCCGTCATCGGCGTTCCCGACCCCTCCAGCGGCGAGATTCCCAAGGCGTTCGTGGTCCGCACTGATCAGGACCTCACTGATGAAGAGGTCATGGCCTTCGTCCAGCAGAAGGTGGCTCCGCACAAGCGGATTCGACAGGTGGAGTTCATCGACGCCATCCCCAAGAGCGCTGCGGGCAAGATCCTGCGCAAGGATCTGCGCGCACGCATCTGACCTGCGAAATCCAGTGGCGGGTTGTCAGGCCCGAGTGGCACCCTGGACCGTATGGGTCACGTGTACGAGGAGATTGACGACAAGCTCGCTCGATGGCTGACCGAGCAGCCGGTGTTCTTCGTGGGCACCGCACCGAGCGGCCCCGAAGGGCACGTCAATGTCTCTCCCAAGGGGATGGCCGGGACCTTCGCGGTGTTCGGGCCACACCACGTGGGCTACCTGGACTACGTCGGCAGCGGTGCGGAGACCATCGCGCACGTGCGCGATAACGGGCGCATCGTGCTCATGTTCTGCTCGTTCGACAAGCGCTGCCGCATCATCCGGCTGCACGGCCGCGCCCGTGTGGTGCAGTTCAACGAACCCGACTACCCGACGCTGCGTGGCCACTTCGACAAGAAGCTCGAAAAGGGTGCGCGCTCAATCATTTTGGTTGACGTCACCCGGGTGGCCGACTCCTGCGGCTACTCGGTTCCGCTGATGGATTTCGTGGGTCATCGAGACGTGTACGAGAAGCACATCGAGAAGGTGCCGGAGCAGAAGATGACCCTGGAGGGCGCGCTGGAGAAGAACGGCAGCTCGATTGATGGCCTGCCCGCGCTGCAGTAGTCTTCGCGCGGTACGACTAACCCGACATTAATCTCGCCGGACCCTTGACAAGCGGGCGGGCGTGACACACGCTTGGTTTACGTTTACGAGTGATGCGTAAGCGACAAGCGAAGGGTGATGCCAATGACGGCACCCGACGCGGGAGCCTACCCGCGCCGACGTCCGAAGGTCAGTTACGGGGCGAGCGCGGTGGTGACGGGCGCAGGCAGCGGCATCGGACGCGCCTTCGCGGAGGCCATCGTCGCTCGTGGCGGCCGGGTGGTGTGTGCCGATATCAACCTGGCCAGCGCACAGGAGACCGCCGACAAGCTTGGACGTGACAACGCGCATCCTGTCGTGTGCGACGTCAGTTCGTATGACGAGATCGTCACGCTCGCCGACACCGCGACCGACTGGCTGGGGCAGGCCCCCGATCTGGTGATCAACAACGCGGGTATCGGAACGGGCGGCAAACCCATCGGTGAGGTGTCGATGGACGACTGGCACGCCACCATCGGCATCAACATGTGGGGAATGATTTACGGTTGCCAGGTTTTCACCCCCCGGCTGCGTGAACAGGGATTCGGCGGCATCATCAACGTGTCGTCCGCCGCCAGTTTCGCGGCCGCGCCATTGATGGGCCCGTACAACGTGAGCAAGGCTGCCGTGCTCGCGCTCTCGGAGACGCTACGTGCCGAGCTGGCGGGCAGCGGGGTGCTGGTAACGGTGCTATGTCCCACGGCCGTCAAGACGAACATCCTGGACGGCGCACGCATCCCCGGGCCGCTGACCAACCTCGCGAGTACCGCGTTCAAATGGGTTGGGGTGTCGCCGGAATGGATCGCGAAGACCACCCTCAACGCGCACGATCGGGGGCGGCTGTATGTGGTCCCGCAGCCCGATGCAAAACTCATCTGGGCGATGAAACGTCATGCGCCGGTGCCCTATTCGTGGGCCGCGGGAATCATCTCACGGTTGGGCCGGCTACTGCCCGCGGACACCGATCCGCGTGAGTTGTGGGATACCGCCTACGAAAAGGAATCCCCGGTCAAGGTGGTGCCCCGGTGACGGGCCCCGCGCTGTCGGTCGTCGTCGTAGGCGCCGGATACACCGGTCTGGGTACCGCGGTGGGTTTACAAGAGGCCGGGATCGCCGACTTCACCGTGCTCGATCGTGCCCGCCCGGCACCGGGAAGCTGGCGTGACGACACCATCGCCCTGTTCAAGCTCGATCCGCACGTGAAGTTCGGTCATGACGTCACCCGGATCGCGCTCGACGGTGACTTGTGGATCGTGGACACGGAAGCAGGACAGCGCTTCACCGCACGCGCGGTCGTGCTGGCCACCGGGTCGGTGGACGGTAGTCCCGACATCCGGGGTATCGAGGGGTACACCGGAAAGATCCTCGACGCCGCCAGGATCGGTGACGGTACAGAGTTCGCCGGGCTGCGTGTCGCCGTCGTCGGTAATAGCGCCGCCGCCGCGTCGGTGCTGCCCGTAGTGGTGCGAAATGCTGCCAGTGTCAAGCTTTTCCAGAGTTCACCCGATTGGGTGCTGCCTCGGACCAGTGGCCGCGTCGGTCAGCTGGTCGATCGCACGCTACGCCGTGAGACACGCCAGGCCTGGTTCTCGGGTAGGCGTACCACAACGCTCGGGCTGCTCGAAGTAGTGGCCCAGCGCAACCTGCGCCGGCGTGTGCCGGACCCCTGGATCCGGCGTCAACTGACGCCGCTGAGGCTCACCGGTCGCCCCAACGTCGTGGTGACCGATGAGTTCCTTACCGCACTGCAAGCACCCAACTGCAAGCTGGTTACCTGGCCCATTGCCCGGTTCAGCAGTGGAGGCATCCGCACCGCCGAAGGCATCGATCATCAGTGTGATGTCGTGGTTTTCGCATCCAGCCCGGATGCGGGATCGACCATCGCGGTGGTGCCGGTGGTGGGAGCCCAGCGTCGAAAGCTGAAGCCGGCGGGCCGCGTTTCGGCCACCGTGGCGGGTTTCCCGAACTTGTTCCTCGCCGACCTGCCAGCCACCGAACCGAGTCGCGACAGTGCTCGAAAGACACAGGCGCGAATCAATGCCGTCGTCGGTGGTGTGGCGTTGGCACTGCGCACGGCGGACGTCGCCGGGACAGCGGTCTCCGAGGCCTCGCGGCGCACCAGGGCCACCGCGGCGCTGACCTCCATCGGGTTGCGGCCAGTACTGTCTCGCGCCCGCCTGGATAAAACGGGCAAGCCCGGTGTGCTGCTGGCGCGCCGGATCGTCGCGACCATCATGGCGCTCGGCGGAGCGATGCCCCGCGGCACCGAGGTGGCGCGGTTGAGGGATCCGATACGGGCAGAATGGGTTCGGGCAGGGGCTGCGCTCAGCGCCGACGATCAGGGGCCGGTCATCCTGTACGTCCATGGCAGTGGTTATGTCATCTGCTCGGCGAAAACTCACCGCTCGATGGTCGCCCGCCTGTCGGAGGCGACCGGCCTGCCTGCCTTCACCGTCGACTACCGGTTGGCACCCGAACATGTCTTTCCGGCGGCCGCCGACGACGTCCGGGCCGCCTACGACTGGCTGCTGGAACGCGGTCATGCTGCCCAGGACATTGTGGTCGCCGGTGATTCGGCGGGCGGGCATCTCGCGGTGGACCTGCTCATCGAGAACCACAGGCTGAACGTGCCGCAACCCGGTGCGGTGGCGTTATTCTCGCCACTGTTGGACGTGACGCTCGGTTTGGCCGCCGAACGCGAGAAGGTGCGGCCAGACCCCGCCATCACCGCGGCCGCCGCTAAACATCTGGTGGACAAGTACACCCGCTGTGAGCCTGCCGACTCGCCACGCCTACGTCTGAGCTTTCCCTCCGGAATCTCCCTGCCGCCCATTCTGATTCAGGCCGGCGGGGCCGAGTTCCTGGCCGCCGACGCGGAGGAGCTCGCGCGAATGATCGTTCAGGCCGGTGGGCAATGCGATCTGCAGATTTGGCCCGAGCAGATCCACGTGTTCCAGGCCCTGCCCCGGTTGATTCCGGAGGCCGACGCGGCACTCGGCGAGGCCGCCAGATTCATCACCGGGGTGCTGGCCCAACAGCCCCTGCGTACGGCCCGGACCGCATAGGAAGGCTGAAGAGATGGCCATTGTTCTGGAAGACATGCTGCAGACCATCAAGGACAAGCAGTGGGCCCTGGCCGATGTGGACTGGGAAGCTCCTGGCGCCGAGCAGATCACCGACGAGCAGCGGCCCAAGCTGAAGGCCTTCATGGCAGACCTGGTGTGGATCGAAAATATCGGCGCGCGCGGGTTTTCGGCGTTGGCCAAAAAGGCCCCCAATGAGACGCTCGCGGAGATCTACCGGTACTTCCACGCCGAGGAACAAAAGCACGCCAATGCCGAGCTGGCGTTGATGCGGCGCTGGGGCATGCTCGAGAAGGATGAAGTTCCTGTACCGAATGTGAACGTGCGCTTGGCCATTGAATGGCTGGACCGATACTCGGACGGGTTGTCGCTCACCGTGTTGGGCACCATCATCCCGCTACTGGAAGTGGCCCTGGACGGCGCGCTGCTGAAGTTCCTGCTGGAGGAGGTCCATGACCCCGTCTGTCACCAGGCCTTCCGACATATCAACTCTGACGAATCGCGTCATCTGGCAGTGGATTTCCATGTACTAGACATGATGGGGCAGGGCAATCTGCGCCGCGTCATCATCGAGAATGTCGCCACGGTGCTCAACCCTTCGTTGTTGATGGGGTTGCTGTTGGGGCTCGGCACGGGAATCCCGCTCATCAACAGAATCAAGGGCAATCTGATCGGCATGGGCCTGCGTGAACAGCGTTTGTACGACGCCATGGAGCGGTTCGTCAATGTCGGCAGCCGCGGCAAGGGCACTCGGTTGCTGGTGTACCAGGTACTGCGGCTCGGCGCGGCGATGATCACCAACGAGCAGAACCCGCTTCACGGCCCGTATCACGCTGTGGCCAACACCATGGTCAAGCTGTCCGACTACTACCCGAAGCGCTGGCTTGCCGAACAGCCGAGCTGGTCCAAGGAACTCACTTATGAGGCCATTGCATGACCGGCCAACCTGATCATTACGTGGCCGTCATCGGCGCGGGGCTGGCCGGATTCGGTATCGGATTGGAGTTGCGCCGCCGGGGTATCGAAGACTTCGTCATTTTTGAGCGCATGGATGGCGTTGGCGGCACCTGGCGTCAGAACGTCTATCCCGGTATCGGCGTGGACATCCCGGCGCAGGCCTACCAGTTCCGCCATGCTCTGAACCCGGAGTGGACCAGGTTTTACGCCAAGGGCGGGGAGGTACTCAGCTACATCGAGCGGCTGTACCGAGAAAACGACGTGCAGCGTTTTGTCCGATTCGGCAGCGATGTGGGAGCGCGTACGTGGGACGAGGATGCGAAGTTCTGGCGGCTCCGGGTCAACGGGCGGGAGGTGACGGCGAGGTTCGTCGTCGCGGCGGCCGGGCCGTTTCCCGAACCCAAACCGGCTGACCTGAAGGGGCTGGACGACTTCCGCGGCACCATCCTTCGGTCGGCCGCCTGGGACCACAGCATCGAGCTGAAGGGTAAGCGCGTCGCCGTCATCGGCACCGGGGCCAGCGCCGTGCAGATCATTCCGGAGATCGCGGGCGAAGTAGACCATCTCGACGTCTACCAGCGCACCCCGATCTGGGTCTTCCCCAAGGTCGACCCGAGCATGCCGGCACCCTTGCGCGCGTTGTTCCGCCGGGTGCCCACCACGCAACGGTTACTTCAGGAAAGTCTGGAGTTCATCGTCGGCGGTGCGCTCGTCTACGGGGTGCTGTATGCCGGTCGTCTCGGCAACACCCCGGGGGCGCTGCGTTGGCTACTGGGCAATGTCTCCTATCGGTTGCAGGTGCCCGATAAGGAGCTGCGGGCCAGGCTCACGCCCGACTACGACTTCGGGTGCAAACGCCCTGCCACGTCCAACACGTACCTGCCGACCTTCAACCGGGTCAACGTGGAGCTCGTGACCGACCCGATCGAGACCATCACCGAGAAGGGCGTCCGAACCGCCGCAGGTGCGGAACGAGAGATCGATGTCTTGGTCCTCGCCACCGGTTTCCGGTTGTTCTTCGATCCACAGGTGTACCGGGACCGGCCGGTGATCGGCCGGGACGGCTTCGATCTGGCCGACTTCTACCAGAGCCACGTACCGCAGAGCTATCACGGCTTCTCGATACCGGGACTGCCCAACACCTTCAACGTCTTTGGCCAATATGGGTGGACCGGTGGCACCTACCACAGCGTGGTTGACACCGCGGCCATCCACATTGGGCGGGTCATCGGCGAGGCGCGACGACTCGGGGCCACCGATGTCGAGGTGCGGGTGGACGCCGCCGATGCCTGGACCGAGGATGCGCGGTCGCGGTACACCTACTCGCTGTTTCAGACCGGCAACTGCGTCACCGCCAACAGCTACTACTTCGACCACAACGGCGAATCCGCGTACATCCGGCCGCTGTCGACGCAGGCAGCGCGCCGCTCGTCGCGCACCTTCCCTCTCCATGACTACATTTTCGAAGGTCGCGAAGAGTCGGTCCGGCCGGTCGCGGCGGCGGCGATGGCCGAATAGGCATCACGCCCTATCCGCAGCTCGACGGGGTGATCAGGTCCGGCGCCCCGCGTCGGCTAAGCCCGCTGCCTGCACCGATCCCGTAGTGCGTGGCAATATGGCAAGTATCGGGTACTTTCAGTATCGATAACTGGGTGTATCGAATACCTGGCTTGCCTAAGGAGCTTCATGCCCGAGCTGCTGCCGCCGCGCGTCCTGTCGCCCTCGGAGTCTGTGTTCGTCGTCTCGGGTGCCACCGTGGCGCAACATTGCTATGGCACGGGAACGCTGGACGATGCTGCGCTGGCGGATGCGCTCGCCGGATTGGTGGACCTGTATCCGCTGTTGGGTGGCCGGATTCGTATGTCGCGGAATGGATTTGAGCTGCGATTCGACCCTAGAGCGCGCCCGGCGGTCATAGTCCAGGATGTTGGTGATGTCGATGTCGGGGACTATGTGGTGGCCGGGAAGTCGGCCTTGCCCCTGGGGCAGGTGTGTGCGCTGCGGGTGTATCGGTCCGGCGCGAAGTTTAGGGTGACGTTTCTTTTGCACCACGCCATCGCCGACGCCGACGCCGCCATGGCATATCTGCACGATATGTGGAAGCTCTACGCGGAGCGCGTGCGACGGGTGAACGGCGTGGTGAGGTTGGTCAGTGCGCCACCGCCGCGTCCCGTTCCGGCCAGTGCCGAGACGCTGCTGCGGGCGCGTGGCTATGCCGAACCGGTGTCCCGGCCGATCATGGACCTCCGTCCCGCATACCGCGGCCCCGAATCGATCTGGACCGCCCTGCGGCCACGTCGCGCGCGGCGGGCACGCCTTCACCTGTCGGTGGAGCAGACCGATCGGCTCCTTGACGTGGGGCGCGCACAGGGGGTCACGCTCAATGGGCTCGTCAGTGCGGCGCTGGCGCTTGCCGAGCGCGAGCTCTCCGGGAGAAGTGAACTGTCCGTGGCTATTTCCTCATTTGTGAACTTGCGCTCCCGGATCGATCCGCCGGTCGCTGCGACCGCGGGCACCAACGTGCTGGGCATTGCCGAGATGATCCTTGACGTGAGTCGAGGCAGTGATGCGCTCGACCTCGCCCGCCGCGTTGTGGCGGACATTCACGATGGGCTACGGACCACCCGCATTCACGACACCGCGTTTGTCCGCGGCGACATCCGGCGGGTGCTGTCTTTGGTGAGGCGGTATTTCCTTCTCGTACCGACGGCAGGTTTGGTGCCCACCTTCACCGCCATCCAGGTCACCAACTGGGGGCGGGTATCGGAGTTTGCAACGCCAGAAGGCGTGGATATCCATGATTTCCGTTGTGGCGTCGAGCTTCATCCCATGAGCGCATTCATCGCGACCAGGGGCATCGCGATGGTAGAGGGTCGGATCTACTTCGTCACCAGCTACAACGGACGCCTGAGTATTGACTTCACCGATCTCGTGACCGCCACGAGCAGTGCGCGGCGAGTCGAGCAGATATTGCACGATGAGATCGAGAAATTGCTTCCTGCAAAGGTTTTCGAATGAATTCGCAGGAGGTGCCGACGTGAAGTCGCTTTTCGACTCGTCTGGCTGGGGCCGGGAACAGATAGGATTCACCGACGACGCCGGGGTGTTCGATGTTGCCGCGGCGGCGCTGGGCATCGCAGCGTCCACAGGTCTGTCGCCCCGGGCGGTCACCGCCGTCTTCTTCGGACACGGTGCCACAGCGGCAGGGGGCGACCCCATCTACATCCAGCATGTCCAGTTCTTTGAAGCAGCGATCGCCGAAGGGGTCCTCCTGGACATGGTTGTGCAGGAGCTGTCCGCCCCTGGTGCGGCGCAGCCCAGACTTGTCGACGACCCCGCCGCGCGGAACGTGAACATGTTGTCCGTGGTGATGAAGGTTCCGGCGCCGCCGACGACCCGATGGTCCGGCGCAGTGGTCGCGCTGCATATCGCGAATGCGCTCAACGTGCTCCGGATCAGCGTGGGTGTGGTGCGCGACCCGGTCGCATGCCGATACCCCGTCGACGAACTCGTGACGAATGCGTCCGTCGTCGTTCGGGATATGCGCTGCACCGAGCTGAACAGGGAACTGCGTTGATACGTCTGGAGCAGCCGTGCAGCCACATGAGAGACTGGCGCCCATGAGCGGCGAGACCTCCAGCCAGGCAAACGGAGCCACCCTGATCCTGCTGCGCCACGGCGAGAGCCAGTGGAACGCGAAGAACCTGTTCACCGGCTGGGTCGACGTCGACCTGACTGAAAAGGGCCGGTCAGAGGCTCAGCGCGGTGGTGAGCTGCTCGCTCAGCAGGGGCTGCTGCCCGATATTTTGTTCACCTCGCTGCTGCGCCGCGCGATCAACACCGCGCACCTGGCCCTGGATACGGCCGACCGGCTGTGGATCCCGGTGGTACGGGACTGGCGCCTCAATGAGCGCCACTACGGCGCCCTGCAGGGCCTCGACAAGGCCGAAACGAAGGCCAAGTACGGCGAGGACCAGTTCATGGCCTGGCGGCGCAGCTACGACACCCCGCCGCCGCCCATCGAGCGGGGGAGCCACTACAGCCAGGACCAGGATCCTCGCTACGCCGACATCGGCGGTGGACCGCTCACCGAATGCCTGGCCGACGTGGTGGCGCGGTTCGTGCCGTATTACGAAGAGGCCATCGTGCCGGAGCTTCGTGCGGGCAAGACAGTTCTGGTTGCCGCCCACGGCAATTCGCTGCGGGCCTTGGTGAAGTACCTCGACGGGATCTCGGACGAGGAGATCGTCGGTCTCAACATCCCCACCGGTATTCCATTGCGGTACGACCTCGACGAGAACCTCAAACCGGTCACCGCAGGTGGGATGTACCTGGACCCGGAGGCTGCGGCCGCGGGTGCCGCGGCGGTAGCCAACCAGGGCGCGAAATAACGTCACCGCGGGTCTGGACCCACCAGAAGTTCGCCAATCGGCGAATATTCGGTGAACTCACGCCTAACACCTGTGCGGGAATGTGTGACTTGCTCGGCATTTAGCCGCACGCTGCTGGGGTGACGTTCACCGAATGCGTACGCTTTTCGCGTGACCGCCGCATCGGGCTCTCTGGTTGTGATCGTGACGATCGCAGCCCTCGCGGCGCTTGCTGCGGGCGTGGTGCTGGGCGCGTGGTACTCGCGTCGCTCTTCGACGCACCGCACGGCCCGGACGGGGTCGCAGATAGCCCAGACCGGTCTGACCGTTTCCCAGATGCTCGAGCGCATTGTCGCCATCTCGCCGACCGGAATTGTCGTCGTCGACAAGCATCAGGACGTCGTCCTGGCCAATGCTCGCGCCCGGGAGCTGGGCCTGGTACGCGACCGTCAGCTCGACGAGCAGGCGTGGAACGCCGCCCAGCGGACGCTGGTCACCGGTGAGGCCGTCGAAGTGGACCTGACCACCAAACCGAAGGCGCCCGGTCGCGCGGGTTTCAGCCTGCGTGGACATGTGCGCAGGCTCTCCGATGCCGATCCGCGCTGGGCGGTCATCTACGTCGACGACGACTCCGAGCATGTCCGCATGGAGGCCACGCGCCGCGATTTCGTGGCCAACGTCAGCCACGAGCTCAAGACCCCTGTCGGTGCCATGGGCGTGCTCGCCGAGGCGCTGCTGGAATCCTCCGACGAGCCCGAGACCGTGCAGCATTTCGGCGAGCAGGTGCTCGCGGAGTCCCGCCGCCTGGGCAATATGGTCACCGAACTCATTGCGCTCTCCCGGCTCCAGGGGGCCGAAAAACTACCCGACCTGGAGGTCGTCGACGTCGACTTCGTGGTGTCCGAGGCGCTGAGCCGCTCCAAGGTGGCCGCCGAGAATGCCGACATCGCGGTCACCACGGATGCGCCCAGCGGTTTCGAAGTGCGGGGTGACCCCACGCTGCTCATCACCGCCATCAGCAATCTGGTGGCGAACGCCATTGCCTACTCGTCGCACGGATCGCCGGTCTCGATCAGCCGACGGCGCCGCGGCGACAAGATCGAGATCGCCGTCACGGACCGGGGCATCGGGATCGCCAAGGAACACCAGGAGCGCGTCTTCGAACGCTTCTTCCGGGTGGACAAGGCGCGCTCCCGCGATACCGGGGGCACCGGTCTGGGGCTGGCGATCGTCAAGCACGTGGCCGCCAACCACAATGGCGCCATCAAGCTGTGGAGTCAGCCGGGCACCGGGTCAACCTTCACCCTGTCCCTCCCGGTCTACGAGGACGAGGATGACGCGGTCGAGGAAACCGCAGATCACCCGCACTCAGACCAATCCATGCCTCGCAAAGACGCGATCGACCACGCCCCGCCGCACGCACCAACCAGCCGCTTACGCGAGGATCGCCAAGCGACTACACGAGAGGAACATGTACGTCGATGACCAGTGTCTTGATTGTTGAGGACGAAGACTCGCTGGCCGATCCACTGGCCTTCCTGCTGCGCAAGGAGGGCTTCGAGGCGACCATCGTCAACGACGGTCCCTCCGCGCTCGCCGAATTCGAGCGCGCCGGTGCCGATATCGTGCTGCTGGACCTCATGCTGCCCGGAATGAGCGGCACCGATGTGTGCAAGCAGCTGCGCGCCAAGTCCAGCGTGCCGGTCATCATGGTGACCGCACGCGACAGCGAGATCGACAAGGTTGTCGGACTGGAGCTGGGTGCCGACGATTACGTGACCAAGCCGTACTCGGCGCGCGAACTCATCGCCCGCATCCGGGCGGTGCTGCGCCGCGGGGCGGATTCCGAAGAGACCGCCGCGGGTGACGGCGTGTTGGAGGCCGGCCCGGTTCGCATGGACGTCGACCGGCATACGGTGTCGGTGAACGGGGAAGCGATCACCTTGCCGCTCAAGGAGTTCGATCTCCTCGAGTACCTGATTCGCAACAGTGGCCGGGTGCTCACCCGCGGGCAGCTGATCGACCGGGTGTGGGGCGCCGACTACGTGGGTGACACCAAGACCCTGGACGTGCACGTCAAGCGGTTGCGCTCCAAGATCGAGTCGGATCCCGCCAATCCGGTGCACCTGGTCACGGTGCGTGGTCTGGGCTACAAGCTGGAGGGCTGACCTCTCACCGCGCAAGGTCCGGCGCGTACCTGTTTAGACTCTGACGGCAATGAAGCGTGCGTATCCGCGCGCGCCCCGGATCGGTCAGACACGTCGATGGAGCAGCTAGTGGCGCAGGATCCGCCTCGCCGAGGACGCCCCCCGGTGTCCGGACTCGCCGATAGGCGCCGTCAACAGATCGTCGACGCGGCCTTCGCGGCATTCACCGAAAACGGCTACGAGCAGACCAGCATGTCCGATATCGCCACCCGTGCCGGCATGGGGCAGGGCACCGTCTACCGGTATGTCGATAGCAAGCGCGAGGTTCTGGACCTGGTCTTCGACTATGGCGTGGAGCGCCTTATCGACACCCTGTCGCTCGATGACTTTCTTGACGTGGTCGGCGGAACGGCCGGTATCGAAGAACGAAACGACATCATCATGGAAGGCGGCCGCCGCCTCTATGCACTGGTGGACCAGGAGCCGGCGCTGCTCAAACTCCTGACCGTCCAGTCGGCCGCCGCCGATAAGGAACTCAAACAGCGTGTGCTGGGTATTCAGGGGATGCTCGATTCGTACGTCCAGCGGGGTTTGGATAGCGGCCGCCGCGCCGGGTGGGTTCCGGAGGACGGCCAAAACCACGCCGTGCTCGCGCGCCTGTTGCCGGCACTGGTTCTCCCCGGTTTTCTGCTCGCCCAAAGCCGGCACGATAACCCCAGTACCCGAGAGCGATTTGTGACCACCGCTTCGCAGATCGCGGAGACGGGCATTCTGCGTGACGGTGTGGTTCTGGAGCTCGGCGCGGGGCATACGGCTGCGGAAGCCGTTGGTTCCGTACATATTCCAGTGCCTATTGCCTCCGATCGCCGGAATGAACTCCTCGATTCCGCGCTTGGTTGTTTCCTGTCCGACGGTTACCACGGCATCGGAGTGAACGAGATCGTTGAGCGGCTCGGGGTCAGCCACGGCACGTTCTACAACTACTACCAGAACAAACGCGACTTGCTCGATGCGCTGATGGTCCGCGAGTTTTCGGCGATGGAACCCGTCCTGTCTCGACCGGTTGGCCGTCTCGATGCGCGTCAGGACATTGAACACGCTCTGGCACAAGGGTTTAGCAAGGCGCTTGAGACGGTGGCTGGTCGGTTGCCTGCGCTGATCTTCGTGTGCACGGAGGCCGCCGGAGTGGATCCGGAGGCGCTTCAGTCCATTATTCAGTTTTTCCGCTTTGCGTCGGTGCGTAGCGAGCAGTCCGTGTACTCGATGCTCGGCGCCGACCGGATCAACCCGTCGATCGACACCGAGTTCCTCGGCCAGGCGTTTGTGTCGTTGCTGATTGGTGCCGTCACCCTGATCGTTGACGATGATGGGCGGACGGGCCATATTGACGAGTACGCGCGAGCCATCACGCAGTTTTTGCTCTATGGTCTGAACTCAGCGCCGTAGACCGGCGTGGGAAACGAAGGAGCACTCCCATCGGCGAACCAGTTGACAACGAGGTCAACGCAACTCGGGCCGGCGTGCCGCTGCGTGCGAAGAGGGCCGCGGCGCTGGGAAAGGTTGTCGCCGGTCACGCCGTGCGGTCGGCGATCACGACGGCGATAAAGCCGGTCGCCGCGGACGTGGCCGCCCGTCGGGACGCCGATATTCTGCGGTTCGCCGACGATCTCGTGGCCGTCGCGGGCTCGATGAAGGGCGCCGCGCAGAAGCTTGGTCAGCTGCTGTCCGTCGTGGATGTGGGTATCACCTCTAGCTCGGTCAGAGACGAGTTCACCGCACGGCTTGCGCCCCTGTTCGATAATGCGCCAAGGGTTCCCGACGAGACGATGCACCAAGCGCTGGACCGCGAGCTGGGCGGGCTGCGTGCCCGGATCGTGAGCATCGAGGCTGGGGCCATCGCTTCGGCCTCCATCGGGCAGGTGTATCGCGCCCGCCTGGACGACGGGCGGGCGGTCGCGGTCAAGATCCAGTACCCGGATATCGCGTCCAAGGTCCGAGCGGACCTGAAGAACCTGCAGCTGGTTGCCAAGCTGGCGTCCAAGAAGATGCCGGCGAGCAATAGCCAGGCCATCGTCGCGGAGGTGCAGCGGCAGATGATCAAGGAAGTCGACTACCGCACCGAGCTGGCTCATCACCGGCGGATCTTCGATACCTTCCGCGAACACCCCGGGTGGCGTATCCCCGAGCCGATTACGGAACTGTGCACCGAACACGTCCTGGTGACCGAGTACCTCGACGGCGTGCCCTTCGACGGGCTGCTCGGTGAGGATCAGCCGATCCGGGACCGCGTGGGGGAGGCGATCTATCGCTTCTACTGCGGCGAGATGTACCGCACCGGATTCTTCTGCGCCGATCCGCACCCCGGCAACATCATGTTGCTTCCCGACGGGCGGGTCGGTTTTCTGGACTTCGGGCTGTGTATGGACATGGACCCCGAGGATGCTGAGGTGCAGCGCAACGTGTTCCGGGCACTGCTCTCTGGGAATGACGACGAGGCATTCGAGCTCGCCGTGGCGGCGGGGTTCCTGGCAGACCCGCAGACCATGGAGCGAAGTGCTGCTACCGAGTACATCCGTGCGGTCAGTAGCTGGCATCTCGAGGACGGGAGCGTGCGGATGACGCCGGATATCGCTCGGCGGTCGGTCGCCGATGCCGTGCTGCCCTCCTCCAAGTTTTACGACGGCATTCGCAACCAGCGTCTAGTGGAGACGCACACGATGGCGCGGCGTACCGAGCTGTGTGTGGCGGCATTACTCGGCAAGCTCGGCGCGGCGGCGCCCTGGTCGGCGATCGCCCGCGAGTATCTCGGCCTTGCCGGTATCGCCACGCCGCTGGGCGAAGCCATAGAAAGCTGGTCTCACCAGCACTGACAATCAATCTGGTGTGTGCGGGCACCTCCCTCTTGTATTTTTGTGAATGGCATGTCAGTCTGTTAAACAGTTGCCTGTGTACGAGATACCGAGGGAGTGCCGATGACGGCCGATGTGGTGCCGCTGCATGCGGAGCGTGTGCAGCTCACGCGCGTTGAGCGAGGCTCGCTGACGGTTCTGCTGCGATTGGGGCGGCTGGGCATCCGGCTGTTCGCGTATCCGGTGATTGCGCTGTGGGCGCGATTCCCGGATTTGCCGTGGCCTTACCGAATTGTCGACCTTGCGGCCGTCGTGCTGCGGCCGGTCCGGGGTGTGCGTCGTTCACGTGTGCGGCTCGCGCATTGCGAGGCCGAGCTGATGGCGCCCACGGGCCAGTTGCCCACTGGCGCTGTGCTTTATCTGCACGGTGGGGCGTTCGTCGTCGGTGGGCTCAACACGCATCGCCGGCTGGTCTCGCGCATCGTCGTGGGTGCGGGCGTCACGTCCCTTGCCGTCAATTACCGGAAGCTGCCGGGGCACCCGGTGTCGGCGGCGGTCGAGGATGCGCTCGACGGATACCGGTATCTCATGGACCTCGGCTATCAGTCCGAGGAGATCGTCGTCGCCGGGGATTCCGCAGGCGGTTTCCTCACTTTGGTCACGAGCCTGATCGCACAGCGCCGAGGGCTCGGCTCACCGGGTGCTCTGGTGTGCATGTCACCCCTGGTGCAGCGCGACCCCGCGGGCAAGCTGGTGCTGGCCAGCCAATCCAACGACTCGTTGTTCCCGCGGGCGGCGCTGATCGCCATGGAGCGCCTGATGCTCTCCGCGGAAAGGTCCACGGTGGGACTTGCGGCTCTGGACAGTTTCGTCGAGGGCGACCTTGCCGTGCTGGCGTGCCTGCCCGCGACGCTCATTCAGGTGGGTAGTGACGAAATCTTGCGCCCCGATGCCGAATTCGCGGCTGCTCGGCTGGCCGAGGCGGGAGTACCCGTCGAACTGCAGATATGGAGAAATCAGGTGCACGACTTCCAGATCGCCGCGGACGTGCTTGTCGATGCGCGGGCCGCGGTGGGCGAGATCTCGGCGTTCGTCAGGGCTCACGTGGGTCGGCCGGCCGCATGAAGTTCACAGAGATTCAGCTGGAAGGCGCCGTCGCGTTGGTGACGGGCGGAGCTCGCGGTATCGGGCTGTCCATCGCACAACGGCTGGCACGCGAGGGTGCACGAGTGGTCATCGCCGATCTCGACGGCGAGGCCGCTGTCCGGGCCGCACGTGAAATCGGTGCGGGTGCGCAAGGATTTGCGCTGGACGTGACCGAGTTTGACGAGTACCTGCGCGTGGTGACCGAGGTCGAAGAGACCCTCGGACCCATTGACATCGTGGTGAACAACGCGGGGATCATGCCCGTGGGCCCGCTCCTGGGAGAGCTGCGTGGGGTAGCCGAGGCGACGATGCGCGTCAACTTCTGGAGCCACTACATCTCCTACCAGGTGCTCGCTCCGCGGATGATCGCCCGGGGGAGAGGGCATTTCATCAATGTGACCTCGGCTGCCGGTGCCATACACTCGCCGGGCCTGGCCAGCTATGTCGCATCGAAGCATGCTGCGACCGGGTTCGCGCGCAGTGCCCGCGAGGAGTTGGCCGGTACCGGCGTGACGATCTCGACGGTCATGCCGGCGGCCGTCCGTACCCAGCTTGTGGACGGAATTCCGTTCAAATGGTGGGAAAAACTGGGCATTATTCCTCCCGAGTGGGTGGCACGCGATGCGGTGAGGACCGTCCGCAACCGCCCCGCGGTGGTCGGTTCCCCAAGGGGCACGGTGCTCGCGCTGCGTTTACAGCACCTCGTTCCCGAATGGTTGTGGCTGCTGGGTAGGCGAGTCGTCAATGCCGACAGGACTGTGGGTCCGGTGGACCGGCGAGCACGCAGTGAATACGACGGCCGTATCGAACAACAGGTCGAGGCGACTCTATGAGTACCCCTGAGCATGAGACTGTCGTCATCGGCGCCGGGATAGGTGGGCTCGGTGCCGCCATCGGGTTGAAGCGCGCAGGACTGACCGATTTCGTGATCCTGGAGAGGTCGGCGGGGATAGGTGGCACCTGGTACAACAACCACTATCCCGATGTGGCGGTGGATGTCCCGGGGATCGTGTACCAATTTTCCTTCGCGAAAAACCCCGACTGGTCCCGCACCTTTCCCAAGGGGCGAGAGGTGCAGCAGTACATCGCGGGCCTGGTCGACCAGTACCGCCTGAACGACCACCTCCGGTTGGGGCACGAGGTCATGAGGCGGGAGTGGGACGAGGACAACCACCTGTGGCGCCTTACTCTCGCCGATGGCCGGGTGATGACGTCCAGATACGTCATCACCGCGGTCGGTGCCTTCGTCGAGCCAAAGGTGCCGGACATCCCGGGCCTGGACTCATTCGGTGGCAAGGTGATCCAGACCCAGAACTGGGACCATAGTTTCGACCTCAAGGGCAAGCGGGTGGCGGTGATCGGCACCGGGGCCACCTCCGTTCAGCTGATTCCGCAGATGGCCCGGGTGGCCTCGCATGTGGATGTGTACCAGCGCCGGGCCATCTGGGTGTTTGCGAAACCGGACTTTCCGATACCGCGCGTCGCCCGGTTGGCCCTGAAGTACGTGCCCGGCCTGCAGTCGCTGATCCGGGGGATCGCCGCTGCCGCCGTAGAGGTTGGTCTGGTGGCTATCACGGTGTACGGCAAGCAGATCGCGCCTATCACGTTGATCCCGAAATGGGCCTGTCGCGCATTCCTGTTCAGCCAGGTTCGCGACCAAGAGCTGCGCAAGAAGCTCACGCCTGAGTATGGATTCGGGTGCAAACGCCCGAGCGTCTCAAACATTTACTACCGCACCTTCACCCAGCCCCATGTGGAGCTAGTGACCGATCCGATCGCCAAGATCACCCCGACCGGGATTGTCACCAAGGACGGTGTACGTCGCGATATCGACGTCTTGGTGCTCGCCACCGGGTTCGAGATGTCCCAAAGTCCCGAGGTTTACCGCGCGCGCCCTGTGAAGGGGCGCAACGGCTTTGATCTGGCCGACTACTACGAGAACAACCGCGCCCGGGCCTACGAAGGGGTGACGATGCCCCAGCTGCCCAACACCTTCATGGTTTTCGGGCCGTTCGCGTGGAGTGGCAGCTCGTGGCATGTGATGGTGGAGAACGCCACGCGCATCGCCGTGCGGGTGATCACCGAGGCCCGTAAGCGCGGCGCGACGGCCTTCGCGGTGACCGAAGAGGCCAACGATCGGTTCTTCGATTTCATCGCGCCCAAAGCGGAGTCGACGCTTATGCATGGGCGTGCGTGTGTCAACGCCAACTCCTATTACATCGACCGCCACGGCGACTTCTCGTTCTTGCGCCCCACCACGGCGTACCAGTCGACGCGGGCCAGTAAACACTTCCCGATCGACGACTTCCGGTTCGAGAAGCTGCCGGTCCCGGGCGAGCGCACCGCCAGGGCGAAAGCCGCCGCCATACCGGCGAACTAGCCAAGCACTCGAGAAGGAGACTCGTTGTCTATGCCGCTCTTGATCGGGGTTGCCGCAGTGCTCAGTATGGCGATCCGTTGAGGGGACACCAGCGTCGTGCCACGGCGGCTTCGGAGGGGGTCCGGGCCGGACTGGCGCGATTGGCCCAGTCCGACCCGGGCCATGCCGAAGAGTTGACGTGGCAATGGCTCGATGAACTGGGCAAGGCGGGGAACCTCGCGGCGCTCGAAGCGATCTTCCTCATGGGAACCCCGCTGGTTGGCGCAGACGGCCTGACACAGGCCAGGTATTTGGCCAGCCCGTATGGCCGCCTGGTCGATTCGCTGTTGCGGTGGGGTCTCGGACGCTGGTGGCAAGGACATCGGTTCTCAGACGGTGGACGGTGCGGGATCTCGAACACGCACCGCGAGTTCCGCTGGGCGTGGCGCCTGATGTTCCCCGGCTATCCGCGCCCCGGGGGGTGCCGCGGGGAAGAGGTATTCGATTTCCGCACCGTGACTATCGAGGACTCGAAGACGCCGGGGCACCGGGTTACCCTGCTGGACTGGCATCTTCCGCCGGGAAAGATGAACCGTGTCGTCACCGCGGCCGTACGGCCCGTCGCGCGATGGTTCGTGTGGGATCTGACCCGGAGCGAGTTGGTTGCGCTGGCTGGCGGGGACATCATCCTGGCCCGGATACCGGTGCGGATTCCCTTCGGGCGCCGGTGGCGGACCACAACTTTCTACATGCACAGATGGGTGACCGGAGGCCCGTCGCTGTCAACATCGGAGTTATCAATGAACTGTCCGTCCCGGACACCGAGTGAGGAGTCCCAATGACCACATCAATTCCCGATCATCACGTCGTCGTCATCGGTGCGGGTATCGGGGGCCTGTGTGCCGGCGTGCGTTTACAGCAAGCGGGTGTGGAGGATTTCGTGATCCTCGACCGGGCCGCGGACCTGGGTGGGACGTGGCGCGACAACGTGTACCCGGGGATCGCGGTCGATATCCCGTCGGTGATCTACCAGTTCCCGTTCTTCCGCAATCCACAGTGGTCTCGCGTATTCGCACCTGGAGCCGAGGTGCAGGCCTATCACCTGCAGGTCGCCGAACGATTCAACCTGCGGCCGCACTTCCGTTTCGGAGTCGAGGTACGCAACGAAGAATGGGACGAGGAGAATCACTGCTGGCGTCTGAATCTCGCCGACGGCACGGTGATCACCGCGCGGTTCGTGATCTCGGCGATAGGACCCTTCTTCGACGCGAAGCAGCCCGGCATCAAGGGGCTTGAGAGCTTCGCCGGCACCCGCGTGACCCCTGTGCAGTGGCTGCCGGAACATGATGTGCGGGGCAAGCGCGTGGCGGTCATCGGCACCGGGGCAACCGGCGTCCAGCTGTGTGGCGCTATAGCCGATGAGACCGAATCGCTTGTGGTGTTTCAGCGGACGCCCGTGTACTGCATCCCCAAACCGGACTTCCGGATCCCCGTGATTGCTCAATGGGCACTTCGTATCCCGGGGTTGTTCTCGGTGATCGAATGGGGAGCTCTACTCGGGGGAAGCCTGGGGCTGTGGTTCATGATTCACACCCCGGGTGCCGTCATGCGGCCGCTGATGCGGGCCTTCGACCGTGCGGGCCGGGCCCTGTACGGCGCGTACTTGCGTGCGGTGGTCCGCGATCCGAAGGTGGCTCGCGACCTCCTGCCGTCCTTCGGACCCTTCGGCAACCGGCCGACGCTGAACTCCGACTTCCCGCGGGTCTTCAACAAGTCGCACTGCTCGCTGGTCACCACGCCGATCGCCGAGGTGGTTCCCGAGGGTGTGAGGACGACGGACGGGACCGTTCACGAGGCCGATTTCCTCATCACGGCAACAGGATTCGACCTGTTTTCGGAACCTGCTTCCTACAAGCAGGGGCGCGTGACCGGAGCCGGTGGGCGTGACCTCGGCGACTTCTTCAATACCCGCGGGATGCAGGCGTACGAGAGCGTCTCGATCACCGGCTTCCCGAACCGATGGATCATCGTCGGACCGTACTCCTGGACCGGAAACGGCGGATGGCACGGGTTGGCCGATACCGCGGTCACCCACATTGTCCGGGCCATCGAGCTGGCGAGTGAACGCGGTGCCACGCGCATGGAAGTACGGCAGGAAGCACTGGACAGGTTTCACCAGAGCATGCTGCGCAACGGGCGTAATCTGAAGTACTACTTCACCGAACTCAATCGGGGAGTGCGGTCGTACTGGAAGAACGCCGACGATGATGTGCCGTTGCTGCGGCCTACCACGACTCTGCAGGCGCGTCGCGCGGCGAAGAACTTCCCGGCCGGCGATTATCAATATGCACAACAGGCTCGGTCCATCGATTCGACTGCGGTCCTGAATGATTCGCAGGTAGTGGTCTGACGATGGGATGGCCGATGCTCGCCCCGTGCCGGATCCCGATGTCGGATGATTCCGCGTTCGAGTCGGCGGCCATCGTGCTGCGCACCGCCCACACCTTCAACCTGCCCCTGGGCCAGGTGTGGACGGCGCTGGACAGCGACCAGACGTGGTCGTGGCTGCCGTTTGGGTGTGGCGTGCGGTATGACGAACTGCGCCGCGCAGTCGGCATGGAGTGAGAGATGGGCACGGTGTCGGTGCCCTGGCGGTTCTTGTGGATTCAGCGTGAGAGATTCTGGCGGTATGAGCCACCGCATCGCATCACCTACTCCGCGGCGGCGGGCACACGTGGCCACTGTTGAAGCTGTGGGCCGAGGACTACGTGCTCGCTTCCGCTCCCGGTGGCTGCACCGTCCGCTGGACTGCCGCGATAACCCCGCGATTCGTGTCCGGGTTGCCCCTACGCTGGCTCCAGTCGCTCCTGCGGGTGGTGTTCGCGTGGGGTTTTCGGCCCGGGATGCGGTCGCTCATCGCACATCTGGACAGTCCGGACTCGTCCTAGAGTGCGGTATCTGACCTAGCGGCCTTGCACGCGCCGGTTGGTCTCCACCCGCGCGGCGTCCGGCCAAATCGACTTGGCCGCAGGCGAATCACAGAAGACAGCGGAATCCTGCCAGTCCATGTCAATGGCCCCCAGCCCGGCCTGCTTGTGCACCATGCAGCTTGCGGTGAGCACCTTGCTGCTGTCTGGGTCAACTTCCTCGGTGGTCATCGTCAGGGTGATGATGTGGGTGTACCCGGCCGCGGTCGGTAGGTAGAAGTCGAGGTCGCGGCTGGAGAACGCGCCGCTGTTGACCACGACGTAGCCGTCGCCGCTGGGGTAAATGGCCTGTCCGAACATCTGAACCCGCTCGAAGTGGGTCGTCTGCTTCTCGGCGCGCCACACCGAAAACCGGCTGTTCACAGCGCCGTTCATGACACGGGTGGCGATCGGAATGATCATCTCGTCGCGCCCGTCCCCGTCGATGTCCTGTAAGCCAACCGGCGCGGGGCTGGACGGCTCCAGCAGTTCGTTGACCTCTTGCAACTTTTTGCCGGAGGCGTCCTTGATGGTGACCCTGACCGACAGCGGCGGATAGTCGGGGGCGTCGTCGTTGTCGGGGTGTGGCCGCCAATACTCGACATCAAAGGTGATTCCCGTGCCGTCAGCGGCCGACAGGCGACAATCCGTGTGTGCCATAGGGCGTTCCGGGACGATCATCGTGGTTCGGCTGGGGCAGGGCGGCAATGCCGCCCGTGCCACGGCAACCGGGTAAATCGCCTGCGCCGAAGCGAGCAGGGCGGCCGCGGCGATACCAGCGCCCAGACCATGCATACGCCGGGGCATTGCCTACTTCTGACCGGGAAGCGCAGGCAGCGGCGGAAGGCTAGGGGCGGGCGCCTTACCGGGCGCCGGGGCCAGCTCCTCGGGAAGCAGCTTCTGGTCGCCGGGATGCATGATGGTGCCGGTGGAGCTGGCATTTTTGGGGCCGATATCGGTCACCTGCCATCCGTCGCCGTCTTTCTTGACGGTGATCTGCAGGACCAGCGTGGTGGCCCGGGGCTCCGGGTTCTGTACGTTTCGGGTGGTCTGCCGGGTGGTGACCACAACCTGGTAGATGCCGTTCTGCTGTGCCACCGCATCCGAGGCGATGATCTCGCCCTTGGACGTCACCTGCGCCTGCAGCATGATGGCCTTGAGGAGCTTCTCAGCATCGCTGTACTTGCTCTGAAGTGGCTCGGCGGCACCTTCTTTGACGTTCTTGAAGAACTTCTCGGGATCTTCGTAGCTGTAGGTGAGTGACTTCATCGCGTATGCGGATGCCGCATCGGTGGCCGCGGTGCGTTCGGTTTCGCCCGCACGGGTAGCGGCGAGGGTGTCGGACAACTTCTGGTATTGCCAGACCCCGAGAACAGCTCCGAGGATTCCCACGGCGAGCAGGCCGATGGCAAACCACTTCCAGATATTGGCGCCGCTGTCCGGCGCGTCTGTATCGGATTCGTTTTCAACGACTTTCGAACGCTTTGCGGGTTTCTCTTTGGCCTTCGCAGGGCCCTCGGTTGCCTCGTCGGTGGTCTCCGAGATTTCCTCGGGATCTGCGTCATCCAGGGGGAGCGTGCGCTCGTCGATGTCGGTCATGATCCGGGCCTTCCTGCTGTCGCTGTTTGTGGTGCCGCGGTTGTTTTGGGTGCGGCTGGTTGTGATCCTGGTGGGGCGGGTTTGGCTGCTGCCGGTGGCGATTCGGGCTGTGGCCACTCGGGTACGCCGAGGTGGACGCGCACTCCGCCCCGGTTGTTGAATGTCGAATCCCAAAAGTCCAGCCAGTGCCCGGCGTCCAACTTGATATCGCGTAGCGGAGCGACGATCGGTTCGAGGACCGTCACGAATTCCGAGAGCGGTTCGGACAGGGCACTGACATAGTCGAAGAGCTTGTCCACGAGGTCGGTTAGCGGCTTCCCGTCGCCCATGCCGGCTTCGACAAGCGGTTCGAGCTTCTCGATCACCTTCACCAGGGCGACCAGGCCGTCAATGCTGGCCGGGACTGTTTTGGCGGATTGCTTCAGGATCTCACCAGCCCTGATTTCGCCGAGACCGTTGGTCAGGGTCGACGTATTGCCGATCAGCTGTGCCAGATACTGTTTGTCATCCCTCACCATCTGCGCGAATAGACCTGCGGTGGTGGCCAACTGGTCGATGGTCTTGGTGTTGTCCATGATTCCCGCCGCCACGTTGTTGAGGGTGATCTCCAGGTCGTCGGCGTTCATGGCCTGCATGAGTGCATTGCCCTTTTGCAGCAGATCGCTCACCGTGTACACGGGCGCTGCCTTCGAGGCCGGGATCACGGCGCCGTCGCTGTAGTACGGGGGTTCGATACGAACCGGCTTGAACTCCACATACTGTTCGCCAGCGGCCGAGAGGTTTTGCACGCTCACTTGGCTGTCAACGGGGATGGGATAGCCGCTGTCGAGGGCCATCGAGACTGCCAAACCTGTGGGGGTGGCTTGAACGTCGGTGACTCGTCCCACCTTGATTCCCCGCAGGGTGACCTGAGAGGTGGACATCAATCCACCCGAACTGTCCAGCATGAGCGTCATGCGATGGGTCTTGTTGGTAGAGGCGATGTCGAGGACACCAAAGGCCATATAGACGGCGCCGACAAGCGAGATGATCGACAGCACCGCGAGGGTGAGCAGCACCTTGAGCCTCATCGCACCAGCCCCATCGTCTGCATGTTCCGAATGACCGAATCGGCACGTTCCCCGGGGCTGACCCCCAGTGTGCTGTCCGGAGCTTCAATATCGGTGACGGTGTATTTCGGGCCGCCGTCCTTGAAGAACGGGATGATCCTGTCGCGGATGGTGCGGACCATCTTGTCGCCGAGCACCGGGACGGTGGTGTCGGTGGTCGAGGTGGTGTGGATGAACGGGGTTAGGTACGAGAGGATCTGCATGAGGTTGGGGTAGTCCAGGATCTCTCCGACCTCCCGCCCGAGTTGTGCGCCGTTGATGATCAGATCGCTCAGGCTCAGCACCACTTTGGCCAGTGAGGGCAGCTTGGTCGGGCCCTCGGCAAGTAGCCGCCGAAACGTTCCCTTGTTGGCCCGGAACGACTCGCTGATGGTTTGCATGTTGGTCAGGATCCGGTTGAGGGTGTCCTGGTTATTGGACAAATCATTGACCATTCCGGCCAGCGAACGATGGATGCGGTCGAGCTCCTCCGGCGGAGGAAAGGAGCTGTTCATATTGGCCACCGTGGTCTGCATGGTGTTGAGGCTGCCTCCGCCGATCAGGTTCGACATGGACCGCATGAGGTCCTCCACATTCGCGGCCGGGACGGTGTTGGCCAGCGCCACGGTGTCGCCGTCCTGCAGGTGGGTAGGCGCAGGATCGGTGGGCGAGATCATGGCGATGTAGACATCGCCGAGCACGGTGGCCTGTCGGAGCTCGGCCTTGACGTTCCGCGGGAATGTGGCGCCGCCTTCGATATCGACGTACGCGACGGGAGTGGTGCCCCTGAGCTCGACCCGGTCCAGCAGGCCCACCTGTACGCCGCCCGAGTCGACCTTTGCCCTTCCGGGCAAGTTCAGCACGCTGGAGAACTCGATCTTGAGGCGGTAGGTGTCCTTCGGGATGTAGGCGCCGGGCATGGGCATCTTGGTGGGGTCCAGGGCCTCGGTGGAACACGCCGGGACCACGGCGAATGCCGTGGCGAGAAGGATGATCAACAGGCGTCGAATCATGACAGTGCCGCTCCCATGATCAGGTTGGTCAAACCGAGGGTCACCGGGTCCGACGCGGTCCCGGGTGCACACGCCGCCTGGGATCCGGGGGTGTTCCGGTTCCGCAGATTTTGGCAGATGGCGCTGGCCTGCTCCGGCGAGATGGCAACGCGCGGAGGAACATAGGTGACGTTGTGGGTCTTCGTGTTGGGTAGGTAGATGTCGTCGGCCAGCCAATTGATCACCGGTGGCAAGGTGCTGAAGAATGTGAGGATATGCGGGGTGTAGGCGTTGAGGATGTCGCGCACCCAGGGCACGATCTTGTCGAAGAGGTTCTTGTATATCCGGCCGGCGGCGCGCTGCACCATGCCGTTCACCGTGGGAAGAAAGGTGGTGAGGTAGTCGAGGCCGACAGCAAAGTTGTCCGATATGCCCGCAATCAACCGGGCGACATCAGGGAGCGCCTTGACCACGCCCGCGAACTCGTTCCAGTACTGCAGCCAGTTCGAGGTGACGATGGCGCTGTTCTCGAACAGCTGACGGTAATCGGCATCGGCCTTGTACGGATCTCCGACCATGGTGGTGAGGTTGTTGAGCATTTCTTTGAATCCGGGGCCCACGCCGTCGAGCGATCGGGCCGCTCCCTTGAGAGTCTTGTTGAGCGCCTGCACGCCCGGCGAATTCGCCGGATCTTGGCCGGGCGCTGCCTGCATCAGGGTGTCGGCAAGCTCGCCGATGGCGGAGAACGATTCGGTGACGCTCACCGGTGTTCTGGTGTTTTCCAGCGAGATGCATTGGTTTCCAGCAAATTTGGGGCCCTCGCTCCACGACCGGGTCAGTTCAATGCTGCGATTGGTGATCACCGATTGTGAATAGCTTGCCGCACCCACATCGGCAGGCAGGTCCATGTCGTCGGGGATCTCGAAGTCGACCTCGACATGGTCGGGCGTGTTGGTGACCGCCGTCACCGTCCCGATCTCGACACCGAGGAGCAGGACCTTGTTGCCCTTGTACAGCCCGGACCCGTCGCGGAAGTCTGCGCAGAGCGATCTGGTGTTGTCCAACAACGGGATATGGGCATTTCCCAGGTACGGCATCACCATGTTCTTGACGGCGGGCAGGACGGTGCGAGCGCCGAAGATTCCGGCAACTGCCACCACCGCAACAAGCGCTACGCCGATGGCGGTCACCAGGGCCGCCCGCGCACCGCGGCGCATGCCAGCGAGGCGAGTCAGGATGTTCTGGACAAATACTGGCTGTGTCATCAAGGGCCTCAACAGAACCTGAAGAAGTGGGGTAGGCAGACGTCTTGCCCGGGGATCACCCGGTCGTTCTCGTTGATAGTGATGCCGTTGCCGCTGAGCATGGGCAGCACGACCCCGACGAGTTGGCCCCACTGTTCGGCGGCCTTACCGAGCTTTTCGGGATATTTGGTGAGGGTGTCGACGATGTCGTCCAGTCCATTGAGCATGGGTTCGTAATCGCGCGCGTATGCGGTGGTGAATCGGTTGAAAAGTCGGAGGAGCTCCCGCAACAGGGCGAACACCTCGATCAGATCGGTCGTGCTGTTGCCGTATTTGGCGCCGATTTTGGAGAGCGTGGTGACGATCTTGGCGAGTTGTTCCTTGCCCGTCTTGAAGGCACGGAGGTACTCGTTCGCGTAGTTCAGGGTGGCGTGGAAGTCCTCGGTGGTCGGCTCAAGTGCGCTGATGAGTGATTGAGACGAGTCGAAGAAGTCACGTAAACCGTTGGGATACTTGTCCACTGCATTCGCGACTTCCATCAGGCTGTCGTGGATAACCTTGGCGTCCACCTTCTTGACCACGGGCGTGAACTTCTGGAACAGCTCATTGATCTCGAAAGGGATGCTGGTGCGCTCGGGTGGAATCGGGGTTTTCCCCAGCGGGGTCGAGCCCTCGGGGTAGAGGGCCACATAGTGCCCACCGAGCGGGGTGAGCATCCGGATATCTACCCGCGAATCGGATCCGACCGGCACCGAGTGATCCACCGTAAAGGTGGCCTCCACCAGCGATTTATCGATGCGTACGCTCGACACCTTGCCCACCGAGATGCCGGCGATTCGGACGTCGTCGCCGGCGCGCAGCCCACCCGAGGCCCGAAGGTGCAGCACGTAGGTCTTCATGCCACTCGTATTGACGAATGCCACTCCGATGGCGGCCAGTATCGCGACGATGACAATGACTCCAATAAGTCCGTTTCGCCGATTGCGTTTAGCCTCCGCCTGTTCATCGAGAATCGGACGGTTTCTCGCGAAAATTCGCACGAGGGCGTTCACTGACACACCACCAGATCCTGATTGGCGAAGGACACCTCACCGATTCCGGGCATCTTCACCACGCCGTTCTTGCACTCGAAGGCGGTGGGGGGCGCCGTCTTCTCTTCGATCAGTGCATCGCGCATGCCCTGCACGAGGTCGGGGATCAACGACAGACCCGCCATGATGGTCGGGGTCCCCGGGGTGGTGCGGCTCGCCACGTCATACAGGGGTAGCTGGGCGCCGTCGACCGTGTTCTCGATGTACCGCAGCAGGCTGATTGCTCTGCGCAATATGGGCAGTGCATCCTTGCCGGCCCTATTGAATTCGTCGGCCTGTTGCTCGAACGGGGCCAGCACGTCGTTGAGATCGTTGACCAGATAGAACAGCTGGTCGGAAGTGCCGCCGAGGTCCTTCGAGATATCACCAAGATTCGTGACGATGGCCTGGAGGGCGGCCTGGCGGTCCACCGAGAGTTTGAGGACGGCATCGATATCACGCAGGATCGGCCCTATTCCGCGCTCGTCACCCTGGATGAGCTGCAGAATGTTCTCGGTCAATCTGTTGAACTGGGCGGGGTCCAATGTTTGGAATATGGGCCGGAAACCGTTGAACAGCTTGGCGATATCGAATGAGGGGATGGTCTGTCCGAGCGGTATGGTCGCGCCGGCCGCCAGGGGCGCACTGGGTGTTGGTGCCTGGGCGATCTCGACGTACCGTTGACCGACCAGCGACTGATACCGGATCGCGATGGTGGTGTTCTGGTAGAGCGGATGGTCTGTCAGCACATTGAACGTCACCCGCGCGTTCTTGCCGTCGAGATGAATTCTCTCGACCTTGCCGACCTGCACTCCTGAGATGCGTACGTCGTTGCCGATGATCAACCCCGAGGCGTCGGTGAACAGCGCATCGAAGCGCCGCACCGGGCCGTTGACTGGTGTGCGCAGGGCGTTCACGATGATCAGGGTCAGCACCACGGCTACTGCGACTGTCGCGGTGAGGCCGGCCATCAGAAATGCAATCCGTTTCATCGCGGTCCTCCAGAGGTTGGCCCGGGCACGGGTCCGGTGACCGTGGAAGCGGCCCGGCCATCGGGCGCCATCGGCATTGCCGCGGCGAGCCCTGGCGCGGTGTCCATGATCAGCTGGACGTTGAGGCGTACCTTGCCGTTGTCGACGGGGAAGGCGGCGGTTGTTCGGTCGAGCAGGCCGTTGAGCCTGTCGTACGCCGGGGCGAGGCTGCCCAGGAAGTAGGTGGATGGGATGGCCAGATCCAAGAGCGACCGAACCAAGGGAACGATCCAATCGTTGTTGTCGTGAAGTCCGTCGCCAATTCCCTTGAGCAGGTTCGTCAGCCCATTGATCGCGGCGGTGGCCCGCTCGGTGTCACTCGGAGCAACCATGAAGGTAAGGCTGTCGAGCAGCTTGTTGGTGGACCCGATGACGGGCGCAAATTCGTTGGCGCCCTCGATCAATGAGGCCATGACCGCCAGCGTTTGGGAGAAGGGCACTGTCTGAGAATCGGCGATCATCGCGAACAAGTCCCAGAAGGATTTCACGACCGGGCCGGTCAGGTCGGCGTGCCGCTCGAATGTTGCGATGATCGCGTTGAATTCGCGGCTGTCCAGGATCGAGCCCAGCCGCTGACCCATGCGCAGAAATCCGGTGATGGATGCCGCCTCGACGTCACTGCTGATCTCCAGCACCCCACCGGGTTTCAGCGGTTCGCCGACGCCGTTACTGACGAGCTCTACGGCGGCGGTGCCGAAGATGTTCGACGAGGTGAATCGCGCCGTGGTATCGGCCGCGAGGGCCTTGGCTTGCCGACCGTCGAGGGTCACCGTCATCCGCTGCTTGTTGTACCCGGTGGTCTGCAGGGATTTGACCTTGCCGATGTTGTAGCCGCGGTACTTCACCTCGCCACCGGGGCCCATGCCCTCACCAATGGTATTGGTAATCAGAGTGAGCTCGAAGGGCTCGCCATAACTGCCGATGCCGGATTGATAGAGCGAATAGCCGCCGGCGGCGACCACAAGTGCCAGCGCAAGTCCGCGCACCTTGAGGGCGCCTGGACCTGCGGACCGTCCGCTGGGATCTTTATAGATGGCCACCCGTTACCCCGATATCTGAATTCCAGGATTGTTGCCCCAGAAGAGCAACGTGAGAAGCATGTCGAAGAGAACGATCGCGACCAGCGAGGCCCGGATGGCGCGCCCGGAGGCCATACCCACGCCCTCGGGTCCGCCATCGGCGTAGTAGCCCTGATAGCACTGGATGGCGATGATGATGACGACGAACACCACGGCCTTGATCACCGAATAGAGCACGTCAATCGGGTGCACGAATGAGTCGAAGTAGTGCTTATACACGCCCTGCGACTGGTTGTGGACGAAGAACACCATGAACGCGCAGGAACCATAGGCCAGCAGCAGCGTCAGTACGTACAGCGGAACGATGATGACGATTCCGGCGATCACGCGGGTGGTGACCACGAACGGGATGGACCGGATGCCCTGCGCCTCGAGCGCGTCGATCTCCTCAGAGATGCGCATGGCCCCGATCTCGGCGGTCATGCGGCATCCCGCTTGTGCGGCAAACCCGATCGCGGCGATCATCGGGGCCATTTCCCGGGTGTTCACATAGGCGGAGATGAATCCGGTGAGCGAACCCATGCCCACCATGTCGAGGGTCGAGAAGCCCACGATGCCGACCGACGCGCCGACCGCGATCCCCATGAAAACCAGAACGCCGATCACCCCGCCGCCGACGATGATCGAGCCGTTGCCCCAGGTCATGTCGACGAGCAAGATGCCGGTTTGGCGTCGGTAGCGCTTGATGGTCTGCGGTATGGCGGCCAGCACCAGGCCGACGAAGGTGATCTGGTGGCCGAGATATTCGGCGGAGCCACCCGCGCCCTTGGTGAAGTTCCAGATGGACCGCGCGACCGGGGGTAGTTCGTCGGGGAAGTACCGCGAGGGACGGGAGGTGGCCACTGTCAGCCCACCTTCGACGGCATGAACATCGCGACGATTTGAGTGATCACGGTGTTGAGCACCATGACCGTGACCACACCGATCACGACGGTGGCGTTCACCGCATCGGCGACTCCCCGCGCGCCGCCCTTGGCCTCTAGGCCGCGCTGACAGGCGACGAGGATGACCACCACGCCGAACAGCCAGGTCTTGAGAACCGCGACCGTGACGTCATTGACGTTCGCGAACGCGGCGAACGAGGACAGGTAGCTGCCGGGGGTACCGCCTTGAAAACCGACGTTGACCAGGTAACCGGCGAAGATTCCGACGAAGATGATGAAGATGCACAGCAGTGGTGAAACGAACAGAATCGCCGCCAGTCGGGGCGTCACCAGCCGCTGGATGGGATTGACGCCCATCACCCGCATGGCATCCACTTCCTCGCGGATGCTGCGGGCGCCAAGATCGGTGGCGACTGCGGAACCCGCAGCGCCACCGAGGAGCAACGCGGCGACGATGGGGGCGCCCTGCTGGATGACGCCCAGACCACCGGCGGCACCGGAGATGGACGATGCTCCGACCTGCGAGATGATGCTGCCCGCCTGCACGGCGACGATCACACCGAAGGGGATCGACACCAGGATCGCCGGAACAACCGTGACTGTCAGGATGAACCAGGACTGAATGACGGTGTCTTGCCACGGGTGACGCAGGCGGACGATGTCGCTCACCAGAAACGCGAAGGACTGCGCCACCAGATCGACATAGCGGCCCAACGTTTTCAGCATCGAATCGGTTTGGGAGACCACATATTCGACGGGGCGCCGGACAAGTCGAGGGGCCCGATTGAGTAGCTGGAAGCCGCCGCCCGATCCCGAAGAGGCTGGGCTGTCGACGGTGGATTTGCTGCCGTATTCAACATCGGAGGATTGGCCCCACTCGTCCGCGACGGACTCTGGGTGCGCCTCGGCCGCTATTTGACTCATGGCTGAGTTCAAGAGCGGCTCCTTTGGCTTTGCATTTCGAGGCTGACCTCGATGGACGGACCGTCTAATGGACAGCTGTGTAACAGTGGGTATCTAGTACCCCACATCACAGTCGGTGGCTTAGTGTGGTGTAGGCCATGGCCCCTGTCAAGCGCGGGGTTACCGCGTTGATCAGGTTGCAGCATGTGCCCACGCGGGTAGATATGTGACGCGTCCTGGTCGGGGCGGTGTCATGGCGAGGCTGTCGGAGGTCCCCCGACCCGGCCTTCTAGCAATTCACTGGTTCAGTGTTCAGTTTATTGGCTAGGGCAGAGGCTAGCGGAGGTTCACGATCTTGGGACGGGAATTGTCAAGAATTTGCGAGCGTGGGAGGGGCGGTGGTCACCGACCGCACCAGCTCGATGAATGAGCCGATGTACGCCTCGCGTGCGTCCCCCGCCAGTTCGCCTCGGATGGCCTTCAGCGTGGCGGCCATCGACAACCCGGTGATGGCATGCGCCAGGAATTCGGTGTCGACGGCCAAGGTGATGGCACCGTCCGTGCGGGCCTGCTCGATGATGGTGATGTTGATGGACTCGATGAGGTCCAGGATGCCGAACATCCGCTTCGTCATTGCTGAGTCGAGCAGACCTTCACGCAGGATGACCTGCACGATCTCCGGACTGTTATCCAGCATGTCGAATAGCCGAGTGAATACCGTGCGCAGATGCTGGTCGAAGTCACCCGCATTGCCCAACAGGTCGCTGGTGTCGTTCACCGCCGCGAGCGTTCTCTGGAAGTAACTGTCGATCACCGCGTCCAGCGCGTCCCGTTTGGTGTCGAAGTACAGATAGAACGTGCCCCGCCCCACGCCCGCGCGCTGGGTGATGTCGGTGATGCTCGCCTTGTGGTAACCCTTCTCGGCGAATTCCAGGGCGGCCGCCTCGGTCAGGGTGCGCTGACGCTCGCGTGCACGCGTCGGATTCGGCGGGCGGCCCGGCCCTCGCCGGCCTCCGTTGGTGCTGGCCACGCGAACACAGTAACCACTCATGGCAAATATGTTGGTAAATGCACTAACGTGCCGTCGCATCATTCGGGCGCGATCACAACCATTTCATTTAGCTGAACTGCGGGCCGGAGAAATATGCCGTGGTGGGGAGGTGGGGGTCGATACCTCTCTCTAGGGTCGCCGATACCGTCGGCGTGACGGCATTGTTTGCTGTACACCTCATGGGGGTTGCTCATCGTGGGCGCCCCAGTTGATTCTCGGTTCTTCTGGGTCGCGCTATGCGCACCGGAGGCCCAGGTAGTCGGTCTACGATGTGGGCGTGTCAACGCAGGTGTATCCCGATCGCGGCCTTCCTGAGCTGACCGGTGATGCGCGCGTCGACCGGTGGCGTGAGCATCGTGCGAAAGTTCGCGCGGAGCTGGTAGAAGCGACTCTGCGTGCGATCGACGAGCTCGGTCCGGATCTTTCGATCGACGATGTCCTCAAGTCCGCGGGTATCTCCCGGCCCAAGCTGTACCGCTTCTTCGCCGACAAGGAAGCCCTCTTCACCGCGGTGGCGATGCGTGTTCAGGAGTTGGTTGTCGAGCGGGTGGTGTCGAACATCGACTTGTCCCTGAGCCTGCTTGAGCTTTTCCGCTCGGGAATGGCCGGTTACGTCGACCTCGTCGATGAGCAGCCCAACCTGGTGCGCTTTCTGCTGAGTGTCCACTATGCGAATGCGACATCGCTCATCGAGAGCGGGCGGCCGCTGTCCGACGCCATTGCCCAGCTGGTGGGCTCGATATTCAGTTCTCGCGGTGGCAACGCCGATCACATCGAGTATGTGATCGATGCGATGCTGGCCTCCACCGGTATCGCGGTCCTGCGCTGGTTCGACGAGCCGGTCATCAGCAAGGAAATGCTCGTCGATGAGCTGGTGGTCTATGTGTGGGGGGGGCTGGCGGCATCCGCCAAGGCTCGTGGTGTCGAGCTGCATCCGGACGATCCCATCGTCCTGCCTGTCGACTAGCCTCTGGCCCTGCCCGGCGGGACGCCTTCTTTCGTTGTCGCCCTGGGTCGCTCGTCGGCCACCCGGTGATCTCTTGAAATCCATTTCGCCCGCAGCGGTGTATTGCGCCCCGCGCCGCCGTCGTCTTATGGTGTACTGAAGGTAGTACTTCAAGTACTAGTAACTTTCCGTCACAAGGGAGTGGTGAAATGGCAAGTCCAGCTGCGGCGTACCCCAAGACCCGGCGGATCCGATTCCGTTTCGGCGACGACGGCAACGCCCACAAGTACTTCGTGGAAAACGACATCGTCTACAGCCATTTCGTCGCCGGACTGTCCGGCGGCTTCCCTCCGGGCGAAGAGGGATTCATCCGTTCGGTGCGTAGGTTCTCCGACCAGATCACCGATCCGGTGCTCAAAAAACGCGTCGCAGGATTCATCGGGCAGGAATCGGTGCACGGACAAGAGCATCGCCGGGTCAACGAGAAGCTGATCGATCTGGGCTACCCCATCGCATGGTGGGATGCGCCGAAACAGGTTGACCGGTTGATCCGGTTCGAGAATATGCTCCCCGCTCGCGCACACCTGGCCTTCACGGCGATGGCCGAGCACATGACCGCGATCCTTGCCGAGCGGACTCTGGGTAGCGAGGAAGTGCAGGCCATTCCGGGTGATCCCGAAGTGTGGCATCTGTTGAACTGGCACGCCTTGGAGGAGCTCGAGCACAAGTCGGTGGCATTCGATGTGTACCGCGCGGTCGGCGGTACCGAGACCATGCGGATCGGTCTGATGCTCGTCGCGATGACCATCGTCCCTCCGCTGACGCTCGGCGTTCTCGCCGGCTCGTTGCTGTCCGACCCGGTCGCGCGGCGCCAGCCACTTCGGCTGTTGCGCGAAGCGCGGGGGCTCTTCGGCGGACCCTTGTTCAAGGGGATCGTGGGCGATGTTCGCAAGTACCTGCGGCCCGGCTTCCATCCAGATGACATCGATACTGAGGAGCTGCTGGACCGTTGGCAGCAAGAGCTTTTCGGTAGTAAGGGCCTTCTCGTCGATCACCTCAAATAGCCCGCGACACGTCAAAGGAGACGCGAACCGTGAGCACTGCCGCACGGCATTCAACGACGGCTGAGCCGGAACAACCCGACCACGAGGTGGCGGTTATCGGCGCCGGCTTTGGCGGAATCGGGACAGGTATTTCTTTGCAACGCAAAGGTATCCACGATTTCGTCATCATCGACAAATGGGACCAGGTGGGTGGTACCTGGCACGCGAACACCTACCCGGGGGTAGCGGTCGACATCCCGTCGGTGGTGTACAGCTTCTCCTACGAGCAGCGCGGCGATTGGTCGCGTCTGTTCGCGCCGGGCGATGAATTGCAGCATTACGCCGATTTCATGGTGGACAAGTATGGACTGCGTGAGAAGCTGCGGTTGGGGACCAGCATCGTCCGTGCGGAATTCGACGAACGAAACAGTCTGTGGCGGTTAGTCACCGATGGAGGCAGGGAGATTACCGCCAGATACTGCGTGATGGCGGTCGGCGGCCTAGAACGTCCGAAGATGCCAGATATTCCGGGAGTCGACGATTTCGGCGGGACGCTTCTGCATACCGCGCTGTGGGATCACGATGTGGCGCTTGCGGGTAGGCGCGTCGCGGTGATTGGAACCGGGGCGACTTCACTGCAACTGGTTCCCGCCATCGTCGACGACACACGCCATCTCACGGTGTTTCAGCGCACACCCATCTGGGTTGGTCCGAAATTGGACCTCGAAATCGGCCCATTAGGCCGGGTAATTCTGGGAAATAAGCAGATTCGCTCCGCCATCCGATCGGTCGCGACGGTCGGGATCGAGCTTGCCATGAGCGGATCGGTGGCAGGTCCGGCGTGGCTGATCAACGCGGCGCGCCGCGCCGGCGAGGCGCCGATGCGCCGGTGGATGCGCAAACAGGTCGATGATCCTGTGATTCGGGAGAAGTTGATCCCTCAGTACGGATTGGGCTGCAAGCGTCCATCGATGTCGAACGAGTATCTCAAGACGTTCAACCGGGATGACGTCAGCCTGATCACCGAATCGATCCAATGCGTGACACCCCACGGAGTACGCACCGTCGACGGCGTCGAGCACGAGGTTGATGTGCTGATCTGTGCGACGGGATTCAAGCTGTGGGACAAGGGCTCGGTGCCACCGTTTCCTGTACTCGGTCGCAGCGGGCAGGACCTCGGCGAGTTCTGGGACAAGCACCGTTTCCAGTCCTACCAAGGGGTTTCGGTGCCCGGCTACCCCAACATGTTCTCCATTACCGGGCCGTACGGATTCGTGCTGGGGTCCTATCTCTGGATGATCGAGGCGACATCGGCGCACCTGGCGCGAGCCATCGCCGAGACCAAGCGTCGTGGCGCCACCATCTGTGAGATACGGCAGGAGGTCCACGATGAGTACTTCCAGAAGTGTTTGAAGCGGCAGGACAAGAACTTCCTGTTCACCGATGTGTGTGCCGGGTCAAACACGTACTACCTGGATCAAAACGGTGATTCGCCGTTCCGGCCGACGACACATGGCGAGATGTATTGGCAGAACCGTCATTACAACCTTGATGTATACCGCTACTCAACGGGTTCGGTAGTTCCCGAGACCGTGGCATCGATCTCCGGGGAGAGTGCGTGAGAAACAACGCGCTGGAGCCTCGACTGGTCGTGGTGACCGGTGCGGGTAGCGGTATCGGCCGGGCGACCGCGATCCGATTCGCCAAACGCGGTGCCTACGTGGTGGTTACCGACCTGGATCTGGACACCGCCAATGAAACGGTGGACCTGATCCACGCGGACGGGCGCAACGCGTCGGCGGTGCAGCTTGATGTCACCGACCCCGACCATTGGGCGGACGTCGCCCGCTACGTGTCCATCGAATACGGCGTTCCGGATGTGCTGGTGAACAACGCGGGGATTGTGGTCAGCGGTCCGTTCTTCAAGCTGAGCGCCGCAGACTGGGACAAACAGCTGTCGGTGAATCTGATGGGTGTGGTGCATGGGTGCCGGGTGTTCGGTGAACAGATGGTCGCACGCGGCGGCGGGCATATCGTCAACATCGCCTCGGCAGCCGCGTATACGCCGACCGCGGTGATGGCGCCGTACTCGGTGTCCAAGGCCGGTGTCAAGATGTTGACCGAGTGTCTGCGGCTTGAATTGGGGCCCAAGGGTGTTGGTGTCAGTGCGATATGTCCTGGATTCATCAATACCAACATCGGTATCCACGGCACCATGGTGGGTATCGACCAGGAAATCGTTGATGTAAGCCAGCGGAGCATGCGGCGGTTACGTGAGATCACGGAGAAGCTGCCCTGGGCGCCGATGAGCCCCAATCTGGTCGCACGGGCAGTCACCCGCGCGGTTCGTCTGGATCTTGTGGTGGTTCCGGTGAAGCTCGAGTCATGGCTGGGCTATGTCCTGTCGCGGGCTTTTCCGGCCGTGAACAGGCGACTCATGGCTCCGTTCGGCGTCGACAGATTCGAGCGTCTGGGCGAGCGTGCGGCGGCCAAACGCAGCGAGCGTCAGGCTCCGGTTCTTGTCGATAGCGTGCAGTAGGGAGACCACGATGAAACTCAACAAACTCGAGCCCCAGTTGGTGGTAGTGACCGGTGCCGGCAGCGGCATCGGCCGGGCCACAGCCGTTCGATTCGCCAAACACGGTGCTCACGTGGTCGTTTCCGATATGGATCTTGACTCCGCGCGCGCCACGACAGCAATGATCCGCGCCGATGGCAACACGGCATCGGCGGTGCAGCTGGATGTCACCGATCCGGACCAGTGGGAAACCTTCGCGCGGGACGTGCTTGCCGATCATGGCGTGGCCGATGTGTTGGTCAACAACGCGGGAATCGCCTTGGGCGGGGCATTTCTGAAGCTCAGCCCGGCCGACTGGGACAAGTTGCTCTCGGTGAACCTCATGGGCGTGGTGCATGGGTGCCGGGCGTTCGGTGAGCAGATGGTTGAACGCGGCAGCGGGCATATCGTCAATATCGCCTCGGCCGCGGCCTTCACACCGACTCCGGTGATGGCACCCTACTCGGTGTCCAAGGCGGGTGTGAAGATGCTGACCGAATGCCTGCGGTTGGAGTTGGGCTCGAAAGGTGTTGGAGTCAGTGCCATTTGCCCCGGCTTCATCAACACCAACATTGGGCTTAACGGAATAACCGTGGGCGTGGACCAAGAGATGGTCGATCGGGGTAAGGAGATCATGCTCCGGGTGCAGGAGTTCGCAGCAGGCCTGCCGTTCTCCCCGATGAGCCCGGACTTGGTGGCACGCGCTGTGATGCGCGCGGTGAAGTACGACCTTGCGGTGGTGCCGGTGCGCACCGAGGCATGGCTCGGATATGTGCTGGGCCGAGTCGCTCCGGGAATCAACCGGCGTACCACACAGGCGTTCTCGATCGAGCGGGCGGAGCGGTGGGGTGCCTGGGCCCTCGGCAAATTGGATGATCTGAATCTGCTTCCACGTCAGGGCGGCGTCGAGGTGGCCCGAAAGCCCACGGCAGCACGGAGGTAGACAGATGAACGACACGGCAGACATCGGGGACGTGGCGCTGCGCGCACGTAACGTTACGTTCGACTTCTCGGACTCGCCACTGCAATGGATACCGGATGAGCCGGTGGCCTCGCACGCGCTCTCTGCGCTGAACTTCATGCTGCCCGCCGGCGAGTTGTTCTTCGTCGACGTGTTCGGACGGGCACTGCCGCACATCAAGGATGAGAAGCTGCGTGAGGCGGTCATCGGTTTTATCGGTCAGGAGCAGTTGCATTCCGATACACACGACAAAGCGCTGCTGGAGTACTTCGGTCAGCATGGTATCGATGCACAGCCGCTGCACGAACTGACCGACCGTGTGCTTTCGACCTTCAAGCAGCAGACGGACCGGCTCCCGCCCAAGGTGAGGTACCGGGTGATGGTCGAGGGCATCGCCATCATCGCGGGTATCGAGCACCTGACCGCCACCGCAGGGGACTGGCTGCTCAACCATGATTTCGAAAAGTACGGTGCCGATCCCGTGATCACCGACATGTTCCGCTGGCACGGTGCGGAGGAAGTCGAACACCGCAGCGTCGCTTGGGATCTTGCTCGGCACCTCGGGGTCGGGCGCCCCCGGATGATGGCGTACTTCGTCGGCTCCTGCGCGACAATCCCCGTGGGTCTGGTCTTCCTCAGCTGGCTGCTCGCACGTGCCGACCCAGACCTGCCGAAGATGAGCCTGGCGCAATGGCTCCGAGAGACCAACAGGGCGATGAAGCGCGGCGCGACCCTGAGATGGAGCGTCCTGGGGGAGGGGTTCAGGAGCTTCCTGCGGCCCGGTTTTAGTCCGGAATCCATCGGGGACACCGCACAGGCGGTTGCCTATCTGGCCAAGTCTCCGGCCGCCAAAGCCGCGGCTGTGGCATGACGCGGGCACTTCCGGTGGCGACCCCGAGGAGCCGCCACCCCCTGGGCTGGGGCATGAAGGTTCTTGACGTCGTGGGGCCGACCGCCGTCGCGGCCTTGGGCAAGACACTGCCCGCCGTGCTGCGGCTGAGCCCGCTGCTGGGGCCCGTCCGTCAACCCAGATGGGTGGACCGGTCGCTGAATCTGGTTGTCCGGGAACGTTCCGTGGTGGCTGCCGACCAGGACGTGGTGGCCTTCACGCTCGGTGCGGTGGGCGGAGGTGAGTTGCCGAGGTGGCGGCCCGGCGCACATCTGGATGTCACGTTGCCCTCGGGTGCGGTGCGCCAGTACTCGTTGTGCGGTGACCCGCGTGACCGGTACCAATACCGGATTGCGGTGCGACGCATACCCGGTGGCAACGGGGGATCGATCGAACTGCACGACGGTGTGCGTATCGGTGACACTCTTGGGGTCAAGGGGCCGCGGAACGCCTTCCCGCTGGCGACCACCGGACATCTGAACGCCAGTACCCGCCAGTTCCACTTCGTGGCCGGGGGAATCGGCATCACACCGATCCTGCCGATGCTGGCGGTCGCTACGGAGCTCGGGCTGCCGTGGACGATGACGTACACCGGGCGCCGTAAGGAGTCCATCCCCTTCCGCGATGAGCTGGCCCGCTACGGCGAACGGATCACCATCCGTACCGACGATGAGGACGGGTTGCCGACACCGGCCGATCTGCTGCCGCCGTTGCACCCTGATCTTGCGGTGTACTGCTGCGGACCGGGACCCATGTTGAAGGTGATTCGCGACGCGGTCACCGAATACCCAGGCGCTGAGCTGCATTTCGAGAGATTCTCGGCGCCGCCGATCGAAAATGGGCTGCCGTTCCAGATGCAGCTGGGCGTGGGCGGTCCCGTAGTGGATGTCGGGCCCGAGAACAGTGCGTTGGACGCGGTTCTCGCGGCCAGACCCGGCACACCGCACTCGTGCCGGCAAGGCTTCTGTGGCACCTGCAAAGTCACGGTGCTCTCGGGTAACCCCGATCACCGCGACACCCTCTTGACCGAATCACAGCGCGCCGAAGGCCAGATGCTCCTATGCGTATCTCGTGCCGACGGCGGGCGGTTGGTACTGGACTTCTGAGAATGGAGATATGGGATGACTCTCACGACAGAGCGCGAAGACGGAGTGACGAACGACCGTGTCACCGAGCATGTGGTGCGCAACGGCGCTATCGACGTCGCGTACTTCGTTCAGGGCAACCCCGACGGGGAAACCATTCTGCTGGTGCATGGGTGGCCGGATTCGCATCATCTCTGGGACGGCGTCGCGCCGTTGCTCAGAGATCGCTTCCGGTTGGTCGCGATTGACAATCGTGGCGCAGGAAAGAGCTCCAACCCCAAGAGCTTCCGCGGCTTCCGGCTCACCGAGATGGCCAGCGACTACGTAGCCGTGGCCGACGCGGTGAGCCCCGACAAGCCCGTACATGTCCTTGGTCACGATTGGGGCAGTGTCGCGATGTGGGAGGCGATCTGCGATCCCGGCCTGGAACAGAGATTTTCCTCCTTCACGTCGGTGTCCGGGCCCTCGGCGCATCACATGAGCCGGTGGGTGCGGTCACGGCTCGGTAATCCAACGCCGAAGAATGTGGCGCTCGCGCTGGGGCAGATTGGCTCCTTGCTGTACATGTTCGGATCCATGACTCCCGTCATCCCCAACGTTCTACTCAAGCTCGCCATGAACGAAAATCGTTGGCGTGCTGGGCTTTCCCTTGCGGAAGGTGCTCCCGTCGAGCAGATTCACCTCGGGCCGACGTTCATGAGCGACATTACCAAGACATTGCGGGTGTACCGCGCCAACGCGTTGCCCGCGATGCTGCATCCACAGGACCGGCACACAGGCGTGCCCGTGCAGGTTATCGTCGGTACCCGCGACCCCGCGGTGCGCCAATCGAACTACGACGACGAGCTCACATGGAACAAGCAGACATGGCGGCGGGTGCTCGATGGTGGCCACTGGTTGCCCTTCTCTCACCCACACGTGCTCGCTGCCGCAGCTACCGAACTCATCGACGCGGTATCGGGCAAGGAGCCCGACCGTGCACTGCGGAGGGCGGAAATGGGCAAGAGCCGCAAGCCATTTGAGGATCAGCTCGTCGTCATCACCGGCGGGGGTAGCGGTATCGGCAGGGAGACCGCCCTCGAGTTCGCCCGGCAGGGCGCCGAGGTGGTGCTCTCCGATGTGAACCTCGACGGTGCCAATGAGACTGTCGCGCTGATCGAACAGGCAGGCGGTGTGGCGCACGCATACCGGCTCAATGTCGCGGACGAGGATGCCGTCAACGCGCATGCCGAGGAAGTCGTCGCGCTCCATGGCGTGCCCGACATCCTGGTGAACAACGCCGGAGTCGGTGCCGCGGGTGGTTTCCTGGACACACCTTCCGAAGAATTCCGCCGCGTCATCGAGATTAACCTGTTCGGAGTGGTCAACGGCAGCCGGGCATTTGGCGCGAAGATGGCCGAGCGCGGGCTCGGCGGTCATATTGTCAACCTCTCCAGCATGGCTGCGTACAGCCCGCAGAAGGCTTTTACCGCATACTCGACCAGCAAGTCCGCGGTGTTCATGTTCTCCGATTGCCTGCGCGCCGACCTTGCGGCGCACAACATCGGTGTCACCACCATTTGCCCTGGCGTGGTGCATACCAACATTGTGGCCAATACCAAGATTTCGGGTGTGGATGCCGCAGAAGAGGCGCGGATGCAACAGGCCGGCGACAAGGCCTATGCGATGCGCCGCTACGGTCCAGACAAGGTGGCGCGCCAGATCGTTACCGCGGTGCGCAAGAACAAGCAGGTCGTACCCGTGACACCCGAGGCGCGGCTGCAGTACCTCAACAACCGTGTGGCGCCGGGACTCACGCGCTACTTCGCATCCAAGGCGGGCATGACCGACCTCATCAAGCTGGTGCCCAGCAAGAAGTAGAGGGCCAGTTCGCCGCTAGGTCGCGATCCGGAGGGCGGCCTCGCGGCGGGCACGGATGAATTGTCCTTGCCCGGTGAGTGTTTGGTCGATGTTAGTCCAGCCCTGGGCGCGCAGCCATCCGGTGACTTCCTCGCGCCCGAAGGCGCGGAAGCCGCCGATGCGCATTGCCCCGGTGACGCCCGGGAACGAGGCCGCCGGGGTTCGCAGTGACGTGAAGATCACGATCTGTCCGCTCGGCCCCGCCACTCGGCACAGTTCCCGCACGGCCTGTTCGGGATTGGGGATGAGGTACAGCGCAGCGAGGCAGACCACCGTGTCGAATGCCGCGTCGGCGAAGGGCAGTGCGTGCGCGCTGCCGCGGACGTAATCCACATGTTCGGCCGAGTTGTCGCGCACTGCCCGCCGCAGCATGGGGCCGGACAGGTCTAGGCCGATACACGCGCCGTCGTGCCCGAGCTGCGCGGCGAGCTCACGGGTGTAGAGGCCGGGACCGCATGCGACGTCAAGGATCTTGAGATCCCCGCGACCGGCGATCTCACCCATCAAAGCGGTGTGTGCCTTGAGGGTGCTTCGACCGCCATAGCTGAACCCGCGGGTGAACATTGGCCGCCAGGCGCGCTCGTAGATCGCCGCCAACAGGGGGCTCTGCATGAACCGGTTGGCCAGGGAAACCGGCTCGTCGCTTTCGGGGCCGAGGACATCGAGATAGCCGTGTTTGCGCTCGGGCGGGTGCGCGATCCGGGTGGGATCGACGAACGTATCGGCGAGCGTCGGATCCGGCAGGTTGCCCACGGTCCCTCCAGTACACATCGGTTGATTTCAGATTAATGCAACGGATAGTACTGGATACCTAATGTCACGCATAGGCTAGCAACATGTGAGTCTGTGCAGCATGGAGACGCGGGTCCCACTTGTTATTTAGTGAATGGCATGTCAGTCTATTAAATACCTGAGCGGCGGGTGGGGTGTTTCTACGCGGTAGGCACATCCCATCGCGACCGCTCAGCCGGAGATGCCGCAGGCAAAGGGAAGGAACGTGCCGTGAAACGAACCATGGAACCCGCCATGGGTCTGTATGACGAACCCGATTACGAGGTCGCGATCATCGGTGCCGGGCTGGGTGGCATCTGCGCGGCCATCAAGTTGCTTGAGATCGGCATCGAGAACTTCGTCATCATCGATCGGGATGAGGACTTTGGTGGCACGTGGTTGCGCAACACCTACCCCGGGGTCGGTGCCGACATCCCGACCGTCGCCTACCAGTTCACCTTCGCGCCGAAAGGCGACTGGCAACGATTCTTCGCCACCGGCGCCGAAATACAGCAGTACGCCCAGGATTTGGTTGCCGAGCACGGACTGCGCGCGTATGCGAGATTCGGAACACGTGTTGAGCGTGAGGTGTTCGATGAAGGCAATCATCTGTGGCAGGTGCATACCGCCGACGGTGAGATCATCTCGTCACGTTTCCTGATCAGCGCAATCGGTGCGTACATCAACCCGCGAACAGCCCCGGATATCCCGGGGCTGGACACCTTCGCCGGCCCGATACAGGTGCCGTCCCGGTGGCAGCACGACGTGGACATGCGCGGCAAGCGTGTCGGAATCATCGGTGTGGGAAGTTCCACCGTGCAGATCGCTCCGGCCATTGCCGGTGAGGTGGAACATCTCGATGTGTATCAGCGGACACCGCAGTGGTACTTCCCGAAGCCGGACTTCCGGATGCCTCGGCCGCTGCAGCGGTTACTGGCGGGGCGCAGATTCGCTAACGCGGTCAATGGTATTGCCTTGGCGGGCATCGAACTTGGCTTGCGCGTTCTGATCTACACGCCCAAGCCGTTGTTCCGGGTGGGTGCGGCGGTCTTCGACAAGGTGGCGCTGTGGGCGTATCTGGGCTGGCTCCGGTACAAAGTGGATGACCCGGAGGTTCGAGAGCAGCTGCGGCCGAGGTTCGGGGCGGGCTGCACCCGCGGCACGCTGGGCGCCGACTACCTGCCGACCTTTAACCGGTCGAACGTGACGCTGGTGTCGAACGGTATCGAGCGGATCACCCCGACGGGCATCGTGGACAAGACGGGTACCGAACGCCCCGTCGATGTCCTGGTGCTGGCCACCGGGTACGAGATGTTCTCGGACCCGGAAACCTATCGGCTGGGAACTGTGCTGGGTACCAAAGGATTCGACCTAGCGGAGTTTTACCGCGACAACGGGCTGCAGGCATACCAAAGCACCTCGGTCCCGGGCCTTCCCAACAGGTTCATGCTCGTCGGTCCGTACTCGTGGACCGGCACCAGCTTCCACTACATCCTGGAGAACTCGATGCGTCACATCGAGGCCGTCATCAAGCTCGCCCGTGCCAAACGGGCCACCTGGGTCGAGGTCACGCAGGAGGCGCTGGACGACTTCCAGTCGAACATCGCCCGCAGCGGTGCCAACCTGAATCGGTACTTCACGGTGAACTGTGCCGGGTCGAACAGTTACTTCATCAACTCGCAGGGCGACACACCCTATGTGCGGCCGTGGACGGTGTTGCAGTCATATCGGCGCAGTGTCAAATTCCCTTCGGGTGCTTACGATTTCAGGTCCATCAACAGCCCCGTTAAGGAGATCGAACATGCGATTTGATGCAGTCCCTATCGAGCTCGACGGGGTCGAGGAGTTCTTCGCCACCGCGCCGTTCGTGACTCGTGTTCGGCGCACTTTCGACGCACCGCCCGAGGACGTATGGCGGGTGGTGTCGGGCGACCGCATGTGGTCATGGCTGCCCTCGGTATGGGGCTGCCGGTATCCGCAGGACATCACGCCGACCGCCGGCACCGTGCGGGATTTCCAGATGTACATCCATTCCTGGATGGTGTTCGCCCAGCACGAGCAGATCATTCACTTCGATGCCCCCCGCGTCATGCGGTACACGGCGCTGGACGCCACTCTGCCGGTGTTCGGGTCGTGGTGCGAGGAGTACCGGGTCGTGCCGGAGGCCGATCCCGGCAAGGCCACCGTGGACTGGACGCTGGCCTGCGCGCCGCGATACCTGACGAACATCCCGGGATCGCAGTATGTGATCCGCCCGGTCGCCGCCATCCTCAAGCCCGTCTTTTGGTTCGGCCTGGGTGGCCTCGCGCGCGAGCTGCCGGTGCGCGGTCCGCAGCGCACCGGCTGACCCCCGGCCGGGGGCCCCGCGTTCGCGTTGTGTTCCACTGAAAACATGCGGTTGATGGCGGTGCATGCCCACCCCGACGACGAGTCGAGTCGCGGTGCGGCGACCCTGGCCAAGTACGCGGCCGAGGGGCATGAGGTTCTTGTCGTCACGGCCACCGGCGGCGAGCGTGGTGACATCCTCAACCCGGTGATGAATCTGCCGGGCACTCACGAAAATCTGACGGATGTGCGTCGTGAGGAAATGGCACTCGCAGCGAAAACTCTTGGGGTTGAACATCACTGGCTGGGTTTTATGGACTCCGGTCTGCAGCTCGACCCCAGTCTGTTGCCCGAGGACGGGTTCGCCCGTGTGCCGCCCGCCGAATCCCTGGCTCGCCTCGTCGAGGTGATCAGGCATTTCCGGCCGCACGTGATGATCACCTACAACGAATGCGGCGGCTACCCACACCCCGATCACCTTCGCTGCCACCAGCTGGCGGTCGCCGCGTACGAGGCGTGTGAAGAGGTGGGCAAGCTCTATTACTTCCACGAAATTGTCAGGGTGACAACGGGAATGGTGAAGTTCGCCGGAATGGTGGAGCGGATCATCGGCCGTATCCCACGCAGGAGAACTAGCGCAGGCCCAGCAGATCCCCGAGCGGGCGATATCGCGGTCCCCGGTTGGGTGCGGCGGGTGAGCCTGCTGACCCGGCGGCTGCGAGGGCGTCGGGTGACCACCGAAGTCTCCTGCGCCGACTACTTCTCTGTACGTGACAGGGCCTTGCGGGCGCACGCATCGCAAGTCGATCCCAACGGGCCGTTCTTCCTGGTGCCGTGGACCTGGCGACAGCAGCTATGGCCGACGGAGAAGTTCGAACTCGCGCACACCCGCGTGGCAACCACCGCGCCAGAGACCGACCTCTTCGCGGGTCTCTAACCGCTAGTGGGGTGCCGCTGCCACCGTCGCCGGATGCACCGCGATCAGTCCCAGCCCCCGGCGACGCTTGCACATCGCGGCCAGCTCCGAGTAGGCCTTCTCGCCCAGTAGCTCCGTCAGCTCGGGGCCGTACGACTGCCAGACCTGCTTCTTGCCGACATGCGCGGCCGGGTCTCCCGTGCAGTACCAATGCAGGTCGGCGCCGCCCTCGCCCCAGCCGCGACGGTCGTACTCGGTAATCGTCGTCTTGAGGATCTGCGAACCGTCCGGCCGGTCCACCCAGGCCTGCGTCCGCCGAATCGGCAGCTGCCAGCACACCTCGGGCTTCATCGTCAGCGGCTCGACACCCAGCTTGATGGCCTTGGAATGCAGGGCGCAGCCGATGCCGCCCGCGAAGCCGGGACGGTTCAGAAAGATGCACGCACCCTTGTACTTGCGTGTGCGCCACTGCTTTTCCCCGTCGAGCTCGTCCTTCTCCAGGTAGCCCTTACGGCCCAGCCCCTTCTCCCGGAATTGCCAGTCCTCATCGGTGAGCTGTTTCGCCGAGTCGTCGAGCTTCGCCCGATCGTCGGCATCGGACAGAAACGCCCCGTGTGAGCAGCAACCATCGTCGGGCCGTCCGGCAACCGTGCCCTGGCAGGCCGGAGTGCCGAACACGCAGGTCCAATGTGATAGCAGCCAGGTCATGTCGGCCTTGATCAAATGCTCAGGATTCTCCGGGTCGTAGAACTCCACCCACTCGCGGGCGAAGTCCAGCTCCACCTCCTGGCCGTCGAGGGAGGCGTCACGTCCAAAGGGCTGTTTTGGCAGCGTCGTCACAGATGTAAACGGTAGACCCACTAACGTGTGCTGCGTGCGATTAGGCGTGCTGGATGTCGGCAGCAACACGGTGCACCTGTTGGTGGTCGATGCCCGACGGGGTGGACACCCCACACCCATGAGTTCCACCAAGGCGGCACTGCGTCTGGCGGAGGCCATCGATGAGTCCGGCAAGCTCACCCGCAAGGGCTCCGACAGCCTGGTGCACACCATCCAGGAGTTCTCCAAGATTGCCCGCAGCTCCGGCTGCGCGGAGATCATGGCGTTCGCCACCTCGGCGGTTCGGGATGCCACCAACTCTGATGAGGTGCTGACACGCGTCAAGAAGGAAACCGGCGTGGATCTCGCGGTTCTTTCCGGCGTCAACGAGTCACGACTGACCTTCCTGGCGGTTCGGCGTTGGTACGGCTGGAGCGCTGGACGCATCATCAACCTCGACATCGGCGGCGGCTCGCTGGAGCTGTCCTGCGGTGTCGATGAAGAACCCGACATCGCGTTGTCCCTGCCCCTGGGCGCGGGGCGATTGGCCCGGGAGTGGTTGGCCGAAGATCCGCCGGGACGTCGCCGCGTCGCTATGCTGCGTGACTGGCTGGAATCGGAACTGGTGGACGCTGCCAAGCAGGTGGCGGCGGCGGGAGTGCCCGACCTGGCCGTAGCGTCCTCGAAAACATTCCGGTCGCTTGCGCGACTCACCGGTGCGGCGCCTTCCGGCGCAGGACCACGAGTTAAGAGGACACTTACGGCAAGCGGACTGCGTCAGTTGATCGCGTTTATTTCGCGAATGACGACCGCAGACCGTGCGGAGTTGGAGGGAGTCAGTGTCGATAGGGCGCCTCAGATCGTCGCCGGAGCACTCATTGCGGAGGCAAGCATGCGTGCTCTGTCGTTAGAGGCGGTCGACATCTGTCCGTGGGCGCTGCGCGAAGGGCTAATTCTGCGCAAGCTGGATAGCGAAGCCGATGGCACCGCACTCGTTGACTGAACCCGTCCGACACGGCCTCGGAGCCGCGACGCCGGCGACCTTAAGCCTCGGACGGTAGGAGAGGACATGACCGACTCAGACGACACGCAGCGGCCGGTATCGGTTGCCGAGCTGCTGGCACGCAATGGTGCCGCCGACGGCAAGATCAGCGGCCACCGCCGCAGGATGCGCGGTAACGCCGACGCGATCCCGGTGGCCGAGCTGACCGGCGAGATCCCCGTCATCCGTGACAAGAAGGGCGGACGGGCGCGCCCCAACCCGGCGCCCACCCCCACGTCGGAAAGGTTGACGGCGCCCGAGACAGGAGCGCGCTCCTACCTGCGTTCCAACGAAGATGCGCTGTTCGGCGGCGACAGCATGGCCGACGAGGCCGCGCGTCGCGGTCCCAGCACGTCGTCGACGCCGGCTCAGCCTTCCTCGATGGCGTCACCGCTTCGCAGTATCTTCCCGCCAACCCCCACACCCGTCGCCCGGCCCGGGGAACCGCGCAAGTCGATCGATTTCAACGACGCGACCGGTGTCATCTCCCCGATCACCAAGGAGCCGCCCGCCGCTGAGCCGACGCCCGCGCCGAAGCCTGCCGCGGTCGCTCCCGCTCCACCGGCGGCACCGCCTGCTCCACCGGTTCCGGATGCACCGGTGTCTCGCCCGGAGCCCGTCGCAGGGGAACCCGAGCCAGAGCCGGTCGCCCAGCCGGAGACTCGCGAAGACGAGCCAGTGGAGGCCCTGGAGGCCGTGCAGTCGTCGGGCCACGGAGACTACGTGGAGTACGAAGAAGACGACGAGTACGAGCAGTACGGCCACGCTCCCGGTGTCGCATGGACCTCCCACGATGCCGAGCAGGACGTTGAGGATGACGAGTTCGAGGGCGAGGAAAACGACTACCAGCTGGAGCACGAGCTTCAGGAGCTCATCGGCGTGCACGGGGGCCCGGCCGAACCCGAGGCCAGTCAGCTCGCCGATGTCGAGGCCGACACCGACAAGGCCGACCGCAGGGAGAAGATCAAGACCTACCTGCAGGGCAGCTGGATCGCTGCGCAATATCTGCTGGCCGCCGCCGCGGGTGCGGGCCTCTTCTTCGGCTTCCGGGAATTGTGGAGCTGGAATCAGGGCATCGCGTTGGTCCTGGGCGTGTTGTTCATCGCAATTCTGGTCGCCTCGCTGTGGGTTATTCGCAAGACAGTCGACCTGGCCAGCATTCTGATCGCAATCGTGGTGGGAGCGCTGATCGCGTTCGGCCCGCTTGTGCTCATGCTGCAGTCGGTCGATTAGGTAGCGTTATCCAACCGTGCGCCCTGCGATCAAGGTTGGTCTGTCCACGGCCTCGGTGTATCCACTCAAAACCGAAGCGGCTTTCGAGTATGCGGCCCGACTCGGGTACGACGGTGTCGAGCTCATGGTGTGGGCCGAGGCGGTGAGTCAGGACGTCGGCGCCGTCGCGAAGCTCTCCCGCAAGTACGACATGCCGGTGTTGTCCGTGCATGCCCCGTGCCTACTGGTGTCGCAGCGCGTCTGGGGTGCCAACCCGATCCCGAAGCTGGAACGCAGCGTCCGGGCGGCCGAAAAATTGGGTGCGCAGACCGTTGTCGTGCACCCACCCTTTCGGTGGCAGCGCCGGTACGCCGAGGGGTTCGCCGAACAGGTTGCCTCGCTGGAGGATTCGAGTGACGTCCACGTTGCGGTGGAGAACATGTTTCCACTGCGCGCCGACCGCCTGTTCGGCGCCGGGCAGTCATCGGTGGAACGCATGAAGCGCCGCGGCGGCAGGCCCGGAATCGGAGTCTCCGCCTTCGCGCCGTCGTTCGATCCCACCGACGCCAACCATGCGCACTACACCCTCGATCTATCGCATACCGCCACCGCCGGGACCGACGCGGTGGAGATGATGCGCCGGATGGGATCGGGGCTGACGCACCTGCATCTCACCGACGGCACGGGTGCATCCGTCGATGAACATTTGGTGCCGGGCAAGGGGACTCAGCCCGTCGCGCAGGTATGCCGGGAGCTGGCGACCGGCGACTTCACCGGACAGGTGGTGCTGGAGGTGCACACCTCGACGGCGCGCACCGAAGACCAGCGCGAGACGATTCTGAGGGAGTCGCTGGAGTTCGCCAGAACCCATCTGGTGCGATAGGTGGCGTGGTTAATGCTCCTTTCGCGCAAGCAATGTCTCTTACGCCTGCGGGCGATGGGCTGTTTGACGCGCACTTAAACGACATCTGGACCATCGGACCCAAGCTGCACGGCGGCGTCATGCTCGCGCTGCTCGCCGGGGCAGCGCGAGAGACGCTGGCTGAAGGTCTTCGCGCGAGCTGGGGGCACCTCCCGCTCGCTGGGGACTCATCCGCGGGGGAGAGTGAGCCCATTGCCGTCAGCGCGAGCTACCTGTTCGCCCCTTCTCCCGGTGACATGCAGGTGCGTACATCCGTCCGTAAGCGGGGCCGGCAGATCTCACTCGTGGATGCCGAGCTCGTCCAGGGTGGCCGCACCGCGGTGCACGCCGTAGTCACGCTGGGCACGCCCGAGCTGCATGTGGGCCCCCTGCTGACGGCCCTGCCACCCGCGCTCACGCAGCTGCCCGCTGAGCCGCCGCCCGGGGTGGCCCCGATTGCCTCCGGCCATCCGATGGGGGACATCTTCCATCTGTTCGGCGGGATCGATGTGCGCCCCTCGTTGCGGTCGATGAGCGACCTGAGTGAGCGGGGTAAGCCCGAGATCGTGCTGTGGGCGCGCCCGCGCGATATGGCACCCGACGGGTTGTTCGCGTTGGTCTGCGGGGATATCTCGGTACCGGTGACCTTCCCGCTGGGGCGCTTCGGGTGGGCGCCCACCGTGCAGCTGACCACGTATCTTCGTACGCTGCCTTCGGACGGTTGGCTGCGAGTGTTGTGCAGTACCAACCAGATCGGCCAACACTGGTTTGATTCCGAACACACGGTGATCGACTCCGAGGGTGCTCTGGTGGTGCAGTCTCGCCAGCTCGCCATGGTGCCGGTAAACTGATCGGGCTACTCAACCGGAGGGTGCCGACCATGGGTGACAAGCAGAAGACGCCTGACTGGGCCGCAGAGGGAGGCGCGTGGGTGCTCGAGAACGGGCACCGCGCTTTGTTGAAGCTGACCGGCGGCCGCTGGCCGCACAAGCTCGGGTTCATGCCAACGCTGGAGTTGCACACCATCGGGCGTAAATCCGGTGAACGTCGGTCCTCCTTGTTGAGCTCGCCGATCTTCACGCCGGAGCGGATTGTCGTGATCGCTTCGCTTGGAGGGGCCTCGCATAACCCGGCCTGGTATCTGAATCTCGTGGCCAATCCGAATGTCGAGATCACCGTGCGCGGTCAGACCAAGCCGTACACGGCGCGCACCGCCTCGGACGACGAGAAGGCCGAGCTCTGGCCGGAGATCACCCGAGGATTCGGCAATCCATACGCGGGATATCAGCGCAGCACCACCCGGGACATTCCCGTTGTCATCTGTGAACCGGCTTAAGGAGATTTCTGTGAGCACACAACCTGATTGGGCAATCCGGATCGGCGCTTGGTTTCTGGAGAACGGACACCGGGCGGTACTTGCGCTCACCGGCGGCCGGTATCCCAAGAAGGTGCTGGGCATGCAGCCGGTGGAGCTGTACACCATCGGTAGCAAGACGGGGCAGCGCCGCGGCACCTTGTTGACCGCGCCGATCTACGAGCCCGACAAGGTGGTGCTGGTGGCCTCCTACGGTGGGGGCACCGAGAACCCGGCCTGGTACAAGAACCTCGTCAAGAACCCGGCCGTCGAGATCGCCGTGGACGACGTGACGCGTCCCTTCACGGCGCACACCGCCTCTGCCGAGGAAAAGGCCGCGCTGTGGCCGGCGATCGTCAAGGTCAACCCCGGCTATGCGGGATACCAGAAGAACACCGACCGGGAGATTCCGGTCATCATCTGCGTGCCTGCCTAACCGCTGCGGAGCCGCCCGCGAGAACGAATGATTGATGAGTTGGACACTTTTTCATATTGTGTCCAACATGAAGGTTGCGACGGCGGATAAGTCGCACGCCGCCGACCTGACGACCCGCGTGATCCTCGATCCGTCGCCGGCTGCTCAGATTCGTGCCTCGGTGACCTACAACCACGTCGTCGAGGGGATGCTGGCGCTTACGGGATACTTTGCGTGGCACAAGATTTGTGTGGACCGCGGGATTCTCCCCGGCATGCGGGAACTGATCCGCCGGATCGGCGACGACGAGCGGCGCCACATGGCCTGGGGCACCTTTACCTGCCGACGGCATGTGGCCGCCGATGATGCCAACTGGCCGGTGTTCGAGGCCCGCATGAACGAGCTCATCCCGATCGCGTTGCGTCTCACCGAGGAAGGCTTCGGGCTGTACGGCGACGACACCCCGGTTGGGCTCATGCTGGACGAGTTCATGCGTTACTCCGCCGACAAGGGAATGCGCCGGTTCGGCACCATCAGCAGCGCGCGTGGGCGCCCGCTCGGTGAGATCGATCTCGACTACTCGCCGCTGCAGCTGGAAGACACATTCGCGGCCGAGGATAGGCAGGCGCTCGCCGCCACGGCCTAGCGCACACTCCGCGCCGTCGCCGCCCACAGCCGGGGGAAGGCCACGTTATGCAGCGGGTTGGGCAGGATCAGATGGTTGTGTGCCAGCCCCACCGCAATGTGGCGCTTCGGGTCTGCCCATCCGGTGGAACCGCCCGCGCCCATATGTCCGAAACCGCCCACCAAACCCGGTGCGGGGATGCAGTGATAGCCCAGCTCCCAAAGATCGCGGGTCAGGAGAAGGCTGGGTCTGCCTCCTCGGCCGTGAGCGAGTTCGGCGGTCTTCTCGGCCGACAACAGCTGCCGGCCGTCCACGCTTCCCCGATTACTCAGCGCGCCGTAGAGCTTGGCCAGCGCCGGGGCGGTGCAGAGGGCGTTGCCCGCACCCATCTGGGTGTCGTAGAGCGGTGCGCTGGCGTGTCCGTCGTCGGCGACGATGCGCTCGGCTCCTGGCAGGTGGATCGCTCCGGTGGCGCCGCGCGCACCCGGAATGAAGTCGACGACGCGTGCCCCGATGGACAGCCCGCGCGAAAGAAAGGGCATCGTCACGGCCTTGTCGAGTTGCGCGTAGATACCTGCGGGGACTGTCGGCGAATCGGCGGGCGGGCGGCCCAGGTGAATGCCGTCGACCCCGAGGATGTCCGCGATCTCGGTGCGATACAGCGTGCGCATGTCGTTGCCGGTGATCGCGCGCGCGAGCCCGGCCAGTAGCCAGCCGTAGCTCATCGCGTGATAGGCGGCCTTGCCGTAGTAGCGCCCGACGGGTGTGGCGGCGAGCCGCTGCTCCATGAGTTCGTGGTCGAGAAGTTCCTCGGGCGTGGAGGCGATCGCGGCCAGTGCCGCCAGACCGGACTTGTGTGCCAGGACATCGCGCACGGTGACGGCTTCCTTGCCGTTGACGGCGAACTCCGGCCAGTAGCGGGCGACGGGAGCGTCGTAGCTCAGTAGTCCGCGGTCGGCCAGGCGATGGATCACCGTGGCGGTCACGCCCTTGGATGCCGAATAGACGATCGGGGCGGTGTCGTGGGTCCATGGCACGCCGGGCCGTGCTTCACCTGCCCAGATATCGAGAACCGATTCGCCGTCGACGTAGATGCAGAGCGCGCCGCCACCGGGGTGGCCGACATAGATCGACGCGAACTTCCGGACCACCCGGTCGAACTGGGGCTGTGTCCACCCATGGACCCCGTCAGGCAGGCCGGTGCCGACGGATTCAGGTGCGGAAACTGGGTCCGTCTCCACGCGACGCTGCGGTTGTGACATATGTAACTTGTAGTCCGGATACCCCGTTGTGCGCCACTACTTGGCGCGAGGTCTGCGAATAGTCACAAACCGAGGCGAATGTGCATATCTGCGTGCACATAGCGCGCGGGCCGTCCAACACCCGGCCAGAAAGCCGTTTCCGGGCGCGCTGGCTGGTCTGCCATGCTGGTCGCCATGTCCAGAATCGCAATTATCGGCGGCGGCAATATTGGCGAAGCACTTATCTCCGGGCTGCTGCGGGCCGGACGGCAAGCCAAGGACATCGTCGTTTCCGAGAAGGTCCCCGCTCGGGCGAAGGCTCTGGCCGAGGCGTACTCGATCCGGGTCAGCGAGGTGGCCGACGCCGTCGAGGGCGCCGACTTCATTGTGGTGGCGGTCAAACCGTCGGATGTCGAGAGCGCGACCAGCGAGATCGCCGCCGCGTTGGCGAAACTGGACGCGGAGGGTGATGAACGCGAGACAGAACAGGTGTTGGTCTCGGTGGCGGCGGGAGTTTCCGCGGGCTTCTTCGAGTCCAAACTGGCCGCCGGGGCGCCGGTGGTGCGGGTGATGCCCAACGCCCCGATGCTCGTCGGTGCCGGGGTCAGTGCCATCGCCAAGGGCCGGTTCGCGACCGACGAGCAGCTGAGCGCCGTCGCCGAGCTGCTGGAGTCGGTGGGCAGCGTCATCAAGGTGGCCGAATCCCAGATGGATACCGTCACCGCGCTGTCGGGATCGGGCCCGGCCTACTTCTTTTTGCTTGTGGAGGCGCTCGTCGATGCGGGGGTCGCTTCCGGGCTCACTCGCCCCGTCGCAACCGACCTGGTCATCCAAACCATGGCCGGATCCGCCGCGATGCTCCTCGAACGGGCGGAAACCGACGAAAATCGTGCCCCCGGGCTACAGACCCGCACCGAGGTCGATACGACCGCTGCCGAGCTTCGCGCGACGATTACCTCGCCGGGTGGCACTACCGCCGCTGCGCTGCGTGAATTGGAACGTGGAGGTTTGCGGGCAAGCGTCTACGCGGCCGTCGAAGCCGCAAAAACCCGCTCCGAGCAGCTCGGAATCACATCAGAGTAATTTAACCAAATCTTGATCAATTAGCCCACACGGGTATCAGTAACCCCACTGGTCCCGCTATTCTCCTTCTAGCACGTGCGTGTCCGTACCGCCGATGGGGAAGATCGGCGGCACGACATGTGCCAAGGGAAATGGGTATGCGATGACTTCAATGAACGGGCCATCCGCGCGCGACGGGGCCGGCGCCAAGCCGGGCCGTGATGCGGCGGCTACTGGCCAATCCGGAAAAGCTCAGTTCCTCACAGTCGCCGAGGTCGCCGCGCTGATGCGCGTCAGCAAGATGACTGTTTACCGGCTGGTGCACAACGGAGAGCTGCCCGCGGTGCGGGTTGGCCGATCGTTCCGTGTGCACGCCAAGGCCGTCAACGATCTGCTGCAGGCCTCGTACTTCGACGCTGGATAGGCCCCCGCAAGCGGGTGGGGGTACCTCCCACTCGTGGGGGCGTACCCCCGATTCGGCCGGTTTCCTGACGGGGGACTGTAACGGGTAGAGTCATGCGGCACCCTGGTTTTAAGCCTTGAGGGGTTAGGGCGCTCGTGTACGGCTGGCATAAGCCGCTGTGCACCGCCCACGGAAAAGACGATTTCAAAGTAGTTAGCAGGAGTTCATGGGTTCAGTTATTAAGAAGCGGCGTAAGCGTATGTCCAAGAAGAAGCACCGCAAGCTGCTTCGCCGCACCCGGGTTCAGCGCAGAAAACTCGGTAAGTAAACCTTGCGTTAGTGGGCATCCGCTCGGGATGCCCATTGGTGCTGTGATGGATAGGCTTCGTCCGTGAGCACCGGTGAGACCAATCTGCATTACCCACGGGTGGTGCTGGTCACCGGGGCCAGCCGATTCCTCGGGGGCTACCTGGCCGCGCGCCTGGTACAGAACCCGATGATCAACCGCGTCATCGCGGTGGATGCCGTCGCTCCCAGTAAGGACCTGCTGCGCAGGATGGGTCGGGCCGAGTTCGTGCGGGCCGATATTCGCAACCCGTTCATCGCGAAAGTCATCCGTAACGGTGAGGTCGATACGGTGGTGCACACCGCCTCGGCCTCATACTCGCCGCGTTCGGGTGGCCGCGCCGCGCTCAAGGAACTCAACGTGATGGGCGCGATGCAGCTGTTCGCGGCCTGCCAGAAGGCGCCCACGGTGCAGCGCGTCATCGTCAAATCCACGGCACAGGTGTATGGGTCCAGCGGCCGCGATCCGGTGATGTTCACCGAAGAGATGGGTGCCCGCCGTCCACCGTCCGACGGATTCGCGCGGGACAGCATCGATATCGAGAGCTATGCGCGGGGTCTGGGCCGTCGCCGGCCCGATGTTGCGGTGACGATTCTGCGGCTGGCCAACCTGATCGGCCCCGGTATGGATACCGCTTTGGCTCGCTATCTGGCGGGGCCTGTGGTCCCGACCATGCTCGGACGCGACGCCCGCCTGCAGCTGCTGCATGAGCAGGATGCGCTGGGCGCGCTCGAACGCGCCACCATGGCCGGTAAGGCGGGCACGTTCAACATCGCGGCCGACGGCATGATGATGATGTCGCAGGCGGTCCGCCGTTCCGGGCAACTCGGGATCCCCGTCCCCTCGTTTGCGGTAGCAGCGATCGCGTCCTTCACCAAGGGCACCAAGTACACCGAACTGAGTTCGGAACAGCGTGACTGGCTGGCATATGGGCGCGCCATGGACAACACCCGCATGAAGACTGAGCTCGGGTATCAGCCCAAGTGGACCACCATGGGGGCCTTCGGAGATTACGTTCGGGGCCGCGGGATCACTCCGGTTATCGAGCCGGAGTGGGTACGCTCATTGGGAGATCGCGCGGTGGCTATCGCGCAGAAGATCAGTTCGTAGAAATAGGGTGGAGGTGAAAAGCATGGCTGGTGAAACAAAGGCCAAAGTCATTCAACTGCAGGCTAATTCGGAACGCCATGCTGCACGCGCTCGCCGGGCCGAGGCTCGTGCCGACGCCGGAAGGCGGCACCCGTCATCGTTAGCAAGCGATGCGCCGGCCGAAAATTCCGCGGACACCGCCGCGGTGATCCATGACCTCAACGAGATCCGTGCGGCCCAAGGCAACGCACACGTGGGCGATGAAGAGTCGCTGACCGCGCTCGCGGCCAATATTGCCGCCGTCGCTGAGTTCATTCGCCGCAGGGTAGGCGGCGACTACAGCGTCGATGATTTCGGGTTCGACGAGCATCTCAACGAATCACTCTTACTTCCTTTGCTGAGGCCATTGTTCAACCGATGGTTCAGAGTGGACGTGACCGGCGTGGAGAACATTCCAGCGACCGGTGGAGCCCTGGTTGTGGCTAACCACGCGGGTGTGCTGCCGCTCGACGGTCTGATGCTGTCGGTGGCGGTACACGACCGCTGCCCCGGCAACCGGACCCTGCGCAACCTGGCCGCCGATATGGTGTTCGACGCACCGTTCCTGGGGCAGTTGGCGCGAAAAGCCGGTCATACGCTGGCCTGCACCGCCGATGCGCACCGGCTACTGTCCGCGGGCGAGCTGACCGCCGTGTTCCCCGAGGGATACAAGGGTCTGGGCAAGCCGTTCAAGGATCGCTACAAGCTGCAGCGGTTCGGTCGCGGGGGATTCGTCGCGGCAGCCATTCGGACCGGAGCGCCGATCATCCCGTGCTCGATCGTCGGATCAGAGGAGATCTACCCGATGATCGCTGACCTGAAGGTCATCGCCCGGCTGTTTGGGCTGCCGTACTTCCCGGTGACCCCGCTGTTCCCGGCGGCTGGGCCCGTCGGCTTGGTGCCGCTGCCGTCCAAGTGGCACATCGAGTTCGGCACGCCCATCCCCACGGACGGGTATGACGACGCGGCCGCCGACGACCCGATGGTCACCTTCGACGTCACCGACCAGGTGCGCGAGACGATTCAGCAGACGCTGTACCGACTGCTTGCCGCCCGGCGCAACATGTTCTTCGGCTAGAAACGCGATCCTGTCTATCCACTTGTTGCGCTGCTTCGGGTAGCGGTCCGTAACGAGCCTTGATTACGCTCTGTCGCTAGATGTTTGGTTCGCTCGTGATGGTATTGGCGACGTTAGCGACTAAGTGTGACAGATTCGATTCGAACCTTACGTGCCACGCGGCGTCGTCAGAACGCTTCGCTCGTATCTTGGTCCCAGCGAGCCCAGATGTGACATGGCGACCAACCCCACGCCAGCGGCATAGACGAGTGCGGTGAGGGTGGGAAACTTCCCACCCGGTGCGAATCCCGCAACAGCGAACTGTGTGAGGGCCACCGCCGCCATCGCCGTGCCGACCAAGAGCCAAAGTGCGGTCAACCGCCGCAGTGAGGCTCGCAGTGCGACAACGGATATCGCACGCGTTCTCCGCCAGACACAGGCCCGCATTGCCGAGAGCAACAATATGATCGCTGCGGTGAGCGCCACCAGTATCGCTACCCACATAACCCGAGATAGCCACCACGCGCCCGAACCGAGCGCTGGCTGAGGCATTAAATGTCCTGGATAGCCAATGAGTACAACCACGACCACCGCGATCATGTGCCACAGGTATAGCGCCATCACATTGTGGTTCACCATGGTGAGGAGCGGTTGTCGGCGCCAGCGTTGCAACCAGCGTGTCACAGCCGGTGCCGCGGCAAGCAGTAGCCCCGATTGGGTGGCCGCGAATGCTAGTAACGCGATTGTCGGCGGTGAACTGTTGTGCACCGTCTGGCCGGGTACTCCCAGCATGCTCACCGGATACGGGCCCAGCCACACCAGAGCTGCCAGCGTGGCCGCGGCGCCAGCCGACAAGAGGATCGGGCGCCGCCCTTGCAAGGCTCCACCGAACCAGGCGATACCGATCTGGTAAATCGCAGCCCATACGAATAGGTAGTTCGCTACACCGATCACCGGCGCTCCTGCATCGAGTGTGGCGATGTCGATGGCGGCGACGCAGAGCGTCAGCGCGACTAGCACGGCCACCCCCCGTCGTCGATGAGCCGCCACCAGCCACGGTGTCAGTGACACCGTGACCAGATACACCGGCAGAAACCATAGATGCATGGCGATTGCCCATGCACCCAGTTCCACAGTCGATCCGCCTATCCCGATTCCGGACAGCACGCCTACGACTGCGAGCGCGGCCGCGACATAGACAGTGGTTGGCCCCAGAGTCGTGGTTACGCGATGTCGAATCCAATCCAGGGTGCGATCACCGTGGGCGGCACGCCAATGGGTCCACGATGCCGCATTCGCGTAGCCTGCCACCACGAAGAACACGGGGACTACCTGGAATATCAAAGTCAGCCACTGCGTCCAGGGCATTTCGACGAGCACATTCAGATAGATGAAATGCCCGTCCTGATAGCTCACGGCGGACGCTACCCAATGGCCAAGCACCACAATGAGGACGGCTGATACCCGGTAGAGATCGAGCGAGAACTCGCGGGCGGGCCGAGCCTCTGCACCGTTGTCGGACGTGCGTTTGATCGACCGGTCGGGGTGAACGGAATCGTCGAGACCTTCTCGGCCCATATCGATCATGTCGCCAGCGTCCCCCGCGAGCACTGGGTTCAGTAGTGACTTACGGCCCCTATGCACAGGTCGTCCGCCGGGCAAGCTCAGCGAAATGGGCCGCGGTCATGTCGCCAATGTCGGCATGCACGCCTTACCGGCGTCCCTTCATCCTGAACTCAGCTCGCCTGAGGTTGGATCACCCACCGCAGAAAGAGAATAGCTAGCGTTAGTCTGCTGGCACGTGGCGTCTGATCTCGTCGAGCCAGATACGAGCCGACATGTCTGATGGTGCCCTCCAGTCGCCGCGCGGCGAGAGTGCACCGCCGGACGATGCCTTGGGACCGTTAGGCATCGCCGAGCGCTTGAATTGGGAGAAGGCGTAGAAACGTTCGACGAATATCTCAAGCCAATGACGAATCACCTTGAGTGAGTAGGACGGTCGCTGGCTAGGCGGATAGCCGGGTGGCCAACGTCCTTCGTCCACTTCGCGCCACGCATGCCAGGCCAAGAATGCGATCCTCGACGGCCTGAATCCGCGCAATGCGTAATAGAGTGAAAAATCTTGCAGCGCATATGGACCCACAATAGACTCGCTGCTTTGAACCAGTCCATCCTCGCCTGCGGGCACTAACTCAGGGGTGATCTCGGTGTCCACCACCGACTGCAGTAGGGCATTGACATCGGTGGTGAATTGCCCGGAGGAGATGACCCAGCGGATGAGGTGCTGGATCAAGGTCTTCGGAACACCGCAGTTGACGTTGTAGTGGGACATCTGGTCTCCCACACCATAGGTGGACCAACCGAGCGCGATCTCCGAAAGATCACCGGTGCCTAGCACTATGCCGCCACGCTGGTTCGCCAACCGGAATAGATGGTCGGTGCGCAAGCCGGCCTGCACATTCTCGAATGTGACGTCGTAGACCCTTTCGCCTCGTGCGTAGGGATGGTGCAGCTGGGTCAACATCAGCTCTGCGGCGTCGCGGATGTCGATCTCCTCAAGCGTGACATCGAGCGCTTGGCTTAGCGCGATGGCGTTGCCTCTGGTCCGGTCACCGGTGCCGAACCCTGGCATTGTGAAAGCCAATATGTCGCTGTGTGGTCGGCCCAAGCGATCCATTGCCCTGGCGGCGACGATTAATGCATGCGTGGAGTCGATCCCGCCCGACAGTCCTATCACCACCTTCGGATGATTCAGTGCGCGCAATCGCTGTTCCAGGCCGGCGACTTGTATAGAGTAGGCTTCGTAGCAATCCTGTTGCAGCCGTGTGGGATCGGCGGGTACAAAAGGAAATCGTTCGATGACGCGGCGCAGGCCGACGTCTCCGGCGGGCGGGTCGAGAGTGAATTCGACGCGCCGAGCCCACTGCTCGCCTATGCCTAGATGACGACGGTTGTCATCGAAGGTTCCCAGGGCAGACCGCTCGGAGCGCAGCAACTCGAGGTCGATATCGGCCACAGACGCCCGCGTTCCTTGCGGAAATCGCTCCGATTCGGCGAGTAGAAACCCATTTTCGTAGATCAATGTTTGACCGTCCCAAGCGAGATCGGTGCTGGATTCGCCTGCGCCCGCGGCTGCGAACACGTACGCCGCAAGGCAGCGTGCCGACGCCGAACGCACGAGCAGCCGTCGGGCCTCGGCACGGCCAACGGTCACCGGGCTGCCCGAGAGATTGACCAGCACCGTAGCTCCAGCGAGGGCCGCCCTCGCGCTCGGCGGAACGGGAACCCACATGTCCTCGCAGATCTCGACGTGCACCAGGAAGCCTGGGAGATCCGTGGCGGTGAAAAGAAGATCCGGCCCGAACGGAACTGTGGCGCCGGCGACCGTGATAGTTCCACGCACATCATCGCCGGCGGCCACTTGGCGTCGTTCGTAGAACTCCCGGTAGTTGGGCAGATACGACTTGGGCACCACTCCCAGGACGGTGCCTCGGTGAATCACCACCGCGCAGTTGTAGATGCGGTGTCGATAACGCAGCGGTGCTCCCACGACCAGAGTTGGAAGTAGGTGGGACGTCTCCACCACTATCTGCTGCAGGGCCTCTTCAACTGCCTCGAGCAGCGTGTCCTGTCGGACGATGTCATCGATCGAGTAACCCGACAAGGTTAGTTCCGGGAATACTGCCAAAGCCACTGCCTCGGCGTGACATTCGCGTGCTAGCCGCAACACCGAGGTGGCGTTGGCCGCCGGATCGCCGATTGCGGTGTGCACCGTGCACGCTGCCACGCGCGCGAACCCTTGCCGGTAGATCGAATAGAAGTCCACTACGCCATTGTCGCCGCTGCGTGGTCATCATGGGGAGCGAGGCGAAATGGGGCACTGAGGAGAACGGCTCGGCGATCGACGTCTATCGCCTCACAGGTGACCTAGGTCCCGGTCGATTCGTATCAATTCCCCTCGTTTGGCGGGCCGGTCGGCGGCAGGATCGGATCTATAGAAGGTGTTAATCGCCGCGAAGAAAGGTCGAGAAGACCGTGTCCACAAAAATTGTTGTCGTGATTGTCATCATCACCGTTATTGTGTTGGGGCTCTTGGCTTTGGGTGCGGTGCGCATCGTCCAGCAGTACGAGCGGGGCGTACATTTCCGGCTGGGGCGGGTGATCGGTGTTCGCGACCCCGGCTTGCGGCTGATTATTCCGGTGATCGATAGGCTCTGGCGCGTGTCACTGCGCATCGTGACGATGCCGATTCAATCGCAGGGAATCATCACGCGAGACAACGTCAGCATCGACATCGCTGCGGTTGCCTATTTCCGAGTGATTGACGCCCGCAAGGCTGTGGTTGCTATCGAAAACGTCCATGCCGCAATCAATCAGATCGCTCAGACGACCATGCGCAACGTGGTGGGCCAACACGCGCTGGACGAAGTGCTTGCGGAGACCTCGGCCATCAACGGCAGCATCCGGAAAATTCTGGATGTCACTACCATGGACTGGGGAGTGGAGGTCACGTTGGTGGAACTCAAAGACATACAGCTCCCCGAAGGAATGAAACGGGCGATGGCCCGCGAAGCGGAGGCCGAACGCGAAAAGCGCGCCAAAATCATTGCTGCCGAGGGAGAGGCGCGCGCCGCAACGGCACTAGGGGAGGCTTCCGACACCATGATGCAACATCCGTTGGCCCTGCAGTTGAGGAATCTCCAGACTCTTGTTGAACTGGGTGTCGAGAAAAACACCACGATCGTCTTCCCGGCTCCACTCATGAGCGCAATCACCGAACTGGGACACTTCCTAACGAGCGAATCGGCCGCGACCACGGCGCTTTCGAACCGTTAGCTACCGGAGCTAGCGACAAACTGACTTAAGGGCTTCCCCTAGTTTGATCACCTTTGCTCGAGGGAATGCTGGGGTCGAAGGTTTCTTGGTGGCCTGGGCTGTTCGGAATACGGTCGGCAGCTGTGGCTGCGGGGGCTTGATGGGGCTATTGGCTGGGAATGAAGAGCGGGTTGTCTTGGGGCGGATAATCGCTCCAGGGTGATCGCCGTAGGTTCGACCGGTGGTCACAAACCGGGTTACCGAGATGCTGGGCGTGGAGCGGCCGATTGTGCAGGCCCCAATGGGGTGGATAGCACGATCTCAGCTGGCCAGCGCGGTGTGCAATGCCGGCGGGCTCGGCATCATCGAAACCAGCTCCGGCGAGCTCGATGCCATCAAGGGCGAGATCCGCGTCATGCGTGAACTCACCGATAAACCCTTCGGGGTGAACATCGCGCAGGCATTTGTGCGGGACCCGTCCATCGCGCAGTTCGTGGTGGATCAGGGCGTGACATTCGTGACCACCAGTGCGGGCGACCCCAACAAGTACACCCGGATCCTGAAGGGTAACGGGCTCATCGTCTTTCATGTCGTCCCCACACTCGCGGCGGCCCTCAAGGCCGTCGACGCGGGAGTGGACGGATTGGTAGTGGAAGGCGTCGAGGGCGGTGGTTTCAAGGACCCCAAGGGCGCATCCACCATGGTGCTCCTGCCGCTGGTGCGCTCGCACGTGGACGTACCCATTATCGCCGCCGGAGGCATCTGCGACGGCGCGTCGATGGCCGCCGCGTTCGCGCTCGGTGGCGCTGGTCTCTAGCAGTTCAACTGTTGTTGTTGGTGTTGTTGATCGTACCGAGCGCCTGAGTGGCTGTTCGCCGGTTATGGTCTGGCCGTGTCCGAGTCTCCTGTTTGGCAGGTGTTTCGTTGTGATCAGTATTGCGCGACAGTCGATTTAGTATCTGACCCCGCGTTGACGGGCATACCGTCGGTGGCCGAGTTGGCGCGAGAGAGCGGTACTCGTGCTGGTCAGCGATTCCTGTTGCGCTCCGATGGGGTGTATCCGTCTGCGGTCAATGAGTTCCTTGGGTCGGTGAGGATGCGTGCCGCGGCCGTTGAGACCCGGGCGAAAGTATGCGACGGAATTGTCGTTGTGGCTGGGGTTTCTTGACGCGGTTGACTGTTGTTGGAGCGATGCGACTGCTGAGCATGTAGATGCGTACAAATTTTGGCGTATGACTGACGAGGCGAATCCGCGCAGGGTGGCCGGCGGGACGGTGCGATCTGGCTTGATCGCGATTAATGCCTTCTATGAGTGGGCTGAGCCGCGGTTCTCGGTTGTGAACCCAGTGGTGCGGGTGTCAGTTCCGGTGGGCTCGGGCCGTGTTGTCGATGCGTATCAGGCGGGTCCGCGGTTGGTGCGCGATCGTGATGTGAAGTGGCTGGACCCGGGCGGATATCGACGCTGGAGAGACACTGGGCTGCGGGGTCTTGATGTTGACGGACGAGAATTGGCCGCGTGGCGGGGACGCTGTCCGCAGCGAGATTGCGCGTTTGCTGACGGGTTTGTACGGCACGGGGTTGCGGCTAACGGAATGGGCGAGCGTGCTGCAATTGGAGCTGCCGTTCGATGATCCTGATCGTGGTTTCGTGACTAGTCGGCTTTCTGCATCCTGCGCGAAAGGCGGTGTGGGACGGAAGTATTGGATGCAGCGTCGGGTATTGACTGATGCGTTGGCTTACGTGCAGGGTGAGCGCGCGGTGCGCGGTGCGCAGGGCGCAGCGGGCACGGCGCTACGCGCGGGTCCGCGACATTCGTATCGTAGAACGGCTGACAGGTGCTCGGCGGGTTGAGTTGCGCGATATTGATGGGCAGCGATCGTCGGCCTCTCTGGATGCGCTCGATCCGACCGCACGTCGCAGATTGTTCTGGCAAACGCCAGCAGGTCTGGAGCCGCTGATGAGCGACCTGCTCCTCTGCCCGCCAGTATGAAACAGATAGACAAATATGTCTTAAAAATGAGGCATCTATAGGGTATATGTTTAAGTGCGCCAGGGGTGACACATCGATGTGGAGGTCTGTTCAGTGACTGGTTACGCCCTT
>MAEX01000004.1 GCA_002013415.1 Mycobacterium sp. D16Q14
GTCCATGAACGCCCGCGACATGGCCGAAGGAGCCAAATGGGGCGCATAAACGCCGACTAGCGGACGCATAAGGGCTAGAGACCCCAAAGGGCCTCTAGCCCTTATGCGTTGGCTTCTTGCGAATCACACCAAGGTCCGGCGGGGGCGCCGCTAGCGCTGCGCTTTGCAGACGTTGATGATGGCTTCGCTCTCCTGGAGTATCTGCTGCACCATCGCGTCATAGGCAGCGGCGTCGACGGCTGTTTCACGACTTCGTTTCACGATGTCAACGGATTGGTCGGCAAGGTCGGTCAGGCGCTGAACCCGCCCCGCGAGATTCTGATCGGACAGGGTGGGGTGCGCGCGCATGCGGTCGGCCCAGTCCTGATAGGCGCTGAGCGGAGGCCCTTCGGGCCCAATGAGATTGCTTTTGGTGAGATCGCGGTGCTCGTCGTCGACGTAGATCCCGACCACGTTCAAGGCGGTTTCGCAGTCGGTGGGCCTTTTGCCGCCATTGACGACGGTGAGTCCCCCGGCGATGACCCCGACGATGGCAGCAGCGATCAGTAGACGTGACCGCGGTGGGGGCTGATAGCGAGGTGGCGGCGCAGGTGCGGCATCGGGAGGCGAACCCGCCACAGCGTCGAGCCGCTGCATCTGACGCTGTACCCGCCGGAAGTGATACTCGCTCCAGCAGACCAGTGCAGACACTAGGAGCACGAGAAGTAGATAGGTGAGACCTCGTTGAGCGCCGTCGCTGTAGAGCATCAACGAAGCTCCGCTGATCATCAACACGATCGGGAGCCACCAAAGGCGAACCAGCCAGCGGGGCATCTGCTTTCGTGTCTCGAGGATGACGCTGCCCATCTGGATCGCCGCCGCTAGCACGGCCGGATCGTCGGGCGGATCGCCGCGCCACAGTGAGGTGATCGCCTGCGAACGTTGGTGTTTGTCGAGCCCGGCAACTGCAGTCGTGCAGTAGCGGTGCGGGCGTTGCTGAATGCCGACCGCGAGGACTGCGATGCCGACAACCACGACGCCGGCCTGGAGCGCCAGCCAGCGGGGATCGGTAGCGCGATTGCCGAAGTACAGCAGCCAGAACGGAATGTACAGCGCCGCCCCAAGACCCGCGGTGACCGCAAATCGCGCCCACCATTGTTGCAGCAAGAATCGAATCCCCATGGTTGCCAGTGTGCCAGATTGTCGATGCGATGCGCACTTGAGGGCTACTGGAGTGTGAGGAAGTGACGTGCGTGTTCGGTGATTCAGGCAAAGGGCGCGCTAGCCTGGTATCCCGTTCCCGGGATCGGGTGGAGTCGTAGCCAAGATCGGAGGCGCCCGTACTGGGCGAGGAGGCCTGGACACTGGGCTGCCAGCCACTCACCGAGCGGCGTTGATGGCCTTGAGAATTCGTTGCTCGCTGACCGCGCGCGCGGTGCCGAGCTGCTGGGCCCAGAGGCTCACGCGCAGCTCTTCGATGAACCACGCGATGTCCCTGACGTCGGGATCGTCCGCGCGCCCGGCTGGCAGATCGCGCAGTAGGTCGTCGTAGGTGTCTTCGACGGCGTGCACGCGTTGCATGCGCTCGCGGTCGGCTTCCACACCCTGCGGTAGGCGCTCTAGTCGATTCCCGATCGCGGTGACGTAGCGTGCCAGGTCTGTCAGCCGCGCCGCGCCGGTGGCCGCGACGAACCCGCCCTCGAGCAGCCTGGCAAGTTGGTCGCGCATGTCGGCGATCGCATCGGCTTGCACCGCAGGTGCTTTGGTGGGCAGCGCCACCTGTACCTCACTCCAGGCCACCACCACCTTCTCGGCACGGCGCACGATATCGAGCGTAGTCGCCGCCAGATTCTGGGCGGCGTGGTCTCGAAGTGCGCTGAACTCCGCTCGGGTCCATACCGGTGCGGGTGCCAGCAGATCGACTGCTGCGTCGGCGCAATCATCGAGCAGTGCCGCCAGCGAGCCATCCGGATTTGAGGCGAGCATCAGCTTGGATCGCGGGTCTAAGCCTCTTTCAACGGTTTTCATGGGTGACGGAATGGACAGCCGCAGCAGGCGCCGGGTGCCCACTGACATGGCTGCCCGCTGCTCGGAGTCGGTGGCGAACACGTGGATATCCACGGCGGCTCCCGTGTCCACTAGGGCCGGGTATCCGCGCACGGTGTGTGCGCCGCTGACTTGTTCCACGGTGCGGGGCAATTCGGCCAGATCCTCGGGCCAGCCGCGTAGACCGCGGCGTTCCCATTCGCCCGCCACCACGGCCGCGACGGCCTGGCGGGTGGAACCTGCGAGCTGCTGTTGCAATGCTTCGAGATTCTTGTCGCGTGCCACCTCGGAGCCGTCGGCGGACTCGACGATGAACGTGACCCGGAGGTGCGGGGGCACTTTATCCAGGTCGAACGCATCGGTGGGTACGCGAATGCCGGTAAGCCGATGCAGCTCGCGCCCTAGTGCGTATACGAGCGGTTCGGCACCGGGTTCGAGGCTTTCCAGCACTGCGCGGGCGGTATCGGGTGCGGGAACGAAGTTGCGGCGCAGGTCCTTGGGCAACGAGCGGATGAGGGCGGTGATCAGCTCCTCGCGCAAAGCCGGTACATGCCAGGCAAATTCATCACCGCCAAGACGGGCAAGAACTTCCACCGGGATGTGCACGGACACGCCGTCGTCGGCCGCACCCGGTTCGAATCGATAGCTCACCGGCAGCGCCACGTCGCCCGCGCGCCAGGTGTCGGGCATGTCGGTGGCCGCATCCTCGGCGCGCAGCAGATCGTTGCGGGTGAAGGTCAGCAGGTCCGGCGTCTTGTGCCGTTGCTTGCGCCACCAGGCGTCAAAGTGCCTTGCGGACACCGTATCGGCGGGAATACGAGCAGCGTAGAGCGCGAAGATCTCGTCATCGCCCACCAGCAGGTCGCGGCGCCGGGCCTTGTCCTCGAGCTCGGACAGCTCTTCCAGCAAGCGTGCGTTGTCTCGCAGGAAGTGGTGCTTGCTCTGCCAGTCGCCCTCCACGAGGGCGTGTCTGATGAACAATTCGCGGGCCAGCTCCGGATCGACCTGTGCGTAACCCACGCGGCGGCGAGGCACCAGGGGCAGCCCGTACAGCGTGACCCGCTCGAAGGCCATCACGGAGCCGCGCTCGGCGTCCCAGTGCGGCTCGCTGTAGGCGCGTTGCACCAGATCCCCGGCGATTCGCTCGACCGATTGCGGTTCGATCCGTGCCGCGACGCGGCCGAACAATCGGCTGGTCTCGACCAGGTCGGCGACGACCACCCACCGTGGGGGCTTCTTGGTGAGCACCGAACCGGGCGCCAACACGAACTTGGTGTTACGTGCGCCGGAGTAGTCGCGGGTGTCGCCGTCGCGTAACCCGATGTGGGACAGCAGGCCGCCGATCAGCGCGGCATGGACTAGGGCGGGGTCGGCCTGCTCCCCCGACTCGCGAATGCCGAGGTCGCGCGCGATGCTGCGCAACTGGCCCACCAGATCCTGCCATTCCCGGATACGCAGGTAATGCAGAAACTCATCTCGGCACATACGCCGAAACGCACTGCCGGAGAGCTGGCTTCGTTGATCCTGTATGTACCGCCAGAGGTTGAGGTAGGCACTGAAGTCGGAATGGTCGTCGGCGAACCGCGCATGTTTTTGCCGCGCGGCGTCCTCGCGGTCGACCGGGCGCTCCCGCGGATCGGGAATGGACAGGGCCGCCGCGAGCACCAGGATCTCCTCGACGCAGCCTTCGGCATCGGCCTGCAGAATCATCCGCCCGATGCGGGGGTCGAGGGGTAGGCGCGCCAGCCGGCGGCCCAGCTCGGTGATGGTGTCGGCGGTGTCGAAGGCGCCCAGTTCCTGCAGCAGTTGCACACCGTCGCGGATGCTGCGTTTGTCGGGCGGATCCAGGAAGGGGAAGTTTTCGATGTCGCCGAGCTGCAGGGCTGCCATCTGCAGGATGACGGCGGCAAGGTTAGTCCGCAGGATCTCCGGATCGGTGTAGCGGGGCCGAGCCTCAAAATCCTGCTCGGAGTACAGCCGGATGCACACGCCGGGTGCGGTCCGTCCCGACCGGCCGGACCGTTGCGCGGCCGACGCCTGCGAGATGGGTTCGATGGGTAGGCGCTGCACCTTGGTGCGCCGACTGTAGCGGGAGATGCGTGCGGTGCCGGGGTCGATGACGTACCGGATGCCGGGAACGGTCAGCGAGGTTTCGGCGACGTTGGTGGCCAGTACCACGCGCCGACCGGTGTGAGGCTGAAAGACCTTGTGCTGCTCGGCTGTTGGCAGCCGAGCGTACAGCGGAAGTACCTCGGTGTTGCGAAAGGCACCGCGCAACGTCTCGGCGGTGTCGCGGATCTCACGCTCGCCGGACAGGAAGACCAGCACGTCCCCGGGCGGCTCGCTCTCCAGCTCACGGACGGCGTCGGCGATGGCCTCGGTCTGGTCACGTATCTCGGTACGGACGATCTCGTGATCGGGGTCATCGGGTTCGTCGTCAGCTTTGGTACGGGAGTTGCCGGGTACGGGGACTTCCAATGGCCGGTACCGAATCTCGACAGGGTAGGTCCGGCCGGAGACCTCGACGATGGGTGCGCCTCCGAAATGTGCCGAAAATCGCTGGGGCTCAATGGTTGCCGAGGTGACGATGATCTTCAGATCGGGCCGTCGTGGCAGCAGTTCGCGCAGATAGCCGAGCAGGAAATCGATGTTGAGGCTGCGCTCGTGTGCTTCGTCGAGGATGAGTGTGTCGTAACGGAGCAGTCGCCGGTCGCGCTGGATCTCCGCGAGCAAGATGCCGTCGGTCATTAGCTTGACGAGGGTGCGATCGCTGGCTTGATCGGTGAATCTGACGGTGTAGCCCACGGTCTCACCGAGCGGGGTCCCCAGCTCCTCGGCGATGCGCTCGGCGACGGTGCGCGCCGCCAGCCGGCGCGGTTGGGTGTGGCCGATGGTGCCGCGGATTCCTCGGCCCAGCTCCAGGCATATCTTGGGAAGCTGGGTGGTCTTCCCCGACCCGGTCGCGCCTGCGACGACGACAACTTGATGCGCGGAGATCGCGCGGGTGAGTTCTTCTCGATGCGCACTCACGGGCAGATCCGGGTACGTGATGACGGGGATCGCGGCGGTCCGGGTGGCGACCAGGGCCTCTGCGGCCACGAACTGTTCGGCGAGTTTCGCCAAGGCGTCGGGGTCTGAGTCACGCTGATTCTTGAGACGGCGCCCGAGGCGAGACGCGTCACGAATGGTCAGTCCGTCGAGGCGCGCGCGCAACGCGGGACGGGACAATTCGGACACTCGGACAAGGATAGGGCGCGTGACGAAGAGTCCCGCTGGTCGCCTCTAGATTCTGTCGGTGAAACTGCCGTGGAATCCGGGAAAGTGGTGGCCCGGAAGGATCGCGATGGCGAGGGCTGGGTCTTCGATGGCGTGGGCGTCGAGAATATGTAGTTCTGTGCGGTGTTCACCGCTGTTGTAGATGACGGCGAGTATCCAGCCTTCGTCTTCATCCGAGGAGTGCGACCGCGGGACGAAGAGAGGCTCGCCCGCGACGAGTCCGGGCTCGAACGTGTGGTGGCGTTGGGTGTCGTTCGCGCGATCGAGCTTGACGATCGTGTTCTCGTCGGCCCGGGTCTGCGCGGACAGATAGGTGTAGCGGTGCTCGCGCCCGGTGCGCCGTTCGTCGTGGGTAGGGAACTCGGCTGGGGCGGTGGGGTAATCGGTGATGTGCACAGTTCCCGCCGGGGTGATGCGCAGTCGTGTCGGCCAGCCCAGTGTGGGCACCTGGGTACGGAATTGCTTCAGCCCGGCGGTGAGGAAGTCGAAATCCTGATGGCGCACGATATCCAGCACGACGTCGCCGCGGTCTTCGTAGGCATTGTCGACGTGGACGTAGACCAGGGGGTCACATTCGACGGTGCGGTGCGGGCCCCCGTCGCGCGGGACCAAAACGATCCTCATGCCCTGTTCGGGCCGGTAGTCCGCGCTGTCGCCCAGGGCCGCGAGGCCCAGGCCTGCCCATGCGGCGCGCACGGGGTCGACGGTGATGGGCGCCAGTGCGAAGACCAAATAGGTTGGGGTGATGGCAAAGTCGTGCTGAATGTAGATGTGTTCGGTGGGAACCTTGGCGATCTGGGTCAGTGTCCCGTTCGCGTCAATCCGGAAACACCGGAGGCATGCGAGGGCGGGGCCCGTCAGCGAGGGCGAGACATCCAGCCCGAAGTTGAACAGCTCGCCGGTGTCCGGATCGATGCGCGGATGCGGTGAGAACCGGGAGAATCGCGGCAGCCGTCCCTCGAATGTGCAGGGCCCGATCGTGCTCAGGTCGCCCGGGTCGATCTCCCAGGGCCGGCCGGCGTCGCTGAGCGCCAGTAGCCGGTCGGCGTGGACGACGGCATGAGTGTTCGCGGCATCGGCCGGCGGTCGTCCCGCGTTGTCCCACAGGTGTTTTCCTTGCGTGTAGACACCGCGGACATGCGCACCTCGACCGCGCGCTTCCTTGCGTCGTTTCGGTGTATCGACGAAGCGTGAGCGGAAGCGGACCGCACCGTCGGTGATCGTGAACTTCACGACCAGTCCGTCACCGTCAAACGGGTGGGCGGCGCGGAAACCGCCGTGGTCCCAATCGGCCGGGCCGTTGCGATAGAGGGTGCCCCGAAGCTCGCGGGGCACCGAGCCGATCAGCGGTAACACCATTTCACCGGGGGTTTCCTGCGCGGGCAAATACATCGTGAGGGCGTCGGCCACACGGCTGTCGGCAAGGGTCATCGCGAGCTCCTCGGGCTGAGAAACGGGGTCAGTCATATCTGCACACAGTTGTTCGCAGATATGACTGATTGTTGCTACCCGGGCGAGCAGAAGTCAATAGCGATTCAAATCCGGTGGCGCCGAACGCGGGACCCGATGTATCTCGCTGGGTAACTTCGCACCGGTGACCGGGTTCTTGTCTGAGACTGCCTTCGCCGGACGCACTGTCGTCTTGATCGGCGGGGGAACCGGCATCGGGCGCCGTGTAGCCGGGTTCGTGACTGCGGCGGGCGGCGAAGTCGTGCTCGGCGGGCGCACCGCCGCAACCCTCTCCACCGCTGCACACGAGCTGGGGCCGCGAGCGCGCTGGCATCTGGTCGACACATCGGAGCAGGCGAGCATCGACAAGTTCTTCGCGGATATCGACAGGGTGCACGGGTTGTTCACCACCGCCGCGACCTACGTCACCGGTTCGATCTCCGAGCTGTCCATCGAGGAGGCTGCAATGCCGTTCGAGTCGAAGTTTTGGGGACGGTGCCGGATGGTGAAGACGGCTGTGCCGAAGCTTGCCGCGGACGCCTCGGTGGTGTTGATGTCGGGGGCGGCCAGCGTTCGTCCGGCCGGAGACGCACTGGCGTAGGTCGCGGCCAACGCGGCGATCGAGGGCCTGGCCCGGGGGTTGGCCTTGGAACTGGCACCGATCCGGGTCAATGCGCTCGCGCCGGGCATGAACGGGCACCTGTGGAACCAGCGCGCGCCCGAGGTGCGCCGTCAGGCGTTTGAACATATTGCGGCAGCGGCCACGCTGGGCCGGGCTGTCACGGAGGACGAGGTCGCCGAGACCGCCGTCTACCTACTGCTGAACACCGGCACTACCGGCTCAACGTTGTACACCGACGGCGGGTACGCGCTGCGCTAGACGCTCCAGGCACTTGCCAGGCCGGCAGAGACCGACGCCGCGGCCGTCAGTAGCCCATGCCAGGTCTCCGGCTGCAGCTGCTGGATGTCCAGCGGGCCCGCGGTCGCGATGTGTGGGTCATACGGAACGGCGACAATGTGGTTCGGCGAGATCCAGCGGTGGAATCGGGCGACCATGGCCGCCACCAGCCGCTCAGAGTTCCTGCGATCTTCCCGACTGTCGTAGCCACGGACATGGTTGATCACCACCACCATGCGGGGGATCAGGTACTCGTAGCCCTCGGAGATGAGCCACTCAATCGCCCGGACCGCACCCTCGGCGCCGACCGGCGTGGCCGCCGCCACGAGCACCACACCGTTGGCGCACCGCAGCACGCCCGGCATCACCGGATGCCAGAAGTCAACGCCCGTATCGGTGATGAGCAGGCTGTAGAGCCGCTGCAGCCGATCGTGGACCTGGGTGTAGACCTCGGAGTTGAGTTCTCCCCGGGGACGCACCGAATGTCCGTTGGCGGCAAGCACATCCAGCCCGGTCTCGGAGTTCTGACCGACGAAGAAGCGCAGATCGAAGTTGCGCTCGGGCTCGTTTTGCGCCAGCACATCGGCGAAGGTGGACGAAGCGGACGGGTCGATCCACGACGCCAGGTTGGCCGACTGGCCCGGATCGGCATCGGTGGCCAGCACCATGTCCTTGCGGCGCAGCTCGGACAGCACAGAACCGAGGGCGGCGGTCATCATCGTCTTGCCGACGCCGCCATTGCCGCCCAGAACCGCCAGCGAGTGGATGCCTCGCCACGGCGTCCGCACCACAGCGGTGAGCTCGCGAAGTTCGGCCTCCTCGCGGGACTCGCCAGGATTGATGACGCCAAAGCTTCCGCGGTACATCCACTTACGCCAACCAACCGAAGCGGGCCGACGCGGAGAGGGCAGCATTTCCGAGCGGAGCTGGGCGCCCAATGCGTCGCCGATCGCCGGAGGGAGATCGACGCGCGGATCGTGGGGCGGCACAGCGTCCACGATGGACAGCGGGCCGCGGGGTGGCAGTTGCACGGGCGGCGGCAGAGGCCGTAATTCGGGCTGCTGCTGTGCCGCTGCCTCCGCGCGCTGTCGTTTGGCGTGTGCCCCGAGCTTGATGGGGATGATGGGTCCGGTCCGGTCGAGGATCTCCTCCTCGGAGCCGTCCGCCGGGGAATCGTTGGGCGCACTCACGGAATCTCCTCCTCCACCAGAAGCCGTCTGGCCCCAGCGCTCCGACAGTTCGTTCTGCATCGCGGGCAGCATGAGACCCGTCGCATACGCAGTCTCTTATGGCCGTTGCGCGGTTGGCGAGGGCCGTTACCCACCCGTGTCTGAATCGGCATCAAATGGGACGAGGTTGGTATGCACTCGGTACCGGCGGTAAATCAGCAGGTCACATCCACGTACATGGTCTTGGTGGTTGTGGTGGTGGTGAAGACGCCCGGACGCTTGTTGCTCGGCAGGCCGTAATCGGACCGAGTGGTGGTCTGTCCGGGACGCACACTGCTGGCGGTGCACTGGGTGAGGGCCTTGGAACCGGACTTGCTGACGATCACGTTGTATCCCTGTGCCTGAAGCTCGCTGACGGTCTGCTGGGCGTTTGAGCTGTCGGTCTGGGCGGACGCGGTGCCCAGGGCGAAGCCGAGGGGCGCGAGCGCAAGAGCGGCGGCGGCGGTTCCGGCGATGATGTACTTCTTCATGATTTCTCCTGTGCCAGTTGGTCTTTGTGTTTGATCACCGGGTTGTTTGGTGATACTTCAACGATGCGACCTGGCGGCGGGAAAGTCTGTCGGGCAAGTGGCCGATCAGGGGGATGACCGTGTTGTCCACCAATTGGGGGACACGTGCCGTTTTGGCGTGCCAAGCTTGCGTTTGTGCAGGTGAGCGGCGAGCTCGTGCGGGTAGTGGTCGGTGACGATCACCCGCTCTTCCGTGAGGGTGTGGTGCGGGCGCTGACCGGCAGCGGCCAGATAGAGGTGGTGGCGGAGGCCGAGGACGGCGCCGGCGCACTCGCGCTGATCAGGCAGCACCTGCCTGATGTCGCGCTCATCGACTACCGCATGCCGGAGCTCGACGGGACGCAGGTGGCGGCCGCGGTGCGCCGTGATGAACTGCGCACCCGAGTGCTCTTGTTATCCGCGCATGACGATGCGGCGATCGTTTATCGCGCGTTGGAGGAGGGCGCCGCGGGCTTTCTGTCGAAGGAGTCCACCCGCGCGGAACTGGTCAGTGCGGTGCTCGACTGTGCGCGGGGCCGTGACGTGGTGACTGCGAGCCTGACGTCAGGTCTGGCCGGTGAGATCCGCAGGCGCGCCCAACCGGCGGGCCCCGCACTGAGCGCCCGTGAACGTGAGGTGCTGCGGATGATCGCCGCCGGGCTTACCGTGCCTACCATCGCCAAGCAGCTGTTCCTGGCCCCGTCCACCGTGAAAACCCATGTGCAGCGGTTGTACGAGAAGCTGGGTGTCGGCGACCGTGCCGCCGCGGTGGCCGAGGCCATGCGGCGTGGATTGCTGGAGTAGCCGTGGCGATCGGACTGGACCAGATAGCCGACTACTTCACCGCCGAACCCATGCGGGTTTCGGCCTGGCTGCGGTTGCCGCTGATCGTGCTGATCGTGCTGTTGGGGTCGAACCCCAACATCGAAATGTGGCATGACGGTGTGTATTACGGGGTGATCGCGGTGTACACGGTGTCCGCGATCGCCTGGGTGGTGATCGCGGTTCGTGGACATGTCCCGCTGTGGGTGGCTCCCGCCGCCACGGCCATCGACATCGCCGCCGTGGTGGCGCTGTGTGTGGCCTCCGGTTACGGCACGTCGGAATTGCTTCCGGTGTTCTTCCTGTTACCCGTCTCGGTGGCCTTTCAAGAGCGGCCCGCGGTGACTGCTGCCCTTGGAATCATCACCGCTGCAGGGTATTTGGGTGTTTTGGTGTTCTACGCCAGGAGCGGCAACATCGACGGCATCCCCGGCGACGAGTACGTCACGGTGGCGACCTTGCTGTGGTTGGCCGCTGCCACCGCGGGAATGTGCTTCGTCCTCAAACGCCGCTCCGAACACGTGGGGCAGCTGTTGCACACCCGCGAGCAGCTGGTCCTGGAAGCGATGCGCGCCGATGAGCGGCATAACCGCGAGGTCGCCGAACGCCTGCACGACGGTCCGTTGCAGAACCTGCTGGCGGCGCGCCTGGAGATCGAAGAAGTGCTTGAACGTCAACCGGATCCGATATTGAGGGCGGTTCACTCCTCCCTGCGGGAGACGGCGGCGGAGCTTCGCGGGGCGGTGTCCTCGCTGCATCCGCAGGTGCTCGCCGAGCTGGGATTGACGGCGGCGATCCACGAGCTCGGGCGCCAGTACGCGGCGCGGGGGACCGCGGAGGTCAACACCGAACTGCAGGAAGTCGGCAGTCTCCCGGTGCAGCCGTTGGTGTATCGCGCGGCCAAGGAGCTTTTGACCAATGCCGTGAAACACGGCCGTGCCAAGAACATTCACGTCGAGCTGACCCGGGACGGGAATCTTTTGACGCTTGTGGTCGCGGACGACGGCAGGGGCTTCGATCCGCGCGAACTCACCTCATCGGTCGCCAACGGGCATATCGGGCTGGCCTCGCTGACGGTTCCGATCGCGGCTACCGGCGGCAACGTCGAGATCGTGTCGGCGCCGGGTGCGGGCACCCGGGTGTCCGTCACGGTGCCCGCCAATATGGCAGCGTAAGGGGGACGCTCGGCACCGAGAGCGGGCCCTCAACAGATGGAGAACAGGTGTACGACCTCGTCATCATCGGTTCCGGCAGTGGAAATTCCTTGCCCGACGACCGTTTCGCGGATCAGAAGATCGCGATCGTTGATCGCGGTGTGTACGGGGGTGCCTATGGCGGCACCTGCCTGAATGTCGGATGCATACCCACCAAGATGTTCGTCTATCCGGCGGACCTGGCCGATGAGGCACGCGACGGTGCCCGGCTCGGTGTGGACAGCTCGGTGAGCGGGACCCGCTGGGCCGATATCCGCGAGCGTGTCTTCGGCCGGATAGACTCGATCGCGGCGGGTGGGCTGCGCTACCGCGTCGAGGACTGCCCGAACATCACCGTCTTTCAGCAGGAGGCGCGATTCATCGCGCCGGGAGCCGATGCCGAGGGCGATCTGATTCACCGGCTCCAATTGGCCGACGGCACCATCCTGGAGGCCCGGCAGGTCGTGATCGCCGCAGGATCGCGCCCGGTCATCCCGCCAGTGATCGCCGAGAGCGGCGTGGCCTTCCACACCAATGACGACATCATGCGGCTGCCGGAATTGCCCGATCGTGTGGTCATCGTGGGCAGCGGCTTCATCGCCGCCGAATTGGCGCACGTATTCAATGGCTTGGGGTCGGTGGTGACGGTGATCGCACGCGGCCCAAGACTGCTGCGCGCCCAGGATGAGACGATCTCGCAGCGTTTCACCGAGGTGGTGTCGGACCGGTGGGATGTGCGGCTGAACAGGGAGGTGGTGGCGGCCCGTGAGATCGATACCGGCGGAGTCGAATTGGAACTCACGGACGGATCAACGGTGGCGGGTGATGCTCTGCTGGTCGCGACCGGACGTACCCCCAATGGTGATCAACTGGATGTGGCGGCGGCGGGATTGACGCTCGACGAAGGGGGACGCGTCCCCGTCGACCAGTACCAGCGCACCCCGGTGCGCGGCATCTACGCCCTGGGCGATGTGAGTTCGCACTATCTGCTCAAGCATGTGGCCAATCACGAAGCCCGGGTGGTGCAGGCGAATCTGCTTTCCGGGTGGGACTCGCCGACCACGGCCAGTGATCACCGGTTCGTGCCGGGTGCGGTGTTCAGCCGCCCCCAGGTGGCATCGGTGGGGTTGTCAGAGGACGAGGCGAGGCAGCGCGGGATCGATGTGGTGGTGAAGGTTCAGACGTACGGGGACATCGCGTACGGATGGGCGATGGAGGACACCGAGGGCCTGTGCAAGCTGATCGCGGATCGCGCGACGGGTCTGCTGGTGGGCGCGCACATCGTCGGCTATCAGGCATCGGCGCTTATCCAGTCGTTGATCACCGCGATGAGTTTCTCGATTCCGGTGCGCGAGATGGCGCGTGGGCAGTACTGGATACACCCGGCACTCCCCGAGCTGATCGAGAATGCGCTACTGGGACTGGAGCTTTAGCTCAGCCGGCCACGAACTCGTCGTAGGCGGAAGCCAGGCCTGCGGGCAGCACCGTGACATTGCATTCACGCTGGGCGTTGCCGATCGGTGCCAGCATGCCGCGTAACTCGTGGTACTCCGTGAGATGAGCGGTGAAGGACGTGCGGATGTTGGCGGCAGCCTCGGGCCGGGACTGGTTGGGGGGCGGCATCGAACACCGCGCGTGCGCCCGGGTGGCTGTCGAGGTAGCTGCGTGTCGCCGAGGTGGTGGTGCCGACAGTGTCGGACAGTCTCTCTTGGCTGCAGTCCGGCGCCGTGAATGCGGCGGGAGCCGCTACGACGACGGCTAATCCTCCGAAGAGGCTGATTGCGCTGGTGAGGGCTATCTGGCGTATGCGTACGTGGTGGAGTTTCATGGTGTCTCTCTTAGGGTCAGTCGTGCACTGATCCCCGACCGGGTGTTCCCCGGCCCTTGTTTACACGGCGGCGCTTGACCGCCGCGAGGTCAACCGACCAGCGGAATCTCCGCGGCGATGCTGTCCAGCAGCGCCGGATAGCGCTTGGCTTCCTTGTGGTTGCCCGGCTTGCCGCTGCTGACCACGCCGACGGATAGAGCGCGTGCGGGATCAGCCCAGACGGCGATGTCTACCAACCCGGTGTGCCCGAACGCGGCCGGAGAGTTGCGCCCGAATGGGCCGAATCGTTTGGAGCCCAACATGTATCCGGTACCCCAGCGCATCGGCATACCGCCGGTCGCCATGTCGGGGCGCAGCCGCCGGGCGGGTGCCGCGGCGGCCCGGATGGTTTCGGGAGACATAATCCGTACCCCATCGAGTTCCCCTCCGCGGCACAGCATCTCGGCGAAGCGGGACAGCTCGTTTGCGGTGGAGACGGTGTTGGACGATGGCACCACGCCGGTGAGGAAGAACGGCTGGTTCGACATCGGGATGATCTCGTGCATGGTGCCGCCGACTACCGCCCGGAAGGCCGCGCGCATGGGCGCGGGCAGTGGCTTGCCGGTGGGATGACTCGGTGCCACCAGCGGCACGTCCTCCGGCGCGACACCGTAGTTGGTCCATCGGAACCCAAGGGGGTCAAGGATTTCCGTGGCAAGTATGTCGCGGATGCTCTTGCCGGTGGCGCCCAGAACGATCTCGCGCACCAACGGTCCCCAGGTCAGTGCGTGGTACATGTGCACCAGGCCGGGACGGTAGAGCGGGCGCAGCTGGCCGAGCTGTTCGCGGGTGTACTCGCTGTCGTCCATCCGGGTGACGTCCGGCCGCGGTCCGGTGGGCACCGGAATGCCCGCGCTGTGCGTCATCACGTGGCGAAGGGTGATGCGATCCTTGCCCCGGCTGGTGAAGGTGGGCAAGTAGTCGCAGACGCGGTCATCGAGCGATAGCGCTCCGCGCTCGACCAGTAGGTGGACCACCGTCGTGGAGATGGCCTTGGCGGCCGAGTACACGCAGAACGGCGTGTCGGTGGTGACGGGGATCTTCTCGGCGTCGGCCGGATCGGTGGGAGCGTTGCCCCAGCCGTGTCCGATGGCACGGTTGAGGATCACCTTTCCCTTGTGTCGCAGACACACCTGAATCGCTGGGTGCATACCGGCCTGGTACCAGTACCGGGTTGCCTGCCAGATTCGTTCGACGGCGGCCGGATCGATGCCGGAGTGGTCCTCGTCGGCGGTGTTCGTCACCGAGTCCAGGTCTGCCGGAACTCGTATGCGTCCGTCGTCAGTCATAGTGCCCTTTCGCCGAGTGGGAATCTCACGAGGAAATTCCGGCCAAACGCCTCGTCAGATTCCCATTCGACGTTAGCGGCCCGGGCGGGGTCGGATCAGAAGCCCAGGTCGCGCCCGATGAGCTCCTTCATGATCTCGTTGGAGCCTGCCCAGATCTTGGTGACGCGGGCGTCCATCCAGGCCCGCGCGACCCGGCACTCCTTCATGTAGCCGTAGCCGCCGTGCAGCTGCACACACGCGTCGATGACCTCGTTCTGCACCTGCGAGGACCACCACTTGGCCTTCGCGGCATCGATTGCCGAGAGCTCACCCTTGCTGTGCGACAGCACACCTTGATCGACATACACCTGTGCCGCTTCGAGTTTGGTGACGAGCTCGGCGATGAGGAACTTGTTGTACTGCAGGCTGCCGATCTGCTGACCGAACGCCTTGCGCTCCTTGGCGTACTCGATCGTCTCCTCCAGCACGGCGGCTGCGTGGGCGATGTTAGCGACCGCACAGCCCATCCGCTCCTGGGGCAGGCGCTGCATCATCGAGATGAATCCCTGGTTCACCTCGCCGATCACGTTCTCGGCGGGCACCCGGACATCGGTGAAGAACAGTTCGGCGGTATCGGCCTCGGGCTGGCCCACCTTGTCCAGCTTGCGGCCGCGCTCAAAACCGGGCATGCCCTCTTCGACGGCGAACAAGGTGATGCCCTTGGCCTTGAGCTCGGGTGCCGTGCGCGCGGCAACGACGACGAGATCGGCGCGGGCGCCGTTGGTGATGAACGTTTTGGAGCCGTTGATGACCCAGTCGTCGCCGTCCTTGACCGCGGTGGTCTTGAGGGCAGCCAGATCGGAGCCACCCGACGGTTCGGTCATACCGATGGCGGTGATCATCTCGCCGCTACAGAACTTCGGCAGCCAGCGCTGCTTCTGCTCGTCGGTGGTCAGCTCGACCAGGTAGGGGGCGACGATGTCGAAATGGATGGACATCGACGAGGCCAGTGCGGCGCTGGAGCGGGACAGCTCCTCCTGTAGAACCGCGTTGTAGCGGTAGTCTCCGGCGCTGCTGCCCCCGAACTCCTCGGGCACGTCGAGCCCCAGGTAGCCCTGCTTGCCCGCCTCTAACCACAATTCGCGGTCGATGTAGCGCTGCTCGATGAAGCTCTCGGCGCGCGGCTCGACGTGGCGCTGCACGAATGCCTTTACGGACTCCCGGAACGCGTCGTGGTCCTCGGTGTAGATAGTGCGTTGCATGGTGTTATCGAAGCACGCGTCTAAATCCGCGTGCACCGGGCTCCGCTAGCTCAGCTGCACACTGCGGTGCAGCTCCACCGGGGTGATGCCGAACATCTCGTGAAACGCCCGGTTGGCATGGGAACTGTCGCTGAAACCGGCCGCGTGCGCGGCATCGGTCAGGGTGCCTCCGGTGCGCGCGACCTCGATGGTGCGGATGAGTCGTGCCCAGCGGACATACGCGGGGAAGGACATGCCGGTATCGCGGGCGAACATGCGCCCCAGCCGGTCCGCGGAGAGATGTACGACCCGCGCCACTTCGGCCAGCCGCACCGGCCCGGTCAGTATGCCGGGCAGCAGCCGGATGGCCTCCCGGACACTCTCATGTGGTTCGGGCGCGTGCGCATCGCCGACAAGACGGGCGATGACGTTCTCTGCCGCAGACGAATCATCTTGTATATCGATGAGTTCTGATGCTGCAGCGCACCAGGCGGCGGCGTCGTTGCGTGAGGCGTCGTCGAATAGTGCGCCGAGACCGCGGCCTTCGAGGCAGGTGGGTTCCAGGTAGATCATCAGACCGGTCGATGTGCCGCCGTGCACGGTGTGTTGCGCTCCCGCGGGAATGACGGCGGCGGGGCTACTGACCCGGCGATCTGCCGCGTCGGTGATCTGCAGGGTCCCATCCAGGGCGATGGCGATCTGCACTGCCGCATGAGTATGTCGGTGGGTATCCCCCAGCGCCCCGCGGTAGACGAGCCTCCCGGGTTCGATGACTGCCTCGCCTGTCCAGCCCATGCCTTTGAGTATCGGCGACAGGTCAACGGATCTATACATGCGCGGCATGCACACAAAAACCAAGACTGCTTGCATGGCTATTTGGTTTGTGCGGTACGGCTACGTGCCGCTGATGTTGTTGGGTATCAACGGGGTTGCGATTGCACTGGCGCATCGGCCGTGGGCACCACTGTGGATGGCAATTCTCATTCTGGTGGCGATCGGGCTGTCGTTCCTTGCCGAGCGGGTGGCGCCCTACTCGCCCGAGTGGAACGAGTCGATGGGGGACGCGCCGCGGGATGCCGCGCATGCCTTCGTGAACGAGACCGCGCTGCTGCTCACGGTGCTGGCCGTGCCGGCGGTTGCGCTGCTCTCGCCGTTCCACGCCTGGTGGCCGTCGTCGATCCCCTTTGTGTTGCAGGTGCTCATCGCTGCGACCGTCGCCGATTTCGGAATCACGCTCATGCACTACGCCAGCCACAAGGTGCCGGCACTGTGGCGACTGCATGCCGTGCACCACAGCATCAAGAGGTTCTACGGCTTCAACGGATTGATGAAACATCCCGTGCACGGTGGGCTGGAACTGATGGCGGGAACGGCGCCGCTTCTCATCATGGGGTTGCCGCAGGCGGTCGCCGAAGCATTGACGGTCTTGATCGCGGTCCAGCTGCTGCTGCAGCATTCCAACGCCGACTACCGGATCGGCCGACTGCGGGTGGTGTTGGCGCTCAATGAGGGGCACCGGTTCCATCACCTCAAGTGGGCGGGCATCGGCGACGTCAACTTCGGGCTGTTCACGCTGGTCTGGGACCATCTGCTGCGGACGTTCTCCTTTGACCCGGCGCGGCGCTTTCACAGTGACGACCTGGGTATGGCGGCCAAGCCGAACTATCCGGCCGGATACACCGCGCAGCTCGCCGAGCCGTTCCGGGCCAGCGGTGCGTGCCACTTCGACGGTGTGCAATCTGAGGTGACGGCGACCGTGCGGCAGCCGTCGACGTGACGCTGAACACCCTGTGAGGTGCGACTTTCGGCTTGCGGGGGCCACTGGCGGGGAGCTTAGATACATCTTGTGTCTATCAGTCGTACGGCAGCCATCTCCGCAAGTGAAGAGGCGTATCGCTGCGTCAAGGAGCGCATCCTCAGCGGCGACATCCCCGGAGGTGAGCTGCTGAGCGAAGGCGAGATCTCGGCGTGGATGGGATGCAGCCGCACCCCGGTACGCGAGGCCTTCCTGCGGCTTGAAACCGAAGGCTGGCTGAGGCTCTATCCCAAGCGCGGGGCCCTGGTGGTGCCCATTACCCCCGAGGAACGGCGGCATGTCGTCGACGCGCGCCGTGTCGTGGAGAGTGCGGCGGCGGCACGCATTGCCGAACGGGGCGCGTCGCAGGCACTCCTGTCTGACCTGTCCGCTCTCATCGATGTGCAATTGGGGCGTGCCGCGCAGGGCGATGCGGCGGGTTTCGCCGCGGCCGATGTGGACTTCCACCGCGCGATCGTTGCCAAGCTGGGCAACCCGCTGCTGGAGAACTTCTACGACAGTCTTCGCGAGCGCCAGCGCCGGATGGCGGCTGCCGCCATCGGGGTGGACCCGGTGCGGGTCGCACGGTCGGTTGCCGGGCACCGCGCGCTGGTGGACGCTCTTGCGGTGGGCCACGCGGCACGCTTCAGCGTCGAGCTGGTCGAGCACATGAAAGTGGTGACCGAGGGTGACTAGCCGGCTGTTGCCGCGGCTGGCACCCTGGCAGCGGGTGGCCCTCGCGATGTTCGGAATCGCCTGGGGTGGTAATGAATTCACCCCGCTGCTAGTGATGTACCGGCAGGCTGGCCAGTCGGCTGCCTCTGTTGACACGCTGTTGTTCGCCTACGTGCTGGGCATCATTCCCGCGTTGTTCCTGGGCGGACCCCTCTCGGACCGCTACGGCCGTCGTGCGGTGATGCTGCCCGCGCCGTTCATCTCGATGGCGGGGTCCCTGGTACTCGCGCTCGGCTCGCAGCACTTCGCGCTGCTGTTCACGGGGCGTGTGTTGTCCGGCATCGCACTGGGCCTGGCCATGGCCGCGGGCAGTTCGTGGGTCAAGGAACTGTCGGCACCGCCGTTCGATCGCCCCGGCACCGGAGCCCGGCGGGGCGCGATGAGCCTCACGGCGGGCTTCGCGCTGGGTGCGGCCGTGGCCGGGGCGTTGGCGCAGTGGGGACCCTGGCCGCAGCACCTGGCCTTCCTGGTCAACATTGCGATCACGATTCCCGGTGCGGTGCTGGCACTCTCGGTTCCGGAATCGGCCGCCGAGCGCGCACCGGGACGACTGATCGACGACCTCAAGATTCCCGCCGCACGCCGTCAGCGCTTCCTGCTCGTTGTTATGCCGTTGGCGCCGTGGGTGTTCGGATCGGCAGCGGTGGCGTATGCGGTGCTGCCCAGCCTCATCGCGCCGACGCTTCCGGGTGACCGCATCGCATTTTCGGCGTTGTGCTGTCTGGTCTGTCTGGGCTGCGGTTTCACCGCGCAGATGTTCGCGCCCAGGATTGACCGGGCGGGCACCGCCCGGCTTGGCATCATCGGGCTGGCACTGGTCGCCACGGGGATGGCGCTGGCCGCCGTTGCCGCATACCGGCTCACGATCCCGTTGGTCCTGATCGCCGCGCTGGTGCTCGGCGCGGGGTACGGAACAGCGCTGGTCAGTGGGCTGCAGGAGGTCAACCGAATCGCCGGGCTCACGGACCTGGCCGGCCTCACCGCCGTCTTCTACGGGCTGACCTATCTGGGCTTCGGGGTGCCGATGATGCTGACGGTGATCAGCGGTGCGCTGCCGACGCTGACGCACCCTCTGTTGCTCGGCGGCGGCGCGGTATTGGCGACGGTCTGTGCGGCGGTGGTGGCGATAAACTCGCGGACCGATATCTGCGAGCAGCCGCGCGTCGAGGCGACGCAGGCTGAGGGAACGCTTGAGTCGGCACTGCGTTAGCGGCGAGCCGGATAGGCTCTCGCAGCATGATCATCGCAGGGCTGGTACTGACCGGAATCGCAGCGCTCATCCACGTCTACATCTTCTATCTGGAATCGATCACGTGGACCAGTGAGAAGACTCGGAAGGTATTCGGTGTCCGCACGGTGGAGGAAGCCGAGATCACCAAACCGCTTGCCTTCAACCAGGGTTTCTACAACCTGTTTCTTGCCATCGCTATCGCGGTGGGGACGGTGCTATGGGCACGTGGTTGCACACCGGTGGGCGCGACGCTGGTCTTTACGGGCGCGGGGTCGATGGTCGCCGCCGGGCTGGTGCTGTTGATCTCGTCACCGGACAAGGCGTCGGCCGCGCTGAAGCAGCTGGTGCCCCCGCTTCTTGGGATCGTTGCTCTGGCCGTGGGATTGGCGCTCTGATCGGTTAGTTCGGATCGGGTCCGGTCGCCACCGGACGCTGCGGGTCACTCGACCACTCCGACCAGGACCCGGGGTAGAGGGCGGCGTCGTATCCCGCGATGGCTAAGGCGGCGATCTGATGTGTCGCGGTGACACCCGACCCGCAGTACACGGTGACGGCGGGGCTGTGTTCGACGCCGAGCTCGCCAAAGCGTTCACGAAGTTCGGCGGCGGATCGGAAGGTGCCGTCGGCATTGAGGTTCTCAGCAGTGGGCGCGGAGATGGCGCGCGGAATGTGCCCGGCACGCGGATCGAGTGGCTCCTCGTCTCCGCGATAGCGCGCAGCAGCGCGGGCGTCCAGAATTTGGATGTCCCCCCACTTCGATTGGATGGCGACCTCGGCGATATCGATGACGGCCAAACCGTCCAGCGAAGAGATGCTGACTTCGCCGGGCCCGGGGACTACCTCGCCCGTCTCGACGGGCCCGCCGAAGCGCTGCCAGGCCGCCCAGCCGCCATCGAGAATCCGGACGTCGGCAATTCCGGCGGTGCGCAGCAGCCACCAGGCCCGCGAGGCGGCCTGTCCGTTCCAGTCGTCGTAGACGACCACGGCGTCACCGTCGTTGAGGCCCCAGCGGCGTGCACTGGCCTGAAAGGCCTCGGGCGTCGGTAGTGGATGACGACCGCGAGCCGTCGCCGAGTGGTCGGCGAGGTCGGCGTCGAGATCGACGAATACTGCGCCGGGGAGGTGGCCCTCTAGATAGGCCGGGTGGCCGTCAGGGGCCATGACGGTCCAGCGCACGTCGAGTAGCCGGACCTCGGAGAGGCGGCCGGCGAGTTCGGCCGCCGAGATGAGCACGTCCATACCGAAACGGTACCGCCGGTGTGGGTTATCGCTGCGTGCCGCCCGAATCTACCGGCAGGCTCACCGAGGTGATGTAGCGCGCCTGGTCGGAGGTCTACTCGGTGGGGTCCTGACACAGATGGGCGATGACGCCGGGATTGAGGAGCATCCCCGTCTGGGTGCACCGTGTTGACCCGGATACTGAGCGGTCCAAGCTCATTGGCCGCTGTGCGGGCGCCGGGGCCGCTCAGCGGGACGATGGTAACTGTGTCAACATCACTGATATGGATCAGCAGGAATGGCAACCTCTCGGCGCATTGGTATACCGCGTGTCGGCGGCCTTGCGTTCGGAGATTGCCGCGGCGTTGGCGCCATTGAATCTGCCCTTCCCGCAGTACGTCTGTATGAGGGTGCTGTCCAAGAATCCCGGCTGGTCCAACGCGGACCTAGCCCGTGCGACGGATGTCACGCCGCAGTCGATGAACACCGTTTTGCAGGCGCTGCAGGACGCCGGTTTGGTATCCCGGCCGGACACCGTCGACTCCGGCCGCGCGCGCCCGGCGCAGCTGAGCCGGTCCGGTGCCGCCATGCTCAAGCAGGCAGACGTGCTGGCGCAAGAGGCCGAAGAGCGGTTGCTGTCGGGCATCTCGTCACAGCAGCGCGGCGACTTCTTCCAAACCCTGCGCGATATCGCGGGTGAGGATGCGACTAGCTGCTGAATCGCGCGTCCGGGGGAACGCCGGAGGGTAGTTTTGGTGCCATGAAGAGGCTCGCGGCTGGTGTGGTGGTTGGAATATCGGCAGTGCTCGCGGGGTGCGCCACGACACCACCGCCAGTGGTTCCCTCCGGCGCGTCGAGCGCACCGTCCCCAGAGCGGCGCACCTCAGAGGGTGCCATCGTCGTCACTCCGGACAACTTCGTGCGCGCGGAGACGGACCGGTATTTCGGGAACATCGTGAAGGACGGCGGTTTTGGTTCCTTCCATCACATCCGCGAATTGTCTCCACTGGATAGGCAGCTGGTCATCCGGCAGAACCGCGACACGCTCTATTCGTCGGCGGTGTTCGACCTGGATGCGGGGCCGGTCACCATCTCGACGCCGGGTCCGGGACAGCGGTTCATGTCGCTGCAGCTCATCACCGAGGACCACTATGTGCCGGCGGTCTTCTACGGCAAGGGTGAGCACACCATCACCAAGGAGCAGGCCGGTACCCGCTACGTCGCCGCGGCGTTGCGGACCTTGGTGAATCCGGCCGATCCGGCCGACCTGGCTCAGGTCCATGCCCTGCAGGACGCCGTCGCGGCACGGCAAGACCGCACGGGAGAGTTCGTTGTGCCCCAGTGGGACAACGTAAGTCAGGAGAAGGTGCGCGACGGTCTGCTCCAGCTCGCCGCGACGCTTCCCGATACCAGGGCGACCTTTGGCACCAGGGACGACACGGACCCCGTGCGCCATCTCATCGGCACCGCGTCGGCCTGGGGCGGGAACCCCGAGAAGGATGCCCTCTATCTCACGGTGAATCCCGCCAAGAACGACGGCGCCACGGTGTATCGGCTCACCGTGGGACAGGTGCCGGTCGACGGATTCTGGTCGGTCACCGTCTACAACAAGGACGGGTATTTCACGCCAAATACCCGGAATGCTTACTCGCTCAACAATGTCACTGCACAGCGGGATGCCAGCGGCAACACGACCGTGCAATTCGGGGGATGCACCAACGCCACGGTGAACTGCCTGCCGATCACGCCGGGCTGGAACTACGCGGTCCGGCTGTACCGCGCGCAGCCGCAGATTCTCGACGGCCGGTGGGTGTTCCCGGAGGCGCAGCCCGTCGGGTAGTCAGCCCTATTGTGGGTTAACGAATTTCGCGATCTGCTGAGCAACCTCGGATCGGATGTCGGCATCGGACATGTCGTCAAGACCGAAACCGGCTCGCAGGCTGGGGCCCATCAGGCGCCAGCCAAGCTGTAGCGCAATCGCGTGGGCCCCGGCCAGCCGCGCCTCTCGATCGTCGGCGTGGGCAGGACGGATCTGTTCGAGCAGCCATTCCATGCCGGGTTTACGTTCTTGCAGTTCTTCGATGGGGAAGCCGTCGAGAGTGGAGCGGACCATGACGCGCAGCTGCAGATCGTGTGCCGCCTCCAGCTCTTCACGGGGTGCCCCCGCCTCCCGCAAGGTCGCTGCGGCATCGGCCAGGTGCTGCAAGGTGTCCGCCAGCAGCTGACGCTTGCTTCCGAAGTGGCGGTGCACCAGACCGTGGTTCACACCCGCGCGCGTGGCGACCTCCCGGATGGACGTCGCCGCCGGCCCCTTCTCGGCGAAGAGCTCAGACGCGGCATTCAGGACGGCCTCCACGACCTCCTCCTTGCCCACGGGCCGGGCGTCCGTTGCCTGCGGTGTAGTCATGTGTGTACAGTAGCGGATGACTTGGTGTAGTCACTTGACTACACCAAACGATTACCGAAGGGAGCCGTCATGAGCAGCGATTTTCGTGTGGTGAAGGTGGGCGAGAACATTGGCGCCCGCATCGAGGGTGTGCGGCTCGGAGAGGTGGATGCCGAGATGGCGTGTGCCATCAACGAGGCAATGCTGGAGCACAGGGTGGTCTTCTTTCGTGGACAGCATCACCTCGACGACGAGGCGCAATTCGCGTTCGCGCGGTGCATGGGCGTGCCGACATCGGCGCATCCCACGCTGAAATTCGACGGTGAGCGCGTGATGCGGCTCGACTCGGAGGAGGGTGGTCGCGCCAACCAGTGGCACACCGATGTCACCTTCGTGGACCGGATTCCCAAGGCGTCGATCCTGCGGGCGGTCGAATTGCCGCCGTACGGCGGAACCACTACCTGGACCTCGACAGTCGCGGCCTATCGGCAGCTGCCCAGGGCCTTGCAGGAGCTGGCAGACAATCTGTGGGCCATGCACAACAACCAATTCGATTACGCCCAGGTTGATCCCGCCAAGGTGGCGGAGCTGCTGGCCAAGGCGGGGTCCGGATCCAAGTACGTGCGCGAGTTCGGGGCGACACATTTCGAGGCGCATCATCCGGTGGTCCGGGTGCACCCCGAGACGGGCGAGAAGGCGCTGCTGCTGGGCAACTTCGTCAAGCGGATCCTGGACGTGAGCGCAAGCGAGTCACAGGCGCTGTTCCGAATGCTCCAGGATCGGATTACCTGGTTGGAGAACACGATTCGATGGAACTGGGAGTTAGGTGATGTCGCGATGTGGGACAACCGGGCCACCCAGCATTACGCCGTCTCTGACTACGGCGATCAGCGGCGCCGGATGCATCGCGTGACGCTTGCCGGTGATGTGCCGGTCGGTGTGAACGGCGAAAGCAGCCGAGTAGTCGCCGGGGACGCCAGCGACTACTCGGTGATCGACAACCCGAAGCGGTTGGTGGCCTAAGGCCGCTGGGCTTCGAGTGGGAATCTCGCGAGGAAATCCGGCCGATTCTCCTCGCGAGATTCCCACTCGGTGGGGGGGCTAGTTCATCCCCGGGGATCATGCGTCCCCGTCGAGGTGCAATTCACCGACGTCAGGCCCGGCGCCTGCCCAGGAAGAACGCGGCCGCGGCAGCCACGGCGGCCGCTACCGCAGCAATTCCGCCGGCCAGCCACCAGGACGGACCGTTCGAGGCGTCGGGGCTCTTGGATCCGAGCAGTGCCCCGACGATCGTGTTGAAGTTGTCGGTCTGATCGGTGAGGCCGGAGACGTTCGCGGCACCCGGGCCGTAAGCCGCGATGCGCACCTGAGTTCCGGTGTGTGTCTGCGATTCACCCTCCGGCGCGGTGGGGTACATGATCCGCATGGTGGCGCCGTCGGCAGTCTTCACCGCGACCGACAGCGCGGTCGGATTGTCGAAGTCCTCGGGAACGATGAGCGAGGAGTGTCCATGATCGGCGGTCACGATCACCAGGGTGTTGCCGTCCTTGCGGGCGAAGTCCAGGGCGGCGGCGACCGCCTCGTCCAGAGCGATGGTCTCGCCGATCTGACCGCAGATGTTGGCGGCGTGGTCCTGCTTGTCGATTGATGCCGACTCCACCTGCAGGAAGAAGCCCTTGTCCTGGCCCTTGGTCGAGTTCACCAGCAGGTCAATGGCTTTGGTCGTCATCGCGGAGAGTTGCGGTTGATCCTTGGGCAGCTCGGGGTTGGCCTGGCAGGTGGTCGCGGGCAGCTTGCCGCCGTTGGGGACCGCCGCGGGCACCTTATCCCACTGCACCGGCAGGTTGCCCCTGCCGAACACACCCAGTACCGGGTTATCGAGGTTGTTCACCTTATTCAGATCACCTGCGGTGGTGGGCAACTGGTAGCCGGTGGCCTTGGCGACATCCAGCGAGGTCTTACCCCTATGCTCACCGGCGGTGATGGTCTCCTCGAAGTACTTGCCGCCGCCGCCCAGGCTGATGTCTGCCCGGGTACTCACCAGCTGCTCGGAGATAGAGCCCTTGCCGCCGTTGTCGACGGCGTTACCCGCGCACTTCTCCAGGGTTTCCTTGGGGCCCTTGCAGTCCCGATCTGTGACATGAGCGGTAAGCACCGCCGGGGTGGCGTCCTGCAGCTCCGCGGTGGTGACATTTCCCGTCGCAAAGCCCTGCTTCTGCACGATCTCCAGGATCGTGTCCAGCGGCTTGCCGTCGAGGTCAACCGAGATGGCGCCGTTGTAGGTCTTGGTCCCGGTCGCCCACCCGGTGCCGGAGGCCGCCGAGTCGGTCACGTAGTCGGGCTTGCCCTTCTCGGGACCGTCCTTGGTGAGGGCGAACGTGGTGTACTCGCCGGTGATCGGCAGCGCGTCGAGTCCGGGAAGCGTCCCGGCCGCGCCGTGCTGGTAGTTGCGCGCCGAGGTGATCTCCGAGGTCCCCATGCCATCACCGATCAGCAGGATGACGTTCTTGGCGTTGCGGCCCAGCAGCGAATTCCGCAGATCCGCCGCCTTATCGCCGTCGCGCCCGCCTTTGGTGCGGTTAGCGCCACCGGTCTTGGCGATATCGCCGACGGGTACCTCAGGGGAATCCGAGGGCGGGGCGGCGGCCGCGGACGGCGCCAGCGCCAGGATCAGTGCGGATGTGAGGACCGTGGCTGCGTGGGAGATGCGCATCGGGACAGTTTCCCGGCAACCGATGAACGCTCGGTAAACCGACCCGGAGGCGTCCCGGCCAGACCGAGGTTATGGCGCATATGTCTCGCACAAATTCGCCACAACCTCGGTCTCGGCGTAGAGGTGTTACTCGGCGGGCAGGTCCAGAACCAGACGACCCTCACCGCGGGACACGCAGGTCAGGATCTGCCCCTCTTCCCGCTGGGATTCGGTCAGGATCTGGTCGCGATGGTCGGCCGTGCCCGCGAGCACATTCACCCTGCAGGTGCCGCAGAAACCCTGCTGGCATGAGTACGCCACGTGCGGCAGCCGTTTCTTGATGACGTCCAGCGCCGTGCGATCGGCGGGAACCTCGAGCACCGGCCCGCCGGGGCCCAGTTGCACCTCGAAGGGATGACCGTCCACCACGGGTGCGGCGGCAAACCGCTCGAAATGTAGTTCCACCGAGGGCATTTCGAGGAGACGCCGCTGTAGGACGGCAAGCATCGGCGCGGGGCCGCAGCAGTACACCGCGTCGTTCTCCCCCACCTCGGGCAGCAGATCGTCGGCGGTCGGTAGACCCGATTGATCGTCGGTCCGCACGATCACGCGATCGCCAAATCGCTTGAGCTCGTTCAGGAACGGGAGTGAATCGCGGTTCCGGCCGGTGTACACCATGGTCCATGGCTTTCCCAGCTGCTCGGCGAACGCGATCATGGACAGGATTGGCGTGATGCCGATGCCGCCAGCCACGAAGTGCAGCTTGCGCGGCCCGGGCTGGGTCATGGCCAGCGGGAACGCGTTGCGTGGTCCCAAGATGGATACCGTCGACCCGACGTTCAATACGTCGTGCACCTCGATGGAGCCACCCCCGCCTTCGGGGATGCGGCGCACGGCGATGCGGTAGTGGAAGGGGTCCGAGACGTCACCGCAGAGCGAGTACTGCCGCATGCGGCCCGACGGCAACAGCAGATCCAGGTGGGCACCAGGGTGCCACGGCGGCAGCCGCGCCCCGTCGGGCGCGGCCAAGACCAGACTCGCCACGTCCTGGTCCTTAGCCTCGATCCAGCGGTCCTTCACCACCAGCGTCAGCGTCCGGTCGACGTGATTCTCGGGTGGCTTCTTGAGGATCAGCAGGGCGCCGATGGCGCGGACCGCGACCGGGAACAGCACGGTGCCGAGCGCGATCGTGGGTGAAACCGGCAGAGTGCCGTACAGCGTGGGCGGCAGCGACGGCCGCTTGCGCTGGGGAGTGGGCTGCGGTGTGCGGCGAAAGCGATCGAACATCAGTAGCCGGCCGCGGCCTTCGCGGCGGGTGACGTACTCAGGTATGCCACCGCCTGTGCCGTGCTGCCCACCTGGTCGGGGGAGAAGCCCGGACGCATGAACTCCATGGCCGACTTGGCCAGCTCTCGCCACCGCAGGAACGCTCCCCGCTTCATGGCCTTGTTCATCTGCCGCAGCACGCCGAAGACGCCATAGTTGGGCAGCGACGGGTCCTGCCGCACCAAGAACTTGGTGTAACGCAGCATCACTCCGACGAGCAGCAGGGTGGCCAGCACGAAGGTCAGTATCATGTGCCCGCGACGGATCTGGAAGTACCGGGCGACGTCGTATGCGACGCTGCGGTGCTCGACCTCCTCGGCGCCATGCCAGCGGAACAGGTCCACCATCTCCGCGTCGGCGTTGAACTTCTCGAAGGGGTGGTTCAGCACCCAGTCGCCAAGCACGGCGGTGAAGTGTTCGATACCCGCGATGAGCGCCAGCTTCTCCACCATCACCCGGTAGCGGAGCTTCTCGCTGCGCAGCTCGTTGGTGCGCTCCAGCATGTGGGTGATGTACTCGATCTGGGTGATCGCGGGCGCGATGTTGATCCCGTTCTTCTCCAGGAAGTCGCCCAGCACCTTGCTGTGGGTCTCGGCGTGCACGGCCTCCTGACCCATGAATCCGATCATCGCTTCCCGGATTTTGTCGTCCTTCACGTACGGCAGCGCACGGGTGAAGGTGTCTACGAAGGCGCGTTCTCCTTCCGGCAGAAGCAGATTGAAGGCGGAAATGAAGTGCGAGACGATGGGCTCATTGGGAATCCAGTGCAGCGGGGTGTGGCTCGTGTCGAACTGGACATTGCGCGGCCGCAGCACGACCTCGCCGGGCTCGGTCGGTACGACGTGCAGGCCAGTGGCCTCAGTTGTATTGCGCGCCATGATGCCCTCCTATTTGTTGAGCTTGTTGCCAAGGTTGCCCCAGAAGAACCGGTTCAGCGCTGGGGCCAGGCGGCTGAGGTGGTACTGCACATGTGCTTCCGGGGTGACCGGGACGACCGACTTGCCCTTGGTGACGGCGTTGACGATCTCCCTGGCCACCTTCTCGGGGCCGTATCCGCGCTTGGCGTACAGCCCAGCACCCTGCTGCTGACGATGCGCTTCGTCTTCGGGCGACAGGCCCGAAAACTGGGTGGTACGAATGATGTTCGTGTTGACGATGCCCGGGCAGATGGTGCTGACCTTGACCTTGTCGCGGCCGAGCTCGCCACGCAGCACGTCGGAGAACATGAACACAGCCGCCTTGCTGGTTGCGTAGGCGCCCATCTCGGGGATCGGCGTGTACGCGGCGGCACTGGAGATGTTGACGATATGGCCGCTCTTGCGCTCGGCCATCCGCGGCCCGAAGGCGCGGCAGCCGTAGACGACTCCGCCCAAGTTGATGTTGAGCACTCGCTGAAAGTCCGCGGACGGGGTGTCGAAGAATCGACCGGCCTGGCCGATGCCGGCATTGTTGATCAGGACATCCGGCACGCCGTGGGCGGTGCACACCTCGTCGGCGAAGGCGGTGACGGCGCTCTCGTCGGCGACATCCAGGGCATAGGGGTAGGCGGTGCTGCCCAGCTTTTCGACGAGCCCGACCGTCTCATGGGCGGTGTCGAGGTTGATGTCGGCGACGACGACGCGGGCGCCCTGGCGGGCGAAGGCCAGTGCCGTTTCGCGGCCAATACCGCTTCCGCCACCGGTCACCACCACCAGGCTGTTGCGCTGGGCACTGCCGGATGTCATGCATCCTCCAAATCCTGCGCACCGCTGCGCTTACGTGATGGAGGAGATTGTAATCACTGCGGGTGTACAGAAAAAGGCGTGATGCTCAATACGGGGTTCACCGGGGTTTGTCGAGGAAACAGGCGTTGACCTACGCGTTGAGAGAATGACGCTACGACGTGTCGCGCCATCTAACCACCCGAGTTGGCGTCTACCGGGGTTCCTGGCATATCGTTTTGATTACTTGTCGCGTCGGGGCACGAGATCCGCTGGTCAAAGGTGTCCGGTGGGTGCCTCATCGTCACCGCGAGCACACCCAGCAGACGGCCGAGAAGGACGCTACGGACAAGGGCCAACGGGCCAGCCCCGGGGTTTTGAGCACCACCCCGTGCCGGTCTGTGGGGCACCTTCGAGGAGGGCATTGACGGGTGCATACAGCCTATGCACCTAGGGAGGCCCTGGAGACGAGACGAGCAGCCATGCCACACCCCGCGACCGGGCTCTATAACCCGGCCTACGAGCACGATGCGTGCGGTGTCGCCATGGTCGTGGATATGCACGGCCGGCGCAGCCGCGACATCGTGGACAAGGCCATCACCGCACTGCTGAACTTGGAGCACCGTGGTGCCGCGGGAGCCGAGCCGAACAGCGGTGACGGCGCCGGAATCATGCTGCAGATCCCGGACAAGTTCTTCCGCGCCGTTGTGGAGTTCGAGTTGCCCGCCGAGGGCAGCTACGCCTCCGGAATCGCCTTTCTGCCCCAGGGGTCCAAGGACGCCGCCAACGCGTGCGAAGCCGTCGAGAAGATCGTCGAGGCAGAAGGTTTGACGGTTCTGGGTTGGCGTGAGGTTCCTCACGACGACTCATCGCTGGGTGCCCTCGCCCGCGACGCCATGCCGGCCTTCCGGCAGCTGTTCATCTCCGGCGCCTCGGGCATCGATCTGGAACGGCGCGTCTACGTGGTACGCAAGCGCATCGAGCACGAGCTGGGTAACCAGGGTTCCGGCCGGGGCAGCCTCGGCGAGGAGACCGTCTATTTCCCAAGCCTTTCCGGTCGCACCTTTGTGTACAAGGGCATGCTGACCACCCCGCAGCTGCGGGCGTTCTACCTCGATCTGCAGGACGAGCGGGTCGAGAGCGCGCTGGGCATCGTGCACTCGCGTTTCTCCACCAACACCTTCCCGTCTTGGCCGCTCGCCCATCCCTATCGCCGGGTGGCGCACAACGGTGAGATCAACACCGTCGCAGGCAACGAGAACTGGATGCGGGCCCGTGAGGCGCTCATCAAGACCGACGTTTTCGGTGATCCGGCTCAGCTCGACAAGATCTTCCCGATCTGTACGCGCGGTGCCTCGGACACGGCGCGGTTCGACGAGGCACTGGAGTTGCTGCACCTGGGTGGCCGCCCCTTGCACCACGCGGTGCTGATGATGATTCCCGAGGCGTGGGAACGGCACGAGTCCATGGACCCGCAGCGGCGCGCCTTCTACGAGTACCACGCCTCTCTCATGGAGCCCTGGGACGGACCGGCCTCGGTCTGCTTTACCGACGGCACCATCGTGGGCGCCGTGCTCGATCGCAACGGCCTACGGCCGGGCCGTGTTTGGGTGACCACCGACGGACTCGTCGTGATGGCTTCCGAGGCGGGCGTGCTCGATCTGGACCCGTCCACCGTGGTGCAGCGCACTCGCCTGCAGCCCGGCCGCATGTTTCTGGTGGACACCACCCAGGGCCGCATCATCTCCGATGAAGAGGTCAAGGCGGAGCTCGCCGCGGCAGAGCCGTACCAGCAGTGGATCGATGAAGGTCTGGTGCGCATGGAGCAGCTGCCGGACCGTCCGCACCAGCACATGCCGCACGACCGGATCGTGTTGCGCCAGCAGGTATTTGGCTACACATACGAGGAGATCAACCTCCTGGTCGCGCCGATGGCCCGCACTGGTGCCGAGGCCCTCGGGTCGATGGGCACCGACACCCCGATCGCCGTGCTGTCCAACCGTTCCCGGATGTTGTTCGACTACTTCCAGCAGCTTTTCGCACAGGTCACCAACCCGCCGCTGGATGCCATTCGCGAGGAGGTCGTCACCAGTCTCGGCGGTGTAATCGGCCCCGAGGGCGATCTGCTGCACCCGACCGCTGAGTCGTGCCACCAGATTCTGCTGCCGCAGCCGGTGCTGCACAACGACGAGCTGGACAAGCTCATCCACCTTGACCCGCTGGATGAGGTCAACGGTCGGCCGCATGGGTTCTCCAGCCGCGTGATCCGCTGCCTGTACCCCGTCGCCGAGGGGGGTGCCGGGTTGCGGACCGCGCTCGAGTCGGTGCGTGCGGAGGTTTCCGCCGCTATCGCCGCCGGCGCACAGGTCATCGTCCTGTCCGACCGCGAGTCGGACGACCAGATGGCGCCCATCCCTTCGCTTCTGGCTGTTGCGGCGGTGCATCACCACCTCGTTCGCGAACGGTCTCGCACGAAGGTCGGCCTCGTCGTCGAGGCCGGGGACGCCCGCGAGGTCCACCATGTGGCGGCGCTGGTCGGTTTCGGCGCGGCTGCCGTCAACCCCTACATGGCTTTCGAGTCCATCGAGGATCTGATTGACCGCGGCATGATCTCGGGGGTGGAGCGCGACAAGGCGATCCGCAACTACATCAAGGCCGCGGGCAAGGGCGTGCTCAAGGTCATGTCCAAGATGGGCATCTCCACGCTGGCCTCCTACACGGGTGCCCAGCTGTTCCAGGCCATCGGCCTGTCGCAGGAGCTTCTGAGCGAGTACTTCATCGGATTGTCTTGCCCCACAGGCGGTATTGGCCTGGACGAGATCGCTGCCGATGTTGCCTCGCGCCACCACCTGGCCTTCCTGGAGCGCCCCGCAGAATGGGCGCACCGGGAACTGGAGGTCGGCGGCGAGTATCAGTGGCGCCGCGAGGGTGAGTATCACCTGTTCAACCCCGACACCGTTTTCAAGCTGCAGCACTCCACCCGGACCGGCCAGTACTCGATCTTCAAGGAGTACACCGCCCTGGTCGACGACCAGAGCGAGCGGATGGCCTCCCTGCGCGGTCTGCTGAAGTTCAAGACCCCCGAAGAGAGCGGGCGCCCGTCGATTTCCATCGACGAGGTGGAGCCCGCCAGCGAGATCGTCAAGCGCTTCTCGACCGGTGCGATGAGCTTCGGCTCCATCTCCGCCGAGGCACACGAGACCCTGGCAATCGCCATGAACCGACTGGGCGGCCGGTCGAACTCCGGTGAGGGCGGCGAGGATCCGCGACGGTTCACCCCCGACGAGAACGGCGACTGGCGGCGCAGTGCGGTCAAACAGGTGGCCTCCGGCCGGTTCGGTGTCACCTCGCACTACCTGAGCAACTGCACCGATATCCAGATCAAGATGGCGCAGGGCGCCAAGCCAGGTGAGGGCGGCCAGTTGCCCGCGCACAAGGTGTACCCATGGGTTGCTGAAGTGCGGCACTCGACACCCGGCGTGGGACTCATCTCCCCGCCGCCGCATCACGACATTTACTCGATCGAGGATCTGGCACAGCTGATCCATGACCTGAAGAACGCCAACCCGCAGGCGCGTATCCACGTGAAGCTGGTGTCGGAGAATGGTGTGGGCACGGTCGCCACGGGCGTTTCGAAGGCCCACGCCGACGTGGTGCTCATCTCCGGGCACGACGGTGGAACGGGCGCCACCCCGCTGACCTCCATGAAGCACGCCGGTGCGCCGTGGGAGCTGGGGCTGGCCGAGACACAGCAGACGCTGTTGCTCAACGGTCTTCGTGACCGCATCGTCGTGCAGGTCGATGGTCAGCTCAAGACCGGCCGCGACGTGATGATCGCCATGCTGCTCGGCGGCGAAGAATTCGGTTTCGCGACGGCTCCCCTGGTGGTCTCGGGCTGCATCATGATGCGTGTCTGCCACCTGGACACCTGCCCGGTGGGTGTGGCTACCCAGAACCCCGTGCTGCGCGAGCGTTTCAACGGCAAGCCGGAGTTCGTGGAGAACTTCTTCCTGTTCATCGCCGAGGAAGTGCGGGAGCTGATGGCGGAGCTCGGTTTCCGCACCGTCAACGAGGCGGTGGGCCAGGTCGCCGCGCTGGACACCGAAAAGGCCATTGCGCACTGGAAGGCCAGCAAGATCGACCTGACGCCGGTGCTGACGGAGCCGGAGTCGGCGTTCATGAACCAGGATCTGTACTGCAGTGGTTCGCAAGACCACGGCCTGGAGAAGGCGCTGGACCAGCAGCTGATCGTGATGAGCCGCGAGGCGCTCGATCGCGCTACCCCGGTGAAGTTCGAGACGCTGATCACCAACGTCAACCGGACCGTGGGCACCATGCTTGGTCACGAGGTCACCAAGGTCTACGGCGGCGAGGGCCTCCCGGACGACACCATCGACATCACCTTCACCGGCTCGGCGGGTAACAGCTTTGGCGCGTTCGTCCCGCGGGGCATCACGCTGCGGTTGTTCGGCGATGCCAACGACTACGTGGGCAAGGGCCTGTCTGGCGGACACATTGCGGTGCGGCCCTCGCGTGAGGCACCGGCCGACTTCGAGGCCGAGAAGAACATCATCGGCGGAAACGTCATCCTGTTCGGCGCCACCAGCGGTGAGGCCTTCCTCAACGGCCTCGTGGGAGAGCGGTTCGCGGTGCGTAACTCGGGTGCATCCGCTGTCGTCGAGGGTGTGGGCGATCACGGGTGCGAGTACATGACCGGTGGCACCGTCGTGGTGCTCGGCCCGACCGGGCGCAACTTCGCCGCGGGTATGTCGGGTGGGGTGGCGTACGTGTACGACCCGGCCAAGCAGCTGGTGGACAACCTCAACGATGAGATGGTCGATGTGGACGCGTTGGACCCTGACGATGAGCAGGTGCTGCGCAGTCTGATCGAAAAGCATGTGGCGGCGACCGACTCTCCTGTCGGACAACGCATTCTGGCCGACTGGAGCGGCCAAAGCGACTCCTTCGTCAAGGTGATGCCCCGCGACTACCGTCGCGTGCTCGAGGCCATCGCCGACGCGGAGCTGACCGGAGGCGATGTGAACGAGGCGATCATGGCGGCAGCTCGTGGGTGACCCAAGCGGCTTTCTGACCCACACCACCCGCGAACTGCCGAAGCGGCGTCCTGTGCCGCTGCGGTTGCTCGACTGGAAAGAGGTCTACGAAGACTTCGAGCACACGACCCTGCAGACGCAGGCGTCGCGCTGCATGGACTGTGGAATCCCGTTCTGCCACAAGGGCTGCCCGCTGGGCAACTTGATTCCCGAGTGGAACGACATGGTGTACCGCGGGAACTGGCGCGAGGCCATCGAGCGGCTGCACGCGACCAACAACTTTCCCGAGTTCACCGGTCGGCTCTGCCCCGCGCCATGTGAGGCATCGTGTGTGCTGGGCATCAACCAGGATCCGGTGACCATCAAGCAGGTCGAGGTCGAGCTGATCGACAACGCCTTCGAGAACGACTGGGTCAGGCCCATTCCGTCCGAGGTGAAGACCGGCAAGAAGGTTGCCGTCGTGGGTTCGGGCCCGGCCGGATTGGCTGCGGCCCAGCAGCTCACCCGCGCCGGACACGATGTCACCGTGTACGAGCGGGCCGACCGCATCGGCGGTCTGCTGCGGTACGGCATTCCCGAGTTCAAGATGGAAAAGCGCCACATCGACCGGCGCCTGGATCAGATGCGGGCCGAGGGCACGGTTTTCGAGGCCGGCGTGAACGTCGGAGTTGATGTAACAGCGGATGACCTCCGCTCGAACTTCGATGCGGTGGTGCTCGCGGGCGGGGCGACTGCCTGGCGCGACCTGCCAGTTCCGGGCCGTGAGCTCGAGGGCATCTATCAGGCCATGGAATACCTGCCGTGGGCCAACAAGGTGCAGCTGGGCGATGATGTCCTGGACGAGAACGGCCAGCCCCCCGTCACCGCAAAGGGTAAGCGCGTCATCATCATTGGTGGCGGCGATACCGGGGCTGACTGCCTGGGCACCGCCCACCGCCAGGGTGCAGCGAGCGTCCAGCAGTTCGAGATCATGCCCAGGCCGCCGGAGATCCGTTCCGAGCGCGACCCGTGGCCCACCTACCCGACGCTGTTCCGGGTGGCCTCCGCCCACGAAGAGGGCGGCGAGCGGATCTACGCCGTCAACACCGAACGGTTCCTCGGTGAAGACGGCAAGGTGACCGGTCTGCGCGCCCACGAGGTTGTCTTCAACGCCGGCAAGTTCGAGAAGGTCGAGGGCTCGGACTTCGAGCTCGAGGCCGACATCGTCTTCCTCGCAATGGGATTCGTAGGGCCGGAGAAGCCTGGCCTGCTGGAGAGCCTGGGTGTGGAATTCACCGAGCGTGGCAACGTGGCGCGCGATGGCGCGTACGCGACGTCCGTTGACGGCGTGTTCGTGGCGGGTGACATGGGCCGTGGCCAGTCGCTGATTGTGTGGGCGATTGCCGAAGGCCGCTCCGCGGCCGCCGCGGTGGACACCTACCTGACCGGTGAGACGGCGCTGCCCGCGCCCATCAAGCCGACCGCCGCGCCGCAGCGCTGAGACGCGGGACTGTTGCCAGGCCCGACACAGCATCGGTAGCTCCGGAAAGCTTCACTCCGTGTTGGGCGACATGTTTGCCTAACACCGGTGAGGCACGTGATCTAGGCCGGGATTTGCGGTATGCTACTGACCGGTTCTGAAAGCTTGCCGACGCAGGAGATGTTCTCGTGCCCAACACGCCCGTTACGAAGACATGGGTTGGCCGAATTGCCTGGTCACTGCTCCGTCATCCCATGAAAAGCCACAGTTTCCCCGCGAAGAACGAGCGGCTCATCACTCCCGAAGAGGCCATGCGCTTCAGTCACTGAGCGTTGCTCACGGTGACCGCGCAGCGTGTCGGATCGCGGACACGCCTGCCGCTCACGATCGTTATAGACCTGTAACCAGTCCGGGTTGGAGGCGGTAGCGGATCGTGTGCCGTAGCCGATCCCCTCTAGTCCCGTAACGTCAATACCTGCGGCCCGTCCTCGGTGATGGCGATGGTGTGCTCGGAATGCGCGCCCCGGGAGCCGTCGGCCATCCGGAGCGTCCACCCGTCCGGATCCACGGTGAGCCGATGGGTTCCGCGTCCGAACCACGGCTCCAATGCCAGGGTGAGGCCGGGTTCCAGCTTCAACCCGCGGCCGGCGGTCCCCTTGTTCGGGACGTGGGGATCTTCGTGCATGGTCCGGCCCAGGCCGTGTCCGCCGAAGTCCGTGTTGATTCGGTATTTGGCCCCCTCGGCCACCGTGGCCACCGCCGCCGAGATGTCGCCAAGCCGGTTGCCCGGTTGAGCAGCCGCGATGGCCGCATCCAGGGCGGCGCGGGTGGTGTCGATGAGCCGCACGTCCTCGGGATCTGCGGTGCCGACGACGACGCTCACCGCGGAGTCGGCCACCCAGCCGTCGATGCTCACCGCGAAGTCCATGCTCAGCAGATCACCATCAGCCAGCACGTAATCATGCGGAAGCCCGTGCAGCACTGCGTCATTCACCGACAGACAGATGACATTGCGGAACGGTCCACGCCCGAAGGAAGGGGAGTAGTCCCAGTAGCAGGACACTGCGCCGCGTTCGGTGACCATCTCACGGGCGCGGTGCTCCAGGTCGAGCAGATTAACGCCGGGTGCCGCGATCGCCGACAGTTCGGAGAGCACCGCGGCCACGAACCCGCCGGTCACCCGCATGCGCGCGATCTCCGCGGGCGATTTCAATTCGATCACGCACACCTCCTGGACGGTATTTAAATACCACCTTAGGGCTTTTGGTATTTAAATACCAAGACTAGAGTCGGCGGCATGGTTCGTCAGCCGCTCACCGCAGAGCAACTCGCCGCGGGTAAGCGGCTGGGTGGGCTGCTGCGCGCCGCGCGCGGGGACCGACCCCTCGACGATGTCGCCCGTGCGTCGGGAATCTCTCCGGAGACCCTGCGCAAGATTGAGACCGGACGGCTCCCGACGCCCGCATTTGGTGCCGTCGTTCAGCTGGCCGCAACTCTGCGTCTCGACCTCAACGACGTCGCGGCCGCTTGGCAGGACGAGGCCAAGATCGGCGCCGCGTCCTAACCGCCGCGGCCGTAAAATCGGCCGGATGCACAGCTGGGGTGGGGAAATGCGGCTGCCACGTGGCGCCGTTCTGGGTGCGTTGGCGGTGGCTTTCCTGGCCATGGTGGTACAAAATCGCCTCGTCCCCTTCGGCACGCGATTCTTTGGGCTGACCGAAAACGGCTACGACCTGGATACCTACCGTGCCGCGGTGCGCGGGCTCTGGGACGGCAAGAGGCTGTATCAGGCCCCGGCGCTGAACCAGGCCTGGTTCGTCTACCCGCCCTTCGCAACATTGGTTCTGGCACCGCTTGCCTGGGCCTCATTCGACGTCGCGAAGTGGCTGCTGCTCGCGCTGTCCATCTGTGCGTTGGCGGTGATCGCATGGCGCATCCTGCGTCTGGCCGGCGTGCGCGCGGACATCCGGCTCGCAGCGATGAGTGCCGCGCTCGCGGCCACCGTCATCGATGTCGAGCCGGTGCAGGCCACCCTCTGGTGGGGGCAGATCAACGTCCTGCTCATGGCGGGGGTGCTCCTGGATCTGGTGCGATCGAATCAGGGGCGGTGGCAGGGGATCGGCCTCGGTCTTGCCGCCGGTATCAAGCTCACCCCGCTGGTCTTTCTGCCGTATTTGCTGCTTACCCGGCAATGGCGCACCTCCCTGACCGCATTGGTGACTTTTGCCGCCACGGTGGCGCTGACCTGGCCACTGCTGTTACGTGACAGCGTGTGGTTTTGGAGTCATTTAGGCGACACCGCGCACATCAGCCGGATTGACCACCTAGCGAACCAGTCGATCAACGGATTCCTGGCCCGGTACTTCTTCCCGCACGCGCGCCCGGAGTGGTTGTGGATTGTGTCGAACCTCTTAGTACTTGCCGTAGGTATGGCCGTCGCGGTGTGGGCGCACCGCAGGGGAGAACGGCTCTTGGCGGTGGTGCTGGTGGGACTTACCGGTTGCGCGGTGTCACCGTTCAGCTGGGCCGCGCACTGGGTGTGGTTCGCCCCCGCGATCATCTGGCTCGTCGCGAAGGCATGCACCACGGAGCGGCCATGGTCGAGCGGCTGGGCCTGGCGTGCGGTGGGTCTGTTCACCATGGTCTTCATGTGGACCCTGCACCGGCCAGGTCGCGGGCACACCACGATCTACTTCAGCGGCGTGTATTGGAACTTCCTTGACCTGCGACCGTTCTGGATAGGCCAGCTGATGAGCGGCTGGTACCCATTGGCGTTCTTGTGCTTCATGATCGGCGCCGTCAGCTGGCTTCGGCTGAGCGCGCCGACAGAGATTGACGAACTGGACGAGCTGGCGATGCTGTCGGCAGAGATTGAGGACTATCCGCCAGATAATCGTGATGAGGAGCTGGCGGTACGCGCCTAGAGTCCAGGACATGGACCCCGTCGCCGCCCTGCGCGAGATCGCCTACTACAAGGAACTCGCTCGCGAGGAGTCGCGCCGCGTCATGGCGTACCGGAAGGCCGCCGACGTTATCGCTGCGCTCAGTCCCGAAGAGCGAGAGCGCCATGGCGCCAGCAAGACCTGGAAGAGCCTGACGGGCCTGGGGCCCAAAACGGCGACCGTCGCCGCCGAGGCCTGGGCCGGCAAGGTGCCCGAGACTCTCGAACAGCTGCGCGCCAATGCCAAGAGCACCGGCGGTGGCAGCATGCGTGCCGCACTCAAGGGGGACCTGCATCTACATTCGAATTGGTCGGACGGTTCGGTGCCGATCGAAGAAATGATGAGCACCGCCAAGGCGCTTGGCCACGAGTACTGTGCGCTCACCGATCATTCGCCCCGCCTGCGCGTCGCCAATGGTCTCTCGGCGGAACGGTTGCGCGCCCAGCTGAAGGTCATCGACGGACTACGGGATCAGATGGCGCCCATGCGAATCCTCACCGGTATCGAGGTGGACATCCTGGATGACGGCGCGCTGGACCAGGACCCCGAGCTTCTCGATGCGCTCGATATCGTTGTCGCGAGTGTGCATTCCAAGCTTGCGATGGACTCCGCCGCGATGACCCGGCGCATGATCGCCGCCGTCACCAACCCGCGCGTCGATGTGCTGGGACACTGCACGGGACGGCTGGTGGAGGGAGAGCGGGGAACCCGCGGTGAGTCGACATTCGATGCCGCAGAGGTCTTCCGGGCTTGCCGCGACTCCGGCACTGCCGTCGAGATCAACTCGCGCCCGGAGCGGCGCGATCCGCCGCGCCGTCTGCTCGACCTCGCGCTGAACATCGGCTGCGACTTCTCCATCGACACCGACGCGCACGCACCGGGGCAGCTGGAATTCTCTGGATACGGCTGCGAGCGTGCGCTGGAGGCCGGCGTTCCAGAAGAACGAGTGATCAACACCTGGCCCGTTGAGCAGCTATTGGCCAGAACCACGCAGCGCGGCTGACCACTCATTGACACTTTGAACATATTCGCGCAAAGTGTTCAAACGTGAAGCTTGTGAAGACGACGGGCCCGCGCGGTGAGGTACCCGAACCGATCGTCGCGGCCGTCGCGCAGACCCTGGTCCGCTCGGGAATTCAGCGTTTCAGCCTGTCGGCTGCCGCCGACGAGGCGGGGGTCTCCCGCGGAACCATCTACAACTGGTTCGGTGGCAAGAAGGAAGCCATCGACGTCGCCGTTGGCTTCATCGCCGGCGCCTTCATCGAGCTATTCGCGGGGGCGGTGAGCGCTAAGACCACCCTGACCGACCAGGTCGGCGAGGCAGCGGTGCGCATCAGCGACCACCGAGCGTGGTCCGATCGCCTGGACCCGACGCTGCACGTGTCCAACGTGCTGGAGCTGGTGCTCGACGAATGTGGTGATGACCTGATGCGCCGGTCGGTCGAGTTCTGGGCGCCGCAGGTCGAGGCCGCCAAGGAGCGTGGCGAGATCGGTAAGGATGTCGACGCCACCGAAGGCGCCGAATGGATCATGCGAACGCTGATGAGCATCGAAGTGCTGCCTGCCATCTCCGTGAATCTGAAGGACCCGGCCGTGGTGCGCGACTACTTCTCCCGATTCATCTTGCGCGGACTCACATGAGCGACATCGATTGTCAGGTGGCGATCGTCGGCGCCGGTCCGGGGGGTATCGCTGCCGCGCACTACCTGCGCCAGCAGGGTATCGAGGACTTCGTGATCCTGGACCGTGCCGAGGATTTCGGTGGCACCTGGCGTGACAACACCTATCCGGGCCTGGGCGTCGATATCCCGGTGCTGTTCTACCAGTTGAGCTTTGCGCGAACCGGTCGGTGGAAGAAGCTATTCGCCGACGGCGCCGAAATCCAGCGTTATCACCTGTCGGTAGCAGAAGAACTTGGGTTGCGCAAGCACTTTCGGGGAAGCAGCGCCGTCACCGCGGAACGCTGGAACGAGGACGGCGGACACTGGGAGCTCACCGTGGCCGGGAAGCCGGGCATTCGGGCCCGGTACGTCATCAGTGCGGTAGGCGGATACATCGACACCAAACCTGGCCCCGATATCCCTGGCCTCAGCGACTTCCGCGGCAGAACCATGCGACCCAATGCGTGGGACCATACCTACGATTACACCGGTAAGCGTGTCGCGGTGGTCGGCACCGGTTCCAGCGGCATCCAGATTGCCCCCGCTGTTGCGGGCGCAGCGGCGTCGGTCACGACATTCCAGCGAACCCCCGCATGGATTATTCCTAAACCCAACCCCGATCTCTCGCCCCGTGCCCAGCGGATACTGAGTGCGCCGTCCGTACTGACAGTCATCAACGCGCTGATCGTCGGAGCCATGGACGCCGCACAGGCGGTGCTGTTCCATCTGCTGCCGCTGTTGCCGGAACCCTTGTTGTGCCAGATGATTCCCCGCTACGACGACATGGCGCGGCGGTGGTACCGCAAGCTGCTGGCAGGCACCGTCAGAGACCCCGCGTTGCGTGACGCCCTGATGCCCGGGTACGGGATCCTGGCGCGACGCACCGTCTTATCCAACGACTTCCTGCAGGCCGTCGATGCCGGAAAGGTGCGGCTGGTTACCGACCCCATTGTGCGCGTCACCGAAACCGGCATCGAGACAAGGGACGGCACACATCATGATGTCGACCTCTTGGTGTTGGCGACCGGGTACGAGATCTACACCGACCCGGAGCACTACAAGCCCGGAACTGTACGGGGCCGTAACGGGTTTGACCTGGGCGAGTATTACCGCGACCACGAGATGCGGACCTATGGCGGCTCGGCACTACCGGGCCTGCCCAACCGGTGGGTGTTGGTGGGCCCCGAGGGAAACCAAGGGCAGGGATGGCACGCCATGGTGGAGGCTAATGCGCGCCACGCCGCCCGCGTCATCGCGGCATCCAGCCGCAGCCGCCGAGAGGTCGCGGAAGTGAGGCAACAGGCTTTCGACAAGTGGGTGCGCCGGATGACCCGTCAGGGCAAGGCGATTCGCCTGTACGCCACCGACTGCCAGCCACCGCTGAGCACCTACTTCGTCAACTCAAAGGGCGAGGCCCGCTACTACCGGCCGCAGACGGTGAGTGAAATGAACTGGTTCTCTCGGCATTCACCACTCTCCGATTACTCGTTTCGTCCCGCCTCCCGGAAAGCAAGGGTGCTTCATGAGCAATCAGCCTGACAAGCCGCTCGCCGGGCGCGTCGCCTACATCACCGGGGCGGGCCGCGGCCAGGGCCGCGCGCACGCCATTCGGCTCGCCGCCGACGGAGCCGACATTGTGGCCATCGACACTTGCGACAAGCCTTCCCCCTACAATGAATACCCGGCCACCACTGCCGAAGATTTCGACGAAACCGTCGCGGCGGTCCGGGATCTGGGCCGCGAAATCATCGCCGAGCGCATCGACGTGCGCGACCTTGCCGGACAGCAGAAAGTGATCAATGAGGCGATCACGCGATTCGGCCGCCTGGATATCGTGGTCGCCAATGCGGGCATCGCGAGCTGGGCGCGGCTGTGGGAGATCGAGGCCGATCAGTGGCGCGACGTCATCGACGTGAATCTGACCGGCGTGTGGAACACCGTCAAGGCGGCGGTCCCCGCGATGATCGAAGCCGGCAATGGTGGATCCATCATCACGGTCAGCTCCTCTGCCGGGATCAAGGCCATGCCCGGCTGCGGCCATTATGTGGCGGCCAAGTTCGGGGTAGTGGGACTGACGAACTCGCTAGCGGTCGAACTGGGGGAGTACGGGATTCGGGTCAACTCCATCCACCCCTACGGAACCAACACCCCGCTGGCGGCCGATGAGTCGGTGCTGCGGGTGTTCGAGAAGCACCCGGCATACCTGCAGAGCTTCAGCCAGACGCTGGTGGACAACGACAGGCTCGTCGAACCCGCCGAAATCGCCGAGGTAGTGGCCTGGCTCGCCGGCGATGCATCCGGCGTCATGACCGGAGCTCAGATTCCCGTCGACAAGGGTTACCTGAAGCGATGACCACATGCCCGTTCGCGCCCGGGTTCGATTTCACCGACCCGGACCTCATCCAGCAGCGCATCCCCGTCGAGGAGTTCGCATACCTGCGTAAGACCGAACCCGTCTGGTGGAACACCCAGCCCAGGGGAGCGGCCGGATTCGACGACGACGGCTACTGGGTGGTGTCCAAACACGTTGATGTCAAGGAGGTATCGCGGCTCAATGACGTGTTCTCCAACAGCGTGAACACGACGGTGGTGCGCTACAACGAGGACATCACCGCTGAGCAGCTCGACATCCAGCGCGAGAACCTGCTCATCGACATGGACGAGCCCAAACATCGCGTCCTGCGGCGCATCGTGTCGCCACTATTTACGCCCAAGGCCGTCAACGGACTATACGAACGATTGGTCACGCGCGCCAGGGACATCGTGGAGGCCGCCGCCGAAAAGTCCAGGGGCGATTTCGTGTCCGATATCGCCGCGGTGCTGCCCATGCATGCCATCGCCGACCTGGTGGGCATCCCCGAATCGGATCGTCAGCAGGTGCTGGACTGGACCAACCAGATGTTCGCTTACGACGACCCGGCCATCGGGAAAGATACCGCCACCACCGCAACTGCTTCCATGTTGGGCTACGCCTACGCGATGGCCGAAGAGCGGCAACTGAATCCGCGCGACGACATCCTCACCGGTCTCGTTCAGGGCGCGTACGACGATCGCCCGCTCACCCCACTGGAGTTCGCCTACTTCGTCATCCAACTCATGGTCGCGGGCAACGAAACCTCACGCAACGCCATCACGCACGGCGTGCTGGCCTTCGCCGACAACCCCGCGCAATGGGAGCTGTACCGGGAACGGCGCCCGCACACCACCGCCGACGAGATCATCCGTTGGGCCAGCCCCATCATCGCCTTCCAGCGCACCGCGCTGCAGGATGTCGATCTCGGAGGTGTGCGGATCCGGAAGGGCCAGCGCGTGGGAATGTTCTACGCATCGGCCAACTTCGACGAGGAAGTGTTCGACGACCCGTTCACCTTCAACATCGGGCGCGACGCCAACCCGCACCTCGCCTTCGGTGGTCACGGAATTCACTACTGCCTCGGCGCCAACCTCGCCCGGCTGGAGATCGGCATCATGTTCGACGCCATGGCCGACAGGCTGCCGGATCTGATGCCGACCGGCGAGCCCACCCGGTTCAGGTCGGGGTGGATCAACGGTGTGGTGTCCCTGCCTGCGAACTACCTCGGGTAGACACCGTGCGCAACCGCTATGCTGGGCAACCCTTTTTCACCTCTACGCAGGAGATCGTCGCTGCCTTGGAGGATGTCAGCATCCCGACGCTGCTGCTGTCACTAGTGCACATCACGGGCGATCCGCGGTACATCCGGGAGTTCAAGCAGGCGGCCACCTTCCTCAACGAAGTCCAGGGCTTCATGTCCGAGGAGGACAAGGCGAGGGCCCGGCAGGTGGCGCTCGCGGTGCTCGTGGACTATCGCGATCGGGGATGCCCGGAGCCGGCGCCACTGGATATCGACGTCGTGCGGGAGATGATGAATTGGACGGCCTGCGAAGAGGTTCCCGAACACTACCGGCCGTTGGTTCTGGAGGAACTCGATCTGGAGGGCGTCGATCCGCGACGCGCCACACCGCTGGATTCGGGGCAGACGGACAGCTTGCCCGTCGTCGTGATCGGTTGCGGTGAGTCGGGGATCTTGGCCGGAATCAGGCTCGTGCAGGCCAACATCCCCTTCACTATCGTCGAGAAGAACGCAGGCCCCGGCGGAACCTGGTGGGAGAACACATACCCGGGTGCTCGTGTGGACGTCGCGAATCACTTCTACTGCTACAGCTTCGAGCCGACCGACCGTTGGAGTCACTACTTTGCCCAACAGCCCGAGCTACGCGACTACTTTCAGGAGGTTGTCGACAGACGCGGTCTCGGTGAGCATGTGCGATGGGAGTCCGAGGTCGAGTCGGCAAGCTGGGACGAACGACACGGGCACTGGAGCATCCGGGTACGCACGAAAGAGGGTGCGATACAGGAGCTTGCGGCCCGAGCCGTCATCAGTGCGGTGGGCCAGCTCAACCGTCCCAGCATCCCGCACTTCGACGGTGCCGGGACCTTCGCAGGCCCTGCCTTTCACTCCGCGCGGTGGGACGGCTCCGTAGATCTGGCCGGGAAGCGCGTCGCTCTTATCGGGGCTGGCGCCAGCGGATTCCAGATCGCGCCGGCCATCGCCGAGACCGTAGAGCACCTGAGCGTCTTCCAGCGCACCCCGCAATGGATGTTCCCCAATGTCATGTACCACGACCGCGTCGAGGCCGGCGTGCGGTGGGCCATGAGGTATCTGCCGTTCTACGGGCGCTGGTACCGGTTCCTGCTCATGTGGCCCGGTGCGGACAAGGGGCTGGATGCAGCCGAGATCGATCCCGACTACCCCGACCAGGATTACGCGGTGAGCGGGATCAACGCCGCCGCACGAATGATGTTCACCGACTGGATAACCCGGCAGGTCGAGGGTGACGCACAGCTGCTTGCTCAGGTGTTGCCCGACTACCCGGCCACGGGTAAGCGCACGCTCCAGGACAACGGCAGCTGGTTACGAACCCTCCGGCGCGGCAATGTCGCGCTGGTGCGCACACCGATTGACCGAATCGAGCCGGACGGCGTCGTCACCGTGGACGGTGCGGTCCACCCCGCCGATGTGATCGTGTACGCCACGGGATTTCGGGCCACCGAGGTGCTGTGGCCGATGCGGATCACGGGACGCGGCGGCGTCGAGCTGCGCAGCATGTGGGGGGAACGGCCCTACGCGCATCGCGGCATCACCGTTCCGGGGTTCCCCAATTTCTTCATTCTCTACGGCCCGGGAACGCACCTGGCCCACGGTGGGAGCCTGATCTTCCAGTCCGAACTGCAGATGCGGTACATCACGCAATGCCTGGAACACCTGGCGACCGACAGCACCCTGGCGATGGAGCCGAAGCCACGGGCGGCGGCCGAGTGGCATCGGCGCACGCAGGAGCAGATCAAGAAGATGGTGTGGTCGCACCCTGCCGTCAAACACTCCTACTTCAAGAACGCGGACGGCGAGATACACACCGTCAGCCCCTGGCGATTGCCCGAGTACTGGCACGCCATCCGGCGTCCGGACTGGTCCGAGTACGTGTTCACCAGCGCCGGAGGGCCCTGACCTGCGGCGTCGTCGGCACAGTGTGGGTGCCACCGCAAGGGTCTAACTTTACTTTTCTCCCCGATCCGTAAGCGGTAGCATCGCGGCATGTCCGAACACTTTGACGTGCTCATCGTCGGCGCCGGCATCTCCGGCATCAGCGCGGCCTGGCACATTCAGAACCGCTGCCCGTCCAAGACCTATGCAGTGCTCGAGGCCCGCGACGATATGGGCGGCACCTGGAATCTATTCAAGTACCCAGGTATCCGGTCCGATTCGGACATGTACACGCTGGGCTTCCGCTTCTCACCGTGGAACGACAGCCGCACCCTGGCGGACGGCCCTTCCATCCTCGACTACGTGCACAAGACCGCGGCCAATTCCGGCATTGACGGACACGTCCGGTATAGACACAAGGTCGTCGGGGCGGCGTGGTCCACCGAGACCCAGCAGTGGACCGTTCAGGTGGATCTTGATGGTAAGACCGTCGAGTACACCTGCTCCTTCCTGTTCTGCTGCACCGGCTACTACGACTACGACCAGGGTTACTCACCGGAGTTCCCGGGCGTCGCCGACTTCAAGGGCACCGTGATCCACCCGCAGCACTGGCCCGAGGACCTCGATTACAAGGGCAAGAAAGTCGTGGTGATCGGCTCTGGCGCCACCGCGGTGACCCTGGTTCCGGCGATGGCGCCCGATGTCGGACACATCACCATGCTGCAGCGCTCGCCCACCTACATCCTGTCGCTGCCGAACGAGAACCCGATCATCAACGGCCTGCGAAAGATATTGCCGCCCAAGGTGGCCTACCCGATCGCGAGGTGGATCAACATCGGCCAGCTGATCTTCAGCTACCAGGCCAGCCGCAAGTTCCCGAAGGCTGCGCGGCGGATCATTATGCAGCAGGCCAAACTTCAGCTGCCCAAGGGCTACGACTACAAGACCCACTTCGGCCCCAAGTACAACCCGTGGGACGAGCGCCTCTGCGTGGTGCCCAACGGTGACCTGTACAAGACGATCCGCAAGGGCAAGGCCGACATCGTCACCGATCACATCGAGACGTTCGACGAGACGGGCATCAAGCTCAAGTCAGGCAAGCATCTCGACGCCGACATCATCATCACCGCGACGGGTTTGAACCTGAAGTTCTTCAGCGGCGTCATCCCGACGGTCGATGGTGTGCCCGTGGATCTGCCCGCGCAGACCGTGTACAAGGGTGCGATGCTCACCGGCATCCCGAACATGGCGTTCACCATCGGGTACACCAACGCCTCATGGACACTCAAGGCGGACCTGGTGTCTGAGTATGTCGGCCGGCTGCTGAACTACATGGACGAGAACGGCTATGTCACGGCGGTTCCGGAGCTCGCCGACGAGACGCTCGAGAAGCAGCCGTTCATGGACTTCACCCCGGGGTACGTGCTGCGCGCGCTGGAAGAACTGCCCAAGCAGGGCAACAAGCACCCGTGGCGTTTGAAGCAGAACTACGCCTACGACGTCGGGATGATGCGGCGTAGCCGGATCGCCGAGGGCATGCGCTTCGGCAGGAAGAAGGCCGCAGCCGAGACCGCACCGGTGGCCATTAACGGCTAGATGATTGCTGCAGAACGGCCGGGTGTTGCCCGTCGACTCCAGCCGTTCGCGGTCGTGGCCCAAGGTTCACGGACGCTATTCCTGTTCGAGTGCAGCCTGATTCGCGCTCGCGGCGATCAGCATGGGAAGCATTGGCCGCATGGGCAACAGCCGTTGTACGGCGGCCAGGAGTCGTTCGGTCCAGTCGGTAGTCGACGAGGGGTCTTTGATGCTGTCGATGGCCACTCCCTGCCCGACTGCGACGCACAGGCGGGCGAGGTCCTGCAGGCTCGCCTCGGGAAGTTCGAGATCGTCATCGAGCTGCGCGATCACGCCGGCAACGTGGTCCAGCATGGTCTTGTCGCGGGCCGCCAGTTCCTCGTTCAGCGTCGAATTGCGCCGGGCAACCAAGGCGAGCTCGATCTTCAGCAGGGCCCAGCCGGTGTCACTGAGTGATTGCTCAATCCAGTCCTGAAACTTCTCAAGGCGAATCCCTGAAGAACCTTCGCCAAGCGCTTGGCGCGAGCTTTCCAGAACTTGTTCGGTGTGCCGATCGATGACCTCCAGCGCCAAGGCCTCTTTACTCGGGAAATTCGAGTACACGGCGCCACGGCTGTAGCCGGCATCTTCGGCCACTTGTTCATTCGACGTTGCCGCAAATCCCTGCTGCAAGTAAAGCTGAGTCGCGGACTCCACGAGTCGGGCCTTTGTCTGAGCCTGAGCCTCAGAGCGAGTCAATCGTTTGGCCACGACCATTGAGTCTATGCGCTCGGCTCAGCTCACCAGGAGAATCCGGCCCCGTGATGCCGATGTACGGTCGGGCCATGACCCGCTGCGGGGTGATGACCTGACCGAGCTCTTGACCGACATCGCCGATGGGGTGGCGACGCTCACCCTGCACGGCCCGGGGACACGCAACGCCTTCACGGCCGAAGTGGGTCGTGCGCTCGGCGCGGCCTATCGGCGGCTCGATGATGACCGGGCCGTGCGTGTCATCGTGCTGACGGGCACTGCGCCCGCATTCTGCAGTGGAGCTCAGATCTCGGCGGGTGCGGAGACCTTTGCCGCCCCGGACAATGCCGACTTTTCGGCGTCACCGGTGCGGCCGGCCGCCTTCGAGCTGAGCACTCCCGTGATCGCCGCGGTGAACGGGCATGCCATCGGTATCGGGATGACATTGGCGCTGCACGCCGACATCCGCATCCTCGCCGAGGAAGGTCGCTACGCGATACCTCAGGTGAGATTCGGGGTGGCGCCGGATGCCATGGCGCACTGGACGTTACCGCGGTTGGTGGGTACGGCGGTGGCGGCCGAACTACTGCTCACCGGTACGACATTCTCGGCCCGCAGGGCTGTCGAGACGGGTCTGGCCAACAGATGTCTGCCCGCCGAACAGGTGCTCGCCGCCGCGCTGGAGATGGCTCGCGACATCGCGGCCAATGTCGCACCGCAGTCTGCGGCGCGGACCAAACGGCTGCTATGGGACGCGCAGATGACGGGGATGTCGCCCGCCGAGGTGGCGGCGCGGGAGACGAGCGATCACCTGCGGCTCATGGGCTCGCCGGATGCGGCCGAGGGCCCGCGTGCGTTTACCGAACGTCGCGCCCCGCGCTGGAGTGGCCACGGGTAGCGTCGCAGCGTGCCGGGGTTGAATCCCGCACCTCGCGCACCTCACTGCATTTGGGTACATTACGTAACCAGATGACCATCGTGGTCACGGGATGGAGTGCATCGTGGGACGACACAACTGGCCCTCCGCCGTTGAGGATGCGCCCGCCACGGACGAATGGCCGTCCGGTGCGGACTGGACCGCCGGCTTCGTCGGGGACAGTGAACCCCCCGGGACGTCCCATGCGGTAGGTGAGCCTGACGGCGCTCTGGCCCCGACACCGCCGCCCTGGTTCAGGGGCTGATCGGGCCGAGGAGCCTGTCCAGGTATTCGCCGCTGAACACGCCCTCGGGGTCGAACCGTGCGCGGACCTCTTGGAATGTCCGCCATTCCGGATAGCGCTCGCTCAGCTGCGCGGCGGTGAGGGTGTGCCGCTTACCCCAGTGTGGGCGGCCACCCAGCCCGATCAGGATGGGTTCGAGATCGTGGAAGTACGACTCCCACGGACCGTGAATCGTCTGATGCACTGCGAGATAGACGCTTTCGCGGCCATAGGCCGGTGCCAGCAGCGCGTCATCGGCTTGGGTGAAGCGGACCTCCAACGGAAAGGCCACCAGATGACGGTTCTGCTCAATGGTGGCCAGGGCGGTCTGGATGGCGTCGCGGGCATTCTCCCGTGGCAGCGAGTACTCCATCTCGGTGAACTTCACCTTGCGGGGGCTCGCGAACACCGCAGCGCTCTCATCCTGCGACTCATTGGAACCAGCAAGATCGGCAACGAATTTCGATATGTACGGGGCGGCAGCAGGCACACGCCCGGCCGCCCACATCAGCGCGCCGAGCGCGCCGTTCTCTACCAGATCGCGCTCCACCCAATGCCGCACCGGATGGCGAGGCCAGGGATCCTCCTGCGTGCGTGTCGACTCCAGCAGCAAGACCCTTCGTGTGTGCGGAAAGAGGTACAGCTCAAGGTGATCGGTATCGGCCAGCAATGTGGGCAGATCGGCCAGCACAGTGTCGAGATCGTGCACGGATTGACGGCGGTGCAGTCGGAAGGCCGGAACACATTGCAGGGTGAACTCGGTGACCACTCCCAGCGCACCCAATGAGATCCGTGCGGCGCGCAACTCATCACCACCGGCGATCTCGTGAGTAGTGCCGTCGGCAGTCATGATTCGCATCGAAACGATGGTCTGCGAGATATTGCCGAATCGCAGGCCCGTCCCGTGAGTTCCGGTAGCAGCGGCCCCGGCGAGTGTCTGGGCGTCGATATCGCCGAGGTTCGGCAGGGCCAGTCCGTGCCGCAACAGCCTGCGGTTCAGATCATGCAGGGTGATGCCGGCCTGGACCCGCACCCGGTCTTGCTCGTCCACCGATATCAGTTGCCGCAGTTCCGAGATGTCCACCTGCACGCCGTCGGTGACACACAGCTCGGTGAAGGAATGCGATGAACCGACCGGCCGTACCGTCCGCCCGGCAGAACGTCTGAGGGCGAATGCCAGCTCCTCCTCGGACCGTGGGCGTACCACTAGTCCTGGTGCACAAGATGTTTGACCACTCCAGTTGTGCCACTCGCTCACAGGAACATCATTCCCTCGCCGCGGTAGGTGGGCACCGATCCCGCATGCTGACCGTCCTCGACGAGCTGCAGTTCGGTGAAGTGTTCGCAGAGCTCGCCGGCCTTGGCGTGCCGGAACCACACCACATCGCCGATCTCCAGCTCCCGCGCGCCGCGCAACGGCGTCTGAACCTCCCCGGCACCTTCGGATGGGTCAAAGGACAAACCTTTGGGCCACGAGGGCTCCGGCACGCGACTCGCCCCGGCGGGGCCACTGGCTATGTACCCACCGCCCAGTACCGTGGCCAGCTCGGGTGCCGGTTTGCGCACCACCGGCAACGCGAACGCGGCGGCTGGATCTAGCCGCAGACTGCGGTAGTTGTCGAAAAGGGCCGGAGCGAAGAAGCCCGACCCGGCCGCCAATTCGGTGGCGAATCCCAGTCCCGCGATCCGGGCTAGGCTGCCGGTACCTCCGGAGTTCACCAGCTCGAGCGGCGGTGCCCCGGCGGCACACAACCGCGCGGTGACCGCGTTCAGCACCCGGGGGAGACGCTGGCCGAGGTCGCGCAGCGAGGACGCCTGCATGCCGCGAACCGCCAACTGGTACCACGGGTTTCCCGGGACGATGTCGCCCACGCCGGCGATCTGCCCGTCGTAGGCCATCACAGCAGCCAGCCGCAGCCCGGGGGTGGCGCACACCAGATCGGTGAGAGCGGCCGCCTGCTCGGGGGTGTGCACCGGTGATCGCTTAGGCCCCAGGTGCAGCGGGCCGTTGAGGGGACGCCACCCGGCATCGACATCCAGGCACACCGGGATTGGTGCGTTGGTCTCCTGCGAGATCGCCGCGAGCAGATTCACGTGGTCGGCGGAGTCGATCAAAGGGCGGATGACTGAGCGATGCCGGGCCGCCGTGGCCAGGGCTCCCCGGTCGACACTGGGGTAGGCGATCAGCAGATCGTCTATGCCAGCATCGGCGAGATGCACGGCCTCCGCGGGGGTGAAGGCGAGCGCCCCTCGAAAGCCTGGTATCTCCAAAAACTTTCGAATCAGCGCGGTGCTGCGTATCGACTTGCTGGCCACCCTGATGGGTAGACCGGAGGCGGCGGCGATCAGCGACGCGGCGTTGGTCCGCACCGCGTCCAAGTCGACCGCGGCCAGCGGTACGGGTGCCCCCCGCAGCGCCTCGGCCAGCCTCCGCACCGACATCAGGCAGGAACCACGACAACGCCGTCATGGTCGGCATAACAGATCGCCCCCGGCGTGAAGTCGATGCCGCCGAAGCTGACGACGACATCGCGCTCCCCGGCGCCGGTCTTGCTGCCCTTTCGCGGGTTGGTGCCGAGGGCCTTGATGCCGATGTCCATGGTGGCCAGCTCGGCACTGTCCCGAACCACTCCGTTGATCACCAGACCCGACCATCCGCTGTCGACGGCGATCCCCGCGATGATGTCGCCGACCAGCGCGCAATGCAGCGATCCGCCGCCGTCGATCACCAGCACACCACCCGAACTAGGCTCTGAGAGAATGGATTTCAATAGAGCGTTGTCATGGTGGCAGCGCACCGTGGTGATGACCCCGGCGAATACCGGCCGCGCGCCGAACTGCGCGAGCTGAAGATCGCAACTGGCCATGTCGATGCCGAGCTCATCTCCCAGGTCGGCGGTCGGGCGGGGCGTGATCGGTGCTGTCGTCATGCCCCAAGCTTATTCGTCAGGCGCCGCTGCCGGCTCTGGCGCATAGGCAATCACGACATCTCGTAGCCATTGCGCTAGACCGGGCTTGGCGCCGTCGTAGTACGCCCGGAATCGATCGTCAGCGACATACATTTCGGTGAGGCGCAGCTGCGTCTGCGGAGTGCAGTCGGTATCGGTGTATCCGCGGTAGCCGACCGGGGTGCGGGCACTGGGCACCACGAGGCCGATCTCGTCAAAGTGGTGCAGTGTCCGGACCGAGAGGCCGGTCAGATCGGATACCCGACCCACCGTCACCAGGTTTGGTCCACTTGTGTCTTCGTTCACGTCCGACACTGTGTGGCCTCCCGTGACGTGAGGGTCAAGCCCTCTTCTCGTGACGGCGGAACCGGAGCCGATCAGTCCAGTTCGACGGAGTCCTCGCGGCGACGCCGGCGCCGAAGCAGCAACACGACGAAAATCGCGAACGCGGCACCGAATGCGATTTTCAGGTTCGGTGATTGCCGGCCCGCTTCAGGTGCCGGGCCGGGAATCGGTGGCGGCGCCGAATCGACCGCCGACTTCGCTTGCGCGGCAGCCTCCCGGGCAGCCGCCGCGAGGTCGGGCTGGGCAGGTTCAGGCGTGGGTGCCGGTGCGGGCGCCTCCGGTTTGGGGGCCTCGACAACGGGCTCAGGGGTCGGCGCGGGCGCGGGCTTGGGTGTAGGTGCGGGTGCCGCCACTGGCGCAGGTTTCGGTACCGGTGGGGCGGCGGGCTTGGGGGCCTCGGATGCTGGTGCTGCTGCCTCGGCGGGCTGCTCCGGTTTGGCGGGCTTCGGTGCGGCGGGCGGCTTCGGGGCGGGGGCTGTGCCGGACCCGGGTTCGGCCTTGGGACCCGACTTCGGCGGTGCCGACGAACCAGCGGGCCGTTTTGCAGGCGCGCGCTTGGCTGCTGGACGTTTCGCGGCCTTCGCGGGGCGAGCCGGTGTCGCGGGCTTTGGTGCCTCGCCGCCAGCCGGCTTCTCCGGTGTCTGGTTGGGCTCGTTACCCGAATTGTCCTGGTCCGCCATGCGCCTGCTCCTTCGCAAGTTTCGGTCGTCCTGGGTGTTCGTGGCGCGCTCGCGGCCACGATGGGCGGCTCACACCCGAATCTCTGCCGCCCCGCCGTTGTCCATCATGCCGTCACACCGGAAAAAGGCCAGTGGGCCCCCTCGCGGATTACGACTGACGACGCTGAGTCCAGATGAGTGCCGCACCCACCGAGACCACCACAGCCACGACAAATGGCCACATGGGCAGGTCGCCGTCGGTCGGATTCGCCGAAGGCGCCGGAGCGGGAGAACTCGTGCCCGACGGCTGCTGCGACATCGCCGGGGCGCCCGCGGAGGCGGGTGCACCCGAGCCGGTGATGGTGAACTGCCAGGATCCGTCGACCGGATGCCCGTCCTCGGAGATCACACGAAAGTTCACCGTGTACTTTCCGGCGGGTGCTCCCGGCTTCATACCGACCGAGATCGTCGCACCGGACACCAGCGGATCGCCCGCCTGCCACTGGTCGGTCTTGGCATCCGGCCCGATGATCGTCAGCGCGGAAAAACGCTTCTGCAGCGGCTCGTTGAAGGTGGCGCTGACCTGCGCGGGAGTCCCGGATAACACGGCGTTCTCGGCCGGATCGGAGGACACCTTGACGGCGTGTGCCGCCGCCACACCCGGCAATGCCAGGCCCAGCCCCAACACAATGAAGGCCGACAAGAACACGGACACCGACTTGCGTAGAACCGTCATCACTGCTGCCTCCGCCGATTTGTCACCGCGAGCACGAGCGCGACAGCACCGAGGACCAGACCGATCCCGCCGAACCAGCGGGCCGTCTTGTCCGGATGTGCCGCGTTCTGCCCGGAATCATGGGTTGCCGACACCTGAGGTGCGTGCGCCGAGTGTCCATCGTGGTCGGCCTTGCTCTGTGTTAGGTCGAGTGTGGGTGCGGGGTGCTCCGGCTCGGTGCCATCGGGCTGGGCCCGCTGATCCCACCTGACGACTTGGCCGTCGGCATATGTCTGTGTTGCGGGGAAGACCACCGACTCGGTATCGGGAAGCTTGACGCGTACCCGGAACAGTGCGAACTGGTCGGGCCCAATCCCGTTACCCGGGACGGCCTTCCATGTCACCGACCGGACCGTGCCTTGACCGGCGTCCCGATCCACGGTGCTGGTCCAGCCCGGCAGTAGCTCGGTGCTCGCCGAACCGGCATCGGGCAGCTGGACGGTCAACTCGGTGGTCAGCGCCTTGCTCTGGGACTCGTTGGGAACCGAGAACTCCAGCGTCGCGTAGCCGCCGCGGGCGGTGTTGTCCGTGGTCACGCGCACGTGGGCGGACGCCGGAATGGCGAGCGTCAGTAGCGCTGCGGCCGCCGCGGTCGACGCCGCGATCAGTCGAGGAAACAACCGCATGGATTACCTCACTCCGAGTCGGGCAAGTAGATCTGCGTCGATGCCGTCGAGCTCGCGGGCGATGGCGGCATGGGCAGCGCGCCTGCGGGTCGGTGGCATGTGCTCGGAGGCCCCCACTGCGGTACCCAACTCCTCCAGCCGCGCACGGACTGCCGAGGTGAACTTCTTGGTCTCCGCGTCCTTGGGCGCACGGTCGAGTACGGCTTGGAGGGACTGCTCAGCGCCGGCGATACGGGCCGACAGCTCCGCTCCGAATCCTGAGTACTGACCAAGCTCTGCCAGCGGTATGCCAAGGCGATCGGCGCGGCGCTGATCCAGCACCCCGCGAACCGCGATGGCCCCTTTGTACAACACCGGCAGGAGCACAGGGGCTAGCAGCCGCACCACCGTGAGGGTGCGTTTGATCCGGGTCGGCGAGAGCAGCTTGCCCTCGCGCACCGCCCTGAGCTGGTCCTGGGCGATTTGCCGCTGAGCCTTCAACGTCGCGAGCTCCGTCTTGCGCGAGTCGCGCCGGGCGGCGGACTCCGAGCGCGCCTGCATGAGCATCCGTCGCCGGTCGTTGCGCGCCGCCAATCTGGCTTCGAGCTTGGCCTTCGCCTTCAGAGCCCGAGCCTCGGCGCGTTTCGTCGAGCGGCTCTTGCGGCTGGTGAGAAAACCCATCCCAGCGGCCTCCGTTCATCGCGTTGCGAGTGTGGCGCTAACCCTAGCGCGCCGACCCGCGCTGGCCCCGTGCGGATGGGGCCGCGTATTTAGGTGGTCGCGCCGCACGCTGCAAAGGTCCCCGGCAGTCGCCAGCGAAGTTCTAGAAGTCCCCATTCGGGTGGTATATGGCGAACATAAGGTGAAAGGGCCCACAATTTGCGATAGATATTTGACCTCCGAGCAAATTCCCGGCATTCTGATCGCCGTGGGGCGACATCGAGCAAAGCAGAGTAGGCGGAGCCAGCAGCTGAAGCGTGCTTCGGCGCGCGCTGCTGTGGTGACGGTGCTCAGCTCGGGGACGCTCATGGGGGGATTCGGGGTTTTCGCCGTATCGACCCCGGCTGCGGATGCAAAGCCCGGCGGTGGTTCAGGTGGTGACAGCGACCACGACCATGGCTTGGGTGGCGCGATCCACAAGATCACTGGCGGCCTGCTCGGTGGCGGAGTCGGCGGAGGCGGTGGACCAGGCAGCGGCGGCACGCGCAACGCGCCCTCGTCCCCGAGCTTCGGTAAAAGCCTGCACGGCGGCGCTGGATCGGAAGGTGCTGCGGGCGGTAGTAGCAGCGATTCCTCCGCCGGCGACAAGGACAAAGGCAAAGACAAGGGCCCCGGGGCGAACGTTCCCAAGCCCGGGTCTGCCGGCGCCAATGGCAAATCGTCCGACAATGCGGCGGGCAGCCATGATTCGAGCACCAGCACCCCCGGCTCCTCTGGCGGTACGTCCAGCGTGGGGATCGGTGGCGGCCCCGAGATAACCCTTCCGCATTCGGGTGGCGCGGCGGGTGTTCATACCCCGAACGGCACGGCACCCACTGCTGAAAGCACCAGCGGCACAACAGCTCACACCGAAACGTCACCGACGTTGAAGGGCGCTTTGGGCTCCGTCGCCGGTGCGATGGCCCCGAAGACGCAGACCGCCACGACGCCTAAGGCCGACACCGCGACCTCTCCGCACAACGCGACCGCACCGGGTGCGACGGGTACGGCGGACACCCCCGCTTCGGGCTCTGCACCAACAGGACACGAGACGTCGTCCGAGGAACCCAGAGTTCCGGGCGTCACCATCAACATGGGTGGACGCACCATTGTCATCTGGAAGAAAAAGCCGAGTACGTCGACGCACACGCCAGGTACCGGCGGTGGATCGACGCACGAGGCGGGCGCCGGGGGCGGATCGGCGCACGAGCATGAATCCGACGACCACGTGATCACGCTGCCCGGGCTTCCTGATATCGGTGGCGCCCCGAACCCGGCCACGCCGTCGTTCGGTGGCGCGGCCGGCACCCGGACCCCGGGCGGAAACCCCGGTATTCACACCGGGCCCATAGCGCCGCCGACGGTGCTCACGCCCAAGGCTCCCGCAGTCGCGATCGCGGCACCACCCGCGCCGCCGGCCATAGCGCCGGTCGTGCCGCCGGCGCCGCCGGTTGTGACCATCAAGCAGGCCGAGGGTGGCCGGGGCGGCGACGCCGTCGTGACCGCTGGTGGGTCCAAGCAACCCGAGGCCGCCACGAAGCCGATCGAGCAGTTCGTCGCCGCCCAGACCATTGCGCCGCGTACCGGCTACGGCGACTACCTCCGACTCACGAAGACGTCCGAGATCGCCGCGGTGGCCATTCCGGGTGCCGTGGGTATCGCGATGATGACCTTCGTGGGGGGCGCCATCGGATACCGGCAAGCCAAGGCCGGGCATACCGTGCGTGCCTCCGCTGCCGCCCGCTTCCTGGAGTAGGGGAGAATCGATACAGCACCCCGAAAGGGGGCTGTTCGGGAAGGCACGTGTTGAGGGGAGACGCACATGGGCGCAGGCCGTCGTGTGACCGACGCCGTCAACGCTGTGCTGGATCTGGCCCCGCGCAAGGGCGAGGTGACGCTGACCGCACTCGTGGAGGCCGTCGGTCGCGATCGGGACCGGTCGATCGAGATCATCTCGGCTGATCTACCGCCCGGGGTGTGCGGTCAATGGCGCCAGTACGAGAACGAAGACATCTTCATCATCCAGCGCGGCCTGCCCACCTGGGATCGCACGCTCGCCCATGAACTTGGGCATGTGGTGCTGCGGCATGAGGGCATCTCGGTGGCTGAAATGGCTAGGGACGAAGCAGAATTTGCCAGCGACGACCTCATCGCATACATGCTGTCCCAGCGCACCGGATGCATGGGTGCGGCCGGGATGGAGGCCGAACAAGAAGCCGAGGACTTCGCGGCGTTGTTGCTCTACCGGCTTGGCCGGCTGCCCTCAGACCGCGCTTCCATTGTTCAGGTGAGGCTCGGGGAGGCCTTTGGGTGATCGCCTGGGTGATTGCCGGGCTGCTGGGTATGGCGACGGGTTTGCGCATCGGGTGGGTGCTCGTCCACAAACAATCCCCGGTGAGCACCGGAATGATCGTTGCGCTGGGGAGCCTGGCGCTGGTGTCGGCGCTGAACTGGGAGCCGCTGACAATTCTTGTGGACAGTTCGCTGGGCTGGCCCAATATCTCGGTGGCGGTAAGCCAGGCCGCGCTGACGGCCTGCGCGGCGGGCAGCTGCGTGATGATCACCAGCATGTCCGCCAGCCGCACCGCGGCGGCCAACAGGCGATGGGCGCGCTGGCAGTACCTGGCCGCGGCCGTGATCGCCGGCGCCAGCCTTGCCGTCTTCTTTTCCCGTGGTCCGCAGCCCGAGATGACGCCCCGCGAGTTTCTCAAGCACGATCTGGGTGGATTCGCCTCTGGCACAGCCTGGCTCATCCCGATGCTGTACATCGCCGTTGCCCTGTCGGTGGTGCTGTGGGCGGGGATGGCCTATTCGAATCGCAGCCGTCGGGGTCGCGCCTTGTTCCTTTTCACCGTCGGGATCAGCCTGCTGGTACTGGCCGTCTTGGTGGTGGCCGGTGTCGCCGTGGCCAATTCGGAGTACGTGACGATCGGGACCGCGGCGACGTTGATAGGTTGTGCAATGGCGATGGTGGCGGTGGGATCGCTATTGCCGACCTTCGAGACGTGGCTGGTCGCTCGACGCGAGATGTTCGTATTGGCTCCGTTGTACAACGACATCAAGAAGCGTCAGCCGGACGCGGCCATCGGAGTGCGTCCGCGTGGACCGCTGGCGTTCCAGGTGGCAGACCGCATGGCCTACATCTCCGATGCGCTCTTCCTGGAGGCGATGCACGCCCAGGGGCTAGACCCCGAATCGGAGGGCGAGGGCGATATCGAGCTCGGAGCAGAACCGGTGAGACTCGACGTACCACCGGACGCGCAGGCCCACGCGGTGGTGAAATGGATTCTTACCGAAGGTGATCCGAAAGAAAACTTCCCGGGCCCGGAATGGCTACACCAGCCTGACGGATACTCCGATCGCGAATGGATTCTCGCGATCGCCACTGAGTACCGCAGGCTGGTGCGTGCCGAACGTCGTTCTTAAGTTGTACATCGCCGTCCCTCCGTGCGTACGCCGCCAGCTCGATGAGCGGTGAACGCCAAACTGACCGGTCCTTCCCCGAGTGGACCGGTCAGGCGAGAAGCGGACTAGCTGTCGAGACCTTCTTGGCGACGGTATTCGTCGACGGCCTGCGTGATGCGGTCCTGTGCCTCGACAGACAGCCCCACGGTGCGGGCCGCGATTCGACGGACACCCTCATCGCGCATGTTGGCGAGCCAGGTCAGTTCCTGGTCGAGCTTCTCGTAGTACTCATCGTCGGTGAAGTACGCCGGCTTGATCCGGAAGAAGTTCGCGAGCGCCTTCATGGTCGCCGACGAAGGGTTGGTGCGGTTACCTGATCGCAGCTGCGACAGGTACGGCGCGGACATCGTGATGCCCTCGGAACGCAGGGCCGCGATCACCTCGGCAGAGGTGTGGGGGCCGCGCCCGGGCGGGTACACGGTGTCGAACAACCGATTCAAACGTGCGGTGAACGTGGTGCTCATCGAGCCTTACCTCCACAAACAGATAAAGTTGCTAATTCGGGGGACGTATTTGCTGCCTATCGTAACCTTAGTTTTGCCTGCAGCCAAGCGCAACCATCAAGTTCGCCGCGGATGGACATGATGTTCGGTAATCCAAACCTGCTAGCTCAGGCACATTCGTGCAGCGTCCAATATTCGGGACGATCTGGGAATCTTCGTTCTCAGGCAAATGATTGATGAATCCCCAGGGCGATGGCTCGGAGACTCCGGTGTGGGCCGTGCGGAGAGGTCGCATTCGTTTCCTAAGTCGGCCGGGCACAGTGTCTGGCTGTATAACCTGCTGAGTTGCTACTGGCACCGGCACCGCGTCTTCTCCGCGCACGCCGCGCTGACCTGGCACGATGTCATGTCCGTGACGATAACTGCAGCTAGCGATTATGGCGGGAATCGCCGCGCATAGGTAACGTTTTAATAGTGGAACGTTGACGGCAAGCGTGCCCGTCAGCAGGGCATCCCCTCTGACCAGCGGTAAATCCATGGCGGTGAGCTGTGAGCAAGATCACAGCAACTATGGGAGCGTGTGGTCTGCCACCGCCGTCCAACGCCCCGTCAGAGCCGCCGAAGACCCTCCCAAACCGAGATCGCGACGGGTGTCGCGGTCACGTCCTGGAGCAGATGTGACGGAAGTGACCGGTGCGGCTGGGTCCCGCGGGGAACGTGCCCGTTTCAGCGCACACCGTGCCTGTCGGAGAGCCCAGCAGCGCGTGGTTCCACCGATGGTCGCTGGCGGGGCGGCGGCGGTCGGCATTGTCGTGTCACCGAGCTCGGCCTAAATTTTGAGGAAATGATCGCCAGGGAGGGGAAACGAGTCGTGCGGGCGGTCGCTGGTTTAGGGCGGTGGTTTGCGTTGTTCGTGCACCGAATCCAACTCCCGGAGCCGGGGAATGCCAAACCTGCTCGGAGGGCGATGGGGCCGTTTGAGGAGTATGGCCCCGGGGGGCGTGTTCGACGGCGACGGAGGGACCGTGAACTGGGGCCGGCATGGGTCGGACGCCCGCCCGCGCGATCGATCAATGCCAGCGCAGTTCAGGCCGCATTGTCATCAGTGTGGGAATGGTTGCCGAGCTCGCCCAGGAATGCCGTGTTGTCACTGGCGGCGGCTGACGGATCGTGCTCGGGGCGGTTGTCGAGGCCTCGCGCACCGAACGTAACCGGTTCGCCGAATGGCTGTTTGGCGCGAGTAATGGTGATCGCGACTTTGGGGATGCCTACTCTCGGCCCGCATCGTGGGCACGGCGGTGCCGGATCGAAAACCTAAGCAGAAGAACGGGTATGCGGCGCCATGGCCGGTAGTGGTGGAAGTCGAGTCGACGAATTCCTTTACGCGGCAAGCAACATGGCCAACACGGCCGTGTCGGGATCGCTGATGGGATCGATGCCTACCCGACTCACCACCGATGTCACCGTGCCGTCTGACTCGGCCTCAACCCATGCGGCTCGATGCTCTAGCCCCAGGTGTGGCAATCCGGGAAGAAGCAGGCAACCCGAGGCTGCACCAAGGCATTCCGGCAGTGTGGGGTTGGTCTCGGATGGCGGATGGAGCATAAGCAACGCCGGTGGTTGATGTTCTGCAAAATGCCCGGGCGCGACCGCCGACTCCCCGAGCACCGTGCCTTCGGCGACGACCAAACCGACCATGCCGGGCGCGGGATCGTCAGGCAGGTCCTCGCGGGCGCCAAAAATCGTTGTGGTGGAAAGTAATCCGGGCAGTGTGGCGATGCGCACTGTCACAATCAGCAGCTGCATCCATTCCTTGGTGGAATCGGGCCAGCGGCCGCACACCACGAACCCCCTGAGCGATCCGCCCGCGTGGAAGGGCGCGATCTCGATCGGCTGATCGGAACTAGTTGTCATATCTGTCACGCTCGCAATCACTCTGACACCACATCCACGCTGCGCGACGCTGCTTATTCCAGAATTACCATGCGCGGAGTCGCCCCGCAATTGCTAGCGGACACGCCGATAACACACTTGGGCCCCGGATTCGTAACAAACCCGGGGCCCAAGCGAAACAGCGAGATCAGCCGAAGATAAGGCCCGATGTCTTCGTGGTGGCCGCGGTGTAGCGGTCCTGCACGTCGGCCCAGTTGACGACGTTCCAGAACGCCTTGACGTAGTCCGCCTTGACGTTCTTGTACTGCAGGTAGAAGGCGTGCTCCCACATGTCGACCTGGAGCAGCGGGATGATGCCCAGCGGGACGTTGGCCTGCTGGTCGTACAGCTGGAAGGTCAGCAGCTTCTGCCCCAGGCTGTCGTAGCCGAGCACTGCCCAACCTGAGCCCTGCAGACCGTTGGCCGCCGCAGTGAACTGCGCCTGGAACTTGTCGAACGAGCCGAACTGGTCGTCGATAGCGGCGGCCAGATCGCCGGTGGGCTTGTCGCCACCGTTGGGCGACAGGTTCTTCCACCAGATCGAGTGGTTCACGTGACCACCGAGGTGGAAGGCCAGGTTCTTCTCATTGAGGAAGATCGCGGCGTGGTCCCCCGTCTCGCGGGCCTCTTCCAACTTGGCGACAGCGGAATTGACGCCCGCCACATAGGCCGCGTGGTGCTTACTGTGGTGCAGCTCGTTGATCTGTCCCGAGATGTGGGGCTCCAGAGCTCCGTAGTCGTAGTCCAAATCGGGCAGTGTGTACTCAGCCACGAGATTCCTTTCGGCTTGCTTCGTATCCGCGTGTGTGCAGATCCATTCCATGAGAAGACACGGCCAAACCGGATGCACCGGATGCGCCGGCCTACCGATTCAACCCTGCTCTATTGCGCAACGCGTAGCAAGGACGCATGCATCCTTATTTGGTCACCCAATGTTGGCCGGACGAAGCGGATCGCCGAGACTCCCGGCTAGATCAGGATGAGAAACGCGAGGCCGGCGGCGAGGATGAGCGCGATGACAAGCGCTCGGAAGGCCGCGACGCGGTAGGAGGTGTTGTAGCAGCGTGGGGTCAACTGCCAGCCGGAAGTGGACATCGACTCGTGCCCTGCCCACTGTGCCGTCATCGCCGCCCTCCTGTCACCCTGCGCAAGTACCGTCACGGTGAGATGAGTCACAGCATCTCGCGTGTGACGGTTATCATAGCTCCAAATCGCGATGCGCGAAAATTCACCCTGTGTGTACCTGGAAACCCCAGCTAGACCAGCAAATTGGTGGAGTGCTGCGGCGTACCATCAGCGGCATGGCTTCTTGGGTAAATAACGTTCGCGATCAGATCTTGGGGCGACTCGAAGGCGGGCTCGCACCGGGAAAGTCGGCAATCGTCGGGGAGGGTGCCGCGCTGCCCGGGCGTACCACCCCGATTCGGATATCCGGCACGCACTTCGTCAACGGTCACGCAACCGTGCCGCCCTTCCCGGAGGGGCTCGACACCGCGGTGTTTGGCGAGGGGTGCTTCTGGGGCGCTGAACGGGGCTTCTGGAAGGTTAACGGTGTCTATTCCACCGCCGTTGGATACGCCGGGGGCTACACGCCCAATCCGACCTATGAAGAGGTGTGCTCTGGGCAGACCGGGCACGCGGAGGTCGTGCTGGTGGTGTTCGATCCTCGTGAGGTGACCTACGGGCAGCTTCTGGTGCAGTTCTGGGAGAGCCACGATCCCACTCAGGGCATGCGGCAGGGCAACGATCGCGGCAGCCAATACCGCTCGGCCATCTATGCGACGAGTGAGAGTCAGGCGACGCAGGCCGCCGAGAGCGCCACACGGTACGGGTCCGCACTTGCTGACGCCGGATACGGAGCGGTCACCACGGAGATAGCTCCGTTGGACGGGCCGATCGATCATGCGTCGCGGCGCTTCTACTACGCCGAGGAGTATCACCAGCAGTACCTGGCCAAGAACCCAAACGGATACTGCGGACTCGGCGGGACATCGGTTTCCTGCCCTATCGGACTGGATGTGCCACCCGGCGATCCAGCACAGGCGTGAGCTATCCCACGGCGGTGACTATGAATTCGCTAACTATGCGCAGGCAGTGCTACGGTTCCCCGTCGCCAGCCCTGCTGAGCGCCTCTACGAAGTCCTGGCCAGCGCAAATACAAATGAGCAGCCTGTGGTTTGTGGATCAACCTGTGGATACTGTGGATAAGCCGACATTGCCGTGGCGTACGTCACACTGCGAGAAGTTGCAGGCACAGCAGCCGCCACCCCAATTGAGCGACAGGAATGGACGATGACTTTCCCCTCGGGCGATGAAGTCCCTCAGGTCGGCATCGATGAGATCTCGGCCGCGTTTGATCTTGGTGTCAAGTTGCTTGACGTCCGCGAGGATGACGAGTGGGCAGCCGGGCATATCGACGGCGCGCAACATATACCGCTCGGCGATGTGCCCTCCCGGATGGACGAGCTCGATCCTGATGCGCCGTTGTGGGTGATCTGCCATGCGGGCGGGCGATCTCAGCGCGCCGCCGCCTACCTGAATCGCAACGGATTCGATGTCAGCAACGTCTCTGGCGGCATGCTGGCCTGGGTACAGGCAGGTAAACCGACGATCAGCTGAGTTCCTGGCGACCTCCCTCTCAGGTTGGTGCCAGTGCACTGCTCGCTGCAGGTTGCGCCCTCAGGCCGTTACGCTGGACGAATGATCCAGGTGTGCTCCCGCTGCGGTACCCAGTGGAACGTGCGTGAGCAGCGTCGATACTGGTGCCCGCGGTGTCGGGGCACGTTGCTTGACCCGGGGATGACGGCCTCGCCGCGTCCTTCCGCGCCGATGCCCCGTCCGCCCGCCGGAGCCCAGCCGCCGACCGGCAAGTACTGGGTTCCGCCCACCGCACAGGGGCCTGTGGCAACGCCCGCCGGGCGTCCTCCGGCCCGTCCCACGCGGCTTCCCGCGGGATATCGATGGATTGCCGTGCGTCCCGGCTCGCCCCCGACCCCGGCCCGCCGTCGGCGTCCGCTCGGGCCGACACCGCGTTACGGATACATCCCCCGCTGGGGTCTGGTAGACCACATCGAACCGGCCGGGTCCTCACACCAAGGGATAGCCGGGGGTCATATCCCCAGCCGTGTGCTCGAGAGGCTCCTGCTGGCCACAATCATCACCCTGGCAATCGTTTCGTGTGCGCATTTTCTTCGATATGCGCTGATGGTGTACAACCGCGGGGCGCTGATTCCGCGCTCCGTCGCCAGCGCTTCGAACGGGCTAGTGCTCTTCAGTGTGGCGGTTGCCTTCGCGGTGATGGCCGCCACCGCGTGGTTCCTCACCGACTGGATGATCGAGCGGCGTGCTGAAACATACCGTGACCTGGGATTTGATGATCCACGGGCGCGGTGGGAGATCCGCGTGGGCTGTCTGGTGCCGATCGTGAATATCGTCGGCATACCCCTGCTGCTGCTCGAGCTCGCCAAGGTCGAAAACCGGTGGTATCGGCAGTACCGAAACATCGTGTGGTGGTCGATCCTCTGGGGAGTGACTTGGCTGCTGGTGCTCGTGACGTGGGTCGTCCGCGATCCGCTCACCGTGCAGGGCGTCGCCGACAACGCGCTGTTCACCACCCTCGATTACGCCGTCGCTGCGGTTGCGGCCTGGTCACTGCGGCGCGTATACAACGGCTTCACCGCTCCGGAGGGGCAGCACCGCTCGGTGCGCTGGCTGGCGGTGGAATCCCCGCAGGGGCCGGTACCCGTTGATGCCGATCGCCCGGATATGCCGACGACACGCGGGGACAATTCCGGCGCTGCGGTTGAACCGACGGGGCAGGAACCGGCAGCATTGGAGCGTGACCGAGTCGCCGGAGCCTGGTGATGGGGCGGAGCCCCAGCTTGTGCAAGGAGCCGACGAGATAGACGGCAGGGCTAAACGACATCCGTTCGTCGTCGCGCATCGGGGTGCGTCGGCGGACCGGCCCGAGCACACCCTTGCCGCCTACGAGCTCGCTCTCGAAGAAGGCGCGGATGGGGTGGAATGCGATGTCCGTCTCACTCGGGACGGACAGCTCGTCTGCGTGCACGACCGCAGGGTGGATCGCACGTCGAACGGGACCGGGTTGGTCAGCGAAATGACACTGAGTCAGTTGCGCGCGTTGGACTTCGGCGGCTGGCATCCGGGCGGCGCTGAGGCCGGACCAGGCACCGGGCTGCTCACGTTGGAGGAGCTGGTCTCGCTCGTGCTCGACTGGAACCGCCGCCCGGTGAAACTATTCATCGAAACTAAGCACCCTGTGCGCTACGGGTCGCTGGTGGAAAACAAGGTGCTCGCTCTGCTGCACCGGTTCGGGATCGCCGCACCGGCATCGGCGGATATGTCGCGAGCAGTCGTCATGTCCTTCTCGGCTGCGGCGGTGTGGCGCATCCGTCGCGCGGCCCCCATGTTGCCGACAGTGCTACTGGGTGAGACGTCCCGGTATTTAGGGGGCAGCGCTGCGACCACGGTGGGAGCCACCGCAGTGGGACCGTCCATCGCGACCCTGCGTGAGCATCCGGAGTTGGTCGACAGGGCGGCGGCTCAAGGACGGGCGACGTACTGCTGGACGGTCGACCACTACGAGGACGTCGAGTTCTGCCGAAGCATTGGCGTCGCCTGGATCGCGACCAACCATCCCGGTCGCACCAAATCGTGGCTACAGCGGGGCCTCACCGGTACGGCGTTGTAGCCGAAACCACGCGTGCGGTGCGGAATCCCACCACAGGGCCCGAGTTCTCCGCTTAGGACAGATACGTCGCCGGCAGCGTCGCGGTAAGGAACCGGCGTTCCGCGAATTCCTGAGAGTATGGCGCCGGCTCGCCGTCCAACGGACGGTCATAGCGTTCCGCGAGTTCGTAACCGGTGGTTGTTCTTATCAGCCAGCCATGTCCCGACAGCCACTCCCCGGATAGGGTGCGTCCGTCGTTCACCGGGGAGAGCCCGTCGGCATGCAATGCGTTCGGGCCCAATGCATCACGGACGTCAGCCCACGGCTGACCAGAGGGCGCGATGCCATCGGTGTCGGTGGCGATACTGCTGCCGAGCGCCGACATCTCGATGACTCGCTCAAAGAGCGCGTCATGGCTGGGGCCGGGTAGGTGTGAGACAAGTGCCTCCGCGAGCCATGCGGTGGGCAGATCCGGATCGAAGTCCGCAGCGGTGAGGTCCGATTGCCAGGGGCCGCTGAGGAATGTTCCGACCTGTCGGCGCTCGGCCCGTGACTCCACGCCGCTATCGGCGAGCACTTCTTGCTTGAAGCTGAGTAGTTCGGGGTAGTCGACCTCGAAGACCGTGGTGCCCTCGGGCCAATCCAGCCGGTAGGCGCGAGTGTCTAGTCCGCCTGCCAACAGCACCACCTGGCGGGCGCCGGAACGCGTCGCCGCGAGGAGGGAATCGTCGTAATGCTTCGTCATGAGAGACCGACAATGCGCGACGAAGGATTTGTGGTCGCTGGTCGCGTCCGCAGCAACGGGGGAACCCGCTGGTTGCTGGTTCAGCAGTGCCAATGCGTAGGGCTCGCCCGATGCCTGTACCAGATGCTCGGCCCATGCATCGACAAACAAAGGATTAGCGCGAAGTGACTCGATGGCACGAGAAGCGGTGAGCGTCAGCTGAATGTGTCGGCCGCGGAACATCGGGTCCACTGCCCCCCTTTCGTCGCGTCGTCCCTGGAGATGGCAAATCAGGATCTGCTATTCAAGATTAGCCGACGGGGGTTCCGTGAAGTGGCGTGACGGGCTCGAAAACAATCTCTCCCCTGTCCTCGACCACGGCCGAGGACAGGGGAGAGATTGTTTTCGAGCCCGTCAGGATGACTACAGCGAGCCACCCGCGGCCGGGGGTGCGGTGGGATCGCTTGATACGACCGAGATCTCGCGCGCCACGAACTCCTCGAGGTCGAAGTAGTTGTCTCCGGCACGCTCGGCGACCGTGAGTAGCGTGTCCATGAGTGCGACCTCTTCCACTTGCTCCTTGAGGAACCACTGCATGAACTGCTCACCGATGTAGTCGCCCTCATCCCGGGCAGTACGGGCCAGCTCGGTGACCTGCTCGGTGACGGTCTGCTCCTGAGCTAGCGCCAGGGCCAGGGGCTCGCGCGGCGCGGTGAATCCGTTGGTCACCGTACCCACAGCGGGGATCTCCACGGTAACGCTCCGGTCGATGAGGTAACGCACGATCATCATGGCGTGATTACGTTCTTCGACCGCCTGCTTGTAGAAATGCGCGGCGAGCTGTGGAAGGTCGGCATCATCGAAATACGCGGCAATTGCAATGTATTGCTGCGACGCGGTGAACTCGTGGCCGATCTGGTCATGAAGGAGCGCATTGAATTTGGTCTTGGGGGTGTCGGTCGCGGACATGAATTCGACAATAGACCAGGTCAGGGCCATTGTCAGCCAAGGCCAACCTTAATGAGGTTATCGTCACCTAAGTACTGGTTGAATATTACGCAAGCTAATTGGCTTATTCTTAACTTAGCCAAAGTTAATGTACGCGCACCCCTAATTGGGAATCGCAGTGCGCAAAATTGATTTAGAGTGCGCCGCCGGCTGCAGGGGGCGCCGTCGCATCCTGGCCGACGGGGCGGTTGAGTTCGCGCTCCACAAAGTTCTCCAGATCGAACAGGTCGTGATCAGCGCGGTCGACGACCGTGAGCAGCGTGTCCATGAGGGCGACCTCCTCGACTTGCTCCTTGAGGAACCACTGCATGAACTGCTCGCCGTAGTAATCACCTGAAGACCGGGCCGACCGAGCGAGTTCGGTGACCTGATCGGTCACGCGCTTTTCCTGTTCGAGGGCTAGGGCGATCGGTGCGCGCGCGTCCGCGAATTCGTTGATGACGGGGTCGACGCCGGGGATGGAGATGGCGACGTTCTTGTCGATCAGGTAGCGGATGATCATCATCGCGTGATTGCGCTCCTCGACCGCCTGCGCGTAGAAGCGCTTGGCCAGCTGCGGCAGATCGGCATCGTCGTAGTAGACCGCGATGGCGATGTACTGCTGCGAGGCCGTGAACTCATTGCGGATCTGATCACGCAACAGTTCGAGGAATGGCGAGGATGCGCGCGCATGGAGATCGGTGGTAGCCACATCGAAAAGCCTAGTGCGTCAAGGGGTCGCTGTGGCCGGGTCGGGCAAGAGGTCTGCGGGAACTTGTCGACCGGTGCGTAGCGCCTCGAAGAGCCGTCCGGAGGCGTCCTCATCCCAGGTGACGATGTCTCCCGCCCAGTTCGAGGAGAACGAGCCGATAGGCATGGTGAGGTTCTGCACGGAACCCGATAGGGCCAGCCCCAATTGGGCCAGATTCCAGCTGTGATCGCCTTGCGCGATGGTGATGGCATCGGAGGTGGATGTGGCGAGGGGATACCAGCGGAACGGGTTGGTCCAGACCGCCGGACTGCTTACTCGGTGAAGCAGTGCGGACATGAACGCCCGTTGGTGTGTCATGCGATCCAGGTCGGCGCGAGGCGTAGCCCGGCTGCGCACGTATCCCAGTGCGTCGGGCCCGTTGAGTGTCTGGCACTCGGCCGCCAGGCTGATTCCGGCCAATGGATCGTCGATCGGCTCGTCGAGGCAGATCGCGACGCCGCCGATGGCATCGACTACCGAGGCGAATCCACCGAATCCGATTTCCGCGTAGTGGTCGATGCGCAGCCCGGTGGCCTGTTCGACGGTCTGGGTGAGCAACGATGGCCCGCCCAGCGTAAACGCGGCGTTGATCTTGTCACTTCCGTAGCCGGGGATGGGGACATACGAATCACGCGGAAGGGACACCATGGTGGCCGGCCCGCCGTTGTAGAACGCGGGTATGTGCACCAGCAGGATTGTGTCGGTGCGGCCGTCTCCGGTGTCTCCGCCGGTGGCGAGCTCTGCTTCCTGTTCCGGGCTGAGGGCCTGGCGGCTATCTGAGCCGACCAGAAGCCAATTGGTGCCACTACCGGCCGAGGGGCGTTCCGGATAGTTGGTGAGCGCGTCCACGCGATGTAGCCGCCCGTCGATCCAGAACGCCGTGCCAATGATGGTGCAGAACCCAAGGAGGACAAGGGTCGTCGCGAGAACGAAGGTGCGCCGTATCCAGGTGCCCCATCGCCGGGTGCGTCGTGGACGCGAGGGTGGTGGTTTGGCTGGTGGTGCCGGACGACGCGGTCGTGGATCGCGGGAAGACGGCCTCGGTGGCGGTGGTTGCTCGCGGCGCGGCGGCGGGAGGTTCGGGCGGCGCGGCGGGTTACCGCGCGCCGGAGGAGGTGGCTGGTGCAGGTGCCGGCGGATGACCTCGCTGTCCTCCCGGCTCTTCCGTTGACGGGGACGCCGTCCACGGAAGGGGATAGTGGGCTCGGTCATCCTGCGCGTCCCATGAGATCAGGCTAATGGAGCCAGACCAGGTGATCACGGAGCAACGCGAACCCGACGAAGGCGACGGTGTCGATCACGCCATGGCCGACGACCAGCGGCCATAGTCGTCCGGTGCGGTGCCAGACGTATCCGAAGACCAGACCCATCGCCAGGTTTCCGATACCGGCCGAGAAACCTTGATAGAGGTGGTAGCAACCGCGTAGTAGCGCCGAGGACACGATGGCGGCGGTCGTTCCGTAGCCCAGTTGCCGCAGTCGTGTCTGTAGGTAGGCGACGACAACGACCTCCTCGGCCCAGCCATTCGCGAATGCGGACAGCACCAGCACCGGCAGCCGCCACCAGGTGTCATCGAGGGAGGCGGGAATGACCTGAACGCTCAAGCCCATCCAGCGCGCGCCGACGTACAGCGCCAGGCCCGGCAGCCCGATAAGCGCCGCCAATCCGAGTGCACCCAAGCTGTCGGGCCGCCAGCGCCAGCGGCCAAGCCCGATCGAAGACGGACTGAAACCGCTGCGCCACAACAGATATATCGCGAGTGCGCCCCAGGCCACCAGCCGTGTGATCGACACCAGGTTCAATCCCAGGTCGATCAGGCTGAGCTCAGCGCGGCGCGGATTGAGCGCTACGGTCTGGCCGGCAAGCCCGGCCAGGACGGCAGACGTGAACTGCAGGATTGCGCTGACCGCGCTCATCCCGAAGCTGATGGCGAGCACGATCCAGATCTCGATGCGGATGGTGCTCGGTGTCATGTCTGGTGAGCCGCATACACGAAGAGGTGAAGACTCCGATTCTGCCACGGCGCCCATTGTGGCTGGTATTGGTGGAAGAGTGTCCGATGTGGTGAGCACTCTGCGCTATGTGGCGTCGCCCGATGGGGTTCGTCTGAGCCTGACCGTGTCCGGTGAGGGGCCGCCGCTCGTGATGGTGCACGGCGCGATGGATTCGGGAGCGACCTGGTCAGATGTCGCCGCGGCGCTGCGACGGGACTTCACGTGCTTTCTTGTCGACCGGCGTGGCCATGGTGCGAGTACGGACGCCGAGGAACACAGCCTGGCGCGTGAGGCGGACGATGTCATCGCGGTGGCTGCGGAAGCGGGACCCGACGCGGTGATCCTCGGCCATTCGTTCGGTGCCGTTGTCGTGCTGGAGGCCTTGCGTCGCGGACTCGATGTTGCTGCCGTCGTCTTATACGAGCCACCGCTTCCGGTGTCGGACAGTGTGGCGACGGCGAATCGGCAAGGGAGCGCGGCGGTTCGAGCGCGCTCGGCGACCGTGTCGCGGGAGTTCCAGGCCCTGGATCATTGCGTGGAGGTGCTCGGTGAGTACACCCGTGTGGTCATCCCGATGCTGCTACTCGAAGGGGCGAACTCGCCGCTGCAGTTCCGTGAGCCGGTGGGATATTTGGCACGGCGGGTAGCCGGTGTGCGAGTCAAAGAGCTTGTTGGCCAAGGTCATTTCGCGCACCGTGAGGCGCCGGTGATGTTCGCCGAGGTATTGCGCGAACTGTTGCTGGGTTAGATCTTGCGGGCACGCAGTCCGTTGAGAAACGGGCAGCCGGCGAGAATGCGCAGTGCCTGGCTCAGGCCCGCGGTGTCGTTGACGGGCTCGTTGAACGGCAGTCTCACGTCGTGGTCGCCCGCCGCGCCTTCCACGCGCAGCTGGATGCCGTAGCGGTCGATGCCGAGCAGCCGAACCTCGCCGTGCTGCAGGTTCAGGGGAAGGCGTCGCGCCAGTCGTTCGACGAGATCGCGGTGGTCGTGGTCGATATGTGACAACCAGCCGGCCTCGAGTGCGCAGAAGGGGTCGGGACGTGCACCGAGCAGTGCGGAGACATCAACCGACTCGGCTCCTGTCGAGTCGGCGACGACGACGGACTCCACGTTCAGGCACAGCAGTACCGAGCCGGGCTCTGTGCGCAGCCGCATATCGGTGCGGATGTCCAGGAGTGCCGGATTGGGTATCCGGCTGGCGATCACGTCGACGATGCCGCGGGCCTCCCGGTCGGATGCGGCCACCACGTTGCCGCGCACCCAAACCAGTGAGCGCACCGGCTCACGCACGGGAAGCGGTGCTTGGTCGGTCAGCTCAAGGAGGGCGGGCATCCCGGATTGGCCGGCCGCGACGACGGTGGCGGCGGTGGCGCTATCCGAGGGGACCGCGACGGCGAAGGTGCCGTCGTCGAACAGATGATGCAGCGAGGTCCCGACCACATCGGCTCCGGCGATGGCGAGAGTTGAGCTCGCGGCCCGTGCGCAAGCCGAACGAACACGCTCGGCGGTGGTGGGCGGTGCTGCGGTCATGGTGACCCTTCCTGTTCAAACCCTGGAGAACCCGATGAACTGAGGTAAGCCTAAGTTAACAACGGACCGTCGAGAGTGCAAGGGACACCTGTGCTGTCGCCTGTGTCGAGGGTTCGCCCGGCCGTGGAACGCCTAAGGTTTGAAGTGTGCAGCGCATCACGTATTTGGGGCCGGAAGGCACGTTCTCCGAGGCCGCGCTGACCACGCTGCGCACGACGGGGCGGATTCCCGGCTCGCTTGAGGTGGAGCCGGTCTCGGTTGCCAGTGCGCGTGAGGCGTTGGTGCAGGTACAGAAGGGTGACGCGGCCTACGCCTGCGTTCCGATAGAAAGCTCGCTCGAGGGCCCGGTGGTCCCGACACTCGATACCTTGGCGGTGGGCACTCCGCTGCAGATCTTCGCGGAGACGGTGTTGCCGGTGTCCTTCACCATCGCGGTGCGGCCGGGTACGTCCGCGGAGGACGTGAAGACTGTCGCCGGTTTCCCGATCGCCGCCGCGCAGGTGCGCGAGTGGCTGGCGGCCAACCTGCCGAACGCCGAGCTAATCGCCGCCAACTCAAATGCCGCGGCGGCCGAGGATGTGAAGGCGCTGCGGGCCGACGCGGGCGTATGCACGGAATGGGCCGCGCAGCGACTGGGGCTGGATGCCCTGGCCAGCGGCGTCGTCGATGAAGCTCATGCGCACACGCGCTTCGTGCTGGTGGGGCAACCGGGGCCGCCGCCGGCGGCAACCGGCTCGGATCGCACCTCGGTGGTGCTGGGGCTGGGGAACGTACCCGGCGCTCTCGCCACCGCCATGAACGAGTTCGCGATCCGGGATATCGATCTCACCCGCATCGAGTCCCGGCCGACTCGTACCGGCCTGGGTACCTATCGGTTCTTCCTGGACTGTGCCGGCCATATCGACGACGTCGCCGTCGGCGAGGCACTCAAGGGACTACATCGTCGTTGTGCGGATGTGCGGTATTTGGGATCGTGGCCAAGAGGAATCACAGCGCCCGCCGGCGCCAACCCGCCGGTATTGGACGAGGCGTCCGGATGGCTCGCCGAGACGCGAGAAGGGAAGCTGCGGTGAGCGGGCGCCTTGTCCTGGTCCGGCACGGGCAGTCGTACGGAAACGTTGAACGCAGGCTGGACACCAAACCGCCGGGTGCGGCGCTGACCGAGCTCGGACTGCAACAGGCCCGCCTGTTCGCCAAACAGTACGAGGAGCATGCGCCTGCGGCGCTGGTGCATTCGGTGGCGCTGCGCGCCGTCCAGAGCGCCACGGAGATCGCGGGACATCTTGGTGCGGAGGCGCTTCAGCTCGACGGTTTGCATGAGGTGCAGGCGGGGGAGTTGGAGGATCACACCGGCCTGGAGTCGTTCGAGATTTTCGACCGCACATATGAGCGTTGGCACTTCGGTGAATTTGGAACCCGTTTGCCTGGTGGTGAATCCGCGCAAGACGTGTTCGACAGGTATCTGCCCGTGGTTGCCGAGCTCCGGTTGCGACACCTCGAAAACGACGCGTCGACCGGTGATGTGGTGGTGGTGAGCCATGGTGCGGCGATCCGCTTGGTGGCGGCCACTCTCGCTGGAGTGGACCCTGGCTTCGCGGTGAACCATCACCTGCGTAATGCGGAAGCGGTTGTGCTGGCACCGATTACCGACGGACGATGGAGCTGCGTGCAGTGGGGCGATGCGGCTGCGCCCTTCCCGCATCAGGAAGCTGCCAGCGCCGAGGAACTGGCGCAGTCGGCCGACCCAATGGGCTAGACCGCCAGCCGGCTCTCGCCCTCGCAATTACATTGCGCGGCAATGCAATCAATGATGAGGCTGTGTCGTAGTAGATAGTGCCCGTCGCAGTCACGGTCTGTGCACTCGGAATGCCGGGAGGAATGCACGATCAACGTACCGTGGCAGTGGTCGATATCTCGGATGCAATCTCGGCAGGCCACGCCGCAGCTGATGGCGTGCCGCCACTCCGGTGATTTCTTCATACCCGTGTTCTAGCACCGTATGCCGACGAGTGGCCGTAACCGAGCGGCGGGGGAGCCTTCTTTTGTATCTGGCCGGAGGCACATTCATCGCCAGCGTGAAGGGCGGCGGTAACACCACATTGAAGGGCGGCACTGTCGAGGCGGGTTATCAGATCGGCTGCGGTATCGCGCTGGGTGGTGTTCGTCTAACCGGAAGCGTCGGCCTCTCCTCGTCGATCGGCCAGTCCGGACTCGGCAATATCAGCATGCTCCTCGTGGGAAACATTGAGGTGGGGCCAAAGCCCGGTGAGGTCATCAACGTCTCTGTCACAAGAAGAAGTTCAAGGGCACGCAATCACGCGTCACGCTCAAGGATGTCCACATCAAGATCGATGGGTGCATCGGGCAGTTGTTCCTGCGGTCCTATGCGGTGCTCACCAGCACGACCTCAGGAACTGAAGACATCATCGGCCACTACGGCGTCACCAAGACGGTGTGAACAGGGCCGCTGCCCTACTCCAGGCCGAGGCTCTTGAGTGCGTGCGTCATCCGCTGCGGTGTCGCTGGAGTGAGCGTGGCCCACAACGCACCGTCGGCAGACGTGCTGGGGGTCGCCATGATTCGGCCAAACGCGGTGTCGTACACCGCAACTCCGCCAGGTGCACGGTCGGTGATGCCGTCGACTCGGCGAATCGCGGTGATCTCGGTCATCGCGCCGCGGCGAGCCATCGCCTTCGCGACGGTTACGGCGTCGGCCTTGGTGGCACCGAGCGCCATGAGATGGCGGGCCATATCGGCGGGCTCGGCATTGAGGGCCAGGGCCAGCTGCTCGGCGGGCGCGTTGACCGACCCGAACTTCAGCGGGGTGGCATCCCCCAGGTAGCGCCACAGTTCGGCGCCGAGTGAACCGGACACCGATCGCATGGCCACACCCTCGCCATCGTTGACCAGCAGCACATACGCCTCGCCGTGCTCGACCAGGCACAGGCGCAGCATTTGCGATCCCGCCCAACGGCGTACCGCCACCTGACCGGTGGCCTTGCTGGCCGAGGTCAGCATGTCGCGCAGCGTCGGGTGAAGGTCCTCGCCCTTCAGTAGGTTGCGCTCCTTGAGCCTGGCGCGGGCGCTTTCCAGGGCGTCTCGATGTTCGACTTCGTCTTCGTGGCGCGGACCCGCGGCCAACACAACCGGCAAGAGGTCGTTACCGGTGATCTCGCGGGTCAGCTCCAGTTCGTCGAAGTCCAGGCGGACGGTCACAGCTCCGCGCTCGCACCGAGGACCGGCGGCGCCACTGCTCCCTTGGAGCCGCCGCGCTCGAACAGCGTTGAGGCATCTACATTTTCAAAGTCGGCGACCTTGTCGGTACCCGACTTGGTGGTCAGAATGTCCGGCAGTTCGACGGGCTTGCTCTCGTCGCCCATGAAGACGCCAGTGGCGCCGATGGCGGTGAGCTTCTCGTCGTCCTCGTCCTCATCCCTCTTGTTGTTGACGTTTCCGACCTTGATGCCCTTGCCCGCACTCGCGGCCAGCGCGCCGCCGGCCATCATGCCGGCCATCGGCGCGCCCATTCCGCCCATGCCCATACCGGAGCCGCCGGCGGAGGCCGCGTTGGCGGTCATCGATATGGCCGCCGCACGGGCACTCTGCACGCCGGGCACGGAGTCGGGGCTCAGCGGGCTCGGGCCCATCTCGGACAGGCCGACGCCTGCGGCGCTGACACCGGTGTTGCCGCTGTTGGCCTCCGACTTCTCTTCGGGGTACTTGATGATCTCCGGAGCCGCCGGGAACTCCACGACCTTGGCCGCGGGCTCGCTAGCTGACTCGTAGGTCTCCATGGCCTTAGCGGCCTGCAGATCGAGGCCCTGCTCCATGCCTTCGGTGGTGGCGTGGAGTCCGAACAGCGCTCCGCCTGCGGACAGAGCCTCGGCCTTGGCCTTCTCAAGCTGGGCCAGGTCGTTGATGTGCGGCATGTCGAGAACCGCGGTGCCGTAGGACTCGGCATAGGTGTTAGCGGTGACGCTGACCTCTTGAGTCAGTCCGGCCATCTTGTCCAGCCACTCGGTGAACGGGGTCAGCTTGGACAGCGCCTCCTCGGCACGAGGTCCGCGGTACCCCTCCACGAGCTTCTCGCTGACACCCAGGCTGTTCTCGTGCACCTCGGCGAACGCGGCGCTGATCTCTTGCCAGGCCAGGGCACTGTCGACCACATGCGTCGGGCCAGCACCGGTGGTCAGGTCCAGGGCCAGCTTCTTCGCCTTACGGGCCACCCAGTTGACGCCAGTGAATCCGGTCATGATCTATTCCCCCACACCATTGATACGGGCGGCGTTGTGCCGTTCGAGGTCCACGAACGCCTGCGAGTTGCGTCGGAACGCCTCGGCAATGCGCTTGAGCTGCTCGATACCGTCCTTGGCGACCTTCTCGAAGTTCTCGTTGGTCTTCGCGGACGCGTTGGCCACTGCGGTGGACACCTCGTCGCGGCCCGCGGAGCCGAACTTCGTGGCCTCGAGCTGCTTGTCGAGAGCTTCCTGCAGTCGCTGCGCCATCGCGTCGTACTCGACAGCGGCATCCTTCATCACATCCGGATCGACCTGCAGAACAGTTCCCGGCTGGTTAGCCAGGTCCCAACGGATCTCCTCACGCTGGGCGGGCGCCGGTACGTCAGCCATCTTCTGTCCCCTTTCCCCCACTCGTCTCGCGTCGTCCTAAGGGCAGATTTGCCCTTTCACTAGAGATGGACGGCGGATCCCTCTATTCGGTTCCATCATTCTCCAAGATTTTTGGATTTTTTTCTAGCAAACCTCAGCCGCCTCTTTAGTCCCAGCCCAGCTGGTGTAATCGCTCATCGTCGATACCAAAATGGTGAGCGATCTCGTGGATGACCGTGATCGTCACCTCGTCGACCACCTCGTGTTCGCTGGAACACATCTCGAGCAGCGGTTCGCGATAGATCGTGATGGTGTCCGGCAGCGCGCCCGCGTAGAAGCTGTCACGCTCGGTCAGCGCGATCCCCTCGTACAGCCCAAGTAGCTCGGGATCCTCCGGATGCCGGTCCTGGACCAGCACCACCACGTTGTCGATGGCGGCGGCGAGCTTGGGCGGCACGGCGTCGAGGGCATCGGCGACGAGTTCTTCGAACCGTTGCTCGCTCATTGGGACTGCCATCAGGGGCCGGAGGTGGGAGCGGGCACAGCTAGGCCGGCCCGGGTGGCGGGGCTCCCGGGGGTGCCTGTCCCGGTACCTGCCCCTCCATCGGCGGTCCCTCCATGGGAGGACCATCCATCGGCGGGCCCGCAGGCGGCGGTGGTGGACCCGCACCCGGCGGCAGCGTCGTCACGATCGTGTTGCCGGGAGGATTGCTGGGGTTAGGCGCGACCGAAGATGTCGGCGGCGCAGAGGTCCGCGTCGGCTGCTGGTTCGGTTGCTGTGTTGGTTGTTGAGTGCGGGTTGGCTGCTGCGTGTATGTCGGCTGCTGGGTGTAGCTGGGTTGCTGAGTCGGCTGCTGGGTCGGCGCCGGGGTGGTGGACAACGGGATCGGCGGCAGGTTCAGCCGGTCCGCGGGAATGTCCGGCGGCGGTACCGGCGGTTGCCCATTGATCAGTAATTGCCCGCTCTTGGCGCTGTTGACCAAGGTCGACCACGCGCCGTTGCCGAGGGTGGAACCGATGTTGCAGCTGACCTGACGGCTCCCCGCGGTCCAGCTCGGCAAGGTGATCGTGTTGTACGACAGCGTCAGCGTGGTGGCGCGGAACCCGTCGGGATTCCCCATGTACTCGTTGGTCAGGCGGTTGCAGTTGTCCTTGATGAACGCGTCCTGGTCGGGTTCGGGTGGTACCGAACCCGGGAACTGCTCCGCGAGGCTCACGGTTCCGGTGATCTCCATGGCATGAGCCCTGTCGCAGTCCACCGGGAGCTCGGTGGGCAGGTTCGTCGTCGAGTCGATGCCGACACACGTGCCTACCGGCCAGACCTTGGACTGGTCCTGCTCGGCCACCTTGCCGCGGAAGAGCTGTTGCTGGTTGTCGGAGCCGGGGAGCTGTAGCCCACACAGCACGCGTCGTTCGCCCGCCTCAGACCAGCCCTTTTTATCCGGGTACAGCATGCCCATGGTGAATCGGCTGTTCGGGTCGTAGCGATCGCCCAGATAGCGATTGATGGCGACCTGGCACTGCTCCTGGCTGATCTCCTGGATGCGCACCATGCTGGGCGGCTGCGAATCCGGCCCGTACTCCGTGCCGGGGAAGGTCCGCAGGTCAATGGATTCGGCGACCTCGAAACGATGGTCGATCGCACAATCAACGGTGCGGACATCGGCCATGGACGTGGGCGCGGACCAACTGAGGCAGTCGCCACCCTTTGCCGAATTGAAGGTGCTGTTGCCCGGGGCGCCGGTGCTCGGCACCGGGTTGGAGTCGATCTTGTTGACCAAACGGTCTGCCGAGGTCCAGCCGTCCGGCAGCGCCTGAGTGAGACCCGCGATGAACAACCCGCCAAAAGTGACGAGCAGCAGCGCACGGTGGGTGGAGCGCTCTTTGAGGCCCTCTTTCAGGCCGTCCCACCAGCGGTTCTTCGCCGGCTGAGCGGCCTCGTCGACGCCATCGGCGGACGCGTCGGGATCCTCGTTTTCGGGGTAGTCCAGGACTTCCGTCTGCGGAGAGTCGGCAGCGACCGATTCGGTATCAGAGTCCGAGGTGCCGGGGGTCTCCGGGGTTTCCTGGGCCTCCGCGGGTGGCACGGCAGCGTCCGGGGACTCAGCAGCGGAGTCCCCGGACGTATCGGTGCCCACCTCGTCGTCGGTGGACTGGTCCGGGGAGGACTCGTCCCGCTCGACCTTCGGCGTGGGTTCGGCTTCGTCACTCATACTGCAGTCATTGTTACAGGTGGCGGCGCGGGTTAGCCCAGCGATGCTCTCCGCGAGCGCAGCTAGATTGAACTCTGTGACATCGATGGAACCTGACCGTGATGACGGCGACGAGATCGGCGACTCTTCAGCGGGGGAAGCCGAGCATCAGGCCCGCGTTGCCGAGCAGGTCGCCGCGCTCGCCCACGAACTTTTCGATATGGCCAGAGAGGGCAACGCGTCCACCCTGGCCGCATACCTGGACTCCGGTGCACCGGTGGATCTGACGAACGAGGCAGGCGACACCCTCGTCATGCTGGCCGCATACCACGGGAACGCGTCGACGGTGCGGTCGCTGATAGCGCGCGGCGCCGACGTCAATCGCGCCAACGACAAGGGGCAGACCCCGTTGGCCGGCGCGGTGTTCAAGGGCTCCGACGACATCGTCGAAATCCTGGTCAAGGCGGGCGCCGACCCCACCGCCGGGACCCCGTCCGCGCTCGATGCGGCGCGGATGTTCGGCAAGGACGAGTATGTGAGCCTGTTCGGCCGTTAGGCCGCTTGGGGATTCATGGCGAGTGCAGCCCTCGCTGCTGGCGCCGCGGCTCGACGAGGTCGCGCGCCTGCTAGGTGTCCGATCGGGGCCGGTCATGCGTTCGGAGCCTGGTGCGATGGCTGTCGCTGCCACGGCTGGAGAGGCGGCCGAGCACTACGCGGTTGGCTCTGTCGGAAAGAAAGCGGGAGACGACCCGGGCAGGGTCCCTCTGTACTGCGAGCATGTCGTGGACACCCGTGACGAGGTCTTCGTGAGGGACTTGCGCGTCGACGAGCTTTTCGCGGGCAACGAGGATGAAATCGAGTTCGGCCTCACCAACTATCTGGGGCTTCCCGTTCACAACTCAGCCGGTGAGGTCGCCGGGACGGTGTGTGTGCTCGACGAGGTGGCGCGCGAGTACACGCCGGCCCGGCGCGAGGAGCTGGCGGGGTTGCGTGCCCAGGTCGAGACGATTGTCGGAGCCGATGGGTCAGCACTGGGCTGAATCGCAGGTGCGGAAACTAGCCCCAGTAGTGTTCAGCGGGTGATCGACCTCAAATTTCTGCGTGAAAACCCCGACGCGGTGCGTGCCTCGCAGCGTCTGCGAGGCGAGGACCCGGCACTCGTGGATGTGCTCCTCGACGCCGATACGTCGCGGCGGGCGGCGGTGTCGACCGGCGATACATTGCGCGCGGAGCAGAAGACGGCAAGTAAGAAGGTAGGTCAGGCGACGCCCGAGGAGCGCCCCGCGTTGCTGGCTGCCGCCTCTGAGCTCGCGGCGCGAGTCAAGGCCGCCGAAGCCGAGCAGGTGATCGCAGAGGCCGCATTCACCGAGGCACACAAGGCGATCAGCAATGTGGTGATCGACGGCGTCCCGGCCGGTGGCGAGCAGGACTTTGTGGTCCGCGAGCTGGTGGGTGAGCCGACTGCCATCGAAAATCCCAAGGACCATGTGGAATTGGGCGAGTCACTGCGACTGTTCGACATGGAGCGTGGCGCGAAGGTCTCCGGTGCCCGGTTCTACTTCCTCACTGGATATGGAGCGCTGCTGCAACTCGGTCTGCTGCAGCTGGCCGTGCAGACCGCGGTGGCCAACGGCTTCACCCTGCTGATTCCCCCGGTCTTGGTCAAGCCCGAAATAATGGGTGGCACAGGGTTTTTAGGCGCCCATGCCGACGAGGTGTACCACCTCGAGGAAGACGACCTGTATCTGGTCGGCACCTCGGAGGTGCCGATCGCCGGGTACCACTCTGGCGAGATCCTCGACTTGAATGAGGGTCCGCTGCGGTACGCCGGATGGTCCAGCTGTTTCCGCCGCGAGGCCGGCAGCTACGGCAAGGACACCCGCGGCATCATCCGGGTGCACCAGTTCGACAAGGTGGAGGCCTTCGTCTACTGCAAGCCCGAGGACGCCGAGGCCGAGCACAACAAGATCCTGGGCTGGGAGCGTCAGATGCTGGCCCACATCGACGTGCCGTACCGCGTGATCGACGTTGCGGCAGGAGATTTGGGATCGTCGGCGGCCCGCAAGTTTGACTGCGAGGCATGGGTTCCGACGCAGCAGGCCTACCGCGAACTCACCTCCACCTCCAACTGCACCACCTTCCAGGCGCGGCGGCTGGCCGTGCGTTACCGCGACGAGAACGGTAAGCCGCAGACGGCCGCGACACTCAACGGCACGCTGGCGACCACGCGGTGGTTGGTGGCGATCCTGGAGAACCACCAGTTACCCGATGGCAGCGTTCGGGTACCCGCGGCCCTGGTGCCCTTCGTCGGAACCGAAGTGCTGGAGCCCAAATGAGCAAGATGCTCGACGTCGAGCTGGACGAACTGCGTAGCTGGTTCGGCTTCGGGGTGGCCGGGAACTTCGCCGGGCATCTCGAACAGGCCGGGGAGTCAGCGGATTTCGTGAACGTGGCGTCTAACGGCATCGCGCCCAAGGGGATCTTCCCCTGGTACGTGCCCGGTGACGGTGGATTCCTGGGGCAGTTCCCGCTCTCGCACGATGAGACGGTACTGCCCGAGAGTGACACCCCGCTGAACCTGCAGATCGAACCCGAGGTGGGGTTGGCATGCCGGGTGCACTGGCGTGGTGACGTTGTCGCATCGCTGGAGCCGTTTGCACTGGGGGCTTTCAACGACTGCTCTATCCGGCGGCCCAATGCCCCCAAGATCAGTTACAAGAAGAATTGGGGGGCGGCATCCAAAGGCGTTGCGCGACAGTTCTTTGAAGTCAGCGATCTTACCCCCGACGGACCAACCGCCACCCTGCGGTTGAACTGTCATCTACACACTGCGGACGGACAAGAGCATGAGTACGGCGTGGACAGCCCGCTGCTTGGTTACTCCTACTACGGCGAAGTGCTCTTGGACTGGATCACCGAAAGACTGGACAACCAAAAGGGTTCGCCGGACACTCCTTTGGAGGATGTGGGCGCGCTCATGGTGGCCGCCGGGCACCCCGCGCATGTGTTGATCGGTATCGGGGCAACCAAGTACACGCCGCTGGGCGAGTCCACGTATCTACAGGCAGGCGACGAGGCGGTGGTGCGTGTGTACAGCACCGAGTCTGTCGAGGCGTCCGAGCTGCGGCAGCGGGTGCGCAGCGTCCACTAGGTGGGACGGTGGGGTTCGGACTTTCGGCTGCTCCGCGAGAACGGCGGCAAGCTGCCCGGAGTAGCCGACGACGAGATGCCGGTGCTCATCCTGACGATCACCGGCGCTGCGTCAGGAATCAAACGGCTGACACCGTTGGGGTACTTCGCGCACGACGGGCGCAGGTTCGTTGTGGGGTCCAACGGCGGACAACAGAGGCCCCCGTCGTGGATCTTCAATGTGTGCACCCATCCCGAGGTGGCCGTCGAGATCGTTCCCGATATCTACAACGCCGTTGTGCGCGAGTTGGATTCGAGTGAGCGCGACGAGATGTTCCCGGCGCTGGTGCCCAGGTACGCGTTCTTCGGCGACTACCAGTCGCGGATTGACCGGGTGATTCCGATGTTCGAGTTGGTACCGGCTTAGCCGAGCTTCTTGGACCGCAGCTCGTGGCCCTTGGAGGTCAGGCAGCGGCCGGTCTCCAGGTTCCAGTCCCACCCGTGCAGATTGCAGGTGAGCGTCTTTCCTTCTACCACACCAAATTTCGACAGGTCAGCCTTCAGGTGTGGGCAGCGGCGCTGTATCTCCCAGCCGTCCAAGGTGATCGAGGCACTGTCGTCGTGGGCTTCGGCGAACCAGCCATCGGCGTAGGCGATGCGCTCGTTGGTGAGGCATTTGAAGAAGGTGTACAGGTACTCGTTGTAGCCACCCACTCGCCAGGCCTTAAAGCGGGTGGACAAGAAGATGGTGTTCACCCAGTCGGGCTCGTCATCGCGGAGCACCGTACGCACCAACTCGGGCGCGATTCCGAACCCGTAGCGGAACTTCTCATTGGGAATAGGTTCGCGGACAATGCGTTTGGGGAAATCAAGCGCAACGGTCTCGTTTCCGATGCGCAGTTCCACGGGATAGCCGATGCCATCACAGATCTGATCGGTTTGCGCCATGATCGGCTCGAATTTGGCGCGCAGCGGCTCCAGTAGCGGTTCTCCCTCGGCGAGCGCCCAGGAGGCCTTCTCTGCGGCCAGTACGGGAGCCATTCGCTGCGCGTACGCCTCGATATATGCGGCCTTGCCTGCGCCGAAGATGTATTCGGCCTCCTCGTCTGACACCGGATGCGTCAACGAATTCAGTTCGGAGCCAGTGAAATCGGCGATGGTGCCGGGAATCATCAGCAGGCCCCGGTCGTGGCCGTGCTGTCGCATCTGGTCCAGGAACACCAGCTGGTCCGGGAAGATGTTCGCCGGATCACCGTGGTCGTCGTTGAGGTCGCGCAGCTCTGCATCCAGAAAGCACGGTGGCCCGGCCGACGGGATCACCCAGGTGGCGCCCACCTGCGCGATGTACTGACGGCATCGGTCCATTCCGCGCTGCCGCTTCTGGGTGCCGAAGGCCTCCTTGGCGCGGGCGGGCATGTCGTAGACCATGGGGTACCAGATGGCCCCCGAGTACTGCAGCATGTGCACGTCGATATGACCGAATTCTTCGGCCAGCACGTCGAGGTCGACGGGGCGGGCGTCGTTCATGTTGAAAGCCGTGGTGATGCCGTCAGAGACCACGAGGCCGGAGTCGCCGATGGGTCCGTCGGCAGGAGCCCGCAGCGCGATGATCATGATGTCCAGATCACCCTTGGGACCGCTCACGTGATGCTTCACCGAGTCCTCGGTCTCCACGAAGGTGTGGAATCCCAGTCCTTCGAGCTCGTGCTTCAGGTCAGGCACCGGATAGTCGGGCAGCAGTACCACCGCGTCCTTGTTGACGTGCTCGGTCAGATTCTTCGGGTCGTAGTGGTCCTTGTGCAGATGCGAGACGTAGAGGTAGTCGCAGTTCCCGAGCCGGTCCCAGTCCAGTGTGCTGTTATCGGGGAACGGGAACCAGGAAGCGAAGTACGCGGGGTTGACCCAGGGGTCGCAGAGAATGCTGCCCGCAGCCGTCTCGATGAAGAATCCGGCGTGGCCGACACTGGTGACTCGCATGACCCCCAGCCTATCGAGCTGCGATTACGGGGTCCAAAGCCGCGGACGGGAGCGTAGGTCCGCTATTTGTACATCGAAATCCCCTTGTATAGAGACGCTACGTAAAATCGGCGTGTGTCCACCGCCGATGGCCTGACCGCCGACGTACTGACCGTGATCGCGCGGCTTAACCGCTGGGTATCCAGTCAGGCCGAGCTGCCTGTACCCACCGGGCAGGCGCGGCTGCTGGCACTCGTCGGTGAGATGGAGGACGCGCGGATCTCGGACCTGGCTCAGGCCGACCATTGCAGCCAACCCACCATGACCGTGCAGTTGAAGCGGCTCCAGGATGTCGGGTACGTCGAGCGACGGGTGGATTCCGCCGACAAGCGGGCGCAGCGCATCAAGCTGACCGCACGGGGACGCGAGGCTCTTGTTGCCATGCGCGCGCAGCGGCAGAGCGTTCTGGATCCGTGGCTGAGCACGCTGCCGTCCGATGAGCAGCGCACGCTTGCCGAGGCCGCCAGGATCCTCGGAGGCCTCACCCGCCGGATGGTTGCGCAGGGCGGCCGGTCACCAGACCCCGACGACGTATTCCAACAGGGCAAGGGATAGCGCGCCCAATAGCGCGACGACGAACGCGGCACCGACCGTGTAGGGCACTGCGTGGTGTGGTCGTAGCCGTTCCGCCACCAGACCGGCTCCGGCCCCGAAGCCGCCGATGACGGCGAAACCGCCCAGCACCAAGTAGAAAACGGCGCCAAACATCGCTGCCCAGATATTGGCTGGACCGCTGACGTAACCCGTCATCGGCACCGGAAACCGGTATGCGACCACAGTCAGCGCCGCCGCAATAGGACTGAATCCGATCGCGCAGGCGGCGCCCAGTACCGCACAGCGCATGTCCCGTTGCATCATTCGGCCTCGAACAAGTGGCGCAGATAGGAGTGCGGTTCGGAAAGAAAGCGCTGCCAGTGCCCGACCATCTCCAGCTCGTTCCAATTACACTGCTGCACACCATCTTCCCCGAACTCCAGGATGGTGGCGCCAGGAAATGCCGCGAGCACGGGGGAGTGGGTGGCCATGATGACCTGAGATCCCGCGGCGACCACGGCGTCGAGCATCGCCATCAATTGCAGGGACGAGGTGAAGGACAGTGCCGCCTCGGGTTCGTCGAGGATGAACAGCCCGCGCTCCATGTCGCGTTCGGCAAGGAACGCCAGAAACGACTCGCCATGCGAGCGCTCATTGAGCCTGCCGTCGAAGATCTGTTCCGGGGTGCGTTGGTCGACCGTCGTGAACAGCTGGTGCATCGCCTCGGCACGCAAGAAACAGCCCCCTCCCGGACGCGGGTGCTCGGCATCGAAGGTGACGGCCCAGTACAGGTCGGTGTCCTCGGTCCCACCGGGTGCGCCCCAGTGTCTGACGGCATAGGGCAGCCGCGAACGCCACGAAGAGGCCACCGCTTCCAGGAAGGTGGACTTGCCCGAGCCGTTCTCCCCGACGATCACGGTGACGCCGGTGGTCAACCGAAGAGGCTCTCTCGCGATCTGTGCTATCGCAGGGATCTCCAGATACCAAGCATCGGGCTGCTTTTCACGATTGATCGCGATCTGGCGCAGGATCACTCGCCGATGGTATCGGGACTCACCCTTCTCAAGGAGAGGGATATAGTCTGGAGAACGTTCTGAAAAACAGAATTCTCCTATCGCTAGAAACCGTTGGACCTGGGGTTTCTCGCGAACCTACGGTTGAGACATGACCTTGAAAACTCGGTTAACCCACCACTTCGGCATCGAGCATCCGGTGGTCCTGGCGCCGATGGATGATGTCGCCGATGCGCGCCTCGCGAGCGCCGTCGGCGCGGCGGGTGGGTTGGGCCTACTCGGCGGCGGCTACACGAACGAGGCGTGGGTTCGCCAACAGTTTGAGCGGGCGCGCGGCGCCGTGGGATGCGGGTTCATCACCTGGACCCTGAACGGCAACGAGCATGTCCTTGATTTCGTGTTGGAACAGAGTCCCGCAGCGATCTTGCTGTCATTCGGAGACCCCGCGCCCTATGCGCCGCGGATCCGGGCCGCCGGGGTGCCACTGATCTGCCAGGTCCACAACGTCGAGCAGGCGTTCCGTGCCGTCGAGGTGGGTGCCGACGTCATCGCCGCTCAGGGGGGAGAAGCGGGCGGACACGGGGCAGGACAACGATCGACGTTCACCCTGGTGCCCGAGATCGTGGATGTTGTCGCGAAGAACGCGCCTCAGGTCCTCGTGTTGGCGGCCGGCGGAGTGGCCGATGGCCGCGGTCTGGCGGCAGCGCTGGCACTGGGCGCCGACGGGGCCTTGGTCGGCACGCGCTTTCTGGCTGCGCAGGAAGCGGCAATCTCTCCAGCCGCCCAGCAGTCCGCCATTCAGGCCAGCGGCGACGACACCATCCGCCAACACGTCTATGACATTGTGCGCGGCAAGAGTTGGCCGTCCGCGTACAGCGGCAGGGTATTGCGCAACGATTTCGTCAACAGGTGGCACGGCCACGAAGCCGAGCTCGTCCGGCATCTCGACCGGGCCCGTGCCGATTACCAGACAGGTTTGGCCGGTGAGGATTACACCGTCGCGAATGTGATCGTCGGCGAGGGCATTGGGCAGATACGGAGTATCGAAAGTGCCGCCGACATCATCCATTCCATGGTGGCCCAGGCCGCGGCTATCAACCCGACACACCAAGGAGTAAGCCCATGCCACTAGTGCGTATCGACGTCACCTCGGATCGGACGGGCGAACAGCAGCGCGCTATCGCCGACGCGGTGCACGAGGCCCTGGTCGAGGTCTTGAAAATCCCTGTGCGCGACCGATTCCAGATCATTACGGGGCATGACTCGGCGGATATCATCGCCGAAGATGCGGGACTGGGATTCCGCCGATCGGCGCAGGTGGTGATCGTGCACATCTTCACACAAGCCGGCCGGACGACGGAGACCAAACAGAAGGTCTTCTCGGCGCTGGCCACGAAACTGGCGGCAGTTGACGTGGCAGGCCCGGATCTGTTCGTGGCGATCAGCGAAAACGGGCCGCAGGATTGGTCTTTCGGCTTCGGGCAGGCGCAGTACGTCACCGGTGAGCTGGCCGTTCCGGCCGCCGCCAGTGCGTGATCGGCTTCGGACATGGAGCTCAGTGACATCACGCATTTCCTCGCGGTTGCCGAGGCCGGTGGCATCTCTCATGCGGCGAAGCGGCTCCACACCGTGCAGTCGAACGTCAGCACCCACATCAAGGCGCTGGAAGACGAACTCGGCGTCGAGCTGTTTCGTCGGCACGCGCGGGGAGTGACCCTGACCAACGCGGGGGAAGCCTTTCTCCCGTATGCCGAGCGCATCACGGCACTGCTGAGAGAAGCCGCTCAAGTGGTCGGCGATGAGGCCGAACCCACCGGGACGCTGGCGATCGGCTCCATGGAAACTACGGCAGGCCTGCGCCTGCCCGGCATTCTGGCCGCGTATGCGGCGCACTGCCCGCGAGTCGATTTCACACTCACCACGGGTACCACGGCCGAGCTGACCGATATGGTGAACGATCATCGGCTCGATGGCGGGTTTGTCTGTGGCCCTGTCGAGTATGATTCTCTTACAAAGGATTTGGCTTTCGTCGAAGAGCTAGTCCTGGTTACCGCCCAGCACCACAACGATATCCGGGAAGTCTTCGATACGTCGGCGCGGATGCTCGTCTTTCGCAATGGCTGCGCCTACCGCGACAGGCTGCACGAGATCTTTGTCGACCATGGCATCGCAGACCCTCAAGTCCTTGAGTTCGGGAGCCTGGAAGGAATTCTCGGATGTGTCGCGGCGGATATGGGTGCGACGCTACTTCCGGTTGCGGTCGTCACGGCATCGCAGCGTGTCTCCGCAGTGCGTGTGCACCAGCTGCCGCCCGTCCAGGCACGTGTCGAAACGCTGTTTGTCCGTCGTGCGGACTCGGCCGTATCGCCGGCGATGTCGCAGTTCCTGCGCCACCTGCAGCGTGCCGATACACCGGTGATGCTGCGATCGGTCGCGCGGTGATTACTCGTAGCGCCCGTATCCGGTGATACCCGAATCATCGGCGGCCACATAGGTCGACAACCCGACTCCCCTGCCCTCGCCGCCGCCGACCGTGGTCAGGGTGCCGTTGTCATTGATCAGCACGATGTTGACATGCTGGCCCTTCGGACTCGGCTCGTCGTACAACACCATGTCGCCCGGCTTCGGCGCGTACCCGGCGGTCTCGTAGCGCCCTTGATCCTTGAGGTATGCGGTGAGCGTCAACACCCCCGGAATGCGCCAGTTCCCGGAGTTCGGGTTGGCGAACGGCCGCCCGGACTCACGCATCACCCAACTGGTGAAGTCGGCGCACCAGGGCTCGTCGTTGCCCTCGGAGTACTTCACCATCCCGGCCTGCTCGGCGTATTCCTGCCCGAGGATCCGCACCACGGTCGCCCGTCCGGGGGTCAGCGCGGTGGTATCGACGATGGGAAATGCCGGGCTCGCGGTGCGCGCACGGTAGAAACCGATGGCGCCGCCCGCCGCCACCGCCAGGGTCGCGACGAGTGCTACCAGCAACAAGGCCCGGCGGGTCGACAGACGCATGCGATCCAGATTACGGAAACTTGCCGCGGGGCCGCTTCTAGGCAGGGTTAGTCTTCGGCGTCCCACAGTCGCCGGTAGTAGGCCATGCGTTCGCGGTCGTCGACGACGCCATAGGCCTCGAAGAACACCGCATCCAAGCCCTTGCCGTAATTCCATTCCAAGGACCAGCTGGCGACCGCGAGGTCGGCCCAGCGATCGGCAACTCCAGATCACCGAAGTCCACGTGCCCGCACCAGTTGCCCTCGTCGTCCACGAGGGTGGTGGGTGCGCAGGCGTCGCCGTGGCATACCGCCAGGCGGTCGATGGGCGGGTGCGCTGAAAGCTCGTCCGGCTTGGCGATGCGGGCCACGCGATCGGCCACTGACCGGCTGTATGGACAATTGCAGGCTGTCATGCAGCGCCCGCAGCCCGGAAACCTATGGCCCGCACCGCGGGCTCCGGGTTGGCGATCCAGCGGGGCGCCACCGCGCTGTGGCCGGGCACACCGGCGGTGTGCAGCCAATGCAGCGGGCCGTCGGTGTCGACGCCCAGGACCCGGGGAACCGTCGTGTAGTGGCCCGCCCAGGCGAGCTTCTCGGCCTCGACACGCAGGTCAATCGCCGGATGGGGTGCCGATACCTTCACGAATTCACGGCCGGGCCCCGCTCCGATCTGAAACGTGCGACCACCAATCTCGTTGTACCACACCGGGAGTACCGGTCGGCCAGCAGCGATATGTGCCACGATGTCGGGGGTGGTCACCGGCTCGATCGGAATCGTCACGGTTCCAGTCTGCCCGCCATCGATCGGCGGGTAGCGTGCCGAACGTGAACCTCAACCACTTCCAAGCGCTCTACGACTTGTCGGGACGCACCGCCATCGTCACCGGTGGTACCCGCGGAATCGGATACGCGATTGCCGAGGCTCTCGGCGCCTGTGGGGCATCGGTCGTGGTGTCCAGCCGGAAGGCCGATGCCTGTACCGCTGCGGCAAAGGAGCTACAGGACAAGGGGTATCGCGCATTTGGCGTGCCCGCCCACATGGGCGATCTGGGTGATATCGACCGGCTGGTCGCGAGCACGGTCGACGAGTACGGAGGTGTCGACATCGTGGTGAACGCCGCCGCGAACCCGGTCGCGCAGCCCATGGGCAGCTACACGCCGGAGGCGCTGGGCAAGTCGTTCGACGTCAATGTGCGCGGTCCGGTGTTTCTGGTGCAGTCGGCGTTGCCGCATCTGACCGCCAGTGAGTATGCCTCGGTGCTCAACGTGGTATCGGTGGCCGCTTTTCAGTACGTGCCGATGTTGTCGATGTACGCGGCCATGAAGGCCACGCTCATGTCCTTCACCCGGTCGATGGCCGCCGAGTACACCGGGCGGGGCATCCGGGTGAACGCGCTGGCTCCCGGCACGGTCGACACCTACATGCTGCAGCAGAACCCGCAGGAGGTCATCGATGCCATGGCCGCGCAATCCTTCATGGGACGTGTGGCACACACCGACGAGATGGTCGGCCCGGCGCTGTTGCTGCTGTCCGACGCGGGTTCGTTCATCACGGGCCAGGTGATCGTGGCTGACGGCGGTGGTGGGGTTCAGCGTTAGGCGGGTATCCGAGTGCACTGAGCGGGCCGCCAGCGCTAGGCTCGTCACGTGGAGCCTGTCTATGGAACGGTGATTGGGCTTGCCCGTACCGTCTGGGCCATTCAAGGCCTGAAGTTCACCGTTACGGGTGTCGAGAACCTGCCGACTGAAGGCGGGGCGGTCGTGGCGATCAATCACACCGGGTACATGGACTTTACCTTCGCCGGGCTGCCGGCGTTCCTTCAGAAAAAGGGACGCAAGGTGCGGTTCATGGCCAAGAAGGAAACCTTCGACAACAAGATCACCGGCCCCATCATGCGGGGCTGTCGGCACATCTCGGTCGACCGCGTCGACGGTGCCGCGTCGTACGCCGAGGCAGTCGACAAGCTCAAGGCCGGTGAACTGGTGGGGGTGTACCCGGAGGCGACCATTAGCCGCAGCTTTGAGATCAAGGAATTCAAGTCAGGGGCGGCGCGCATGGCCATCGAGGCCGGTGTGCCGATCGTCCCGCACGTCGTCTGGGGCGCGCAGCGCATTTGGACCAAGGGGCATCCCAAGAATCTCGGTCGCACCAATACGCCGATCTCCATCGCGGTGGGCGCACCTATCGAGCCGACGCTGCCGGTTTCGGAGCTCACCGCGCTGCTCCATGCACGCATGCAACACCTGCTGCTGGAGGTGCAGGACGACTACGGCCAGCATCCGGCCGGAGAGTACTGGGTGCCGCATCGGCTGGGTGGGTCCGCGCCGACCTTGGCCGAGGCCGCACAGTGGGATGCCCAGGACGCTGCCGAGCGCAAGGCACAACGCGCCGCTCGCGAGGCAGAAAAGCAGGCCCAGAAAGACAGCTAGATGGAACCGGTTTACCGACTCCTCGAAATCACGGCTAATACGGCGGTCTTCCTCACAGGGACCGTGATCAGATATCGAGGTCTGGAGCAGGTCCCGTCCGGCGGTGGTGCGGTGATCGCGATCAAGCACACCAGTTACGTCGACTTTCTTCCGGCGGGTTTGGCGACGGTCCGCGCCGGTCGGCGGCTGCGGTTCATGCTCAAGGCGGAAATGCAGGAGGTGCCCATCATGAACTTCCTGATCAAACATGCCAAGGCGATTCCCGTCCACCGCAGCGCGGGCCACGGTGCCTATGAGGCGGCGGTGGCCAGTCTGCGTGGCGGAGAGATCGTCGGGGTGTACCCGGAGGCCACCATCAGCCGTAGTTTCGAGCTCAAGGAGTTCAAGAGCGGCGCCGCCCGGATGGCTCATGAGGCCGGCGTACCGATCGTTCCGCTCATCGTCTGGGGGGCTCAGCGTATCTGGACCAAGGATCATCCAAAAGATCTGGGGCACAGCAAAATCCCCGTCAATGTCGCAGTCGGTCCGCTGCTGAACGCGTCCCCGGACTTCGGGCGCACGACCGCCGAATTGCACGACGCCATGGAGCAGCTGCTGACGCTGGCGCAGCAGGACTACCCGGAAGAGCCCGGCGCGTACTGGCTGCCCAGGCGCCTGGGCGGTAGCGCCCCCACACTGGAGGAAGCCGCAGCGCTCGATGCGGCGGAATCGGCAGAACGTGCCCATAAGCGGGCCCAGAAGAAGACAGGGCCGGGCCGCACGTGACTCCTCCCACCCTTATCGCGTCCGACGTGGACGGGACGCTGATCGATTCCGACGAGCTGCTGTCGGCACGCACCCGCGCAGTCATCACCGCCGCGGTCGAATCGGGCAGCACGTTCGTTCTGGCCACCGGCCGTCCGCCCCGCTGGATCACCCCAATCGTCGATGCCCTCGGCTTCGCGCCGATCTCGGTGTGCGCCAACGGCTCCGTTCTGTACGACGCGGACAGTGACCGGATCATCTCGGCGGCCACACTCAGCCCGGTGGAGCTCGCCGTGCTCGCAGAGGTGGCGGAAGCCGCAATTCCCGGGGTGGGCCTGGCGGTGGAGCGGGTGGGCCGCAGCGCACACGACGCCGCGACGCCGCAATTCGTCAGTTCGCCCGGATACGAGCATGCCTGGCTGAACCCCGACAACACCGAGGTGTCGCTGGAGGACCTGCTGAGCTTTCCGGCGGTGAAGCTGCTGGTGCGCAAGGCCGGAGCCCGTAGCTCGGAGATGGCCGAGATCCTCGCGCCGCTGGTGACCGAGGCGGGAGCGGCCATCACCTATTCCACCGACAACGGGCTCATCGAGGTGATGCCCATCGGGATCAGCAAGGCCAGCGGAATCGCTGTGGTGGCGGATCAGGCTGGGGTGCAGCCGGAATCGATCATCGCCTTCGGCGATATGCCCAATGACGTAGCCATGTTGCGCTGGGCCGGGCACGGGGTGGCGATGGGTAATGCGCACCCGGATGCGCGGGCTGCCGCCGATGAGATCACTGCCACCAACGACGACGACGGGGTGGCGAAGGTTCTTGAACGCTGGTGGGGCTGAGACCTTTTAGGTGCGTCCGGCGTTAGGCGGCGGGCGCGAACTGTTCTACCGGGGGAGGCGGGGGAGGCGGAGCCGGTGCGGGCGGCGGCGGTGCTGCCGGTGCGGCCGGAGCTGAGAACTGTTCGGGCAAGGCACTTTGTGCCACTGGTGCTACTCCGAGGATTTCGCGGGTCTCGCCGTTGATCACGCTTGACACCCGGCCGCTGGCCCGGTCGTAGATCAGGGAGCCCTTCTGGAAGTTCTGCACGATGATGTTCGGTTCGCTCACTTCGTCGGTCACCGGGAGCCCCAACGACCCTCGCTCAAAATCTGTTTCGGCCCAGGCGTGGTAGATCGCGCCGACAACGGGATGGGTGCCGGTGCCGGGGGAGAAGTACATGGCGCCATTGCGGAAGGTGGCGAAGCGGGCATCACCGGCAGCCTGTTGCTCAGTGGATGTGGGCGCACCAAGGGAACTGTCGGTGCTGCCCAACCGCGTCCAGGTGTCATAGATGGCGCCGCCGCGCATCGCGTCGACCAGATCAGGGGGCTCTCCGTTGGCGGCGCCTGCGGCGATATCGCGAAGGCGGGGTATCAAGCGGTACGCGGCCTCACCTGGGCATTCGGTGTTGCCGACGTCGCGATGCGTGAAAATCGTGGGCAGCGTGACGATTCTTCCTCCGGGCACGGTGGTGAAGGGGCCGCCCTCCGACGCCAGGTCCACCTGGCCCCGCGGATCCACTCCGGCGAGCCGCAGACGCCAGCCCAGCATGCGGCCGGCGGATTGCAGCATTGCGGGAGAGGGCTCTTCGCGAGTGAAGTCGCCGATCAGCGCCAGCCCCCAGCTGTGCTCGTTGAATCCGCCGGTGTGGGCGCCCTGCACGTTGTTGGTGATGCCGCCGAAACGGCCCTCGAAGATCTGCCCGTACTTGTCCACCAGCACGTTGTAGGCGATGTCGCACCATTTGAGGGTTTTGGTGTGATATGCGTAGATAGCCCGGATGATGGCGGCGGAATCGTACGGCGAGTAGTTGTTGCTTCCGGCGGTGTGGTGGACCACTCCCGCGCGCACGTCCCTGTTGTAAACCGGTGGGCACCGGTCCGATTCGTTGGCTCCCCATTGGGCACGAGTGATGATGCGCGGGCCCGCCTGGGGCAGCGCTATCGGCGCCGACCAGCGCTCTTCGAACCGTGCACCGTCGGGTGGTGCCAGCTTGGGGCTGATCAAGATGGCGTCGAGCCCAGTGGTCAGCGGCTGCTCGATGCTCGCCGGCCGGTAACCCAGGCCGGGGTCGCCGCCGCCGGTCTTCGGCGCCTTCACGTTCGCGCCGTACCGGGGTTGCACGGCGATCTGAGCGGAATGGGTGGAGCCGACGAATACCGGCTCTGTCGCCGCGGGTATTGCCTTGTCTTGGGCCACGGGGTCGCCGGACTCAACGGGGTGGAGTTCGTACCACTGCCCCCAACCGCCATCGGTCTGTTGCGCCCGCACGGAAACGTTGACGGAGGCCAGGTCTTCACCGCGGACGGCGACAAGGCTGAAGGATTCGGCCTGCTGGATATCGTGCACGGTGGCCGGTGTGTTCAGGCCGGGTAGTCCGACCTCCGCGGTCAGGATCTCGTGAGTCGCGGAATTCTGTAGAGACTGCGAGGTGATGGCAGTCTCTTCGGCCTGCTCGGTTTTGAGGTGATCGACCACGCTGACGGTCATTACCGTCGCGGTCGCGGCAAGAGCCAGCGCAAGCTGCCGCCTCATGGGCATCTTGCTGATTCGTACTGGCACGTCGTCTCTCCTGGATCACACCGGACGCGCCGCATGGAGCGAAACGACCACCAGGGATGTTACGTATGGGACAAATGTGACTAGTGATTCGACACGCGTCAATTGTCAATCTTGATATTTGGCGGGTTGGTCACACGCAACGACACCGCAGAGCCTCTATGCCCTGCGGTGCCGTTTCGCTACCTAGCTTGTGTGTCGACCTAGCCGGCCGGCGCCGGAGCCGCCGCGGAGGCGGCCGCCGGGATGGCGCCCTTGATGAGGTCAACCGCCTGGGTGATGCCCAGCTGGTTCACGGCCCCCATCGCGTCGCTGATCAGGCTGCTGCCGCCGCCGAGTCCGCTGGGCGTGCCGAGGCCCGCCAGCGAAGGGTCGGCAAGCGCCGGGTTGGTCAGGCCGGTGCCCAGGGCCGGGTTTGGTGTGATCGGGACTTCACCGGCGGGAGAGGTTAGACCCGCAGTGCTTGCGGCCGGATCGGTCAGCGCCGGGTTCACACCCGTCGCGGGAGTGAGTCCCGGGGTGCTCGCCGGAGCGGCCGGGTTAGTCAGACCCGGATTGGTCAGACCGGGGTTGGTCAGTGCCGGATCGGTAAGTCCAGGCGTGGTGGTCCCGCCCGGGCTGGTGAGTCCGGGGTTGGTCAGCGCAGGGTTCGTCAGCGACGTAGACGGGCTGGTCAGGCCGCCCGGCGTGGTGAGACCACCGGGGGCGAGCGCCGGGTTGGCGCCACCGAGGCTACCGAGCCCGCCACCGCCCAGACCGGGGATGTTGAGACCGGACAGCCCGGGGATCTGCACGCCGAACTGTGACGTCATCTGTTGAACTGCGCCCATGAGCTCGCCGGGGAGATCCGACACGATCGCGGCCTGCACGAATTCCTGCTGTGAAGGCGCGGGCGCGGCGGCCTGGGTCATGTTGGTCGCGAGGGCGATGGCAAACGGACTTGCAACGGCCAGCGCGGCGACCGAGCTCAAGGCTGTCGAAAGCCGGCGGCGGCGACGATTAGGCACGGAAGTCTCCTCAATATCGGGTCGATCACTTATGGTGTACTGCGGTTTTGCGTGTTCTTTCACGGGATTTCCCGTGGGTGTCGGATCGGCGGATCGGCACCGGAACCGTCGCTTTCGATGGTAACCAGAGTTACTGGTGTGACTAGAGGGACGAAACCAAATCGTGAGCCAATCGCGACCGGATCCGTACCTGCGAACCCTTGCGGGCTTGTTCCACGCGGGGCGGATGTCGCTGTCCGGGGCTCGTGGTGCCGGTCCAGTACCCTGACTGCACGTGACCGGAGAAAGCCAACAGTTCGACCTGATCGTCGTCGGATCCGGGTTTTTCGGCCTCACCATCGCCGAGCGTGCGGCCACGCAACTGAACAAGCGGGTGCTCGTCGTCGAGAGGCGTCACCACATTGGTGGTAATGCCTACTCCGAGCCCGAGCCGCAGACCGGTATCGAGGTGCACAAGTACGGCGCCCACCTGTTCCATACCTCTAATAAGAGAGTCTGGGACTACGTGCGGCAGTTCACCGAGTTCACCGGGTATCAGCATCGCGTTTTCGCGATGCACAACGGGCAGTCCTATCAGTTCCCGTTGGGCCTGGGGCTGGTGTCGCAGTTCTTCGGCCGCTACTTCACCCCGGACGAGGCCCGCGCGCTCATTGCCGAGCAGGCCGCCGAGATCACCACCGAGGACGCCACCAACCTTGAGGAAAAGGCGATATCGCTGATTGGGCGCCCGCTGTATGAGGCGTTCGTCAAGGCGTACACCGCCAAGCAGTGGCAGACCGACCCCAAGCTGCTGCCCGCGGGGAACATCACCCGACTGCCGGTGCGCTACACCTTTGACAACCGGTACTTCAACGACACCTACGAAGGACTGCCGGTCGACGGGTACACCGCGTGGCTGCAGAACATGGCCGCCGACGACCGGATCGAGGTGCGCCTGGATACCGACTGGTTCGAAGTCCAGGAAGACCTGCGCGCGCAGTCGCCTCATGCTCCGGTTGTGTACACCGGGCCGTTGGATCGCTACTTCGACTATGCGGAAGGCCAGTTGGGTTGGCGCACTCTGGACTTCGAGGTCGAGGTGCTCGATACCGGCGATTTCCAGGGCACTCCGGTGATGAACTACAACGACGCTGATGTGCCCTACACCCGGATCCACGAGTTCCGTCACTTCCATCCGGAACGGGCCTATCCGACGGATAAGACCGTGATCATGCGGGAATTCTCGCGGTTCGCCGAGGGGAATGACGAGCCGTACTACCCGATCAACACAGAATCCGATCGGGCCATCCTGGCCGCCTACCGTGCGCGCGCGAAGCAGGAAACAGCTTCGGCCAAGGTGCTGTTCGGTGGCCGGCTGGGTACCTATCAATATCTCGATATGCACATGGCGATCGCCAGTGCGCTGAGCATGTACGACAACGTGCTCGCGCCGCACCTGGCCGACGGTGCACCCTTGTCCGGAGGTGACGACAATGAGTGATATTCCATTCGGCCCCATCGATTCGGCTGAATCGCATGCGGTGAGCCTGCTGTCCCGGGTGATCCTGCCCCGGCCGGGTGAACCGCTCGACGTGCGCAAGCTCTACATCGTCGAGTCCGACACCAATGCCAAGCGTGCGCACGCGCCCACCCGCACCACCCTGGAGATCGGCGCGGAGTCCGAGGTGTCATTCGCGACGTACTTCAACGCCTTCCCGGCGAGCTACTGGCGCCGCTGGTCGACGCTGGAAAACGTGGTGCTGCACATTGAACTAAGCGGCGCCGGGCGCATCGACGTGTACCGAACCAAGGCCACTGGAGCTCGAATCACAGTGGGCGGCACCCAGTTCAGTGGCCAGAATGCCGTGATCGAGTTCGAAATCGGCCTGGACGCATTCGAGGATGGCGGCTGGATCTGGTTCGACATCACCTCCGATACCGAAGTCGCGCTGCATAACGCGGGCTGGTACGCGCCGAGCGCTGCGCCCGGCCGGGCCAGCATCACCGTGGGCATCCCCACCTTCAACCGCCCCGGAGACTGCGTGAACGCCCTCAAGGCGCTCACCTCGGACCCGCAGGTGGACAAGGTGATTACCGCGGTCATTGTTCCGGACCAGGGCACCAAGAAGGCCAAGGATCATCCCGAGTGGGCCGCTGCCGCGGGGCCCCTGGGGGACCGGCTGCGAGTGTTCAATCAACCGAACCTGGGTGGTTCGGGTGGCTACAGCCGTGTCATGTACGAGGCGCTCAAGAACACCGACTGCGAGCAGATTCTCTACATGGACGACGACATCCGGATCGAGCCGGATTCGATCCTGCGGGCCCTGGCGTTGAGCCGGTTTGCCAAGGCGCCGATGCTCGTCGGTGGCCAGATGCTCAATCTGCAGGAGCCCTCGCACCTGCATGTGATGGGTGAGATGGTCAACCGCGACAACTTCATGTGGACCAGTGCTCCGTTCGCCGAGTACGACCACGATTTCGCCGAGTTCGCACTCGACGATATCGAGCATGATCGCAGCAGGCTGCTGCACCGCCGCATCGATGTTGACTTCAACGGCTGGTGGATGTGCATGATCCCCCGTGCGGTGGCCGAGGAATTGGGCCAGCCGCTGCCACTGTTCATCAAGTGGGACGATGTCGAGTACGGCCTGCGGGCCAACGAGCACGGTTACGGCACCGCGTCGATGCCGGGCACCGCGATCTGGCACATGGCCTGGAGCGACAAGGACGACGCCATCGACTGGCAGGCCTACTTCCACCTGCGCAACCGGCTGGTGGTCGCGGCACTGCACTGGGACAGCCCGATCCGCGGTCTGCTCGCCAGCTCGCTGAAGGCTACCTTCAAACACCTGCTGTGCCTGGAGTACTCGACCGTGGCCATCCAGAACCGGGCCATTGACGACTTCCTGGCGGGGCCCGAGCACATCGCATCGATTCTGGAGTCGGCGCTGCCCGATGTGCGCAAGATGCGCCAGGATTTCCCGGACGCCGTGGTGCTCCCGACGGCCACCTCGCTGCCAGCCCCGTCCGGACGCCGCAAGGTGCACAAGCCGCCGGTGTCGTTGCCCGCCATCGGGTTCCGGCTCTCCCGCGGTGTCATCCATCAGCTCAAGAAGGAAGACCCCGCGCATCACGTGCGCCCGGAGCTGAATGTAGCGACCCAGGATGCTCGCTGGTTCCTGCTGTGCCGTGTCGATGGTGTCACCGTGACCACCGCCGACGGGCGGGGCGTGGTGTACCGGCAGCGTGACCGCGCCAAGATGTTCGAGCTACTGCGCGCGTCGGTGCGCCGCCACCTGCAGCTGATGCGTAATTTCAACAAGATGCGCAAGACCTACCGCAACGCGCTGCCGACGCTGACCAGCAAAGAGCAGTGGGAGAACATCCTTGGCATCGAGAAGGACAACATGGCGGCTCAGTCGGTGAATCCCGGGGTGAGTGCATGACCGGTCTGCTGCCGGGCGAGGTGACCGCGCCGCAGGGTGAGACCGCGGTTCTGGTCGCCGTGCAGTCGGCCCTCGCCGGTCGGCCCGGGGTGCTCAGCACTGCTCGCGGGCTGTCCCATTTCGGTGAGCACAGCATCGGATGGGTGGCCGCGGCGCTGGTCGGCGCCGCCATCAATAGGCGCGACAAGCCCCGTCGTCGCAGCTGGTTGGCAGCGGGCGCCGGCGCCTTTGGCGCCCACGCCGCCTCGGTGATCATCAAGCGTGTGGTGCGTCGCCGTCGTCCCAGCCATGAGGCGGTGCGGGTGAACGTCAGTACGCCAAGTCGGTTGAGCTTCCCCTCCTCGCATGCCACCTCGACCGCGGCGGCGGCAGTGCTGCTCGCACCGCTGACGGGATTGCCGCTGCCCGCGCTGCTGATTCCGCCGATGGCATTGTCGCGGTTGGTTCTTGGCGTGCATTACCCCACAGATGTGGCCGCGGGCGCCGCGATTGGCGCACTGATCGGCGCGGCCGTTCGTCGGGCGGACGTTCGCCTGGCGCTCAAGGAGGAACAGCGATGAGTGAGGCACCGACTCCTACGGCGGGCCCGCCCAAGAATCTCGTTTCGGGGATCGTCAAGGCGGTGCGCCCGCGCCAGTGGGTGAAGAACGTTCTGGTCTTCGCGGCGCCGTTGGCGGCGCTCGGCGATATCTCGCCGCACGACTACCGGGGCATCTTCATCCGGGTAGCTATTGCCTTTGTTGCGTTCAGCATGGCGGCCTCATCCATTTATCTGATCAACGACGCCCGCGACGTGGAGGCCGATCGGCAGCACCCCACCAAGCGATTCCGGCCGATCGCCGCGGGGGTGCTCCCGATACCCGCCGCGTACGGGCTTGCGGTGGTGCTGGCTACCGGATCGCTGGGTATCGCATCGCGCGTCAACATCAATCTGGTCATCGTGATAGCGATCTACATCGCCATCCAGCTGGCCTACTGTTTCGGCCTGAAACACCAGCCGGTCATCGATATCTGCATCGTCTCATCGGCCTATCTCATTCGGGCGATTGCCGGCGGTGTGGCCGCCGGGGTGTATCTGTCGCAGTGGTTCCTGCTGATCATGGCCTTCGGGTCGCTCATGATGACCGCGGGTAAGCGCTATGCCGAATTGCAGATCGTCGAGAAGACGGGTGCCAAGATACGTAAGTCGCTCGAGGGATATACCTCCAGCTACCTGCGTTTCGTGTGGACGCTATCGGCCACCGCCATCGTGGTCTGTTATGGGTTGTGGGCCTTCGAACGTGACCACCGCGCCGGATCCTGGTTTGTGGCATCGATGATTCCGTTCACCGTCGCCATCCTGCGCTACGCGGTTGATGTCGACGGGGGCGAGGCAGGCGAGCCCGAGGAGATCGCTCTGGGGGACAGGGTGCTGCAGTTCCTGTTCGTCGCATGGATCGGATCACTCGGTGCGGCCTTCTACTTCTCCTGAACGGACCCGGGCGCTGGGCCCTAGCAATGGACTGACCCGCTTCACCATGTGGGTCAGCGTCCTCACCGTGACCGTGCTGTTCGGCTGGGGTGCCTGGCAGCGGCGCTGGATAGCGGATGACGGCCTCATCGTGCTGCGTACCGTGCGAAATCTGCTGGCGGGCAACGGTCCTGTTTTCAATAAGGGAGAACGGGTGGAGGCCAATACCTCCACGGTGTGGACCTATCTGACGTATCTGGGTAGTTGGGCCGGTGGAGGCATGCGCCTGGAGTACGTGGCGCTGACGCTGTCGCTGGTGCTGAGCCTGGCCGGAGTCGCGCTGGCCATCTTGGGTACCGCCCGGCTCTACGCGCCGCTGCTTGCCGGGCGCGCCGCCGTCATGGTGCCCGCAGGAATGCTGGTGTACATCGCCATCCCTCCGGCCCGCGACTTCGCCACCTCTGGCCTTGAAAACGGTTTGGTGCTGGCATATTTGGGTGGGCTGTGGCTCATGATGGTGATGTGGGCACAGGCCGTGCGCATGCCGGTGACCCTCGATCGGCGCGGCGGCCCGCATCAACCGGTGGACCGGCGGATCGTGCATGCCGCCCACAAAGACCAGAAAGATGTTCTGAGCAAGCGGTTTACGTTAGGGCTGGCCTTTTTGGCCGGGCTGAGCGTGCTGATCCGTCCGGAGCTCGCGCTCATCGGTGGCGGCTTCCTGGTGATGATGGTGATCGCTGCGCGCGGGTTCACCATCCGGGTGTACATCGTGGCGGCCGGTGGAGCACTGCCTGTGCTGTACCAGATCTTCAGGATGGGCTATTACGGCCTGCTGGTGCCGAGTACGGCGATCGCCAAGGATGCGTCGGGCTCCAAATGGGGACAGGGCTTCGTCTACCTGCAGAACATGAATTCGCCGTATCTCATCTGGGTTCCGGCGGTCCTGCTCATCGCGCTCGGCGTGGCGGCCTACCAGGCTCGCCGCGGTCAATGGTGGGTGCGTCAGGTGGCCGCCCCCGGATACGGCTGGCTGGCACGTCTTGTCCAAAACCCCACCGCCGTAGTTCTTTTCATGCTTGCGAGCGGATTCATCCAGGGCGTGTACTGGATCCGCCAGGGCGGGGACTTCATGCACGCGCGCGTGCTGTTGACACCGGTGTTCTGTCTGTTGCTCCCGATCTCGGTGGTTCCGCTGGCCGCTCCGGACAGTGCGGCCTTCACTCCGAAGCAGGCTCGCCTGCTCACTGCGGCCACTGTCGGCCTGTTCGCCGGCATTGCCGGCTGGTCGGTGTGGGTGGCCAATTCCCCGGGAATGGGTGGGGATGGCACCAAGGTCACCTACAGCGGCATTGTCGATGAACGGCGCTTCTACGCGCAGGCGACCGGTGTCGCCCATCCGCTGACCGCCGCGGACTACCTGAACTACCCGCGCATGCGTGCGGTGCTGGTGGCCATCGACAACACCCCGGATGGCGCGCTACTGCTCCCGTCGGGGAACTACGACCAGTGGGATGTGGTGCCGGCCATCCCGCCGCCACCTCCGATTCCGCACGGTTATCGCGGGCCGCACGCGGTGCTGTTCACCAACCTGGGCATGCTGGGGATGAACCTGGGCCTGGATGTGCGGATCGTGGACCAAATCGGTCTGGCCAACCCGTTGGCCGCACACACCGCGCGCATCACCGACGGACGCATCGGGCACGACAAGAACCTCTTCCCGGACTGGATGATCGCCGACGGGCCCTGGCTCAAGCGCTACCCGTACATCCCTCGATACATCGACCAGGACTGGGTGGCGGAGGCCGTGGAGGCGCTCAAATGCCCCCAGACTGATGCGATGTTGGGTTCGATACGTCGGCCGCTCTCACCTCGGCTTTTCGTGTCCAATCTGCTGCACTCCGCGGAGTTCACCACCTACCGAATTGACCGTGTGCCGCCCTTTGAACTGGCTCGATGCGGTCTGCCGATGCCGAAGCTGGATACTCCCCCGTACACTGGGCTTCCGGCGACCGGTCCCTAGAGCGTTCCCCGTCGGGGCCCTCCACGCGACAGTGCCGGTGGGTTTCCGTGTCCGAATCGAGATCCCAATTAGGTAACGCCGCGGCCCCGTCACGGCGATACGAAGACGACCGTGTCAGACACTTCAGGCGCAATGTTGCGTTACAGAAGTGACAGTTGTGACTTCCCCCAATGAAACGGATGGACCCCAGATGAGCGTGCGCGTGAGAGCCCGCCGCGTGCTGACGGCCCTGTTAGCGGCGGTTGTGATGCCATTGGCGATGGCTGCGGGTTTGGCGATCAGTCCGGCCACCGCGCATGCGTTTTCGCGTGAGGGACTTCCGGTCGAGTACCTGGACGTCTACTCCAATTCGATGGGGCGCAATATTCGTGTCGAGTTCATGGGTGGGGGACCTAAGGCGGTCTACCTGCTTGACGGGCTTCGTGCTCAGGACGACTTCAACGGCTGGGATATCAACACCGGGGCATTCGAGTGGTTCTATCAGTCCGGAATTTCGGTGGTCATGCCCGTGGGCGGCCAGTCGAGTTTCTACAGCGACTGGTATTCGCCGTCTGCGCTCAACAAGCAGCCGTACACGTACAAGTGGGAAACATTCCTCACACAAGAGCTGCCCGTGTACCTCGCCACCAACAAGCAAATATCGGCCACCGGTAATGGTGTGGTGGGACTGTCGATGAGTGGCGGCGCGGCGCTGATCCTGGCCGCCTACCACCCCGCACAGTTCAGATTCGCGGGCTCGCTCTCGGGATTCCTCAATCCCTCAACCATTTTCATGACCAACGCGATTCGGGTCGCGATGCTCGACGCCGGCAGCTACAGCGTCGACAACATGTGGGGCCCGCCGTGGGATCCGGCGTGGCGGCGCAATGACCCCACCGCGCAGGTCCAGGGGCTGGTCGCGGCCGGAACCCGCCTCTATATCTATTGCGCTCCCGGTGGCTCGACACCGATCGACGAAAACGGCGATGCCGGTGTCGCCCTGAGCGCGAGCAGCTTGGAGTCGCTGGCTGTCAGCGGCAACAAGAGGTTCCAGCAGGCGTATGTCGCCGCCGGCGGCAGCAACGCCACATTTGTCTTCCCCTCGTCCGGGAATCACTCCTGGCCGTATTGGGGACAGCAACTGCAGGCCCTCAAGGGTGATCTGATTGCCACGCTCAATGGCTAGGGTCTCGGAGCACCTTGAGAAGGTCCGCAGGCGCACATAGTGATGATGCTGTCAGGTCCAGCGATGTGGTTGACTACCGCGCGAGTGTGCGATGGGCGTCCATCAAATCCGTTGGCCTGCGCGTGGGAAATCGATTGAAACAGATGGGAAAACGAAGTAAATGAAGCTCTTTTCGAAGATGCGTGGTGTTACCGCGCGTCGACTGGCTGTAGTGGCAACGGCCGCAGCCGTGCTGCCCGGTCTTGTCGGCGTTACCGGTGGCTCGGCGATTGCGGGCGCGTTCTCGCGTCCCGGGCTTCCGGTCGAGTACCTGCAGGTGCCGTCGGCGTCGATGGGCCGCGAAATCAAGGTCCAGTTCCAGCCCGGCGGTACCAAGGCCGTCTACCTGCTTGATGGTCTGCGTGCGCGCGATGACTTCAGCGGCTGGGACATCGAGACCACGGCGTTCGAGGACTACTACCAGTCCGGTATCTCCATGGTCATGCCTGTCGGCGGTCAGTCCAGCTTCTACACGGACTGGTACAACCCGGCCAAGGGCAAGGACGGCGTCTGGACTTACAAGTGGGAAACCTTCACCACCCAGGAACTCCCGGCGTACCTGGCTGCCAATAAGGGCATCTCGCAGACCGGTAACGCTGTCGTCGGTCTCTCGATGGGTGCCTCGGCCGCGCTGACCCTGTCGATCTACCACCCGCAGCTGTTCATCTACGCGGGTGCGCTCTCGGGCTTCCTGAACCCGTCGGACATGAAGTTTCAGATCGGTATGGCCATGGGTGACGCCGGTGGCTTCAGCGCTTCCGACATGTGGGGCCCGGATAGCGATCCGGCCTGGCAGCGCAATGACCCGTTCCTGAACATCCAGAAGATCATCGACAACGGCACTCGCCTGTGGCTCTACTGCGGCACCGGCGACGCCACCGACCTGGACGCCAGCCGTAACGGTTTCGAGAACTTCACCGGTGGATTCCTGGAGGGCATGGCCATCGGGTCGAACAAGAAGTTCGTCGAGGCCTACACCGCAGCCGGTGGCAAGAACGCTCACGTCGAGTTTCCTCCGGGCGGTATCCACAACTGGACCTACTGGGGTCAGCAGTTGCGGGCCATGAAGTCCGACATGGTCGCCTACCTGCAGAGCCACTAGGCATAAGCAGTCAAAAGAGCGGTGGCTACCCCGGTGGCCACCGCTCTTTTCGTCTTTCGCCGGATTGTGTCTCGAGACCACATCGGTCCGGTTGCGGAGGGCCAACATCCGCGCCGGGATGTGTTGACAGCCCTCCTGATGTGGTTGACTACTTCGGGGACCCCACAGGATGTCTGTCGGCCTGACATGTAACGCCGACTGAAGCAGACGGGATACTGAGGTAATGAAGCTCTTTACAAACATGCGTGGCGCAACTGCGCGTCGACTTGCGGCTGTAGCCGCTGCTGCGGCCGTTCTACCAGGACTTATCGGCGTTGCCGGTGGTTCGGCGGTAGCGAATGCCTTCTCGCGTCCGGGTCTCCCGGTCGTGGACCTACAGGTGCCGTCGGCCTCCATGGGTCACGACATCAAGATCCAGTTCCAGGGAGGCGGCTCCAAGGCCCTCTACCTGCTGGACGGTCTGCGTGCGCGCGATGACTTCAGCGGCTGGGACATCGAGACCACGGCGTTCGAGGACTACTACCAGTCCGGCATCTCGGTGGTCATGCCGGTCGGCGGCCAGTCCAGCTGGTACACCGACTGGTACCAGCCCGCCAAGGGCAAGGACGGCGTCTTCACCTACAAGTGGGAGACCTTCCTGACCCAGGAGCTGCCCGCGTACCTGGCCGCCAACAACGGTGTGTCCCGGACCGGTAACGCTGTCGTCGGTTTGTCCATGGGTGGCGCGTCGGCCATCACGCTGGCCAACTACCACCCGCAGCAGTTCATCTACGCCGGCGCGCTGTCCGGCTTCCTGCACCCCGCAGATATGAAGGGGCAGGTCGGTATGGCTATGGGCGACGCCGGTGGCTTCAGTGCGCAGGACATGTGGGGACCGGATAGCGATCCGGCCTGGGTTCGCAACGACCCGTTCCTGAACATCGACAAGACCGTGGCCAACGGCACCCGCCTGTGGATCTACTGCGGTAGCGGCGACGCCACCGACCTCGACGCCACACGTAACGGCTTCGAGAACTTCACCGGTGGATTCCTGGAGGGTATGGCGATCGGCATCAACAAGCAGTACGTCGATGCCTACACCGCCGCCGGTGGCAAGAACGCCCACGTGGAGTTCCCCCCGGGTGGTTTGCACAACTGGACCTACTGGGGCAACCAACTCAAGGCCATGAAGTCTGACATGGTCGCCTACCTGGGCAGCCACTGAGCATCACTGACAATCGCGAAAGCGGCGACCACTTCGGTGGTCGCCGCTTTCGTCGTTTCGGGCGACGGCCGACGGCCACAATCGCGTAACGAATTCTGTGCTGTGACGATCATTTGCGCAGGTGCGGATCGCATCGGTTCGGTAGCCTCGCCCGGGGCTCCCGGTACCGTGGAGCAAGCTGCGAGACCGCACGTCAAGAACGGCCAGGAGACACATGCCCAAGACCTCGAGTAGTAAACGACACCGGATTCTCGGTTTGGCCGCGGCGCTGGCCGTGGCCGTCGTCGTCATCCTGGTGATCGCGATCGTCGTTGTCATCGTCCGCAGGCCTGACGACGTCACGCCCCCGGCGGGGCAGGTGACGACGACGACACCGCCGTTGACCCGGCCCGGGCAGAAACCCCGGCCTGCCTTCCAGAGCGCCGACTGCCCTGATGTGCAGACGCTCGTCATCCCCGGCACGTGGGAGTCGTCGGTCACCGAGGATCCGCTCAATCCCACGCAGTTCCCGCGCTCGCTGCTGCTGAACGTCTCGCGGCCGATCACTGAGAAGTTCGACAAGGCCCGGTTGGAGACGTGGACGGTGCCGTACACCGCCCAGTTCCACAACCCGTTCGCCAATGACAACCAGATGTCCTACAACGACAGCCGCAAGGAAGGTACGGACCGCGCGGTCAAGCAGCTGTCCGAGATGTACGACCGCTGCCCGCTCACCAGCTACGTTCTGATTGGTTTCTCGCAAGGTGCGGTGATCGCCGGTGACATCGCCAACCAGATCGGAAACGGCGAGGGACCGGTCGATCAGGACCTGGTGCTTGGCGTGACATTGATCGCAGACGGCCGCCGTCAGGACGGGGTCGGGCTCTCGCCCGGACCCAACCCGCCCGGACAGGGTGCTGAGGTCACGCTCGGCGATCTAGGGGTGCTGGATTCGTTCGGTCTGAAGATGTCGGGTCCGCGTCCCGGAGGATTTGGTGAGCTCAGCGACCGCACCAATCAGATCTGCGGTACCGGGGATCTGATCTGCGCGGCGCCGCCGGACGCCTTCAACATCTCCAACCTGGGCAAGACGCTGGACATTCTGTCCGGCGGCGCGGGTGCACCCGTACACGCGCTGTATGCCACGCCGGAGTTTTGGCAGATCGATGGTCAGCCGGCGACGGTATGGACCACCAGCTGGGCCGAGGGGCTCATCGAGAAGGCGCCCCATCCGAAGCACGGCTGACAGGCCTCGATGTCATCTTCGCAACAGGGCGCCGAGATATTTGGCGGGCACGGTACGCTCGCCTAAGATTAAGAGAAAAATAAGACTGTAAGCCGTTCGCGGGGTCGCGGGATTTTGGCTGGCCGACGCCGACCGATAATCTCGTCGCGAATGGCCGCCTGAGCTGCCGTAGTACGCGATCGCCTCTCGGTACCATCATCGAGGATTTGACGTTCGCGATGACGCGTGCTCGCGAATGCCTCAGGCCCGCGAAACGCGCACCATGCACCGTCAGAGGAGATAAGCACACATGGCGTTCGACAACCCGTTCCTCGACTCGGCGGGCCACATCAAGTTCCCAGAAGACGGGAGCATCGTTGGTCACGTCGAAGGTTGGGCGGAGTCGCAGGGCGACAGCCTGGCGTACCGGTTCCTCGACTTCTCCAAAGAGCGCGATGGCGCCTATATCGACATCACCTGGTCGGAGTTCGGCGCACGCAACCGCGCCGTCGCGGCCCGCCTGCAGCAGGTGACCAAGCCGGGCGACCGCGTCGCCATCCTGGCGCCGCAGAGCCTCGACTACCTGGTCGCGCACTTCGGTGCCCTCTATGCCGGCGCAATTTCGGTGCCGCTGTTCGATCCCAGCGAGGCCGGCCATGCGGGCCGCCTCCATGCGGTGCTCGACGACTGCCAGCCGTCCGCGGTGCTGACCACGACCGAGTGCGCCGAGGGCGTGCGGAAGTTCTTCCGGAACCGTCCCCCCAAGGAGCGCCCCCGTGTGATCGCCGTTGATGCGATTCCGGCGGACGTCGGGCAGACCTGGGTGGAGCCCGTGGCCACCAAGGACACCATCGCCTACCTGCAGTACACCTCCGGTTCGACCCGCGCCCCGGCGGGTGTGCAGATCACGCACCTGTCGCTCGCCACCAACCTGCTGCAGTTGGTCGACGCGTTGTCGCAGCAGGAAGGCAAGGACGGTCAGTCCGGTCACCGTGGGACCACCTGGCTGCCGTTCTTCCATGACATGGGTCTGATCACGGTGATGGTGCCGTCCATGATCGGTGAGCACATGACGGTAATGAGTCCGGCGGCGTTCATTCGCCGCCCGCTGCGCTGGCTGCGGGAGATGGCGGTCAAGGGTGACGACCGCTCGGGAAGCTTCTCGGCGCTGCCCAACTTCGCCTTCGAGCATTGCGCGCTGCGCGGTCTGCCCAAGGAGGGCGAGCCGCCGCTGGACCTGTCGAACGTGTACTCGATCATCAACGGTTCCGAGCCGGTGTCGACGTCCTCCATCAAGAAGTTCTGCGACGCCTTCGAGCCCTACGGCTTTGACCCCAGGGCCATTCACCCGTCCTATGGCATGGCCGAGGCCACGCTGTTCGTCACCTCTACCATCTGGAACACGGACCGGGCGCGCGTGCTGCACGTGGACCGCACCGAGCTGAACGCCGGGCGCATCGTGGAGGTGGAGCCGGGCGCTGAAAACTCGGTGACCCAGGTGTCCAGCGGACGGATGGCCCGCGACGAGTGGGGCGTCATCGTGGACGGTGAGACCGCCTCCGAACTGCCCGACGGCCAGATCGGTGAGATCTGGTTGCACGGCAACAACATTGGCTCCGGCTACTGGGGCCGGCCAGAGGAAACCCGCGAGGCGTTCCAGAACACTCTCAAGTCGCGGATCGCCGAATCGCATGCCGAGGGTGTGCCGGACGACGCCATCTGGCTCAACACCGGTGACCTCGGAGTGTGGGTGGACGGCGAGCTGTACATCACCGGTCGCGTCAAGGACCTCATCATCGTGGACGGGCGTAACCACTACCCGCAGGATGTGGAGTTCACCGCGCAGGAAGCCAACAAGGCGCTGCGTCCGGGATACGTCGCGGCGTTCTCGGTGCCGGCCAACCAGCTGCCGCAGGTGGTCTTCGACAACCCGCACGCCGGCTTGAAGTACGACCCGGAGGACTCCTCCGAGCAGTTGGTCGTCATCGGCGAGCGCAGCGTGGGTGCTCACAAGTCGGATAACCAAGCGGTGGGTGACGACGTGCGCGCCGCGGTCGCGGTGCGCCACGGTGTGACGGTGCGCGATGTGCTGCTGGTTCCGGCCGGCTCGATCGCGCGGACCTCCAGCGGCAAGATCGCCCGCCGGGCCGCGCGGACCAGCTACCTGGATGGCAGCCTGCGCGGCGGCTACCAGCAGACCGCATTCCCCGACGACCGGCAGTAACCGTTACACACGGTCGTCCGTACGCGATACCCCGGAGAGGGCTCGAACATGACTGATACGCAACAGGATTCGATACCAGAGATCGAAACCGAGCCCGAGGCTCCAGAAGCTGCGACATCCACGGGCGGCGCCGAGCTGACTGTCGCCGAGATGCGCGAGTGGCTGCGCAACTGGATCGCCAAGGCCACCGGGGTGAGCCCCGATCGCATTGACGAGTCGGCACCTATGGTGGAGATGGGTCTGTCCTCGCGCGACGCGGTGGCCATGGCGGCCGATATCGAAGACCTCACCGGGGTGACGCTGACGGCCACCGTGGCCTTCCAGCACCCCACCATCGAGTCACTGGCCACCCGCATCATCGAGGGCGAGCCGGAGTTGCCGGACGCCGGTGATGAGGACTGGTCACGCGATCCCAAGGCTGCCACAGGCGAATTCGATATTGCGGTGATCGGTCTTGCCACCCGCCTGCCCGGTGACGTCAATACCCCGGCGGAGCTGTGGGAGGCGCTGTTGGAGGGCCGCGACGCGATCACCGACCTGCCCGAGGGGCGCTGGGAAGAGTTCACCAGTGAACCGCGAATCGCCGAACGCGTTGCGCAAGCCGCCACCCGTGGCGGATACCTCAAGGACATCAAGGGGTTCGACGCCGAGTTCTTCACGCTCTCCAAGATGGAGGCCGACAATATCGATCCGCAGCAGCGGATGGCCCTCGAACTCACCTGGGAGGCGCTGGAGAACGCGCGCATCCCGGCATCGAGCCTCAAGGGAGACAGCGTCGGTGTCTACATCGGCAGCTCCAACAACGACTACGGTTACCTGTCGGTGGCCGACCCCACCGTTATGCACCCGTACGCCATCACCGGAAACGCGAGTTCGATTATCGCCAACCGGGTTTCGTACTTCTTTGACTTTCGCGGCCCCAGTGTCGCCGTCGACACCGCATGTTCTTCCTCGTTGGTCGCGGTACATCAGGGCGTGAAGGCCCTGCGGTCCGGTGAGGCCGACGTCGTGTTGGCCGGTGGCGTGAACGCACTCATCACACCGCTCGTGACGGTCGGTTTCGACGAGGTCGGCGGCGTGCTGGCCCCGGACGGCCGCATCAAGTCGTTCTCGCAGGATGCCAACGGCTACAGCCGTTCCGAGGGTGGCGGCATGCTGGTGCTCAAGCGCCTCTCCGATGCGCGACGCGACGGTGACCCGATCATGGCGATCATCGCCGGGTCCGCGGTGAATCACGATGGCCGGTCCAATGGTCTGCTCGCGCCAAACCCCGACGCCCAGGCCGAGGTGTTGCGCAAGGCCTACAAGGACGCCGGTATCGATCCGCGCACCGTCGACGTCATCGAGGCGCACGGCACCGGCACTATTCTCGGCGATCCGATCGAGGCCGACGGCCTGGGCCGGGTAGTGGGCCGTGGCCGCGACGCCGACAAGCCGGCACTGCTGGGCTCGGCCAAGTCGAACTTCGGGCACCTGGAATCCGCGGCCGGTGCCGCGAGCCTGTCGAAGATCGTGCTGGCCCTGCAGAACAACAAGGTTCCGCCGTCGATCAACTACACCGGCCCTAACCCATACATCGACTTCGACGCAATTCACTTGAAGGTCGTCGACCAGGTCTCCGACTGGCCGCGCTACAGCGGGCACGCCATCGCCGGTGTTTCCGGCTTCGGTTTCGGTGGCGCCAACGCCCACATCGTGGTGCGTGAGGTGCTGCCGATCGACCTGGTGGAACCCAGTGAGCCGTCAGAATCCGACGTGGACGAAGATTCCGACGTCGACGGCAAACATGTTGTGGCAGAGGCGGATACTGAAGAAGGAAAGGTCGAATCCGTTGAGTCCCGGTTTAATGAGTACGGCGAGTTCATCGGCGGGTACTCCGATGGGCCGCAGGAGCTACCCGGACTGACCGATGAGGCCAAGCGCCTCAAAGAGGAGGCGTTGGCCGAGCTTTCTGCCGAAGAGCCGGTGACTCCCGTTGTTCCGCTCTTTATCTCGGGCTTCCTGTCCTCTCGCAAGAAGGCCGCCGCGGCCGCGCTGGCGGACTGGATGGAATCCGAAGAGGGCCAGTCCTATTCGCTGGAGTCCATCGGGCGATCGCTGTCCCGGCGCAATCATGGGCGCTCGCGCGCCGTGGTGTTGGCCCACGATTTCGATGAGGCCATCAAGGGCCTGCGCGCCGTCGCCGAAGGCAAGCAGAAGCCGTACGTCTACTCCGTGGATGGTCCCGTCACCAGCGGTCCGGTGTGGGTGATGGCCGGTTTCGGTGCGCAGCATCGCAAGATGGGTAAGAGCCTGTACCTGCGCGATCCGATCTTCGCGGAGTGGATCGACAAGGTCGACGCGTACGTGCAGGACGAGCGGGGTTACTCCGTTCTCGAGTTGATCCTCGACGACTCGCACGAGTACGGCATCGAGACCAGCAACATTGCCATCTTTGCGATCCAAATCGGTCTGGGCGAGGTGCTCAAGGCCCATGGCGCCAAGCCCACCGCGGTGATCGGGCAGTCGCTGGGCGAGCCCGCGTCGGCCTATTTCGCGGGGGGGCTGTCGCTGGCTGACGCCACCCGCGTCATCTGCTCGCGTGCCCACCTGATGGGTGAGGGCGAGGCGATGCTGTTCGGTGACTACATCCGGCTGATGGCGTTGGTGGAGTACTCGGCCGACGAGCTCCGGACGGTGTTCGCCGACTTCCCCGACCTCGAGGTGTGCGTGTACGCCGCCCCCTCACAGACCGTCATCGGTGGTCCACCGGCGCAGGTCGACGCGATCGTGGCGCGCTGCGAGGCCGAGGGCAAGTTCGCCCGCAAGCTCCAGACCAAGGGTGCCGGCCATACGTCGCAGATGGACCCGCTGCTCGGCGAGTTCGCCGCCGAACTGCAGGGGATCGAGCCGATGACCCCGAAGATCGGGATCTTCTCGACGGTGAACGAGGGCACATTCATTCGCCCCGGCGGTGACCCCGTGCACGATGTCGACTACTGGAAGAAGGGAATGCGGCATTCGGTCTACTTCACCCATGGCACCCGTAACGCCGTGGATGCCGGATACACCACCTTCCTGGAGCTGGCACCGAATCCTGTGGCGCTCATGCAGGTTGGGCTCACCACCATGTCATCGGGACTGCCTGACGCACAGCTGATCGCGACGCTCGCCCGTAAAGAGGACGAGGTCGAGTCCATGGTCAAGACGATGGCGCAGCTCTATGTGTATGGCCATAGCCTGGATCCGCGGACGCTGTTCGGTGCGGCAACCAGGTCGGCGGATTACGCGCCGATTCCTCCGACCGAGTTCAAGCGCAAGAAACATTGGCTCCCCGCGCATTTCAGTGTTGATGGCGCGACCCGGATCCCCGGTACACACGTATCGCTGCCCGATGGCAAGCATGTGTGGGAATGGAGCCTGGGAGCCGCAACGCCGGCGACATCTGACGTGAGCGGTATTTCCGCTCTTCTCCCCGAGCTGGTGAAAGCCGCTGCGGTAACGGTGCTTCCGGATGCTCAACTCACCGCATCTGAGCAGCGGGCAATCCCGGGCGAGGGTTCTACGCTGGTGACCACGCTGTCTCGCCATCCCGGTGGGGCCACCGTGCAGGTGCACGCCCGCATCGGTGAATCATTCACCCTCGTCTACGACGCGGTGGTGTCCCGTGCGGGTCAGGGCGGCGCACTGCCGTTCGCGACCGCTGCGGGTGTCGTCACCAACGGTTCGGCGACGGCCTTGGCCCCGGCCCAGGCGGTCGCGGTCGCGGAGGACGAGGTGCCCGAAGAGATTCACGACAACCTGCTCTCCGGGGCGGGTGCGGGTGCCGACTTCAAGAAGTGGAGCAAGGAGTCCGGCGAGCCGGTTATCGAGCGGCTGGCCGCGATCGTGTCGTTGGCCATGGGCTACGAGCCCGAGGACGTGCCGCGCGAGGTGCCGTTGATCGAGCTGGGTCTGGATTCATTGATGGCTGTGCGCATCAAGAACCGCGTCGAGTTCGACTTCGACCTGCCGCCCATCCAGCTGCAGGCCGTGCGCGATGCCAACCTGCTCGATGTCGAGCGGCTGGTTGTCTACGCGCTGGAGAACCCCGACGCCGTGCACGAGCTGCACGACTACCAGCAGACCGATGAATTCAAGGAGGCCGCGCCGACCGGCGGCATGCTGTCCAAGGCCGATCTCGAGAAGGCGCTGGAAGCCGCCCCGCAGGCCGCGGAGCCGGAGCCCGTCGCCGAGAGTGCACCCGCGGCGGAACCGGCCCTCTCTGCGGAGACCTCTGAGCTGGCCAAGGCTGCCGCCGTGATGAACCAGGAGGCCATCGCCGAGGCGCTGAATGCCGATGTGCCACCGCGTGATGCGGCCGAACGTGTCGCCTTCGCGACGTGGGCCATCGTCACCGGCGAGTCGCCGGGCAGCATCTTCAACGCGCTGCCCAAGATCGACGACGCGACGGCCGAGAAACTCGCAGAACGCCTTTCGCAGCGTGCCGATGGTGAGATCGGCGCCGAGGAGGTCAAGCTCGCGCCGACCATCGAGGCACTCGGTGAGGTTGTCCGCAGCCGATTGGAAGCCGGCAAGATCGACGGCTTCGTGCGGACCCTGCGGCCCAGGCAGGAGGGTTCGACGACGGTCCCGGTCTTCGTGTTTCATCCGGCGGGCGGGTCGACGGTCGTCTACGAGCCGCTGTTGAAGCGCCTGCCCGAGGACACGCCGATGTTCGGTTTCGAGCGCGTCGAGGGCACCATCGAGGAGCGGGCAACCCAATACGTGCCGAAGCTTCTCGAGCTGCACAAGGGTCCGTTCATTCTCGCCGGGTGGTCACTCGGTGCGGTGTTGGCGTACGCCTGCGCGGTGGGCCTCAAGGAGGCCGGCGCCGAGGTGGCCTGGGTCGGCAATATCGACGGGGTGCGCCCCGGGACGCCGATCCTGACGACCACGGAGGAGACCCGCAAGCGCTGGGACCGGTATGCGGCCTTTGCGCAGAAGACCTTCAACGTGCAGATCCCGGCCATCCCGTATGAGCAGCTGGAGGAGCTCGACGACGAGGGCCAGGTCAGGTTCGTGCTGGAGGCTGTCAAGGCGGCCGGCGTGGAGATCCCCGGTGGGATCATCGAGCACCAGCGCACGTCCTACCTGGACCAGCGGGCCATCGACACGTCGACGCCGGTGCCGTTCGACGGCCATATGACGCTGTACATGGCGGACCGGTACCACGACGACGCCATTACGTTCGAGCCCGCGTACGCGACTCGCCAGCCCGACGGTGGCTGGGGCGAGTTCGTCTCTGATCTCGAGGTGGTTCCGGTCGGTGGGGAGCACATTCAGATCATCGACGAACCGTTCATCGCTAAGGTCGGTGCTCATATGAGTCAGGCATTGCGTTCCATCAATGCGAAGAACCAGGAAGGCTAGACGTGCCACCACATACAACCGCGGAGAAGGTCGCCGACCTGCGTGAGCGGATTGCCCGCACGCAAGAGCCGGGTGACGCCAAGGCCATCGCCAAGCGTGATGCCAAGGGCATCCCGAGTGCGCGCGCCCGCATCCACGCCCTGCTCGACAAGGGCAGCTTCCTGGAGCTCGGCGCGTTTGGGCGTACTCCTGGTGATCCGAATGCGCCCTACACCGATGGTGTGGTGACGGGGCTGGGCCGCATCGACGATCGTCCGGTGGCGGTGTTCTCCCACGACCAGACGGTGTACCAGGGGAGCGTCGGCGAGATGTTCGGCCGCAAGGTCGCCAAGCTCATGGAGTGGGCGGCCACCAACGGCTGCCCGGTGATCGGCATCAACGACTCCGCGGGTGCCCGCATTCAAGACACCGCCACGTCGTTGGCCTGGTACGCCGAGCTGGGGCGTCGCCACGAGATGCTGCGCGGCATGGTCCCGGAGATCTCGTTGATCTTCGGAAAGTGTGCCGGCGGTGCGGTGTACTCACCGATCCAGACCGACCTGGTGGTCGCGGTGCGCGATCAGGGCTACATGTTCATCACCGGACCCGACGTCATCAAGGACGTCACCGGCGAGGATGTCACGTTCGACGAACTCGGCGGCGCGGATGTACAGGCCCAGCGTGGCAACATCCACAAGGTGGTCGAGGACGAGGCGGCCGCGTACCAGTACGTTCGCGATTACTTGAGTTTCTTGCCCTCCAACACCTTTGACTATCCGCCGGTCATCAACCCGGGCCTGGAGCCCGAGATCACCGAGGACGATCTGTACCTCGACACGATCATCCCGGATGCCGATAACCAGGGCTACGACATGCACGAGGTCCTGTTGCGGATCTTCGACGACGGTGACGTCTTCGAGATCGCTGACCAGCGCAGCCCATCCATGATCACCGCGTTCGCCCGCGTCGACGGAAGCCCGGTCGGCGTCATCGCCAACCAGCCGATGCACATGTCTGGCGCGGTGGGCAATGAGGCCTCCGACAAGGCGGCCGGTTTCATCCGGTTCTGTGACTCGTTCAATCTTCCCCTGGTATTCGTCGTCGACACCCCGGGAGCCATGCCGGGTGTGGAAGAGGAGACCAACGGCGTCATCAAGCGCGGCGGTAGGTTCTTCAACGCCGTGGTGGAGGCCGATGTACCCAAGGTGACGATCATTACCCGCAAGGCATACGGCGGTGGGTATGCGGTCATGGGCTCCAAGCAGCTCTCGGCCGACCTGAACTTCGCCTGGCCGACCGCACGGATCGCGGTGATCGGTGCCGAGGGTGCGGCGCAGCTGCTGGTCAAGCGATTCCCCGACCCGACCGCGCCCGAGGTGCAGAAGATTCGCGCCGACTTCATCGAGGGCTACAACGCCAACTTAGCCACTCCGTGGATCGCCGCCGAACGCGGCTACATCGATGGCGTGATCGAGCCGCATCAGACCCGGCTGCTCTTACGCCAGTCGCTGAAGCTATTGCAGGACAAGCAGATCAGCCGAGTCCAGCGTAAGCACGGCCTCACCCCGATCTAACGATTCAGCGCACGAAGGCCCCCGCACGCACCGCGTGTCGGGGGCCTTCGTGCGGAAAGAGTCAGTCGCGCAGAACGAGGGCGCGGCTGCCCGCGTGGGCCCAGACCATGGCGGCACCGATCGAGATCAGCACCGTTACCCAGGAGAACCAGGTGACGTCGACGCGTGGGCCGGAAATGAAGCTGTCCTGCACTGCCGGCCAGTAGGTCGGCATGAGGTGCACGTATCCGAGCCCCAAAACGCTGGCCGTGCCGACAATCACGGTGGCTTCCGGCGCGTGCTTGCGGTGGCGCAGGATCATCGTCACGGCAATCGCGATGAGAACGGCGTGGGTGGCGGAGAGATAGGTCAGCGTTACCGGTGCCGCGGTCACTCCGCGCCGTAGGTGATCGATGACGTCCAGTCCCCAGCCCACGACGAAGGCGATGGTGGCCGCGCGCAGGAACCTGTCGGCGCGAGTGGTGAGCTCTGTCATCGCAACCTCCCTCGGTCTACTACAAGCGATAGTAGATACCTAGCCCGTACTCGGCAAGGTGCTTTCCTCGGCGCGGTACGGCTGTCCGTGAGGGTCGAGGCAATGACTTGATGCCCCGGTGTCCTCGTGGTCGACCTGCAACGTCGTGTGGTCGAGGTCGTACTGCGTATGGAGTAACCCCTCGATCTTGCGCCGTATTCCGTGACAGTCCGCATCCGGGGCCACCAAAATGTGCGCCGACAACGCGGGCTGACCGGAGGTGATCTGCCAGATGTGAAGGTCGTGCACCTCGGCGACGGAGGGCAACGATGCGAGCTGGGCTCCGATGGCATCGGGATCCAGATTGGCCGGCGCGGCTTCCAGGAAGATGCGGCCCGATTCGCGTACCAGGCCCCAGCCGGCTTTGAGCATCAACGCGGCGACGACGAGCGCGGCGATGGCATCGGCTCGAGTGAAGCCGGTCAGCCAGACCACGGCACCGGCGACGGCGGTGGCGATGAAGGCGTACAGGTCGTTGAGGATGTGCTGGAAGGCCCCCTCGACGTTCAGGCTGGATCGGTTGGCCTTACTGATGCACCAGGTGGCGGCCACGTTGACGGCGATTCCCGCGAGCGCGGTGACAAACACGAGGAGCCCCGACACCTCCGGGGGAGTGATCAGGCGGCGGATGCCCTCGTAGATGAAGAAGGCCGCGAGCAGGAAAAGTGTGACGCCATTGGCCTGTGCCGACAGGATCTCGGCACGCTTGAGCCCGTACGTGTAGCTGCCGCGGGCAGGGCGCAAGGCGAGGCGAATAGCGATGAGCGCCAGCACGATCGAGGCCGCATCGGTCAGCATGTGTCCGGCGTCGGAGATCAGGGCCAGGGACTGGGCGATGAAGCCGATGACCACTTCGACGGCCATGAACCCGCCGATCAGCACCAGCGCGATGGTCAGCCATTTGCGGTCGGCGTTCGCACTCACGCCGTGGCTGTGCGAGTGTCCGGATCCGTGCTCGTGTGCGTCCGTAGCCATGCCCACTCCTTTGTCATAATGCATGCAAACATATGCATGCTAGCATGCATCATGACAAGCGTTCAGCCCCTGACGTGTCCTAAGTGTGAGTCGCAGATGCTGTCGACGAAGTGGTTTGGTGTGCGCACATTTCAATGCACGGGATGTGCGGCCGTGCTGCTGGAGCAGGACAGCCTGCAGCAGTTCGTGGACGGCGCCGCGCGCTTCGGCCCGTCGGCGCATATCGACCAGGCGCCCGCATCGCAGCCGTATCTGCCCCCCACAGGATTACCGCGGCATCATGGGCGGGCTGTTCGGCGGCGGTGGTGGGCACGGCTATCGCCGCCGCGGCCACCATTGATACGTAGCGCTACGGCTTGATACGTATCTTGTTCGGCTTCCATAGTCCGCTGTGCGCCGCGGAGCCGTACTCGATCTGTGCGGGCTGGGCGTCGACGATGGTGTCGAACTTGCGCAGTGAACCCCAGTCCCTGCCCCAGTCTCTCGAGAGGTAGGTCGGCATCACGTGCGCCCGCAGGAGCAGATCGGTGATACCGAGTAGGCCGCCATTCTCGCCGTCCTGCCAGGTGTCGGTGTCCTTTCGTTTCTGGTCGTAGTCCGGAGTGATGCGGAACTCGGGGACCTCGGTGATTCCGTACTGGTGCAGCATCGGCTGCTGGCAAGGGAAGACGAGACCCACGGTCCAGTCCAGCAGCACCGGCTTGTCGCGGCCCACATACTCCTGCAACGACTTCAGCTCCGGCGCCCGCGGCGGGGCGAAGGCCAGCCAATCGCCCGGAGTCAGTGATCCGTCGATCGCCACGATGCGGACGGCGGTCGCGGTGTCGGGAATATCCGAGCGGGCGAAGCGCAGATTGCGCCACGAGGGTGCGGGCCCCAGATCGTAGGGTGTCAGGCGTCCGGCCGGTGTGAACGTGCCGTTCGGGGCGGCCGTGCCGTACTCCAACTGCAGTGTCTGACCGGACATTTCGCCCTTGACGTTCTTGGCGGCGATGGTTCCGGCAGCGGTGACCACGACCAGCGGATGACTGGTATCGCGGGCCGGCAGCTGATACCAGTCGGATGTCACCTTGGCCTGCTGCTGCGGGCCAACGCGGTAGGAGCCCACGATCGGCACCCGAGCCGGATCCAACTCGTAGGGCAGACGCACGGCGGAGCCGTTGATGCCCGGAGTCTTGGTGCGGTCCTTGGAGTCCCAGTCGTAGTCGGTTCCCGGCCGCGAGTCGCTCATCCGGATGGATTCGGCGACGATCTTGTCGGGCACCCCATCGGCGCTGAAGCCGGAGGGGTCGGCGCCACCGAGCGGGCCGAGCGGACCGGTAGATGTACCGATGGCCGATAAGAAACCGGCGTTCGCGTCGGACTCGACGAGAATGTCATCGGCCAACCCGCATCCGCCCGCAAGCTCGCGGATGTTGGCCCAGCCGTTGGAATACGTCGGATACTGCCGCACGACGCCGATCGCCAGCTGGCAGATGGACGTCAGCACCATGAACCCGGCGGCCCAGGCCACCGGGGCAGACGTGATGGACCTCGTCACGCGGTTGTCTTCGTGTCTTGGCGAGAAGTGCAACCATGCGGCGTAGGCCACCGCAAGTGCGAAGAGCGCGAAGAATATTGTGCTGACACTGATTCCGGCGATCTTGGGCATGCTGCTGTTGAACGGAACGCCGAAACTTGAGACGTACCACCATCCGGCAGCACTGGCCCAGCTCAGCGCCAGCACGAAGAGCACCGTCGCCACGACCGCCATCCGGTTGCGGCTCCAGCGCAGCACCTGTGGTGATACCAGCACCGTGGCCAGCGCGGCCACGGCAGCACCCAGGGCGGCGAAGAGTCCGAAGTGGTGCACCCACTTCGTCGGTGCGAACATCAGGAAGAAGATGGTGCCGAAAACGACGCCCAGCACGCGCCAGGCCGGCCCGCGCGCCACACCGGGAACTCGATTGCGGCGCAACAGGATAAACATGGCAATGAAGAGGCATGCGGCGATCAGTAGGAATCCGAAGCGCCGCGATACCGAGCCGTCGACTGTCGGCAGGAACATGTAGTAGTACCGCAGATTGTCGGTGTACCACGCCTGTGACGGTCCGATAGCCGTGCGAATCCGAGTGGCCTCGATGACCGTTGCCAGGGTTTGATCGGAGAACACCACAGGCAAGATGACCGTTCCGGCAGCCAGCATGGGGGCCACCAACGGCCAGGTGCCCACCTGACGGTGCTTGGTCACGATGATCCGCAGAATGGGCCGACCGCCGGCAAGTAGTGCGGCGACGGCGATTAGACCCGTCGGCTGGATTCCGAGGGTGAAGGCGGCGGTGATGATCGCCAGCGCGGCCGGGGTCAACCGGCGGGAGGTGATGGCGCGCTCAATGAGCACCCAGGTGATCAGCGATCCGACGGCGATCTGGCCCTCGGGGCGCAGGCCGTTGTTGAACGGGAACCACGATGCCAGCAGCACGAAGCCGGCCGCCCATGCGGCAGGCTTGCTGCGGGCGACGGCGGGCCCCAAGCGGGGCAACACTTCCCGGCTGATCAGCAGCCAGCAGACCAGCGAGGCAACCAGGTCGGGCAGCCGGATCCACAGGCTGATATCGCTGACCTTGGTCATGATGGCCAGCAGGTTGTAGTACCAGCCGAAGGGGTCCTCGGGGCTGCCGAACCAGCGGAAGTAGTTGGCCATGTACCCGGCGTGCTCGGCGGTGCGCGCCATGCCCATCTGATAGCCGTCGTCCGAGGATCCCGCGCCGATCACGTACCAGAGCACCAGGCTGCTCATGATGACGGTGTCGGTGAAATCGAAACGGCGCCAACGAGTGGGGATGACCCGTTGCATGCGATGGCCGTCTGTCTGGTCGATCCGCCACAGTGCCAGCAGCGCGATGATGGTGGATATCACCGCACCCACCATTGCGGCGAGTTTGAGAAGTGTTGGGCTGGACGAGAACCGGGTATCAATATGGGCGGTCAGGCTCAGTCCTGCCGGTGCCGGACCGCTGAGCTGGGTGAAGACCCCGACAATCTGGGGCCGCAGGTTGGGATCGGGGAAGCCGCTGGTGAGGTCTTTGCCGGATTTCTCGGCCCCATCACCGCGAAGACCTTCGAACGTCGCGAAGGTGCCCTTGTCCGACGAGGTGATGACGATCTGTCGGCAGTCGGAAGAGGCCACCTTGGCGCGCGGAACGCTGGCGATGACCACGTTCCGGTCGGTGATGTCGACGCGCTCCTTGGTGGCCCTGACGAACAGGCCCTGAAGCGCCGCCTCTTTGCCCTCGGGCGGTGCGGTGCCCAGGATCACCGCACCCGCTGCGGGTACCGCGTTGATCACCGTGCACGGCACGATCACCGTCATGTCCATCGGTGTCTGGGTGATCAGCGGCGCGGTGACGTTGGTGAGTTGACCCTGCTGCGGCCAGTCGAGGGTCGCGGTGGATACCTTGACCGGCAGGAGCGGGATAGAGACGCTCAACACGAACCCGAGTAGACCGAAAACGGTTGCCGTCCATCGTGCGATGTTCAGCTTGCGGGCCTCAGGGGAGGTGTCTGTCACGGAATTCTGTGTCATGGCAGGGCTCGAATCGGTCCTTTGCGGGTCCAGCCGTTCACCACGACGGTGCCCTCGGTGAGTTGTGCGTTGGGTGCCAGATTCGGAGCGATGACGGGCTCGTACTTCTCGATTGAGCCCCAGTCGCGGAACCAGTCGTTACGCAGATAGGTGGGAACCGAGGAGGTCCGCAGCAGGGCGGTGGTGAACATGAAGGGGCCGCCGTCCTCGGCAGACATCCACATGTTCGACGAGGTGGCGACCTGCTTGTGCTCGGGCATGACCCGGAACTTGGGCAGCTCGGCCACTCCTAGGCGTTCACTGAACGGCCGCTGGCACGGGAAGTTTTGCGCCACAGCCATGTCCAGCAGCACCGGGGTGTTGGAGCCCAACAGATCCTGTGCGGTCTTGAGTGGGGGGACCCGGGGCGGGGTGAACGCCAGCCACTGGTCACTGGACAGGTTTGGGTCATCGGCGACGATCCGCACCACGTTGGCTCCCGGCGGAGCGGTCTTGGTGGGGAACCTCAGGTTGCGCCAGACTCGTTGTGGGCCAATGTCAATCGGCTCGTCCTGACGAAGTGCCTTCACTGCCCCGTCGCTGCCGCGAGTGCCCCATTCCAACTTCAGCTGTTGGCCATAGTTGATCTCGGGATTGAAGGTGCCATCCTGCTGGTGCGACCAGATCGCTCCTGCTGCCGACATCACTACCAGTGGTCGATCCGGGCTGGGCGGGGGAAGCTCGTACCACGACGACTTGAGGTGTGCCGCAATCGAATTCTCTCCGTAGCTGCCCATCACCGGCGTGCGGGCCGGGTCCAGTCCGAACGGCAGCAGCGCGCCGGAGCCATTGATTCCGGTGGGGCCAATACCACCGGTGGTTCCGGCCGCATCGCTTACCTCCATGATCGGCGCGTTGGGTGAGGCATCGGAGTTGACCAGGCCTGGCTTGCCGATGACGGGCAATGAGGTCATGCCGGTCTCCACGCCATCGGGGATGAAGCCGACAGGATCGGTACCACCAAGAGGCCCGTACTTACCTGCCGGCTGCCCCGGAGCAGGTTGCAGCAGGCCCTCATTGGCGTCAGGCTCGACGAGGACATCGTTGGCCATCGCGCAAGAGTTGCCGCTCAGGGCCAACAGATTGGCCTTACCGGTGGTGTAGGTGTCGCTACGTGCGTAGACCCCCTTGGCCATCGAGGAGACCTCGAGAATCACCATGATGGCCGCCACGATCAGCAGCGGGGTGGAGGCGAGGAGCCGGTTACGGCGGGTGTTCTCGACCTCGGTGTGCCCGGCGTAGTCCAAACGGAAGTGCAGCCAACCGGCCAGCAGCGCGGTGATGATCGAGAGCGCCAGGAACATGGTGGTGACCGGTTGTCCCGCGATGACCGGTTGCTTGTCGAACCACGGCACGCCGTAGTTGCCCACGTAGAACCAGCCGTTGATGCCCGAGGTCGCCCACGCCAGGATGAACAGCAGCGCGGTCACGTACAGCGCCAGGTTGCGTCGCGAATGCAGCCCAACGCGTGCGAATGTGAATGCGGCGACCGCACCGAGTGCACCGGCAAGTCCGGCGAAGACGCCGAACTGGATGGCCCACTTGGTGGGGGTGAAGGTGAGCAGCAGCAGTCCGATCGCGGTGCTGCCGATAAGCCGCCATACCGGCCCGCTGGCCAGGCCCGGCAGTACTCCGCGGCGCAGCAGCACCGCGAGGGTGCCGAAGAGACAGAGCAGCAGGATGAACACCGCGATGCGGCGCGTCAGCGAGCCGTCGACATTGGATTCGACCGTCAGGAAGTAGTAGCGCAGAAACTCCTGGTACCAGGCGATCGTCGGGCCCACCACGTACTTGATGCGGGCGGATTCGGCGACGGTGGCCAGGGTCTGGTCCCGGAAGGTGAAAGCGAACACTCCGGCGACTGAGGCCGCTAAGACCGCGGCAGGGGTGAACCGCCCGTACCGCAGACGCCGCACGGAGACGACGCGGGCGATGGCGCGCCCACCGGCGAGTAGTGGTCCCAGCGCGATCAGCCCTTGGGGGGCGACGGTGGCGGTGAGCAGCGCGGCGACGATCGCCAGCGCGGCGGGGGACAGGCGCCGGGTCGCAATGGAGCGCTCCACCAGGATCCAGGTGACCACGGTGCCGAACACGATGATCGGCTCGGGTCGCAGGCCGTTGTTGAAGGGCAGCCAGGCGGCCAGAAAGACCAGTGCGGCCGTCCACACCGCGGTGCGGCTCGTGGCGAGCTGCTCGCCGAGTCGGGGCAGCATCCTCTTGCGCAGGATGTACCAGGTGCCGACGCCCGCCAGGGTGGCCGGCACCCGCATCCAGACGCCGACCGTGCTCACCTGCGTGATCCAGCTTAAAAGGGTTGCGTACCAATCGAATGGTGAGGCGGTGGCACCAAAGTAGCGGTAGTACTCGGTGACGTATCCAGCCTGATGGGCTACCCGTGCCTCGACCAGGACATTGCCGTCGTCGGAGGTGATGGCACCGATGACATGCCAAAGAAGAAGTGTGCCAACGACTCCGATGTCGGCGACACCATTGGTCAGCAGCGTCGCGCGAGTTGGCAGGCGGAAGGAGGGCCGTCCGCGCTTACGTCCGCCGCGGTCCAGTACCGCCAGTGCGCCGATGGCGATCGCCACTGCGGCGAGGCCCAGCACCATGGCCGCCAGCTTCAATGTGGTTGGGCTGGTGATGAACCGGGTATCGACCACCACATGGGCAGTCGGCCCACCGGCGGCGGGCACCTTGAGGTCGGTGAATAGTCCGGTCACCTGGGGCTTGTTCTCGATGGCCAGGGTCCCGTGTGCGTTGGGAAGCCCGGCGAAGTTGGCGCCGACGCCGCCGGCATTGGCCCAGATGTCCAACGTGGTGCAGCCGCCGGATTCCACCGACTTGCGCGGGGCGACCGTCGCGACGTTATCGCGGAAGGCGACGACCACCAGATCGGAGGTGGCGCGGACGAACAACGCGTGCCGGCTTGCCTCGAATCCGCCGTCGGGACTGGTGGACAGTACAACGCCGCCGCTGGCGGGCAAGCTCGCGATAGCAGTGCACGGGATGTGGGCGTCGAAGGACAGCGGTGCGCCCGATACCAACGGTGCCGTGATGCTGGTGATGTTCCCGTCGGCTGTGACTCCCTGGGGCCAGCTGATGTCGACGGTGGACTGGCGGACCGGCAGCAGGGGAACAAGCACGCACAACAGCACACCGATGGTGGCCGCAGCCAATGAAATCAGACGTGCCCGCTGGGCTGTACCTGCTGTCGCGGACTTTAGAAGCGGCGAAGGCACGAGGGCGATGGTATGTGACGAAGCTTCGGGCACCTCAATGCAGCGCGCTCGGTTGGCCGGATTGAGACCTCTAACCTGGATACCAGTAGATACCTTGTTAGAAGTATCAATAAGTATCAATGATGTCGGCCCTGTCTGATACTTGTTGATACAACGCCCCGCAGTATCAATACGTATCAGGTAGGACATCCATGCAGCCGAGCCCCTACACGCCTGGTCGGGTGGCACGCGAGGTGGTCGGCCGCACAGAACAGCTTGCCGAGATCGGTGAGCGGCTGATGTACATGGCCGAGCTTGGCCGGCTGATCGGGCGTATCCGTGTCGACACCGGCCCACGCGGGGTCGGAAAGACCTCACTATTGCGTGAGGTGCAGCGCGATGCGGAGGCCCGTGGCGTGGTGACGGTGTGGGTCACCGCGGGGGGAGACGAGCCGCTCGCGGCGGCGATAGGGACCGCGATCCGCGTCCGTGTTACGGCGTGGAAGAAGAAGTCACGCGGCCGTCTGCTGCGCGCCGTCGATCAGGTGAGTATCACCGCGGGCGTGCCGGGCGTGGCTCAGGTGGGAGCGACCGTCAAGCCGTCGCAGGGCACCCAAGCCGCCGTGTCAGAGGCATCATTCAAGGAATTGATCATCGAGACCGCCACGGCGGCGCGCGACGAGGGGCACCGCGGCCTGGTGCTGCTGATCGACGAGGTCCAGGACGCGGACCGGGCGGGGCTGCGTACCTTGGCCGTGACGTGGCAGGACCTGCAGGCCGAGGCCGATACCCTGCCCGCCGGAGTGTTCGCGGCCGGTCTGCCGCAAACACCGGAGATCATTAGTGCCGCCGCCACATTCAGTGAGCGATTCGCCTATCGCACGCTGCGTCGTCTCGGTCGCGACGCGTCCCGGGTGGCACTCGTCAAGCCGGCAGGCGCGGTCGGGGTCGAGTGGGCCCAGGACGCGCTGGATGCCGTGATCGCGCAGACGAGCGGGTATCCGCACACCCTGCAGCTCTACGCCGACGCCGCGTGGGTGCGTGCCGGGTATCCGGATCCCGGGGGTCGGATCAGGATGTCCGATGTCGAGCACGCCGCCCGTCAGGTCGCCGAGGAGATGGACTCGCTCTTTCGCGCGCGCTGGAACAACGCCACCCCGGTACAGCGGCAGTTCATGTCAGCGATGGCGCGCTCGCTGACCGATGATCGGTGGGCGAGCCGGTCCGATATCGCCGCCGTCATGGGCCGGGATTCGCGGGCGATCAGCGCCGCCCGCGCCGGCCTCATCGATAAAGGTCTCATCGGCGTCGCGGGCCATGGGATTCTGGAGTTCGCCATTCCCGGACTCGCGGAATTTGTTCGCGCCCAAGAGGACTGACGCCGTCCTAGTCGTTGTGCGGCGACTTCTCCCGGACTGCCCCGGAGCGCTCGCACTTGGGATCGATCTTGACCGGGTGATAGGGGCAGGGCTCGTTATCGGGTTTGGCCGCGGCCGGAGTGGCCGTGACCAGGGACGCCGTTAAACATGCGGCCATGACGAACTGCCGTAACATCGCAGGAACCTTCCTCTGGGTTGGTAGTCCAGAGGGGCGGGCCAGGGTCCAATCTGCTTCCGCCCCTCTGGGATCTCTGTGGAGACAACCCCATTGAAGTCGGCGGACCTGCTACTGGCTTCCGATAAGTTGCCAGTTTCTATCGAAAATCAGCCAAACGTTGGATACCGGGTGCTAGCGGCTCTTACGCAGCGGACCGGGCGTCCAGAGTCCGCTGTGCACGGCGGTTCCGAGCTGCAGCTGTGCCACGGTGGCGTTCTTGTAGTACGGCGCAAACCGTTGCAACGCACCCCAGTCGCGGAACCAGTCGTTCTGTAGATAGGTGGGCACCGGTGTCGCCTTCAACAGCAGTTCGGTGATGCCCAGCGGGCCGCCGCCGAGGTAGTCCATTACCGGCGAGTTGGCTTCCGCGCCAAAGCGGTCGGGAAGAATGCGCCACTTCGGGATCTCGATGACCCCGTTCTTGTGGTCGAACGGCCGCTGGCAGGGGAAGGCAAGCCCCACAAGCCAGTCCAGGAACACCGGATCGGAGCCCACCACTTCCTGCAGCGTGCGCAGCGACGGAACCCGGGGCGGGGTGACCGCTATCCAGTGCTGCGGTGCCAAGTCGTCATCGATGGCAAGGAGCCGGATCCGGGTGGCCTCTGTCGGGATGGCGTCGCGAGACATCCGCAGGTTTCGCCATGCCGGAGCCGGCCCGAGGTCGGCGAACGAGATGGCGCCCATGACCTTTCCATCTTCCCGGGCGAACTGCACCTGCAGCTCGACCGGATCGAAGCGGCCCGCCGCGGCGAGCACGATCAGCGGCTTGGTGGTGTCCTTGGGTGGCAGGCGGTACCACGCCGACTGCAGCCGAGCGGGACGCTGGTTGCCGATCTGGTAGCTGCCCATGACCGGCGTGGTCTCGGGCTTGAGGTCGAAGGGCAGCCGGGCCAGCGATCCGTTGACGCCGGGAGCAACCGTGGTGCCCCCTTCGGTGCCTTCCTGGCTCCCGGCGGCGCTACCGTTCTTGTCGCGCTCCACGAAGCTGTCGGAGCTCTGCGGGTTGTTCTCCTCATCGGCGGACACATCCGACGGAATCCCGTTGGGATTGAACAAGATATTGGTATCGGCGGCCAGCGCCTGCCCGACCGGGGCATCGATGGGCTGCAGCATCCCGGTGTTCGGGCTCTCCTCGACCAGGACGTCGTTGGCCAGCCCGCAGCCGTGCCCACGCAGTGCGTCGAGGTTGGAACGTCCGACCGACCACGCGGGGTACTGGTTGACCATTCCGGCGGTCAGCGAGAACACCGACCAGATCACGACGATCCAGGTGCCGACGGCCAGGGGAGATTCGGCCACACGTGCCAGCACCGGATGCACCGGGGTGCGGCCGGGATGGTCTCGGCCGGTGAAGTGCATCCACGCCGCTATCAAAATCGCGAGCACGCACAGTCCGAAGAACACAGTGCTGATGCCGAAATGCCATTGCGGGAAGGAATTTGACCACGGCACGCCGAAGTTGGAGACGTACCACCATCCATTCACGCTGGAGAACGAGAGTGAGAGGACGAACAGCACGATCGCGGCGTACAGCGTGCGGTTGCGCGGGGAGCGCATCGCCGCCGCGGTCACCGCCACCGCGGCCAGCGCGCCCAGTGATCCGGCCAGGCCGGCGAACACCCCGAAGTGGTGGGTCCACTTGGTGGGGGTGAACATGATCGCGACGAACGAGATCAGGGTGATGCCGATGATCCGGCGGCTGGGGCCACTCGCAGTGCCGGGAATCTTGTTCTTGCGCAAGGTCATTGCCACGGCCACGCCGAGCGCGGTGACGAGAGCCAGCACCGGGAAACGGCGGGAGATGGCGCCGTCGGTCGTGGGCAGGAACAACCGTTCGTACCGGACATGCTCGTCGAACCAGTTCAACGACGGTCCGACGGCCGACTTGAGCGCGTTGGCCTGGATCTCCCCGACGAGGGTTTGATCTCGGAAGATGACAACCAGCGTGACCAGCCCGGCCGCCAGAATCGGTGCCAGGAGCGCGGCGTAGCCGAATCGCTTGGCACGCTTGCTCACGATGGTGCGCAGTGGCCCGATCGCGACCAGCAGCGCGCCGACGGAGGCAATACCCGTCGGTCCGGAGAACAAGGTCAGCGCGCCGATGATGCACGCGGCCGCCGCCGGAAGCAGCCTGTTGGTGGCGATGGACCGCTCGACCGAGCACCACGTCAACAGGATGCCCACCGCGATGATCGGTTCGGGACGCAGGCCGTTGTTGAACGGCAACCAGAAGGCCAGGAACATCGCGGCCGCCGTCCACGGCACCACCGGATTGGTGCGCGCGGCGTGGCCCAGTCGCGGGATCACCTCGCGGCTGATGACTGCCCAACACAGCACACCCATGACCAGCGTGGGCAGCCGCATCCAGACGCTGGCGGTGCTGACGTGGGCCCAGATGGTCAGCAGGTCGTAGTACCAGCCGAACGGCGATTCGGGCGTGCCGAACCAGCGGTAGTAGTTGGCCATGTAGCCCGAGCGCTCCGCGACGCGAGCCATGGTGAGGATGTAGCCGTCATCAGAGGTGTTGGCGCCGACGAAATGCCACCACACCAGCACCGCGCCGACCAGAGCGTCGAGCGGCCGTGGCTTCCACCAGCCCGCGGGCATGAAGCGCTTATGTCTGCGTCCGTCGGCGGCGTCGAGAGTGTGCAGGGCGATCAGCGAGAGGCCGGTCAGCAGGACACCGAGGATCATCGCGATGAACTTGATGACGGTGGGCGAGCTGCTGTAGCGGGTGTCGATGGTGGCCGAGAGATTCAGGCCCTCGGGGGCGGGTCCGGACAGGTCGGTGAAGACGCCGACGATCTGCGGCCGGAAGTCGTACCCGCCGCGTTCCCCGGCGCGCGGTTGGCCGGGCTTGGCATCCTTGGGCCCCTGGGTGAGGCCGACGAACTTCCCGGTCACCTTGTCCGCATGCCCCGTGACTTCGAGCCGCTGACAGTTGGGGCCGGTGACCTCGGAGAGGGGGGCGGAGACGACCGGTACGTTGCGCACGATCACCACGAGGTCGCCGCCGATGCGCTGGATCAGCATGCCGCGGTCTACCGCGTTGGGCGCCTGTTTAGGCACGGTGGACAGCAGCACGCTGTTGTGGCCGTCGAGGCCCCTGGCTGCCGCGCAGGGCACCGTGATGGTGAGGTCGGTGGGCACGTATCCGATGAGGGGCGCGTCGACGCTCGCGAGGGTGCCGTTTTGGGGCCAGTTCAGCGTCGCGGTGTCCTGCTGGACGGGCAGCAGTGGAGTGGCGATGGCCAGCAGCGCACCCAGGAAGCCGGTGATGATCGCGATCAGCCGGGCCCTGCGGTAGTCGCCGTCGCCGTTGCCGGCGACCTTCTCCGTCGCGTTGCCCTGAACCGTCACGGAGGAAGATGTTAGTTGGCGTGCGATGAGCGGCTTGCGCGAAGAGCGCTAAGTGCGCGGTGGGACCCGCACGACCAAGACGAAGGGCCCAATGGTTCGCACGGTGAACCGCGGATCAGCGAACAACTGCTTGTTCAGCGTGACGGTGTAGCGCTTCACATTCGGCTGGTTGGGGTAGACATCCTTGGCGAGCCGCAGGGAGTAGTTGTCACCGGACTGGCGCATGAGAAGCACGGTGGGGGCCCGCCAGGGGAGCGCGTCGAGCGCCCGGATCATGTCGTCGGCGGTGTGCAAGTCTTCCCAGCTCGTGATCGCGGCCGCACGCTTGTCGAACTGCGCCAGGGGGTTCGCGTAGTGCGGGGTGAGTCCCTGGAAGCCGTAGTAGGGGTAGAACGCCAGGAAGCTGTAGTCGGCGGTGAGCACCACGGTCTCATCACGCGGCTTACCCGTGATCTCGGTGATGGCCTTGTCGATGGCGCCGTAGTGACTCTCCGGGCCGGGTGGCCGGCGGTCGGCGCGCTGGCCGGTGCCGTCGGTATCGGCGTATGCGATGACGATGTCGTTGCGGAGCACGTTGGGGATGTCCTGGCTGAATGCCAGTGCGCCGGCCAGGCCGATCACGGTGGCCACGATCGTCGCGGTCTTGCTGCGCTGCGCTGCCCAGACGGCCACCTCGATGAAGGCGAAGACACCCGCGGCGACGAGCAACACGGTGAGGGTGGGTACGAGCCGGAACGAGAGCAGGGTGGTCTTGGCGAGCGTGGCGAGCATGGACAGCAGCGACCACAGATAAACGGAGACCACGCCGATCGCCAGCGCGCCGGCGCGCGCCGAGCTCCGGGCCCGCACCACAAGCCAGATCGTTCCGAGCAGGCACAGCCCGCCGAGCATGGTGGGCTGCAGCATCGGGAAGGACAGTTGGGCACCGTCGTTGGGCAGGTAGTGCTGCGCCGACGCCGCCTTCTCCAGTGAACGGCTCAGCGTGGCAACCAAGTACGGTCCCCAGAAGACGAGCGCGAGTGCGATGGCGATGGCGGTGATGGTGAGCCAGCGGAGCAGGGGTTCCTTGACGGCGGGCCACCAGCCGTCACGCCGGATGCGGCTGATCGCCACCACCTTGGCGGCGACGGTGATGGCCAGTGCGCCATACGCGGTGAGCAGTGTGTAGAAAAGCGCCGCGAAACCGAGGAAGACGCCGAAACCCACCACCGCGGCCCAGCCGGTGCGCCCGATGGCCCGTAATCCGCTGTAGCCGAGCACAAGTGCGGGTGCCAGCAGCACTGTGATGATGGCACCGTACGGCTCGGCGGCCGTGTATGCCAGTGTGACGGCGGTGGTGGCGGTGGTCACGATGAGCGCGTATTCGAAGCGGATCATCTTGTTCCACAAGACAAATGCCGCACATACCGCGATCGCCAGGGAGGTAATGGCCCACGGCTTGTACATCTCCCAGCCGGCGGTTCCGGTGAGCGCCGCGAGGCGCCCGCCGATCCAGAACCAGCCGGCCGGATAGAACGGTGGCATGTCCGGATAGGTCATATCGTGCAGCGCGGGCGAGTCGGTGAATCGCGTGACGTACTCGGTGCGGAACTGCTGGTCCACCGAGACCCCGAATAGATACAGCTTGGTGGCGCCCAGGGGCATCCCCAGAGTCACCACGGTGAACGTCGACAAGAAGAGCAGTGACAGCATTTCCGCGATGGTGCGGCGCCCCCTGCGCCACAGCACCCCGGCCAGTACCAACCCGGCGATGGCGCCGAACTGTCCGACCGTGGTCAGGGCGTGCAGCTGGTTGGACGATCCGAAGGCCGGCCACTCCACCCGCGCGATCGCGATGAGCGCGACGGCGCTGACAGCTGCGGCCGTGACCACTGCGAGCGTCAGGTCTTTGGCGGTGTCCAGCACATGCTGGCGTGCCGTCACGGTCATCGGGGCTGTCATCTCGACGTGATTACACGGGCAACTTGCGGAAAATGGGGCGCGGCACGTGGCGCAGCACCGACATCACGAAGCGCCATTGGCCGGGCGCCCAGATCAGCTCCTTGCCCGCGGCGGCTGACGTCACCACCTGCTCGGCGATCTCCTCTTTGTCGACCGTGAACGGAGCCTCCTTGGCGCCGGTGGCCTTCCAGTGTTCGATCGTCGTGGTGGTGCGTACTTGGCCCGGGCGTACCACCAGCACGTGGACGCCGAACTCGCGCAGCGCTTCTCCGAGGCCGAGGTAGAACCCGTCGAGGCCGGCCTTGGTCGAGCCGTAGACAAAATTCGAGCGGCGTACTCGCTCACCGGCAACCGAGGACATCGCGATGACCTGGCCGAAACCCTGTGCCTTCATCTTCTGGCCGATCAGCACGCCGACGGAGACGGCGGCGGTGTAGTTGACCTGTGCGCTGAGCACTGCCTTGGCCTGGTTCTGCCAGAGCTCTTCGGCGTCCCCGAGGACGCCGAAGGCGACGATGGCGACATCCACATCGCTCTGTGCCCAAGCGGATTCGATGAGGGCGGGGTGGCTCGTGGTGTCGACGGCATCGAAGTCCAGGTATTCGACGGATTTGGCTCCGGCGGCCTCGATCTGCGCGATGGCCGCCTCGCGCTTGGGTGCGTTGGGCAGGTCGGCCAGGATGACGCGGGCCTTGGCGTTCTTGAGGTAGCGCTCGACGATGGCCAGGCCGATCTCCGAGGTACCGCCGAGCAGCAGGATGGTCTGGGGGTTACCCGTTGCGTCAATCATTGTGTGGCTGAAGCCTTTCTAGAGCAGCTCGAGGCGGCGAGCCATGTCGGAGGCGAACACGCCGTGGGGGTCGGCCTTGCGTCGGGTGGCGATCCACTCGTCGACGCGCGGGTACATCTTGTGGAACTTCTCCGCGTTCACGCGTGAATCCTTGGCGGTGTACACCCGGCCGCCGAATTCCATGGCGCGGTTGTCGAGTTCGTTGAGGAACTCGTTGACGCCGGGCTTGTTGGGGAAGTCCATGGCGACATTCCAGCCCTTCATCGGAAAGCTCAGCGGCGCTTTGTTGCCCGGGCCGAAGAGCTTGAAGACGTTGAGCGCCGAGTACTGGCCCTGGGTCTGGATCCACCGGATGATGCCCTTGAACTCGTCGAGCGCATCGGGCGGCACCAGGAACTGGTGCTGCGCGAAACCCGCTGGGCCGTAGGCGTATTGCCATCCGGTTGTGATGTCGAGCATGTGATAGAACTGCGTCAGATTGACGATCTTGCCCTGGTAGTTACCGCTCATCCGGTAGAACGCCTCGCCGATCGCCATGAGAGACGGCTTGATCATGAAGTTGACCGGGAAGAGGTCGGGGAAGCCGGGCAGTTGCGGCGCAGTGAATTTGAGCGGGTCCTTGGCCAGCTTCGCGGGCAGCTGGTCCAGCCGCGCAAGGCTTCCGCGGCTGACTGCGGCGCGGCCCAGCTTGGGCGGCGGGTTGATCAGGTCGAACCAGGCGCTCGAGTACGTGTACTTGTCCTCGCTGCCGTCCTGGTGCACCGCGATGGTCTCATCCAGGTCCCGGGTGGCGACACCGTCGGCGATGAAGTACGCCGTTTCGGTGCGCGTCATGGCGATGCGGGCGCGCACGACGATGCCCGTCAACCCGTTGCCGCCGACGGTGGCCCAGAACAGCGCGCTGTCCGGTCCGTCGGGGGCGATCGTGTGCACCTGGCCGTCAGCCATCAGCAGGTCCAGGGATAGCACGTGGTTTCCGAAGCTGCCGGCGCTGTGATGGTTCTTGCCGTGGATATCCGAGCCAATGGCACCGCCCACGGTGACCTGGCGAGTGCCGGGCAGCACCGGCACCCACAGGCCGAAGGGGAGTGCGGCCTTCATCAGCTGATCCAGGCTCACACCGGCGTCGACGTCGGCGATGGCGGTCTCGGCACTGATCGAGTGCACCTTGTTGAGCGGAGTCATGTCGACGACGATCCCGCCGCCGTTGCACGCGTGATCGCCGTAGGAGCGGCCCAGGCCGCGGGCGACGATGCCGCGGCGTAAATGCGAGGGGCTGGTCGCGCTCGCGTCGGCGACCCGGCGCACGGCCTCGGCGATCAGATCGACATCGGGTGTGGAGAGCACGTGAGCCACGGTGGGTGCGGTGCGGCCGAACCCGGTCAGTGCGCGCGGGGTCAGGGGAAGGTCTGTAGACATATCAGTGAAAAAGCGTACTTGAGCCGATCGGAGGGTAGGAGCGAAGCGACCGGGGGACGACTCAGCGCAGCCGGAAAATCACGGCGCGCTGCACGATGAAATTGATGACTGTCGCGGTCCCCTGGGCGATGACAAAGGCCACCGGAACCCGCCAGGGTTTGTCCTCGAACTGTATGTAAAACACATAGTTGATGCCGACCTGGACGGCATAGGTCAGGCCGTAGAGAGCCATCACCGCGATGAACCGGGCGCGGCTGGGCTCGGCCTGGAAGGTCCAGCGCCGGTTGATCAGGTACGCGGTTGTGGTTCCCGCCACAAAGCTAATGGATTTGGCGACATTGACCTGGAGGCCGACGTGCAGCAGCAGCACGTACAGCCCGAAGTCGACAATGGCCGAGAGCCCGCCGGTGAGGACGAATCGGGCCGCTTGAGTGGTCAGCGACAGCTGAGCCTGCTCGGCTGGGGCATCTGACACGGGCCAGAGCCTATGTCAGGTGTCGTCCCACAGCGCCAATCACGGGACCCCGCGCACGACTTTCCGCGCGCAGGTAGGGTCGCGAAGGATTGCTGGAACATCGACGCGTGAGGGGCAGCCATGACGACTCCAGAGCACGGAAGGCACGAACGGGCCGAGGGCGAAGGCATTGATCCGCTGATCGACCTGTCGCGCGATCCCAACCCTGGAGTCGCCGACCACGCCAAAGAGGACGAGTAACCGCTCACACTCGTTGCGGGACGAACGCCTCGATCTCCTTCACCATGAGCGCGGGCTGGTCCTCGCTGACAAAGGTGTAGCTGTCGGGGACCTCCACGAGTTTCGCGTTAGGCAGTAGCTGCACCCACCGTTGCGCATGTGCGAACGGGAAGAACGGCAGCGTGCGCGGCCAGAGCAGCAGCACCGGCTTATCGAAGGTGCGCAGTGTCTCTGCGGCGGCCAGCGTGTCGCGGTGGTCGATCCGGCTGAGGAATGCGCGTACATCGCGGCGCACGCCCTTCTGCTGCAGCAAGGGACGGACCCACTCGCCGAGTATCTCGTCGGGAATCGGGAACTTGGCGAGCGTCTTTCCGACGATTCGTTGCACTGTTTTGAGGGCATAAGGCCGCAGGATGAAATCGGTTCCCGGGGTCCGTGCCCAGTACTGCAGGACGCGAATCGATTTCGGCAGGAAGTTGTCGAACGAGTCGACGGGCGTCAACACCACCTGTCCAATCCGGTCGCAGCCGTCGGCGAGCAGCAGTTGGGTGATGGCCCCGCCGGTGTCGGTGGCGACAATGGTGACGTTGTTGAGATCGAGGGTCTCGATGAGCTCGCGGATCAGCCCGGCCACACCGCGAGGGCTGAGGTCCGCGCTCGGACTCATCGGGGTTTGGTGCGCACCGAGGGGAAGATCCGGTGCAATGCAGCGGAACCGCCGACTCAGCGGTTCGACGACCTTGCGCCACACGGTCCCGGTGACAAAGACACCATGCACGAAGACGATCGGAGGGCCGTCCCCGTTATCGCGGTAGTGGAGAGGGCCGGCGGAAGACTCGAAAGTAGGCATGCTTTGACCATGGCGCTGACCTGCTGCCATGACGAGGCACGGCGCTGCCAGACGGTGCCATCCGGCCGCTCTAGAGGCCCGCGGACGCCAGCACGCCGCACAGCGCTTCTACGGCCGGCGCGAAACCATGATCGGCCGGCGTGCCGAAGCTGACCACAACCCCGTCCGGATCGGGGATGTGCGGACCGGCCTGAGGGTGCCGCAGCCGCGATAGCCCGGCCAGGGCCACGCCCGCCTCACCGGCTCGGTACAGCACGTCGGGCTCCGCGCCGTCGGGCAGCGTCAGCAGCAGGTGCAAGCCGGCAGACAGTCCCCGGACTCCGACGTTGTAGTCCGAGAGTCGCTCGACGAGGAGGTCGCGCCGGTGTCGGTACCGACCGCGCATCCGCCGGATATGCCGGTCGTAGTGGCCATTGGCGATGAAGTCCGCCATGGTCAGCTGCGAGATCGCGTCGACGTACCACTGCCCGCCGCCGGCAGCCGCCACGACGGCATCCACCAGGTCCGGCGGCAGCACCATCCATCCCAGGCGTAGTACGGGGGCCAGGCTCTTGCTCGCCGAGCCGAGATACACGACGTGGTCGGGATCGAGGCTTTGTAGCGCGCCGACGGGCTGACGGTCGTATCGGAACTCGCCGTCGTAATCGTCTTCCAGGACGTAGGAGTCGGTGCGGCGTGCCCAGTCCACCACCGCGGTGCGCCGTGCCGGGTGCAGCGGCAACCCGTGCGGAAAGTGGTGGGCGGGGGTGATCATGGCGGCGCGCACGTCGAGGGTGTCAAGGTCGCTGACCACGGCGCCCTCCTCGTCGAATCCGATCGGGATGCTGGAGCCCCCTATCGCTTCGATGCAGTCGCGAAAGATGAAGAGCCCGTAAGCTTCCAGGGCGATCGGCCGGGTCAGCCCATACATGCGGGTGAGGATCTCCACGGCATGACGGGTGCCCGCGCAGATGACAACCGAATCGGGTGAAGTTCGCACGCCCCGCACCCGGCCCACGTATTCGGCCACAGCAGAGCGTAATTCGAGACGGCCACGCGGGTCCCCCGCACGCAGGGCCTCGTGCGGAGCGTTGCTCAGCGCACGGCGGACGGAGGTGACCCAGTCTGTGCGGGGGAAGGCGGTGACGTCCCCGGAGCCGGGCAAGAGGTTGTGCGGTGGGGGAGAGCCCGCTCCGCGTGATCGCGGCGGCAGCTGGCTCTGGCCACGATTGAGCACCCGGGTTCCCGAGCCCTGCCGCGATTCGAGCCATCCTTCGGCGACGAGCTCCGCGTAGGCCTCGGCGACGGTGTTCCGCGCGAGTCCGAGGTCGATGGCCAGGGTGCGCGAGGGCGGCAACATAGCCCCCACCGTCAGTCGACCGGACCGGACCGCCTCACGTAGCGCGGTGATCAATACATCCCGTACGCCGCGGGCACCGGGGGTGATGGCGTGACGCAAGTCGAGATGTAGATCATGGCTGAGAGGGCGGGGCTCCGATGTTCCCAAATTGGCCCACGAACTCATGCGTGAATTGAACCATGATAATGGGTCTTTCTGCTTCTACCGTTAAGGCATGACAAGCACCCTGAATGCCCCAAGAATTCGTATGGAGAAGGTCTCGCCCGAGGTTTACGAGGCCATGATGGCGCTGAGTATCGCCTCGGCCAAGGACGTCGAACCCGGCCTCGCCGAGCTGATCAAGATCCGCGCATCCCAGCTCAATCACTGTGCGTTCTGTCTCGATATGCACACCCACGATGCCCGCAAGCAGGGTGAGACCGAGCAGCGGATCTACCTGCTGAACGCCTGGGCCGAGGCCGGCGATATCTACACCGAACGTGAGAAGGCCGCGCTGGCGCTGACCGAGGAGGCGACCGTCCTTTCCGCTGGTGAGCATGTGTCTGATGCCACCTATGCGCGGGCGGCGGCGATCTTCACCGAACGCGAGCTCGGGCAGATCATCGGGATGATCCTGACGATCAACGCCTGGAATCGCATCGCTGTCACTACCCGCAACGCACCTCCGAAGCGTGGCTAAATTTGCCACATTCTTTGCAGTCGGCGTGACAGAAGCGTGATCGTTTCGTAATCTGACCAGGTGATCTTGGCGAGATGGCGTGCGAAAGACGGTGAGAAGAGGCCCGCGATGCCGCTCTCGCGCGTCGCGGGTCTCGCGCTGTCGCTCGTTGCCGGTGCTGCCGTGATGGGGGTCGTGAGCGAAGTCGGGAAGCCGGATGTTCAGCTGTCGATCAAGCCCGAACAACGTGCGATCGTGCTCATCGCCGACCTGCCGCGTGCCCAGCGGGACCGACGCTATGTCTCGGCGGAGGCGCTGGCCCTGGAGGCCAGAGCCAGAGCCATCAAGCCGTGTTCGACCGTGTTGGCGGGCGCACAGCCGGCGGTGGCGCAGGCGGGAAACTTCTTGAAGACGATGTTCGGTATCGGTGACATCGGCGGTGCCAGCGGGCGTGGCGGCGGCGGGGATCACGGTCGCGGTCTGGCGCTGGACTTCATGACGGGCTCCACCGCGACCGGTAGCGCGCTTGCGAGCTTTGTGCTCGCCAACCGTGACCGGCTGGGCGTGACGTACGTGATCTGGCAGCAGCGGTACAACGACGGCAACGGCTGGTCGATGATGGAGAACCGCGGCAGCCCGACCGCGAACCATATGGATCACGTGCACGTGTCGTTCCGGGCCGGAGCCAAGCCGCCCGCGGTCAGCTGCTGATACCGGCACGCGGACTATCCACGGCCCAGGCGTGGATATGTTGAATTCCATGGGTTTCCTAGTGTCTCGACGTTCTCTGCGTGGTCTGCGACAGATAGGCGACGGTCTCGGCACGCTCGACCGAGAAGTGTTCGAAGCGATCGCGGAGTCACCGAGCCCGCTGCTGGATACCGTCATGCCGCGGCTCACTCGCGCCGCCGACCATTCCAAGCTCTGGATCGGTATCGGTGTCGGGTTGGCGATGTTTGGCAAGCCGGCCGTGCAGCGCGGCGCTACACGTGGGCTGTTGTCACTGGCAGTGACGAGTGTGCTCACCAACCAAGTGGCCAAACGACTGAGGCGACGTGCGCGGCCGGACCACATGTCGGTGCCGCTGGTGCGGCGCAGCAGGCGCCTGCCCACATCCTCGTCGCTTCCCTCGGGCCATTCGGCGAGCGCGGCGGCCTTCGCGGTGGGCGTCGGTCTTGAGAGCCCGCCGCTGGGCCTGGGGCTCTCGCTGCTGGCCGGGCTGGTCGGCCTGTCCCGGGTGGCCACCGGCGTCCATTACCCCGGTGATGTGTTCGCGGGGTTCGGGATTGGTGCCGGGATAGCGGTCTTGGGTGCCCGCGTGGTGCCGCCGATTACGCAGACGGCGTTGCCCGGGGCGGACCCGCTGCGGGTGGATACCGCCCCGCGCCCCGAGGGCGAGGGTGTGGTGTTGGTGGTCAACCCGGCCTCCGGTGACGGCACCGGTCAGCGGATTCTGGACCAGGTGCGCAAGGCCTTGCCCCGTACCGAGATCGTCGAACTGAACAAGGGCGATGACCTCATCGAGGTGATGCGCAGCGCGGCACGCCGGGCCGAGGTGCTTGCGGTGGGCGGTGGCGATGGCACCGTCGCGTGTGCCGCAGGCGTTGCCGCCGAGACCGATACCCCGCTCGCAGTTTTTCCCGGCGGCACGTTCAACCACTTCGCCAAGGACATCGGCTGCGAGAGCGTGGCCAAGACCGTCGATGCCATCCGCCGGGGCAGCGCCAGCCGCGTCGACCTGGTCTACCTAAACGAGAGCCAGGTGGTTATCAACACCGCGAGCATCGGCGCGTACCCGAAGTTCGTGCAGATACGCGAGAAGATAGAGCACCGGACAGGCAAGCCGCTGGCGAGTGTCTACGCGATGCTGCGCATGCTGCGCCGCGAGCACCCGGTGCGTATTCGGTTCGACAACAAGACCGTCCAGACATCGCTGTTTTTCCTGGGTAATTCTGCTTATCTGCCATCGGGTTTCGCCCCGTCGCTGCGACCCCGCTTGGACGATGGCCTCATCGATGTGCGCATCTTGGAGACCGGCCGTAAGTTCAGTACGGTGCGGATCGTGACGGCGCTGGCGCTCGGGCGCCTTCAGCGCAGCCCGCTCTATCACGAGCTGCAGGTGCCCGAGTTTTCCTTTACCGCGGTGGACGGCCCGACTGCGCTCGCGCGCGACGGCGAAGCCGGCGACAAGCTTGCGGAGGCCCACTTCACGGTTCGTTACCGGGCGCTGGCTGTGCTGCGTCCGCTGCCCTGAGGGGCCACGGCGGCAACGCGAGCAGGCAGGTGACGAAGTACGCGTAGCCCAACACCCACCCCGCCAGCACATCCGAGGGGTTGTGGACGTTGAGCAGAACTCTGCTGACACCGATCACCAGAATCAGCACACCGCCGAGCACCCCGAGCCAGGGGCGCAGCGCGGCAACCGCTGTCGGCAGGAACACCGTGAGCAATGCCAGCACACCGACCATGACGCCCAGGGCATGTCCAGATGGGAACGAGGATCCGTACGCGTCGACCAACCTGGTCGCCGGGCGCGGGCGGCCCGCCAGCAGTTTCGCCAGCTCGGTCACCAGCGCGCTCAGCTCCACGGTGATCAGCAAGAACACCGCCGCGGGCCGCTGGCGCCGCACCAGCAGCACGAAGATGACGCCAGCCACTGCGATGCGGAATGCACCCGGGCCCAAGACGGTGGCGAACACATCCCAGGCGGTGACCCACCCAGGATGAGCGATTCCATAGTCATGCGCGGATGCCAGCGCTGAGATATCCAGCCGAGTCAGCCAATTCCATTGTTGGGCATAGCCCAGCCAGAGCAATGCGAACACGAGGAAGGCAGCGCCGGCGGACACCAGCAGCCATCGGCGCTCCCGGCCGCTTATCTGTGACATGACTACACCCAGTACGGCACACGCGCGCGGTACTGGCGCATCACCAGGATCGCCACCGTCCAACCGACGACGGTGATGGCGCCCGCGATGATCCAGTGGTGGACCTGCTGATCGAGTCCGAGCAGCGGATCGCGGATGATGGCCAGAAAATGCACGAACGGGTTGAGCTGCACCACCGTGGCCAGCTTGCCGACGCGCTCTCCTAGCATGTTCTCGTTCCAGATGATCGGCGTCATGAAGAACAGCAGCTGCACCAGGCTGCCCAGCAGCGGTGAGATATCCCGATAGCGGGTGGCCAGCACGCCGAAAACCAGTGAAACCCACACACAATTCAACGTGATCAACACCAGCGCGGGGATGAAACTCAGGTCGGTGACATGCCAGTGCGGCGTATACACGGCGACGACCACCAGGAAGATGATGATGTTGTGCGCGAACAGCAATAGCTGCCGCCACACCAGCCGGTACACGTGCACGCTCAGCGGTGTTGGCAACTGCTTGATCAGTCCCTCGTTCGCGACGAAGACGTCCGCCCCCTCCAGGATCGCGGCGTTGAACAGGTTCCAGACGATCAAACCGATGGTCACATAAGGCAAATGTTCTGCCAGGGGGAGCTTGAACAGCTGCGAGTACAGGATGCCCATGGCCAGGGCCGTCGACCCGGTGGCGATGGTGATCCAGAACGGGCCCAGCACCGATCGCCGGTAGCGCTGCTTGATGTCCTGCCAGCCCAGCTGTAGCCACAGCTGTCGATGTTCGAAGCCGTCGGACAGATCACGCCACGCGCGCTTGAAGGTCCGGGAGTCCGACGACAACTCCAGCAGTTCGTTCGTCATTTCTCAGTCTCCTGCACCGAAGGAGTCGGGTTGGTCGGTCTGCCGAACTGCTCGCGTCGGCCCAAGCGCCGCAAGGCAATCCAGTCACGTAGGCCAGCAGGGTCGCGTCGGGTGATCAGGAAGTACCAGCCGAAGCGCACCCATTCCTGAGGGAGCAGCTTGCGCATGCCTGGCTGGGACATCAGGTAGCCACGGTTGCGGTAGGTGAAGTACCGCTTGGTGGCATCGTCCGGGTACTGGGTGTGCATGCGCCCGCCCAGAATCGGTTTGAACTCGGCCGCACCGTTGGGGTGCAGATATGTGGCATCCAGGCAGGTCCCGAACGGTAGGCCCGAACGCACGAGCCTCCGATGTACGTCCACCTCGTCGCCGCGTACGAACAGCCGTAGGTCGGGAACGCCCACGGCCTCCAGGGTTTCGGCACGGAAGAGCGCGCCATTGAACAGCGAGGCGATGCCGGGCAACAGATCTTGACCGGCTTCGGTGCGAAGCTCCTCGACCCGTCGCCGCCACACGAGCCCGCGCCGCAGCGGAAACGCCAGCCGACCGGGATCGTCGATATCGCACACCATCGGCGACACCTCGGCGAGGCGATGCTTACGGGCGCAGGCCAACAGCGTCTCCAGAACATCGGTGCCGCCGGGGCGGCCGTCGTCGTCGGCAAGCCATACCCAGTTGGCGCCGAGCGTGAGGGCGTGGAGTATGCCGAGCGCGAATCCTCCTGCGCCCCCCAGGTTTCGGCGAGAGCCCAGGTATGTGGTGGCAATGGGTTGACCATCGACCAGAGCCTTGACCGCAGGGTCGTTGTCGTTGTCCACCACCACAACATGGTCCGGCGTGGCGGTCTGTGCTGTGACGATCTTCAGCGACTCGGCCAGTTCCGCGGTCCGCCGATAGGTGACGACGACGGCAACAACCCCGCTGGCCGTGTCATTCATGGCGGTCTTCGGCGAGGATTTGGGCCACGTGATCGCCGGCCTCATTGCCTTCGTAGGCGCGGACCACGTCCTCGATTCCACCGCTCATCTTGATCGTGCCGTGGTCGATCCACATCGCCGTGTTGCACAGACGGGCCAGGAACTCGTTGGAATGGCTGGCGAAGACGAGCATGCCGGAGCGTTCCACCAACTGCTGCAACCGAATTCGCGCCTTCTTCATGAACTCGGCGTCGACAGCACCGATGCCCTCGTCGAGCAGCAGGATCTCCGGGTCGATGCTGGTGACGACGCCCATGGCCAGGCGAACACGCATACCGGTGGAGTACGTGCGCAGCGGCATGGAGAGGTACTCGCCCAGCTCGGTGAAGTCGGCAATCTCGTCGACCTTGGCCTGCATCTGCTTGCGGGTCTGCCCCAGGAACATGCCGCGGATGATGATGTTCTCGTACCCGGAGATCTCCGGATCCATGCCCACACCCAGGTCGAACACCGGCGCGACCCTGCCCTGGATGGACGAGCTGCCCCGGGTGGGTTCGTAGATTCCCGAAAGGAGGCGCAGCAGAGTCGATTTACCCGCACCGTTGTGGCCGACAAGCCCGATCCGGTCGCCCTCCTTGAGAGACAGCGTGATGTCCCGCAGGGCCTCGATGACCACCACGTTCGACTCGTTGCGGCCAATCGCGCCACCCGCCTTGCCCAGGAAGGCCTTCTTCAGAGACCGTGACTTGGCGTCGAATATCGGGAATTCCACCCACGCTTCGTGGGTCTGGATACTGACCACGGCTACAGATACTGACCGGTGCCGCTGCCGCCGCCCTGCGCGGGTACGGAAAGCCCCGGGGGCAGAACACCTTGACGCATCTGCTGAAGCTGCGCGCGTGCCGCCATCTGCTGGGCGAAGAGCGCAGTCTGGATGCCGTGGAACAAGCCCTCCAGCCAGCCGACCAACTGTGCCTGCGCGATACGCAGCTCGGCATCGGACGGAACGGTGTCCTCGAGGAACGGCAGGGTTAGCCGCTTCAGCTCCTCGCGGAGCTCGGGTGCGAGCCCGTCTTCCAGCTCGCGGATGGAGGCGGCGTGGATTTCGCGCAGCCGGGATCGGCTGGGTTCATCGAGGGGAGCCGCACGCACTTCCTCGAGGAGTTGCTTGATCATCGTGCCGATGCGCATCACCTTGGCGGGCTGCTCGACGAGATCGGTGATGGACGGGTCGTCGTCCGCACCGTCGGCGCCCTTGTCGGAATCGTCGGCGCCCAGAATGATCACCTGGTCGTCGTCAGCGTCCTGACCGGGATGGGTCATCTGTCACCTTCCGCCTGTGGTTTCTGGTCGCCCGCCCATTCGTAGATCTGGGCAGCGCCGCTGTCGTACAGCTTTCTCCATGATCGGGATCTGTCCAACGACCTTAGTCCGTCGGGAACCTTGAACCCCTGGACCACGGGAGTGCTGGTCATGACATAGCGAATGTTCAGCGCGTGCACAGCCTCGATCACGCGCCGGTCGGTATCGGCATCGTCGGCGTAGGCCCAGAAGATGTACCGGTGATATCCCGGGCCCTGCTGCTGCGGGAAGTCGTAGTGCGTCCACAGCGGATGCAGCCCCGCCACCGCGTACATCCAGCCCGAGCCGTCCACGTTTCCGTCGCCGACAGTGGTGTCCCTGGCGCCGGGCAGGGTCGCCAGGTACGCGAAGGCGTCGAGCTTCGTGGGACCGACCATCACCTGGTCGTATTTGGCGCCGAGGAGGTACTTGTGCGGTAGGAAGTAGTGCCGTGCGGAGAAGCTGCAGGTTCCGGCCAGCACGATCGCCGTGGCGACCAGCGCCCACTTTCGCGTGCGCTCCCCTTGCACCCTCGTCAGCACGGCGTAGGCCAGCGTGAACAGACCGATCCCGGCGGCCGGCGCCAGCAGCAGACACACGATGGCCGCTAACCGGCGCGGGTCGCTGTAGAAGGCATCGGAGAACAGGGCCACCGCATGGCCGATGAAACCGCCAAAAGGTCTGGAGGAGTGGACAATCGCAACGATGAGCAGCAGCCAGACAGCGATCGGCCAGTACACCCGCTTCGCGATCAGTACGACCGCGCCAAGAAGGGCGAGCCAGAGCAGTGCGGACTGCACGGGGTAGTCGGCAAGGTGTCGGGTGTGCTGTGTGAGGGCGTCCAGCAGCGCGCGCTTCTTGCCCCACGGTGTGGCGAACTGGTGCCCGGCGATGATCTCGGACAGTTGCAGCAGCGTGCGCAGTTGCGGGTAGAGCAGCACCAGCGAAGCAAGGCCGGCGATGGCCAACGGGGCAAAACCACTTCCCAAGCGGGGCTTTACTTTTTGTTCCTTGCCCCGGCGCCGGGATAGTGGTGCGAAGAGCCACCAGGCTCCCACGAAGACCACCGCCACAATGGCGCCGGAGGTGTGTACCGAGGCGATCCCCACGAACGCCAGGACGGCCACCGGTATGCGGCTGCGGTCGGCGACCACACTCGTGACGGCGATCACGACGGGGCCCACCAGGGCGAAGGACACCAGGTTCGGGACGGCCGCGACGTAGAACTCCACATAGGGCAGCGCCGTGAACGACGCCGCGAGTGCGGCAGCGGTGGCCGCGGAACCGGCCTGGAAGGTGCGGCTGGTACGGCCGCGCAGCATCTGCCAGGTCAGCGCCGCCGCGCTGAGTGGGAAGAGCAGCGACCCGGCCACCGCGTACAGCGTGTAGCTGGTGGTGGGAGCCGCGCCGGTCAGTTGGCAGAGCACCGCGGCCAGCCCGTGGAAGGCCGACGGGTAGTACAGGGTGGCATGCGTCTCGACGTTGCGGAGGTCACCCATTCGGGTCGACGATGCTTGCCCGGTGTCGAGGATGTAGCGGATGGTGTTTCCGTGCCACATCGAGTCCCAGGTGCTCGGGATCGATTGCCAGTTGGTCAGCCCGCGCAGGAACGCGTAGAAGATGAGCGCGGTCCCGATCGCGATGCCGAACGTGACCGCGATGAGCGCCGCACGATTTTGTGACGGGAATTGTTCGGCGTGCTCTTTCGGCCGCAGTCGGCGCCAGATCAGCCGCGCGATGGCGATCGCGCCGAGAAGCGCAAACCCGGCGGAAACTGAGTTCCACGGTATGCCGATTGAGCCGAAGGTGACGATGCACAGCCCAACTAGCCCATAGGTCAATGCAGGTGCGGTGAGGGCGGCCGAATGCGTTGGTAGCCCGAAGGCTCGGCCAATCAGCCAGCCTGGGATTAACAGCAACAGCAGTGCCGCAGCCACCCCGAAAGCGAACGACATTGCTCTAGTATGACTACACGAGACGGCGCCGTGGACCGTCGTCCGTCGGGACGTGGCGCAACGACGGGTTCAGCGCCGTGACCTGTAGTGAGCATCTAAGGTGTCTGGCATGGCTTATGACGTCGCCCGGGTGCGCGGTTTGCACCCGTCTCTCGGCGACGGATGGGTACATTTCGATACCCAAGCCGGGATGCTCATCCCCGATGCGGTTGCTACGACTGTATCCACAGCGTTCCGCGGATCCTTTTCCGACACGCGGGGGCCGCACCCTAGCGCCCGGCGCAGTGCCGCCGTCCTCGAGGCTGCTCGGCACGCGGCCGCCGATCTGGTGGGTGCCGATGCGCGCGGGGTGGTGTTGGGCAGTGACCGCGCCGTTCTGCTCAACTCCCTGGCGGAGGGATCGTCCTCCAAGGCGGGGCTCGGCTATGAGCTGGTGGTGTCCCGGCTCGACGAAGAGGCCAATGTGCAGCCGTGGCTGCGTTCGGCCAACCGGTACGGCGCCAAGGTCAAATGGGCCGAGGTCGACATCGAGTCCGGTGATCTGCCGTCCTGGCAGTGGGAGTCGTTGATTACCAATCCGACCCGGCTGGTGGCGGTGACGGCGGCTTCTTCGACCCTGGGCACGGTGCCTGATCTGCAGCAGGCCACCAAGCTGGCGCACGCGGTCGGTGGTCTCGTGGTGATGGACTGCTCGAGCCTGGTGCCCTATCGCGCCTTCGATATCGAGGATCTGGACGCTGATGTTGTCGCCTTCAACGCGACGGCCTGGGGTGGACCGCCGGTGGGCGCGTTGGTCTTCCGGGATCCTGCGCTGCTGGATTCGATCAGTTCGATTTCGCTCAACCCGTTGGCGAGCGGGCCCGCGCGACTGGAGCTGGGCGGGCATCAGTTCGCGATGTTGGCCGGCCTGGTCGCCAGCGTCGAGTACCTGGCTGGTTTGGACGAATCCGCCTCGGGTACCCGGCGTGAGCGGCTGCTGACGTCCCTGAACTCGGCGGGCGCGTATTTGGATTGGTTGTTCCGGTATCTGGTGAGCGCGCTGCGCACCCTGCCGCGCGTCATGGTCATCGGTGCTCCCGAGGACCGGATTCCCGCGCTCAGCTTCACGGTGATCGGGATTCCGGCTGACCGGGTGGTGCAGCGCCTGGCGGACAACGGGGTGTGCGCGATCGCCAACACCAGTTCGCGGGTGCTCGACGCCATCGGCGTGAACGAGATCGGCGGCGCGATAACGGTTGGCTTGGGCCACTATTCGACCGCCGCCGAGGTTGACCAGCTGGTGCGTGCGGTGGCCTCGCTGGGCTGATCGCTGTGGCCTTGCCTCGACGGCTCAGAGCGTGAGCAGCACCTTCCCCACGACCTCCCCGCGCTCCAGCAGGCGATGCGCCTCGGCGGCCTGACTTATCGGGATCTCGGCACCCACGATCGGCCGGACTTTCCCCGCCTCGACGAGTGGCCACAGGTTTTGCGTGACGGACTCGACGATGGCGGCCTTGCCGGATGGCCCGTCCAGCGGCCGCCCGCGCAGGGTGGTGGCGGTGACGGAGCCGCGCTTGGTGATCAGCTTGCCGATGTTCAGCTCTGCCACTGCGCCGCCTTGCATACCGATGATGATCAGGTGACCGTCGTTGCCCAGAGCATCGACGTTACGATCCAGGTATTTCGCTCCCATGATGTCGAGGATGAGGTCGACGCCGGCGCCGTCGGTGAAGTTGCGAACCGCCTGTACAAAATCTGTGTCCCGGTAGTTGATCGTCAGGTCGGCACCAAGATCGCCGCAGGCGTCGAGTTTGTCAGGTGTGCCGGCGGTCACGGCAACCCGCACACCGAGTGCCTTAGCCACTTGAATGGCGTGCGTGCCGATACCGCTGGAGCCGCCATGGATTAGGATGGATTGTCCGGCAGCCATTCTCGCCGTCATCACCAGATTCGACCACACGGTGCACGCGACTTCGGGTAGTGCGGCTGCGACGTCAAGATCGACATTTGACGGAATCGGCAGCAACTGGCCGACGGGTACCACCACTTTCTCGGCATACCCACCGCCGGACAGTAGCGCACAGACATGTTGCCCCACAGTCCATTCTGTGACATTCGAGCCAACCTGGCCAATGGTTCCGGAGCATTCGAGGCCGAGTATGTGGCTCGCACCGGGCGGCATCGGATACAAGCCCTGTCGTTGCAGCAGATCCGCACGGTTGACTGCGGAGGCGGTGACATCGATCAGTATTTCGCCTGGTCCTGGAGTTGGGTCGGCAACTTCGGTCCAGCACAGCGCTTCTGGCCCACCTGGCTGGTCAACGGTGATAGCGTGCATAACATCCAGACTATGCCGAGCTATGGGTGGTCACCGGGTTATCAGACGCTGCGTATGGAGGCGCGGTCGGGGCCGCAGCTTGGTCGGCGGAAGGGGGGATTGTGTATGAGTACACGTTCGGAGAGTGAAGTCCCGGGACTTGACCTCGCCGAATTTCGTTCGTGGCAAAACTTTTGGGTGGCGACTAATCGGTTGCACTTCTTGTTGAACCGGAAAATGGTTGCATCGCACGGTATTTCGTTGACCGACTTCCAGGTGCTGCAACAATTGTTGCGATCAGCTAACGGAAGCTGCCGGATGGGGGATATCGCTACCAGCCTGCTGGCCTCGCGTAGCCGGATCACGCATCAAGTGCGCCGTCTGGAGGGGCAGGGGCTGGTGAAGCGTGGGTCGATGCCGCAGGACCGCAGGGCGGTGCTGGCGGCGCTCACCGAGCAGGGCCGCACCCTCGGCGAGGCGGCAATGTCCACCTACGCCGAATGCGTCCGCGAGCACTACCTGACCCGACTGACCCGGGCACAGCAGGCCGCCATCGCGGAGAGCTTCCGGCGCGTCGGTGAGGGCGCCGAGGACGCGCTCAGGGACGGGGAGGGCCGCGGCGGGGAGTAGGCCGCCTGGCGGAGCCGCTAGGCTTGCGCACGGTGGCGTGGCAGAGCGGCCTAATGCACTCGCCTTGAAAGCGAGAGACGGCTAACACCGTCCGGGGGTTCAAATCCCTCCGCCACCGCTCTTACGCTTGGGTCCCGGCCCGGCTCGAACGGGCTGCCTCCCTCGCCAGCTGCGTGAGCAGCGGACCGCACGTACCGGTTAGCGCGGTCTAGGGCGGGCGCCGCTGATGCTGCCAGGGAGGCTCCGCACCCGGCAACAGATTTACGACCGCGGCCGCGTGATGAGTTGTGTGTGCACAGGAGTGGAGCCGGTGGTCAGGTCCAGCACCGGGCAATGCGCGTCCACGGCTTCCTGAAGTTCGCGGTACCGCTCGTCGCTGTCCGGCCCGGAGACCGTCACCGTGACGCGGATCTGCTGGAAGCCGGGGCGGACGCTGTCGTCCAAGCCGAAGAATCCGCGGACATCGAGGTCGCCCTCGGCGCTGGCGCTGAGTGAATCGACTTGAATCCCTAGTCTTTCCGCCCAGAATCGGTAGGTCACCACCTGGCAGGACAGCAGCGATGCCAGGTAATACTCGACAGGGTTGGGGGCTGTGTTCTGCCCGCCGAGGCTTGGTGGCTCGTCGACGTGGACGCGGTACTTGCCCAGGGTGATCTCGCTACCGACCGTGCCCTCTGGTTGGGCGGACGCCTTGAACACCACCGTGGCGGCGCTGGGTTTGTCGGCGACGGCCTCTCGGGTCGCATCGGTGATCGCGTTGAGGGACGTTGTCGAGGCAGTCACGCGTGGTGACATTAGTCGGGTAACCGCCGCGCCGGGAGGGTTGCGTCCGTGGTGAATCCAATGCTGCGGGAACGTAGGGGTATTTAAAAGGAGAGTTATCCTCTAAATTGGAGTTATGGCTGACAGGGAAACGCTTCCGCTGGCTGGGCGCAGGGATGAAGACCTTCCCGGCCACTGGCTGCTGGCACGGCTGGGCAAGCGCGTACTGCGCCCGGGAGGGCGTGAACTGACCACCCGGCTCTTGGCCGCCGGGAAGGTGACTGATGCCGATGTGGTCGAACTCGGGCCCGGGCTGGGCCGGACTGCGCGCGACATCGCGGCGCTGCACCCGCGGTCCTATGTCGGTGTCGATGACACCGCGGCGGCCACTGAATCGGTGCGCAATGTCGTCGCATCGTGTGGTGGGCGCGTGATTGTCGCGGACGCCGCCAGTACGGGTCTGCCCGACGCGAGCGCCGACGTCGTCGTGGGCGAGGCGATGCTGACGATGCAGAGCGACAAGGCCAAGCAGGCCATTGTGGACGAGGCCTACCGGGTGTTACGGCCGGGCGGGCGGTACGCGATTCACGAGCTCGGGCTGACACCGGACTCCGTGGACGCGGCCACTAAGGACGAGATTCGCCGGGCTCTGGCCCGCTCGATCAAAGTCAACGCACGGCCGCTCACCGTGGCCGAGTGGAGTGAGCTGCTCAGTGCCTCGGGATTCGAGGTGGTGAGCACCGACCGGGCGGCGATGGCGCTGTTGAGCCCACGGCGCGTCATCGCCGACGAGGGCATTATCGGAGCCCTGCGGCTGGTGAAAAACGTTCTCCTGCATGGTGGCGCGCGCAAGCGAGTGCTTGCCATGCGCCGTACATTTCGTGAACACAGCGACGCGTTGACGGCGGTCGCAGTAGTGGGCGTCCGGCCCCAATGACCGGTAACCGCAAAGCGGGCCAACAGCGCGACCGGGTGCTCGTGCTGTTGCGGGAGGCGCCGCAGCCGATCGGCGTACAGCACATTGCCGATAGGCTGCGAATCCACATCACCACGGTGCGCTTCCACCTCAAGACCCTGGAAGAGCAGGGGCAGATCGTCCGGCGCGGTAGCGGTGCCGGCCAGAAAGCAGGCAGGCCCAGCCTCGCCTACGCGATCGCCCCACGGCTCGACTACGCCGATGTCGTGTCGCTGTTCGCAGTCCATCTCGGTGGCACCCCCGTTGAGCGTGAATCGCGTGCGGCGCTGGTTGGGGCCGATCTAGCACATCGGGTGAACGTGGCGCGCCACCGGGCCGCGATCCCCGCGGCCGATCTAGTCGTGGAAACCCTTGGCGAACTGGGGTTTACAGTGCACTCCACGCTGATGTCCTTTGGTCGAATCACCGTGCAGATCTGTTCCTGCCCACTCGCCGAGATCGCCACGACGGCCCCGGAAGTGGTCCGCGGGATCCAACGGGGTCTCATCCAGGAAGTTCTTGACGTCAACGCCGACGCGGTGGGCGGGCAGTTTCAGGTCACCGTGTCACCCGATGCCGGGCACGGCGACTGCACGGTCAGTCTGACTCTGGATCCACAGGTGAAGGGAGATAGTCATGGATGTCATCTCGATAACGGCTCTAGGGGATGAGCAGGCCGAAACAGCGCGGAACGCGCACAGCGGCCGGGCGGCGCACACCGTGCACGGCAGCAGCGGCCATGTGTTGAGGCAGGTGGTGCTGGCTCTCGCAGGCGGTCACAAGCTTGCCGAACACGAAAATCCAGGCGAGGCAACCTTATTAGTGCTCAGTGGGCGGGTGGAGCTCGCGACGGCGACCGTGAAGGCCGCGCTGGACACCGGCGACTACGTGGTAATCCCGCAAGAGCGGCATGACCTCACCGCGGTCGAAGACTCGGCGGTGCTGCTGACAGTGGTGGGCCGGGCGGGCTGAGCTCGCCGAGTGCATACCAGGTGCAGGGCATTTCGATGAGATGCCTGCGCGCGGTATGCGCTCGACGAACGCTGCTCTACGCCTTGGGCCCGCCGCTTTCCGCCAGTCGCCGCACCGCGTCGATGAAGACGTCGATCTCGTCGAAGGTGTTGTAGAACGCGAACGACGGCCGCACCGTCTGCTCCAGCCCCAGCCGGCGCAGAATCGGCTGCGCGCAGTGGTGTCCGGCGCGCACCGCGATGCCGTCGGCGTTGAGCGCCTTGCCAACTTCCACCGGATCGTGCCCGTCGAGCACGAATGACAGCACCGATGCCTTGTGATCCGCCGTTCCGACCAGCGTTACGCCGGGGATCGCGGCCAACTGCGGTGTGGCGTACTCCAGCACCGCATGCTCGTATTCAGCGATCCGCTTGATTCCGATGCGCTCCACATACCGCACTGCCTCACCCAGTCCGACGGCGTCGGCGATGTTGCCGGTGCCCGCCTCGAACTTGTTGGGCGGACCCTGGAACACCGCACGCTCCAGGGTGACATCGGCGATCATGTTGCCGCCGCCCTGCCATGGTGGTGTCTCCGCCAACGCGTCCTCGCTGCCGTACAGCACGCCGATCCCGGTGGGGCCGTAGATCTTATGACCCGAGAAGACGAAGAAATCGGCGCCGAGTTCCTGGAGGTTCACCGTGAGGTGTGGTACCGATTGCGCGCCGTCGATGAGCACGCGTGCGCCATAGCGATGTGAGATCTCGACGATCTGCTTGGCGGGCGTCACCGTGCCCAGCGCGTTGGAAACCTGGGTGGCCGCAACCAGTTTGGTGCGCGGACCGACCAGGTCTTCCAGCTCGGACAGCAGCAGGTTACCGGCGTCGTCCACCGGGGCCACCTTGATGACGGCGCCGGTCTTCTTCGCGATCTGCTGCCACGGAACGATATTGGCGTGGTGCTCCAAGTGGGTGATGACGATCTCGTCCCCGTGCCCGAGGTTCTTGCCGCCCCACGCGTGCGCCACCAGGTTGATCGCCTCGGTGGCCCCGCGCACGAAGATGATGTTCTCGTCCGCCTCGGCGCCCAGGAATTTGCGGACGGAGCCACGGGCATCCTCGTACGCGTCGGTGGCCCGTGCAGCCAATTCGTGTGCGGCACGGTGGATATTCGAGTTCTCGTGCTGGTAGAAGTGCACCAGCCGATCGATCACCGACTGCGGCTTCTGTGTGGTCGCGGCGTTGTCGAACCAGATCAGTGGCTTACCGTTCACTGTTTCGGACAGGATCGGGAAATCCGCCCGAATCGACGCGACATCGAAGGCGCGCGCGTCTTCGTGAATTGGTGCCGCAGCCGGTGGCCCTCCCAAGAAGTAGTAGGTCGCCTCGTCGCCGCCGGTCGGTGCCACCGGGGTCGTCCAACCCAGGTTCGGCACACTGGGTGCCTCCGAGTACGGAGCCACGCGAGGTGAGGCGGCGGCGGGTGCCCCGGAGTTCACCGAGGGGGTTGCGAGCACCCCGGGGATCGTTGGAACCAGCCCCGAGGGAACGGCGAAATCGGCGAGATCTGTTGTCGTATAACCAGTTACGGCGGTGTGTGCGGCGGAGGTGCCCGACGTCAGGTCACCGCCACTACCGCGCGGAGCCACCGGCACCGCTCCGGGAATACCGTCGGGGGTCGCCGAACCGAAGGCCGTAACCGGTGGGGCCACCGTCGCCGTCGACAGGGCGTCCGCCACCGGTGCCAGTGCATACGGACTGGCCAACGAGCCCGCCGTGGCTGCCGCGGACGACCCCGCAGTCGCGTCCGGGACGGTGCCCCGGGGCGCGACGGGTACCGCCGGTCCCGGAGTGTCGATACCCGGTGCTCCGGAAGGTGTCGCCTCCCAGAACAGCTGAGTGGCCAAGGCCGACAGCTCTGCCGCAGATGGGAAGCCAGGTGGGCTGTCGGTTACAGGGATCGCGTCACTTGTAGACATGGAACTTGTCCACCTGCACATCGTCAAGAACGGCAAGCGCGTCATCGGTCAGCACAGCCAGCGACGAATACAGGGTGACGAGGTATGAGGCGATGGCCGACCGGTTGATGCCGGTGAACCGCACCGAGAGACCCGGCGCCTGCTCGCCGACCAGACCGGGCTGGAACAAACCGACGACGCCCTGGCGCTCCTCGCCGGTGCGCACCAGCAGGATCTTGGTCTTGGCGTCCTTCACAGGAACCTTGTCCGACGGGATGATTGGGATACCGCGCCAGGTGATGAACTGCGCACCGAACAGGCTCACCACAACCGGCGGCACGCCGCGGCGGGTGGCCTCGCGGCCGAACGCCGCCACACCCAGCGGGTGGGTCAGGAAGAAGCCGGGGGTCTTCCACACCTTGGTGATCAGGGCGTCCAGGTCATCCGGGGTGGGGGCGCCACCGAGGGTCTTGATGGTCTGCTCCGGCGTCGCCTGAGCCAGCAGGCCGTACTCGGCGTTGTTGATGAGCTCGCTTTCCTGACGTTCCTTGATGGACTCGATGGTCAGGCGCAGCTGCTGGGCGATCTGGTCGTGCGGGCTGGAGTACAGATCAGAGACCCGGGTGTTGATGTCGAGCAGCGTCGAGATGGTCCGCAGCGTGTACTCGCGCGGGTTGGTCTCGTAATCGACGTAGGTCTGCGGCAGCGGGGCCTCGCCCTCGCCCTGCTCCTCGCTGTGGATTGCAACCTTGTCGGGGTTGATCACACGATTCACCCGGTAAATGCCCGCCTCGACGGGTACCCAGTTCAGCAGGTGCAGCAGCCACCGTGGAGTGATCGTCGACAGCTGAGGGACGGTCTTGGTGGCATTGGCTAGCTGCCGTGCGGCGAGATCGCCGAGGGCCTGAGATTCGTTCTTGGCAGCGGGCACGGCGGCTTCCTCCTGGGCGAATGGATCAAGACCTGATGGCTGAAATCCTAAGCGTGATAGAGCCGGCGCATCAGGTAACGAATACCCGTGCGCCGAACTCCGCTACCGCCGTTTCGCTGGCACGCTGCATCGCGGCGGATTCGTTTCGGACGTGCCCGCCGTGCGATGACGAGGCGGCAAAAATCCGGCCGGTGGTCGGACGTCCGTAGACTGGATGCATGCAGCACGTCGCACCATCGCACCGACTTCGGGCGATCAGCGGGCTGCGCGCCGACACCCTCGGGGCGCGCAGCGCCGCCGTATGTTGCTGTTGTTGTTGATTCCCTAACCCCGCCCCTGGCATCCCAGCAGAACGTCCTGCGACGTTATCGAGCTTCTGGGCTGCAATCCGCCGGCACAAGGATCAATTAACCCATGACCACTCATTCTTTGCTATCGCTCGTCGAATGGCCATCCGCCCGCATCACTGGGAGGCGTCACAGCCACAACGCCGAGGTACTCCCGCAGCGCCTCACTAGGTACTGCGGGGGCACCTATTCGTCCACCGTGGACGAGGTCATGTTCACTGACGGCACTTCGGCTCGCACAGATTTAATTCGCCTCAACCCCACCATCGCGGCGTACTCGCTGGATATCGCGGGGATCGCACCCAACCTGCCGTCGGGCTACGCGGTGGCGGACTGGCTGTCGGTGGCGAACCTGCAGGCTCGCACCCGCGAATCGCAGGTCGCCTGGATCTTGGCCAACTCGTTCCCGGCGTTGTCGACGGCGCAGCTGAGCCGCCAGTTGCGCGCGGCCGGATACCTGAGTGAGGCCAATATCAAGGATCACGAAGCTATCGCGGGAACCCAGGCGGCCATCTGGTTCCTCACCAACGGGGTAGAGCTGGACACCGTGGCGCGCAACGTGCCCACGGCCACCCGTAAGTCACCGTCCTTCATTGAGTTTGAATTCAAGGAACGCCCGCAGCTGGGCGGCCTCACAGTGCGTACCGGTGCGGGGCAGAAGCCGGCCAGCGTTCGGCTGCACGCATCTGTCAATGGCGCCGTATGGCGCGAGGTGTCCTCCTCGGAGTTGAGCTTCGCCGAAGGCGAGGCGCGATACGTCAAGACATTGGGCGTGGGCGCAACGGTCGCCGAAACTCAGCATGGCGCACCGGATCTTGGTTATCGCTTCTATCGCCTGTATGTGCAGGGTGGCACCGATGACGTCGAGGATGTCGAGTTCTGGCTGTATGACGCGCGCAACCACCGCAACGCCGACCGTGTCGTGCAGCTATACCAATACCTATTGGAGCAGTCGCTGATCGCCGCCGGCCAGGCGGACCATTCCCCCGCGATCGATGACTCGCAGGCGGTCATGGCCGCGGGCCTGATGGGTCCGTTTGTGGTGGATTCGCAGCGTCCAGTTCTGCTTTCACTCTCCGAGGGCGCCAAGGCGATGGACATCTCCGGGGCCGAGCTCACGGGACCGGTGGACTCAGGTACGCGCTTCTATGTGCGTCCCGCGGAGTGCGTTGCGGCGGTGACGGTCTCGGTGGTGGACCCGGTAGCGCGCGCCCGCGTACTCACCGGGGTGGCTGCGGGGCCGCTGACCCCACTGGCATTGGTACTCCCGGAGGCGCGGGAGGTCGTCGAACTCACTGTCGAGTGGGCCGAGGCCACACAACTATCGCGGGTGAGCTAGCGCCAGGCGCGCGCGAACTCAAGGAACGCGTCGTTCTCCTCAGGTGCCCCAATGGTTACCCGTACGCCGTCGGTTCCGAAAGGGCGCACGATGATTCGAGCCTCTGCGGAGGCTTGCGCGAATTCCGTCGAGCGTTCGGCCAGCGGTAACCATACGAAGTTCGCCTGCGAAGGTGGCACGTCATACCCTGCCTCCCGGAGTGCGCTGGTTACCCGGATGCGCTCGGCGACAACATCATTGGTCCGGGTGAGGAGCTCTTCCGCGGCGCCGAGCGAGGCCACGGCGGCCGCCTGGGCGAGGCTGGATGCGCTGAACGGCACGTACACCTTCCCCAGTGTGGTGATCACATCAGGATCGCCCACCGCATAGCCCACTCGCAGGCCCGCCAGGCCGTATGCCTTTGAGAAGGTGCGCAAAACAAGCACATTGGGGTGTTCGCGAACCAGCGCGATGCTATCGGTGAAGTCCTCGCGCACGTACTCGATGTAAGCCTCGTCGATCGCGACGAGGATATGAGCCGGTACCGTCTCGATGAACCGTCGCAGAGCGGCGGGCGGCACCACGGTGCCGGTCGGGTTGTTCGGGTTGCAGACGAAGATCAGCCGCGTGGCGTCTGTCACGGCGGCGGCCATGGCATCAAGGTCGTAGGTGTAGTCGGTCAGCGGCACCTGGACTGGGGTGGCGCCGGCGACGCGCACCACCAGGGGGTACGTCTCGAAGGAGCGCCAGCCGAACAGCACCTCGTCGCCGACCGTCGCGGTGATCTGCACAAGCTGCTGGCACAGGCTTACCGATCCGCATCCCACCGCAATGTGCTCGGGCGGCATGTCCACGTGTTTGGCCAGGTGCGAGCGCAGCTCGGCGTACCCGTTGTCGGGGTAACGGTTGATCCGTGCGGTGGCCTCGACGATGGCTGCGCGGACGCTGGGCAGCGGTCCCTGCACGGTCTCGTTGCTGGCCAGCTTGATGGCGCCGGGGACGGTGCGGCCCGGCGTGTACGCCGGCAGTTCGGTCAGCTCGGGGCGTAGTCGCGCGGGCACCGATGAGCCGCTTGCGCGACGAGGATCAGACACGGCCATCAGACTATCGGTGCATGTTGGGCCCGATGACGACCAACGGCTTTGCCTTCCGGCCGCGCGGGCCTGTACTCTGTGCCCTCGGCGGTTCCGAATCCATTTATGGGTTCGGAGTACCGCTCGGGAAGTTCAGGAGGCGTGCCAGAGCGGCCGAATGGGACTCACTGCTAATGAGTTGTCCCCTTTACGGGGGACCGGAGGTTCAAATCCTCTCGCCTCCGCGTCGGTCTGCAGGCCAAACCTGTTGACCTGCAACAATTGAATAGCACGCGCCCGTAGCTCAACGGATAGAGCATCTGACTACGGATCAGAAGGTTAGGGGTTCGAATCCCTTCGGGCGCACCAGGACTTCTTCTCGAGTGAGTGAGAAGCAATGACACAGGTTCAACGGTATTTCCCGCACCCTCCCCACGACGTGTGGTCGGCCCTCGTCGATCCGGCATCGTGGTGGGGTAAGCCTGACACCCCGCCGGTCGACGTCACCGTGGGGAGCACGTTCACGATGACCACCGTTCAGGTGGTGGGAACTCGGTTCACCGGCGTGTTCGAGGTTGAGTTTCTCGACGCCGTCCCCTACGAGCATTTGACCCTGGGGCTTCATGCCCGCGCAGACACGGGGCAGTCGGCCCGGTGGACACGCCACGTGGCCTTTCGCGAACATGAGGGCGGCACGCTGCTGACCGTGACGAACAGAGGCGTCAATCTCGACGACGGCGACGAGCGGATTCTGCTCCGGGTCGTCAAGGAGATCCAGGAAACCGAGTTGTATGGCATCGCCACACTGCTGGATCAGCTGCGCGGCTGATCCGCGAGCCCGTCCCGCAGCCGTTGAAATCCCTGGGCGACAAGCTCTCCGGGGTTTCTCGGAAGCGTGGAATCGGAGACTGCCAGTTGGATGACCGTCCCGAGGACCGCGTAGGCGGCATTGCAGACCAGTCGCGGATACAGGTCGACCTCAGGATCTAGGCCAGTGCGCCGGCTGATTTCGGCGAGCACGACGGTTCCCACATCATCGGATCGGGCCGCGTCATGCGCTGCCAGGCCCGGGTTCTGCGCCGACAACCGAGTGACGGCGACGGCGGTGCTGAAGGCCTCGGAGGTCGCCAGGTCCAGCATCACTGCTTCCAGGGAATCGAACACGTGCTCGTCGGCAGGGCGCCGACGCAGCAGCCCGACGGCGTTTTCCTCGATGCCCCGTAACGAAAACAAGACGGCGTCTTCCTTGCTGGTGAAGTAGTTGCGAAAGGTACGCGACGAGACGCGCACAGCGTCCGCGATCTCGTCGACCGTGACCGCCGCCAGGTCGCCCCGGTCCAGGGCCAGTTCCAGGGCGGCGCGGCTCAACGCCAGCTTGGTCTCGGACTTTTTCTGCTCGCGCAGGCCGCTGGTCGGTGGCATGTGGCCATAGTAACAAACATTCCATTTAAGGAAACTTTTCCAAAAACGGAAACGTTCTATGGGTAGATCCGGCGTCAGGGTGAGGCCGGGAGCATGAAGAAGAGGCAACTGACATGCGCAAACTACTGGCCTCAGTGGGTATCGCCGCCGTGCTTGCGGCGGGGGGCGTCGCGCTGGCTGGTCCGGCCGCGGCGGCTCCGTGCGGAAACGTTGTGGTGTGGGGCAACGGTGGCGGGGTCTGCGAGTCGGACTACGCACCCGACGGCAGCTTCACGCGCTGCGACACCGTGTACGTGCTCGGCATCGGCGGGACGAACTGCTACCGGGTGTACCCGTAGACGCCTGCGGATGACCGTGGCGGTCGCACCTGGGACGTCCTGTACCAGAAGCTCCCCGGCGCGGTGTCCAGTCCGCTACCGTCCCCCACATGGTTGAGGACTTGGCAGCTGACTATGTCATCGTGGGCGCGGGATCGGCGGGGGCGCCGCTGGCCACCCGGCTCTCCGAACGCACCAACGATCAGGTGCTGGTCCTGGAAGCGGGCCCCAAGGACAAGGACATGGGAATCCACATTCCCGCCGCATTCTCGAAGCTTTTCCGCAGCGATGTCGACTGGGACTACCTCACCGAGCCGCAGCCCCCACTGAACAACCGCCAGATCTATTGGCCGCGAGGGAAAACGCTGGGTGGCTCGTCTTCCATGAACGCGATGATGTGGGTCCGTGGATTCGCGGCCGACTATGACGACTGGGCGGCGGTGGCCGGCGACCAATGGTCCTTCGTGAATGTCGCTCCCTACTTCAAGCGCATCGAGACGGTGGAGGGCGCGACCGAGAGCGACGAAGGCACCGAGGGCGCGCTGAAGATCTCCAAACAGCGCAGCCCCCGCTCCAGCACCGCGGCGTGGCTGGAAGCCGTCAAAGAGGCCGGATTTGATGTCGAGCGGGCCAATACTCCTGAACCCAAGGGGTTCTCGGAAACCATGGTGTGTCAGAGCGGCGGCCGCCGATGGAGCACCGCGGACGGTTACCTCAAACCTGGCCTGCGGCGGCGCAACCTGAACGTCGTCACGGAGGCCCAGGTGCGCCGGGTGCTGTTCGACGGCACCAGAGCAATCGGTGTCGAGTATGTACGTGACGGCATCACCCATACCGTGCGAGCCCGGCGCGAGGTGATTCTGAGTGGCGGTGCCATCAATTCTCCTCAGCTGCTGATGCTTTCGGGCATCGGTGATGCCAAGCGCCTTGCCGAGCTCGGTATCGACGTGATTGTCGATGCCCCGCAGGTCGGCCAGAATCTGCTCGATCACCTGTGCTGCCCGGTGGGCTATGCGGTGGAATCCGACTCGCTCTACGGCGCGGAAAAACCGCTGCAGCTTGCCAACTACTTCCTGCGCCATCGCGGCATGCTCACCTCAAATGTCGGGGAAGCATACGGATTCCTGCGCAGCCGGGCGGATCTCGCGTTACCCGACCTGGAGCTGATCTTCGCGCCCGCACCGTTCTTCGACGAAGGCCTGGGGGAGGCCACCGAGCATGCCATCGTGATGGGCCCGATTCTGCTCAAACCGGAGAGCAGCGGTGAGATCACCCTGACCTCACCCGACCCACTCGCCAAGCCGCGCATCGACCCGCGCTACCTGAGCGATGCCGCCGGGCAGGACCGCGCCGCCATGATGTTCGGACTGCGGACCACTGCCCGCATCGCCGAGACGCCGTCGATGCGGGCGATACTCGGCAAGATCCTGCGACCGAGGAATCCCAGCGACAACCTGGAGGAGACACTCGTCGCCGCGCTGGAGAACAACTCACACACGCTGTATCACCCCGTCGCTACCTGCCGGATGGGGACAGACGAGGCCAGCGTGGTTGCACCGGATCTCACCGTGCGCGGTGTGCAGGGGCTGCGGGTGGTCGACGCGTCGGTAATTCCGAGCCTCATCCGTGGTCACACGCACGCTCCCTCGGTGTTGCTCGGCGAGAAGGCCGCCGATTTGATTCTTTCTCCACAAGCATGAAACCGATCCGCGTCTCCGAACGTCTGACTGGATAGAGTCACCGATGAGGAGTTAGCGGAGGGAAATCATGAGCGACGAGTTCGGCGTCCGGACCGAGGAGCTCGCGGCCATTTCCAAAACGTGGCTGAGCGAGACTCTGCACATCAACGACATGCCGTGGACCTCGTTTCAGGACGCCTCGGGTTCGGGAAGTGAAGTGCTGGCCGCCATCCGCGATACCGCATCACCCGGAATCAAGGCGATGTCCTCGATTGCCCGCCGGTTCTCGGATATGGCAGGGCTCGTCGATACCTTCGCCACCAACGTGACGGCGCAAGACGAGAAGACCGCCACGTCGTTCGACGCGCTCAAGCCACGCTGATGCGCCCGACGATCAGTGAGCTCCGGGGCTGGAATCTTGACGCGCTCAGCAAGGCCGCCGACATCGCCCGCGACAACGCCCAGACGCTGGATGCGTCGCTGGACTCGTGCGACCGCGTGTTCAACGATGCCTCGGGCTGGTTCGGCAAGACGCACGATGCGGCGCGGTCCAAGGTCGACCAGGAGCTGGACCACGGCCGTGAGGTCCGGAACGTCCTGAACCGGTTATCCGATGACGCCGAAGATGCGGGACGAACGCTCAAGCACGCCAAGGAGTACACGCTTCAGGACGTGGACGCCGCTGTCTCCGAGGGATTCACGGTTACCGATACCGGGGAGGTCAGCCACCCGGATTCAACGAAGGCACAGGCTGCCGCCGACCACCAGCGCAGGATTCAGGCGGGACTGGACGAGGTGGCTCGGCTGGACGAGATGTACGGCAGGAAGCTGCGGGAAGCCGTCAACGATCTGGAGGCCATGCGCGACGGGCAGCAGGACGTCACGTTGCCGACGGGGGAGAAGATTGATCCCGACGCACTCGTCGACCGGGTTCGTGGCATGTCCGAGGAAGAGCGTCGTGCGTTCTTGGAGGGGCTGACCCCCGAGACGGTGCATCAGATGGTCATCGCCGACCCCGAGTTCATGGGGAACACCAACGGGGTGCCCTTCGATGTTCGCGCGGACGCCAACGAGATCAACATCAGGAACGCGCTCATCGACGAACTGCAGAGATCCACGCCCGATCAGGCGCGGGTCGATCAGCTCAGGGCGATGCTCGCACCCATGAGTGACCCGTTCGCGACGGTTCCTGCCGGCGGTTCCCCCGCCGACTTCAAGATCGATCGCAAGTTCGTCATGTTCTCCACGGAGGGCAACGGCCGGATGATCGAACAGATCGGCGACCTCAAACCCGGGGCGCCGGGCGTCGGGGTCTATGTCCCTGGCACCAACACCAACCTCAACGGCAGTAGAAACAACCACGATTCGGCCGTCAACCTGGCGAAACAGAGCGGGTCGCCGGTCTTCCTCTATATGGAGAACGATTTTCCGCAGGGGCTGGACAAGGCGACCGACCCGTCGTACGGATTGGCCATGGCACCGCAACTCGTCTCGTTCGGCAAGGAGCTCGACGCGGAGGTCGCCCGCCACGCGCCCGGTACGCCCACTACCTACATTGGGCACTCGTACGGCGGATCTATTGTCGGCACAGCCGAACAGATGGGGCTGCGCGCCGACCGCGTGTTGTACGCGTCCTCCGCGGGCACGGGAATCCTCAGTACCGAGTGGCACAACCCCAATCCGAATGTCCAGCGGTTCTCCATGACTGCTCCCGGCGACCTCATCGGTGCTGCGCAACTTGCTCCACGGGATAGCGATATTCCCACCGGATTCTCCCCGTTCCCGGGGGTCAATCTGGACCTTCCGCCGGTGATTCCGCGGGCTCCGGACGGCGACATCGGAAACCCGCATGCGGGTAATCCGCTTGGCGGAGACCCGGATTCGATTCCCGGAGTCACCCGTCTCGATACCGGCTATTACAGCGATGAGAACAGGGATCATCCCGGTGAGGTGGTGTTCGGCCCGAACGGGCACGGCAGCTACTGGGACGATCCGAAGTCCGACGCGTTTCAGAACATGGCGAACGTGATCAGGGGTGGTGAGGTGACCACCTACGTCGAACGAGGCATCGAGTCGAACAATGTCGACATCAATCTCGGGGACGACAGCAGCTTGAACGAGTCGGTGAAGGATATCGCCAAGGCGTACGGCGATCAGTGGTTGTCGGGGGCCAAGATCGGCCCGTTCACGTTGCCTACCAATCCCAGATGGGAAGACCCCTACGGCAATCCGCATGTCACAGACAATCCGGGCCTTGGTCGAAAGGTGCAGGTTCGATGACGCGCGCATGGACGGCCGCGATGGCGGGATTGACGATGCTGGTTGCGGTTTCGTGTAATCCCGGTGCGGACAGCGAGCAAGGAGGCAGTAAGAGCATGGAATCCACGTCGGTAAAGATGTCCGAGGCACTGCGGGTCACGGCCGAGAATCTGGCGTTCGTCACGGCGGAGAAGGTGCAGCCGGGTGTCAACGACGTCGAGCGGATGGGCTGCCGTACGAGCTACAACTCGGCCCTCCCGGAGGGTCCGCCGTGGTGGTTGCGTCTGCAGCGCGATTTCGCCGACCCCACTCCTGAGCTGATCTCGGGCGTGCTGGATCGCCTCGAATCGCTGTCCGGTAAGGGGTTTCGCCGTCAGGAAAGCAAGCGGCCGGAGCCCGAGCCGCAGAACAGCCGGACCTATCGCGATGACGCCGGTTACATCGTGAGCGCACGTGAAGACATGCGCGGCAATGGGATCCACGTGTACGTGGTCACCGCGTCGTCCCCGTGCGCCAACGAGGACTAGCGGTAGGTCACCAGATCCCGGTTGCCGCCATCGCCGATCAGATGGGTGTGGTCGTTGAAGGCGAGCAGGCTCAGGCCGCGCTTGCCGTTGACCAGCGAGGTGATCGACGAGTTGATGACAACGCGTTGTGCGGTAAGCCAATTCGATACGCGCCCGCCGCCATCCGTGGCCCAGAGGTCCGCGACGATCATCCCGATGACTCCGGCTGAGGTGGCCACCACGGTGTCACCGTCGCGCGTGGCGGCATCGGCCACGGCAGCCAGCACGCGCTGCTGGAAGCGGGTGTAGCTCTCTGCGTACCCTCCGGATGAATCGGTGCTCGCCCATTTCGCCAGGCCGTCTTCCAGAATGGCTTGGGTGTCGCCTTTGGCCAGGCTCTTGACCGTGTTGACGGACGCCAGGCGGCGCATCCGCGAGTTGCCGACAATCTCCTTGTAGTCGTACTCATCCCAGCGATCATCCTGCTGCGGCTCTGATCCCAGTGCGTCGGAGATGGCCTCGCCGGTCTGCCGTTGCCGCTTCATTCCTCCGTGCAGGAGCCGGGTGCCGCTGAGGCCGCGGCGGGCGAGCTCTGCCGCCACGGTGTCGGCCTGTCGCTGTCCGACGCTGGTCAACGGGCTATCGGGGCTGCTGGAGTAGTTGGCAGCCTGACCATGCCGGACCAGGTAGATGACGCCCATACAAGGAATCGTATCGACTAGCCGCCGTCGAGGAGTCGCCGCTTCTCCGCCTCAAACTCCGCCTCGGTCAGGGCTCCTGAATCTCGCAGGTCAGCAAGAGATTTAAGCTGATCAATGCGGATTCCGTCGCCAGTAGGTTCATAGGCCGAGACCGGTTGCGCGGTTGCCGGGGATGACGGACGGACAGTGCGCGATCTCGTCAGCAGATAGGCGATCCAGCCCAGCGTCGCGGCTCCGAGCAATCCGGCGAAGCCCCAGGTGAGAGGCCAATACGGGCTGGCGTGGCCGAAGGCGAGGCGTGGATTGACGAACCCGTTCACCTCGCCCTCGACCTGCACGTCGTACGTACCGGCGGCGGGGATCTGCGCGACCCACACCCGACGGCGGGCATCGCCGTTCACCGTTGTCGAGCTTCCAAGGCTCTCGCGGACCTGGGGTTCTGCCACCCCGTCCGGCGGAAAAATGGACAGACCAAGCGGGGGGATGAGCAGCCCGTTGTCGCCGGATACCCAGGAGTGGAAGCTGATGGTCACCTCGCCGGCCGGCAGTTCCAGCCGTGTGTTGCCCGGGATCTTCACCTCGCCGTAGGCGTCGTACTCATCGAACACGAACACGTTCAGGATGAGGGACACGATGATGCCGATAACCCCGCCGACGGTCATCATGGTGAGAGTCAGTACCGAGGCCCGGCGCGTGCTCATGTGCCGAAGTCTGTCACGTGCCGCGCCAACCGCCCTAGCATCGGACAGATGGACTTCGCCCCCTCTGCCCGCGCCGCTGAACTGACCGCCGCCGTCCGGGAGTTCGTCGACACGGAGATCATGCCGGCGGAGCGCGCGGTGCTGGCCCATCATGACCAGCTGCTGGGTGCGCGTGCCGGTACGACGGCCGAGCTCTGGGCCGTCCCTCCGGAGCTGGACACGTTGAAGGCGAAGGCGCGCGCGGCGGGGTTATGGAACCTCTTCCTGCCAGATCCGGAGTTGGGCGGTGGGCTGTCCAACTCCGAGTACGCGCCGCTGGCCGAGCAGATGGGCCGATCGCTCTTCGCGCCCACCGTATTCAACTGCAACGCACCAGATTCCGGGAACATGGAAGTGCTGCACCGATACGGCAGCCAGGAGCAGAAGGAGATCTGGCTCGAACCGCTACTGGAGGGCGATATCCGGTCTGCCTTCTGCATGACCGAGCCCGATGTCGCGTCCTCCGATGCCACGAACATGGCGGCCACCGCCATCGTCGACGGCGACGAGGTTGTGATCAATGGCCGCAAGTGGTGGAGCACCGGCGTCGGTCATCCCGACTGCAAGGTGATCATCTTCATGGGGCTGACCGACCCCGCCGCGCATCGGTACGCACGCCACTCGATGGTGCTGGTCCCGATGGACACCCCGGGCGTCACCATCGAACGGATGCTGCCGACGATGGGGTTCTACGACGAGCCGGGCGGCCACGGCGTGGTGTCCTTCGAGAATGTGCGCCTGCCCGTGGATGCCTTCATCGCGGGACCGGGCAAGGGATTCGAGATCGCCCAGGGACGGCTGGGACCGGGCCGGGTGCATCATGCGATGCGCCTGATCGGCCTGGCTGAGGTGGCGCTGGAGCACGCGTGCCGACGCGGACTGGACCGAACCGCATTCGGAAAACCGTTGGTGAACCTGGGCGGAAACCGCGAGCGCATCGCCGACGCCCGGATCGCAATCAACCAGACCCGGCTGCTGGTACTGCATGCCGCCTGGCTGCTGGACACCGTGGGCATCATGGGTGCGTTGTCGGCAGTTTCAGAAATCAAGGTGGCCGCACCGAACATGGCTCAACAGATCATCGACATGGCGATCCAGATCCATGGTGGTGGGGGGCTTTCCCATGATTTCCCGTTGGCGGCGGCCTGGGTGAACGCCCGTGCGCTACGGCTGGCCGACGGACCCGACGAGGTGCATCGCGGTGTGGTGGCCCGGATCGAACTGGCCAAATTCGCTACCGACTGATGGTGAGCGCGTAACGCATACCGCGGTGCAGGCTCGCTCCCACCAAGAGTCCCAGTGCGATCGAGAAGATCGCCATGCAGGTGTCGAGCAGCGCGGTGAGGTTGGCATGTCCGGTGGCAGCGACCTCGCTGACATTCACGAAGCTCAACGCACCCGGCACCAGACACCAGAAAGCGGCCAGTAGCAACACGATTGCCGAAGGCGCGCCCTTGAATCGCGCCGCGAACAGGGCGAAGGGAACGACGGCGACCGCCCCGATGAAGCCGGTCATCGCCGGTGCCAGGAACAGGCCGCCGAGTCGCTGTCCCAACATGGCGACGCCGATCGCCAGAATCAGCCAGATGAGCGATCCGCGCGGTGCGGACTTGTACAGGTAGAACCCGACCGCGATCACCGGCACCGCCAGCGCGATCGTCCAGCTGCCCAGCGGCGGCCCCAGGGAAGAGGGCTCCGGTGGCCCAGCCACTTTCACACCGATGACCACGCCGAACGCCAACAGCATCAGCTGTGCGATGCCGTACACGATGCGGGTGGACCCGGCCATCAGTTGAGTACTCGTCAGCTCCAGCGCCCCGATGGTGAGGGTCACTCCGGGGAGTACGGCGATCAAAGCCGGCGCCACCACTCGGGCCAGACCCTCGCTGGGCACATTCGCGACGATGAACGTGCTGATCACCGTCACCACAAAGGCGGCGACGGCGGGCATCGTGGCGGCCAGGGTGGGCATGGGATTGGTCGCCAACATCAGCACGCCGACGATCAGGCCCAGTACCAGGTAGGCGGGCAGAGCCGAGGAGGTCGGCGCTAGCGCGAGTCCGAAGCCGAGGGTCAGGATGGTGTGCCCGATGACGGTGAGGATGGTCCCGAAACGTGGTTTCAAGCACCGGATCTCATAGATTCTTGCGATGGCGTCGGCCGGTGCGATCGCCCCGGCAGCGGCCATGTCGGCGATGGTGTCGATATGGCCGGCCTGGTCCAACTGCGCTGTGCTGCGGGTGGATTCCTCCACTTCCAGCTGCCCGGTGACGCCGTCGATCTGGATGATCAGCACCGTGGGCAGGACAACGGCGCGTAGCTCCTTGTCGGTGTATTGCGGTGCGATGTCGTGCAGTTTGGCCAACACCAGGTTCGTCGGCTGACCGACCTCAAGCATCGCGATGCCGAGCATCCGGAGCATCGTGACAACCTCGGCGTCGTCGAAATGCTTCGCGTCAGCCAGCGGTATGGGCTTGTCCTTGAGAGCCTTCCGGACAAGCGCCATCGTCCGTCCACGCCAGGTCAGCGCCGTCATGCGCCGAACTGTAGTCGGGTCTTAGGCCTTCAGGTTCTTCTTTGCCGCGCGGCGCAGCTGGATGATGCGCACCCCACCGACCAGGGCGGTGAGCGCTGCACCGGTGATGGCCGCGAACAACACCGTGATGCCCAGAGGCATCTGGATCTCCCACGAGAGGAAGTGGGTGGTCGTGTCCGTCAGGTTCTGCAGAATGAACACCAGCAGCAGAATCAGGATCAACAGGCCAAGGATGACGCCGGTCCAAGTCGCCGCCGCACGGGTCCGCTTGACCGCATCTTCCTTCTTGACGGCCTTCGCGGGGGGCAGAGGCGCCTGCTCTCCAACGGGGACGTCGATAGATGCATCGGCAACCGGAGAGTCCGGAGTCGTACCGGGGTCACTGGTCATACGTTCATCATTTGCTACATAGGCGGTTATTGCAAGCGCCCACGGTCGGTTTTTCGCGGAGAACGCCCAGTGGATACCGCGAAAAGCCGCCGCTTGGCGCAGGTCAGGCGCGGATAGTTCCTTGGCCCGCGATCAACGGCAAATCCAGCGGCGTCAGGAAGCCAGGTTTAGCGTCGATGACCGCGGGTATCGCGTTGATGGCCCGCATCCCGGTGGCAAGGCAGCCGCCGATCGCGCCATCACCGGTGCGTTCGTCTCGGAACACCGTCTCCTGGGTGATGTTCGGGCTGCCTTTGATCTCGATGCGGTACGCGTCGTTGTCGACCGACTGTGCCCGCGGCCAATGCGGTGCGGTGTCATTGGTGATCCGGTTGACGTGCTCGATGACGATCTTCGGCTTACCGCCCACCCAGCCGCGGATCTCGAATCGCACTGCGGCACAATGACCCGCCTCGATGGTGCCCGTGTTGGGTTCCGCGCCGTAGGCGATCTCGGTTGGCGTCGCCCACTTTTCGTAGACGGTATCGATCTTGTCGAGTTTGACCCCGACGGCGTCGGCGATCATCGGAATGGTGTGGCCCCATGCCAGGATCAGCACCTCGGGGATCTCCAATACCGCCGGTTGGTCCATGGGCGCGCCCAGTCCCATCGGCATGCTGAAATCACCGTTGTAGTACTGGTAGTCGAGGAGTTCCTGTACCAGAACAGAATCGACCCGTCCGCCCACGCCGAGCAGGGTCATCGGGAACAGATCGTTGGCGAAGCCGGGGTCGATACCGGTGGTGAAACAGGAGGTCTGACCGTCCTCACAGGCCTGCTTGATATCGGTCAGCATCTCGGGCGGGCACACCTGCGGGTACACCCACGGCGTCATCGCGGTGGAGACGACGTTGTGCCCACTGCGCAGCGCCCGGGACATGTTGTCGATGTTTTCCAGCGCGTACTGTGCCGTCGGTCCGAAGTACCCGACGGTGCCCTCGGTGCCCAGCGCGGCGTCGATATCGGTGGTGGCCGCCAGTCCAATCGGGTGGCTGCCGACCAGGGTCCCCACGTCCACGCCGTCCTTGGCCGGATCGTGTACCAGGACGGCGGCCAGCTCGAATACCGGATGGTCCAATAGTTCGCGGATCACCAGCTTGCCGACAACCCCTGTGCCCCAGACGATGACGGGATACTTATCACTCATGCTCTACCCACTCTCTTCGCGTAAGCGCTCATCGGAAAAACTCCCCACCATTGACGAATAAGGTCTGCCCGGTCACCATGCGTGCCCGGTCGGATGCGAAGAACACCACCGCGTCGGCGACGTCTTCATCGGCGGGCATCTCGCCCAGGGGGAACTTGGCCGTCAGTTCCGCCAGCACCTCCGCTTCCGTGATGCTGCGCTGCTGGGCGACCAGACCGATGTACAGCTGGATGGGTGGCCCGTACATCCAGGTCGGCACGACCATGTTGAGCCGAATCTTGTGCGGCCCGAGCTCCTTTGCCAGCTGATACATGGCGTTCTGTAGGGCTCCCTTGGACGTCGCATACGCGGCCTGGGGCAGCTGTGGATGAAATGCCGATTGTGAACCGATGAAGACCACCGACCCGCCGTTCTTCTTCAGCTCCGGTACGGCCGCCTGAACGAGTTGGAGCGTGCCGACGACGTTCGTGCTCAGCATCGCCTGCCACTGGGCCAGATCCGCACCCTCGATACCGCCGAACACGTCCTCCTTGGCAGCGACGTTCACCAGTGCGTCCACCGCGCCGAACCTCTCGACGGCCGTGTCGATGAGGCCTTGGCACGCCTGTGCGTCGGTGATGTCGGTGACGGCCCACGCGGCGGTGCCGCCCGAATCATCGAGTTCGGCGGACAGCTTTTCGAGGTTTTCCCGGGTCCGCGCGCCGAGCACTACATTCGCGCCGTCTTGGTGCGCCTTGAGCGCGACCTCGCGGCCCAATCCAGTGCCTACACCGGATATCACCACCGTTTTTCCGGAAAGAAGTCCTGTCATCGGCTGCCTTTCTCTCTGTGACCCACACCTCAACGTTACACAGTGTTACGATATTTGCAATGAGCACCGATGAGTTACCCGTAGGCAGGGGCCGCCGCCGCAGCTCCGATATCGACACCAAGGCGCTTGCTGCTGCGCGTGAGCTTCTGGTGGAGCAGGGCTGGGACGCCACCACCATGGTTGCGATCGCCGAGCGCGCCGGAGTGGGCAAGCCGGCGCTGTACCGCCGCTGGCCCTCGCGCGCGCACCTGGTGTTCGAGGCGGTTTTCGGTTGGACGGCGCCCACCCGGGAGATGAGCGCCGCCGCGGGAGTTGGCGACTGGGTCCGGGAATCCTGCTCGTACACAGCCGAACTCTTCGAACGGCCGGATGTCATCGCGGCCGCACCCGCGCTTCTCGGCCAGATGCGGACCGATCCCGAATTGGGGCAGGCGCTGTGGGCAAGCTTCGGCGAGACGGGTGCCGAACTTCTGTCGCAGGTGATGCGCGCGCAGCGTCCGGAGATCGGGCAGCACGAGGCGCGCGATCGGGCCAACGCCACGATGTTGATGATCATCGGAGCGAATGTCCTCGCTCGTCAGCTGCTTCCCGATGAGCAGGCGGAGGCGGTTATCAAATATTTGCCAGAGCTCTTGGCTGGGCCGGGTGGAACTCCGGAAACCACGACCCCTACTGGTTAGCCACCGGAATCTTCGTGACGGTAAAGCCGGGCGAGGTGACGGTTGCCCGGTTACTGTCGGAGAATGCGCAGGGCTGCACGACTCCTCGCCACCGTCATGGCCGCGGTTGTCTTCAGCGGCTGCGGTAACGCCAATCCCCTGGGCGGAGGACCCCTTTCGGGCGACCTCAATACGCTGATCGTCGGCTCGGCCGACTTCCCCGAATCGAAAGTCGTGGCCGAGCTGTATGCACAGATATTGCAGACCAACGGCTTTCACATCACGAAGCAGCTGGGCATCGGTAGCCGCGAGACGTACATCCCGGCGGTCAAGGATCATTCGATCGATCTCATCGCCGATTACACCGGAAATCTGCTGCGCTACTTCGAGCCGGAGGCCACCGCCACCAAGCCCGATGACGTCGAGCTGGCGCTGTTACGCACGCTCGACGGCGATCTGGACATTCTGTCGCCCTCGCCGGCCTCGGACGCGGACACGCTGTGCGTCACCAGGGCCACCGCCGACGCATGGAATCTGCACTCCATCGCCGATCTCGCAGCGCACTCGGAGGAGGTAAAGGTCGGTGCGCCCTCGGAATTCCTGCACCGCAGCGTCGGCCTGGCCGGACTCAAGGCGAACTACGGCCTGGACATCCCGGAGTCGCGGTTCGTGGCCATCAGCGATGGCGGCGGACCGGCGACAGTCAGGGCGTTGTTGGACGGAACGATTACCGCGGCCAACATATTCAGCACCTCACCCGCCATCGCCGAGCATGATCTGGTGGTGTTGGACGACCCCAAGTTCACTTTTCCGGCCGGCAATCTGGTGCCGTTGGTCAACGCGCAGAAGAAATCCGAGAAGTTGAAGAAGGTGCTCGACGCACTGTCCGCACGATTGACCACCGCGGACCTGACCAGGCTCAACGCTGCGGTATCCGGCAACGACGGCGTCGACCCCAAGGAGGCTGCGCAGAAGTGGTTGATGGACAAGGGTTTCGATAAACCGATAGGGAACTGATCGCGTGATCACCTTCGAGAATGTCACCAAGAAGTACCCCGACGGGACTACCGCGGTCGACGATCTCACCATGCACGTCGACAAGGGGTCATTCACGGTGTTCGTGGGGCCATCGGGATGCGGCAAGACCACCTCGATGCGGATGATCAACAGGATGACCGACCTGACTTCCGGTGTGCTGATCGTCGACGGAGAAGATGTCAGGACGGTGGATCCGGTCAAATTGCGGCTGGGTATCGGATATGTCATCCAGAACGCAGGCCTGATGCCGCATCAGCGTGTGGTCGACAACGTTGCGACAGTGCCGGTGTTGCGCGGCGAATCCCGGCGTGCTGCCCGCAAGGCGGCTCTGGACGTTTTGGAACGGGTGGGGCTCGATCCAAAACTGGCCAGCCGGTACCCGGCACAGCTCTCGGGAGGCCAGCAACAACGTGTCGGGGTGGCGCGTGCACTTGCCGCTGACCCGCCGATCCTGCTGATGGATGAACCCTTCAGTGCCGTCGACCCGAATGTGCGCGATGACCTGCAGGCCGAGATGCAGCGCCTCCAGGCCGAACTCAATAAGACCATCGTCTTTGTCACGCACGATATCGACGAAGCCGTCAAGCTCGGGGACAAGGTCGCAGTCTTCGGGCCTGGCGGGGTGCTGCAGCAGTATGACGAGCCTGAGCGGGTGTTATCCAACCCGGCAAGCGATTTCGTCGCCGGATTCATCGGGCGTGATCGGGGCTATCGAAGCCTGCAGTTCCGCGAGGCGGGGGAGTTGCCGCTGTACGAGATCAGGCAGACCGTTGAAACAGAGGTCCCCGACCTCATCATCGCCCCGCGCAGCTGGGTGCTTGTCTGCAATCCCGATGGCACGCCATTCGGCTGGATGGACGATGCCGGGGCAGAGGTCTACCGGTCGGGAAAGTCGTTATACGACAGCGTGATAGCGGGCGGCTCATTATTCGGTCCGGACGGGACATTGCGGCAGGCTCTCGATGCCGCACTGTCCTCGCCATCCGGGCTGGGTGTGGCTACCGATGCGGACGGCCGCGTTCGCGGGGGCGTTCGCGGGGATGACGTCCTCATCGCACTGGATCGGCAGCGCCGTACCGGGCAGCGGTGAGATGCGTTATCTCTTCACCCATCTCGGCGACGCCTGGCAGCTCTCACTGATCCATATGCGGCTGTCACTGGTCCCCGTCCTCATCGGGTTGGCCATCGCGATTCCTTGTGGCGCACTGATTCACCGGCACCGGACCGTACGGCGGGTCACCACGGTGATAGCCAGCATCGTGTTCACCATCCCGTCGCTGGCTCTGTTCGTGGCGTTACCCCTCATCATTCCCACCCGGATACTCGACGAGGCCAATGTGATGGTCGCGCTGACGCTGTACACCACCGCGCTGCTGATCCGTGCCGTACCGGAGGCGCTCGACGCCATTGCCCCACAGGTGCGTGATGCGGCCACCGCGGTGGGATACCGGCCGTTGGCCCGCCTGGTCCGGGTCGAGCTGCCGCTATCCATACCGGTGTTGGTGGCGGGCCTGAGAGTCGTTGCCGTCACAAATATCTCGATGGTCTCGGTGGGCTCGGTGATCGGCATTGGTGGCCTGGGTACCTGGTTCACCGAGGGCTACCAGGCCAACAAGAGCAGCCAGATCGTTGCCGGGATCATCGCGATCTTTCTGCTGGCCGTCGTCGTGGATTCGCTCCTGGTGGTCCTCGGCCGCGCGGCGACGCCATGGACCAGAGCGACGAAAGCCGTTGGTGCAGTGTGAACTTTCTCTCTGATGCACTCGGCTACATATTCACCGCGTCCCATTGGACGGGCAACAGCGGGCTGGGCACGCGGATTGGTGAGCACCTGCAGTACACCGCGATCGCCCTGCTGGCCGCGGTGCTCATCGCGGTGCCGATAGGTCTGGTCATCGGGCACACCGGCCGCGGCACGTTTCTGGTAGTCAGCGCGGTAAATGCGCTACGCGCGCTGCCGACGCTGGGTGTGCTGCTGTTGGGTGTGCTGCTGTGGGGTCTGGGTTTGGTTCCGCCGACCGTCGCGTTGCTGCTGCTGGGGGTGCCGCCGCTGCTGGCGGGAACCTACTCCGGGATCGCGAACGTGGACCGCACGGTGGTGGAGGCGGCGCGTGCCATGGGGATGACTGAACGCCAGGTGCTGTTCGGTGTCGAGATACCCAACGCGTTACCGCTCATCCTGTCGGGCTTGCGGACAGCGACGTTGCAGATCGTCGCGACCGCGACCGTCGCCGCCTACGCGAGTCTCGGCGGGCTGGGCCGGTACCTCATCGACGGCATCAAGGTCCGGCAGTTTCACTTGGCGTTGGTCGGCGCCCTCCTGGTGACCGCGCTGGCCCTGCTGCTGGACGCGGTTCTTGCCTTCGCGGTGTGGCTGTCAGCCCCGGGCACCGGGAGGCTGCGACCGGCTCCGCGCGATCTCACCGGCGACTCAGGGGCGGGGGACACCGGCGTAGAGGGGCGGGTCGAACCAGGCCGGCAGCCCGCGGCACAACCCTGATGGCCCGTTGAAGGCCACCTCGCCGGACCGCAACGCATCCGACCACGCGGAGTCACCGCGCCACACTCGAGTGAGGCTGCGCAGCTGGGCCGTCACGCCGATGTTCACGTCGAAGCCGGGGTCGGCATCGCAGAGATCGGCTGCCTCGGGCGTGATGATCAGCCACCAGTGCCGCTTATCCGCCGTGACATCGCCGAAGTGGAAGTGCAGCACCGTTCGGCCCTCGGGGACCGCGCTGCCGATGACATGGCGGCGCATATCCCAGAGCAGCAGTTTAGGATCCAGATCCTCGTCGCCGATTTCGCCGATCCACCGGATTCCCCACTGGCTCAGCATCTCGACAACGGGCCGCAGCTCACGACCGGCGTCCGTGGGTACGTAGCGGTTGTCGTGGCGTTCGACGATTCCGGCGCGCACCAACCGGTCCAGCCTCTTGGACAGCAGCGTCGGAGACATTCGCGGCACTCCGCGTCTAATATCGTTGAAATGCTCACTGCCGAGTAGCAATTCACGCACGACCAGCAGTGTCCAGCGCTCGTCGAGCAGCTCCATCGCCTTGGCGACGGGGCAGAATTGGTAGTACGACGCACCCATGGATGAACGGTAGGCCGCCGACGTCACGGTGAACAGCCCCAGTACAGATCTTGTACTAGCCCGCGGGGCGGTGATCCTTCTAGCGTATGTACATGAACGCAGAGACAGCCCAAGGAGTTTCGTTGTGGGCACTGGGCAACTACGCCGCGGTGGCTTCCGAGGTGATCGCGTCGCTCGGCCCGGTTCTCGTCAAGGAGTCCGGCGTGCTCCCCGGTGCCCGGGTATTGGATGTCGCGGCCGGATCCGGGAATGTGGCGATCCCCGCGGCGGCCGCCGGCGCGAAGGTGGTGGCTTCCGATATCACTCCCGAGCTGCTGGATGCGGGGTGCGCCGTGGCCGCTGCGGCCGGCACCGAAATCGATTGGCAGGTCGCGGACGCGCAGGCGCTCCCGTTTGGCGACGACGAGTTCGATGTCGTGGTGTCCTGCGTCGGGGTGATGTTCGCCCCGCGGCACCAGGCCAGCGCGGATGAACTGATCCGCGTCTGTCGGCCGGGCGGAACCATCGGCCTGATCAACTGGACACCGCAGGGATTCATCGGCCACATGTTCGCGACCATGAAACCGTTCGCGGACGCTCCACCGCCCGGCGCGCAACCGCCCCCGTTGTGGGGAGACGCGGCCCATGTGCGAACACTCCTTGCGGACCGGGTCATCGAAGTCACCATGGAGCGGCGGATGCTGACGGTCGACCGGTTCGCCACCGCACAGGAGTTCCGTGACTTCTTCAAGGCCTGCTACGGGCCGACGATCACCGTCTACGCGGCAATCGCGGATGACGCGGGCAAGACCGCCGAACTCGATGACGCACTTGTCGAGCTGGCACGACGACACGATCGCGGCGATGGACGACTGGTGATGGACTGGGAGTACCTGCTCTACGTCGCGCACAAGCGGGGGTGATCGGAGGCAGAAAGGGCTCACGAGGGCTCAATTTGCGCGGTCGCCTACGGTAGACGGGTGAGTAACCCCAGTCAGACTGACGCGGCGACCGGTCCTGCCGTGCTGACCTGGCGCGCCCATGACGCGTCGCGTATGGAATCCACCCGGGTCCAACTGTCGGGCCGGCGCATCCGTGCGCATGGCCGTTTTGTGGCCGGCGCATCCGACGCTCATCCCGCTTTCAGCGCCTCATACGACCTGGTGACCGACGAGACGGGTTCCACCAACCGGCTGTCGCTGTCGACCACCGTTGCCGAAAGGGAACGGCAGCTGTCCATCGCCCGGGACGAAGAGGGCATGTGGACCGTGCAGAACCACGAGGGCGCGACGCGCTCCGCCTTCGACGGGGCTCTGGACGTCGACGTGGTGTTCAGCCCCTTCTTCAACGCACTTCCGATCCGTCGGACCGGCCTCTACCAGCAGGAAGGAAGCGCAGTGCTGCCCGTTGTCTACGTGACCCTCCCGGATTTGGTCGTCAGCCCCGCCACCATTAGCTACCGCAACGACGGCACGGGCATCAAGGTGGTCTCGCCGGTCGCCGACACCACCGTCACTGTCGATGACGAGGGATTCCTGCTGGAATACCCCGGTCTGGCTATCCGGATCTAGGGCACGGTCCGCAGCACACCGCCCTGCCGCCCGGCCTCGGCCAGTTGCTCGCGCCAATGAGCGTCCTCCCGGCTGATACCGGTGATGTCGAACCGTTCGTGTGCTTCGTACCGCTGCCGCGCGGCGTGACCGGCCTCTACCAGCAGCTCCACCGAGCTCTCGGCGTTCAGGGTGTTCCACGTCGCCGCGAGCAGCGCCATGGCCTCTTCGAGGGCCGGCAGCACGCCATGCGGATTGGATTCGCACATGGCGCGCACCAGCGACGGATCGGTGGCGGCCACCCGGGTGCCGTCCCGGAACGATCCGGCAGCCAGGGAGTACGCCAGCGGGATCCCGTCGGCGGTGACGGCCAGGGCCTCGGCGAGCAGGTGCGGCAGATGCGAGATGGCGGCGGCGGCGTCGTCGTGCTCGTCCGAGCGTGCCGGGACCACGACCGATCCGCAGTCCAGCGCCAGCCGTGTCACCTGTGCGAACACCTGCGGATCGACGTCGTCGTCGACGCTGACGACCCAGGTCGCGTCGCGGAAGAGCTTGGCGTCCCCGGCGCCCCACCCCGACTCCGTGGTCCCCGCCATGGGATGGCCACCGACGAATCGTTGCGCCAGGCCGTGCTCGGATACCTGTTGTAATACAGCCGATTTCACGCTGGTGACGTCGGTGAGCGGGCATTCGGGGGCCAGCTCCGCGATGCGCGTCAGGAGTGCGGGCAAGGCCGGGACCGGTACCGCGAGCACGATGAGAGCCTGGGCGTTGCGGGCACGCCGCAACGCCAGATCCAGATCGGCGGTGGTATCGAAACCTGCCGCGCGTGCGGCGTCTGCGCCCTCCGCGGAACGGTTGTACCCCCAGACGTGCCGCCCTGCGGCGGTGGCCGCGCGGACCAGGGAGCCGCCGATGAGCCCGAGGCCAAGTACGCAGATCGGAGGGCGTTGGTGGTCGTGTTCGGCGGCGTTCATCCCATCAGGTTGGCACACGTGACCAAGTTGTTTGTGGTCACAACACGGGGTGGGGCACTAGCGTATTGCCCATGGACGCACAACGTGCCAAGGCCGCAGGGCCCAGCGCCGAAAGCCTGGAGGGCTTCGGCGTGGCCGTCGTTCGTGAAGAGGGTCACTGGCGGGTGACGTCTTTGAAGACCGGAGCGCTCACCGATTTGGCGGCTGCCGAAACCGAGCTACGCGAACTACGCAGCGCCGGTGCAGTGTTCGGCCTGCTGGATGTGGATGAGGAATTTTTCATCATTATTCGCCCGGCACCCTCGGGAACGCATCTGCTCATTTCCGACGCCACGGCGGCCATCGACTACGACATTGCCGCCGAGGTGCTCGACCGGTTGAATATTCCTGTCCCGGAGCTCGATTCCGATGAGCTCGCCGAGGTCGATCCGTGGGAGGAAGGCGATCTGGGCCTGCTCTCCGATATCGGGCTGCCCGAGCCGGTACTCAGTGTGATCCTCAGTGAGACGGATCTCTATCCCGATGAGCAACTCGGGATGATCGCGGCGCGCATGGGCTTCGCCGACGAGTTCGGTGCGGTGCTCGACAAGCTGGATCGGTGACGTTTCCGGACGACGAGGCGCTGATTCGCGCGGCGCTGGTGGCCGCCGGGCAGGCCGGTGCCGACGATGTGCCGATCGGTGCGGTGATCTATGCCGCAGACGGAACAGAGCTGGCTCGCGCCGCCAATGCTCGTGAACGCCTGGGCGATCCGACGGCACATGCCGAGGTTCTCGCGTTGCGCGAGGCCGCCGCGAAGCATGGTGACGGCTGGCGGCTGGAGGGGGCGACGCTGGCGGTGACCGTCGAGCCATGCACCATGTGCGCCGGCGCGTTGGTGCTTGCGCGGGTTAGTCGCGTGGTGTTCGGGGCCTGGGAACCCAAGACCGGAGCCGTGGGATCACTGTGGGATGTGGTGCGGGACCGTCGGCAGGCGCACCGCCCGGAGGTGCGCGGCGGCGTGCTCGCCGATGAGTGCGCGGCCCTGCTTGAGAGCTTCTTCGCAGCGAAAAGGTAGGTGGCCCGCCCGGCGCTGATGAGTCGGGGTCGCACGCCGGACGGGCCGATTCGGGAGGTTTAGCGGTGCCAGTCGTTGCCGGGGCCACGGCCTAGGCCGTGATCAGGTCCGCGGTCGGGTCCGCGGTTGTCCCCCGGGCCGGGGCCGTTGTCGCGCCAGCGACCGTCGTCGCCGCGCCAGTCGCCGGGACGGTCGCGGTCGAGAATGCCGTCGGCGTGGCATTCGCCCCAGTTCATGTTGAGGCCCCAGATCGGGTTCCAGAACTCGCCGGGACACCAGTGATACGTGGGCGCCGGAAGCTCTGGAGCCGGGGCGGCATTGGCGGTGGCGGCGAGGCCGAGCCCGCCTGCGGCTATGGCTGCGGAAGCGGCAAGTCCAACGAGAATTTTCATAAAGTAAGCAAAGCATTATTTGCTGGCAATCAACGTGTGCTATGCGTACAGTGCGCTGTAAATATGCTGTCAACCAAGATATTTCGTACATATGGAACAGGTTGTTCATTGCGCTTTAGTGACACATGGCAAACAATCCCACCGGCTGGAGTGAGTCCGGCGGGTGGGGTTGTTTCTCGATGACGTTGGGCTAGGGCCTCCAGCCGCGATCGTGGCCGCGTCCCCAGTCTCCGCGGTCATGGTCATGCCAGTCACCGCGATTGTCGCGCCAGTCGCCGTCGCGGTCGCGATGCCAGTCGTCGTGGCATTCGCCGAGTTCCCAGTTGAATCCCCAGATGGGATTCCAGAACTCGCCCGGGCACCAGTGGTAGTCGGGGGCGGGGAGTGCCGGTGCCGCATCGGCGGTCGCCGCGAGGCCGAGCGCGCTCGCGACAATGGCCGCGGATGCTGCGATGCCTACAAGAAGTTTCATTGGTCGGGGCCTTCTCATCGTGATGGTGTCGATCTGCTCGTGCCGGTCTCGCTGATCGCCAGACGGCGTCCGCCCGCCCCGAGAGACGGATGCCGCGATGCCAGCGAGAACCTGCACAAGCACGATGGAAGGCCACTTTCCTTGGAGCCACGCCGCTGATTTCGTACAGCACGCTGCGAGTTTCCTGCCAGCCATGCGACTTCACGCATATGGAAGGCGCCTTGCTAACGCTGCCGCGTGATAGCGCGATATATCGCTTTCGCCTGCGGCGGCGGGTGCGCCCGTCGCCGGTTGCCCGGTCAGCCGATTGGGGGATCGGGCCGGCCTGCCTGTAGTCTCTTCGGCGGTGGCGTGTCCGAGCGGCCTAAGGAGCACGCCTCGAAAGCGTGTGACGGGTAACCCCCGTCCGAGGGTTCAAATCCCTCCGCCACCGCCATTACCCTCTGACTGTTAGCGCAGTCTGGGGGTATTTTATGTTCGCCGGAGCCTCTAATTCCTGGCAGGCGCACGTGTCCTATCGGGCCGAAGCAACGATCACCGGTCAGGGCAAGGCCGTGATCCAGGATGCCGAGCTAGAGACGGGGTATTTCGTAGGCTGCCGTACCGACTCCTCGTCGGGGGTGGAGTCGGGCGGCGACCTCGGCCTCACGCTTTCGCAGCAGGTCAATGGACAGGTATACGGAGTCGGCTACGGCAACGGCGGCTCCAGTGGCGGCGGGGGTGGCGGCGGTTTCGGCGGCGGCTCGGTCGGGGGTTCTCTTGGGGCGCAGGAACATATCGGCGGCTACATGCGCGTCCTACTCAAACCTGGCGGTTTGGCGCGGTTACCGATGGACCGCATCAACTTTCGCAATATGAAAGCCGTCTCGCGGGTGCGGACCCAGAACGTCGAAGCTGACGGCTGCGGCGGTCAGGTGAAGATCCAATCCTTCGCCACGTTCCGCATCCGCACGGAGAACGGCAACGACACTCAGACGCTCTACGGCGAACCGAAAGACCTGTGATGACCAGTCAGGCGGCTGTTGCTGCACGCCCGGGTGCCGGTGAGGGGTCGGCGCCCGGTGAAACCTTGGCCAATCTGGTTGACAAGTTAGCTGAGCCGTCATATGGTGCCATTGAACAGCCTAGTTCCGCCATCGTAAGTTTTCTCGATTGGACGGCGACGAGGAAATGGGCCCGGTCGACAGTGGGGAGCTTGGGGGAGATGGCGCAGATCATGACTTGCCGTCGTCTTGCAGAGCGTTCTGCCTCCAGCACATACATTCGAGTCGGTTCCCGCCAGCATCGCCGGAGCTGGATCGCGCTTGTGCTGGGTGTGCTGGTTGTCACCTCGGCGATCATGGTTGACACCGCCACGCGCGCCTCCGCCGATCCTGGTGTGCCGCCGCCGAAGCCGATACCGTATCCGGTGGCCCAACCCGACGACATGCCCCGTGTGCAGAACATTGGTGGGGCGCAAGCGAAAACGAACACCCCGCTGGGTTTGGGGCCTGGTGTTGGCCCGCCGTTAGCGGCAGCACGGGAACGCTCCAACGCCACCATCTCACCGTCCGCCACGGACGGCACGGTGTTGCCGACAGCGATCGGCAACAAGACCGTCACACTGCATTTGCCGCATGAGCGAGAACTCACCGCAGCCCAGTGGGGTGACGGGGGCAATGCGACATTCACCTCCCCCGATACCGATTACCGGATCACCCCATTCGCCGGGGGCGGTGCCGACGTGAACATTGTGCGCCGCACTATTTTCGCGCCCGAGGACTTCACCTTCGGGCTACGAGTCCCCGAGGGCACCCATGTGCGCCAGGGCGTCAACACGGTGCTAGTTGAAAGCGACGCTTCCCCGGGCCATCCCGCCACCGCGATTGCCACCGTAAGTGTCCCGGTCGCCCGCGACGCCAAAGGCAATCCAGTACGGGTCACCCCGGTGATCCACGGCGACTACGTCTATCAACAATCCAACCTGCGCCTGGAGATGGGGCCCGCCGATATCTTCGCGTTCCCCATCACCATCACCCTGGCCTACCGAGCCTCCAGTATTCCGGCCACGGGCGCCCTGGCCTCGGATTGGGACGGCCTGCCTGAGGGCGGTGGCCCGCCCGAGGCGGTCAAGGCGGCGCAAATCATCGCCCCGCCAACCGATTACGTATCCGATCCGGCAGGGGCGCTGCGGCCCGCGAACGTCGATGCCGCCCTATACAGCCAGCGGCACGCCAACACGTGCCTGTCGGGGCCCAACGAGTACCGCTCCGAAGACGGCCGCACCGCCAGCTTCCTCGGATCATGCCAGCGCCAGGCCATGTGCCTAGACGTGGCCCCGGCCCGTGGTTCGGCCGACGTGTGTAAGAACCAGGCATTCGCCAACATGTCCGCCCAATGCACCGCCGCCTTCGGACAAACCGGCGACCAATACGACACCTGCCTGGCAGTGGCCAACGGCCACGCCGCCTGGTCCAAAGAAAACCTCTTGACGGACCCGCTGTGCCAACCCGTCACCGCAGGCGTGGACACCTCCCGGCTGCCCTCCAATAACAACCGCTACTGCCGCACCTAAACCTTGTGAGAAAGTGAGAACAACGATGACACCTATGAAGTCACCGAAAACCCGGATACCCGTGGGTGTTCGGCGCGCCCTCGCGGCCACCGCCATTACTGCGGTCGCCATGGCAGGTTGGCACCTAAACACCTCCACTCAGCCGGGCATCGGGGCGATCGGCCTAATCCCGGGCGCCACCGCCGAACCGACAGGACCTCCCGGACCAACAGGCGGCATGACAGACGGCGGAGGCTCCCAATTCCAGCCTCCCGGACAAGCGCCACAACTCCCGGAATATCAGGGCGGCAACAACTTACCTCCCATGAACCAAGACTCGGGGATCTCAATCTACAATTCTGGCGCTCCGCAGGCCGGACAACAAGCAGGCGGCCAGCAAGCCGGTCAGCAGCCCCAACAAGGCGCGCAACAACCCCAACACGGCACGCAGCCGCCTGACTACCAGACTGCTACTCCCTACACGCAAGGGCCCGGGCAAAGTAACCCGGATTATCAAGCACCACAGCAGAACTCACCACAACAAGGCTCACAGCAACAGCCCCAACAGCAGCAGCCGAACCAGCAGCAACAACAGCCACAGAATAAACAAGACGACAACACGCAGCAGCTCAAGGAACAGCAGCAGCAGTGCGAACAGATGGGCCAGCAGTTGGGGCAGAAGATGATTTTCATTGCGGCCGCTGGTGGACGTGGCGCATTGATTGGTGGGCGCTGGGTTGTGGCCAAAGCTCCCGGCGCAGGTGATGCCGTGTGCGAGATCTGCGACGAACAAACGGCTCAGCAACAATTAAAAGATAATAAGTGCGGCAGCGGATTTATCGCCGCACCTGGCAGCAATCTCACAATGCTTACTTGCACTCGAATTGACGGAGATCCCACCCGTGATTTCTCGAACTCGAAAGATGTAAATCGACTCACTTCACAGAACAACTGCAATGCGACCGGCGCGCAAAACACGGTGCAGCTCACGACATCGAAGAGTGTGGCTACGTGGATAGGTCAGCAGACTGCGGTCATGAATGGAGGTTCGACTACGAACACTGTTGGTGGAGAAATTGCCGGAAAGGGAAGTATCAAGTTAATTGAGTTAGCCTTGAAAGCTACCTACAGCAACGCGCAGACTGGCAGCAATTCTACAACGGTCACCAATATCAGCCAAGAGGTGACAACAGTTACTACACAGCAGGCCGTATCAGTGCTTGTCGACGCCGGATCTAAAGGATTCTTGGTCCCGACATACACATTGATTCCTTTCACGCAGATTGTAAGCTCCTCCATTACTCCGGGGGGATATCTCCTGAAGCATGATGTCCTGGCAGTCCCGGATGGCGGCACCGCCTCATACACCGGCCCTGCACTGTGTGGTTAATCGAGAAGAGGACAAAGGGAGTGCTGATACAGTTGAGGACGGCGCGGCGATCGAATCTGAGGATATTCAATAGTGCGATCTTGTCCGCGGCCACAATGATCGGTTTGGTAGGGTGCGCTCCCGACTCTTCCACGCCGTCCCAAGGATCGACGACATCATCATCATCATCATCTGCCACCTCTGTCGCTTCACCCGACACCACGCCGCAGTTTCCTCCCCAGATTGTGGACAAAGGACAACTCCGGCTTAAGACCCGTGATGAAGCAATTGAGCGACTGACCGCAGGTTTGTGGAAGCCACGGTTGATCTTCCGCGTCGGAGGGTATCGCTCAACCGATCCGATTAATACAGCGGATCTTAAGGCGCCTGAATATGGGAATCTCCTCGTCAAGTCAGTATGTTTCTACTCGGAGAGGCCCCGTGAGGTGTCTATGGAGTTGATTCGGCGCGAAGATGTGGCTTTCGTTCCCGAAGGCACACGACTGGGGCTCGGCTCGCAGCCGACCAATATCTCAATTCTTGCTGGCCAGTTTGAGAATGACCAAGCATATGAGATACCCGGCGACACCATCGGTTGTGACATGTCCAAAACAGGAATTGACATAGGCAACGAACCTCCTGCGGTAGGCCCTAAGTCGCCGTTCCAGCAGAAGCTCGTTACCGTCGATGATCTCATCTTAAAGACCCGAGCAGACGGGATCAGGCTGCTCAATGCTGGAAAATGGTGGCCAACGATATATGACAATGCTTACGTTCAAGGAGACCCAAAAGACGCAGGCTCCTTGCCCGACTTAGGTCCAGCTTGGGATGACGCGAAAATCATTGATGTGTGCTTTATTAAGGGATCTGCCAGAAGCATCTCCTTGACCTATGTGAAAGATGTAACACCCGAGATCGAAAGAAAAGCAAAGAATAAGGAATACGGATTCTCTGGCGACTGTGACCGCTCTCGGGCAAGTGTAGATATCGGAAACTTCCCACCGTTGGGCCGATGAAAAATGAATAAAGTACTTATCTTGATGACCACAGTAGTTGTGGCTGCCGGTTGCACACCGGATAACACTGGCGGGTCGAGATCGTCAGGTCCGACGCCGAATAACCCGGTGGAGAAGCTCGATCTAGCCAATATTCCTGGGCAGTACCCCACGGTTCCCTCAGCCATACCGGCGGGACAGGACCGCGCGCCGGTGGGCTCATGCGTGAGTTTGTCGGGAAGCACCTCCAAGGCCGCGCTGCTGATGACGGATTGCGGGTCACCTGATACGAACTATCGCGTCGTTCAGCGTGTGGCGACTCCTCGGGAATGCGCTGAGGATGTCGATAGGCGCTACTACAACCTTGATGGCACAGGCGTTGGTTGGACCGCATGTATGGACCTGGCATGGACGCCAGACCAGTGCTTGAGTGTCGGGAAAATGACAGTTCGTCGGGTCTCTTGTAGCGATACAGGCGCAGAAAATCGACAGAAGCCGGTTGCCGTGGTTACTGACACAACTACTGTGAGCAATTGTCCATCTGGCATGGGATTTGCGCATCCGGTGCGCCGGTTCACAGTGTGCACGGAGACACAAAAGTAGGATTCTGTTGTGGGTCGACCGTTTTCTGAGGCGGAGCGTGCGGTGGCGTTGGATGCGTCGTTGACGCCGCGGCAGGCAGCTGAGCGGTTGGGGCGCACGGTGGGCACTATTCGGGCGATGCGTACCCAGGATCGTTTGAGTCGCTGTGAGGTACCTGTCGGCAAACACGGGACGTTTTACGCGTGGTCGACGTATAAGTGTCGCTGCGAGCCGTGCGTGCAGGCGGCCCGGGCGCATCAACGTCAGTGGGAAGCCACGAAACCGGGTCGGCGCCGAATCAGCAACCCCATTCCGCGAAAGACGGTAGACGATGCTGCGTTGGTGACCATTCCGAGAGATGAAGACGGGCGTCCGTTGGTACCGCCGAAGCGGTGGACCGAGGCTGAACTTGCTATTGCTTTGGATAGGTCGTTAACACGCCGGCAGGCGGCAGTGCTGTTGGGGCGCACGGAATCTGCGGTGCGCAGGCAGCGTGATCTAGACCGGTTGCGGGATCGGCCGGTGCCGCAGGGGCGACACGGCACCGCGACCGCGTGGGCTTTGCATGAGTGCCGGTGTTCGGTGTGTGTGGAGTTCGGGCTGGCTTACAGTCGCCGGGGACAGCCCCGAAGCGCTACCGAGCATGGCGGCGAGATCGCCGCGGACGCCGGCGGGTTGGATGCGCCCGTGCGGCGGCGCTGGACTGCCGCGGAAATTGCGGTGGCTTTGGACTTATCGCTGACTAGGGCGCAAGCGGCTCAACAACTCGGCCGTACCGAGGCCGCGGTGCAGTGGGCGCGCTACAGCCACGGCGTCGGCTCTACCGAGCCGCCGACGGAGGCCGCGTCGGCGGTGAACATCGACGGTGTTCCGATGTGGCGGTGGCGGCACTGGTCTGTGGAGGAAATCGCTGTCGCGTTGGACACCTCGATACCGATCCGAGAGGCCGCCCGCCAGCTGGGCCGCTCGATGGCGTCGGTGAAAACCACCCGCCTGTACTACCGGCGCAACGATTCGGGCGCCGACCAAGCTGCCGCGCATGGGCAGCAATGGACTGGCGATGAAATCGCCATCGCTGTGGATCGGTCTCTGAGTGCCGCTGAGGCCGCTACCCGCCTGGGCCGCACCGTCAACGCGGTACGCCGCCGCCGAGCGCTGCATAACGCCGATGACCAGCCCACCCCCGAACATCTACACGGCACCCTGCACGCCTACACCGTGTATGGCTGCCGCTGCCTTCGCTGCCAGCAGGCCGCCCGGGAAGGCTCTAGTAATCGCCGCCGGGCATGAACACAGCGGCCAGTTCGCGATGAACGCAAGGCGGCATACGGTGCGGCGGGCGGCGGTGTTTGTTGATGTCGTGGCTGCTGTTTTGCGCCGCAGCCGACAATTCGCCGGTCACCGTCCTGCGAGGAGGCCGTGATGGTGGGGGCGGTGATGTTGGCCGTGCTCTCGATTGCGGCCTACGTTGTTTTGAACATTGTGATCTGGATGGTGTGGGAGGGACGGATCACCGGCTGGCGCAACAAGGATCGGCCTCTGCGTTGGCAGATCAGCGGGTGGACATGGATCAGCCTTGCTGTTCTGTTCACCGGCGCGGTGACGATTGCCGCCGTGCGCTCAAGCGACTGGTCCATCCTGTTCGCGATAATCGTTGCTGCGATGTACGCCTGGAATGCTTACCGAGATTTTCAGCGCGCCAAAGCTTCTCGATGCCAAGCCGATGACGCACACCAACCCGCCGAACGCGGTGACGAGGCCGAAAAGCCTTCCGGTGCCACGAAAGCGCCCGCGCCAGCCATGAATAGGCTCATACGGTTAGGCAAGTTGTTCGGGTATCTGGCCATGGTCGGGATCGCCATGTATGTGGGCGAGCTCGTCAAGCCGGTGACGTGGCCGAAAGTGCTCATCGGCGCAGCCGTGCTGGGGGCACTGGCCGGAGTGGCGTTCATCGCCTCCAAGCTTTTCAATGACAGTCGTGCGCAGCGTCTGTACAGCTGGTCAGAAACCTTGGGGATGTACACCCTGGGGTGCCCCGTCGTCTACGTGATTGTGAGTTGGCGGTGGTGGTATGTAGTACTTGCGGTCGTGCTCGGTGTCGCGATACTCAGGTTCGGGTACCTGGTGTGGAAGCACTGGCCAGGCGACGATGACACCACTAATAACGAACTCGAAAATCCTTTCCCCGCAACGAGTGAGGAACTGGCCCGGTGACAGCAGAGATGGTATCGGGTATAGGTGCCATGATCGCTCTCGCGGCGACTACGGTGATCTGCTTGGTTGTCACGCATCGAGCGGCGACGGGTGCCTTGCCGCGTAACCAGGTGGCAGGTATCCGTCTGCGGTCAACATATTCCAGTGAGGCGGCGTGGCGGGCAGGCCATCGTGCTGCGCGGCCGGTGATGTGGCTGCTTGTTCCGATCACCGTGGCCGCAGATGTAGCGATCGTGTCCGCCATCAGACAAGTATCGCCTCTTGCGGTGGGGCTCATCGTGATGATCTGGGCCGCTGCACTGCTGCCTGTCGTGGTCGTTGCGGCAGTGATTGCGGCTCGACACACTCAGGACGGATCTTCTTAGTTGACGGGCTGGCTGTATCCGGGAGTGCGAAGTCACATTCCGGGATTCCAGCAACACTCACTCCGGCGTTGACCGGTGTTGACGCGGTCAACAACACACCGCAATTTTTCGGCATTTTTCGGCACTGAACGTACCCTGTCAACGCCCGAACAGAAACCATATCTGCAGGCAGCAGGCTTTTCCTGGGTGATTGAGGAGGTTTCAAATCCCTCCGCCACCGCCATTACCCTCTGACTGTTAGCGCAGTTTGGGGGTATTTTCTTGCTGGCTGCGTGGAGCCGCTCGACCGGCGGTGCCCTTGTCCGGTCTCCGGTAGCGGTCCGCCAGCCGCTCGCCCAGCAGGTGTGCGGATCGCGCCGTGCTCTCGGTCACGATGCGCATCAGCACCTTCTCGGAGTGATCGTTGATGTCGACCCCCTCCAGATACGTCGTGAGAGTGGTCGCGCCATTCTCGGCCGTGAGGCGGTGGCTGATGGTCCAGCGGGCGGGTTTGCCTTCACGCACCGCGCCGACGAACTGCACAGAGAGCAGCGCACCCGGCTCCGCGGCGACGACTGTGCAGTCGCCGGTGCCGAGTAGCCGAGTGCCCAGGATGGCTGGGTGGGTGATGCGGTACTCGCAACCGACCTCGGGCCGAAACCCGGTGGCGTGTAGCGACCACAGATCGGGATCGACCATCACACCCCACACGTGCAGCGGTGTATAGGCGAAAGACCGCTTGAACAAGATCATTTCAGCGCCCTCACCGAGGCAGCTTAGACGCGATCAGGCCGCGGGGACTCCTAGGCGGCGATGGGTAGGCAACCGCGTTCAGTCTCGGCGCAACGTGAAGAAGTACGGCTGCTCCATGTCCCGCAGGTCCATGATGCCCAGCAGCGTGGCGTCGTCGACCTTGCGGAAGTGGTCGATGATCGCCTTGTGGTCGTAGACCATGGCCGCACTGACGGCGCCGCGGAACTCGATGTTGCGTAGCCGCGCGCGGTGCTTGTTGGTCCTGATCAGTGGTTTGAGCGCGGACAACGCTGTCGGGGAGGTCCGCTTGACCATCGGGGACTCGGTCAGGCCGCTGATCCGGCCCGCGAGCCCCATCGGTGCCAGCATCGGATCCACCGCGAAGATGTCGCCACCGCCATCGCTGAACAGCAGCGGGTGCACGTGGTCCAGGTCGTCGAACTGCTTGCCGTACCAGCCCGACACCGTCAGGATGCCGTCCATCGAATGCCCAGTGGGCACCTCACCGCCGTGCCAGCGCTGGCCGATCAATTCCTCTGACCGCACGGGTGCCAGATTGTCGAAGAAAGCCAGGGCTTCCTGGGTGGTGGTGCCCCGCTCCAGCGCGAGAAGATCCGACGTCGTTGTCATGACCTTGAGCCTACGACTGCGATGAGCCGCTTGCGTGAAGAGCCGAGGGCCAGGGGTACGACCCGCCCAGGGCAAAATAGCCCCCGATGACCGATCAGTACTTCTCCGTCGACGCCACCCTGCCCGGAACCGCGGGCCGGGCAGGCGTGATCCACACCCCGCACGGTGACATCCAGACCCCGGCCTTCATTGCCGTCGGAACCAAGGCCACCGTCAAGGCGGTTCTGCCCGAAACCATGGCCGCGCTCGGAGCCCAGGCCGTGTTGGCCAACGCGTACCACCTGTACCTGCAGCCCGGCCCCGACATCGTGGACGAGGCCGGGGGGCTTGGGGCGTTCATGAACTGGCCGGGCCCGACGTTCACTGACAGCGGCGGGTTTCAGGTGCTCTCGCTCGGCTCGGGGGCGCGCAAGGTCATGGCGATGGACGTCGATCGGGCCCGCTCCGACGACGTGCTGGGTGCCCTGGGAACCGGGGCGAAGAAGGACAAGCTCGCGCACGTCGATGACGACGGTGTCACCTTCACGTCGCATCTGGACGGGTCCGCGCACAGGTTCACCCCCGAGGTGTCCATGCGGATCCAGCATCAGTTGGGTGCCGACATCATCTTTGCCTTCGATGAGCTCACCACACTGATCAATACCCGCGAATACCAAGAGGATTCGGTACAGCGCACCCATGAGTGGGCGCAGCGGTGCCTGGACGAACACGAGAAGCTGACCCGTGAGCGCGCCGACAAGCCCTACCAGGCGTTGTTCGGGGTGGTGCAGGGTGCACAATACGAGGATCTTCGTCGCCAGGCCGCGCGCGGGTTGGAGTCCCTTGCCAGTGAAGAAGGCCGAGGCTTCGACGGCTATGGGATCGGTGGCGCGCTGGAGAAGCAGAACCTCGGCACCATCGTCGGCTGGGTGACATCCGAACTGCCCGAACATAAACCGCGTCACCTACTCGGAATCAGTGAGCCCGACGATCTCTTTGCCGCGGTCGCCGCGGGGGCGGACACCTTCGACTGTGTGTCCCCGTCACGCGTCGCGCGTAACGCCGCCGTCTACACCCGCGACGGCCGGGTGAACATCACCGGGGCCAGGTACCGCCGGGACTTCACCCCGATCGACGCCGAGTGCGACTGCTACACCTGTACGCACTACACGCGGGCCTATATGCATCACCTGTTCAAGGCCAAGGAGATGTTGGGCTCCACCTTGGCCACCATCCACAATGAGCGATTCACCATCGGACTGGTGGACCGCATCCGCGCCAGCATCGTGGACGGCCGCTTCGCCGAACTGCGTGAAGAGACCCTGGGCCGCTACTACAGCTGAGCCAAAAAGCTCAGGCACATCTCAGAATTCCGGCGCACACTGGACACATGCCTACTACGACTGACCCGGGCACCCTGTTGCTTCAGGTGCTCGACCCGGCCAATCGTGCGAATCCATACCCGGTCTACAGCCAGCTGGTCGAGCGGACGCAGGCCGGTCCGGTGCACCCGCCGGGTATGGACGTCAGTGTGCTGGCCACCTTCGCGGACTGCAACGCCGTGCTGCGCCACCCACAGGCGTCCTCGGATCGGCGCAAGTCGAAGATCGTCCAGCGACAGCTGGCACAGAATCCCAACCTGATCGCCAGGCCCTCGTTCCTGGGACTGGATGCCCCCGACCACACCCGGTTGCGCAAGCTGGCGTCGAAGGCGTTCGCACCCAAGGTGATCAACGCGATGGCCGAAGATATCCAAACCCTCGTGGGCCGGATTCTGGACGACGTCGCCCAGCGCGGCACGTTCAACCTGGTCACGGATTTTGCTTATCCGTTGCCCGTCGCGGTGATCTGCCGAATGCTGGGGGTGCCGATCGAAGACGAGCCCGAATTCGGCAGGGCCTCAGCGCTGCTCGCCCAGGGGCTCGACCCGGTTTTCGCGTTGACCGGTCAGGCGCCCGCCAACATGGACGCACGATTCCAGGCAGCCCATTGGATGTGGGACTACTTCATCGATCTCATCGCGGCCCGTCGGCGCAACCTCGGTGACGATCTGCTGTCCGCTCTGATCCAGGTGGAGGAGGCCGGCGATCAGCTCACCGAGGAAGAAATCGTCTCCACCTGCACGCTGCTGCTCATTGCCGGGCATGAGACCACCGTCAACCTGATCGCCAACGCGTCGTTGGCCATGCTGCGCGATCCCAAGCAATGGAAAATGCTGGGACAGAACGCTGATCGAGCGCCTGCGGTCATCGAGGAGACGCTGCGCTACGACCCGCCCGTGCATATGGTGGCCCGGGTCGCCGACGGCGACATGGATGTTCGAGGCTCCACCTTCCCCAGTGGCGAGTGGGTGCTCTTGATGCTTGCTGCCGCGCAACGCGATCCGGCGATTGGCCCAGATCTGGATATCTTCGATCCCGATCGCGCGGAGATCAAGCACCTTGCGTTCGGACACGGACCACACTTCTGCTTGGGTGCTCCGCTGGCCCGATTGGAGGCCAAGCTGGCGTTGAGCTCGATCACGGCGCGGTTCCCTGATGCGTGGCTGATCGGTGAGCCCAGCTACAAGCCTCATGTCACGCTGCGCGGGCTCGCCGATCTTCCGGTGCGTATCGCCTAGCGCGCAACCGACTTGGCCAAGCGTTCCTCCAGCCTGTCCTGTACCACCGACATCGCCATGCAGACGATCCAGTAGTAGACGCCGGCGGTGACGTAGAGCGTGAAGAACTGAAAGGTCGGCGCGGCGGCCACCTGCGCCGTGCGCATCACATCGGTCACCAGAATCGCCGACGCCAGTGAGGTGTCCTTCACCAGAGAGACCAACGTGTTGGACAACGGGGGTACTGCGACACGGTTGGCTTGCGGAATAACGATGCGCCACAACGTGGTGCTGTAACTCATGCCCAGGCTTGAGGCGGCCTCCCACTGTCCACGGGGGATGCTCAGGATCGACGACCGAATGATTTCGGCGGCATAGCCGCCGACGTTGAGGCTGAACGCGATGACCGCAGCGGGAAATGGACTGATCTTCAGTCCGAATTCGGGCAGCGCGAAGAAGATCAGAAACAGCTGCAGCAGCAGTGGTGTGCCCCGGATGATCGAGATGTAGAGCCGGGCCAGGCCGGAGAGCACGCGCCGATGGGACATACGGGCCAGCGCCACCCCGAGGGCGATCACCAGCCCAATCGTGAAGCTGATGGCGGTCAGCGGAAGGGTGACCGTGAGCATGGCGCGGGCCATCGGCCACAGATTGTCCAAAACCAGCCGGGTGTTGGACCTTCCCGGGCCGGAATTCCCCTGGCCCGCTTGTGGTTTCTGGGTGCCACTGGCATCGGCCTTGAGGTACTTCTCGGAGATCCGGGTCAACGTGCCATCGGCCGACAGCTGATCCAACGCCTTGTCCAGCTCGGGCAGCAGACCGCTGTTCTTCCGGGCCGCGAACCCCTGCTCGCTGCGTTCACCGGTGGTCCCCGCGATTTTCACCGCCGGGTCCCCGGTGCTGGCCAAGTAGGCATAGACGGCGATGCTGTCGTTGATGACGACATCGACCCTGCCCTGGCTCAGCAGCGTGATGGACTGAGTGAAGCCCTCGACGGTCTCCACGCGGGCTCCGGCGTCGCGGGCGATCTGCGACCAGTTGCTTGTCGCATTCTCGGCGGCCACCTTGCCGCGGACATCTGCCAGCGTGTGAATGGTGTTGTCGTCGGCCCGGGTGACGATCACGCCCTCGCCCACCGCGTACGGCGTGGAAAGGTCGTACTTGGCCTTACGTTCCGGGGTGATCGTCACCTGGTTGGCGACGACGTCGAATCGCTCGGCGTCCAATCCGGCGAAGATCGCGTCCCACGGGATCTCGACGAACTCCACCGGGCGGCCCAGTTTCTCGCCGACAGCGCGAGCCACATCCACGTCATATCCGGTCAGCTCTCCGGTGCGCTCGTCATGGAAACTGAAGGGCGCATAGACCCCCTCGGTGCCCACCCGCAGCGTTTCCTGTGCCGGGCCCCCGCAACCGGCTACTGCCAGTAGTGCCAGAAGTGCGAGCGCGACGGCACGAAACACCGCGGGAGGCTAACACGAATTCGTGCCAACCAGGCTGCTTCGGATCAGCCCGGGTATATCCACGGGTCGTGCGGGATTCGCTCCGCGCCGAACTGGCCCAGCAGGTCCGCGGCGTCCGCGGCCGCGTATCCGAGCGATTCGCATATCAAGGCGAACGCCCGCTGCGCACCCAGATCGGCGATGGTCACCGCACCATCGCGTTTGGCCAGTCGTGCGCCCGCCGTGTTGAGAACCAGCGGGACATGGGCGTACGTAGGCACGGGGTAACCCAGCAGCTCGCCCAGGTAGGCCTGTCTGGGCGCGGAGGCCAGGAGATCGTCGCCGCGTACCACCTGGTCGACGCCCTGTGCCTGATCGTCGACCACCACCGCGACGTTGTAGGCGGTTACACCGTCACCGCGGCGCACCACGAAATCGTCGACCAGGCCGGTGTATTCACCGTGCAATGTGTCCGACACGGTAAAGGTGGAGTTCTCCGTCCGCAGCCGCAGCGCGCGCGGGCGTTCGGCACGGCGCTGCGCGCGCTGCGACTCCGACAGTTCTCGGCAGGTGCCCGGATAAGCACCCGGCGGCGCATGCGGCGCCGTCGGCGCTTGGGCGATATCTTTTCTGCTGCAATAGCATTCGTATAACAGGCCGCGAGAGTCCAGCGAGTCGAGCACCTTGCTGTAAGCGCTGGTCCGATCGGTCTGCCAGACCACTGGCTCATCCCACTCCAGGCCGATCGCGGCAAGATCTGCCAGCTGGCGTTGAGCCACGGCGGTGCTGGTGCGGGTATCCAGGTCTTCCACCCGCATGAGGAACCGGCGCCCTGTCGATCGCGCCAGCAGCCACGCCAACAACGCTGTGCGCAGATTGCCTATGTGCAGGTCACCCGATGGGCTCGGCGCGAATCGCCCGGCACCGGTCACACCAGGCCCGGAACAATATTGTTGAGGCTGAACGCGATTGGCCGTTCGAGCTGGTCGTAGGTGCAGGAATGTGGAGCGCGATCCGGGCGCCAGCGATTGAATTGTGCGGTGTGGCGAAACCGCGCACCTTCCATATGGTCATAGCGGACCTCTACTACCCGCTCCGGACGTAACGCCACAAACGACAGGTCCTTGCCGGCATTCCAGCGAGAGCCCGCGTTCTTCTGCGGAGTGCGTTCACCGGCCTGGTGAGCCGCCCAGTTCCAGGGGTGATCCTCGAGAGAGATGACCAGCGGTTGTAGCTCCTGAAAGAGCCGCTTGCGCTCGGCCATGGGGAACGCGCCGATCACGCCGACCGAAGCCAACGCACCGTCGTCCTGATACAGGCCAAGCAGCAGTGACCCAATGGCATCATCGCCCGACTTATGCACTCGATACCCGGCCACGACGCAATCGGCGGTCCGCTCGGGTTTGATCTTGAACATCACGCGCTTGTCGGGCTGGTACGCGATGGTCAGTGGCTTCGCGATGAGACCGTCGGTACCGGCACCCTCGAACTCCTCGAACCAGCGTTGTGCCAGGACCTGGTCGGTGGTGGCGGGGGTGAGATGAACGGACGTGCCGGCCCCAGACAGTGCCTGCGTCAGGGCCGAACGGCGCTCGCCGAAAGGTCGCCCGGTGTAGTCCTCGTCGCCCAGCGCTAGCAGATCGAAAGCGATGAAGGAGGCGGGCGTCTGCTCGGCCAGCAGCCGCACCCGGGAATCCGCGGGGTGAATCCGCTGCTGGAGCGCCTCGAAGTCCAGCCCGGACTCGGTGGCGATCACGATCTCGCCGTCGACCACGCAGCGCTCGGGCAGCTCGGCCAGTACCGCCGCCACCAGTTCGGGGAAGTACCGGGTCAGGGGCTTTTCGTTGCGACTGCCCAGTTCCACCTCGTTGCCATCGCGAAAGACGATCGACCTGAACCCGTCCCACTTGGGCTCGTACGACGCATCGCCCGGGATTTTTGCGACAGGTTTGGCAAGCATTGGGGCGATTGGAGGCATGACGGGCAGGTCCATTCCCATATGATGACGGTAATGCCCACGCCCGCCGAGGAACTGGATGTCGACGGCATCGCCGTCCGGCTGAGCAACCCTGACAAGGTGTATTTCCCCCAGTTGGGCGCCGATGGCGGCACCAAGCGTCACCTCGCCGAGTACTACCGGACCGTGGCACTCGGCCCGATGATGAACGCGGTGCGCGACCGCCCTACCCACCTGCAGCGTTTTCCCGACGGCATCGACGGCGAGGAGATCTACCAAAAGCGGCTGCCCAAGCACTATCCCGATTATCTGGACAGCTGCGAGGTGACTTTTCCCTCGGGCCGCACCGCCGAGGTCCTGCGGGTGACCAAGCCCGCCGCGATCGTGTGGGCAGCGCAGATGGGAACGGTGACGCTGCATCCGTGGCAGGTGCGATATCCCGATCTGGATCATCCCGATGAGCTGCGCATCGATCTGGATCCGCAGCCGGGGACCGGATTCGACGAAGCCAAGTCGGTGGCACTCGACGTGCTGCGCCCACTACTTGACGAGCTGGGGTTCGTTGCCTACCCGAAGACCTCCGGGGGCCGCGGCATCCATATCTATCTGCGCATCGAGGCCCAATGGGATTTCATCGAGGTGCGTCGTGCCGGTATCGCGCTGGCCCGCGAGGTGGAACGTCGCGCACCCAAGCAGGTGACTACGTCGTGGTGGAAGGAAGAACGCGGCGAGCGCATCTTCATCGATTTCAATCAGAACGCGCGCGACCGCACCATGGCATCGGCCTATTCGGTGCGACGAACGCCGATCGCCACCGTTTCCACCCCGTTGACGTGGGAAGAGCTGGTCGACGCCGAGCCCGACGACTTCACCATCGCGACCGTGCCCAATCTGCTCCGGAAACGTCCAGACCCCATGGCCGATATGGACGATGCGCCGCAATCGATCGAGCCGCTGCTTGAGATGGTAGAACGTGACGAGGCGGATGGACTCGGCGATATGCCCTATCCGCCGAACTACCCGAAGATGCCGGGCGAGCCGAAACGCGTTCAGCCATCCCGGGATACCGATAGGAAGCAGTAGTGGCGGTCCGCAGTATGTCGTGGCGGGCAGCCGGCGCGTGGCTCGCGGCCGGGGTCGTGGCCGTGCTGGTGCAGCATTGGCTCATTCCGCTGAATGCCCCCAACAGCTTCGGATTATTCAGTAACGGTGGCGATCTGATGACCTACCGGTTCGGCGGTCTGCGGGTTCTGCACGGTGAGCCGTTGTATGCCACGGAGATTCCGGACGCGGGGTGGTTCACGTATACGCCCTTCGCGGGGTTGCTTTTCGCCCCATTGGGTTTCGTTCCGTTGGGGGTGGCCAAGGTCATCTGGTTCCTGGTGAATCTGGGAGCGCTCTTCGCCATTATCTGGCGATGCTGGCGGGTTCTCGGATTCTCGGCGGGTGGTCGTCTGGTGGTCGCGTGTGTGGGAATGAACTTGGTGGCCTGGGATATTCAGCCAATCCATGGAACGTTATGGCAGGGGCAGGTCAATCTCGTGCTGGCCGCGCTCATCATCTGGGACCTCACCCGGCCCGAGGGCGCACGGTGGCGCGGCTGGTCGGTGGGTGTTGCTTCGGGGGTCAAACTCACGGCGATCATCTTCGTTCCGTACCTGCTGATTTCCCGTCAGTGGCGGGCCGCGGTGACGGCGATGGTGACGGCGGTAGGCACCGTGGCGCTGGGATGGATTCTGCTGCCGTCTGATTCGTCCGACTACTGGCTGGGTGCCGTGCGTACCACCGGACATATCGGCTCGCTGGACCATCCGGCCAACGCGTCAATCGGCGGTGCGTTATCGAATATCTATGCGCCACAACCCATGCCAACATGGCTGTGGGTCCTTCTCGCGGGTGGGGCCGCGCTGCTGGGGATGGCCGCCGCACGGCGGGCGCACCGGAATGGCCTGGAGCTGCTGGCGGTCGCCGTGGTGGGAATGGTCGGCTGTGTTGTCTCCCCGCTGGCGTGGGGGCATCACTGGGTGTGGACGGTGCCGCTGATGGTGTTGTTGGTCAACCAGATTCTGATCACTCGTGGTGCTCGGCGGTGGCAGTGGACCGCGATGACGGCCATCGCCGCGGTGACCGTGTCCATGTGGTGGTACTTGGTGCTGTACGTCCGCGCTATGCGGATAGACCCCGATTTCGGCTCCTACATCACCGCGTGGGACGCCGTGATCGCACAGATGTCGTGTGCGGAAAGGGTCTTCGACTCGGCCATCTATCCGTTGCTGTTCTTTGCGGTGGCGATCTGGATACTCGCAACCACATCGCGGCGTGCCGGTACCGTGCAGGAATGAAGCGTTGGGCGGCGGCCTGTGTCATTGCGCTGCTTGCGGTGGGCGGCTGCTCGTCATGGAACGAGCCCAATTCCACCCAGGCCTCCTACACGCCGCAAAAGACCGGGGCGTCGCCAATTCGCTACGACTCCGAGCCGTTGGAGCAGCGATTCTCCAAGCTCCCGAAACCGGTAACCGGTGAATGGGTGCAGGGCTTCTTCGGTGACGAGCCCCTGCCCGGTCCGAACACCACGTACTGGGTCGACGCGATCATCGAAATGCCGCCGCAACAGCTGGCCGCATACGTAGCGCCCTTCCGCTCCAGCATGGTGCTAGCTACCAGGCCGCGTCTGTGGAAGACACTCGATACGGGTGTGCCCTCCTCCGCGCAGTTCGAACGCAGCGACGAACTCGACCGGATGCTGTCCACCAACAGCGTGAAGGGCGGGTGGGACGTCAAGGCCTTCGCGCCCAAGGACGGTTCGGTGCTTGTCTTGTCCGCTCAGGGTAAGGACGTGACCTAGGACCTGCGGGTGCGACGGTTCCGCAGGCCGTGCGCCGGTTCGAGCGCTTCCTCGTCGTGTGGGTCCTTGGTGTCCTCTGCGGTTTCATCGGCAGGCGGCTCCACCGCCTCGGACTCCTCAGACTGCTCGATCAAGGTCTCGTCGGCTGCCTTGGTCTCGTCGGTGCCAGTGCTGGGTTCCGCGACCTCGGTGGCTTTCTTCTTGGCGGGACGGGGCGTGCGTTCCTTTTCTGGGGCCTCGGCCACGAATGCCAGGTGATACGCCGCGAAGGCCAGTATTCCGATGGCCGCTGCCGCGCCGTATACCCCGAATTCCCAGATGCCGAATCGGTCCAGGTTCAGCCAGACCTCGGCGATCGCCGTTCCTACGATGAGGGCGCCGGCAAGGAAATGGCCGGTGAAGGCGGCCGCGCGCAGCGTGAGCGCCAGCTGTGGCGTCGCGAACTCGGGCTGACGAGTCCGCCGCCAGGAGAGCAGGGCTGGGATACCGGCCGCCGCCAGCAGTAGGCCCGTGAGGATGCGCAGCCCGGTACCGAAGGCGTGGCTGGTGGCCCCGTTCAGTTCGGGCCAGCGGGGCAGCACGAAGAAGAAAAAAAGCAGTCCCGCGATCAAGGAGAGAGCGGCATGGCTGCTGGTCAGAACGATGGTCGCCGTCCGGCGTCCGGCAGCCATTGCCCTCCTTGATGCGGTCCTGCAGTGGCGGAGGATAGGGGATTTGAACCCCTGAGGGCTATTAACCCAACCCGCGTTCCAGGCGAGCGCCATAGGCCACTAGGCGAATCCTCCGTCGGTCATGGTAGCGGACTGCGCTGAGTGCCAATGTCCACCATCCCCTTGACCGGCCCCGATGCACGCCGCGTGCTGGCCACGAGGGTCGCGCCGCCGATCAGCGCGGCCACCAGCACGCCCAGCAGCGGCCGGAAGCCGAAGGCGTGCGCGAGGTAGGGCGCAGAGCTGGCGCCGAGAAAAACGGTGAACCCGTACAGTGCGGTACCGGCACCGCGCCGGGGAGCCGCCCGATCACCGAACATGGTGACCATCGCCGTCGACGCGACGGCGATCCCTGCGACGAAGATGTTGCTTCCGACGACGATGACCGGAACCGAACCGGCCCCCAGGGCCTCGATCGTCAAACCTGCCGCTGCCAGCACGTACCCCACCAACGCCCCGGTTTCGGTGCCGACCTTGCCCACCCACGGCCCGACGAACGGCGCCACCAGCATTCCGGGAATGCCCGCCAGCCGAATGGTCGTGACGGTGGACTCCGGCAGCCGCAGCTCATCGACGAGCTGATTCGCCAGGCTCGTGTACATCGCGACGAACGACAGCATCAGCACGAACACCGCGGCCAGCGGCACTGCGATGTCCCGGCGGGTGAGCAGGCGGGCCTGGGCGGCGTAACCGGACACCACCCGCGCCGAGGGATCCCCACTGCGTTCCTCGCGCATGACGAGCGCCAGCAGCCCGACATTGAGTGCGAGCCCGGCCGCGCTCACCCAGAACAGCCACTGCCATCCCCATGCCTGGGTGATGACGGAGGCCAGCACCTGCCCGAGCACCCCGGCCATCAGATACGCGGTGGACACCGCGCCGATCGCGGTCGTCGCCGTCCGCCGGGGCAGCGCCTCCCCGAGATAGCTCAGTGCGGACGGTGAGAACGCTCCGCCGGCGAAGCCCTGCAACACCCGCAGCACTCCGAACAGTGCGGGTGTGGGGGCAAAGGGCACCAGCAAGGTCAGGACGGCCATCACCAACACACCAGCGATCAGTACACGCCGGCGACCGAATCGATCGGTGATCGGACCGAACAGTAGAAAGCCCGCGGCGTAGCCGAAGAGCGCCGCGGAGAGTGCGGGCGTCAGGTTCTGCCCGTCGTAGGACGCCGACACGGCGGCGTGAATCGGAATCCACACGTAGAGCTGCATGGTGACCTGCAGTGCACACAGCACGATCAGGACAACCCGCGTCATTTCTGCACTATTGGCCGGGTGTGGGGCCAGCGGCAACCAACGGTGTCGTTGTCCGTCACCTTTCCGGGCGCGTTGGCCCGAATACGACGATTCCCAGCGATTCCCCAGAATGCGCGGGACTGTGCGGCGCAGCGGCAACCGTGACTGGGCATATGCGCAGGAGGCCTTTTGCACAGGCCTTTCCCTGGGTCGCTGGCAGACTCGGGACCCCCGGGGTGCCGAGCACGCCGCTGCCCGGCAGCGGGGCGTGAATTGCAAGCATTGGCAACGCAATCCGTCACCTTGTGGGCGCGGCGGGCTTACCGCAAGATGTGCGTATGCGCGCCGCCTACATCGAGCAGCGGGGACCCGCTGAAAACATCCAGTACGGCACGCTTCCCGAACCCGTGGCATCGCCCGGTGAGGTGCTCGTCCAGGTCAACGCGGTGGCGGTCAACCCGGTAGATACCTTTGTGCGTTCGGGCTCTTACGCCACCGCGATTCCGCTGCCGTTTGTGGTGGGGCGTGACCTGGTCGGGACGGTTGTCCAGGCCTCCGAGGGATTCCGTACCGGTGAGCGGGTCTGGTGCACCAGTCTTGGGTACGACGGAAGACAAGGTGCCACAGCAGAATTCGCTGCGGTTCCGGCTGAGAGGTTGTATGAACTGCCGTCGGATGTGGATCCGGTGGTCGCTGTCGCGGTGGCTCACCCCGCCTCAACCGCCTATCTGGCGACCGTCGAATACGGGGACATCAGAGCCGGGGAAACGGTGCTGATCGTCGGGGCCGGTGGAAACGTAGGGTCGGCCGCGGTTTCGCTGGCGGTCGGTTCGGGCGCTCGGGTGATCGCCGTGGCATCGCAGCGCAGCCTGGACAGATGTGTGCAACTCGGGGCCCACGAGGTGTATGACTACACCTCCGATTGGGTGCCGCTGGTCAGTAAGAAGCACCCCGGTGCCGTCGATGTCTATGTGGACACCTCGGGCGTCAACGATGTCGTCGCGGCGGTGGATCTGCTTGCACCACACGGTCGGATCGTCCTGATATCCGGCGATGGAACCCCGGAGACCCAGCGGCCGGTGCCCCTCGGCCCGTTGTATCGCAAGAGTGGGTCCATTCGCGGGTTTGTCATGTCCAGGGCATCCTCCCGCCAGCTCGCCGATGCGGCCCAGCGCACGGCTGTCCTGCTTGCCGGCGGCGATATTGTTCCGAATTCCATTGATTTGATGCAGTTTTCAGAGACAGCGCGGGCGCACCGGCGGATCGAGACAGAAGTTATGGGCGGCACCCGGCTGGTGCTGCTTCCCGCGTGATTCCCGGCCGCAACCTGGTGTTTACCCCGCACCGGCGCACCGACCTGACGGACCCGAAAACCAACTTGACGGACCTTCTCCGGATACATCGCTGGCCCCTGTCGCCGGTGCCAGCCTTTGATGCGTGAGCCTCTTCGAAATCGAAACCAGCGCCTTCTGCACCTCATCGCCCGAAGACCTGTACGCATTGGTCAGCGACCTCCCCGAGAGTGGTCGGTGGAGCCCTGAATGCATTGGTGGACAATGGATATCCGGTGAGCCCGGACAGGTTGGCGCGGTGTTCCGCGGCAACAACAATCGCGCGACCGATGTCGTCGCATGGGCACCGGTGGTGCGCGGAGGCTGGCAGACCGAGAGTGAGATCGTGGCCGCCGAAGCTCCGAGGCAATTCAGCTGGTCCATCCTGAACCGTTCCGGAGAGCGGCAGGAGAGTGTCTGGAGCTACTTCGTGGACGCCGCCGATGGTGGGTCGATCCTGCGGCACCACTACCGGATGGGCAAGCCCACGGAGGGCATCACCGAAATCATGTCGCACCTCGACGCAGAAGGTAAGGAGCGGTTCGTCCGTGAATGGGGCGACAAGCTCCGCGCCGACATGCAGGCCACCGTGGACTCCATCTCGCGCATCACCGAGGAAGCCCATGCTACCCAGAAGGCTGGTGTACCTCAATGATTCTGCAGCGCATTGGAAACCGCGGCATCAAGCTCGGCTCACTCTTCGAGCGCGCGGCGCGTAGACACCCTTCCAACACGCTGACGCTGGACCATCGACCGTCGTTGGCGCCGCAGCTGGAAGGTACGTCGACCATCGCACAGGTGGCCACGGCCGTTGACGATATCGCGCGGCGGCTGAGGGCGGCCGGTGTCGCGCCCGGAGAAAAACTGGTTATTCACAAGTCCGACGGCTTTGACATCACGCTTGCGGCCTGTGCCGCGGCCCGTGTCGGCGCGGTTCCAGTGCTGTTGTCCCCCAAGCTGGACGGCGCGACAGTGGCGACACTCATTGGGCGGGTAGGTAATCCGGCCTTGTTGACGGACACCGCAAAGCTCGAGGGCGACCTGGCCGGACAGCCGATCACGGAGATCACCTCCCGAATCCTGCTCGCCGAGGGCGAGCACCCAGAGGCCGTGACGCTGTCGACGCTCACTCCCGCGGCACCCGCGCCGGCTTTTATCCCCAGCCCGCACGATCCGGCGCTCATCACCCACACCTCGGGTACCACCGGGGTACCCAAGCTCGCGGTGCACACCAACTTCACCTTTGAGGCGCGGTACCGTCCCCAGGCCGCCGTCGCCGCACTGGTACGCCGCCGCGAGCCCCTGGTCATCCACGTATCCTTCGTGCATTCGCGCCTGGTGACCGCACTGGCGATCGCGATGCTACGCGGCTTCCCCGTGGTGGTACTCGTAGACGACGAACCCGAGCACGCCGCGGAGATCTTCCTGCGTGTGAAGCCGGGAATCCTTGAGGCTCATCCGAACACGTTCATCAACTGGGAAGTGCTGGCCGACGATCCGCGGCGCCCGCTGGCTTCGGTCAAGTACTTCAGCAGCACCTTCGATGCCATTCACCCACGCACCGTGCGCACCCTCCTGGCGGCCACCCAACGCCGTCGTCCGCTTTTCGGGCAGCTCTACGGTCAAAGTGAGGTGGGGCCGATCGTCGCACGCGGCTTTAGCCGCCTCCGGTCCGCGGACTCCGATGGGCGGTGTGTCGGCTACCCCTTCCCGGGCATGACAGACGTCCGGATAGTTTCCCGCAATGGAGAGCCGCCGTCTTCGGAGAACCCCGGTTACATCGAGGTGCGGACCGACGGCCGGATTCGTACCTACTTGGGGGAGCAGGACCGCTACGACAATCAGCTCGACGACGGCTGGTGGCGGATGGGCGATGTCGGCTACCGCACTCGTTGGGGCTGCATTCACCTCCTTGACCGCGAAGTCGATCTCATCGAAGGCTTCGGCAGCACCCTCGCCGCCGAGGATCGCCTGTTCCTGGCGGTGGACGAGCTCACTGAGGTGATCATCGTCGCCGGCCCGAATGGTCTCGCGCAGCCGGTCGTGTGCACCAAAAACGATGTGCCGCTCAATCTGAACGCCTGGGATACCGCGGCGGCACAGTTGCCGCCGATGGCCCCGCCGCTTCAGCTGCGCCTCGATGAGCTTCCACAGACCGCTACCACGAAGATCAAGAGGCTGGAACTGTCGGCACGTATCGGCGCGGGGGCGATCTGATGTCGCGGCTCATTGTGGTCGGTGGTGGTATCGGCGGACTTGCCGTCGCGTTGAGCGCGGCCGCCTCGGGTAACGAGGTGGTTGTTCTGGAGCGGGCGCGCGAGTTCGCCGAAATCGGCGCCGGCATCCAGCTTGCCCCCAACGGATTACATGCTCTCAACGTGCTCGGCGTGGGCGATAAGATCGAGAGCATCGGAGTCCAGGTGGACTCGCTGCGGCTGTTCGACGCCACCGTCGACCGGCTGATCAACACGATGAGCCTGGGTGCGGATTATCAGCATCGGTTCGACAGCCCCTACCTGGTGGTGCATCGCGCGGAACTGCATCGCATTCTGGTCGACGCCTGCGTCTCTGATAGTCGCATTACGTTGTTGAGCCGCAGTGAGGTATTCGGATACCAGCAGGATGGCGAGGGAGTTCGGGCGCTGCTTGCCGATGGCACCAGCGTGGAAGGCGACGGTCTCATCGGCGCCGACGGCATCAACTCTTCGATCCGCCGAGTGCTGCTTGACGACGGCGAACCGCGGGTGGCCGGGATCACGGTGTACCGCACCACGGTGCCCATCGACAAGGTCGATGAAAGCCTGCAATCCAATTCGGTCACCTGGTGGACCGGGCCCGGATGCCATCTAGTGACCTACCCGATCGCGGGTGGTTCGCTGCTGAATCTTGCGGCGAGCCGCACGGACGGTGTCACACAGGCATTCTCCGGGGTCTCGGTGAGTGAGGCGCGCGTGCGCGGAGAGTTGGCGTCATTGCGCGGAACGGCGCGCAGCCTGCTTGAGCTAGGGCAAGACTGGAGATCCTGGTCGCTGGTGGATCGTGACCCGGTGCGGCAGTGGTCGGACCGCCGGGTGGTGCTGCTGGGCGATGCGGCGCATCCCATGCTGCACTACGCGGCGCAGGGCGCCAGCCAGGCACTTGAGGACGCCGTGGTCCTCGGCGCGATCGTTGGCGCCGATCCGGACCGCCTCCCGGGCCGGTTCAGCAGGTATGTCGAGGCACGCCGTGACCGCACCGCCGACGTGACGCTGGCGGCCAGGGACAGCATCGGCATCTGGCACGCGGCAGGTGACGCGGCCGTCGAGCGCAACGAGAAGCTGGGTGCCATGCGAGATTCCGATCTGCATGACGAGCTGGCATGGATGCACGGCGACACCGATTTCGGCTTGGCCGCGGTGACGTCGGCGGTAGGGGTGCGGTAGATGTCGGACCAACAGATTTGCATCATCGGTGCGGGACCTCGCGGTCTGGCAGTGCTGGAGCGCCTATGCGCCAACGAGCGCCACGCACCCAGCGCGGACCGAATCGTCGTGCACGTCGTAGATCCCTACTCGCCGGGAGCCGGATCGGTCTGGCGCACCAATCAGTCCTGGCATCTGTTGATGAACACCGTGGCGTCGCAAATCACCGTGTTCACCGACGACAGCGTGGCCATCGAGGGACCCATTGAACCGGGGCCGACGCTCTACGAGTGGGCGCAAAGCCTTGCGTTGCTGGGTGATCCATCGCGTAGCGGCGAGAAGGCGATCGCCGAGGCACGTACGCTGCGGTCCAACTCGTACCCGACGCGTGCCCTCTACGGGCACTACCTCAGCGACAGTTTCGCGCGTGTGGTCGGGTGGGCACCCGATCATGTAGCGGTCCTCGTCCATCGCTCCCGCGCGGTGGCATTGGCGGACACTCATGGCGATATCGATGGGCCACAGGGGGTTCGGCTGGAGAACGGGACCAGGCTGCATGATCTGAGTGCCGTCATTCTCGCCGTCGGGCATGTTCCCGCGGGCCTGCGTCCCGGTGAGGCCCGTGCCGCATCTCTCGCCCGTATCCACGGACTGACGTACGTCACCCCGTCCAACCCGGCCGATATCGATTTGTCCGCCATCAGACCGGGTGAACCCGTGGCTGTTCGGGGACTGGGGCTGAACTTTTTCGACTATATGGCTCTGCTGACGGTGGGCCGTGGCGGAAAGTTTGAACGGGAGCATGGAACGGAAGACGGGCGATTGGTGTACCGCCCATCGGGACAAGAGCCGATTCTGTACGCCAGCTCGCGACGTGGCATTCCGTACCACGCGCGCGGTGAGAACCAGAAGGGATCTTCCGGTCGCTATTTCCCGCGCCTGCTCACCGTGGAGCGCATCGCCCAGCTCCGCGAGAGCCTCGGCGTTCTCCTGCAGTTCCGCCGCGACCTCTGGCCGCTCATCGCGCGGGAGGTGGAATGCGTCTACTACGAAGGGCATTTGACGCAGCGCGGAGTGCCGGTCCAAGAGTTCGCCGAGCGTTACCTTGCCGCGGATGAGGGCGACCTATCGGCGATCTTGTCCGATCACGATCTGCTCGAAATTGCCTGGGAATGGGATGATCTCGACCGTCCGTGGGGTAACCGCGAGTTCAGTGGGCCTTCGGAGTTCACCGCGTGGATCCTCGAACACCTGCGTGCCGATGTGGTGATGGCACGTGAGGGCAATGTCGACGGTCCGGTGAAGGCGGCGCTGGATGTGTTGCGGGACCTGCGCAATGAGATCCGGCTGGCCGTGGACCACGGCGGGCTGGACGGCAAGTCGTACCGGGACGAGTTGGAGAGCTGGTACACGCCGTTGAATGCCTTCCTGTCCATCGGCCCGCCGGCTCAGCGGATCGAGGAGATCATCGCCCTGGTAGAGGCCGGGGTCATGCATCTGGTGGGACCGCAGATGCAGGTGCGCTTCGATACTCATGACCCGGCCGTGGTCATCGAGTCGCCACTTGTGCCGGGGTCGGCCGTCAGGACGCGCAGCCTCATCGAGGCACGGTTGCATGAACCAGACCTGCGCCGCAGCAGCGACCCCCTGCTGATCTTCCTGCAGGAGACCGGTCAATGCCGCCCGTATGAGATACCTACCGATGATCACAAGGCATACCAGACAAAGGGATTGGCGGTCACCGAGCGCCCGTACCGGTTGATCGGTGCCGACGGGCGAGTTCATCCGCGCCGGTTCGCCTACGGGGTTCCCACCGAGTCGGTGCACTGGGTTACCGCGGCGGGAATCAGGCCGGGAGTGGATTCGGTGACACTGGGCGACGCCGATGCGATTGCCCGCGCCGCATTGGCCAGTGCACCCTCTCCGGTTGCGGATGTGGGTGATCACGGAGTGCTGGTGTGAGCGGTTTCCTGGAGACCGGACTGCTGTCGCCGGTCAGCGCCGGCACCGTCGCCGAGGGCGAGTTGACCGACGCCGCGTGGCTGCAGGCGATGCTCGACGCGGAGGCGGCGCTGGCAGCAGCGCAGGCAGATATCGGAGTTCTGCCCAGGGGCGCGGCAGATGTCATCGCCAAGGCTGTGGCCGGACACGATATCGACGTCCGTGAGGTGGCGTTGTCGGCGCGGGAGACCGCCAATCCCGTCGTCGGCCTGATCAAAGAACTGACTCGGGTGGTGGGGGACATCGATCCAAGTGCGACCGACTACGTGCACCGCGGATCGACCAGCCAAGACATCCTGGACACCGCGGCGATGATGCTGGCCAAGCGGGTGCTGGCGCTCATCGCGACGGATTTGGGTTACGTAGCCGAGGCTCTTGCGATCCTGGCTGTCGAACACCGAGACACGGTCATGGCTGCTCGCACTCTGGCGGTGCAGGCCGTTCCGACCACGTTCGGGCTTAAGGCATCCGGCTGGCGGGAGCTGATCCTGGAGGCCCGCGCACGCGTGCTCGCAGTCGCGGGCAGACTTCCGGTCTCATTGGGTGGTGCCGCGGGCACCCTTGCCGGGTACCTCGCATACGCCGGACCGCACGGTGCAGATCCCGGGGCATTCGTCGAGACACTCAACATCGCCTTCGCGCGGAGGACGGGCCTGGCCGCCTCGGGGCTGCCCTGGCACGCGCTACGCGCCCCGATCGCCGATATCGGCAGCACCATGGCCTTTGTGACTGGCGCATTGGGCAAGTTCGCCATCGATGTGCTGACCTTGAGCCGCACCGAGGTCGGGGAGGTGCTCGAACCGGCGCCACCCGGTCGCGGTGTCTCCTCGGCCATGCCGCACAAGCGAAACCCGGTGCTGGCCACGATGATCAGATCGGCGGCGTTGCAGGTTCCGGCGCTCAGTACCATCCTGACCAACTCGTTGCTCAGCGAGGACGAGCGGTCCGCGGGTGGCTGGCACGCGGAATGGCTGGCTCTGCGCGAATGTCTGCGCCTCACCGGCGGTGCGGCGCAGACGGCCGTCGATCTGAGTCGCGGTCTGCAGGTGCGTGCCCAACGCATGTCGGAGAACCTCGGGTTGCTCGGCGGCCAGCCCTCGGCCGAGCGGCTGTCGGCGGCGCTGTCCGCGCAGTTGGGCAAGGGGCCGGCGAAGGCCCTCGTCTCTGCGGTCGTCGACGAGGCAGTCGCACGTGGCGTGAGTTTGCGCGAGGCAAGTCTTGCCCGGCCGGAGATCATCGCGTGGTTGAGCGAGGCTGAGGTCGATGGACTGTTGGACCCCGTCACGTACGTCGGAGCGGCAGGTCAGCTGGCACAAGCCGCCGCCACGCGGCAGATCTGAGGAAGCCACCTGCGCGAACTTTCGTTCAGGCTGATTCTTTGCGAACTGTTCGCGCGTAAGAGTCTTGACGCTGCCGTACCCCACATTTACCGTTGCCACGCACACACGGCAGACGGGTAGTTGGGATTGACTGACATACAGGTTGGTGGGGCGCGCGAGGGAGGCCCCACCGCGTTAGCCGTGCTGCGACTGTTGGCGTCCGGAACGGCGCCCGATGTCTTCGAGGCCCGGCTCAAGGAGATGGCCCGCGAGTCCTCGCCCCCGTGGAGCGCTGCGGATCTGCACCGCGCCCGCGGATACGCCGAACGCATCTACAGCCTTATCGAGGGGCAGAATCAGCGGGAGGCCCGACTGTCCAATCTCGTGGGTGTGGCCATCGAGCTGCTTGGTTGCCGCGATATCGATGAGGCTTCGACGATCTTGGTGGAACGTGCGCGAATCATGCTCGACGCCGACTTCGCGTTCATTTCGGTACGCGATGACGCCGGACCTGATCTGCGGCACCACGTCCGTTATGTCGACGGGTCTACCACCGCGATCAACCGGGGTCTGTACTTCCCGATTGGCGACGACGTCGGATTGGTAAGCCAGTACCGTCCTGGCCATGGGCCGGTGTGGACCACAGATTACCCGTCCGACACCAGGTTTAGCCGGGCCAGCGATGGCGACGCCGCGATGCGCTCCGAGGGTGTGCACAGCCTGATGGTCATGCCGATGGAGCACGAGGGGCAGCACTTCGGCAACCTCTATGTCGGGTCACGCACGGTGCGCAGCTTTACTGGCGCCGAGCGATCACTCTTCGCCAGCCTCTGCTCTTTCGCGGGTATCGCGTTGGCACGTGCCGACGAATTCTCCAGCAATACAGCACAAATCAGCGAACTAGAGCAACGCCTCGAGCTGCGGACCAGGCTTCTCAACGCCGGCGCGGGTCCCGGTGGCATGGATAGCTTTGTCCTCACGGCGGGGGAGCACCTCGGTGTCGCGATGCGGGTGACCGGGCATGACGGTGACGAGATCGCTTCGTACAAATGGGAATCCGATCCGGAAGACTTCGTGACAACCGCGCTCACGGTGGGTGATGACTACCACGGCGAGCTATCCGTCGCGAGCCTGAATGACGACCCAGTCTCGGTGTACCCGTTGAAAATCCAGGATCTCACCACCACGGCCGCGGTGGTCATGTGCGGCGACAATCGAATGTCGTTGTCGGTGTCCCAGCTGCGCGACGACCTGCTCCACGACGTGCTGGATTACCGCCAGCGTGACAGTCGATTGGTTCAGACCTACGCCCGCCGTTTGTCTTTGGACCTCAATCAGCCCCATGTCGTGGTGATCCTCAGGCCCGAACGTGGCGGATTGGATCGCGCATCGCTGTGGTCTGCGTCGTTCGCCGCACGTGTGGGCGGGCTGCGGACCACCCAGGACGAGGTGGTGGTGTTGCTCGTTCCGGGAGCGGATCCGGGGCGGACCGCCCAGGCGGTATGGGACGAAACAACCACACACCTACGCATGCCGGTGACGGTGTCGGCCGCCGGACCGTCGGATCGTGTCGAGTCCATCGAAGAGACGTATCAGGACGCGATGCGCTGCATGGACGCGATGAGTGCGCTGGGTGCTCTCGGAACCGCCGCCGCCGCAAATGAACTAGGCTTTCTGGGCGTGCTGCTCTCGCGCCACCAGGACGTCGAGGGTTTCGTCAGATCGATGGTCGGGCCCGTCATCGACTATGACGAAGACCGCGACACCGATCTGCTTCAGACGCTCGACGTCTACTTCACCGTTGGCGCCAGCCCCACCCGCGCCGCGAAGATCCTGCACACCCATCCCAACACGGTGGTGCGTCGCCTCGAGCGGGTGAACGAGTTACTCGGTGACGGGTGGCAGGATGCCGAGCGGCTCCTGGACACGCAGCTCGCCATCAAGTTGTGGAAGGTTCGAGGCTCGTTGCTCACTCGCCAGACCGGGTGACACCAGGCATCCCACCGCCGCGGCGATGGACACGAGCGTGGCGTGACGATGCCATCCGGTGAACGACCGCCCCGCGAAGTCCTGCATGCCCATGCGGTTCGCCAGGTGCAGGTATCCCTGCTGCACGTGATCGGCCAGCGCCACCTGATGTGCCTGTGACGAGGTGGAGAATTCGGGGTCGTTGGTCAGCCAGAGTTCGGTGCGGGCGCGCGAATGGTCTAACGGAGTCATGCCGACGAGCGTCAACGGTGTCCGTGACCGTACCGCCGAGGGGTCCGCCAGCTGAACCTTGGCGATGCTGATCAGGTGTCGGCGTCCCTGGTAGACGTACTGCTCGGTGCGCCGCGAGCCCTTGGTGGCCTGCACGATCTGCGCGGCGGGCAGGACGCGCCCCTGGTAGCCGGCGAAGGCCGGGTCGACTACTTGAAGCTGCAGGTCACTGGGTACCCGCGTGGTCGCCACCTGATGGGCCAGCGTTCCGAAGAGCTGTGTCAGGTCCGCACCGCTGGCACCGAGCAGGTCGAAGATCACCGGTGCTTTCGAGGGACGGGCCACCTTGAGGAATTCCTGGAACGACGACAGCGCGCATCCGCTCACCGACTCCAGGGGGTAGTCCTCGGGGATCGAGGTCTTGGTCTTCTTGGTCGCGGATTCCAGCCAGGGCTGCGACAAATGCAACCGCCAGCTCACCGGTACCGCGAATCCGTCGGCGGCGAGCCACACACTGAGGGCGAGCTGGCCGTTGACCGCGCGCCCGGCGCGAGGGCAGTACCGTCGGTCCACACCCACGGAGTGCACGCCCGCCTTCGGAATGAGCATGGGGGTCACCACCCATGCGGCGGCGTGGTACGCGCTGGTGAGGTAGGCAGTCAGGTCCCGGCGCACCGCCCACCAGTCCCAGGTGGAGCTGTTCACGAAGTGATGCAGGTTCTGCTCGCTCACTTCTCTGCCCATGGACTGGCCCATGGTGGCCGCCATGTTCCGCGCCGACTTACGTCCGCGCACCTTCAGCAGGCCGGTGACGTAGTCCTCGCCCTTGGCGCGCTGATCGCAGCGCGGCAGTGATCGCAGCACTTCGGGGCATACATGCGAGGCCACGGACGCCATGGCGTCGACCGAGCTGACGCGGGGCCGCGTATCGAACAGTTCGGTCGCGGCCCGGGCCTTGGTCGCAGATGTCATGTCTGAAGCACCTCAATGAGTTAGCGGATGTTCGGAGTCGACCCAAGAATGGGCCAGAGTCGCGTTGAGGGCCAGGTATTGGCACCACACAAAGTGACGGACTATGCGGGTGCCCCACTACACCAAGCGTGGTGGACTAATGCGAGATGACGGATTGATGAACAACCCCGTGACCTGCAAATTATTGTCTGCAGGCTGAGTCATTAGGTGGCGCAATGGGGTGTCAGGGGGGTCAACTTGACGGATTCCCTCCGAACTGACGAACTGAATTCACGATTGTTTGGTGCGTGACGCCCCATCTCGAAGATAGAGAGGTGATTACCCGGCGGGCGTTGCTAGGAACGACATTTGCGTTGGCTGGCGCGGCGGCACTTGCTGGCTGCGGCTCCCAGGCCAGCGCGGCGGACCCGCAAGTCTCTGTGACCGGTGGCGCGATCCGTGGGGGAACCGCCGGCAAGGTGCGCGTGTTCCGGGGCATTCCCTACGCGCAGCCGCCGACCGGGGAGAATCGATTCCGGTCCCCGCGCCCGCCGGTTCCGTGGCGAGATACCTTGGACACCAGGAGATTCGGCTCGGACTTCATTCAGCCGGCTGGCGGTGATCCGGTGCGTCAGGAAGACGCACTATATGCCAACGTATGGACGCCCACGGTCGATCGGGCAGCGAAGCTGCCCGTGATCGTCTATATCCACGGCGGCGGCTGGTCTCGGGGAGCGGGCAGTCTTCCGGTCTACGACGGGGCGGCGCTCGCCGAGCGCGCCGGTGCCGTCGTCGTGAACTTCAATTACCGGCTGGGTGCCTTCGGCTTCTGCGGTCATCCCGCCCTCGAAGACCCCGATACCGGACTGCACACCAACTGGGGCCTCCAGGATCAGATTGCGCTGCTGCGCTGGGTTAGTGAGAACGCCACGGCGTTTGGTGGCGACCCGGGGAACATCACACTCGTCGGGACCTCGGCGGGTGGTGCCAGCACCTGGCAGTTGTCTCTGCATCCACAGACGCGGCCGCTGCTGCGCCGAATCATCAGCATCAGTCAGGCGCATGTGTGGAGTCCCTACCTGAGCTTGACGCCGGCCGACGCCACCGCGGTGTTTGATGCGCTGGCCGCGGCTCAGGGGGTATCGGTCAAGGACCTGAAAGACGTACCGGCGGACCGGATACGCGACTGGTGGGTCGCCCAGTTCGCCCAACCGAGGTCGCAGCGGGTGGTCATGAGCGGCCGCCAGTATCGCGGGCCCGTCCTCGATCCGGTGCTGCTCCCGGCCTTCGATGTCAGTCAACCGATGCCGGACATCCCCACCATTTCTATCTACACCAGCACGGAGGGGTCGTTCTTCACCGGCCCCAACGCGCCCGACCCGCAACCGCAGCCGACCGATGCCGCCTCGCTGCGCGCCGCCTTCCGTGACATTCTCGAGCAGGGGGCGACGCCCATATCCGACGAGACTGTCGCCGATGCCGTTGCGGTGTACACGGATTCGGCAAAGCAGGATGGTCGGCCGGCGGATCCGCTCTCGCTGTGGACCGAATTGTGGGGAGACGCGCTGATCCGCCACGACGTCCTCGCCTTCACTCGCAGTGCGACGGTCGAGCGGCGTGCACCGCTGTACCTCATGGAGTACGCCCACCCGGTACAGCCGCCGTACTTCGGCGTGCCCCACGAGTCGACGTCACCGTTCCTCTTCGGTACCTACGCGCACCCGTCCAATGTGGCCAAGTTCGGCGACGGGCCCAAGGAGCGTGAAACCTCTGCTGCCTTTATGGATGTGGTGACAGAGTTCGCGCACGGCCGTGCACCGGCCAGCCCTCGGCTTCCTCAATGGGATCCGGTTGGCCAGGACTTGCGGCAGCTTGTGCTGCATGACGGCGCCGGAACAATCACCACTCCTGCCAAGACCACACAGCTGGGCGTTCTCGACGCAGTCCAGTGGGGCAAGTGAATCAGAAATCAATCGAATGGAGATCACGAGAATGGCTGCGCCATCACTGCTGCTAACTACCGGACGCGCTGTGCAACAACCGGTCTGGGAGAACGACGTGCACCTGGAGCGTGTGCGGGCGGAGCTCAGCGAGCTGCCCGCGCTGGTCGGCGCCGACGAGATCAGGACCTTGCGTGCGCTGCTGAGCACCGTCGCTCAGGGCCGGGCCACCATCATCCAGGCGGGTGATTGCGCGGAGGATCCGCAGGAGTCGACCAATGCTCACGTGGCGCGCAAGGTAGCGCTGCTTAACGTGCTCGCCGGCACCATGCGAATGAAGACCCATCGGCCGGTGCTGCGGGTCGGCCGCATCGGCGGGCAGTACGCCAAGCCGAGGTCCAAGCCCACCGAGATGATCGATGGTATCGAACTGCCCTCTTTCCGAGGGCATCTCGTCAATGGTCCGCAGCCGCACCCGGTACATCGGCGTGCCAATCCGGATCGGATGCTGGCCGGATACTGGGCCGCGAACCGGGTGATGGGTCACCTGGGGTGGCGGGTGCCATCCTCACTGTCGGTCATCGAACCGCCGGTGTGGACATCTCATGAGGCGCTGCTGCTCGACTACGAGGCACCGCAGCTGCGGCGCGACGGCGAGAACCGCATGGTGCTCACGTCCACGCACTGGCCCTGGATCGGCGACCGGACCCGGCATCTGGACGGCCCGCATGTTGAATTGTTCTCCCGCATCGCCAATCCGGTGGCATGCAAGGTCGGCCCATCGATGACGACCGAGGAGCTGCTCGCGCTGTGCGACAAGCTGGATCCGGGGCACGAGAGCGGACGGTTGACGCTGATCGCGCGTTTGGGTGCTTCGGCCGTGCGTAACAAGCTGCCAGATTTAGTTGCGGCGGTGCGTGAATCTGGGCACCCCGTGATCTGGCTGTGCGACCCACTGCACGCCAACACGGTGTCCACCGACTCCGGGTACAAGACGAGGCACGTCCAGACGGCCATCGACGAGGTGCGCGGCTTCCGTGAGGTGCTCGATGCTGCGGGCGTGCACTCGGGCGGATTGCACCTGGAAGCGACGCCGGATGACGTCGTCGAGTGCGTCTTTGACGATTCCCAGAATCACGAAGTAGGTCAGCGGTACTCGACGCTGTGCGATCCGCGTCTCAACACCGCTCAGGCCGCCGAGGTGGTGTCGGCATGGTAGCGGTGGTGACGGGTGCTGGCGGGGGAGTCGGCTCTCGAGTGGTGACGACCCTGGCTCGCCGCGATGAGCGAGTTGTCGCGGTGGACATCGACGAGGTGGCCATCAAGCAGCTCGTCGAGTATGCCGCCGATGAGGGGCTGGACATCATCGGACAGGTGCTCGACATCACCGATGACACCGCGGTGGCGGTGGGGGTGGCCGACATTGAATCTCGGATAGGCCCCATCACCTCGCTGGTGAACGGTGCGGGGGTGCTGAGAACAGGGGCGGTGGTGGAGTTCTCCGACTCCGACTGGGCTCAGACCTTTGATGTCAACGTGCGGGCGCCCTTTGTGCTGAGCCGGGAGGTGGCCCGGCACATGATCCCCCGCCGCGCCGGTTCCATCGTGACGATTGCCTCCAACGCAGCGTTGGTGGCCCGTAAAGGAATGACGGCGTACGCCGCGTCCAAGGCAGCCGCCAACGCCTTCACCAAGAGTCTGGGGTTGGAGCTTGCGGAGCACGGAATCCGGTGCAACGTTGTCGCTCCCGGTTCTACGGACACCCCCATGTTGCGCGCCATGCTGGGAGATTCCTCCGACTCCGGACTGGTTTCCGGCAGCCTGGATGACTTCAAGCCAGGGATTCCCCTGGGGCGCGTCGCCCAACCACAACACATCGCTGACGCTGTGGCCTTCCTGCTTTCCGACCAAGCCGCCCACATCACCATGCACACGCTGGTGGTCGACGGCGGCGCGACGCTAGGGGTTTGACCGATGACCACCGTTGAACGCGGTATCCCGATCATCGCCGAATACGAGCTGCCGACAGTGGATCTGCTGCCCGCCAACACGGCGGCGTGGCAGATCGACCCGGCTCGCGCGGTGTTGCTCATCCACGATATGCAGCGCTACTTCCTGGCCCCACTGCCCGCTTCGCTGCGTGCGGAGCTGGTGAGCAACGTCGCAGCCATCCGTGACAGGTCCGTGGCTGCAGGCATCCCGATCGCCTATACCGCTCAGCCCGGCAGCATGACTCAGGAACAGCGCGGACTGCTCAAGGACTTCTGGGGCCCGGGGATGCGCGTGGACGAGGAGCATCGCCAGATCGTCGATCCGATCGCGCCAGATCCCGGCGACTGGGTCTTTACCAAATGGCGGTACAGCGCCTTCCACCGTTCGGCGCTGCTGGAGCGGATGCACGCCGCAGGGCGCGACCAGCTGATTATCTGTGGGGTTTACGCGCATGTAGGAGTGCTGATGACCGCGGTTGATGCGTTCACTCACGATATCGAGACCTTCCTGGTCGCCGATGCGATCGCCGACTTTGATGACGAATCCCATTGGATGGCATTGGAATACGCGGCACGGCGGTGTGCCGTGCTGACCGTTGCCGATGAGGTGCTGACATGAGTGATCTACTGGGGCGCGTCTTGGCCGGGGCAACCGGACCGTTCGCGCTGCTGCACCGGCCGGAGTCCGGGGCGCCCGACGCCGTCGATGTGTTCACCGGGGAGGTGACGTCCGTCGAACGGATAGGCGACCTGCCGTTGCGCGATGGACTGGTTGGGCATGACCTGCTGGCATTGGTGCCCTACCGCCAGATCGTCGAGCGCGGATTCGTGGCGCCCGATGACGGTGCTCCGCTGCTGGCACTTGCCATCGAGCAGCAGGAGTCGGCGCCGTTGTCTGCGGTGCTGGATCGAATTCCCGAGTATCCGGTGGTGGTGGGCCACAGCGATTTCGATATCGATGACGAGGAGTACGCACGCCTGGCCTCCGGGATCATCTCCGAGGAGATCGGTCAGGGGGCCGGCGCCAACTTCGTGCTCAAGAGGAACCTGCTCGTGCAGTTGCACGACTATTCGATCAACACAGCGCTGACGCTCTTTCGCAGGCTGCTGGAGCGGGAGAAGGGTGCGTACTGGACCTTCCTGGTGAGTACCGGGGAGCAGGTGTTCGTCGGTGCCACGCCCGAACGCCATATCAGCGTGCAGGATTCGTTGGCCGTGATGAATCCGATCAGCGGGACCTACCGATACGGTGCCAACGGCCCGAATCTGGATGCCGTGATGGAGTTTCTTGCCGACACCAAGGAATCCGATGAGCTCTACATGGTGGTCGACGAGGAGCTGAAGATGATGGCTCGTATCTGCCCGGATGGTGGTCAGGTGCAGGGTCCGTACCTGAAGGAGATGGCGCGGCTTGCGCACACCGAGTATCTGATTTCCGGTGTGACGAAACGTGATCCGCGAGATATCCTGGCCGAGACGATGTTCGCGCCGACGGTGACAGGAAGCCCGCTGGAGAATGCGTGCCGCGTCATCCAGCGGTATGAACCACAGGGCCGGCGGTACTACAGCGGAGTCGCCGCGCTGATCAGTACCGATACGGCCGGTGTGCGGCAAATGGATTCGGCGATCCTGATCCGTACCGCGGAGATTTCGCCGGATGGAGCACTTGTGGCAGGCACCGGCGCCACCATCGTTCGGCATTCCCATCCCGTGAGTGAGGCCGCGGAAACCCGCAGTAAGGCGGCAGGATTGCTCTCCGCGTTGACGACACGTCGCGAACTACGCAGTCATCCCCGCGTTACGGAGGCTCTCGCCAGTCGCAACACCGGCATAGGGACCTTCTGGCTGGGGCACGAGTCAGGGGCGAGTGCCGCGAATCTGGTCGGCCGGACCGCGTTGGTGGTCGACGCAGAGGACACGTTCACCTCGATGATCGGATTGCAGCTGCGGGCCTTGGGCTTGCGGGTGGATATTCGTCGCTTCGACGAGGACATCAAACCCGGTTCGCATGACATTCTGGTGCTGGGTCCCGGCCCGGGTGATCCGACGGCCATTGACGTTCCGAAGATCGCGACGCTGACCGCGTTGACGAAGGCCGCACTGACCCAGCGCATTCCGTTCCTATCGATTTGCCTGAGTCATCAGGTGCTGTGCCGACAGTTGGGTCTGCCTGTCCGTCGCCGGGAGCAGCCCAATCAGGGCGTCCAGCGGCAGATCGATTTGTTCGGGACCGAGCGGCATGTCGGGTTCTACAACACCTTCGCCGCGGTCACAGGCGGAGAGTGGGTGGATACTCCGGCGGGCCGAGTGCAGATCAGTTCGGATGCCGTGACGGGTGAGGTTCACGCGGTGCGCGCCAAGCGATTTGCATCGATCCAGTTCCATGCCGAATCCATCCTGACGCGGGATGGAGTAGGGATCTTCGCTGAGCTGCTGACGCCGCTGGCGACTGGGGTTCCGGTACTAGCATGACAAGTGTGCGCATAGACATTCACGCTCACCTGTGGTCCGACGACTATCTCTCGCTGCTCGATGAGCACGGACGGGCCGGTACCGATGTACATCGTGGTCTCGGGGCCGGGGCGGTGCGCGCCGATTTGGATGGGCGTTTCGCGTTGATGGACGAGGCGGGTGTAGACCTGCAGATCCTGTCGGCGACACCGGCATCGCCCCATTTCGAGGAGGAGTCTGCCGCCGTCGAGAGTGCCCGATTTATTAACGATGAGTACGCGAAGCTTGCCAGCGAGTACCCGGGCCGGTTCCGGGCGCTGGCCTCGTTGCCCTTGCCTCATATCCCGGCCGCGTTGGAGGAGCTGAGCCGCGCGATCGACGATCTGGGGATGTGCGGTGCGGCGATCACGACTTCGGTGCTTGGTCGATCAATCGCCGACCCGATCTTCGATCCGCTGTACGAGGAGCTCAATCGCAGGAGCGCAATCCTTTTCGTGCACCCTGCAGGGTGCGGAGCGGACTCTTCCTTGATCACCGAGCACTCGCTCACCTGGTCTATCGGAGCGCCGATCGAGGACACGATCGCGATCATGCACCTGATCGTCGCGGGCATCCCGTCGCGTTATCCGGATATGAAGATCGTGACGTGTCATCTGGGTGGGGCATTGCCGATGGTGCTGGAGCGGGCGAACCGGCAAGTGACCGAATGGGAAGCCACACATTGTCCGGAGGCTCCCAAGGACGCGGCCCGACGGATTTGGTACGACACGGTGGGACATGACCACGCGCCCGCGCTACAGGCGGCTGTCGCGTCACTGGGTGCCGACCGGCTGGTGTTCGGATCGGATTTCCCGTACCAGGGAGGTGCCAGGTACGTCAGTTCCGCGACGTACATCCAGGAGGGTCTGTCGGCCGAGGATGCGTCGTTGATCCTCGATCGCAATGGGGCTGAGTTATTGGGGCTCGCGAACTGAGGCTCTGCCAGGGCTAGCTGTGTCCGCTCGACTTGTCGGTGGTTGTGTTTAGTATTCGAACATGAGTTCGATTGGGGTGTTGGAGGCGGCGGTTGATGCCTTCTGCGCCGAATCGCGCGATGGGTTGACCGCCGCTGATGCGTTGACGGTGCTGGCCCGTGTGGAGGTGGTGCAGCGTCGGTTGTCTGCCCATGGGTTGGGGCTGGTTCCCAAGGTGATGTCGCAGGCCTCGCCGGTCGAGCTCGGCGGCACCTCGTTCCCGGATGTGTTGTCGCGCCGGTTGCATATCGGTAAGGGGGCGGCCCGGCGCCGGATCGGTGATGCCGAGCAGTTGGCGCCGCGGCGGGCGTTGACCGGTGAGGTGCTGGCTCCGCAGCTGCCGAATGTGGCCGCCGCGCTATCTCGCGGCGATGTCGGGGACGAGCATGTGCGGATCATTCGCACATTCTTTGATCGGCTCCCGGTGGTGGTGGATGCCCCGACCCGCCATGCCGCCGAACAACAGCTAGCCCAGATGGCCGTCCGGTTTCGGCCCGAGGCACTGCGCATCGGTGCCGACAGGATGATGGCCCTATTGAACCCGGACGGTGAGTTCGCCGATGTGGATCGGGCGCGGCGGCGCGGAGTCACGATCGGGCAGCAGGGTTTTGACGGCATGTCACCCATCAGCGGCCTACTGGATCCGGAGACGCGTGCGTATCTGGATGCAGTGTTCGCCAAACTGGCCGCACCGGGCATGTGCAACCCGGCCGACCAGAGCCCTCTCGTGGACGGGGAGCCCGACCCGGAAGCCGCCGAACACGACCACCGCTCGGGTGCCCAACGCAACCACGACGCACTGCGCACCTGCCTACGATCGACGCTCGCGTCCAGAGATTTGGGTTCCCACCACGGACTGCCGGTCGCCGTCGTGGTCACCACCACCCTGGCCGAGCTCGAACACGCCGCCGGCATAGCGGTCACCGGCGCCGGCACCAGGCTGCCCCTGCGTGATGTGATCCGCATGGCCGCCCACGCCCACCACTACCTGAGCATCTTCAACGACGATGGCCGACCGTTGTATCTGGGCCGCACCAAACGCATCGCATCGGCAGATCAGCGGATTGTGTTGCACGCCCAAGACCGCGGCTGCACCCACCCCGACTGCACCGTGCCCGGATACCTGTGCGAAGTCCACCACATCACCGAATGGGCCGATGGTGGCCCCACCAACATCGACAACCTCACCTTCGCCTGCGCACCCCACCACCGCCTCCTCAACCACGGCTGGACCACCCGAAAACACACCAACGGCACCACCGAATGGATACCCCCACCACAGCTCGATATCGGTGACTCAATCGCCAACAACCACCACCATCCGGGACGGCTGACGCCCGCCTACTAGACTGGTCGGCGGACCCCGCGCGGCGTCTATCCTGTGAACTCCCCCAGGGCTGGAAGGCAGCAAGGGTCAACGGGCTCTGTCGGGTGCGCGGGGTCCCCTTTCCGAAGATCGCGACCTCCAGATGCCCCGCAGGGCGAATAGGGGAAAGCCGTGTCGTTCCTGTCGCTCGGACCCGACGAACTCGCAGCTCAGCATCGGTTGCAGCAGGAGAACTATCACCAGCTCAAGGCCAAGGGGCTATCGCTGGACCTCACCCGCGGCAAGCCGGCGCCTGAGCAGCTCGACCTGTCGAACGGCCTGCTGGCACTGCCCGGTGACGGCGACTTCCTCGACGGCAATGGCACCGACACTCGTAACTACGGTGGAGGCAACGGCCTCCCGGAGCTGCGTGCAATCTTCGGTGAGCTACTCGGCGTTCCCGCACCCAATCTGATCGCCGCCAACAACGCCAGCCTGTCTCTCATGCATGACGTGATCGTGTACTCGCTGCTCCACGGAACCGTCGACTCGCCCCGGCCCTGGGGCGACGAGCCGTCATTGAAGTTCCTGTGCCCGGCGCCCGGATACGACCGTCATTTCGCGATCACCGAATCCTTCGGCATCGAGATGATTCCGATCCCGCTGCGCGAGGACGGCCCCGATGTCGACCTCATCGAGGAACTCGTCGCCTCCGACCCGACCATCAAGGGCATGTGGAGCGTTCCCGTCTTCTCCAACCCGACGGGAACCGTGTACTCATGGGAGGTCGTTCGTCGGCTGGCCCAGATGAACACGGCCGCACCGGATTTCCGTCTTTTCTGGGATAACGCATACGCGGTGCACACGCTCACGCATGATTTTGTCCGAAATGTGGACTTGCTGGGTATCGCCGAAACCGCCGGACATCCCAACCGCCCGTTGATCTTTGCTTCCACCTCGAAGATTACTTTCGCCGGTGCGGGTGTCAGCTTCATGGGAGGATCGCTCGCCAACATCGCGTGGTACTTACAGCATGCCGGTAAGCGCAGCATCGGACCCGACAAGGTGAATCAGCTGCGGCACCTGCGTTTCTTTGGCGATGCCGAGGGTGTCAAGCTGCACATGCAGAAGCATCAGCAGATCCTCGCGCCTAAATTTCAACTGGCGCTTGAGATTCTGGACGACCGATTGAGCGAGAGCAAGATCGCGTCGTGGAGTGAGCCCAAGGGTGGATACTTCATCAGCCTCGACGTTCTCGACGGCACTGCCAAGCGCACCGTGGCTCTGGCCAAGGAGGCCGGGATAGCGCTTACCGAGGCAGGGGCCACGTTCCCGTACCGAAACGACCCGAACGACAAGAACATTCGACTGGCGCCGTCATTCCCCCCGTTGGAGACCGTTGGTGCTGCTGTCGATGGTCTTGCGACGTGCGCGCTACTGGCGGCAACAGAAAAGCTGTTGGAGCGTGCCGACTAGGGCGCCCTTTGTACCCTGTCGACCTGTTTGTTGAGCAGCGTCAACGCCAGCTTGTCGTTGTCGCTGGTCCAGGGCTCCATGGCATGAAGGACTTTGACGGTCACCGTGGTTCCGCGCAGCTGCGCGGTGAGCGTTTTGATGGTGATTTCCACAGTCTGCTCACCGTCCATGCCCAGACCGCCGGTGAAGACGGTCTCCGTCGCGTCGACGGAGGCCCCGGGCACCTTCGCCATCTTGACGCTGCCGGTCCCGTCGATCCCATCGAGATCCAGCGTGACGGACCCGCATCGTCCGGCCTTTTCCTCGATCGTCTGGAACGAGTCGGCAATGCCCTTGCCGACCACGACGTCCACGCGAAGAGCCCCATCCTCGTACTGAGCGGCCGCCTGCTCAAAGGGGACCGTGTCATGGTTGACAAAGATGTTGCACTCGACCGGTTTCACCCTCGGTCCGTCATCGCCCGGCTGCTCGACCACTTCGTACGAGCCGGCGCCGTCGGGAAAGTCCTCGCGCGGCAGCAGGAGCGTTTCGGGAGAACCCTTGGGCAGCCCGGGCGAGCCATCCGACTTCGCCTCGCCCTCGACGACGCTGGTGCACGCCGACGCCAAGATCAGCACAGCGGATATCGCACCGATAGACAGCATGCGAGCCACGGGATATCTCCCATCCAGTATGTGCGGATTCGCCTACGGCGCCTTTTGTACCTTGGCGATCTGCTTGTTGAGTAGATCCAACACCAGCGTGTCCTGATCGGGCGTCCACGGATCGATGAATCGATCGACCTCGATCCTGACGGTCGTGCCCCGAGGATGGGCGATCGCGATATGAGACTCGACGCCGATCTGATCTCCCTCGGGTCCGAGGAGGCCGCCGACCTTCACCAACTTGGCCTCCACGGAGGCGCCAGGCAAATCGGCGATGGAGACATGCGCCTTCATTGCCACGCCGTCACCTTCCATCTGGACTGACGCGCATTCCTGGGCCCGCTTCGCAAGGTCGTCGAAGGACTGCTTGATCCCGAGCCCGACACTGCTCTCCGCCGTCACGGTGTCCGAGTCGTATTTGGCCCGCGCCCTGTCGTAATCGCCGTCCCCCTCGGAAATGAACTCGTAACATCCGGGCGGGTTGACCTTCTCCGGCTTGGACTTGCCCCCTTTGTCCTTGTCGAGTTTGAGCTTGTCCTCGATGCTGAACGTCCCATTGCCCGCAGGGAAGTCCTCGCGGGTCAGCAACAGCGCGGTCGCTGGGCCCTCGGGCAACTTCACGTTCGGCTCGTCAGCCTTCTGGGTACTCGAGGACGGCGCCGGCGGATTACTCGGCGAGTCCTTCGAACAAGCGGAGGTAAATGCGAGTGCGATGACACTCGCGCCAACCGCGAACACAGTGTTCATATCAACGCGACGTGTCGTCATGTACGGACTTTAGCGACCATGTCGTGTGGCTACGGCGCTTCGTTCACTTTGGCAATCTGCTTGTTGAGCAGCGCTAAAGCAAAGGCATCGTCGGTACCAGTCCAGGGCTCGGCTGTACGGGTCACCGACACCTTCACCGACGTGCCGCGCGGATATGCGCCGAGAATAGTGCTCTGGATGGGAACCTGCTGTCCACGCGCCGACGCGTGGCCCACGAGCACCAGCTTCTTGGCCTCCACCGCTGCTCCGGGGACGTCGGTGAAGGTGACATCGGCGTTGACGGTGATGCCGTTGATTTCGAATGTCACCGACGGGCATTTCTTCGCGCCCTCTTCGGCTTTGGCGAACGAACCGTCTATGCCGATCGACACGGTGCTGTCCGCGTCGAGGGTATCGGTGGAGTACTTGGTGCGCGCCTTGTCGAACTTGTCGTCGTTCTTCTTCTCCTCGTTGATCACCTCATCGCAGACCGCCGGGGTGACGACCGGGTCGGGCCGTTCCGCGTCGTCCTTCTTGATGCCCGCTTTGTCCTGGACGACGAACTTTCCATCCTCCTGGGGATAGTCGGCGCGCGTCAGCATCAGGCTCTCAAGCGGGACAGCAGGTAACTTGACCGCGGGTGTGGACGAAGTCGGTGCGCTGGCGGAAGGCGAACTTTCCGCCGACGGCTTGTTGGTATTTTCTCCGGAACAAGCAGAGGTAAACGCGAGGGAGATGACGCTGACGCCCAGGGTCAGCACAGTGGCGATGTTCACCTTGAAGGTAGGCATGAACGGACATTAGCAAACTTTTTTCTCACTTCGCGACCGGAGTGAGGGAGGCGGCCGCATGTGACCGTCTGCGGTCGCCGGTACCCTTGCTCCCCGTGGCCCTGTACCGGAAGTATCGTCCGGCGACTTTCGCCGAAGTTATCGGTCAGGAGCACGTCACCGGACCGTTGACCACCGCGCTGGACGCCGGCCGAATCAACCACGCTTATCTGTTCTCGGGGCCCCGTGGCTGCGGTAAGACGTCCTCCGCGCGCATTCTGGCGCGCTCACTGAACTGTGTGCAGGGACCCACCTCGACGCCGTGCGGAACCTGCGATTCATGTGTCGCGCTGGCGCCCAACGGCTCGGGGAACGTCGATGTCATCGAACTCGACGCCGCCAGCCATGGTGGAGTGGACGACACCCGTGAGTTACGCGACAGAGCCTTCTACGCACCCGCGCAGTCGCGCTACCGCATCTTCATCATCGACGAAGCGCACATGGTCACCACCGCGGGTTTCAACGCGCTACTCAAGATCGTTGAGGAGCCGCCCGAGCACCTGATCTTCGTCTTCGCCACCACCGAGCCGGAGAAAGTGCTGCCCACCATCCGGTCGCGCACCCACCACTACCCCTTCCGCCTGCTGGCCCCGAAGACGATGCGGACACTCGTCGAGGGCATTTGCGCGCAGGAGAATGTCGCCGTCGACGATCCGGTGTATCCGCTGGTGATCCGTGCCGGTGCCGGATCGCCCCGTGACACCCTGTCCGTACTCGACCAACTGCTTGCCGGTGCGGACGAGGAACGCGTCACGTACCAGCGGGCACTCGCGCTGCTGGGCGTCACCGATATCGCGTTGATCGACGATGCGGTCGACGCCCTCGCCGCCGGTGACGGCGCCGCGGTGTTCGGAGCCATCGAAGGCGTGATGGATGCCGGACACGATCCGCGCCGATTCGGCACAGACCTGCTGGAACGCTTCCGCGATCTGATTGTCCTGCAAGCTGTTCCGGACGCAGCGGAGCGCGGTGTGGTTGACGCGCCGCAGGACGTGCTGGAGCGGATGCGTGAACAGGCCGAGCGCATCGGCCCGGCGACGCTGACCCGCTACGCCGAGGTGCTGCACGCCGGGCTCGGGGAGATGCGGGGCGCGACGGCACCCCGGTTGCTGCTGGAAGTGGTGTGTGCCCGGCTGCTGCTGCCTTCAGCCGCGGATGCGGAATCGGCTGTACTGCAACGCGTCGAACGCATCGAGAAGCGTCTGGACATGTCGGTACCCGAGGCCGATGGGGGAGGCACGGCGCCGCGCTTTGTCCGCAGGTCGCAGGCCCCCGCAGCCCCGGCCGCGGAAGCACCTGCGCCACCGGCTCCGGCGCCTGAGCCTCCCGCGCCGGCACCAGCACCCGCGCCGCCGACGCCCGTTCCTACTCCGGAACCGGAACCTACTCCGGAACCGGAACCAACTCCGGAACCGGAACCAACTCCGGAACCGGAACCAACTCCGGAACCGGAACCAACTCCGGAACCGGAACCAACTCCGGAACCGGAGCCCGCTCCGGCACCTGCACCGCACCAGCCCGGCGCCCTCGACACCACTGCCGTCCGCAACGCCTGGGCCGAGATCCGGTCCAAGGTCAGGGATCGCAGCCGCACCACCGAGGTCATGCTCTCCGGTGCCACGGTGCGAGCCATCGAGGGTAAGACCCTTGTGTTGTCCCATGATTCGCCGCCGCTGGCCAAGCGCATCACTGAGTCGCGCAATGCCGAGGTCATTCGGGACGCGTTGAAGGACGCGCTCGGTGTGGACTGGGAGATCCGCTGCGAGGTGGGCAGCGGAGAAGCCGGTGCTCCGGCTCCCGCTCAGAAAGCCAGCAAGTCTGCGCCGCGGGTGGTGACCCGGCCCAGCCGCCCCACACCCGAGCCTGAGCCAGCTCCCGAGCCCGAGCCGGAACCCTCGTCCCCTGAGGACGAGGAGGAGCAGATGCTTGCCGAGGCCGGGCAGGGCGAGACCGGGCCGCGACGCGACCCCGAAGAGGTTGCGCTGGAACTACTTCAGAACGAGCTGGGTGCTCGCAAGATCGATCCCAGTTAGGGCTGCCACCACGGGCGCAGCGGCAGTGAGGATCCACCGCGCTCATCCAGCTTTGTGGCCAGCACCTGGTGCAGTTGAACGACATTGCGCTCGAATCCCAGTCGCGAACCCGCCATGTACACCCCCCACACCTTCGCGGTGGCCTCGCCTACTTCGGCGACAGCCTCATCCCAGTGTTCGACGAGGTTGGCGCACCACTCCGCGAGCGTCAGTGCGTAGTGGTGGCGCAGGTTTTCCTCGTGGAGCACTTCCAGGCCAACATTTTGTATCTCGGTGATGATCTTGCCCGACCCCGTCAACTCGCCATCAGGGAAGACGTAGCGGTCAATGAAATAGCCCGCGACGGCCGAGGTTCGGTTGTCCGGCCGGGTAATGCAGTGGTTGAGCAGTAGGCCACCGGTCTTGAGGCGTGACTGCAGAAACCGGAAGTAGGCGGGGTAGTTCGCGATGCCGATGTGTTCGGTCAGCCCAATCGAGGAGACCGCGTCGAACCCGCTTTCCGTGATGTCGCGATAGTCTGCATGATGGACCTCGGCAAGGTCTGAGAGTCCTTGATCGGCAACGGCTTTCTGTGCCCAGGCGGCTTGCTCTGCCGACAATGTGACACCGATGGCGTGCACCCCGCGCCGCGCGGCATACCTGACCATCGACCCCCAGCCGCAGCCCACATCGAGCAGCCGGTCGCCGGGCTTGAGTGCCAGTTTGTCGAACACCAGCCGGTATTTGTTGTCCTGCGCTTCCTCTAGGGTGGCGTCGACGTTCGGATAGCACGCGCACGTGTAGGTCATGGATGGCCCGAGTACCCACTCGTAGAACGCGTTCGACACATCGTAGTGGTGATGGATGGCTTCGGAATCACGTGTTTTGCTGTGCCGGAACCCCTCGAGCAGCCGACGCCAGCGGGGCAGGGCTTCCTGCGGCGGCGGCGCGATGGGGCGCAGATGCTCGAAACCGATCGACCTGACGATGTTGGCCAGTACTCGCGCCGGTGGACGCTTGAAGTCCAGCCTGTCGGCCATGGCCTTCAGTAGTTCGTAGGGATCACCCGGGTGCACTCCCTGCATTTCGATATCGCCGGAAACGTACGCACGTGCCAGCCCCAGATCACCTGGCGCCGTAGCCAAATACGTTGTGCCACGCGGTGTCAGCAAGTCGAGCCCCAGTTCGGCATTTTCGGGTCCGGCCTTGCTGCCGTCGTACGCGCTGAAGCGCAACGGCAGGTCCCCGGCCGCCATGATCTCCAGAATCTCGGCTAACGAGAGCCTGCCGTTCTCGCCCCGCTCATTTTTGGCCTGAGTAGTCGTCATTGTCGCCGCACCGCCTTCGCGTAGAGATCCAGCAATCGGTTATCGGGGTCGTACGTCTTCTTGAGTGTCCGATAGTGCTCTCCGCCGTACAAGGCCTCGAACTCATCACGGGGGTAGAAGGATTCGGAGTATAGGGACTTGTGTCCACCGAGCTCGCTGATCTTGCGTTCGATAAGCCGGTTAGTGGCTCCTTCGGTGGAACCCGCGGGCACCGAAGACCAAAATCCGATATTGACGTATGTCTGTCCCGATCGTATCGGGTACAGTGGCCATCCCTCGCTGTCACGTAACCGTAACGGGCACAGCCATACCGGCTCGATCGGTACCTCGTCGAGGAACCACCGCAGGAATTCCGCGGTGTTCATGATCGGTACCTCGACGTCCTGCACGACGCGTTCCCGGGCTGCGCGCCCGTTAAGCCTCTCGATGCGGTCGGCAATGTCGTAGCGTTGGTCGAGTCCGATCATCTTCCAATAGACGCTGCTGCGCCGGTATTTTCGTGGCCAAAGCCTGCGGATGCGCGGATTCTGTGCACCGAATGCGCGGGAACACCAGAACCAGTCGGTGTCCCAACGCCATAGGTAGTCGTGAATGGTCAGTCGATCGTTGCTGGTTCCGTCCGCATGCCGGATCGATCGGTAGTAGATCCGTTGTCCCGTGTAGTCGCTCACCGGGCCTGGTGCATCCGTCTGGGTGCCCAGGGTCAGGTACGATTCCCCGGCCGTGAACACCACCCCGTCCAGGTAGTCCACTCGTTCGCCCTGGAAGGTCGCCGAGCCCACGATCGATTCCATCACCGTCACCAGTTCATCGAGATTGTGGAATCGGATGTGCCGCAGGGCAACGAACGGAGCCACGGGCTCCAGTTCGATGCGCAGACGCACCGAATAGCCCAAGGTGCCGTATGAGTTGGGGAAACCCCGATACAGATCGACGTGCTGGTGTGGCGATGCGGTGATGATCTCGCCCGAGCCGGTGAGGATGTCCATCTCGAGAACGGACTCGTGGGGAAGCCCATTGCGGAAGGACGCGGATTCGATTCCGAGCCCGGTGACCGCGCCACCGAGCGTGATGGTCTTGAGCTGTGGCACCACCAACGGCGAGAGCCCGTGGGGAAGTGTCGCGGCGACCACGTCCTCATAGGTGCACATGCCAGCCACATCGGCAGTCCTGTTGACGGTGTCCACGTCAATGACACCGGTGAGGCCCGAGGTATTCAGGCCCGGTGTAGTCGACTTTGCCCTTGCGCGGAACAGATTTGACGTGGGTTTAGCCAAACGAACGGTCGCCGTCGCGGGAATGGCCCGATAACTCCGTAGTAGCCGGTTTACTCCCTCGGCGTGCGCCGATCCTGATGAGATAGGCACAGTTACTACGCTAGCCCGGTTCCTGGCCAGGCGCACCCGAGATCTTTGATTAGGTGACTAAGCGCCCCTAACCGAGGGTCAATCGTCCTAACCGAATCGGTGCTCCGCCAAGCTGTTCGTCGATGCGGAGCAACTCGTTCCACTTCGCGGTGCGTTCGGATCTGGTGATGGAGCCAACCTTGAGTTGCTCGGCGCCCCAGCCGACCGCCAGGTGCGCGATGGTGACATCCTCGCTCTCACCCGATCTCGCGGAGACGATGGTGTCCCATCCGCAGTCGTGAGCGGTGTCGTGCGCAGACTTGGCAGCACTGAGTGTTCCCGCTTGATTTGGCTTTACCAGCAAGCCGTTACATGCTCCGGCCTCGGTTGCTCGGAGCACGCGCCCGGCATTGGTCACCGTGAAATCGTCACCGACGACCAGGACACGGTGTCCCACTGCTTGGGTGAACTCCGCCAGGGCAGCCGGATCGTCCTCGGCCAGGGGATCCTCGATGGAGGCGATCGGATATTTATCGATCCAGCCGATCAGAACCTCCGACCAGGCGTCGGAGTCGAGTTCGGTGCCGTCGAGGCCGAGACGGTAGCGGCCACCACTACCGAACTCGCTCGACGCGATGTCCAACGCGATCGTGACCTGGGCGCCCGGCTGCAGACCGGCCCGCTCGATGGAGGCGACCAGCAGCTCCAGCGCGTCCTCGTTGGACTCCACCACCGGCCACCAGCCGCCTTCATCGGCCACTCCGGCGAGTCGGCCTTTCTCGGAAAGCAATGCCCCGCAAGCGCGATGGATCTCCGCCACCCAGTTAAGTCCCTGTGCGATGCTGTCGGCGGCCGCCGGCACCACCATGAAATCCTGCACATCGGTGCGGCGCGCGGCGTGGGCGCCCCCGCCGATCACCTGAATCTCCGGCAGCGGCATTGTGGCCGTTCGGTCACCGATCAGATACCGCCACAACGGGATTCCATGCGTTGCGGCTGCGGCGTGTGCGGCCGCCATCGACATGGCCACCGCAGTGTTCCCGCCGATGACGGAGAACGCATCTGACGGGTCCGCCGCCGCGAGCGCCGTATCGACGGCCTTTTGATCGGTGGCATCGACGCCGACGAGATATTCCGCGAGGCCGCGTGCTGCTGCGACCGCCGAATTCACGTCGTATCCGGCGAAAGGTCTGCCGCCGTCCCGTAAATCGGTGGCCTCACCGCTGCCTCGGGATGCTCCGGCGGGTGCGATCGCTCGTCCAATGCTGCCGTCGCTCAAGTGTAGTTCCGCTTCGATGGTCGGCCGGCCCCGTGAATCCCATACCCGCCGAGCGTGCACACCACTGATCTGTGTTCCGGTCATCATCCCTCTAACTGTTGTGCGATGGACAGCGGGTCGGTGGCCGATTCATGTAGGGCCTGCCCCGCGCGGTCGCGCAGTGAATCCTGTTGGGCGGCAGATATATAGTCCACGGGGGAACGCCCGTCGATGCGGGCGAGGGCCAAAGCGGGCAAGAGGCGTGCGGTACGGGCGGACACCGCCTCCGGCGGCTCCCAGGAGACCCCCTGTAGGTACGTGGCGAACAGTCGCGCGCTCGTCTCGCGCAGCAGCTCGCGGTACTGCGGTTTCCATATTCGCTTGAGCAGTAGGTGATTGAGGCAGAACGCCAGATCGAACGCGGGGTCGCCGTACCAGGCGCATTCGGCGTCGGTCAGCACCGGTCCGTCTGCGGTGACGATGACGTTCTTCGGGCTCACATCCCCATGAACCAGCGCGAGGTGCGTGCCCGCGAGATCGTCGGCCAGTCGCGTCAGGATCGCCGCGTGTTCCGGGAGGCGCTCTGCCGTGTAGCGCAGGTACGGTTCTATCCGTAACGCCTCGAAGAGGTCGTCGGCTGCGAATTCGCTTGCTGCCATGTCATCACCGGCCGTCTGGGCGTGAACGGCGGCGAGGCGTGCACCGAGCACCGCGCCGATCTCCGGGTCGATGCGCCCGCCTGCCAGATCTTCCCGCCAGGACGGGATTGGCCCGAGGTCGGTCATGGCGAACGCGTGCAGATCTTCGGCGGACGTGACAACCCGAGGCGTGAAAGACGGAACGATCGTCGATGCCCGGACGAGATAGCGGGCCTCAAAGGTATTGCGTTCCAGGGGTGCCACCCAGTGAGCCTGCACGCGGAGCCGTTCAACGGCGCGCTTGGCCACCACCGATTCGCCCGAACTCAGCCGTATCCGCCACACGTCGGACGACACCCCGCCGGTCAACGGTTGCGCATCCAATGGCACGAGTTCAGCGCGGGAGAGCAGTTCGACCACCCAGTCAGGTGGCGCCATGCGCGCCTTCGGATTTCCACCACAGCGCGTTGAACCAGATGCGGGCCAGCGTGTCGATGGCCTCCTCATCGGTGACCGAGCTGCGCCCGGTCTCGCCACCCTCGACCAGCCAGACGTAACAGAAGTAGTCCATCATCGCCCCGATCGCCGACGCGGTGATATCGGGATCCATCCCCGGGCAGTACTCGTGTTTCTGTAGCCGCCGAATGTTGTTGGCGATCATCGTGCGTGCCGGGGCGCGCAGGTCTCGCCAGTACTCGACGAATGTCGGATCGATCTGCGCCGCCTGGAACACCCCGGAGAGAACCGGCGCATGGTCGCGGTAGGTGGTCCAGTACACGGTGACGATGTCCTGGATCACCTCGTACGGTGCGCGATCACCCGTCTCGACGGTGTCGCCGCGGGTGTACGCCTCGTCCCGGAATTCGTCGACCATGGTGCGTAGGAGCTCAGCCTTGTCGGTGAAGTAGTTGTAGAAGACCCCGACGGATTTCCCGGCCTCGGTGGTGATGTCGATGACGCGGGTCTCGGCATACCCGACTCTGGAGATGACCTCACGCGCCGCATCCATCAGGGCACGGCGCGTGCTGCGGCCACGTTGCGTCGAGGGCTGTTCGACGGGGACGGGCGGGATCGCTGAATCGCTAGACATCACCACCTGCCCAGGTTACATTAAACCTGAATCGAGATTCAGGTTCAGTCCGATCGCGTGTCATCCCGTAATGATTACGCAGGTTGCGAGGTTTTGATGACGAGTTCGACAGCAGTGCTGACCGATGCCGTTGCACGGGCACGTGAGCTGGCACCCAATATCGCCGCACGGGCGCTGGAGGCGGAGCGCTTGCGCCGGATGCCCGACGAGACCATTGCCGAACTGTCCCAATCGGGTCTGTTCAGCCTGATGGCGCCGCGGCGGTATGGAGGCGACGAGGCCAGCCTGGAAACGTTGGTGAGCGCCGTCATCGAGGTGGGCAAGGTCTGTGGATCGACGGCCTGGACATTCTGTATCTACGGAATTCACAACTGGCTCGCCGGATTGTTCCCCGAGAAGCTGCAGGACGAGATGTTCGGGTCGGTGTCCCCTGGCTCGCCCTTGCTGTTTCCGGGCAGCTGGTCGCCGTCGGGCGTCGCGGTACCCGTCGACGGTGGCTACAAGATAAGTGGGCGTTGGCAATTCGGCAGTGGTGTCTGGCACTCATCGTGGGCTTCGGTCGCTGCGGTGGTGCAACCTAGAGAAGGCGCAGAGCCGCCGAAGTATCCGGATCTGCGCACCTTCATGATTCCCCGAGATGATCTCGAGGTCATCGACACCTGGTTCACCTCCGGCCTGCGGGGCACCGGAAGCATGGATATCGCCGTCAACGACGTGTTCGTTCCCGAGCATCGGGTGCAGGAGTTCGGCCCGCTGGCGCGCGGGCAGTCACCGTCGGCCGACCTGCATGGCGCCGCGATCTACCGCATACCGCTGTTCTGTGCGCTCTCCAACGTCGCGGCCGCACCCGCGGTGGGCATGGCACTGGGCACGGTGGAGCTGTTTACCGAGAAGATCAAGACCCGGGTGATGCGCTACTCGATGCAGGAGCAGTCCAAACTCGCCACCGCACACCGCCGCATGGGACATGTTGCCGCGCAGGCGGAGTCGGCGCACACTCTGCTGCTGCAGACGGTGCGCGATGTGGAGGGCAAGCTGCGTTCGGGCGAGGGGTTGACGACGGAGGATCGGGTGGCGGTGCGCCGCAACTGTGCCTACGTTGTCGAGGTCTGCAAGCAGGCCATCGCTGAGGCTGTCGAGGCGTGCGGCGCCTCCGCGCAATACGAAGACTCGCCGTTGCAGCGTCACCTACGCGATGTGAACACGCTGTCCACCCATGTTGTCTACGACACCGATTCTGCCTACGAGCTGTTCGGACGGGTGGAACTCGGGCTGCCCCCGGGATCTGTCGCGTTCTGATGCCCCCCGAGCTCACCGGTCTGCACTGCGTGCTCGCGGACCGAATCCTGACCGTCACCATCGACAACGGCCCACTCAATCTGCTCGACGGGCCACTCATGTCGAGTCTGTCGCGCCTGGCCCGATGGCTGGCCGATCGTGACGACGTGACGGTGGTGCTGTTCGGCAGCGCCAATCCCGACTTCTTCATCGCCCATCTGAATGTCGAAATCCTGCAAACGGATTCGGCGCGAACGGCGGAGTCGGTCGAATCCTTCCAACGACTGGTTGGCAGGTTCCGCGCACTGCGCCAGGCCACTATCGCCCTCGTGGAGGGTCGGGTCGCGGGTGGGGGAAGTGAGTTCCTCCTCAATCTGGACATGCGCTTCGCGGTTCGCGGCAAGGCCGTCTTCAATCAGGTGGAGACGGGTCTTGGCATCGTGCCGGCGGGTTCGGGCCCGCAGCACCTGGTCGAGAGCATGGGTCGGGCGCGCGCACTTGAGGTGATTTTGGGTCACGAGGATTTCGATGCTGACCTGGCGGAGCGATACGGCTGGGTGAATCGTGCCCTGGACCCCGACGAGGGGTGGCGGTTTGTGAATCGGCTCGCCCGGCGTATCGCCGTCAATCCGCTCGCACTGATCGCCGGTGCCAAGAGCACGGTAGATGCGCTGGTCACCGACCTGGAGCCAGGGTTGGCCGCGGAGCGGGCAGCCATCGTTGACGCGTTCGCCGACGTGCACAGCACTCAAAGAATCGCTCTCTTTCTGCAACGGGGCGGCCAGACGGTGGACGGTGAACGTGGCCTCGGCGACCTCGTGGGTGACCCTTAGACTGCGACTACAACCAGTAGTAGAACCAAGTCGTAGCGAGGGAGAACTCATGGGTCAGGTCAGTGCGTCCAGCTCGGTGTTGATCGACGCGGCACCCGAGGCAGTGCTCGCCGCGGTTGCCGACTACCAGAATGTGCGCCCGAAGATCCTGTCCGGCCACTACCGCGACTACCAGGTGCTCGAGGGTGGTCAGGGCGAGGGCACCGTTGTGGCCTGGAAGCTGCAGGCCACCGAGTCGCGCGTGCGGGACATCAAGTCCAGCGTCAGCATTGCCGGGCACACCGTCATCGAGAAGGACGCCAACTCCACGTTGGTGACCAGCTGGACCGTCGCACCTGCCGGAACCGGCTCCACCGTCACCACCAAGACCGCGTGGACGGGTGGCGCCGGCATCAAGGGATTCTTCGAGAAGACCTTTGCGCCGCTGGGGCTCAAGAAAATTCAGGCCGAGGTGCTGGACAACCTGAAGAAGACGGTCGAAGGTTCGGCGACCTAACCGCCGGGTGCAGGCGCCGCCGCCGGGTCTACCCCCGGCGCCGGTGCGGTACCGCTGAGGTAGGCGACGATGCCCTGAACGACGGCCTGCGCGTACTTGGCGCGGCCCTCGGGGCTGGTCATCATCGCGGAGTCCTGGGCGTTCTTCATGTTTCCGAGCTCGACGAGCACCTTCGGGTGCTGGGCCAGGTTGAGGCCCGCCAGGTCGGAGCGGCCGTAGAGCCCGCCGGTGCCGATGTAGGTCGCCGGTGTCAGGCCCGCCGCTTGCAGGCTGTCGCGCATGGTCTTGGCGAAGCGCACCGTCGGCTCGCCCTGCACGGCGTTCACCGGTGGGTTCGAGAAGTTGACATGGAAGCCGTGGCCGCCGGCCGGGCCGCCGTCGGCGTGGATGCTCACCACCGCGTCCGGATTGAAGCTGTTCTCGATTTCCGCGCGCTTGTCGATACACGGTCCGAGCTTGTCGTCGTCACCACGGGTCATCGCCGTGCGCACGCCGAGCTGGGTCAGCTGCTGACGGATGAGCAGCACGGTGTTCCACGCGAAGGTGTGCTCGGGGTATCCGCCGTCGGTGACGGTTCCGCTGGTCTGGCAGCTCTTGGTGCCGCCGCGCCCGTCGGGTACCTGGTTGTTGATCGAGCCGTCGTTGGCTCCGTTATGGCCGGGATCCAGCACAACGATGCGGCCGGCGATGCCGGGAGCCGCGCCGGCGGTGAAGGTGGTGGGGGCCGATGAGGTGACGATGGGCAGTACCGTGATCGATGCCGCCGTTAGCAGCGTCACGCCAGTCAGGCCCGCGGCACGCCAAAAACTCACTCGCACCTGGCCACGGTAGCCCGGACGGCGGCTACCCTTGTTGACGACCCGCCGAGGCCCGGCGAGCGTGACCAACTTGATACCCGCCCGTTTAAGGAGACACATGCAACCCGGAGGCGCCCCGGATATGTCCGCCCTGCTCGCGCAGGCACAGCAGATGCAGCAGCAGCTGATGGCTGCCCAGGCGCAGATCGCGGCGGCCGAGGTCACCGGGGAGTCCGGTGGCGGCCTGGTGCGGATCACCGGCAAGGGCACTGGCGAAGTGACCAGCGTGCAGATTGACCCGAAGATCGTCGATCCCGAAGATATCGAGACGCTGCAGGACCTGGTCATCGGCGCGCTCGCCGATCTGACCGCGAAGACGCAGGAACTCGCGAGTCAGCGGTTGGGCCCGCTTGCTGGTGGTCTCGGCGATCTTGGTGGAGGGCTGGGATTGCCCGGTGTTTGAGGGGCCGGTCCAGGACCTCATTGACGAGTTGGGCAAGCTGCCCGGCGTAGGACCCAAGAGCGCGCAGCGCATCGCCTTCCATCTGTTGGGTATCGAGGCGCCGGATATCGATCGACTGACCGCAGCCCTGACGCGGGTGCGCGATGGCGTTCAGTTCTGTGAGGTCTGCGGGAACGTCTCCGATAAGGAACGCTGCCGTATCTGCTCGGATCCACGGCGCGATCTCGCGCTGGTTTGTGTGGTCGAGGAGCCCAAGGATGTGCAGGCGGTCGAGCGCACCCGAGAATTCCGCGGTCGTTATCACGTGCTCGGTGGCGCGCTGGACCCGCTCTCGGGTGTCGGCCCCGATCAGCTGCGCATCCGGGAACTGTTGACGCGCATAGGAACCGAAGAAGATGGGGTCTCCATTTCGGAGGTCATCATCGCCACCGATCCGAACACCGAAGGTGAGGCGACGGCCACCTATCTGGTGCGGATGCTGCGCGATTTCCCCGGGCTGAGCGTCACCCGGTTGGCGTCCGGTCTGCCGATGGGCGGGGACCTGGAATTCGCCGACGAGCTGACTCTGGGGCGCGCCCTCTCCGGACGCCGCCCCCTCTAGATCATTTGGCGGACAAACGTTCCTTACGCAGCCGCGCGACCTCGTCCAGATCCAGCGCGGTCAGCTGCGGCACACCCATGGCACGAGCGAGTAACAGGTCTGCCAACTCGGGATTGCGTGCCAGGCACGGACCGTGCATGTAGGTGGCGATCACGCTGCCCTGCACCACGCCGTCGGTGCCGTCACCGGCACGGTTCCCGGCGCCGCGGGCAACCCTGGACAACGGGGCCGCAGCGGGTCCTAAAACCGTTCCGCCGCGGTGATTCTCGAACCCGGTGAGCGTGTCTTCGAGCTCATCCATGATGGGCACGCCGGCTAATTCGCCGATGGTGCGCTTGTCTTGCGGGCTGGTGGTGACATCGAGAAGACCGACGCCTTCGACTCGCTCACCGGATGACGTTTCGTACCAATGCCCGAGCACCTGGATGGCCGCGCAGATCGCCAGCACCGGTGCACCGCGTTCGGCGGCGCGCTGCAATCCCGGATGCGCGATGAGATGGCGGGTGGCAAGCCGCTGGGCGTAATCCTCTGCCCCGCCCAGCGTGTACACGTCCAGCGAGTCGGGGACGGGGTCGGCCAGGGTGATCTCCACGATCTCGGCGTCGATGCCGCGCATCCGTAGCCGTTGCCGGAGCACCACAGCGTTGCCCGAATCGCCGTAGGTGCCCATGACGTCGGGAAGTACTAGGCCGACTCGTACGGTGGATTCGCTCATGCCGCACCACCTTTGGCCAGCGCACGATTGAGGTTGAGGAACGCTGTGTAGTTGGCGATCACGTCGACCTTGCCGGGCGGACAGGCCTTGATGGCCTGCACCGGGTCGTGGTGCAGGGCGTGTGTGACGCTGGCGTACGTCAGGCGGACCGCCAGATCGGTGCCGCGCTCTCCGGATGCGACGACGGGCGGAACGGTGGTCTTGTCGTCGTCAGCGCGGTTATCGCATGCGAAATGTTCGAAGTTGACATCCCACAGCCAGGACAGGTCCTCACCGTCGGGCACCTGTCCGTTGACCGCGATGACGAGCCCGTCGGCGTCGGTATCCACCATCGACAGTGCCTCTTGCCAGCCGGCCGGATTCTTGGCGAGCAGCAGCCGCACCGTGTGGTCGCCGAGGTCGATGCTCCGGTAGCGGCCCGCCACCTGATCGACGGCCGACACCGCGTCGACGGCCGGGCCGGGGCGGGCGCCGAGCTCGATCGCCACAGCGACCGCGAGCGTGGCGTTTCCGCGGTTGGCGGTACCGGGCAGTGTCAGAGACATCGGCAGGCTGATTCCGCTGGGCCCGTAGATGCGATCGTCGTCGAACCACCAGTCCGGATCGGGCCGGGAGAAGTCGGTTCCGGTGCTGTACCAATGGTTTCCGTCGCGGACAATGAGCTCTCCGCTGCGCGGACAGCTCACCGAGTCTCCGGCCCATCCGCCGCCTGCCGCCACCCAGATGACATGGGGGTTGTCGTATGCGGCCGATGTCATGAGGACGTCATCGCAGTTCGCGACGATGACCGCATCGCGATGCCGGGACAACCCCTTGCGCAGGGTGCGCTCGATGTTGTTGATCTCGCCGACGCGGTCCAGCTGATCACGGCTGAGGTTGAGCAGCACGATGGCCGCCGGGTTGACGGCGTCCGCGACATGCGGCACGTGCATCTCGTCGACCTCGAGTACCGCGACCTCGGCCTCGCGGGTCCCGGCCAGCGCGGCAACCAGCCCGGCATCCATGTTGGAGCCTTCGGTGTTGGTGGCCACCGGTCCCACGGTCGCGAGCGCGGCGGTGGCCATCCGGGTGGTGGTGGACTTGCCGTTGGTGCCGGTGATGAGGACCGTGCGACGTCCGCGGCCCAACTGCGCCAGCACTGAGCTGTCCAACGTGAGCGCGACGAGCCCGCCGATCATGGACCCCGCGCCGCGACCACTGATCCGGGAGGCCCAGCGCGCTGAGCGTCCTGCGGCCAGTGCAATCCGGCCGCGCACCGACAGGTGGTCTTGGGTCACTCGGGGAGTTTATTGGAGGCCACGCGAGGCGACGATGTCACCGTCGTTGAGGAAGCGCTCACTGCCCGTGCGGCCGGAGCGGATGGCCACACGGGCAGTGCTGAACGGCTCCTAGGCGACGGCGCTCTGTAGCGATCGCTTGACCTCGTTGACGGTGGTCAAGAGGGTGGCGCTGGCCTCGGCCAGCTTCTCCTTCTGCTCGTCGGTGCCGGTCACGGCGATTACGCGCGCCAGCCCGGCGATCTCGGTCAGGCCCGAGCGGAGCTTGAGAACGTTGACGAGTTTCGGGAAGAGCTTGGCTCGCAGTGCCTGCGCGGTCTGGCTGGTGATGCCCCGCTTCGCGAGGAGCTTCCGGCCGAACTCGGTCAGGGTGGCTACGCCGTCCTCGGTCTTTACGACGCCGCGATGAGCGAGCCGTTCGAGGACTCGCTCCACCACGGGCTCGGGAAGGGTGATCTCACCCTCGGTCGCATCCGAGACCCGCTGCACGATCTCTGTGGCACTGGCCGGCCCGTCAAGCAGCAGTGAGGCGGTGACCGCGCGCTTGATTCGTAGACCGAATCCGCCGGGTCCGCTAAATCCGGGTCCACCGAACCCTGGTCCACCGAACCCTGGGCCGCCAAATCCGGGTGCGCCGAACCCGGGTGCGCCGAACCCGGGCCCGCCAAAGCCGGAGCCGGGACCTTCGAAGCCTGCAAATGGATCAGACATCTAACTCTCCTTTTCTCATGATCAGGCAGCTGACCTGTCGCCGACTGCATCCGTATCAACTTCCTTGATACGGATGCCTCATGAGATATGTCAATGTTCTTGATATGAGTACGCTGAGAATTTCGCCTGGGGTGGTAATCCATTGCACGGCAACGGTTCGCCTGCTTGTCCGCTGCCGGGCCCTCGCACGCAGCCGACAAACGGGGCGTGCCGACCGAGCCCACTGCTCGCGTGCGCCGCGTCAATGGGCGCGAGTCTGGGTGCGTCCTGGAAGGTTCATGCCAGGATGCTTGCGATGACTGAATCCGATGAGGCCGAGCCACTGGGGTACCTGATGTTCCGGGCCGGTGCTGTGATGCGTCCGCAGGTCCTTGCTGCGCTGCGGCCGCTCGGGCTCGGGATGCCGGAGTTCATGTGTCTGCGGATGCTCAACGAAAGCCCCGGCCGTACCAGTGCCGAGCTGGCACGCGAACACAGTGTCTCGGCGCAGGCGATGAATCAGGTTCTCAACGGATTGCAGAACGTCTCGCTGGTGTCCCGGCCGACGGTGCCGGCCTCGGGGCGAGCGCTACCGGCCCGGGTTACTGCCAAGGGCAAGGCGTTACTCCAACGCGTGGAGTCGGCAATCTGGGCCGTGGAAGGCGAGATGTTCGGCCGACTAAGTGCCGATGATCAGCGTGAACTCCGGCGGATACTGGGGCGGCTGATCGACGCTATCGGCGAAAACGAGTGACCATCCACCCAACCAACCAGCCGGTTGGGGTACGCGGCTAGGGTAACTCGTGTGTTCCGCGCCACAGCAGAGACGACGCCACAGGATTGGGTCGCGTTGTCGGCGTGGGCGACGCGGCAGGGACACACTCTCGATACCGCGACGGCGCGACAATTCGCCGGCGGTAAGGCCAATCTCAACTATCTGGTGACACTCGACGGCCAACGGGCCGTGTTTCGCCGCCCGCCGGCGGGTCCGATCGCCGAAGGCGCCAACGACATGGCCCGCGAATGGCGAGTGCTCTCGCGGCTGAATGACGGCTTCACACTCGCTCCGCGCGGCCTGTTGTACTGCGACGACCTGGATGTCCTGGGCGCTCCCTTCCAGTTTTTGGAGTATCGGGAAGGACTGGCGATCGGCGGTGAGCTGCCGCTGGGTCTACCCGGAGATGCCCCGGAACGCATCACCGCCACCCTGATCGAAGCCATGACCTCCCTGCACCGGGTACAACCCGAGTCCGTCGGATTGGGCGAACTCGGCAAGCCTGAGGGCCTGCTGGAACGTCAGCTGATCGGCTGGACTCGACGGGCCCATGCCGTCTGGCCCGAGGGCCTGCCCGGGGTCGTCACGAAGCTGACCGCGCAGCTGGAGCGGCAGATTCCCGAGCCCGCGGGAGTTTCGCTGCTGCACATGGACCTTAAGCTCGACAATATGCTCGTCGACCGGGAAACGTTGTCCCCCAACGCTGTCATCGATTGGGATATGACCACCCGTGGCTGCCCACTGTTCGATCTGGCGATTCTGGTCTCGTACTGGATGGAGCAGGGCGACGCGGCCGCCGTGCGTGCTGTCCATCAGATGCCCACCACAACACCCGGATTCGGAAGTCGCCGGGACGTTATCGATGCCTATTTCGCCGCGGCCGGAACGCAGCCGCGCCCGCTGCACTGGCATGTGGCCTGCGCGCGGCTTCGCCTCGCCGTCGCCTGGATGCAGCTGTACCGCAAGTGGCAGTCCGGCGATCTCATCGGGGCCGGATACGCAGATTTTGAGAACATCGCCATGTCCGTCCTTGACTGGGCGGCAACACAATTCACCGAGGGAGAGATATGATCGACTTCAGCATTCCAGAAGAGCTGGCCGCGAAGGCGCTGCGGGTGCGTGAGTTCGTCACCGAGACCGTGATTCCCTACGAGCGCGATCCTCGTCTGACCGCGCACGGACCCACCGACGAGCTGCGGAACGAGCTCGTCGGCAAGGCCCGCGACGCCGGGCTGCTGACCGTGCAGGCGCCGGAATCCTATGGAGGTTGGGGTCTTTCGCATATCGGTCAGGCAGTGATCTTCGAGGCAGCGGGCTGGTCCACCCTGGGCCCCATCGCCATGAACTGCGCTGCGCCCGACGAAGGCAACATGTTCCTGCTCGGCAAGATCACCAACGAAGAGCAGTCCGAGAGGTTTTTGCGCCCCGTGATCGAGGGGCACCAGCGCTCGGCCTTCGCGATGACCGAACCCGACGGCGCCGGATCGGACCCGTCGCAGCTCAAGACCTCGGCCACCTTCGATGGCCAGAACTTCGTCATCAACGGACGCAAGTGGCTCATCACCGGCGCACGCGGCGCCAAGACGTGGATCATCATGGCCAACCTGGAGGCCAACGACCACCTGCCCGAGGGTCCCACGCTGTTCCTCTGTGACGGCGATACCGAAGGCATTGTGATCGAACGCATCATGAACACCATGGACCGCAACTACGCCGAGGGGCATGCGGTGGTGCGGTTCGACAATCTGACTCTGCCGCGTGAGGCGCTACTCGGCGAGACCGGCCAGGCCTTCCGATACGCACAGCTGAGGCTGGCGCCAGCGCGGTTGACGCACTGTATGCGGTGGCTCGGGGCGGCCTCTCGCGCTCAGGACATCGCCGTCGACTACGCGCGCACCCGGACCTCGTTCGGCAAGACCATCGGCGAGCACCAGGGGGTTTCCTTCATGCTTGCCGACAATGAGATCGCGCTGCATCAATGCCGCCTCACCATCTGGCATGCCTGCTGGATGATGGATAACGGTGCCAAGGGACGGCACGAGAGCTCGATGGCCAAGTCATTCGTGTCCGAGGAGCTGTTCAAGGTCACCGACCGGTGCGTCCAGGTGCTCGGCGGTATCGGCATTAGTGACGAGACGCCGGTGGAGATGATCTTCCGCGATATGCGTGCCTTCCGTCTGTATGACGGGCCTACCGAGGTACACAAGTACGCCATCGGCCGGCAGGTTCTCCGGACCCCGCGCGCCTAGGGCGGGTTGTCGGTCCCACATGCCATCCTGAGTCATGCCGATCTGGGGGCAGACGCCCGACCACAGCCCCAAGTGGGTAGTGGTTGACCTGGAGACTTCCGGCTTTCAGCCAGGTAGGGCGCGTGTCATCAGTGTCGCGGCGTTGGCCTTGGACGCCGACGGGACCATCACCGACAGTGTGGTGAGTCTGCTCAACCCGGGTGTTGATCCGGGCCCGACGCATGTGCACGGCCTGACCCCGGAGATGCTGGAGGGACAGCCCGAGTTCGCCGATGTCGTTCCCGATCTCATCGCGCTGCTGCGGGGCCGGACATTGGTCGCTCATAACGTCGGATTCGACTATTCGTTCCTGGCGGCGGAGGCCGAACTGGCCGGCGCCGAACTGCCTACCGAGGCGGTGATGTGCACGGTCGAGCTGACCCGGCGTCTGGACCTGGATACGCCGAACCTGCGCCTGGAAACCCTTGCCGCGCACTGGGGCGTCGAACAGCTCAAGGCGCACGACGCCTATGACGATGCCCGGGTGCTTGCTGAGGTGCTGCCGAAGGTGCTTGAGCGGGCGCGGGAACGCGGAACCTGGCTTCCTATCCGCGAGACCACCCGTAAGCATTGGCCCAACGGCCGCGTGACACACGACGAGCTGCGCTCGCTCAAGACCGTGGCATCTCGCCAGCCGTGTCACTGGCTCAATCCCGGCCCGTTCATCGCGGGTCAGCCGCTGGTGCAGGGTATGCGGGTGGCCTTGAGTTCAGAGGTCACTCGCACCCACGAGGAGCTGGTCGAGCAGATCATGCAGGCGGGCCTAGCCTATGCCGATACGGTTGACGAGGACACCTCGGTGGTGATCTGCAATCAGCTAAACCCAGAGCAGGGTAAGGGATTTCATGCGCGGTCGCTCGGTGTCCCGCTGTTGGATGACGAAACGTTCATGACCGAAGTGCGGCGCGTTGCCGGCGGTACCGACATCGAGCAGTTCACGGTTCCCAGTCGCGCCGGAGCGCAGTACTCGCTGTTCTGATGCGCCGAATCCTCTGCGTGGTACTCACGCTCGCGCTGCTTATCGGCGGGTGCGCGACGCGCTCGCGCATTACCGTCACAGATCTGGACGCGGAGACATCGGCCAGGCTCGACACCGCCATCAACGAGGTGTTATCGAGTGCATCGGTGCCCGGCGCCATCGTCGGGGTGTGGGGGCCCAAGGGCCGGTATGTGCGGGCATTTGGTGTCGCGAACACTGCGACCCATGCGCCCATGCGCCCCGACTTCTATCACCGAATCGGCAGTGTGACAAAGACTTTTACGGCCACCGCAGTGCTGCAGCTTGTCGACGAGGGTAAACTGGGACTCGACGATCCGATTGCCAAGTATGTGGACCGGGTTCCGGGCGGAGACAAGATCACCCTGCGTGAGCTCGCCCGGATGCAGAGCGGACTGTTCAACTATTCGATGTCGCTGGCCTTCAACCGTGACCTGGAGGCCGATCCGAAGCGCCGCTACAGCACCCAACAACTGCTCGATTACGCCTTCACGCAGCCGCCGAACTTCCCACCGGGGCAGGGCTATGAATACAGCAACACCAATGCGGTACTGCTGGGGCAAGTCGTGGAGAAGGTTAGCGGACAGAAGTTGCCCGAGTTCGTGCGCGAGCACATTACCGAGCCACTCGGCTTGAGCCACACCAGCTTTCCGGACACCAATACCCTTCCCGATCCGCACGCGCAGGGTTACACGCAGCTGACGCCGACCGGGCCGCTTATCGATAGCACCGATTGGAGCCCGTCGTGGGCCTCATGGGCGGGTGCGATGATCTCGACGCTCGAAGATCTCAGGATCTGGGTGCCCGCGCTGGCGACCGGCAGGCTGCTTACACCGGCCACCCAGGAGCAGCGCCTGCAGGCCGTGGCGATGCCCCCAGTCCCTGACGATATCCGTTATGGCTTGGGGATTTTCGACGCGCGAGGGTGGATCGGTCACAACGGCAGCATCCCCGGCTTTCAGACACTGGCCATCTACTCGCCGGCCGAGCAGACCACGGTGGTGGCGCTGCTCAACACCGATGTGGCCAAACAGCCCGCGCAGCCCAGCACGCTGTTCGGCACGGCGATCACCAAGGTGATCAGCCCGGAGCACGTCTTCCTGTTGGAGAACGCGATTCCGCAGCCACGCTGACTCGGAGTCAGGCGTAGGGCAGTAGCGCCATCTCGCGCGCGTTCTTGATCGCCGTGGCGACCTGGCGCTGCTGTTGCACGGTCAAACCGGTCACCCGGCGGGCGCGGATCTTGCCGCGCTCGGAGATGAACAGGCGCAGAGTGTTGGTGTCCTTGTAGTCGACCGATGAAAGACCCAATTTGGCAAAGAGATTCGGCTTGGGCTTGGTATCGGCGACCTTGACCCGACGATTGCGAGGTGTCTTGGTGGCCATCACCAGCTCGCTTTCCGGACGCCGGGCAGCGACCCGTCGTGCACGAGTGCACGGACCCGCACCCGGGACAGTCCGAACTTGCGCAGATAGCCGCGGGGCCGCCCGTCTACCGCATCGCGATTACGCAGCCGTACCGCACTGGCATCGCGTGGCTGGCGGGCCAGCTCGGCCTGGGCGGCGAGACGCTGCTCCTGGCTGCTCGAGGGTTGGCGGATAATCTCCTTGAGCTCCGCGCGTCGCTCGGCATAACGCTCGACGATGACGCGACGCTGCTCGTTCTTGGCGATCTTGGACTTCTTGGCCATCTCAGCGCTCCTCTCGGAAATCCACGTGCTTGCGCACAACGGGGTCGTACTTGCGCAGGACCATCCGGTCCGGATCGTTGCGCCGGTTCTTGCGGGTCACGTAGGTGTATCCGGTGCCCGCCGTGGATTTCAGTTTCACGATGGGCCGGATCTCATTGCGCGCCATCAGAACTTCCGCCCTTGCGCGCGCAGCCGTGCCACCACGGCCTCGATGCCGTCGCGGTCGATCACCTTGATGCCCTTGGTGCTCACCCGGAGCTTGATGCGCCGGTCCTCCGAGGGCAGGTAATACGTCTTGAGCTGGATATTGGGTGACCAGCGGCGACGGGTACGGCGGTGTGAATGCGATACCGCGTTACCGAAGCCCGGTGACCGTCCGGTCACCTCGCAATGCGCGGACAACGGACCTCCATTCATACCCATTTGATAATGGGAATCGTTTTCGACAAGTGCTGATCCGGACTGTACCGTGAAGCGCGTAGTAATGAAAATCGTTTCCAATAGGTCGCAAGAGGGAGAAGTCATGCGCACGCCGGTGCTACTCGTATCCGGACAGACCGATACCGACGCGGTCGTGGATGTCTTGGCGCGCGACCCGGGAACTGTCGTGGTCACGCACCGGTTTGACGGGCACATCGTCAAGCGGTCCGTCGTATCCGGTGGAGTCCGGGACCCCCAAGTGACCGTTCTGGAACTGGCCCACGGCTGTGTTTCCTGCACCGTCCGTGACGATCTGCTCGTGCTGCTACGCACGCTGCATCGCCGGGAAGACGTGGGACGGATCGTCCTGCATCTGGAGCCATGGCTGGAAGCCGATCCGATCTGTTGGGCGATCAAGACGGTGCCCGTTCGCATGGGACCGGGATACGTCGATGGACCGGCGGCGCGTGATGTGGAAATCGCGGGGGTGGTCTCATGCGTCGATACCGCGAACTGGCTGGAGCAGGCCCTCGGGGACGACGAGCTCGACGACGGCCGGACGGTGGCCCAGGTGGTGATCGGTCAGGCCGAGTTCGCCGACGTCCTGGTGGTACGCAATCCCGAATCTGAGGTACTTTCGGTGCTGCGGCGCTTGGCGCCGCGCGCACGCATCACCGCCCGCATCGGCCGAGTCGAACAAGCCCTCGATCATCTGGAGGACGATGCGCGGTGTGGTCGGGCGGACGACCCACATGGCGCGCTGCTCGCGGGACAGCCCTCCCTGGCCGTTGACGGCCGGATCGCGCTGGTGGAGTTCAATGCGCGCAGGCCATTTCACCCGGAGCGGCTGCATGCGGCGATCGACCTACTGCTCGACGGCGTGATCCGTACCCGGGGCCGGTTGTGGCTGGCAACTCAGGATCGGCAGGCGATGTGGCTGGAGTCCGCCGGTGGTGGGCTCAGGGTATCGGCGGCCGGGAAGTGGCTAGCGGCAATGGATTCGGCAGAGGTACGGCAGGCCGATCTGGAGCGGAGGGCATTCGCCGACCTCATGTGGGATTACCGGTTTGGGGACCGGCATACCGCGATGACGGTGCTGGTATGCGGCGCCGAGAGCGCCGAGGTGCTGGACGCCCTGCGCGGCGCCTTGCTCACCGATGACGAAATGGCAAGCCCCGCAAGCTGGGAAGAGTTCAGCGATCCGTTTGGCGATTGGCATGAAGACCCGTGCGAGCACGTGTCCGAGCTTGACAATTTCCTCTCCTACGGCGAATACAACACAGAAGGGAACCACTGATGAAACCCGGAATACACCCCGACTATCACCCTGTCGTCTTCCAGGACACCACCACCGGAAAGATGTTCCTGACTCGCTCGACGGCGACGAGCACTCGCACCGTGGAGTTCGAGGGCCAGGAGTATCCGCTGATCACCGCCGAGGTGACAGCGGACTCCCATCCGTTCTGGACCGGAGACCGGCGGATCGTCGATACCGCCGGCCAGGTCGAGAAGTTCCGTAGGCGCTACGGGACCCGCTAGGTACGAGCGGCGCGGTTGACCGCCGACACCACTGCCCTGAGGGAGGCGGTGGTGATCGACGGCGCGATACCGACACCCCACACCGTCTGTGCCTCACCGCCATCGGGGCCGACAACCATGGCTTCCACGTACGCGGCTGCCTGGGCGTCATCTCCCGCGCTCATGGCGTGCTCGGAGTAGTCCAAGACATTGACGGCGTAACCCACGGTGGACAGCGCATCCACGAACGAGGCTAGCGGGCCGTTGCCGGTGCCGTTGACTTCGGTTTCCTTGCCGTCGATCTTCACTACGGCGGCAATGGAATCCGTGCCACCGTCCTCTTCGGAGGCGGTCACCTTCTGGCGGATCCGCTCCAGCGGGACGATCGGTGCCAGGTACTCCTCGGCGAAGACATCCCAGATCTCCTTGGGGTTCACCTCGCCACCCTCGCCGTCGGTGATGCGCTGGATCGACTGCGCGAATTCGATCTGCAGGCGCCGCGGCAGCACCAGTCCATGATCAGACTTCATGATGTAGGCGACGCCGCCCTTGCCGGACTGCGAGTTGACCCGGATCACGGCCTCGTAGTTCCGCCCCACGTCCTTGGGGTCGATCGGCAGGTATGGCACCTGCCACAGGATGTCGTCGACGTCGGAATCCGCCTCGTCCGCATCGCGTTTCATTTGGTCCAGGCCCTTGTTGATGGCGTCCTGGTGGCTGCCGGAGAAGGCGGTGTAGACCAGGTCGCCGCCGTACGGATGCCGCTCGGGGACCTTCAGCTGGTTGCAGTACTCGACCGTGTGCCGAATCTCGTCGATGTTCGAGAAGTCGATCTGGGGATCCACGCCGCGGCTGAACAGATTCAGCCCCAGCGTGACCAGGCATACGTTTCCGGTGCGCTCACCGTTACCGAACAGGCAGCCCTCGATGCGGTCGGCACCCGCCTGAAACCCCAATTCCGCTGCGGCCACCGCTGTTCCGCGGTCATTGTGCGGGTGCAGGCTCAGGATCACCGAGTCGCGCCGAGCCAGGTTGCGGCTCATCCACTCGATGGAGTCGGCATACACATTCGGAGTTGTCATCTCCACCGTCGACGGCAGGTTGAAGATGATCGGGTCTTCCGGTGTTGGCTCGATGATGTCGCCGACGGCGTTACACACCTCCAGCGCATACTGCAGCTCGGTGCCGGTGTAGGACTCCGGGGAGTATTGGAAACGCCAATGTGTATCGGGGTATTTGGCCGCTTCCTCAACGCACTTGCGGGCGCCGTCGGTGGCGATCTTCTTGATCGTGTCCTTCTCGCCCCGGAACACCACGCGCCGCTGCAGGATCGACGTCGAGTTGTAGAAGTGCACGATCACCTTCGCCGCGCCCTCACAGGCCAGGAACGTCCGCTCGATCAGTTCCGGGCGGCACTGTGTCAGCACCTGGACGGTCACGTCCTCGGGGATGGCGTTCTCGCTGATCAGCTCGCGGATGAAATCGAAATCGGTCTGGCTCGCCGAGGGGAACCCGACCTCGATCTCCTTGAACCCCATCCGGATCTGCATATCGAACATCCGGCGCTTACGTGCGGGGCTCATCGGGTCGATCAAGGCTTGGTTTCCGTCACGCAGGTCGACCGCCGCCCACTGTGGTGCGCGGGTGATCACCTTGTCCGGCCAGGTGCGGTTGAAGGGCGCAGTCGGTTCGCCCCCTGGAACCTCCGAGGCGAAGGGGCGGTACCGACGTACCGGCATCGAGCTGTTCTTCTGGGTGTTCCACGCCGGTTGGTCGGCCGGAATGGGTCCGTTCGGAGTGACGATGCTGCGGGGGGTGTAGTTGAACTCGTCTGGGGAAAAGCTAGTCATGGGAAGGCTCCGGGAGTTTGAGGGGGATCTCGACCGGCACGCCAACAACCCGCGACAGGAAGCCGGTCTGGATCAGACCCTGTCGCGGCGTCGGAGGAGGAGCGCCCGCTGCATAGACGGGACTCTACCAGCCGCGCGAACCGCGATCATCTGGCACGATCGCTGAGCATGTGGGTACGGAGGGGGATGGCTGCGCTGGCGATTCTGCTGATGGCCACCGGCTGCACGCGCATCGTTACCGGGCAGGCGCGGGGAGGCGAACCGGCGCCCGGGGCCGACTCATTCTTTCGGGGTGATCAGCCGGACTACGGCCAGAAGCTCACTGCTCAGGAGAAGACGACGCTTACTTATGCGCGAGCGCTGCGGCGCGTGGACCCCTGCGGTTTCGCGGCCAACCTGAAGGAGTACGGAGACCCGGGACAGGTCGTCGGCGACTTTCAGATCTGTTATGCCAGCGTGAAGGTCACCGGCGATCCCAGCCTCACCGAGGTGTCCTACGAGTACTCCATGCAGGACAAGCGCGATACCTCCGTGGCGTTCCAGGTGGGTTCTGTCCCGGTCTACGACACCGGATCAGAGTGTGAGTATGAGGTCCCTCTCGGCCTGGAACGGCTACCGGGAGCGCCCGCGAGTCCCACGCTGCAGGCCGTGTTGACGGTCAGCGCGTACCTCTATGGGTCGGACGAGTACTCGGACCCGGACTGCCGACTGGCCAAGCAATTGGTGACAGCGATCGCCAAGGGCCTTCCCTCGGGATTGCCGCCGCGTTCCGCGCTCAGTGCGTATCCGATCAAACTCGCCGAACGTGATCCCTGCGAGATCCTTGGGGAGTACCCGGGCAGGGCGCGCAAGGTGTCCGTCGACCTGCTGGGCGATCCCTTCGGCTGTGACTTCACGCTCGCGGATTCCGATATCGACTACTCCGTCGAACTCACCAGCAGTGTCGACGACTTTCCCGATGAATACGTCGAATCGCACCGTGACGGCGTGACGTACTTCCACAACGAGGACACGAGCACCCCGACGGGATGTCACGCCCTGGCATTGGTGGGAGATCCGTTGTATCCCAAGGACGTCGGCGGCGGAGCGATGAATACCGATGATGCCGAGGCGTATTCCCCGGCGGTCGTGGCGAGTGGCTTCACCCGGCAGGGACGATCGAATTGTGGGCAGATGCGGGAGATCCTGGACAAGGCGGTGCGGCTATTCGCGAACTCCGCTCGGTAGCAGTGCTTTTCGTCACCATGCTGGCGATCGCGGGATGTACGAATATCGTGTCCGGTACCGCGACCGGAAAGCTGCCCGCGCCCACTGGCCAGACCCTGTTCGCCGATGCTGTGCCCACATATGGTCAAACCTTCACTCAGAACCAGACCACGCTGCTGGCCTACCTACGGGCGCTGCGACGGGTAGATCCGTGTGGCCTTTTGTTGGTACTCAAGGATATTGGTGCTCCCGAATACGTTTCAGGAGACATAGGTGGTTGCTTCGGCTCCATCAAGGTGACGGGTACGGCGAACCCGTCGAGTATTGGCCTGTCGCTGATGTTGGGCGACTATTCCGGTGAGAAGCCCGAATTCACGATCGGCGGAGCGCCCGTGTTTCACACCGCGGGCACCTGCCTGTATGAGTTTCCGATCGCATTGGACAAGCTCCCGGATGCTCCGCGGTTGAAGGGGGCCAAAGTGCCAGCTTTGCGCGTCGTGGTCGTCGACGGATCACGGAGCGCACTGGCGCCGAATTGTAAAATGGCACAACCAGTTATTGGGCTATTAGCCAAGCTGAGCCCGGCCGATATGCCCGTGCGTGATGCGCTGAGCGCGTACCCGATCAAGATTGCTGAACGTGATCCGTGTGAGATTCTCGGCGAGTATCCGGGCAAGGCGGACGACCTGAGGCCATCACTTTTCGGTGATCCGTTCTCATGCCGATTCTCGTTGCAAGACAGCGATACTCAATTCGAGTTGTCTATCAGGACCGGTATCGATGCGCCGTCAAGGCTGCGGGAAGACGTCCGCGACGGTATCGAGTATTTTCACGGACAGGACGGCAGCATGTGTACCAGCATGGTGCGTCTGGGCAAGCCGCTCTATGCCCGTGAGGTTCCGGGCGGTGCCATGCAGGAGAGCAGCACCCCGGAGCGCATTTTCGTCGAGGTGCTCAGCTTCTCGCTGAAGAACGCTGATTGTGCATCAACCCGGGCGATGATCGACAAAGCGGTACGGATCTTCCGCGGTTCGTTCGACTGACGCGCGAGCCGGGACACACTGGCGGAACCCCCGAGCTAGCTGACCAAGCCGTTGCCCCAGCGCTCGGTAAAGGCGATATCGCTGAGCGCTGGCCGCTGCCGGGGGGCATGATCGCGTTCGAGGGTCGATTCGTCGGCCTGGGCGTAGTCATCGAGAACGTCCCCGATCGCGACGACGGCGATGGGCCGCACGTTCTCGGGGATGTTGAACACAGCAGACGTCTCCTCCACCCGGAAACCGGCCATCGGATGGGTGTGCAGACCATGGGAGCGCGCCTCCACACCCAGCTGGGCGATGGCCAGCCCGGCATCGACTGCCGCATACACCGCGGTGTTGTCGTCATCACCCAGGTCGGTGCTCACCAGGACGAGCGCCGCCGCAACTTTTGCGTAAGAGTTTCCCCGATTGAGCAGCTCACTCAGCGCTTCGTGGGTGGCGTCGCCGCGCAGACCCGCGATGTACCTGACAGGGAAGCGCTTACCCCAGCTGGCAGCCCAGCGACCCGCTTCGAGCAGGGCTGTCAGGGTCTCGGGAGCCAGGCTTGCGCCGGGATCGAAATGCCGCGGACTCCAGCGCGAGGCGATCAGCGGCTGGATAGGAACCGAGGTGATGGCGGTACGTTCGGTCGGGTTGCCCATACGGGCCAGGTTATCGAGTTGTCGTAACCCCTTATCCTGATGACTGGATCTCCCCGACCCTGGCCGAACAGCAGGAAGGTATGCCGTGGCGCTCGTCGTCCAAAAGTACGGCGGATCGTCGGTCGCAACGGCCGAACGCATCCGCAGGGTGGCCGAACGCATCGTCGAGACGAAAAAGAACGGCAACGACGTCGTCGTGGTCGTCTCGGCCATGGGTGACACCACCGACGAGCTGCTTGACCTGGCCCAACAGGTCTGCCCGTCGCCGCCGCCGCGCGAGCTGGACATGCTGCTCACCGCGGGTGAGCGAATGTCCAACGCCCTCGTCGCGATGGCGATCCACTCGCTCGGTGCCTCGGCGCGCTCGTTCACCGGCTCGCAAGCTGGCGTCATTACCACCGGTAGGCACGGTAGCGCCAAGATCATCGATGTCACCCCCGGCCGGTTGCGCTCCGCCCTGGATGAGGGCCAGGTGGTGCTGGTCGCCGGGTTCCAGGGTGTGAGTCAGGACAGCAAGGACGTCACCACGCTGGGACGGGGTGGCTCCGATACCACCGCCGTCGCGCTGGCAGCCGCGCTGAAGGCCGACGTCTGCGAGATCTACACCGATGTCGACGGGGTATTCACCGCCGACCCGCGGATCGTGCCGAATGCGGCCCGGCTCGACAAGGTCAGTTTCGAGGAAATGCTGGAGATGGCAGCGGCCGGGGCCAAGGTACTCATGCTGCGCTGCGTGGAATACGCCCGGCGATACAACGTTCCGGTTCACGTGCGCTCGTCGTACACCGACAAGCCGGGCACGATCGTCAGCGGATCAATGGAGGACATTCCTGTGGAAGAAGCGATTCTCACCGGCGTCGCACATGATCGTGGTGAGGCCAAGGTCACGGTCGTCGGGATTCCCGACGTTCCGGGATACGCCGCCAAGGTCTTTCGTGCCGTGGCCGATGCCGAGATCAACATCGACATGGTGCTGCAGAACATCTCCAAGGTCGAGGACGGCAAGACCGACATCACTTTCACCTGCCCGAAGGAGAACGGACCCACCGCGGTGGAGAAGCTGGACTCGCTGAAGAACGAGATCGGGTTCTCGCAGGTGCTCTACGACGACCACATCGGCAAGGTGTCGCTGGTGGGCGCGGGCATGCGCAGCCACCCGGGTGTCACTGCCGGCTTCTGCGAGGCGCTGGCTAAGGCCGGGGTCAACATCGAACTCATCTCCACATCGGAGATCCGGATCTCGGTGCTGGTCAAGGACACTGAACTCGATGCGGCCGTGCGGGCCATCCACGACGCCTTCGATCTCGGCGGCGAAGAGGAAGCCACCGTATACGGAGGCACCGGACGATGACCTCCATCGGTGTTGTCGGTGCCACCGGTCAGGTGGGCGCCGTCATGCGAAAGCTACTGGAAGAGCGTGACTTCCCGGCTTCGTCGGTGCGGTTCTTCGCGTCGGCTCGCTCTGAGGGCAAGAAGCTGACGTTCCGCGGTCGGGAGATCGAGGTCGAGAACACCGAGACCGCCGATCCGTCCGGGTTGGACATCGCGCTGTTCTCGGCCGGTGCGACCATGTCGCGGGTGCAGGCGCCGCGGTTCGCCGAGGCGGGTGTCACCGTGATCGACAACTCCTCGGCCTGGCGCAAGGACCCGGACGTGCCGTTGGTGGTTTCGGAGGTCAACTTCGATCGCGATGTGCGTGGGGTGAAGCTGCCGAAAGGCATTATCGCCAACCCGAATTGCACCACCATGGCCGCGATGCCGGTGCTTAAGGTGCTGCACGACGAGGCGGGCCTGCAGCGGTTGATCGTGTCGACCTACCAGGCAGTCTCGGGTAGCGGCCTGGCCGGTGTGGAGGAACTGGCCACCCAGGTGCGCGCCGGCATCGGCGAGAGTGAGCGGCTGGTACACGACGGCTCCGCCGTCACCTTCCCGGACCCGGTGAAATACGTTGCACCCATTGCCTTCAACGTGATCCCGCTGGCCGGATCGCTGGTTGACGACGGCTCCGGTGAAACCGACGAGGATCAGAAGCTGCGCAACGAGAGCCGCAAGATCCTGGGCATCCCAGAGCTTTTGGTGAGCGGCACATGCGTGCGGGTTCCGGTCTTCACCGGACACTCGCTCTCGATCAACGCCGAATTCGAACGTGAGCTGACTCCGGCGCGCGCTACCGAGCTGCTCGCCGCGGCATCAGGTGTCACGCTGGCCGATGTGCCCACGCCGTTGGCTGCCGCGGGAGCCAACGACTCGCTGGTGGGCCGGATCCGTGAGGATCCGGGCGTGCCGGGTAATCGCGGTCTGGCACTGTTCATTTCCGGAGACAACCTCCGGAAGGGTGCGGCGCTCAATACGATTCAGATCGCCGAATTGCTCGTCGCTAGCTAACGATGAGCGCTCGCGCAAAGAGCGTGGGCAATACACAGGAACTTCACGGGTTTTCCCTGGGTAACGGTCAGTCGGTTCGGTCATGCTCGGGGCATGACAACTCCAGACAATCCCGATACATCAACGAATCCGGTGTCTGTACCGCAGGCACCTGCGCCCGCGCCGCGTTCGGCGAGCAACACCCTGCTGGTAAAGATCGCCGCCGTCGTCGGCATCGTCGCGGGCGCGTTCGTGATCCTTGGCGTCACCTTCGGTCTGGGCGTGCTGGCCGGCTCGCAATGCGGGCATGGCGGACACGGCGGACCTGGCGGGCACGATCGAAGCCGCGTGATGATGTTCGACCGTGACGACGCACCGCCGATGCGGGGCCCGGTGATCATCCAGCGTGGATCGGAGGTAGGGCCGCCGGACTTCCCGTCCGCCCCCGGTGAGCGGCGCCAACTGCCCCCGCCCCCGCAGTCGCCCTCTCAGACCGCTCCTCGTCCATAGCGATCCCACCGCGGCGCCACTGGCTACCCTGTCCAGGGATGGCTAGTGGCGCCGTGGCGTCGGATGGGAGATGAGGCGTGCGGCGCATCGCGGCTCTGTTGACTGCGATGGTCTTAACGATCCTTCAATTGGCTTATATTCCAGCCACACTCGCCGACCCGCTACGTCCCGTTCCGCCGGCTCTCGCTCCCGGTGAGGTGGTGCGGATTGGCCCCGTCGCGGGCACCGGCACCGCGACCTCTGACTACAATCTCGGTGCGACCGACTTGTGCGAGTTCATGGTCTTCACCGGCGGCATGCTGCAGATCTGCGGCGACAGCTTCGCAGGCCAGGGTGTGGGATATGGCGGCTGGTACTCCCCGGTGGCGCTGCGCGTCGACACGGAAACGGTGCCGAACACCTCCGGCGTGCGTCACTCCGGTGTCCTGGGCATCGACCGACCGCTCTTGGAGGACCCGACACCGCCGGGATTCTCCCAACTTCCCGCCGGCGTCATCGATATCAACGGCACCAACTGGCTGTTCATCGCCGTCACCAAGAATTTGATCCCCCAGTCGACACGACTGGTGAAGCCCGACCCCTTCCGCGCGGGATGGCCGACCGTGCCGGGATCGATACGACCTGGGGACTACGCGGGCGGCCAACAGACCCAGATCAGCGGCTACTACGACCCGCTGTGGACACCCGAGTCGCCGAAGGGCTGGGTGTACATCGTCAGCGACGCCTTCGATCGCTCGCGGCCGGTGGTCCTGTACCGGGCCAAGCCCGACACGTTCACCGACCGTGCGACCTGGCAGGGCTGGGGAACAGACGCGCAGGGGAAGTGGGCCTGGGGTGCCGCCGTGACGCCATTGTTCAACGATCACCTGGGCGAGCTGAGTATGAAGATGGTGGACGGACAGGCGGTGCTGTCCTACTTCAATCAGACCACGGGCAACGTCGAGGTGCGGGTCGCTGACAACCCGACGCGTCTCGGTGCGGTGCCCGCGACCACAGTGGTGAATGCCGGGGCCTGGCCGGCGATGGCGGACGAACTTCCCGAGTCCTGGGACAACACCTTGGCTCAGCCGTACGGGGGATACATTGGGCCGGACTCCACGCTCGATCGCCTCAGCATCTACGTCAGCCAGTGGAACACCGACTCTCGCGATCACGCGCCCTATCGGGTGATCGAATTCGCGGTGAACCCGCTGCTTGCCGGTGAGGGCTAACTAACACTCGATTGTTACCAGAGTTTGTCGACCCATGCGAGCTGGCTGGTTAGGACGGGTAACAATGATTGCTAGCGTAACCTCGATCGACATTGCGGCCGTGAGTGGATAACCGGCGGAGAGGGTTCGCGTACCTTCGTTTCTGTGGACGCTGAGCAGCTGGCAACCCGCGCAAGCGAGGCTCTGGCGTCCGGAGACGATAGCGAGGCGCTGCGTCTCGCCAATGATGCGCTGGAGCTGGAGCACAAGAATTCGTTGTCGTGGCGGATCTTGGCCTACTGCCTCGGCAGCATGGGGCGGCATTTCGACGCGATCGATTGCGCGCTTTCCGCAGTGCGATATGGCAGCCGTGACGCCATCAATCACTACACCCACGCATGGGCTCTCCGTGGTGCCCGCAAACCGAATGAGGCGCTCGCGGCGGCCGATGAGGCCCTCGAACTCGATTCCGGGTTCGCCGATGCGCTCGCGCTGCGCGCGGTGATCCGCAATGAGCTGGGTGACCGTGCCGGGGCCATCGACGATATGCGCAGGGCGCGCTCCCTCTAGTCCTCCAGCGGATGACGCTTCAGGAACTCGTCGATGAGGGCGTTGACCTCCTGAGGGCGTTCCAGAGCGGCCAGATGCCCGATGTTCTCCATGACCACGAACTCGGCCCCGGGAATCGCCTCGGCCATGAGCTGGGTCTCCACGACGGGAAAGGTCGGATCCTCCCGGCCCGCCACGACCAGGATGGGTGCGGTGATGCTTCCGAGTAGCTCACGTTGGTCAGGCCGTGCCGGAACCACGCTGTTGACCGCCCAGTAGACGGAGTCGACGTTGAGCTCGCGCAATTCCGCCCGGATTGTCTGCTCTACCTGAGGGCGTTCTCGCATGATGGTGGGCCCGACGAAGGCCTTCACCGCGCGGGTGGTGAGCGGTTCACGGAATCGGCCGAGAAGCCGGACTATCTCGGTGAGCAGCCGAAACTCGACCGTCTGGCGTAGGTTGGCGCGCGAGGCGGTGGCGTTCATCAGCACGGACGCTCCCACCCGATGCGGATACAGCGCGGCGAAGGTTCCTCCGATCATTCCGCCCCAGGAGTTGCCGACGACGTGTGTGCGTTCGATGCCGAGCGTGTCGAGGATCTGTTCGACGGCGCGTGCGCAGTCCTCAAACCGGAACATGCGGTGCAGGGCCTGGCTGTCGCCGTGGCCGGGCGGGTCAACGACGATCACCGTGTACCGGTCGGCGAAGTATTCTGCCTGGTCGGCCCACATGGACCCCGTCATCAGCAGGCTGGACCAGAAGAGGATGGCGGGCCCCTGGCCGCCTACTCGCACGTGCAGTCCGCCGAGGCAGCTTTGGATGTACCGGTCATGCAATGTGGCGCCGCCCATGCGCAGCAGGCTAGCGTCTGTGGACGGTTGACAGGGAAGATCTACAGAATGTGGACATGATTGCCGCCCGGTTTCTGCCGCCAGTGCTGCTCATCTGCTCGAACATCTTCATGACCTTCGCCTGGTATGGGCATCTCAAGTTCAAGGATCACCCGTTGTGGGTGGTTGTCCTTGTCAGCTGGTTCATCGCGTTTTTCGAGTACTGCCTGGCAGTTCCCGCGAATCGCCTTGGCAGTGAGGTGTATTCGGGCGCGGAGCTCAAGGCGATGCAAGAGGTCATCACCTTGACGGTCTTTCTGGGTTTCGCCGTGTGGTACCTGGGCGAGAAGCTCACCCTGAATCACCTCGTGGGGTTCGTGTTGATCGCTGCCGGGGCCTACTTCGTGTTTAACGGCCCGTTCGGCTAGAAGGTCATTTCTTGACTCATTCCAGAAAAGGCGCATACTGGTGGAGTGACCGTAGTGCAGCCCCCCGCCCCAGACGCAGCATTGCGCCGGGCGGGACTGCGTGTCACGGCCCCACGCGTCGCGATTCTGAACGCGGTTGCGGCGCATCCACATTCGACCGCAGACATCATCGCGATGGTGGTGCGTGCCGAGCTTGGGAAGGTGTCCACACAGGCCGTTTATGACGTGCTCAAGGCCTGTGTCAGTGCCGGGTTGGTGCGACGCATCGAACCGGCCGGTTCCGCAGCACTTTTTGAGACGCGTATCGGCGATAACCATCACCATCTGGTCTGCCGTCGTTGCGGTGTCGTCACCGATGTGGACTGCACCGTTGGGCATGCACCGTGCCTGGAGCCGTCACATACCGCGGGGTTCGTGGTCGACGAGGCCGAAATCGTCTTCTGGGGTCTCTGCCCCGCATGTCAGCCCAATTAGTTCAGCCCAGTTAGTCAGGTATCGAGGAGGTTTTCATGTCCATCCGAACAACCACGAACACCGGAATCGCGGTGGAGAGCGACGACGAGTCGTTGACCGCAGGCATCCAGGGCCCGGTCCTGCTGCATGATCACTATCTGATCGAGAAGCTTGCGCAGTTCAACCGGGAACGCGTTCCCGAGCGCATCGTGCATGCCAAGGGTGCAGGCGCGTACGGAGAGCTCGTCGTCACCGCGGATGTCTCGAAGTACACCAAGGCCAAGCTGTTTCAACCGGGCGTGAAAACAGAGTCGCTGGTTCGCTTTTCGACGGTGGCGGGGGAACAGGGGAGCCCCGATACGTGGCGTGACCCGCGTGGTTTTGCCATCAAGTTCTATACCGAGGACGGCAACTATGACCTCGTCGGCAACAACACCCCCGTCTTCTTCATTCGTGATGCCATCAAGTTCCCGGACTTCATCCGCTCGCAGAAGCGGTTGCCGGGATCAGGGTTGCGGGACCACAACATGCAGTGGGACTTCTGGACGCTGCGTCCCGAGACGGCGCACCAGGTCACCTGGTTGATGGGTGATCGCGGGATCCCGAAGAGCTACCGCCACATGAATGGATACGGTTCACACACCTATCAGTGGGTCAATGCCGAGGGTGAGCGTTTCTGGGTGAAGTACCACTTCCGGACCGATCAGGGGCAGGATTTCCTGACCCAGCAGGAGGCGGATGCACTCGCCGGATCCGACGCCGATGCGCATCGTCGTGACCTGTGGGACGCGATCGCGCAAGGCAATTTTCCGAGCTGGACCCTCCATGTGCAGATCATGCCGGTGGCTGAGGCGCAGGGATACCGATTTAACCCGTTCGATCTGACCAAGGTCTGGTCCAAGAAGGATTACCCGCTGATCGAGGTCGGCAAGTGGACGCTCAATCGCAACCCAAGGAACTATTTCGTCGACATCGAGCAGGCTGCCTTCGAACCGTCGAATATCGTTCCGGGGATTGGCTTTTCGCCCGACAAGATGCTGCTCGGCCGGGTCTTTGCCTACGCCGACGCGCATCGCTACCGGATTGGCACCAACTACGCGCAGTTGCCGCCGAACTCGCCACGGGCCGCTGAAGTGAACTCTTACTCCAAGGAGGGGGCGATGCGGTATCACTTCAACGAGCCCGAGGTTCCGGTGTACGCCCCCAACTCCTTTGGCGGTCCGCATGCGGATCCGGAGGCTGCGGGCGACGGCGGCGCGTGGGATTTCGGCGGCACCGCGGTACGCGCCGGGTATGTCCAGCATGCCGAGGACGGCGACTTCGTTCAGGCCGGAACCTTGGTGCGTGAGGTGCTGAACGACGATCAGCGTGCTCGTCTGGCGAGCAACATCGTCGGCCATGTGCTGGGCGGCGTCAGCGAACCCGTGCTGTCCAGGGTGTTCGATTACTGGAAGAACGTCGACCCCGAGCTCGGCAAGGCCGTCGAAGAGGGCGTTCGCGCCGGTCTCGACGCTCAGTAGGCAGTTCTTGGATGGCGCCGGTTCTCTTCAAGGGAGCCGGCGCCTTCCGTATGCTCGTCATATGTCCAATGAGGCCGTCTACACCGCAGAAGCCACGTCGACCGGGGGAGGCCGTGACGGGCATGTTCGCTCCTCGGATGGCCGGATAGATCTAGACACCCGAATCCCAAAGTCGATGGGCGGCAACGGGGAAGGCACCAATCCCGAGCAGTTGTTCGCGGCCGGGTATTCGGCGTGCTTCTTGAGCGCGCTCAATCTGGTCGCCCGAATAGCGAAGGTCCAGCTTGATCCCGCGACGTCGATCACGGCCAAGGTGGGAATCTTCAAAACCCCCGAGGGCGGTTTCGATCTGTCTGCCGAGCTGGACGGGTATCTGCCCGGGTTGTCTCAGGAGGTTGCCGAGGACCTCTTGGAACAAGCCCACGAGGTGTGCCCGTACTCCAACGCCACCCGCGGCAACATCGAGGTTACGGTCAAGGCGCGAGTCTGATGCGTGCTCTCGTCGTTGTGGCGGTGTCGGGGATGGCCCTGGCCTGTGCGCCGTCTGCGTGGGCTGTCGGTCCGGAGGCATTGGACACCGTTCTACAGGAACCCGCTGCGGTCAGCAGGATCGTTGGCACCGAGCTGCAGGCCTCACGCGTCCTTGACGCCCCGACGGGCGGTGTTGAGCTGAGCGAGCCGAACTGTGTGGACTTCGCCGAGGCCGGTTTGGACCAGGTGTTCAATGGGAACCCGGGGACGCTAGTTGCCTACCGGGGCCAGTACTCGAAGAAGTCTGCATCGAACGCGCGGTACTCCGTGCGACAAGCTGTGGGCGTGTTCAATAGTCCGACGGCTGCGGTCGATCCGGTGGTGGCGTTGCTGTTCATGTCGGACTGTTATGGGCATCCAATCAAGATCACCGATGACCAAGGGGTAACGGACTCATGGACATTCACTGAGGGAAGCTCCGGCGGTGGTGCGGCCAGCTGGTCGATGACCAATAGCGCGAACGACCGCAGCTGCTCTGTTGAGATGCGGGCGCGGCAAGAGGTGCTGCTCCAGGTGAAGGTGTGCTCGCCAAGGAACGCTGAACGCGCCGCGTCGCGAATTGCCGATGCGATGGAAGCTGGTGTGTGATGGGAATGACTCGGATTGTGTCGATTTCGGCGGTGGCCGCCGCGTTCGGCTTGGCACTGGCCCCGGCGGCGGGCGCCCGTCCGTCCGATCCGGGGGTCGTCAATTACGCGGTGCTCGCGCGCGGTTCGGTAAGCAACGTCATCGGGTCGCAGCTAGGGTCGCATAGCGAGTTCACTCAGCCGTTCCAGGCGTTCTCGGTGGATGTTCCGGAATGTAACAACTGGTCGGATATCGGGCTGGACGAGGTGTACGCAGATCCGGATCTGGCCTCGTTCCGGGGCGCGACAACGCAAGACTCCGCGACGGATGCAACGCATTTGGTGAAGCAGTCGATCGGTGTGTTCGCCAACAACGATGCGGCCGACCGCGCATTCCATCGGGTGGTGGACCGCACTCAAGGATGCTCTGGGCAGACGGCCACCTTGATCCTGAATGACGGCCGACGCGAGGTGTGGACATTCACCGGACCAGCGGCCGGCGCCGCCGATGCCGCGTGGATCAAGGAGGAGGCGGGTGTTGACCGCCGCTGCTTCAACCAGACCCGCAGGCGCGAGAACGTGCTGCTGCAGGCGAAGGTCTGTCAGCCGGGAAACGGCAGCCTTGCGGTGAACGTGCTGGCCAACACGATGCAAAACGGCCTGGGCCAGTAGGGGATTGGCCCAGGCCGCTCTCAGTTAGACCGACGCGGCGGCTTCGTTGAGCTCATTGAGCGTGGTGGTGGCTTCCAGGTACTCCTGCACCCAGCGCTCGATGACCGCGGCCGACTTCTCCACCTTGGTGAACTGGCCGACAACCTGGCCGATCGGGTTGAAGGCGACATCGATGCTCTGATCCGGGTACTTGTTAGTCGCCGCGACGGCCATCCCGGAAACCATGTACTGCAACGGCATTCCGAGCGGTTCCGGGTTACCTTCAGTCTCCCATGCCACGGTCCAGTCGTTGCGCAGCATGCGCGCGGGCTTACCCGTGAACGAGCGGCTGCGCACAGTATCGCGGCTGCCCGCCTTTGCGTACGTCTCCTGCTGGACCGACGTGGTGTGCGCCTCTTCGACCATCAGCCACTGCGAACCGGTCCACGCTCCCTGCGCGCCCAACGCCAGCGCTGCCGCGACCTGGGCGCCACTGCCGATTCCGCCTGCGGCCAGCACGGGTACGGGGGCGACGGCCTTGACGACCTCCGGCCACAGCACGATAGAGCCCACATCACCGCAGTGGCCGCCGGCTTCGCCGCCCTGGGCGATGATGATGTCCACTCCGGCGTCCGCATGCTTGCGGGCCTGCTTGGCCGAGCCGCACAACGCGGCGACCTTGCGACCGGCATCGTGGATCTTCTGGATCATGTCGGGCGGAGGCGTGCCGAGTGCATTGGCGATGAGCGTCATCTTGGGGTGCTTGAGCGCGATCTCCACCTGCGGGGTAGCGGTGGCCTCGGTCCAGCCCAGCAGCTGCAGGGCGTTGTCATTGCCCTCCTCCATCGGCACGCCGTGGTCGGCGAGGAGCTTGCGGCCGAAGTCCAGATGCTCCTGCGGCACCATCGACTGGAGCATCTTGGTGAGCTCCTCGGCCGGCATGTTCGCGTTCATGCCCTCGTATTTGTTGGGGATGACGATGTCGACGCCATAGGAGTGGTCACCGATGTGCTCGTCGATCCACTTGAGCTCGATCTCGAGCTGCTCGGGGGTGAACCCGACGGCGCCCAGCACGCCGAAGCCGCCGGCCTTGCTCACCGCGACGACGACGTCGCGACAGTGCGTGAAGGCGAAAATCGGAAACTCGATGCCGAGCTCGTCGCAGATGGGGGTATGCATGGCCACTCCTTGGGTGGGTGGTGGGAAAGGTTGGGTGGGTGGTGGGAATCGGTCGGTCGGGCAGGTATGAGAAGGAAATCGTACGCCAGAAAACTGGAACGTGTTCTAGTTTAGATCAGGTCTTGCGCGCGCGGGCGGCGGCTTCCCTACACTCACGCTGACCCAATCGCACGATCCGGGAGTAGCCAGCACATGTTTCCGCATATGGGAGTGCCCGACGCGGCCAATACCGCCTGGGTGCTGACGAGTGCCGCACTGGTGCTCCTGATGACCCCGGCATTGGCCTTCTTCTATGGCGGCATGGTGCGCGCCAAGAGCGTCCTCAACATGATGATGATGTGTTTCTCGGCCGTCGCCGTGGTGTGGGTGCTCTGGGTGGCCTATGGGTACTCGATGGCGTTCGGCACCGACATGGGTGGCGGGTTACTTGGCGATCCGTTCCAATTCGCCGGATTGCGGCACCTGTTCGAAGGCGATTACAAAGCTTCCTCGGTTCCGCTGTGGGGGCCGACCAAGATCCCTGCATTGGTGTTCGTCATGTTCCAGGCCGGGTTCGCCATGGTGACGGTGGCGCTGATCGCCGGTGCGGTCGCCGATCGCATGCGCTTTCTCCCGTGGATCGCTTTCACGGCGCTATGGGCAACCCTGGTCTACTTCCCGGTGGCGCACTGGGTGTTCGCGGTCAAGGGCACCACTGCCGAGAAGGGCGGATGGCTCGCGAACCTGGGCGTCATCGACTTCGCCGGCGGCGCCGCCGTGGAGATCAACTCGGGCGCCGCCGGTCTGGCACTGGCGATCATCCTCGGCAAGCGGCACGGCTGGCCGCGCGAGGCGATGCGTCCGCATAACCTGCCCGCGGTGATGCTCGGAGCGGGGCTGCTGTGGTTCGGTTGGTTCGGGTTCAACGCGGGGTCGGCATTGGCCGCCGACGGCACCGCGGCCCTTGTCATCGCCAACACCCTTGGCGCGGGGGCAATGTCGATGGCGGCCTGGCTGCTGGTCGAGAAGATCCGGCACGGCAAGCCGACCTCCTTCGGTGCTGCCTCGGGTGTGGTGGCGGGGCTCGTGGCCATCACGCCCTCCTGTTCGTCGGTCACCCCGATAGGCGCCCTGGTCATCGGAGCGGTAGCGGGCGCTTTCAGCTCGTTGGCCATCGAGCTGAAATACCGCTGGGGATACGATGATTCGCTCGACGTCGTGGGCGTGCACCTGGTTGGTGGCATCGTCGGCACGTTGATGATCGGCGTTGTCGGCAGTGCCGCGGCACCTGCCGGTGTCAACGGGCTGCTGTACGGCGGCGGACTGCATCAGTTCTGGTTGCAGCTTGTCGCTGTCATCGCGGTGCTCGTCTACTCGGTCGCGATTACCGGGCTGATCGGTCTGGGTCTGCGGCATTCCATGGGCATCAGGTCGCATCCGCAGCACGAGTCCGATGGTCTCGACGATGCCGAGCATGCGGAGTCGGCCTACGAGCTGGCCACCACTCGCGGTGGTGGGCTCATCAACCCTGGGCGCTGAATCTGCCGATTCCGGGCAGGAATCGTCCGACCCGGGCTGCGTAGTCGCGGTAGGTCCTGCCGTGTGCCGCGAGGAGGTAGGGCTCCTCAACCACGCGCACCTGCAGTTCGATGGACGTGACGAGTAGCACGAAACCACTGAGGGCCAACGGGTTCGGGATCATGAGGGCAGACCCGGCGGCGAACGTCAGCATTGCCGTGAAGATCGGATTGCGGACCCATCCGAAAACGCCGGTGCTCACCAACGTGGTGGTCTCCCGGGTGTCGACGCCTACCCGCCAGGATTCGCCCATGGTGTGTTGCGCCCAGACTGTCGCGACGATTCCCGCCGTGGCCAGTGCGATTCCCGCGGTCTGCAGAGGCCGGTTATCAAGCGCGGCAAGGGGAGTGATGAGCGCCGTCAGCTGCAGAATGGGTGCGAGCAAGGCTAGGACTATCGCGGCGATGAATCCCGCCCCCGCGAGCCATTCGCGCGAGCCTGCGCGGTCATGGAATCCGTGGATCCCGCTGGAGCCGGTTGCGCGCCACTGTTGGTAACTCTTCCAGCCGAGCCCAGCAGCGATGAAGACCAGATACAGGACGAGCGCCGCCGCGGCCATGAACTTCCCTTCCACTAGTGCATACATCCGCATGGAACAATGCTTAAACGTGACTGTCAACACCATGAAGGGGTCTCGAGGTGGCTAGCCGCCTACCGCGGCCATAGCCGCCACGTGCTGGTCGCGGCGTCGTATCCGCGTGCCCGCTCTGCTGCTTCGGCCACGGTTCAGCCCGCGGTCAGCTCGTAGAAGAACAGCACCGCGACAAGAAATGCGGCATGCTCGTCGGGTGCTTCTTGTGGCGCGAAGTAGCCGACCGCGCCCGCGTCCAGGAACGCATCCGCGAGTTCCGGGCTCCCCGTTTCGCACCCGATGGACACCACGAAACTTCCGGTAAGCCGCAGGTGCCGGCGTACCTCGTCGGCACCCATCAGCCCGGTAAACGGTTGTTCGGAAGCTATCGGCTCGCCGAGTTCGGGGAGCAAGATCCGACCGTCGTCGCCGTGGCATCCCAGGATCACAAAGGGCGCGACCTGCCGATCACTGCCCAGCGCCGCGACAATATGCCGTGGCTGTCCGACAGGGTGGTAGTGCACCCTGATCCCAAACTCCTCCAACGCATCCCGCAGCGGGCGGGCAGAGGAATCGGCGATGTCGATGAGGTCGACTTCTGTCCACGCCAGCGCTCCGGCGACAACATCATCGATACGCGACTGGGGGACGCGTGGCAGCTTAGGCGCCGATCCCGGAGCCGGGCCACCGAGTTTCGTCCGCAATGTTGCTGAAAGGTACTGCGGTAATGCCCGTCTCGATTGTCCACTCGGCGGTGACACCTCTCCTCTAGGCTCCTGCAGATATGAGGACTGTTCTGGGGGTGGCGTCGTTTCTTTGTGTGCTGGTTATGGCGATGACGGTGTCTGCGGGTACCGCGTCGGCGGACCCCGACGAGCTTCCCGTGCTGGTGGACGCGCTGCCCGCTCTGATGCTCGAGCCCAGGGACGTGAGTCCTGTCATGGGGGCCGGCATGCATGTGTCCGGAGATTGGGCCGGGCTGGTGTCGGATCGGACCGACAGACCCGAATGCGGCAGTGTGGTTTTCGCATCGACGGCGAGCTATGAATCGTCCAATTATTTATCCGGGCGGTACCGCTCATTGGTGGACAATCCGAGCTGGACGCGGCTGGTGGACCAGAGCATGGTGATCTTTCCTGAGTGGTCGGATGCGACGGACTTCGCGCTTAGTGAGGCGGATCGCTGGCGTGCCTGCGAGAACCAGCGGGTCACTTCGCTTCTGCCGCAGCCGGACGGAAGCACGCGTCGTGAATGGGTGCAGCTTCGCAACATCGTCCAAGTGCAGGAGGTTCTGGTGGTCGGCTACGCGTGGCCGACGGATTTTGGTGGAGTGATCTACTGCCAGCACGCGCTGGCGCCGCTGCGGAACGTGGCTATCGATGTGCGGGCATGCGCGGAACGGGACGGCAGCCGAGCCCTCGATCTCATCCTGAGTCTTCTGCCTCGGGTGGCCCGGGCATAGGCGAAATGAAAGACGCTGCGAGAAAAGCGGTCCCGGGTAGCGTTGGGAACGTGCCCGACAGAGACGGCCTCATCGTCTGCGGCGAGACACTCGTTGATCTGGTCCCGGCGGCTGGCGGATTGTGGCGCCCGATACCCGGAGGCGGCCCGTACAACACCGCGATCACCGCCGCGAAGATGGGCGTTCGGACGGCGCTTCTTACCCATGTGTCCGGCGATGCCTTCGGGCGTCAGTGCGTACAGAACCTGGCCGAGGTAGGTGTCGATGAATCATTGGTCATGCGCCATGATGTTCCGACGACATTGGCCGTCGCCGACGTCGACCAACACGGAGCGGCCCAGTATCAGTTCTACTGGCAGGGAACCGCCAATGATGTTGCGCCCTCGTCACTTCCCGATCCGGTGCGCGTTCCGGTGGCCATCTGGGCGGGTTCGATCGCCAGCGTGCTCTGGCGTGAGCGCGATGAGCTACGCGCGTGGATCATGCGGCACTATGCGGACATTCCGCTCACCTTCGATGTGAACGTGCGCCCGACGCTCGTCGGCGACCGAGAGACGTATGTCGCGCGTATCGCCCCATGGTTGTCCATTGCGGAGGTGGCGCGGGCCAGCACCGAAGACCTTGAATTCCTGTACCCGGGCGGGTCGGTCGAGGGCGTGGTTGGCCGTTGGTTCGACGAGCACCCGCGCCTCGAGATCGCGTTGGTCACTTGTGGGTCGGCGGGGTCGTTGGCCTTCCTGCGGGGTGAACCGTCGCCGCTGCACGTCCCTGCCCACGAGGTCACCGTCGTCGACACCGTCGGCGCCGGTGACACGTATACCGGCGTTTTCCTCGACGGGTTCTATCAGCGCCGGCTCGATCTGCCTGAGGCGTTGCGGCGCGCGGCGGTGGCCGCGGCGATCACCTGCACCCGGCCCGGGGCGCAACCGCCGGATGCGGCCGAGCTGACCAAGGAACTGCGCCGGGTGGCTCACTAGAGTTCAATACACAACAACCGGGAGCCCATCGAAGGCCTAGTGAGGGGGAATGCATGCGATCGGTGGTGGGGGCACTGACGGTGGCACTGGGCGCCGTGTACCCGGCCGTCGCACTCGCCGAACCTTCACCACACGTGCCGCCCGCGTCGATCGATCGACTCATGTTCACGCAGCAGGAGGCAGAACAGGTGATGGGCGTCGGTCTCCCCAATATTCACCGGCAGAGTGCGACCTTCGCATCGGATACCGATCGGCCGGATTGCGGAAGCGTTGTGTTGGCTTCTGTGTCGAGCTACGACCGGTCCTCCTACGTGGCGGCGCACTCCCAAGCGTTGTGGGATCACTCCGGCTGGTTCACCTTGGTCGATCAAAGTGTGGCGGTGTTCAGCACGGATGAGGAGGCCCGAGATTTCGCGCGGACCGAGGCCGACCGCTGGCGCAAGTGCGAACAGCAGACGATCAACGTCTCTGAACAGTCGATCGATGGCACTACTCTGACGGCGACGGTGGACATCCGGGGTGTCACGCAGGTCGACAACGTTCTGGCCGTTGGCTACGGAAGGAACGATGCCGCGTATGCCGCATGCCAGCACGTGCTTCTGGGCGAACGCAATGTCGCAATTGACATTCGCACCTGCTCAACGGTTTCCAAGAGTGGTGGTGAGCGCGCCTTCGAGTTGATGAAGATCGTCGGCCCGCGGGTGTGGGAGGTCTGAGCCATGAGAATGTCGGCGATGACGGTCGTGCTGATGGTGGCCGCACTGGTATTCGCGGCGCCCGCTTCCGCCGAACAGGGCGTGCCGATACCGCCTGCCGCGATCGACGATCTGATGGTGACACCGGAAGAGGCGTCCTCCGTTATGGGAGCGACTTTTCCGGTCGTCGATCGGCGCAACGCCCTCTCCGACCTCACGACGGATAGACCGGACTGCGGCAGCGTGGTCCGCCCGTCAGTGGCCACCTACGACCGCGGCCCGTACATGGCCGCGCACGAGCAGTACTTGCAGGACAGCTCACCGTGGAACGTGCAGGTTGCACAAAGCATCGCTGTCTTCCCCACGGATGCCGAGGCGCGTGACTTCGCCTCCAGCGAGATGGACATGTGGTTGAGGTGTGCGAAGCACACCGTGTACGACTCCGCGCAATGGAGATACGTGATCGGCTCGTTGCACCGAGACGATGACGCGGTAGTTGGTTCCTACGTGATGATTACGAACGACGGAGCGCGCATGTCCTGCTCGCGTGTACTGGCCAGGGTGCGCAACACCGCGACCGATCTACGAGGATGCTCGGCAGGTCCAGAAAGTTACCAACGGCTGTTGGGGATCGCGAAGATCATCGGACCGCGCTACGACGCCGCCTGAACACGCACCGCGCGTCGGGGATTGACCGACGTCTGCAGGGTGGCCACCGCAGAACCGGCCTGGGTCACCGCGAACCGATGCAGGTCGGCCATGCTTGCGGTGCTCCCCGCGATGGTGCCATCGGACAGCCGCGCCTCGCCGCAGGCCACAGTGACCGGCAGCTGGCCCAACTGATAAGCACCGTCCGGCATTCCGGCCGCACACATCGCATCGGTGACAAGAGCGATCCGGTCGGGGCCCACCGTAGCCAGCACCATTCGGTAGATCGCGGGGTGGATGTGGACACCGTCGGCGATCAGCTCGATGGTCACCTCTGGGCTCTCCAGGAGCGCCGGGATGGGGCCGGGTTCGCGGTGGTGGATCGGGCGCATGGCGTTGAAGAGATGAGTGGCGACTGTCGCACCAGACGAAATGGCCTGCAATGTCTGCTCATACGTGGCATCGGTATGTCCTACTGCGGCCACCACGCCGCGCGCGACGAGTAACTCGATGGCCGGGATTGCACCTGCGAGTTCAGGCGCGATGGTGACCATCCGAATGTGCCCGGCCCCGGCGTCCAGTAGCCGCTCCAGCTCGGCGAGATTCGGTGTGCGCAGCAGGCGTGGATCATGAGCACCGGCATACCGTGGTGACAGCCAGGGGCCTTCGAGGTGAATCCCGGCGATGCCATCCGCACCCGCTATCCCGGCAAGCACACGCACGGCGCTCAGCAACTCATCGGGCGCCAGGGTGACCAGGCTGGCCAGCATCCCGTCAGTTCCATGGGATTGATGCCATTCTGCGGCAACGCGATTGGCCTCAGGATCGTCTCCGAATGATGCGCCGCCTCCGCCGTGCACGTGCATATCAAAATACCCGGGCATGGTCACTGTCGCTTCACAGCGTATCGGTCACCTTGGATAGACCTCTGGGTACGTCTGGATTTTCGCCGCGCCCGATCGCCAACTGCATCGCGAGTAGCTGCAGCGGAAGAATGGCCAACATGGGTGAAAGTTCCTCGAGCGTCGGCTCCAGGGTCACACCCAACCCGGTGGCCGCCACCGCGTCCGCCGACCCCACACAGCACACGTCCGCACCGCGTCCGGCCAGCCGGTGCAGCACATCGTTCATGGCACGTCCCCCGACTCCGTCGGGAACGATCGCGATCACCGGTACCTGAGGGTCGATCATCGCCAGCGGTCCGTGTAACAGATCGGCCCCTGAGAAGGCCTGAGCGGAAAGATAACTCGTTTCCATCAGCTTGAGGGCGGCCTCGCGCGCCGTCGGGTACGAGTAGCCGCGGCCGGTGGTGACCAGCCGCGATGCGAAGCGGTAGCGGGTGGCCAGCTGCTGCACGACGGAGCTGTGCAGGATCTCCTCGCCGCGTTCCGGGAGCAGGTTGACAGCCGTATTGTCGCGGCCGGCCACATCGGTGAGCAGTAGGTACAGTGCCAGCAGTTGCGCGGTATACGACTTGGTGGCGGCGACGGCGAGTTCGGGTCCGGCCAACACGTCTACGTGATACTCAGCGGCTGTCGCCAGCGCGGATGTCGGGGCGTTGGTCACGGCCACGGTGAGTGCACCCCGCTCGCGTGCCACCGCCAGCGTCTGCACCAGGTCAGGGGAACTACCCGATTGGCTGACCCCGATCACCAGCACACCCGAAAGGTCGGGGCGCGCACCGTAGGTGGTCATGGTCGACGGCGAGGCAAGTCCCGCGGGGACTTGCAGGATGATCTCGGTGAGGTACTTGCCATACAGCGCCGCATGGTCACTGGTTCCCCGGGCGGCGAAGAGCACAAAGCGGGGCCTGTATTCGACGATCTTCGCTGCCACCTCCGCAATCGCGGCCCGGCCGTCAGAAAGCAGCCGCCCCCACACGGCTGGCTGTTGACGGATCTCGTCAGCCATATGCGTCCCCGCGGTCATGCCTTCTCCAATCCGTCGACATCGGCCCCGGCTAGGATCAATGCTCCAAACACCGGTTCACGTTGCAGCACAGCAATATCCGAAACACCCGTGGTCCGTGTACATTCGATGATATCGGCGACCAGGCCCGGCTGGTTGACCAGCAGGCCGCCACCGAGCACCACGGGCAGTCCAGGGCCCAATCGTATGCAGACACCCTCGATCAACGCGGCCACGTCGATGGCGGTTTGTCGGGTGATCACCTTGGCGGCCTCGTCACCGGCCGCGGCGAGGTCGAAAACGAGCCCCGCCATCTTGGCCCAATACCGCCGTTCGGAGTGGGCATAGAAATGGTCGAGCAGCTGGGCGGGCTCGGTCACACCACACTCAGAGGTGAACCGCCGCGATAGCGCATCTGGCGGGTCACCTCTGTCCGACAGGGAGAGAGCGTGCCGCACAGCAGATCTCGACACGCCGTAGCCGCTGCCCTCGTCCCCGAGTAGGTACCCCCAACCCCCTACCCGCGCCGCGGTGCCGTCGGCGCGTTTTCCCCACGCCACCGATCCGGTACCGGATATCACCGCGATACCTGCCGTCAGACCGCCCGCCGCGAGGACCAGCTGTGTGTCGTGCACCGCGGTGATGTGCGCATGGGGTGCGTACGGTCGCAGCAGCCGAATCAGGGTTTGCGCACCCTCCTCGGTATCCACACCGGCGGATCCGGCGCTCACGCGGGAGATGTCGTCGTAGTTCAGCTGGGAAAAGATATCGGCGAATACGGTTTTCGCCTGTTCTTCGGTCACCGACTGCAGGTTCGCACTCCCGGCCAGCGCCTCGCCGATCACCGTGCCACCCGAGACGGCCAGCGCGCGGGTCTTGGATCCGCCGATGTCGATTCCGACTATTACGCCGCCGGCTACGTCTCGGGCCACTTGCCCCCGCTTTCCCAGAAGTGCCGGATCTCCTCGAGGTCGCGGCCCTTGGTCTCCGGCGCCAGCAGATAGACGAACAGGAGGGCCGCCAGTGCGAGGGCGCCGAATACGCCGAACGCCACCACGCCGCCGAGCGCGGTCAACAAGGTCAGGAAGTACATGGACACAATGGCGTTCGCCACGAGATCCGATGTCAGCATGGCGCTGGCACCATAGGACCGCAGCCGTGCCGGGAAGCTCTCGCCCGCGTACACCCACACCAGCGAGCCGAATCCGAAGGTGAAGCCCACCGCGATGAGCACGATGCCGAGGAATCCGAGGACGGTCAGCACGCCGCCGAATGAGGATCCGCCGACTGCGAATACGCCCACCAGCAGCGCGTCGGCAATGATCATGATGGTGATACCGATCATGAGGATGGGCCGGCGGCCCATCCGGTCGATGGTCGACATGGATACGAACACTGCCAGTAGCGCGGCCACCTGAACGAGTGCAGGGAGCCCGAGTTTGGCGAAGTATCCCGACATGCCCATCGCCTCGAAGATGCGAGGCCCGTAGTAGACGACGGCGTTGATGCCGGTGATCTGGATGAAAAAGCCAAGGCCGACAACGAAAAATGTTGCCCTGTTATAGGGCGGAGTGATCATCTCTCGCAACCGCGCCAGCACCGAACCGCCGCCCTCGGCCCGCAACGCCTCAGTGATCTCGTCGAGCTCGTGGTCGATATCGATATCCGGATCTACCGCGGCGAGGATCTCACGCGCACGTGCACGGTCACCGCGCATCATGTACCAGCGTGCGGTGTCGGGGAGCTTGCGCAAGGCGATCAGCACCAGCGCGGCCGGGATGGCCGCCAGGCCCAGCATCAGTCGCCAGCTGCCGGTGGACGACAACGCCCAGGCAATGAGGTACCCGGCGATGATGCCCGTCACGCAGGCCAGTTGGTAGAGCACCAGCATGGAGCCGCGGATCTTGGTGGGGGAGGACTCGGCGACGAACACCGGAACCACCACCACCGAAATTCCCACCGTCACCCCAAGCAGCGTTCTGGCCGCGACCAGCGTTGTCAGATCGATGGCCAGTGCGGACAACAGGGAGAAGATTCCAAATGTTGCTGCCACCAAGACCATTGACTGCTTCCGGCCAATCCGGTTGGAAAGGGGCCCACCGATGAGTGCGCCGACGATCTCGCCGATCACCACCGCGGTGGCGGCCAGCTGCTGGTCGTGGGTGGACAGGTGTAGGTCATCGGTGAGGAACAGCAACGCTCCCGCGATGTTGGAGGAGTCGTATCCGTAGATAACGCCCACCGCTGCGGCGGTCACGGCCACCATCAAGCCCAGACGCGACGTTGCGCGGAGGTCGGTGATCAGGCTCATCCCACGTATTAGACACTGATGAGCGCTTGCGTGAAGAAGATTAGGTACCGATGAGCGCTTGCGTGAAGAAGATTGGATGACTGTGCAGATCGGTGTTGTCGCTCCTGTGGAGCTCGGAATTACCGCAGAACCAGACAAGATCCTCGAATTCGCGCGTGCCGCAGAATGCCTGGGATTCAGCGAGATCTCCGTGGTGGAGCATGCCGTCGTCATCGGAAATACGCAGAGCACCTATCCCTATTCGCCGACCGGGCAGTCGCACCTGCTCGATGACGTCGATATCCCCGACCCGCTTGAGCTGCTGTCCTTCATCGCGGGCGCCACCACGACCCTAGGGCTGTCCACCGGGGTGCTGGTGCTGCCGGACCACCACCCCGTGGTGCTGGCCAAACGCCTGGCCACTCTGGATCGGCTGAGCCGGGGGCGGCTGCGAATCTGCCTGGGCGTGGGGTGGATGCGTGAGGAGATCGAGGCGTGCGGCGGCGATTTCGATCGTCGGGGCCGGGCCACCGACGAGGCCATCGCGGTCATGCGTGCGCTGTGGTCCACAGACGGTCCCGCAGCGTATGATGGCGAGTTCTATCGATTCAAGGATGCCTATTCGTATCCCAAACCGGCACAGCCTCAGGGTGTCCCGCTGTACATCGGCGGGCACAGCAGGGCCGCGGCGCGGAGAGCGGGGCGACTGGGCAACGGCTTTCAACCGCTGGGTCTGGTCGGTGAGGACCTGTCGGCCGCGGTGGGCGTCATGCGCGCGGCGGCAGCTGACAGGGGTCGAGATCCCGCGGAGATCGATCTCGTGCTCGGCCACGGTCTGCATCGCGTGGATCAGGCAGCGCTGGACCAGGCTCAACAGACCGGGGCGGGGTGCATGCTGCTCTCGGCCTCGCGGCGCGCCACCACCCTGGAGGCGGTGCTCGACGAGATGGCCGAGTGCGCTAGTCGACTCGAACTGGCCGGTCCTCGCTGAACACCACGACCGGCTCACGGCGGGTGAAGACCCAACCGGTGGGTCCGCGCTCGTAGGTATCGAGATAGCGCACGGCCAGCACGTTATCGCGATGCTCATCACCGCGGAGATAGATGTGGTGCGCCATGCAGTAGACCTCGCCCGTCGCGGTATCGCCGTTGACTGTCGCCGACTGCTGGCCAAGGAGGTGGTAGGTCGCACGGAGCGGCGCAAGCGCCGCGACAATCGAATCCGCAATGGCCTGGCGTCCCTGCAGGGCCGCCGAATCACCCCGGCGGAGCAGGACGGGAGGGCGCACCAGCTCGGCGTCGGGCGAGAACAATCCGACGAGTGTGTCGACGTCGCGGCGGTCTGCCGCACTGGCGTACCGGGCGACGAGATCTTGGATGGCGAGTCGGTCATCGGTCACGGATACAAAGCCTATGGGGCCTGGACCTCCCAACCAACCGATCGGTTATGGTGCGGCTCATGGATATCAATGGTGTGTCTGCAATCGTCACGGGTGGTGCCTCGGGTCTCGGCGCCGCAACTGCTCGCCTACTCGCTGCACAGGGCGCCAAGGTCGTCATCGCCGACGTCCAGGACGAAAAGGGTGAGGCTCTGGCCAAGGAACTCGGTGGCGCTTTCGTGCACACCGATGTCACCAGCGAGGCCGACGGCATCGCCGCCGTCGACGCGGCCAAGGAGCTCGGCCCGGTGCGCGTGCTCATCAACTGCGCGGGCGTCGGCTGGCCCGGTCGCACCATTGGCAAGGACGGCCAGTACGCCTCGGCGCACTCGCTGGACATCTTCTCCAAGGTCATCGGCATCAACCTCATCGGCTCGTTCAACCTGATCCGCCTCGCGGCCACCGCGATCAGCCAGGAAGAGCCTGTCGATGAGTTCGGTGAACGCGGTGCCATCGTCAACACCGCATCTGTCGCGGCCTTCGACGGCCAGATCGGGCAGGCCGCCTACTCGGCTTCCAAAGGCGGCATCGTCGGTATGACTCTTCCGATCGCGCGTGATCTGTCGGTCGTCGGCATCCGTGTGAACACCATCGCACCCGGCCTCATCGACACCCCGATCTACGGTGAGGGCGAGTCCGCGCAACAGTTCAAGGACCGCCTGGCGCCGAACGTGCTGTACCCGCAGCGCCTGGGTAACCCCGAAGAATTCGCGTCGCTGGCTCTCGAGCTTGTCACCAACAGCTACATGAACGCCGAGACGATTCGCATCGACGGCGGGGCAAGGCTTCAGCCGAAGTAGCCCCGAAAAGATTCACTTGTCGGTGGCCTATGGAACATTGGAGAGATGGCCACCACGGCGTCGGCGGCTCTCACTGGGCGACCGCTGTCCGGACATGACGAGGCTGCCGAGCACATCGCTCGGCAGGCCTTCGTCGACGCGCACGTTGGCACGGTCGGGCTCGAACTGGAGTCTCATACCGTCGAGCTGGCTGCCCCGCACCGCAGGGTCAGCTGGATTCGGCTGCATGAGATCGCGGATTCGGTTCCCGATCTGCCCGGGTCCAGCACCATCACGTTTGAACCGGGAGGGGCGGTCGAACTCTCCGGTCCCCCGCATGCCGATGTATTGTCCGCAATCTCGTCAATGCGGGCCGATCACGCGATCTTGACCTCGGCATATCGTGGTGCCGGGGTGGCGGTCGCCAGCCTGGGCACCGATCCGTTACGCACCCCTGAGCGTGTGAATCCCGCAGCGCGATACGCCGCGATGGTCGGCCATTTCGGTGCCGCGGGTTTCGGCGAGACCGCGCTGCAGATGATGACCTGCACCGCGTCTTTGCAGGTCAATCTGCAATCCGGGACACCACGACAGTGGCGGGACAGGTTCGCGCTGGCACAACAGATCGGCCCGACGATGGTGGCTCTCTCGGCATCCTCGCCCATGCTCGCGGGTCGCCGGACAGGGCAGCGAAACACCCGGCAGTGGATTTGGGACAACCTGGATCCACGGCGCTGTGCCCCGGTCGAGATCGGCTCCGACCCGACCGAATCCTGGGTCAGATATGCGCTGCGAGCACCCGTCATGCTGGTGCGAAACGAGGACGGCGCGGAAGCTGTTGTCACCCATGTGCCGTTCCAATCCTGGGTCGACGGGACTACGCGGCTCGCAGGGCGCGTTCCCACCACCGAAGACCTCGACTATCACCTGACCACGCTCTTTCCGCCGGTGCGACCGCGGCGCTGGCTGGAGCTGCGATATCTGGATGCGGCACCAGATTGGTGGTGGCCCGCGCTGGCCTTCACCGTGGTCGCTGCGCTCGATCATCCGCAGGTCGCGGACGTTGCCGCGGAGGCGGTTGAACCGGTTGGTGACGCCTGGGAGGTGGCGGCGCGGGACGGCCTGGCGGATTCGGCCCTGCATGCGGCCGGGCGTCGGTTGGTGTCGGCCGCGTGCGCGGTGGCGCCGCCCGAATTGGCCGCGGATATGGCCTTCCTTGTGGAACGTGTCGAGCAAGGGCGTTGCCCTGCAGATGATTTCATCGATAACGTCACCGAATACGGGGTGGAACAGGCCTTCTCTGGAGCGGCCCGATGATCCGGGAGGATTTAGCGCGGGATCTTGAAGCGGCACGTGCGCGCACGTTGACGATCACCGACCACGACGATGCCGAGTTGCATCGTCAGTACGACCCGTTGATGAGTCCGTTGGTGTGGGACCTCGCGCATATCGGCCAGCAGGAAGAGCTATGGCTGCTGCGCGGTGGAGATCCGCGCACGCCAGGGATCCTGCCCGGTGATATCGAGTCCCTCTACGACGCCTTCCGACACACCCGGGCCAGCAGGGTGCAGCTCCCGCTGCTCTCGCCGGCCCAGGCGCGGGCCTTCTGTCACGAGGTGCGGGGCCGGGTTTTGGACCGACTCGAGACGTTGCCCTCCGATGGTTCCGCGCGGTCGGACGAATTCATCTACTCCATGGTGCTCAGCCATGAGCATCAACATGACGAAACCATGTTGCAGGCCTTGTCGATTCGCCGCGGTGCCGCACTGCTGGAGCGTGTCGACCCGTTGCCGCCGGGACGCTCTGGTGTGGCGGGAACCTCGGTGCTGGTGCCGGAGGGCCCGTTTGTGCTGGGCGTCGATGCGAGCGACGAGCCGTTCTCGCTCGATAACGAGCGGCCCGCGCATGTGGTGGATCTCAAGAGCTTCCGGATCGGCAGGGTTCCGGTGACCAACGCCGAGTGGTCGGCATTTATCGCCGACGATGGATACCGGCGCCAGGAATTCTGGGCCGAGGCCGGGTGGACACACCGATGCGCGGAAGATCTGACGGCGCCTAAGTTTTGGAACCGGGGCGGAACACTCACACGGTTCGGTCGTGAGCTGGAGATCGTGCCCGACGAGCCCGTGCAGCACGTCAGCTTTCACGAGGCGCAGGCCTACGCTGCCTGGGCGGGAGCGCGATTGCCCACCGAGGCCGAATGGGAAAAGGCCTGTGTCTGGGATTCGGAAGCCTCTGCGCGACGGCGGTTTCCGTGGGGTGAGGATGCACCCGACCGTGACCGAGCCAATCTCGGCGGAGGCGCGCTGGGCCCCGCGCCGGTCGGGGCCTACCCGGCGTCGGCATCGGCGTATGGCGCTGAGCAGATGCTCGGTGATGTGTGGGAGTGGACGACATCCCCGCTGCGGCCGTGGCCCGGTTTTACGCCGATGATCTACCAGCAATACAGCGAGCCGTTCTTCGAAGGTTCGGGGGCCGGTGACTATCGCGTGCTACGCGGAGGTTCGTGGGCGGTGGCACCCTCGATCATGCGGCCCAGCTTCCGGAACTGGGATCATCCGATCCGTCGGCAAATCTTCAGCGGCCTTCGTCTGGCCTGGGACGTCTAGCATGTGTCGTCATCTGGGCTGGCTGGGGGAGCCGCGTAACCTGGCCTCGCTGATACTTGAACCACCGTATGGCCTTCTGGTGCAGTCGTATGCGCCACGGCGCCAAAAACACGGCCTGGTGAATGCCGACGGGTGGGGGGCCGGATTCTTCGCCGACGGAAAACCTTGCAGATGGCGTAGCGCGCGGCCGCTGTGGGGTGATGCTTCCTTCGTCTCGGTGGCCCCGGTGCTACGTAGCCGATGCGTGGTGGCGGCGGTCCGTTCCGCCAGTGCCGGAATGCCCATCGACGAGTCCGCGGCCGCGCCGTTCACGGATGGAACATGGCTGTTGTCGCACAACGGGATAGTCGATCGCGGTGCGGTGGGCGAGGTCTCCGGGGCTGAATCGGTGGTGGACAGCGCGGTGCTGGCGGCGCGCATATTCGCGTCGGGACTGGAGAACCTGGGGGAGGTGGTCCGCCAGGTTGGGGCTGCTGATCCGGGTGCTCGGCTGAACATACTGGCGGCCAATGGAAATGAGTTGATCGCCACGACCTGGGGTGACACCCTGTCGATCTTGGAGGCCGCCGACGGTGTGGTGGTGGCCAGTGAACCGTACGACGACGACCCGTCCTGGGTCGACATCCCGGACCGGCAAGTGGTGCGGGTACGCGATGGGAAGGTAGAGATAAGAGGATTATGACGCCGTCGTCCCCGATGACCCTGGAGAATCACTTAGCCTCTGGTGCGGCAGCAGAGGCGCTACGACGTGATGTCCGGCAGGGCCTGACCGCAGACGCGAAATCGCTTCCCCCTAAATGGTTTTACGACGAGGTCGGTAGCGACCTGTTCGACGAGATCACCAGGCTGCCGGAGTACTACCCGACGCGGACCGAGGCTGGGTTGTTGCGGGCCCATGCGGCCGATATCGCGGCGGCCTCCGGCGCCGACACTCTGGTGGAGTTGGGCAGCGGCACCTCCGAGAAGACGCGGATGCTGCTCGATGCGTTGGCTCCCGGCACCTTCATCCCTTTCGATGTGGATTCCGGGGTGCTGCGCGCGGCGGGGGATGCGCTCGTCGATGAGTATCCGGGGATGCGGGTCCGCGCGGTCTGTGGAGACTTCGAGAAGGACCTCGGGCGGATTCCCCAGGAGGGCCGCCGTCTGGTGGCATTCCTGGGCTCCACGATCGGGAATCTGACCACCGAACCGCGGGCGCGATTCCTGGCCGATGTCGCAGGTGTACTCGATTCCGGTGAAATGCTGCTGTTGGGAACCGATCTGGTCAAGGATACTGGGCGTCTGGTGCGGGCCTACGATGACAGCGCCGGAGTGACAGCCGCCTTCAACCGCAATGTGCTGGCGGTGATCAATCGTGAACTCGACGCGGATTTCTCTCTCGAGGCTTTCGAACACGTCGCGTTGTGGAACGACGACGAGGAGCGCATGGAGATGTGGTTGCGGTCCGTGTGCGTTCAGCGGGTGAGGATCCAAGCCCTGGATCTCGCCGTCGAATTCGGGGCTGGCGAGATGATGCTGACGGAGGTGTCCTGCAAATTCCGGCAGGAGGGCGTCGCGCGCGAGTTGGCGGCTGCGGGTCTGGATCAGACGCACTGGTGGACTGACGATTCCCATGATTTCGGACTATCACTGGCAGTGAAGCGGTGAGCCTGGGCGAGCAGTGGAGGCAGGGCAGGCCGCCGGTTCTCGGCGTGCACGTGGACTCGGCGGCTTGCTCGCGGCAGAGCATCGAGACCATTCGTGCGGTGGCTCAGCATGCCGAACATGAGGCGCAGATCGGCGGCTACGTGGCGCAGGAGGCTGCGACACCGGTGCTCGACGCCGGGCGTGCCGCGGTGCGGAAGTTGACGGGCATGCCCGAGGCACAGGTGCACTTCACCACGGGCGCGGCTGATGCATTGCGCACGCTTCTGCAGTCGTGGCCGGTCGATGCCGGACGGGTTGTTGCCTGTCTGCCAGGAGAATTCGGTCCGAATCTGATGATCATGAACCACTTCGGATTTACTCCGGTGTGGCTGCCGGTTGACGGGGATGGCCGGGCCGATCTTGACGGGATCGAGGCGTTTCTGCGCCGCGAGAAGGTGGACTTGGTGCATGTCACGGCCATCGGCAGCCACCGCGGTACGGTGCAGCCGGCCGTCGACGTGGTGACGTTGGCGCGTGCGGCCGGAGTGCCTGTCGTGGTCGATGCCGCCCAGGCGTTGGGACATATCGACTGCACCTATGGCGCGGACGCCATGTACGCACCGTCACGCAAGTGGTTGGCCGGGCCGCGCGGGGTGGGTGTGCTTGCCGTCAATCCAGCTCTTGCACATCTGATTCCGCAGTGGGGAGGCCATGTGGAGGCGCATGTCGCGGGCTGGGTGGGTCTGTCGGTCGCGGTGGGTCAGCATCTGGCGGCGGGTTCTACGGAGGTTCAGGCCGCCTTGGCCGAACGCGGACGCTCGGCACGAAAGATCCTGGGGGATCTTACGGATTGGCGGGTTGTGGAATCAGTGGACGAGCCCAGTGCCATCACCACACTGGAGCCCGTCGGGGACATCGACGTCGTGGCCGTGCGGGCGCGCCTCATCGCGGAACACTCGATCGTGACGACCGCTGCCGAGACCGTGCGCGCGCCGTTCGAGATGACCAAGCCCGTGCTGCGGATCAGCGCGCATATCGACGGCACCGACGAGGAGCTGGGGCAGTTGGCCGAAGCCCTACGGACGTAACCGGTCCGAGGTTGTCATACGGCAGCTGGATGTTATGAGTTGAGCACAGGTATGTATTGGAGCCGACTCTCGCAACTAGACGTAACGGGCGTATACTTGAAAATTGAGTGTTACAGCAACATGTAAATCTGGGGGTTGATGTGCTAAAAGAGCTTGTGGCCGCAGCTGGTGTAATTGCTGCTGGGGGATTGCTGGGGATGTCGGTCGTGGCCAATGCCGAGCCGCCCAAGAGCCCATATCCGGATACCAGTCGATACGCCAAGGTCGACTTCGAGAGTTACCGTCTGTCGCCTGATGATGACGATTACTGGTTCAGCACACCTGCCGGATTGAACTGTGGGATCTGGGCAGACGGCAGTTTTGGGTGCACCGGCGCGATACCGGGTGCTCCGGCAGGAGCCAATCAGATTGGCTGGTTCCAGGGGGACTGGCAGCCACACTTCGATGAAACGCAGCAGCCGAGATTCGTCAACCCCCAGGGGCGCGCGCAACGTGTCATTCCGCGCAATAGCTACATCGTGGTGAGCCAGTCGAGTGCTGCGACGACGTGTGCGGTTACCGATTCCGACGGTGTCTACTGCTTCAAAACAGGCTTTGGGAAGGGTGGCGGTAGCGCCTACGGAGGCGCTCGATTCATCGTTAGCCCGTCGGTCACTCATATCGGCGAGGCACCCACCAGCTAGGTATGGCAAAGAGATTCGAGGAGGGGTGCATGAGAAAATTGGTTGCAATACTTGGAGTTTCGGCTGTTGTTGCCGGGGTGGTCACCGCTGCCGCTGCATCCGCAGATCCGCAGGCGAATCCGTACCCGGATGTCAGTCGCTACGCGAAGCTCGACTCGGAGGGCTTTCGACTCGGATCCGATAGCGACAATCTCTGGTTCAGCTCCCCGCGCGGGCTCAACTGCGGAATATGGGCCGACGGCAGCTTCGGCTGCAACGGGCCGATTCCGGGCTCTCCGGCAGGCACCAACCAGATCGGATGGTTTCTCGGTGACGGTCAGCCGCATTTCGATAACACCTCGACCGTCAGATTTGTGAACCCCTTTGGGCTGCATCAGCGACTGCTTCCCCGCAATAGATACATCGAGCTGGGGAAGACGGTCTGTGCCGTAAGTGACAACGACAGTGTCTATTGTGGGTGGACCCAATACCGATACGGGAGTTCGAGCGACGCTGGCCAGTTCATCATCGGCCCCGAAAGCAGCTTCCTAGGCGCACCGCCGTCGAAGGATGGCAGCTAGATCATTTCCCAGGTGTGCACGGGCTCGTTGGAATGCATGTGCTCGCAATACATCCGGAGCATCTCGGAGAGCGCTGCCCGGCGGTTTGATCCGCGCTCCTGCAGTGCGCCGACGGTGTGTGTCTGCCAGGCCGCGCCGTTGATTCCTGATGTCGCACGCGCCTCGATGACACCGAGATAGCGTTCGCGCACTTCGGTGGCAACACCCCACCGTTGCAACCCCTCATGGGCCATGGGCAGCAGGTGCCGCAGTGTCAATTCATCGGCGGTGATCTCACCGACACCGGGCCAGTACATCCGTGCCTCTACACCGCGCCGCGCACCTTCGAGGAAATTGTCATGGGCCGCAGCGAAAGTCACCTTGGTCCATACCGGGCGGTCATCCTCGGACAGCGCTCGCAGCGCACCGTAGTAGAACGCGGCGTTGGCCATCACGTCGATGACCGTCGGCCCGGCCGGCAACACCCGATTCTCCACGCGCAGATGCGGGGTGCCGTTGACGACGTCGTAGATCGGCCGGTTCCAGCGATAGATGGTGCCGTTGTGCAACCGCAGTTCCTGAAGCCGTGGTGCCCTGCCGGCAGCGAGCTCGGCGACGGGGTCCTCGTCGGAGATCTCCGGCAGCAGCGACGGGAAGTAGAGGACGTTTTCTTCGAAGAGGTCGAAGAGGTCGAAGATCGAGGTGATCCAGCGCTCGCCGAACCACACCCTGGGGCGCACCCCCTGCACCTTGAGCTCCTGCGGGCGGGTGTCGGTGGACTGCGTGAAGAGCTCGATGCGCGTCTCCGCCCACAAGGACTTGCCGAAGAAGAACGGTGAGTTGGCGGCCAGCGCCAGCTGCGGACCCGCCAGCAGCTGGGCGGCATTCCAGTTGGCGGCGAAGTCATCGGGCGCCACCTGCAGATGCAGTTGCATGCTGGTGCACGCCGATTCCAGGGCGATCGAGGGCGACCTGACGCTGAGCCGTTCCGCGCCGGCAATGTCGATCTGCATGTCCTCACCGCGGGCGGTGAACACCGCATCGTTCAATGCCCGGTACCGCGTGGACGGGCTCATCCACGCGCCGTCCAGATGTTCGGGCATCACGGTCGGCAGGATGCCGATCATCAGGATGTGCGCGCCGCGCTCGCCGGCGCGCTGCTCGGCGGCATTCAGACTGGCCCGCACATCGCCTTCGAGTTCCAGGGCGGCGGACCCCGACAGCGCGCGGGGCGGCACATTCAACTCGATGTTGTAGGCGCCCAGTTCTGTCTGAAAGGCTGGATCGGCGATCGAGGCGAGGACTTCGGTGTTCATCATCGTCGGCTGATAGTTGCCGTCGACCAGGTTGAATTCGATCTCCATGCCGGTCAGTGGTCGTTCGAAGTCGAATCTGGACTCCGACAGCATGGTCTCGAACACGTCCAGGCAGTTCTGCACCTTGGTGCGATAGGCCCGGCGGTGCTCACCGGTGAACTGGGTGCGCGCAACCTCGTCGCCCATGGGTCGTATTGTTCCTCACCCAGGGTCTTGGACCTGGCGATTTGCCCGCACGCGGCCCGGGGCGATTCGGCGAAAAAAGGTGGAAAAACATGGAACCGAATCAGCGCTAGGCCCGTCGTATCTGATCAGAGGCACAATCTGGCGACGAACCGCGCCGTTCCGTGCGCGCAGGCCCGGTTCCTTGGGGAGGTAACTATGAGCGACATCATGAAGGCCAACGGTGCCGAGATGTCACGGTTGGCGAGTCGCGTGGCAGGGCGTGCGAAGGATGCGTTTCCCGACGTTGATTTCGAGGCGGCGGCAAACTCGGTCGCCGGCACCGAGTTCGCGGAGGTGCTGCGCGCGGTCAGCGCGGCACTCAAGCGCGCCGGGGGCGGTGCCTCCGAACGCATCGAGAGCATCTCGAACTTTGTGCAGAACAGCTCGGGGGCGTTGACCGGCCAGGACGCCGTCAACCGCCGCCAGGTGTCCAGGGTTGCGGAGGTCAACCTGTGAGGCCGACGATTTCACAGCTGCGGGGGTGGAATGTCGCCAACCTCGACGCCGCCGCCAAGGCCATTGAGGACGCCAGCAAGAACCTGGACCTGTCCATCGACGGGGTGGTCCGCGATCTGGACTCGGCCGAGTCGTTCTGGAAGGGCAAGTCCTTCAAGTCCGCGTACGACCAGGCATCGAGCGAGCAGTCTTCGACCAACCGGCTTTCCTATGCCATCGGCAATGTCGCCGAGGCGGTCCGCGGCGGACACTCGGCACTCACCGCGGCGCGGGACAAGGTGATGGCGCTGGTGGACGAGGCCAACGCGAAGGGCCTGCAGGTTGCCGATGACGGCACCGTCACGGCTCCCGAAGGCAATAGGGATCTACAGGCGGAGGCCCGGCGGCTGACCGACGCGATTCGCCAGGCGCTGAAGTCCTTGGAAGAGGCCGATCGCGCCTCGTCGAACGATCTGCGTAAGGCATCGGAGACGGTGGACGCCGAGCACAATACGGCCAGCACCCAGCCCGCAGCCTTCATGCCGACCAGCAGTGGCGGTGCGGCAAGTGGCTCGATGAGGGCCGGCAGTGGTGGATTCGGGGGCGGCAGCGGAGGTGGCGGTTTCGGGGGCGGCAGTGGTGGGGGCCACGGCGGTGGCAGTGGTGGCGGCGGGGGCCACAGTGTGCCCGACGGGAGCTACTCCAACACCGGTGCTCCGTCACTGCGCCCCTCGGGTCCGTCGGTTTTCATGAATCTCGACGCCGGTCAGATGGAAGTCGCCCGCAAGATCATTGAAGAAGGTCTGCGTCGTGGGCTTTCGCCCGAGGCGATTCAGATTGCCTTGGCGACCGCACTCACCGAGTCCGGCCTGCGCAGCCTTGCCAACTCCTCGGTGCCCGACTCGATGATGCTGGCCAATGACGGTGTGGGACATGACCACGACTCGGTAGGGCCATTCCAGCAGCGGCAAAGCTGGGGTGCGACAGCCGATTTGATGGATCCATCGAGGTCGGCGGGCAAGTTCTACGACCAGTTGGTGAAGGTGTCGGGCTGGCAGGATATGAGCGTTGCTCAAGCCGCACAGGCGGTTCAGCGCTCGGCCTTCCCCGACGCATACGCGAAGTACGAGGCGCAAGCCGCGCAGATTTTTCACCAGGTCAGCGGCCGATAGTCGCGCTTCGTATTGACTGACTGTGGTGCAATGTGGGCATGCCCACGCCGCGACGCACCCAGGAGGAACGTTCGGCGGCGATGCGGTCCCGGTTGCTTGAGGCGACCATCGACTGCCTTGTCGAATTCGGGTACTCCGGCACCACCACCTCGCGCATTGCGAGCCGCGCCGGCGCCACGCGCGGTGCGCTGATTCATCACTTCCAGTCCAAGTCGGAATTGATGGCCGAATCGGTGCGCCACCTCGCGTTCATGCGCACCCAGGCGGTGCTCGAAAAGCTGATGTCGATGGATCAGTCCGCCGACCCGGTCGAGCGGTATCTCGATATGCTCTGGCGGATTCACCAGGGGCCGCTGTTCATCGCGATGGTGGAGCTACTCATCGCGGCGCGCACCGAGCCCGATCTGCGCGTGCACCTGGACCAGTTCGAAAAGATGGTGCTGCACAATCTGTCGGCGCTTCACGTGCTTGACGACGATGATCCGACCTCGCCCAAGGACCGTCGCGACTTCGGACTTCTCGCCATGGACATCATCCGCGGCGTCCTGGTCAGCAGCTTGACCGCCTCTCAGGAAACCCGCGATCGTCGCTGGTCCCGGGCCAAGCAGATGCTGGAGCTGCGACTTCGTGCACCGTTACCCGGTGCGCAGAAACAAACTGCATTGTAGGTAAATGTCCGGGGCATTCCGGGCAAGTGTGGTGCGCGTTCACCAAGCACTTCGTTCGATGGGGCCAGGCGTTCCCTGGGCCTGGCAATACATTCGTATCGGACCCTTACATTCAGGATAGAACGTATGTTACGTTGACGACGCCCCCATCGAAGTGCGCGCAAAAGGAGCTTGGAACGATGCCCCCTAAGGCCCCCGAAAAGGTATTCGTCATCGGCGTCGGGATGACGAAATTCGAGAAACCCGGACGACGTGAGGGTTGGGATTACCCGGCCATGGCCAAGGAGTCCGGCACCAATGCGCTGACGGACGCCGGTATTGACTACGGCAAGGTGGAAGCCGCCTATGTCGGGTACTGCGCCGGTGAGTCCACCTCCGGCCAGCGCGCGCTCTACGAGCTTGGCATGACCGGCATTCCGGTCACCAACGTCAACAACAACTGTTCGACCGGATCGACCGCCTTGTTCAATGCGGCGCAGGCCATCCGCGGCGGGCTCGCCGATGTCACGCTGGCGCTGGGATTCGAGAAGATGCAGCCCGGTTCGTTGGGTGCGACCTTCACCGATCGTGAGCAGCCGATGCGGCGGCACATCGAAGCACTCGCCGGATTGTTCGATTTCGCCTTCCCGCCTGCACCCTGGATGTTCGGCGCCGCTGGTCGTGAGCACATGCAGAAGTACGGCACCACTGCCGAGCACTTCGCCAAGATCGGTTACAAGAACCACAAGCATTCGGTGAACAACCCTTATGCGCAGTTCCAAGAGGAATACACACTGCAGGACATCTTGGATGCCAAGGAGATCTACGCACCGCTGACCAAGCTGCAGTGCTCGCCGACCTCCGATGGATCGGGTGCGGCCATCCTGGCCTCCGAGCGGTTCGTCGAGGAGAACGGGCTCGGCGACCGTGCCGTGGAGATCGTCGGCCAGGCGATGACTACCGACACTCCGGGGACCCTGGAGTCCAAGTCGGCGATCACGCTCGTCGGGTTTGACATGGCCAAGCTCGCGGCACAGAAAGTGTATGAGCAGGCCCAGATTTCGGCCGACGATGTGGACGTCATCGAACTGCACGACTGCTTCTCGGTCAACGAGCTGATCACCTACGAGGCGCTGGGACTGTGCGCCGAGGGTGAGGGCGGAAAGCTGATCGACAACGGCGACACCACCTACGGTGGTCGCTGGGTGGTCAACCCGTCGGGTGGCCTGATCTCCAAGGGGCATCCACTCGGTGCCACCGGCCTGGCGCAGTGCGCCGAGCTTACCTGGCAGCTGCGCGGCGATGCCGACAAGCGTCAGGTGGCATCTGCATCGCAGAAGACCGGTGTCGCTCTGCAGCACAACCTCGGTCTCGGTGGCGCCTGCGTCATCACCGCCTACAAGCCCGCCAACCGTTGAAGGGGTTGGCGGGCAATGGCTGACAGCAAGTATCCGTTTAACAACGATGGCCTTGATCAGTGGGGCGCCGAGGAGACCATTGAGGTCGACAAGGACCGCCTGATCTCTTACGCCGAGGCCACTAATGACCCGATCGAGGAGCATCGGAAGGGAGAGGTGGCGCCGCCGGTTTTCGCGGTGGTGCCCATCTTCCAGTCGCTGGTCGGAACAACGATGAGTGTGGTTCCCTACCAGCTGATTCCGCGCGTGGTGCACGGCGAGCAGTTCTTCAGGTTCCACCGGCCCATCAAGCCCGGTGACACGCTGGTCGCCAAGTCGAAGATGACCGGCTATGAGGGCATGGAGAACGGCACTCGCGGCACGGTGTATGCCGAAACACGTGATGTCTCGGGCGATCTGGTCAACGAGCAGTACGTGACGTTCTTCTTCCGCAAGTACGACGTGGGTGAGACGCGCGGCGTTCTCGGCCCGAACGTTGTGCTGGATGAGGCGATCAAGGCCAGTGGGCCGGCTGCCTCCCTGGTGCAGCATGTCGATGACGACCAGACGTTCCGGTACAGCCCGGCATCGGGTGATCCGATGCCGATCCACCTGGACAACGACGCCGCGGTGGCGGCCGGACTACCCGGCATCATCGCGCATGGGTTGTGCACCATGGCATTTACGTCATGGGCTGCTTTGACCGAGCTTGCCGACTCGCGCACCGAGCGTCTCAAGGAGCTGGCGGTGCGGTTCGCCAAGCCGGTGCTGCCCGGACAGGACATCACCACCAGCTTCTGGAAGAACGGTGCCGCCGGCACCTTTTCGTACGAAACCAACGTCGGCGACGACCTCGTCATCAAAAACGGCCACGCCGTTATCGGCTAAGTCATCGCAGAACGAGAGGGAATCAACATGGGACAACTTGACGGACGGGTGGCGGTCATCACCGGTGCCGGACGTGGCATCGGCCGCGAGCACGCGCTGCTCTTCGCCAGGGAAGGCGCATCGGTGGTCGTCAACGACCTCGGTGGCGCCAACGACGGCTCCGGGTCGGATGCCGGGCCCGCACAGGAAGTGGTCGACGAGATCGTTGCGGCCGGCGGCAAAGCCGTGGCGAACACCGACAACATCTCCACCTGGGCCGGTGCCTCGAATCTGGTGAATCAGGCCGTCGAAACCTTCGGACAGCTGGACGCCGTCGTGAACAACGCGGGCATTCTGCGGGACGGCTTCGTCGCCGGCCTGGAGGAGGACCAGTGGGATTCGGTCATCCAGGTGCACCTCAAGGGGCATTTCGCGGTGTTGCGTCACGCAGCCGAGTACTGGAAGGCACAGTCCAAAGCCGGGGCCGATGTCAAGGCAACTGTGGTGAACACCGCATCGGATTCCGGTGTGACACTGCCGAACCCGGGCCAGGGCAACTACGGTGCGGCCAAGGCCGGTATCGCCGCGCTGTCGTGCGTCGCGGCTGCCGAGCTCGAGCGGTACGGCGTCAAGGTGAACGCGATCGCGCCGGTGGCGCGCACACGCCTGACGCTGGCAACCCCGGGCATGGGCGCGATCTTCGCGGCCCCGGTGGACGAGGGACAGTTCGACATGTTCAGCCCCGCCAACATTTCTCCGCTGGTGGCGTACCTGAGCACCGAGAAGAACCCGTGGACCGGCCAGGTGTTCAAGGTGACCGGTGGATCGATTCAGCGGCTCAAGGGTTGGTCGGTGACCGATACTGCCGAGACCGATGGACCGTGGAGCATCGACCTGGTGCGCGAGCAGGTCGAGCCCTGGAAGTAGGAAGCTCCTCACGCGAACGGTCCTCCGGAAACGGGGGACCGTTCGGCGTTTTCAGGTGTGCCCGCGGCAACCCACCCCTAGATTCGATGGTATGAGGCTGACGGGTCAACTCGCCGCAGAGTTCGTTGGCACGATGATCTTGATTTTGTTCGGCGTGGGTGTGGTCGCGCAGGTGGTGACGGCCGGGAACGCGGACTATGGCAATCACAACTCCATCGCCTGGGCCTGGGGCATGGGAGTCACCTTCGGTATCTTCGCCGCCGGACGGATATCCGGTGCGCACCTCAACCCGGCGGTCACGCTGGCGTTGGCGGCGTTTCGTGGATTCCCATGGAAACAGGTGATTCCGTTCATCGTGGCGCAGACCGTCGGCGCGTTCGTGGCGGCGCTGCTGGTTCGGTGGAACTACGGGAGCGTGCTGTCCGCTGTCGACCCCGGCCACACCATGGCGACGCAGGGGGTTTTCTCGACACTCCCGGGTAACGGCGCGCTCGACGTCAGTCTGTGGGGCGGCCTGCGCGACCAGATCATTGGCACCGCGATTCTGCTGTTCCTGATCTTCGCCATCTCGGACCGGCGCAATATCCGCATGCCCGAGAGTCTGTCGCCGTTCGCGATCGGTGCGGTGGTCGTCGCTCTGGGCATGGCGTGGGGGTCCATCGCGGGGTATGCGATTAACCCGGCCCGCGACTTCGGACCGCGGCTGGCGTCCTATCTCACGGGCTTCGATACGGCCTTCCTGGACCAGCACGGTGCCCAGTACTGGTGGGTGCCGATCATCGGACCGCTCGTCGGAGGACTGCTGGGGGCCGCGCTGCATCGCTATCTCGTGGAAGCATTCCTGTACGCAGATGATCCTGAAACCCAATCACCGTCGCACACCGAGGAGTTCGCCAATGGCTGATTTCGTGGCATCGATCGACCAGGGCACGACCAGCACGCGTGCCATGATCTTCAACCACCGGGGCGAGGAGGTCGGCCGCCACCAGTTGGAGCATCAGCAGCTCTTGCCGCAGCCGGGCTGGGTAGAGCACAACCCGGTGGAGATCTGGGAACGCACCTGGTCGGTGCTGGCCACATCGCTCAACGTGACCGGATTGTCGGCCGGGGACCTCGCCGCCGTGGGGGTGACCAACCAGCGCGAGACCACCCTGGTGTGGAACCGTCACACCGGTAGGCCGTATGGCAATGCCATCGTGTGGCAGGACACTCGCACCGACAAGATCGCGACAGCACTGGACCGGGACGGGCGCGGTGACGTTATTCGTGAGAAGGCCGGCTTGCCGCCTGCCACATACTTTTCCGGCGGGAAGCTGCAGTGGATTCTGGAGAATATCGATGGTGTGCGCCGAGATGCGGAGAAGGGAGACGCGCTCTTCGGTACTCCGGACAGCTGGGTGATCTGGAACCTTACCGGCGGCATTCGTGGCGGGGTGCACGTCACCGATGTGACCAACGCCAGCCGCACCATGCTGATGAACCTGGAGACCCTGGATTGGGATGACGAGCTGTTGTCGTTCTTCTCCATTCCGCGCCAAATGCTTCCGCCGATCAAGGCGTCCTCACCGGTCGAGCCCTTTGGCTTCACGACCCGTATGGGGCCGCTCGGTGGTGAGGTGCCCATCGCCGGCGACCTGGGGGATCAGCAGGCGGCGATGGTGGGGCAGGTGTGCCTGAGTCCCGGCGAGGCCAAGAACACCTACGGCACCGGGAACTTCTTGCTACTCAACACCGGTGAAGAATTGGTCCGCTCGCGCAACGGGTTGTTGACCACCGTGTGTTACCAATTCGGGAACAACAAGCCGGTGTACGCGCTGGAGGGTTCCATCGCGGTGACCGGTTCGGCGGTCCAGTGGCTGCGCGACCAGCTCGGCATCATCAGCGGTGCCTCACAAAGCGAGGACTTGGCGCGTCAGGTTGAGGACAACGGCGGGGTCTATTTCGTGCCGGCCTTTTCGGGTCTGTTCGCGCCGTATTGGCGTTCGGATGCCCGCGGCGCGATTGTGGGTCTTTCCCGGTTCAACACCAACGCGCATTTGGCGCGGGCGACCCTCGAGGCGATCTGCTATCAGAGCCGCGAAGTGGTTGAGGCCATGGAGGCGGACTCGGGTGTCCACCTGGAGGTGCTCAAGGTGGATGGCGGCATCACCGCCAACAAGCTCTGCATGCAGATCCAGGCCGACACGCTGGGCGTCGACGTCGTCAAACCCGTTGTCGCCGAGACGACCGCGCTCGGTGCGGCGTATGCGGCGGGACTGGCCGTCGGCTTCTGGAAGGACCCCGACGACCTTCGCCGGAACTGGCAGGAAGACGAGCGATGGAGCCCGTCGATCAGTGAACAGCAGCGGGCCGACGGATTCGCCGGCTGGAAGAAGGCCGTGCAGCGCACGTTGGGCTGGGTCGACGTGAGCTAGGCCCCCCCGCCTGTAATAGCGGGGGGCCTAGGGTCATTCAGTCGGTCTCACCCAAAATGCCGTAGATCTGCTTGCGGGCAGAATTGACGATCTCGATGATCCGCTGCTGCTGCTCGGCTGAGGCGGCGTGGGCCGACTGGGCGACCGCGCCCATCAGCTGGCCGAGTGCCGAACGAAGATCAAGTACCGAGGGATCGGCATCTTCGTTGATCTTGTCCCAGGGCGGGGTGTCGAGTTTCTCGGCCGCCTCGCGGCCCTCTGCAGTCAGGTCGAACTGCTTGCGACTGCCACTGCCCTCGGCCTCAACGATGAGGCTCTCGTCGACGAGCAGTTGCAGTGTCGGATATACCGAACCGGGGCTTGGCCGCCAGATGTTGTTACTACGTTCGGCGATCTCACGGATCATTTCGTAGCCGTGCATCGGGCGTTCGGCGAGCAGTGCCAGGATGGCGGCCCGGACGTCGCCGCGCTGGCCACGTCCTCGTCCGCGTCCACGCGGCGGGTCACCGAAACCGAATCCGAAACCAGGGCCGAAGCCCGAACCGAATCCACGTCCGAACCCGCGGTCCATGAACGCGCCGGGTCCGCGACGACCGGCCCAGGCTTGCTCCTGGAACTCGCCGCGCGGGTCGCATTCGTGACGATGACCGCCGTGGCACCGACCTGGTCCGCGACGTGTGGGGTCGAAACCGAATCCGAAACCAAAGGGTGTGTCGGGCCGGAACTGATCGGCCCTCTCCTCATGGGAAGTCATGTGTTGCTCCTTAGTACTTGGGGGAGGCGGTATCGCCTCTCATAGTTAACGATATATCGGAATCGATCGTGATGCAACGAAAACTTTCGGCGACGATTTTCCGAGCTGCTGCCAGCCATGCGCCGTAGGGTGACCGCCATGACGGTGAAGTGGCTGGAACAACCCGAGGACCATGACTACGCGGCGGCCGTGGACTACCTGACGCTCGTCGGTGAAGCCGACGAGGTGAAGCGGACCGTGAAGGCGCTGCGCAATGCGACGCTGGAGTACCGCAAGGCCAAGGACATCCTGCGGGCGGCTCATCTGGACATGCTGCCCAAGACCAATGCCCACGTGGCCCGCGACCTCGCGAAGATCGCCAAGGACAAAGCGCTGTCCCCGATCTTGCTGGTGCGTGGGAGCACGAGCTCCGGGGCGCGGCTGGAGATCGCGGACGGTTACCACCGGGTCTGCGCGAGCTACATATCCGACGAAAACACCGACATCCCCTGCCATCTGGTCTCCTGGCAGTAACTCCATGAATGGCTTCGGTTTCCCGACTCTGGCGATAGTCGTCGTCGTCGGCATGGTGGGGCCGCTGCTAGCGCTCAATACGCGGCTGCGGATCCCTGTGGTCATCGGCGAACTTCTCGCTGGAATCATCATCGGCCGCACCGGATTTGGCTGGATCGATGCCTTCGACCCCACGTTCAAGATGTTCGCCGACGTCGGATTCGCGTTGGTCATGTTCGTGGCCGGCACACATGTGCCGATTCGAGATAAGACCATGGTGGCGGCCCTGCCCAGGGCGGCGCTGCGCGCCGTGGTGGTGGGCGTGGTGGGTGCCGTGTTGGGTGTGCTGCTGGCCAACGCGTTCCACACGGGACATGCACCGCTGTACGCGGTGCTCATTGCGTCCTCGTCGGCGGCGCTGGTGCTGCCCATCATTGACTCGCTGAGCCTTGACGGCCCCAAGGTGCTGAGCACTACCGCGCAGGTGGCCATCGCCGATACCGCCTCGATTGTGCTGCTGCCCTTGGTCATCGATCTCAAGCACGCCCCCCGCGCGGCGGTCGGCGCGGTGGCGGTCGCGGCGTGCGCGGGCATTGTGTTCGTGATCCTGCGTGCGCTCGAGCAAGCCGGAACACTCGATCGGTTCCACCGCTACTCGAAGCAGCACCGGGTGGCGATGGAGCTGCGGATCAGCCTGGCCATCGTCTTTGGGCTGGCCGCTCTGGCGGTGGCGACCCACGTGTCGATCATGCTGGCCGGATTCGCCCTGGGCCTCGTCGTCGCGGGTATTGGCGAGCCACGTCGCCTTGCCAAGCAGCTCTTCGGGTTCGCCGAAGGCTTCTTCTCACCGCTGTTCTTCGTCTGGCTGGGGGCGTCGCTACATGTGCGCGAGCTCGGTGAGAACCCCAAGCTCATGCTGCTGGGGCTGGGCCTGGGCGGTGCGGCAGTGTTGGCGCATGCGGTCGGCCGGCTGTTTGGACAGCCGTTGTCGCTGGGTGCCTTGGCCGCGGCTCAGCTCGGCGTGCCCATCGCCGCGGCCGCGATCGGCGAGCAGCAGCAGTCATTGATGCACGGTGAGGCCACGGCGCTCATCCTGGGAGCGCTCGTCACGATCGTCGCGGCGACCCTGGGCGGCTCGCTCTATGCGAAGACCTCCGCCCGACATCAGCCGGGTGTGGCGAAACCCGAAGGCCCTCTGGGTGACTCGGAAGGCTCCGGCGCCGCCGATGCTGCGGGCGGCGGGACGGGTGGTCCGGCCCAGTCCACCGGTGGTACCGGCAACGGCGCCGCGGGATAGGCAGGCTGCATCTGCTCCAGGGCGCGAAGGTGACGTTCGGCCAGTACCGCGGCGAGCATGAACTGCGGGGGAGTGCCGGGTGGCGGGGGCGGTGCGATGCTGGCGAGCACATCGGTGGAGATTTGATAGAGCATCTGGTCCCGGGTGTGCGGTGCCAATTGCCCTGCGCGGTTGAGAAATTGACGGGCCAGGTTGGCCTGATCCGTGGTGAGACCGGACAGTTGCAGCGTCTGTGCCCACGCCGCCAGTTGCGGTGGCATGACCGGCGGCGGAGGGAGCTTGGGTCCGCGTTCGCTGATCACCATCGTGCCCGCGAAGATGTCGCCGAGGCGCTTGCCCTGGGGCGACACCAGGCTGGTGATCACGGCCGGAGCACCCATGAACAGGTAGATCTCCACCACGGCCGCGAGTGCGCGGATGACGGCCTGCCGCAGGTGTTCCGGGCCGCCGTCGTCGGATACCACGCGCAATCCCATGGCCAACTTGCCCAGGGAGCGTCCCCGGGTGGACATCTCCCAGATGACGGGATAGCCCACGAGTGCCAGCACCGAATAGGCGATGCTGAGCGCCCCCGCCAGTGCCTCGTCAAACTGCGAGAGCGAGAACGCGACCACGAAGATGCCGGCGTACAGCACGATCACCTGGACGACGATGTCGATGAACGCGGACACGACCCGCACCGGAAGCTGGGCAACCTTGACGTCCAAGACAACCGCGTCGCCCGTCACCAACTCCGACATCACTCGAGACTACTAGTATTTGCCAGATGGACGTGGACGCATTCGTCGCCACCCACCGGGGGACATGGGACCGACTGGAGTTGCTGCTCAAGCGCAGGCGGACCCTGAGTGGGCTAGAGATCGATGAGCTGGTCGACCTGTACCAGACGGTGTCGACACATCTGTCGACCGTGCGGTCGTCCTCGGGGGATCCGGCCCTGGTCGGACGGCTGTCGACCTTGGTTGCTCGGGCGCGTTCGGCCGTCACAGGCGAGCACGCCCCGCTGTGGCGTCACTTCATCCGTTTCTGGACGGTGTCCTTTCCGGTGGTCGCCTACCGAAGCTGGCGTTGGTGGCTCGGCGCGGCGGTCGGGTCGATGGCGGTGGCGGTCGCCGTGGGCATCTGGGTGATGCATTCGCCCGAACTGCAATCGGTGATCGGGACACCCGATGAGATCGCGCATCTGGTGAACGAGGATTTCGAAAACTATTACAGCGAGCATCCCGCGGCGGCCTTCGCGCTGCACGTGTGGATCAACAACTCGTGGGTGGCGGCACAGTGCATCATCTTCGCAGTGCTGCTGGGCATACCCATCCCGTATGTGTTGTTCCTCAACGCGGCGAATCTGGGCCTGGCCGGTGGGTTGATGATCGCGGCGGGCCGCACAGACGTGTTCTTCGGCCTGATCCTCCCGCACGGTCTGCTGGAGCTGACGGCGGTGTTCCTGGCCGCGGGCGCTGGTATGCGCTTGGGATGGAAGGTGATTGACCCCGGCGACCGGCCCCGTGGACAGGTGCTCGCCGAACAGGGACGTGCCGTCATGTCGGTGGCCGGTGGGCTGGTCGGGGTGCTGCTGGTGAGCGGTCTCATCGAGGCACTGGTCACCCCGTCGCCGCTACCGACGTTCGCCCGCATCGGAATCGGTGTGATCGCCGAGGTGCTGTTCCTGGCCTATGTGGTGATTCTCGGGCGGCGCGGGGTCGCTGCCCATGAATCCGGCGATATCGAAAACGCGCCCGACTACGCCCCGGCATCGTGAGCGCTACAGGCGCCCAGAGGCTTTCAGCGACAGATAGCGGTCGGCAAGCGCCGGAGCGATCTCGTCGGGCGGGGCATCGACAACCTCGACACCCTGCCGGCGCAGCAGTGTGACGACGCGCCGACGTCCTCCTCGGGTACGTTCGGCCGCGGCCGCGTCGTAGACCTGCTCGGCATCGAGCGACCGGATGTTTCCTGGCGCCGTGGCATTTTCGGGCATCGCCATGTCATCGACCCGCGGATCGCTGACCGCGGCCACCAGTAGATGGTGATGGCTGGTTAGCTGGGGAAGTAGCGGCAACAGGCCCTCCTCCAGCGCTGCCGGGTTCAGGTCGGTGAGGAGCACGATGAACGAGCGATGACGGGATCTGCGGCGGATGGTCGCGACGAGATCGCGGGAATCGGACTCGACGAGCGAGGGCTCCAGGGGCGCCATCGCATTGACCACCAGTGGAAGCAGCTCGTTGCGTGAGGCTCCCGATACTTGCGAGCGCACCGTACGGTCGTGTGCCAGGAAGTCCACGCGGTCACCGGCACGCGATGCCAAGGCGACCAACAGCAGCGCGGCATCCATCGCCCAGTCCAAACGGGGCCAGCCGGCTGGGTCGCCCGATGTCGGGTCGACGCCGATGCGCCCCGCCGAGGTGCGGCCGGTGTCCAGGACGACGAGGATGCGGCGGTCTCGTTCCGGTCGCCAGGTGCGCACCACCACGTCGTTGCGTCGGGCTGAGGCGCGCCAGTCGATGGAACGGACATCGTCGCCGACGACATATTCACGCAGCGAGTCGAATTCGGTGCCTTGGCCACGGATCAGGACCGGGATGGCGCCCTCAAGCTCGCGCAGTTTGGCTAGCCGGGATGGTAGATGCTTGCGACTCAGGAACGGGGGCAGCACCCGCAGCTGCCACGGCACGTTGTGACGCCCCTGTCGCCCGGCCAGCCCGAGCGGGCCCACCGTGCGCACGGTTACGGTCGCCGGCTTGTGATCGCCACGGCGTAGGGGGCGCAAGGAGGTAAAAACCCGGGTGCGTTCGCCGGTGCGCAGATCCAACCGATGCGCACGCGGGGTGGCGCGCATACTCGGTGCCCAACTGTCGCGGATCCATCCGCGTGCCCGACGGCCCGGATTCTGGATCTGCAGGGCGACGTCCGCGGATTCGCCAAGTCGGATGGCATCGGGCCCTGACCGGATGAAGGTGAGTCGGCGTGGGCTGGCGGCGGCGAAGATATCGACGACAATCAGCACCGCGAGCGTCAGGAGCAGCAGCCAGAACAGCCGAACCGGCCATGGCGACACCAGAATCAGCAGCGCGCCGAGCAGCGCCGCCAATCCCGTGCGTCCGGTGAGAATCACTATCGCGGCACCGGAACCGTGACCAGGATGCCGTCCAGAACCCGGTCCGAGGTCGCACCCTCCAGCTCGGCCTCGGGGCGCAGACCGATACGGTGACGCAGGGTGGGGCGCGCCATGGCCTTGACATCGTCGGGGGTGACGTAGTTACGACCGGAAAGCCAGGCCCACGCGCGGGATGTCGCCAGCAGCGCCGTCGCCGCACGGGGGGAGGCGCCGAGCTGCAGCGAGGGTGACTGACGGGTGGCGCGGATGACGTCGACCACGTAGGCCAGTACCTCGGGAGCCACCAGCACCCGGCCCACCGCGGCGCGGCCCGCCTCCAAGTCGGCGGCCGAGGCCACCGGGGTGACGTGCGACAGATTGCGGGGGTCGAAGCCCTGTGCGTGCCGTTCCAGAATGGCGATCTCTTGATCACGTTCCGGTAGAGAAACGTTGAGCTTCATCAGGAAGCGGTCCAGCTGAGCCTCGGGCAGCTGGTAGGTGCCCTCGTACTCGATGGGGTTCTGGGTCGCGGCGACGATGAACGGATCAGGGAGTGGGCGTGGGGTGCCGTCGACCGTCACCTGACGTTCCTCCATGGCCTCCAGTAGCGCCGCCTGAGTCTTGGGAGGGGTGCGGTTGATCTCGTCGGCCAGTAGCAGATTGGTGAACACCGGACCGGCGCGGAATTCGAATGCTGCGGTACGCGCGTCGTAGACCAGGGACCCGGTGACATCGCCGGGCATCAGGTCGGGGGTGAACTGTACCCGTTTGAACTCCAGGGACAGTGCCGCCGAGAGTGTGCGCACCAAAAGGGTTTTCGCGACGCCCGGTACGCCTTCTAACAGTACGTGTCCGCGGCATAGCAGCGCGACGACCAGGCCGCTGACCACCGAGTCCTGTCCGACGACCACGGTGGCGATTTGTTCACGTAACGCGGCGAGGGCATTGCGTGCGGAGTCCTCACTGGAAGTTGCCTGTGTCACGAGTCGCGGACCTGCCTTTCGATGATGTCAAGCTGCTGAGTCAGATTGGTGAGCTGCTGGTCGTCCGTCGGGACGGGGCCGAACAGCACATGATGAATCTCCATGGGATTTACGCCGATTCGCTCTGCCACCGTGGCGGTGATGACCTGTGGTCTCTCGTCGACAGGGAGGCCGAGCCGGCGCACGATCCGGTACCGCGCCGCCTCGCGCAGTGAGTCGGAGGCGAGGTCGCGGGCACGGCGCGACCGGTACAGCCGTCCGCGCCCCTCGGTGGTTTCCGAGGCGCGCACGATCACCGGAAGTTTCTCGGCGACAACGGGTCCCAAGCGGCGTCCGCGCCAGATAGCCAGTAGCAGCACCACGATGCAGAGCTGCCAGATGGCCATGCTCACCTGGTCGGGGATCAGATCGCCCATGGATTTCGGTTGGGCGCTGGTGCCGACCTTCGGCCGTTCGGGTACGTACCACACCAGGTGGGAGGAGCGGCCGGCGAGATTCATGGCAAGCGCCGCGTTGCCCTGCTTGGTCAGTTGCACATTGGTCAGCGGGGTGTCATCACCGAGCACGGTGATGGTGTGGTTGCCGTCCTGGTAGCGCACCAGCGTGCCCGCATAGCAGCTGACCTGGCCCGGGCCGGGTGTGGTGAATGTGTAGGTGGGGCCGATGTATGTCTGAATTGTTCCGGCGTGCTGGGCTTCCCGTAGATCGCAGTGTGGCTCGGCGATCGCGTTCCCTTGATACGAGGTGATGCGTACCTGTGCGGCCAGTCGTTCTCGGGTAGCGGAAAAGGGCGCCAGCAGCAGGCGATCTCCCGGAAGCTCGGCGAGGACGTCCAGTATTTCGTCGGAGATGTTCCCGTTGTCCAGCACCATGAGTTGGCTGCCGGGTCGCATGGCATCGCGGACCTCGGAGATGGTGGTAGCGCGTGTGACGGTGACGCCGTGGTCGCGGAGCAGTTGGGCGAGCGCGTGCCCCCCACGCTGAGTGACGGCATCCGGATCGAGATACCCCTCGGGCCGAGGCGGTTTGGTGACGAGCAGGGCAGTGACGACAATGCCGGCCACGGCGGCCAGGACCCACGCCCAGGTACGCCAGCGGTCCCGGAGGCGCGGTGATGTCGCGGTGCTGGTGGTCATCGCACCGCCTCCCAACCCGTCGTCACAGCGGGATCCGCGGATGTGACGCGGACCGGCGCATCGCGGATGTGGTCGTCCAACTCGGCGATCTTGCGATACGACTTCTCGGTGCCCGGGCGTTCGCCGTAGCTCACGTCGTTAAAGATTTCCGCGCCGGACCGGAACTCCGCTGCTAACGACGGCAATTCGCGCCCGGCGTCGGCGGCCAGCTCGTTGGCGGTACGGCCCGGCACCGGGGTCAGAATCGTGCGCTCCTCGAGCTGGCGTGCCACCGCACGCAGTCGGTGTCGGATTGCCGATGCCCAATCACCCTGGGCTGCGGCAAGTTCGGCAGCTGCCCGGTGTTCTGCCGCGGTCAGATCGCCAGATTCGAACAGTCCGAAGTCACCGCCGTCCTTGGTTCGAACAGCGCGGCGGGCAATGCGGATCAACAGCACCACGGCGGCGATGACGATGAGTGTCGTCACCAGGATGGTGAACCAGCCGCCGGGAAGCTCGCTGGCCCGGAACTCCAGGTAGTCCAGGTGCTCGATGATCCAATTGATCAGACGGTCGAGCGGCGAGGGGTGCTCGTAAATCGGTTTGGCGAGTTCGTGTTGGGCTGCCTCGGCCGCGGATTCGCGGTCGATGTCGACGGCCGGCATTACACCTGAACCGGGGGATACGCGGGCAGCCACAACGCATCAGGGTCGATGCCCGGCTGGCTGAGGCGTTCTCGCGTTCTGGTTTCGGTTTGCAGCACCAGATCGAATGCCTCGGTGCGCATCCGCTGATCGGTGTACAGCAGCACGTTCATCGCGGCATTGAAGGGGAGCGTGATGATCTGGGCGATGATGACGCCCACAGTTGTCAGTGCCAGACCCAAGATCATGGTCGTGCTGCTGGTATTCGAGGTGCCCATACCCATGGCGACCTGCCCGCCGATGCTGAAGGGCATTCCCAGAATGCCCGCCACGAAGCCGACGATGATCGAGGTGAGTATCAGGATGCCCAGGAGGCGCCAGTAGCTTTTGCGCACCAACGACATCGATCGGCTCAGCGCCCCGAAGACGGTCCGGCGCTCCAGGATCAGCACCGGTGAGGCGAGGGCGAACACGGGGATCAGATAGAAGTACAGCGCCAAGAAGCCGAACCCGAGTGCGAAACCCGCGGGTACCGCGCCCCAGGGGCCGACGGTGAGGGCAAGCCCTACTACGCCGGCGATGCCGATCGCGAGAGGCAGGGTCAGCAAGAGACCCGAGGCGAGCGCCAGCCCGAGGAGGGCCCATATGCGTGGTTTGGCGCGCCGCCATGCCGCCGCGGGGGTGGTGTGTTCGCCGAACACCGAGCGGCCCACGGTGACCGTCAGCATGCCGCTGAGAACGATGGTGACCAGCATGGTGATCACATAGCCGATGAGTGCCCCGCCGAAGTACCCGATTCCGAATGCGGCGGCAAATGCGTCATCCCTGTTCGCGTCCAAGCCGGTGGCACCGCCCAGGAGCCCGATGATGGGGCCCGCCTGCAACGCGAAGGTCAGCAGCTGGCTGATGACCACGACGACGGCCGTGATCCCGATGGTTGCTTTGGGGTTGGCGCGGATGGCGGCGACGGCCCCGTTGTACAGGGCGGACAGATCCAACGGCCGCAACGGGATGACTCCGGGTTTCAGCGCGGGCGGCGCCGGCGTCACCCAGTAGGGAACCGGTGGCGGACTCGGGTATCCGGGTGGCGGCGACGGGTATCCGAAACCCGGGGGCGGATATCCATACGCCGGTGCAGCGGCATAGCCAGGCGTAGGAGGAGGGTAGGCAGGCGGGGGTCCCGGGGGTAGCGGAGACGGAGTGACGCCCCCCTCGTCGTTGCTCATTGCTCCATTTTGGCGGCTAAGGACGTTCCTGGCAATTGCCTCTCGATTCTCATGTCAATGCCTTTGACATATGTCAGGTGGGTTGACATTTTGAAATGTATGACTGAGAAGATCGCTACAGAGGAATTCGATCTCGCGTTCGAGGCCGCGTACCGCGGCGAGCGTTCCGATGGCCTGGGTGTGAGGCCGCCGTGGAGTATTGGCGAACCACAGCCGGAGATCGCGACGCTGATCGCCGAGGGCAAGGTGCGTGGAGAGGTGTTGGACGCCGGCTGTGGCGAGGCGGCAACGTCGCTGTATCTGGCCGAGGTGGGACACACCACCGTCGGGCTCGACTCCGCGCCCAAGGCTATCGAGTTGGCGAAAGGCTATGCGGCCGAACGCGGTCTGACGAATGCCAGCTTCGCGGTCGCCGATATCTCGGCATTCACCGGGTTCGACGGCCAATTCGACACCATCATCGATTCGACGCTATTCCACTCGATGCCCGTCGAACTGCGCGACGGCTATCAGCGTTCGATCGTTCGAGCGGCCGCACCAGGTGCTCGCTACTACGTGCTGGTCTTCGATCGTGCCGCCTTCCCGGCGGAATCACCCGTCAATGCTGTTACCGAAAACGAACTGAGGGATGTGGTTTCGAAGTACTGGTCTATCGACGATATTCGTCCGGCGAAGATCTACGCGAACTTCACTGGGTTCGAATCGGGTGTGGCGCAGGGCTTCGCCCGGCACCAGGTCGAGCCCGATGGCCGGGCATCGGTTGCGGCATGGTTGCTGTCGGCGCACCTGGCAGGCTAGCTGTCCAGGAGGAACCGCTCAGGGTGGTGGTAGGCATTAGTGCGGACCTGGCCGGTTTCGAGGTGCGGCGGAGGAATCCATTCGGTGATCCCGTCGCTGCGGCGTTTTCGGGTGGTCCAGCCCTGTTGGAGCAGTCGATGGTGTGGGCCGCAGGCGAAGGTCAGATTGTCGATGTCGGTGGGTCCGTCGTCGCGCCAATCCTCGACGTGATGCACCTGGCAGAGATAGCCGGGCACTGTACATCCGGGCGCGGAACAACCGCGGTCCTTGGCGTGTAAGACAATTCGTTGATCGGGAGTGGCGATCCTTTTGGACCGTCCGAGGTAGAGAGGACGGCCGTCGTCGTCGAATATTGAGAGGTAATGCAGGGCGTGGGCGGCCATCCGGATCAGATCGGGGATGGGCACCAGGTTGCCGCTACCCGACATCGCCTGCCCGGCCGCGCTCTGCAGCTCGCTCAGCGTCGTCGAGACCACCACGGTGACGGGCAATCCATGATGTGAGCCCAGCTTGCCCGAGGCCAAGGTGCTGCGCAGGCATGCTCGTAGTCCGTCGTGGTTTCGCTGGGCGGTAGTTCGAGTGTCGCGCTCGGCGGCTGCCGCGTCGGGTTCACCTTCGGTCATGGGAGATTCATCGCGCGGATCGCACATGCCCGGTGCCGCGAGCTTGCTCAGCACTGCGTCGAGGTAGGCGCGGGTCTCCGGATCCAGCAGGCCGCTGATGGCGCTCATTCCGTCGGTTCCCTGGCGTCCGAGCGATATGCCACGCCTGCGGGCGCGGTCGATGTCAGAGAATCTGCCGTCGGGATTGATAAGAGACGCGATCCGATCAGCACCGGCGCGGAGTTGTTCCGGGCCGAATTCGGTTCCCATTGACGCCAGCCGCTCTTCGGCAGCGTCGCGGGTATCGGCGTCGACCGCGTCGGGTAGGACGTCGAAGAACCTGCGGATGATCCGCACGTGATCGTCACCCAGGCGGCCCTCTCGTAATGCATGGGCGGTATGCGGAAGTAGGGGTCGCAGAGGCTCGCCGGTGAATGCACGCCGTGGACCGAGATGTGTGGTGTCAGCGAGGCGGCGCCGGGCAGTTGCGGTATTTATCGACAGGTGCCGTGCCAGCACCTCCGCGAATGATGTACCGCCCAACGCCACCGGTGAACCGCGTTCCACCAGCCGGGCGGTGAGCGTGTATGTGGCCGCGGTGATCTTGCGCTGGGCGACTTCCAGTTGCCTTAGTGCCGAGAGTAACTCGGGATTATTGAGCTCATCGAACGACGACTCGACGACAGCCGTGGCCGTCGTCAGCAGATCGTCGATGGGACTCATGCCTGAAGGCTATGGACGACGACCGACAGCTGGCCGGGGTTGTCCACAACCACGATGGCTATCCACAAGTTTGACGAACCGCTTGTCGGATGTCAGAAGTTGCGGTAGTCCCGGACCGGCATCCGTGATCCGCGCCGCTCTGGCTTGGGTGCCGCTAGCTCGATGAGCCGAATCACGCGATAGCGTTGCCCGGCATAGGGTTCCAGGAGTTCCAGCATGCCGGCGTCGTCAGTTTTGTGGCCGGTGAGCGCGAAGCCCACCTGTCCGGCGATGTGGTAGTCCCCGACGGGGACGGCGTCGGGATCGCCGAGCGCACGTGCTCGGATCTCGGCCTCGGTCCACGGTCCGACTCCGTGGATCGAGGTCAGGTGCTCCGGTTTGGTTTCCACGTCGACGGTGGCAGCGATACGGATGGTGCGCATGCGGACCGGCTCGGCACCGGACTTGTGCCACTCCCACGATGGGATGTCGAGCCATTCCCGTTGGGGCGGTGGGACCTTGGCGCCACCCACATCGGTACCGACATGGTTGATCAGATAGCGCCAGGCGCGCCAGGCCTCCGCGCCGGGCACCTTCTGTTCCAGCACAGCGGGGACGAGGGCTTCCCAGACGCGATCGCTAGCGCCGAGACGGACGCCTTTCGCGCCCTGGACCAGCCGGGTGATGACGTCGTGTTTTGGTGTGAGTGCCTCGGGTTCGTCGTCGGCGCCCAGTAGTCGTGGAAGGCGGTCGAGCAGCCATTCGGCGCCGTCACCGTAGGCGTGGCCGACGACGGTCTTGTCTTCACGCGAGATCGTCAGCACGCCAGGGCCATCCGGCGTATACGAGCCTCGGGTGATGGATCCTCCGGGGGATACGCGATATGTCGGGTCGGCCGACCCGCGGCGGTGAATGCCGAGGGTGCGGCGAATATCCAACGGCCACGGTGGAATCCACTCGCGGGTGAGTGGAGCTGCTAGGCCCCCGGGCAGAACTTCCAGCCGCCCGTCTCCTTCTTGAACTCGATGTCGTGCTTGCCCTTGGCGTCGGTGATGTGAATGACGGCGGTATCGCCATCGATCTCGAGACCAGTGATTTTCGACGGGCCATTATCGGCCTTGGTCAAGGCATTGAGATCGGGAGCTTGGCCGCTGCCCGCGATGTCCTTGAATGCCTCGCGGTACTTGGCGCAGAAGAAGGTGAGCATTTTCTTGAAGTCGTTGGCCTTGGCGGCCTCGGCCATCCCGGAGATCGTCTGCTTGATCTGCTTGATGTCCTCGTCTTTGTTGGCGCCCGAGGAGCGTGGCGCGTCGACGATCTGATCGTTGGCGGACGTGCGGGTGCTCTGGGTGCTGGAGTTGGTGGTGGTGAGGCCGAGCACCAGTAGCGCGATTAGGAAGATGCCGAGCGAGCCGCCGACGACTGCCAGGGCCTTCTGCTGCGGGGACATCGGTGGCCGGGGCGGCTTTGGGGTTGGGAAGTACCCGCCGGGGGGCTGACCATACTGGTCAGGCTGCGGGTAGCCCGGGAACTGCGGCTGAGGCTGCTGGAACTGGCCGTGGGGGTACTGCGGTTGCGTCATCTGTGTGTCTGTCCTAGCGCGGCGGCGGTCATGGCGTTCCCTGCCAGTGTGCCGGATGGGATGGCCGGAGGTGACAGCTGTTCGGATAGCCGATGGGTGAAAGTGGAGACGAATAGGCTGCCTCGCCTTTTGCTCGGCCCATGTGCGTTGCACGTCGTGCTGTCGACTCGCATATCCGGAGCGGCCGCCAAAGGGTGTTTGGAGCACCCGAGCTCTGGATCATGACCATGATGGCTGGAATTTCTCTTTGCCCCGCGGTATCTCGGGCGCCTCGGTTACATGATCGCCGTTGTGCGCGACTGCCCAGTACTCGCTGCTGATCTCTGCGATCGGATCGTCTCGGTCAGGCCGCGGAGAAATTACGCGTGTCGCGACAAGTTCACCTTTTCGGGGAACCGGGAGACCGAGAGCTCTCGCGACGAGAGGGTCGTTGTCTTGATGACCGAGAACGAGTATTCCCTCGGGCCGCAACGCAGTGCGTGCACCGCCGTTACCGCGCGCTCGCTTCATGAAGTCGTCTTGCTGGGCGACCGTGGCGAGTTCGGCCCTGCGGACGACTCGGCCGTGCACTCGGCGAAACAGTTCGTTGACCCGAGCCTGTCCATGTTGGTTTCCGCGTCTTGCTTTGGCGCTGAAGATCGCGTCGCGTGTCACGGCATCAAGTTGATGGAATAGGTTGGGCGCCAACCTCGAATGGTCTGGCCACAGCCAACGGACTCTCTTGCGGCCGACGGGCGAAAGTGATGTCTTAGCGTCCCGATTCTGGCTTCCTCGCGTTAGTTCAGGCGTGATACGTAGAAGACCGGCTCTCCATGTCGATCGCTCGTCATCTGCCGTCACGAGGAGCGCGATCTCCCCAATAACCTCGGGTGGCAGCATCCAACCGAATGGCTTCATCGAATACTTGCAGTCAACCTGAACACCGGCGATGCGATAGTCGGTCTTTTCTCCGTCATCAAAGTCGAACTCGCGGTGCAGATTTATCTCGACCAGCGTCCCCATATGGGTCTTTTCGGTCTTGTGGAGATCGTTGAAGTTCCACCGTCCGGTGTGCTGCCCGTCGTAGAGTTGATCGAAGGTATTGCGCAGCACGGCGGACACTCGTTCCCCCGCCGGATCCAGGCGATATAGGGCAGCTTCCACTGTGTCGAGTTCGAGGTCGTCGCCGATCGTTGGTGATTCGTTGAACGGAGTAGTCGTCAAGTGAGCCCCCAATAGTGTGTGCACGATGGGGCGAGATTATTCGGCCGCGTTGATTAACGCACCCTTTCGGATGACAACTGCTCGCGTTAGTCTCCGTGGCATCTGGCATCTGGCATCTGGCATCTGGCATCTGGCATCTGGCATCTGGCATCTGGCGGCGGCGTGACGGAAATGAATCAACGTAGGGGGACAAAATGGTGGCTGACTACCCGAACGAGGCGTACGCACCGAATGGCGTGCTGTGGTGGGAGCTGACAGTCGCACCCGGTCGTGAGAAGCAGCTGTTTGGCGTCGAACGGAAACTCGCTGCGTGGCTCCGGTTCAACAAGCGCGTTGGGGAAACCTTCACGACAAAGGAAGGGAGATCTGCGCTCGGTGAACCCGACACACCCAACGCTGATGAACACTTCCAGCGGCGTCTGCGTCAGCTACGAGACAAGGACGGGTGGGTCATCCCGTCTCGAAAGTACGATCCTAGTCTTGAGCCGGAGCAGTATCGCGTTGACAAGATTGGCTGGCACCCCGGTTGTGGAGAAGATCGTCCGAAGAAGACGACAATCAGCAAGCGGAAGCAGCGGGCGGTCTTTGACCGGGACGGTTGGCGGTGTGTCGTATGCGGTGCCGGCAGCAACGAGCCGCGCATCGGCAACCCCGACAAGACAGTTGCTCTCACCGTGGGCCATGTGTTGTCTAACGATTATGGCGGCGGTGTCGATGTACGCAATCTGCGCACCGAATGCTCGGATTGCAACGAGCCGATCCGGTCTGATGGCAAGAAGCCTGAGTCGCCTGAAGAAGTTGAAACAGCAATCCGGACACTCAGGAAGATGGACCGCGTGCGGCTGGCGCAATGGATCGAGGCGCAGCGCCACATCCGTGGCGCTGCGGAAGAGATTTACGATCGCTATAGACAGTTGTCTCCGGGCGACCAAGAAAAGATCAGACTATCGATCAAACAGCTCGCGGGCCTTGATGCCCATTAAGCACTTGCGATTTGACGCAAGCTGCTGCCGCTTCGCCGTCGCCTCACGGCCTTGCCTGTGATTGCAGATCGAATCTGCAATCCGACGGCTTCAGCGACGGGGGGAGGGAAGGCGTTCCCGATTTGTCGATAAGCCGCAGTTTTACGCCCGTAGAACTTCCAGTATTCGGGAAAACCTTGTACCGCAGCGGCCATTTCGAGTGTTAGTCGCGGTAGGTGATTAGTGGGCGTCAGCTGATCTGGCCCGAAGTTGGCTATTCCTTTGCCGTCAACGCCAAGCTCAAGCCAGCCCGCGCGAGCTCTCGTTGGCCCGAGATCTGGACCACCGTGCTTTCGTGAGCCGCCGACGATCGTTGGACCTATTCCTTGGGCACGCTCTGCCCAGTCTTCCGCACCCGACCAGCCGTCGCGGGCCATCAATGGAAGCAGGACATCGCCGACGGTAGGAGGCGTGCCGATGGGTGCCGGCCATTTGAAGCGTCCAAAATACTCAGGCTTTGCCGCAACCAGTATGAAACGAGGACGAAGCTGGGGGACTCCATACTCGCTTGCATTCAACACCTGCCAGTCCGATCTGTAGCCGAGGTCGTCCAGGCGCCCACGGATGGCGCTCCGATACGACTGAAACCTTGCAGTAGACAAGCCGCGAACGTTTTCCAGCATCACAACCTTCGGTTGTGTCTCCTCGATTAGCCGCAATGCTTCCGGGAATAGATCGCGCTCGTCATTTTCGCCAAGCTGCTTACCTGCGATTGAGAACGGTGGGCATGGCACCCCGCCAGCAAACAGATCGATGCCGCGATAGTCGCGTCCGTTGATTTCACGGACGTCACCCTCGTGAACATCCCATTTCGGCATATTGAGGCGCAGTGTTTGGCATGCGTCAGAGTCGATTTCGACGGCAAGGGTGTGATTAAACCCTGCCAGGTGCAAGCCTAGCGACTGACCACCGGCCCCTGCGCAGATCTCCAGGCAAGTTAAGCCGGTTGTCACGCGCTGCCTCCGATCGCTCGAACACTTGTTCGATGAAAAGACGGTAGCCGAACGCGGCCGGTACGTCAAATGCCTTAGACGTACCGTATTCACATGGAGAGGCCGAGTCTTGCAGGCGCGCCGCGGTCTTCAGGCACAGAGGTGTATGTCACTTCGTCGGGCCGGTCACGCAACATGGCTGCAGTCCGCCGAAAGGACACTAAACCCGAGTTGAGACTTCGCTCAGCCCTGCACCGCCTGGGCTATCGATTTCGTAAGGACTATCCGGTGCGCGTCGGTGAACTGCTCGTCCGGCCAGATGTTGCCTTTACGAGACGGCGAGTCGCGGTCTTTGTTGATGGATGCTTCTGGCACAACTGCCCTGAGCATGGCCGTCAGCCGAGAGTGAACGGCGAGTACTGGTCGCCGAAGCTCGAGGGCAACGCCAGGCGGGATCGCCAGCAGACAACTGCGTTGGAAGAAGCAGGATGGACCGTTCTCCGATTCTGGGAGCATGAGCCGGTGGCGTCGGCGGTCAGCGCCATAGCGGAGTCGCTTTCGGTACCAATGCGTTGAGCGGGGCGCCGGGCCGGTCGACTAAGCACCTGGCAGGTGTTGAAGGCCACCGAGAGCCGGTACGCCCACACACGCGCCATGTCCGAGATTCAGGCGTTGGCAGCTTGCGCTGTTAGTCTCCGAAGAACGCCGGAATTGGGTCGCGGGGAGGCGTGCTCGACCGGTTGATCGCAAGGAAGCGCGAAAGAGCTGGTAACGAGCCTGACGGAGAGAGTTGTGCGCGGCGGAGAGATTAAGGCCCTCACGGGACTTCGCATCATCGCCGCGCTCTGGGTTGTGCTCTTCCACTTCCGCCCGCTGCTGGAGGAATCCGTCCCCGGATTCCGCTCTGCGCTCGCCCCCGTCCTCAACTGTGGCGCTCAGGGCGTCGATCTTTTCTTCATTCTGAGCGGGTTCGTCCTCACCTGGAATTACCTCGACCGCATGGGTCACACCTGGTCGACCCGCGAAACGCTGCATTTCCTGTGGCTGCGCCTGGCCCGGGTGTGGCCCGTCTACCTGGTCACCCTGCATCTGGCTGCCCTGTGGCTGATCTTCACCATGCACGTCGGCCACATTCCGCCCGAGAGCGATGTCACCAGCGGATTCAATGCCGTCAGCTATGTGCGTCAGCTTTTCCTGGTGCAGCTGTGGTTCCAGCCGTTCTTCGATGGCTCCAGCTGGGACGGACCTGCCTGGTCGATCAGCGCGGAATGGCTGGCGTATCTACTATTCGGCGCCCTGATTCTGGTTGTCTTCCGTATGGCGCACGCCACCAGGGCTCGCAGCCTCATGGTCCTGGCCGTCGTCGCGTCGATGCCGCCGGTGATCATGCTGCTGCTGACGGGTCAGTTCTACACACCATGGAGCTGGTTGCCGCGCATCGTCATGCAGTTCACCGCGGGTGCGCTGGCCTGCGCGGCAGTGAGCCGGCTGCGCCTGACACACCGCGCACGCCAGGCGGCCGGCTACCTCGCGCTGCTGATGATCGTCGTGATCGTGGGTGCTCTCTACTACCTGGACGCCAACCCGATCTCGCACGTCACCGATAGCAGTGGGCTGGTCGACGTTCTGTTCGTGCCACTGGTCATGGCCCTGTCGGTGGGCGTCGGCTCGTTGCCGGTCCTGCTCTCGACGCGGGTGATGGTCTACGGCGGACAGATCTCCTTCGGGCTCTACATGGTGCATGAGCTCGTGCACACGGCGTGGATCTGGGCGGCCAAGCAGTTCGAGCTCTCACTCACGGACCCGGGCGGCGGATGGATCATGCTCGGTTTGTTGGCGCTGGCCGTCGTGCTCGCCATGTGTCTCTATCACTGGGTAGAGGAGCCGGGGCGACGCTGGATGCGCAGCATGATTGGCGTCACCAAGCCGGCGGTCACCGATCACTCCGCCCATAACGGTCAGAAACACCCCGCGAGTGCCGAGCAGGAGCCGGTGTCGACCACCGTAACGCGCCGTTAGTTTCAAACGAATAACGCTGTGCCGCAGTCGGGTTTGAGGGCCCGTAAAATGCTGGGGACAGTGGAGGTAGCAGTGGTCCGTCTGGCGGCGTTCGTCATCGCATGCGCGTTTCTCTTCGGTGTGGCTGCCCCACAGCCCGCACCGGCGCGCTCCTACCGACTCGCCTACTTAGGTTCCGGGCTGAACCATGTCGCGGTGGTCAGCGATTCGTACACCACCGGCACCAGGGAAGGCGGGCTGGGCGCCAAATCGTGGACATCGCTGACCTGGCGGATGCTGAGCCGTGAAGGTGTCCGGGTTACTGCAGATGTCGCGGCCGAAGGACGCGCCGGATACGGCGTGCGCGGTGACCACGGCAGCGTTTTCGCCGACCTCACCGGCCGGGTAGTGCATCCCGACGACGAGCTCGTGGTGTTCTTTGGCTCGCGCAATGACCAGGGCGTTGATCCCGATGTGTACGCCGAGGCGACCCGCAACACGCTGGCGTCGGCACGGCGGATGGCTCCGGCGGCCAAGCTGCTGGTGATCGGCCCACCCTGGCCGACGGCCGATGTCCCCGACGTGGTGCTGCAGCTGCGCGACATCCTGTACGGCGAGGCCCACGCGATCGGCGCATCCTGGGTAGACCCGTTGGCCGAACGGTGGTTCGTCGGGCGTCCGGAGCTGATCGGCTCCGATGGCGTGCACCCCAACGATGCCGGGCACGCCTACATGGCGGACAAGATCGCCCCGCTCATCGGCACGCGGCTGACCCGTCGGCTTTAGTCTGCGACCAGGCGGCCGTTATCGAAGGAACCGAACACCGCCCAGTGATCCAGCTCCACCTGGGCACTATCCAGGTCCTGTTCCAAGGCAACCGATTCGAACGCTGCGAAGATGGCTGCGTCGTCCGCCGTCAGCCGACGGATATCTCCGGTTGGTACCTCGGCCGCGAGTGCGGCGCGGGCGTCGTCGGTGAAGTAGAACAGGTTGTCCGCATCGTGCATTGCGATGCCTGCGTTGTCCAGGTTGTCCCAGAAGTCGGACTCCGAAATTGTTTGGGCGCCGTTGATTCCGACGCGCTTGGCGAGTTCCGGAACGAGCGCGACGCCGGTCTTGCCGGCCACCGTGCACAGCACCATCAGCTGGCTGTCCTCGTCGAGGTTGGAGTAGACGGCGAGCTGGAAGTTCTCATCGCTTTGCCGACGGTGCCGCGACCCAGGGAGCTGCGCCAGAAATCGGTGATGATCGGGGAGAAATCAGGCATCGGCTCTATCTTGTTTGAGGTAATCGATATGGCCCAAACGGATCCAGAGCAGATACCGGGATGGGGTGGCGCCACGAATACTGCGGTGAGTCATCATGAATCAGGCCGCCTACGTCCCGGGGGACGCAGGCGGCCTGATCTAGTTCTGAAGTTCTAACGCGTCAGTGCAGCAGCGACGTCAGCAGGGGATTGCCCGAGGTCTCGGCTCGCTTCTCCGGATCGGTGCAGTCCTTCCACTTTCCGTTCTCCTGCACGAACTCACGCTGCTGGTTGGCGGTTACGTCGTGACCCTGCGCGGTGACTGCCGCGGTCGCAGTCGGCCCGGTGACGTTGATGTCCGAGACGTTGTAGGTGACGCCGGAGAGCACCTCGCGCGCCGCGTTGCGGAACGAAGTCCGGTAGGCCTTGTCGTCGTTGTTCTGGATCGCGGTGGTCAGCGCCTGGGTGGTGGGGCCGGAGACCCCTGCCGCCGAGGCGACCGCGCTGATCATTCCGGGTCCGTAGCCGGAGATTTCACTGATCGGGGGGATCTGGTCTTCGGCGGACTTCGAGGCGATCGTGCCCCGGTACTTGTCGCAGAAGAATGTCGAGAGCGTGGCGTTGTCGAGCGACTTGATAGCCGAAGCCTCGCCGGAAATGATCTGCCGGACCTGCTGCTCATCGGCAGGGGCGGCGGCGGCCAGCGCCGGTCCGCTGAGTGCGGCTGCCAGCGCGATCACGCCAGCGCCCATAAGGCGATTCTTCATCTGAAAGCTCCCATCGTCGGGTTTTGTCAAAAACCTTACCGAATGAAATGTCGTGCTCCTGCTTAGCTGTTACCGGTACATCGCGATCAGGAGCACCAGCCCTGCCAGCACGCCGATCAGCATCACGGCCTTGCGCAGCTTCCACACGAGAAGCAGACCGATGGCAATGGCCGCGAGAGCGACAGGATTCGACGCGAGTTCAGAGACGGCCATATCTCCACCATGTCACGGTCGTGGGGTAACGCGCTGCTCCGCCATGCGTATGAAAAAGGCCCTGACCTGGTATTCCCTGGTCAGGGCCTTACTTCCAGCGTCGGGGTGGCGGGATTCGAACCCACGACCTCTTCGTCCCGAACGAAGCGCGCTACCAAGCTGCGCCACACCCCGCTTTGAAGCCACGCAAGGGTATCGCATCGAGGCCATCGGCCGCGAATGCGTTGAACCGCGGGTCCCAAAACCGGATGTGACGTGCCCTTATTGTCGCGAGACCTAGCCCCAGTAGCCGGTGTCCTCGAAATCGGCCAGACGCTCCGACGGCGCATTGAGATCGAATCCCTGCTCGGCGACCCAGGCGTCGTTGAAGTAGGTGTCGACATACCGATCACCGGTGTCGGCCAGCAGTGTCACCACCGACCCGGGGACACCATCACGTGCCATCTCAGAAATGAGTCGGAACGCGCCGCAGAGGTTGGTTCCCGTCGACGCCCCCACCCGGCGGCCCAGCACTCTGCTGGCGTGTCTCATCACCGCCACCGAAGCGGCATCGGGTACCTGTTCCATGCGGTCCACCACGGTCGGCAGGAACGAGGATTCCACCCGGGGGCGTCCGATGCCCTCGATGCGCGACGAAATCCCTGTCACCACTTCACGTCCCGCGATGTATGACGGGTAGAAGGCCGAGTTGTCGGGATCCGCCACGCACAATTGGGTGGGGTAGCGCCGGTACCGGATGTACCGCCCGATCGTCGCGCTGGTGCCGCCGGTGCCCGCGCCGACCACGATCCACGTTGGCAGCGGGTGCTTTTCATGATGCATCTGGTTGAAGATCGATTCGGCGATGTTGTTGTTTCCGCGCCAGTCGGTCGCTCGTTCGGCGTTGGTGAACTGGTCTAGATAGTGTCCGCCGGTCTCGTCGGCGAGTCGCTGTGCCTCGGCGTACACCTGCTGCGCCTCATCGACGAAATGACAACGGCCACCCTGAGACTCGATCAAGGCGATCTTGCTGGGGCTCGTCGAGGCGGTCATCACCGCGATGAATGGCAACCCTAGCAGTTGCGCGAAATAGGCCTCGGAGACGGCGGTCGAACCGGAGGAGGCCTCCACGATCGTGGTGCCTTCCCCGATGAACCCGTTACACAGCGAGTACAGGAAAAGGGAACGCGCCAAACGATGTTTGAGGCTCCCGGTGATGTGCGTGGACTCGTCCTTGAGATACAGCTGCACATCCACGGTGTCGGCCCAGGCCGCAGGCAACGGATATCGCAGCAAGTGCGTGTCGGCGCTACGGCGGGCGTCCGCCTCGATCAACCGGACCGCGTTATCGGCCCACACGCGGCTCACGTCACTGCGCGGTGGCGCTGGGCAGCCGGTCACCGGATTCGGCGTCGGCCCCTTGGCCGCGGATGCGTGCGGGCACCAGTGTCAGCAGCGTCGCCTCTGGGCGGCAGAAGAACCGCATGGGCGCGAACGGTGATGTCCCGATACCCGCCGACACGTGCAGCTGCGTGTGCGAACCCCACTGCGACGGACCTTTCACCCGGGACCGATCCAGCTCGCAGTTGGTGACGATGGCTCCGTAGAACGGCAGGCACAGTTGGCCTCCGTGGGTGTGACCGGCCATCACCAGCTGGTAGCCATCCTCGGCGAAGCGATCCAGCACTCGCGGCTCTGGTGAATGAGTCAGTCCGAGTCGCAGCGTGGCCAGCGGATTGGGCATTCCGGCGATGGTGTCGTAGCGGTCCCGGTGCAGATGTGGGTCGTCCACGCCGGCGGCCGCTATCCGCACGCCGGCGACCTCCATCTCATGACGAGTGTGGGTCATGTCGTGCCAACCACGCTCGGTGAACGCGGCGCGCAGATCCTGCCACGGCAGTGGTTCGCCGTGCTTGCGCTCGTCGCTCTTGTAGAGGTACTTGGCCGGATTCTTCAGCCGTGGGCCGAAGTAGTCGTTGCTTCCGAAGACGAAAAGCCCCGGGATCGAAAGCAAATCACCGAGCGCCTGGACGACCGAGGACACCGCCTTGGGGTGGGCCAGGTTGTCGCCGGTGTTGATCACCAGGTCCGGCTGCCATTGCGCCAGCTCACGCAACCAGGCCTGCTTGAGGCGCTGACCGGGCCGCATATGGATGTCGCTGATGTGCAGCACGCGCAGCGGGGAGGCGCCGGGATCGAGTACATCCATCGTTGCTTCACGGATGGTGAACGCGTTGCGTTCGATGATCGAGGCGTACCCGATGCCAAGCGCGGCCGAACCTGCCGAGTACGCCGCGGCCCGCTTGATAACCGTGTTGAACGACGTGTTCATCATCCGAGAGTAACTCCGAAAGCTGAGTGGCCCCTGATCACCGGCGCGAAACGTGGCGAATTTCTCGTCGTGGATGATCCCCCGCGCGCTAGATCACGGGGGCGGCGCGAGCACCGGCACGGTGATCGGCGGCAGGCCGGGAATGTTGACGACCGTGGTGGTCATCTCGCCTGGCGGGCCGCCAAAGCCCGGAATGACGATCGGCGGCGGGGCCGGCGGGATGCCGTTACTCAACAAGATGGTGATGGTGGAGCCGGGGATGGTGGTCCCGGACGGGCTGGTGCCCACAACCTCGTTGAACGGCGCGGTGCTGTTCACGACGCTGGCCTGATCAGCCACCTTGAATCCGGCCTTCTTGAGGGCGTCACGCGCCTCGCTCTCGCGCAACCCGCTGATGCTGGGCACCTTGGAGCCCGGACCTCCCTCGACATACCGCGGTTCAGTGGGCGGCAAGGCGGTGGGGCCGTAGTTCTCGGCAATCGGCTTCATGGCCTCGAACCAGGCCCGCGCCGGCTCATTGCCGCCGTACAGGTTTCCGTCGCCGCACTTGCGCAGTGGGAACGAGCACAGATCGCCGGGGTTCGTGGAGTCGTCGAAGATGTAGCTCGCCCCGGCCAAGTTGTTGGTAAAGCCCAGGAACGCCGAAGACCGATGTGCCTCAGTGGTTCCCGTCTTACTGGACAACGGCAGGCCCCAACCGACCGAACCTGCTGAACCTGCGGCGGTGCCGCCGGGCTGGTCGTCCTTGCTCAGGGCGTTCGCGAGAGTGTTGGCCAATCCGGTGGGCACCACCTGCTCGCACGACTCGGTGGTCGTCGGCACCTCTTTGCCGTGGCGGTCGAAGACCTTGTCGATGGGATTGGGTGGGCACCATTTGCCCCCCGAGGCCAAAGTGGCTGCCACATTGGATAATTCGAGGGCATTGACCTGGATGGGGCCCAGTGTGAACGAGCCCAGGTTGTACTTCTTGATGTAGTCGGCCAGGCTCTCGTCGCCCTCGGGGTCATAGGGCTTGGCGGTGCCCGCCTGCGCGTAGGAGCGCATGCCCAGTTTCACGGCCATATCGACGGCCTTGGACACGCCGATCGACTGAATAAGCTTGGCGAACGCGGTGTTCGGCGAGGTCGCCAGGGCATCGGTCACACTCATTTGCCCGCGGTAGTTGCCGACGTTCTTGACGCACCAGGTGTCCTTGGGGCAGCCCTTGGTACCGTCGCTGCTGCCGAGGCCCTTGGCCGCGAAAGTGGGCGGCACGTCGAGCACGGTGTTGATACCCATGCCCATATCCATGGCCGCGGCGATCGTGAAGATCTTGAAGATCGAGCCGGCGCCGTCGCCGACAAGCGAGAACGGCTGCGGCTGCATGGTCTCGTTGGTCGCGCCATCCAGACCGTAGGTGCGGCTGGAGGCCATGGCCAGGATGGGGTGGCTGGTCTGCCCGGGTTTGATGACGCTCATGACGTCGGCAACGCCGTTGAGGCCCGGATCGGCGACGTGCGAGACCGCCTGTTTCACCGAGTTCTGCACATCGGGGTCCAGGGTGGTGCGGATGAGGTACCCGCCCTTCATCACCTGGTCCTTGCTGATCCCGGACTTGGCCAGGTAGTCGAGCACGTAATCGCAGAAGAACGCACGGTCACCCGCGGCGATACACCCACGTGGCAGCTCGTTGGGCTGGGGCAGCACACCCAGGGGCTGCGCCCTGGCGGCCACGAGTTCAGCCTTCTTCTCTGGGGCGTTGGCGATCATGGTGTCGAGCACCAGGTTGCGGCGCGCCAGCGCGCGTTCGGGATTGACGTAGGGATTCAGCCCGGAGGTGGACTGCACCATGCCCGCCAACAGCGCCGCCTGCTGCCAGTTCAGGTCCTTGGCGTCGACCCCGAAGTAGGTCTGTGCGGCATCCTGCACGCCGAAGGAGTTGTTACCGAAGGACACCAGGTTCAGGTACCGGGTCAGGATCTCCTGCTTGGTGAAGGTGCGATCCAGCCGCAGCGCCATCCGGATCTCGCGCAGCTTGCGCGCGGGGGTGGTCTCGATGGCGGCCTTGCGTTCGGCGTCGGTCTTGGCCACCACCAGCAGCTGGTAGTTCTTCACATACTGCTGCTCGATGGTCGAACCACCGCGAGTGTCCTCGTCGCCGGAGGCGTACCCGGCCAGGCCGCCCAGCGTGCCCTTCCAGTCGACACCGTTATGTGAGGTGAACCTTTTGTCCTCGATGGACAGCAGGGCCAGCTTGATGGTGTCGGCGATCTGATCGGCGGGCACCTCGAAACGCCGCTGTGTGTAGAGGTACGCGATCTTGTTGCCCTTGGCGTCTTCGACCGTGGTGACCGCAGGCACCTCACCTTCGAGCAGCTGGGTGGAGCCGTTGGCCACCACATCGGATGCCCGATTGGAGGCCAATCCGAATCCGCCCGCGAAGGGGAACATCAGCCCGGCCAAGATCACCGCCGCGATGAGCCCGCAGCCCGCGAGCTTGGCGAGGGTCACCGTCTCGGGCGGGCGTTCTGACATACGCACAGGGTAACTGGCGTCCCCGGGGGTGTCTGCGGGTAGTTGATCGGTAACGCGGGGCTCCGAAAAGGCGATGAAAAGACGTTGTCGGCACAACCGTCCCAAAAAATTCGGATCAGGTGTTGCGTTGGAGATCCCTGACCACTAACTTGATCTCACGGTGTGATTCAAGTTACACACCGAGCGGACTGTGGCCCACGCCTCTTGTGGGCCACTAGTGACAGAAGGGATAGCCCGTGTCAGCTTCAAGGCCTGCCATGAGTGCTTTACATACAGTGGGATCGATCGATGGTGGAGAAGCACGCATTGCCTGGGTCTCACAGGCCAGATGCAGACAAGGCGACCCTGACGAGCTATTCGTCCGCGGAGCGGCACAGCGCAAGGCCGCAGTCATCTGTCGGCATTGCCCGGTGATGATGGAATGTGGTGCCGACGCCCTGGATAACCAGGTGGAATTCGGCGTATGGGGTGGACTGACAGAACGGCAGCGCCGCGCGATGCTCAAGGCTCACCCCGAGGTCGAGTCCTGGGCGGACTTCTTCGCCGCGCAGCGCAAGCACAAGAGCGCCGTCTAACACTTAGCGCCGAGCGCGCGCTCAGGTCCGCCGATCCGCGAGGATTGGAGCACCTGAGTGCGCGCTCGCTGCGTTTTTAGGAAGCGACGCCGGTGATCTGATCGGCGATGGCGCGCAGCGCGTCCACATCGGAGACATCGAACGGTAGCGAGGGTACTCCGACGATTGGGACCGTGGGGTTGGCACTCGTGAACCGCGACAGTAGCCGGATTTCCCGCTTGGCGGTCGCCGCGCGCTCGGCATGAACCCGCAGCACCGCCCCGGGCAGGCTGTATTCGCCCGATTCCTCGAGATTGTCCGCGACATCGATGGCGCGCTCGACGGTGAGGCTCGACAGGGTGGGGTGGGTGCGGTTGAGGATGAGGCCCGCCAGCGGCATGCCCTCTTGGCTCAGCCGCTCGACGAAGAAGGTCGCCTCACGCAGCGCATCGGGTTCGGCGGCCGACACCACGACGAACTGGGTGCTACGCCGGCGCAGCAGTTCGTAAGTGCGGTCGGCCTTCTCTCGGAAGCCTCCGAACGTGGAGTCCAGTGACTGCACGAACAGTGAAGCATCGGAAAGCAATTGCGATCCGAGCACCGTCGACAGCGCCTTCATCGCCAGCCCAACGGCCCCGGTGACGATCCGGCCCAGGCCGCGACTGGAGCCCAGCAGCATCTTCCAGAGACGTCCATCCATGAAGCTACCCAACCGCTTTGGCGCGTCCAGGAAGTCAAGGGCATTGCGGGACGGCGGTGTGTCCACCACGATCAGGTCCCATTTATCTTCGTGGAGAAGCTGTCCCAGTTTCTCCATGGCCATGTACTCCTGCGTGCCCGACATGGAGGTGGCGACGGTCTGATAGAACTTGTTATCCAGAATCGATTGTGCGCGATCGGATCCCGCGTGCTGGACCACCAGCTCGTCGAAGGTACGACGCATGTCCAGCATCATCGCGTACAGCTCGCCCTTGATGCCTTCGACGTGCACCTGTTGCGGGGTGTTGCCTAGTGCCTCGATGCCCAGCGACTGCGCCAACCGGCGTGCGGGGTCGATAGTGAGCACCACGACGGTGCGGCCGTACTCCGCGGCGCGGAGCGCGACTGATGCGGCGGTGGTGGTCTTGCCGACACCGCCTGCGCCGCAGCAGACCACGACGCGGTTCTTGCGGTCTTCAAGGATGGCCGCCATGTCCAAGACGGCAGGTGTGTTGCTCATCGGACTCCCTGCTCGGCCAGGCTCTCGGCCAGTTCGTAGAGGCTACCGAGGTCGACGCCGTCGGTCAGCGTGGGTAATTCCAGTCGAGGTATCTGCAGCTCGCCAAGCAGCTCTTCACTCTCGGCGCGCGCACGCATCCGTGTCGCATGCTCGATCGTCTCGGTAAGCAGACCGGCGAAGTCCGCGTCGGAGAGAGTTACGTTGTTATCGGTCAACGCCTTACGCACCGCGTCGGCGTCGATGACGCCCTCGGCGGCCTTGTCCAGATCCGCGGGCGACAGGTGCGGCACCACGGTTCGGTTGACGATGACGCTGCCGATCGGCAGGCCCATCCCGCTCAGCTCGGCGATGGCCTCGGCGGTTTCCTGCATGGGCAGCGCCTCAAGCAGGGTCACCAGGTGGATGGCCGTCTGGTCCGAGTGCAGCAGCTTGCGCACTCCCTCGGACTGGGAGTGGATGGGGCCGCCCTTGGCGATATCGGATAGTGCCGACGTCACATCGAGGAAGCGGGCGATCCGGCCGGTGGGCGGTGCATCGACCACGACAGCGTCGTACACATGCCGCCCGGATTTATCGACGCGGACGATGCACTCTTTGATCTTTCCGGTCAGGATGACGTCTCGCAGACCAGGCGCGATGGTGGTGGCGAACTCAATGGCCCCGATGCGCTTCATCGCACGCCCGGCCAGACCGAGGTTGTAGAACATCTCGAGGTACTCCATGAACGCCGTCTCGATCTCGACGGCCAGGGCGTTCACCGCCCCGCCACCCTCGGCGGTGGCGATCTTGAGTTCCTTGGGTGCCAGCGGAGGTACGTCGAAAAGCTGGGCGATGCCCTGCCTGTTTTCGACCTCGACCAGCAGTACCTTGCGGCCGCCCGCGGCGAGCGCAAGGGCCAGTGCCGCGGCGATGGTGGACTTTCCAGTCCCGCCCTTGCCGGTCACAAAGTGCAGTCGCGCATTCGCGACTCGTGCGGGCCAGGCATCCGACAAGGGCCCCGCCGCCGCATCGCTGGGGGAGTCAGGGGAAGTGTTCACCACGCACGCATGCTAACCGTCCATGATCGAGCCGATGTCAGAACGTCTGTGCTTGTCTAGGGTTGCGTGTATGACCGAACGCACCGCATGGGAGTACGCCACCGTCCCGCTGTTGACACATGCCACCAAGCAGATCCTGGACCAGTGGGGAAGTGACGGCTGGGAGCTGGTGAGCGTGCTGCCCGGGCCCACCGGTGAGCAGCACGTCGCCTACCTGAAGCGGTCGAAATGAGCACGCATAGCGCCCGGCTCGCCGAGCTCGGGATCGAACTGCCCGCCGTCGCAGCGCCCTTGGCCGCATATCAACCCGCAGTGCGCAGCGGCAACACCGTCTACACCTCCGGGCAGCTGCCCCTTGTGGACGGCAACCTGGTCGCCGCCGGCAAGGTGGGCGCCGAGGTCACGCCGGAGGACGCCAAGGCATTGGCCCGTACCTGCGCCCTCAATGCGGTCGCCGCGGTGGACGCACTCGTCGGGATCAACAACGTCGTGAAGGTGGTCAAGGTCGTCGGATTCGTCGCCTCGGCACCGGGGTTCACCGGCCAGCCCGGTGTGGTGAACGGAGCATCGGAGCTGCTGGGCGACGTATTCGGGGACGCCGGTGTGCACGCGCGCTCGGCCGTGGGTGTTGCGGAGCTGCCGATCAACGCCCCGGTGGAGGTGGAGATCGTGGTGGAGGTCAGAGCGGAAGCCTCCGCCTGATGGCCCACCCGGCCTACGGGCAACTGCGTCCGGTCACCGAGACCGCTTCGGTGCTGCTGGCCAACAACCCCGGGATGATGACGCTGGAAGGCACCAATACCTGGGTGCTGCGCGCGCCGGGCAGCGACGAGGTCGTCATCGTCGACCCCGGGCCGGGTGTCGCCGCCGGTGACCCCGATGTGCACCTCGAGGAGCTGGCGAAGATCGGCAAGGTGGCCCTGGTTTTGGTGAGCCATCGGCATTTCGATCACACCGGTGGTGTCGACCGTCTGGCCGAGTTGACCGGTGCGCCGGTGCGCGCCGCGGACCCGGCGTGGCTGCGCGGCGATTCGGTGGCGCTCTCCGATGGCGAGCGCATCGACGTCGCGGGATTGTCGATCTCGGTGCTCGCCACCCCCGGGCACAGCGATGATTCGGTGTCCTTCGTTCTGGATGACGCGGTATTGACCGCCGACACCATCCTTGGGCGGGGCACCACAGTGATCGCGCAAGACGGCGGCGGCCTCGGCGACTACCTGGAGTCACTGAGACGCCTTGAGGGCCTGGGCAAGCGCACCGTGCTGCCCGGCCACGGTCCCGAGCACGGCGATTTGTCGGCGATCTCGGCCGAGTACCTGGCGCACCGTGAGCAGCGTCTTGAGCAAGTGCGCGGGGCACTGGCCGCATTGGGTGAAGATGCCTCGGCTCGGCAGGTTGTCGAATTCGTCTACACCGACGTGGACCCGTCGCTGTGGGGCGCCGCCCAATGGTCGGTGCAGGCGCAGCTGGACTACCTACGCGCTGTTTAGTCAGCGGTGAACCCCATCTCATTGGCCCTCGCGGGGTCGCTCAGCTGGGGCGTCAGTGACTTCATCGGCGGGCACGCGAGCAAGCGGCGTTCCACGCTCGCAGTGCTCGCGCTGAGCCGGCCCGTCGGGTTGGCCGTCGTGAGTTTGGTGGCTGTGCTTACCGCGTCTACGCATTTCGACGGCCGCACACTACTGGGAACGCTTTCCGGCCCAGCGGCTTTCACGGCTCTCTACGCGTTGTATCGCGCGCTTGCCATCGGGCCGATGGGGGTCGTCTCACCCATCGCGGCGGTGGGCGCTGTGGTACCGGTCATCTGGGGCGCGATGATCGGACAGGCACTGTCGGGGCTGACATATCTGGGGCTGGCCGGCACACTCGTCGGCGTCATGTTGGCCTCGGCCTCGCAAGGATTGGATGGACAGCGCCCGGGGCGACAGGTGCTCGTGTGGTCGTTCTTCTGCATGGTGATGTTCGGGGTCTGCATGATCCTGCTGGCCGAGGCAGGCAGGTATCACCCCGTTGAGGCGGTGGTGGTTTCCCGCGCCACCGAGGTGATGGTGATCCTGGTGCTGGGGGCATTCAACTGGACGAGCCTGCGGCAGAACCTGCGCCCGCCATTCGGGGCGGTGCCCTTCGCGGGGGTGCTCGACACGTCGGCGATTCTGCTGTTCACGTACGCCTCATCGCGCGGAAGCCTGGGTGTGGCGGCGGTGCTGTCCTCGCTGTACCCAGTGGCGACGGTGCTCATCGCCCGCGTGGTGCTCCACGAGCGGCTGAGCCGTACGCAACAAGCCGGTGCGGTGCTGACGCTGGTGTGCGTCGCTGTGGTGGCGTTCAGCGCATCACGCTGATGCACGAGCCGCTAGCGCGCGCGGCGAGCCAGACGCTCCGAGTCGGAGATCAGGACGCTTTTGCCCTCCAGCCGGATCCAGCCGCGGTGCGCGAAATCGGCCAGCGCCTTGTTCACGGTCTCGCGGGACGCGCCCACCAGCTGAGCGATCTCTTCCTGCGTCAGGTCGTGCGTCACGCGTAGTGAGCCGCCTTCCTGGGTGCCGAACCGCTGGGCCAGCTGCAATAGCTGCTTGGCGACGCGACCGGGTACGTCGGTGAAGATCAAATCGGCGAGATTGTTGTTGGTGCGGCGCAGGCGGCGGGCCAACACGCGCAGTAGCTGCTCGGCGATCTCCGGGCGGTCGCCGATCCAGGCGCGCAGCGCGTCCCGGTCCATCGACACCGCGCGCACCTCGGTGATGGTGGTGGCGCTGGATGTCCGGGGCCCGGGGTCGAAGATCGACAGTTCACCGAACATGTCCGACGGGCCCATGATCGTCAGCAGGTTCTCACGGCCGTCGGGTGACCGGCGTCCGATCTTCACCTTGCCGGTCATGATGATGTACAGACGGTCGCCAGGCTCGCCCTCGGCGAACACCGTGTGCCCGCGCGGAAAGTCAACCGGCTGCAGCTGCTTCGTCAGCGCCGAGATGGCACTCGGTTCGACACCCTGGAAGATTCCGGCCCTGGCCAGGATCTCGTCCACGTTTGCCCCTTACCCAAATTCGTTGGTCATGCTTGCGCTGGCCTGCTCGACATGAGTCTAGAGGCCAAGTCGCTAAAGAACGTGATCAAAGCTACACCGCTGCCCCACCGGCACGCAGTGAATCCACCACCGAATGCCGTGAGCGCATGGAGGGCACACCCTCGTCACGCAGGCGATTCATGGACAAAGCGTTGACTCGTGGCTGGTTATAGCCGTTTGTGGTGGCCTCGTACACCGCCTCCAACGACGGCTCGATGCGTTGCAACTGACGCTGGTGCAAACCCTCGATGGCCGACGGCATGCCGTCACGGGCGAGCCTTTTCATATCCGATGGACTTGCTTGGTCCAGGAAATCGGCGACCTCACTTGGCTGCAAGGTATGCCGCATCAACCCGGCTTCCAGCCTTCCCAGCCCAAGGCTGGCAAGCATGAGAAGTCCGGGTACCAACAAACCGAATAGGCCCGACACGGGTTGAAGTAAACACGCCCAAGATCTCGACGAGGTCACGAAAAACAACCGGTTTGTCCTGCGCAAGGGTGCAATCGGTGGACATGCTCGCCCCTGCGGTGTCGCAAGCTCCCGCTACCCTGGGCTTGTGTCTGTGACCGGATCGGCCTCTAAGCCCAGAGCGAAATCGACGGCGAAGACGTCGGCCCCGATCCGAGCCGGGAAGACCGAGACGCACGCGGGACTGGTCCGTCGCGCGCGACGGATGAATCGAACTCTGGCGCAAGCATTTCCACATGTTTACTGCGAACTCGATTTCACCACACCGCTGGAATTGACGGTCGCCACCATCTTGTCGGCGCAATGCACCGACGTTCGGGTCAACATGGTGACCCCCGCGTTGTTCGCCAAGTACCGCACCGCGGAGGACTACGCCGGGGCCAACCGGACCGAACTCGAAGAAATGATCCGCACGACCGGCTTCTACCGGAACAAGGCGAACTCGATCATCGGGCTGGGAACGCAGCTGGTGGAGCGATACGGCGGCGAGGTGCCGCCGCGCCTGAAGGACTTGGTTACCCTGCCCGGGATTGGCCGTAAGACGGCAAATGTTGTTCTGGGCAACGCCTTTGACATCCCGGGCATCACCGTCGACACGCATTTTGGACGACTGGTGCGGCGTTGGGGGTGGACCGAGGAAGAAGACCCGGTCAAGGTCGAGCACATTGTCGGCGAGCTCATCGAGCGCAAGGAATGGACCCTGCTCAGTCACCGGGTGATCTTCCACGGTCGGCGCGTATGCCATGCCCGCAAGCCGGCCTGCGGGGTGTGCACCCTGGCCAAGGATTGTCCGTCTTACGGGCTGGGCCCGACAGATCCGGAGTTGGCGGCCGCGCTGGTGAAGGGTCCGGAAACCGAGCACTTGCTGGCCCTGGCCGGGTTGTGACGTGGCTCGGCTCAGCACCGGGGCACGGTGGACGATCGTCGGGGTGGTGTTGGTCGCCGCGCTGATCACCGTCATGTTGTCGCAACAACACGATGCGCGGCAGCGGGGGGCTCGGGGCCAGGAACCTGTCGCCGCTCGGGAACGCCGAGACGCCGACACTCCCGAGGCCCTGGCGGAACTGCGCCGCCAGGCCCAACTGCCGTCCTGTCCGGCTGCTGGCAGCGCCCCGGGCATGCCGGAACTGGCCGGGATAACGCTGGAATGCAGTGGGGTCGGGGTGCCGGTCGGTGCTGCGCTCGCCGGGCGTCCGGTGGTGCTGAACCTGTGGGCTTACTGGTGTGGTCCGTGTGCCGATGAGCTGCCGGCGATGGCCGAGATGCAGCGCCGCGCGGGCGACAAGCTGACCGTTGTGACGGTGCACCAAGACGAGAATGAGGCCGCCGGGCTGGCCAAGCTCGCCGAGCTTCACGTCCGGCTGCCGATGATCCAGGATGGAGCCCGCCGAATCGCGGCCGCGCTGAAGTCACCGAATGTCATGCCCACAACAATTTTGATCCGTGCGGACGGTAGCGTTGCCCGAGTGCTACCGCGTTCGTTCACTTCGGCGGATGAGATCGGTGCCGAGGTGGAGCAAGCGTTGGGAGTGAGGTTCTAGGTCGTGACTGCCGATGAGCCGCTTGCGCGAAGAGGATTGGCGACGGCGCCGTTGACGCCCGGCGCCGCTCCTGACTGGATGCGACCGCTGGTGGACAACGCCGCGGGTGTCAAAGATATCTACGGCCGAGGCGTGCACCCCGCGATCAAGGCGGTGCTACGGGCGCGCAAGCTGCCTTCCTCCGGGCGTCCGGCGGCGGTTTTGGTGCTGGTATCCGCCGACGGAACGGTCACCGATCCCACCGAGGCAGATCTGTTGCTGACGGTGCGGGCATCGACCTTGCGTCAGCACAGCGGCCAGGTGTCGTTTCCCGGCGGCGCCACCGATCCCGGTGACGGGGGACCGGTGGGAACCGCGTTGCGTGAGGCGCACGAGGAGACGGGGCTGGATCCCGTCCGGGTGCAACCGCTGACGGTGATGGAGCCGCTCTTCATTCCTCCGTCCGGTTTTCACGTCTCGCCGGTGCTTGCGTATTCATCCGATCCGGGTCCGGTCCTCGCCGTCGATCCGGGCGAGACCGCCGAGGTTTCGCGCGTGAAGATCGGTGACCTCGTCAATCCGGAAAATCGGATCATGGTGACCAAGAAGACTTTTGGTATTCGATACAGCGGCCCGGCCTTCTTGCTTCCGGGGATGCTGGTGTGGGGTTTTACCGGGCAGATCATCGCGGCGATGCTGGAAGTGTCCGGCTGGGCGCAGCCGTGGGACACTCGTAACCTTCGTGATCTTGATGAGTTACTGGCCGAGCACCTGGGAGGGTCGGTATGAACCTGAATCCGTCGCAGTGGCTTGATATCGGCGTCATCGCTGTCGCGTTCATCGCGGCGGTGTCCGGATGGCGTTCCGGCGCATTGGGTTCCCTGATGTCCTTCGTCGGAGTGATTCTGGGCGCGGTGGCGGGCGTCATGCTGGCTCCGCATGTGGTGGGCAACCTGGATGGAGCACGTACTCGGCTGTTCGCCTCACTCCTGCTCATCCTCGTGCTGGTGGTCATCGGTGAGGTCGCCGGCGTGGTGCTGGGCCGGGCCATGCGCGGCGCCATCAAGAATCGGGCGCTCCGTGCCGGTGATTCGGCGGTGGGGGTGGTGCTGCAGGTAGCCGCCGTGCTGGTGGCCGCATGGCTGCTGTCCATCCCGATGCAAAGCTCGAATCAGCCGAATATCGCTGCGGCAGCACGTGAATCGAAGGTACTCAGCCAGGTCGACAAGTACGCCCCGGACCAACTCCGTAAGGTGCCCAACGATCTATCGAAGCTGTTGGACACCTCAGGGGTCACCGGTGTGTTGCAGCCGTTCGGCAAGACCCCCATCGCGGCCGTCGATGCGCCGGATTCATCGCTGGTCGATGGTCCGGTGGTGCGTGGAGCCGAGCCGAGCGTCGTCAAGATCAAGGGTATTGCCCGCAGCTGCCAAAAATCGCTTGAGGGAACCGGATTCGTCATCGCCCCGCACCGGGTGATGTCGAATGCCCACGTGGTGGCCGGCACGAACAGTGTCACCGTGGAGTCGGCGGGGCAGACCTTCGACGCCAGCGTGGTGGCCTACGACCCCAGCGCGGACATCTCGATCCTCGCTGTTCCGGATATGCCCGCAGCGCCGCTGGTCTTCGCGTCCAAGCCCGCCCAGACCGGGGATGATGCCATCGTGCTGGGCTACCCGGGCGGTGGGAACTACAAGCCGACCCCGGCGCGGGTCCGCGAGATCATCGAACTGAATGGCCCAGACATCTACCGGTCCACCACGGTCACCCGCGAGGTGTACACCGTCCGGGGCTCGGTGCTCCAAGGCAATTCGGGCGGTCCGCTGATCGACACGGAAGGTCGGGTGCTCGGCGTGGTCTTCGGGGCGGCCATCGACGATGACGACACCGGATTCGCGCTCACCGCCAAACAGGTCAAGGATCAGCTGGCCAAGGCCGATCTTGTCGAGCCCGTCGGCACCGGCAGTTGCATCTCCTCGCCGGAGGCCAACAAGTCGCCGGAGCAGCCCGTCAATGGGCCGCAGTCACCGGCGCCCAACAAAACCCCGTAGGTGTTCGTTGACGGTGGCGGGATCTTCCTCGTGGCCGTAGTGACCCACCCCGCGCAGTGCGGCGAACTGTCCGTGAGGTGCGAATCGCAGTGACCGGTGCACGGGGTCGGCGAGCACGTACGGATCGGTATCGCCGCGCATGTGGAGCACGGGGACAGACAGTTCGCGGTTCATTGAGCGCATGAAACGCCAACCTTCGCTGCGTAATTGGCTGCGTACCGCCCACCGCTGATACTCCAGCGTGCAATGGGCCACCCCGGGGATGGCGATCGCGGTCCGCAGCTGCTTCATGGTCTCGGCGAAATCCTCAGTGGTGGTCCACTGTGCGCCGGCCCGCGAGCGCACCAGACGTTCCAGCTCGGCACCCTGATGACGTGTCAGGGTGCGCTCGGGAAGGATCGGCACCTGGTAGCGCATCAGTGAAGGCAGTAGCGCCCCACCCTGCCCGGTTCTGCGGAATGTGGCGGTGCGCAGCGCGATCGGGTGCGGTGAGCTCACCACTGCGATGGCATCGACAAGGCGCGGATGCAGGTTGGCGGTGGCCCAGCAGACCAGCCCGCCCTCGGCATGCCCGACGAGCGTGGCCGATGTGTGGCCCAGGGCGCGAATCAATCCGGCGGTGTCGCCGGCCAGTGTCCATCCGTCGTATCCGCGCGGTGGTTTATCGCTGCCCCCGTAGCCACGCAGATCGACGGCCACCACGCGGGCATCCGTCAGCGCGCGCAGCTGATGACGCCACGACCACCAGAAGGAACCGAATCCGTGCAGCAGCAGTACGAGCGGTCTGCTGGTGACGGCTACTGTCGGTGTGCTGGGGGCCTCGGCCTCCACCACGTGAAATCGAATTCCGTTGGCATGCACGTCGAAATGACGCCATGGGCCGACGATGCGGACCACGGACGGGTCGGGGTGGCGGGCCGTCTGGTCAAAGAGCATGGGTGTGTCGGTATCGAGCCGACGTGAATCAGTTACCAGCCCGACGGGTCTGTGGGCTTGGCCGACTTGGTCAGTGCTGGGGTCTCATCGTCTCGCGAGGTGAACACGGTCCGTGTCTCCTTGACGGAGGCGATGGTGTCGCGTGGTCCTCGGATTCGTCTGACCTGGAGGAAACCGATCAGCACCGCGAGGACGGCGACGAACACCATGGCGGCGAAGATGATCAGGTAGGCGGCCCAGGCCGGCAGCCAGATCTTGAGGATCTCTGCAGCGAAAAAGAAGAAGAAGAACGTCGAGTAGAACAGCACGACGAGGGCCGCGATGAAGAAGATGCTGCCCGCAACACCCTTCTTGACGTCCCGGACGACCTCGGCGCGGGCCAGCTCCACCTCGGCGCGCACCAGGGCGGAAACCTGGGTGGTGGCATCACGGACGAGATTGCCGATGGTGGGTTCGCCGGTGCCGGTCGCGTTCGGATCGGACAGCGGAATGGCGGCGACGGTGATCGGAACACCATTGCTGTCCGTGCGGTAGTTGCGGCTTCCAGGGCTGCTCACTGTGCTCCCTCCGTGTCCCCTTGCGGGTCCGGTGTGATGTCGTGCGGCCTATGTTGCCACGTCGATGGCGCCGGGGTTGCGGCGCGTCTTACCGGGGAGCGTCGTTACCCAATCGATAGCACTGTGACAGAAGTGACCAGTGTGAATATTGTTTAGAATGGTGGCAGGCATGGCCGACGGGGGAGAGATGCGGCCGGAATGAGAAAGGCTGCACCAATGAGCCGCATGCGTGAAGAGGCTAAGGCGCCGATGAGGTCACCTGGGCGGCGTATGCGATACGGGTTGTCGGTCCTGATCGCGCTGTTCGGCCTCGTCGCCGGCGTGATTCCGGCTGGCGCGGCCCCCGCGGCCGGCGCCGATGACAAGGTGCCCATGGGCGGTGGCGCCGGGCTGATCATCAACGGCGACACCCTCTGCACGTTGACGACGATCGGGCACGACAACAAGGGCAATCTGGTGGGCTTCACCTCTGCTCACTGCGGCGGTGCGGGTTCGCAGGTGGCCTCGGAGGACTTTCCCAAGAAGGGTGTGCTCGGCAAGTTCGTCAACGGCAACGAGCAGTACGACTACGCGACCATCCAGTTCGATCCCGAGAAGGTGCAGCCGGTGAACACCTACAAGGGTTTCACCATCACCGGAATCGGGCCGGACCCGCAGCCCGGTGACATCGCGTGCAAGCTGGGACGCACCACCGGAAACTCATGCGGCGTGACCTTCGGAGCCGGAGCTGAGCCCGGCACATTCATCAATCAGGTCTGCGGCCAGCCAGGAGACTCGGGTGCGCCGGTCACCGTGAACGGACAGCTGGTGGGAATGATCCATGGCGCTGCGACCAAGCTGCCGGTGTGCGTTATCAAATACATCCCGCTGCACACGCCGACCACCACATACTCGATCAATACCGTGCTGGCCGATATCAACGCCAAGAACCGCACCGCCGGAGTGGGTTACACCCCGGTCGGTTGAGGCACCAAGCCCAAACCACCGTCGGGTGCGAGCTTGACGTATCTAGCGAAATCTCCGCGTGAGACTCGCGCTCGATCTGGTGGGGCCTACTTACTGGCTCTGATCGCCTCGAAGACGCTCGGGTCGACCAGTGTCGAGGTATCGCCCAACTCGCGTCCCTCGGCCACGTCACGCAGCAGCCGCCGCATGATCTTGCCGCTGCGGGTCTTGGGCAGCTCGGGTACCACGTGAATCTCGCGCGGCTTGGCAATGGGCGAGATCTCCTTGGACACCTGGGCCTTCAGGTGCGAGACGAGCTCGTCACCCTCGACCGTGTGGCTGGCCTTCAGAATCACGAACGCCACGATGGCCTGCCCTGTCGTGTCGTCGGAGGCGCCGACGACGGCGGCCTCGGCGACACCTTCGTGTCCGACAAGTGCGGATTCCACCTCCGCGGTGGAGATCCGGTGACCGGAGATGTTCATGACGTCATCGATGCGACCTAATACCCAGATGGCGCCGTCGCTGTCATAGCGGGCACCGTCGCCGGCGAAGTACCAACCCTTGTCGGCGTAGCGGGACCAGTAGGTCTCTTTGAATCGCTCCGGGTCGCCCCAGATGCCGCGCAGCATCGACGGCCACGGCTTGTCGAGTACCAGATACCCGGTGACTGGTTCATCGCCGCTCGCCGGTTCCAGCCGATTTCCGTCGTCGTCAACGATTTTCGCGGAGACACCGGGCAACGCACGCATCGCGGAGCCTGGCTTGGTGTCGGTGATGCCGGGCAGCGGTGAGATCATGGCCGAGCCGGTTTCGGTCTGCCACCAGGTGTCGACGATGGGGGTGCGGTTACCGCCGATGACTTCCCGGTACCAGCGCCAGGCCTCCGGGTTGATCGGCTCACCGACGCTGCCGAGCAGTCGCAGACTGGACAGGTCGTGCGCGAACGGGATCTCGCGGCCCCACTTCATGAAGGTGCGCACCAGGGTTGGGGCGATGTAATAGATGGTGACGCCGTACTTTTCGATGATCTCGAAATGCCGGTGCTCGTTCGGGGACGTGGGTGTGCCCTCGTACACCACCTGGGTGGCGCCGTTGGACAGTGGGCCGTAGACGATGTAGGTGTGTCCGGTGACCCAGCCGATATCGGCTGTGCACCAGTACACGTCGGTCTCGGGCTTGAGGTCGAAAATGTTGAAATGCGTGTACGAGGTCTGCGTCAGGAAGCCGCCCGACGTATGCACGATGCCCTTGGGCTTTCCGGTCGTACCCGAGGTGTACAGCAGGAACAACGGATGCTCGGAATCAAAGGACTCGGGGACGTGAGTGGTATCGGCGTGGGAAACCGTCTCGTGCCACCACAGGTCGCGACCCTCGGTCCATTCGACGGGAATCTCGGTGCGGCGCACCACGAGAACATGTTCGACGGAACTCGGCTCGTCGCCCAGCGCCTCGTCGACGCCGACCTTCAGCGGGGCCGCCGCGCCGCGGCGCCATTGGCCGTCGGAGGTGATGACCAGCTTGGCCTGGGCGTCGTCGATGCGTGCCCGCAGCGCTGCGGCGGAGAATCCTGCGAACACCACCGAATGCATGAGGCCCAGCCGCGCACACGCCAGCATCGCCACGATCGCCTCGGGCAGCATCGGCATGTAGATGGCCACCCGATCACCGGACACCAGGCCGAGCTCGGTCAGATAGTTGGCCGCCTGGCTGACCTGAGCCAGCAGCTCGGCGTAGGTGATGGTCCGGGTATCACCGGGCTCGCCCTCCCAGTGGATGGCGACACGCTCGCCGTTGCCGGCCTCCACGTGCCGGTCGACGCAGTTGTACGCGACATTGAGCTTGCCGCCGACGAACCACTTCGCGAACGGAGCCCCGGACCAGTCGAGTACCTCACCGAAGGGCTCGCTCCAATGCAGGCGATTGGCCTGCTGCGCCCAGAACCCGAGTCGGTCTTCCTCGGCCGCCTGGTAGAGGTCCGCGGTCGCGTTCGCTGTCGCCACGAACTCCGGTGACGGCGGGTAGCGATCCGGTTCGGTGCTGATTTCGGTCATCTGATCTGGCCTTTCTGCCATAGACAGGTCCGCATCGAAAGCCTAGTGGGCGGTCCTGGTTACCGAGAAGTAATTGGGGTCGTCGTGCAGATCAGGGCGCGGCGGTGTGTCGATGAAGAGACATCGGCGTGATACCCGCCTATGGTTCGTCCTACCTATTTCAGCTACCGAAGGGAAGGGTGAGGATGAGGTTCCGCCAACTGGCCGTCGCGTTGCTCGTTGGTGTTGCCGCGATCCTTCCCGCCGGCTGCGGCGACCTCGTGACTCCGGCGCCGCCGGGCTACTTCAGCATGTACATCACCGAACCCGAGCACACCTTGGTACCGGGAAACACCACCGAGAATCAGGGTGGTCGGATCCTGCGCTCGCTATTTACCGCGCTGGTCGAGTTCAACAATGACACCGCCGAGGTGGAGTACACCGGGGTGGCCGAATCGATCACCAGTCACGACAACATCAACTGGACGATAAAGCTCAAGCCCGGATGGACATTCCACAACGGCGAACCGGTGACGTCCCAGTCCTATGTCGACGCATGGAACTACACCGCCCTGAGCACCAACGCCCAGGGCTCCTCGAGCTTCCTCGCCAATGTCGACGGGTTCGATGATCTGCAGGGTGACCCGAAGAACAAGATTCTACCGCGGGCGACACAGATGCGCGGATTGCATGTCGTGGATGACCTGATGTTCACCGTGCGGCTGAACACTCCGTTCGCGATCTACCCGATGACGTTGGGGTATACAGCGTTTCTCCCGTTGCCCAAGGTCTTCTTTCAGGATCCGGCCAAGTTCGGGGTGCACCCCATCGGCAATGGCCCGTTCAAGGCAGACGGCGATTGGGTGCGCGGCGTCGGTTTCACGCTGAGTCGCTATGACCAATATGTAGGCCCGAAGAAGGCCAAGTCCAAGGGCTTGATCTGGCGCGTGTACACCGAGGGACTGACCGCCTACACCGATATGCAGGCCGGCGCCCTGGATATCCAGCTCGATCTGCCCGACTCCGCCTACGAGAACGCCAGGGCCGAATTCGGATCGGCCTTCCTGGAGCGGCCACGCCCGGATATCACCTCACTGGGCTTCCCGATGTATGACCCGCGGTATGGCGATGTGCGTGTGCGCCAGGCGATTTCCATGGCCATCGATCGCGAGGCGATCACTCAGGTGATCTTCTCCGGTACCCGCACGCCCGCCACCTCTTACGGTTCCGCAGTGGTCTACGGGTACCGCAAGGGCGCCTGCGGAAAGCTGTGTGAGCTGCACGTCGACGAGGCCAACAAGCTGCTCGACGACGCTCACTTCGATCGGAGTAAGCCCATTGAGCTGTGGTACAGCTCGTCGAGCACCGGTGCGTTGTCGTGGGTGCAGGCCATCGGAAACCAGCTGCAGTCCAACCTGAAAGTGCCCTACATCCTCAAGAGCCTGCCGTGGTCGCAGTTCCTGCCGTTGCAGGACAGCAAGGGGATGACGGGGCCCTTCCGGTCCGGCTGGGTGATGGACTACCCATCGATCTACAACTTCCTGGAGTCGTTGTACGGCACTGTGGCGCTTCCCCCGGCCGGATCGAACTACGTGTTCTACAGCAATCCGGCCTTCGATGAGCTGCTGCGGCAGGGTAACAACGAACCGACCGTGGAACTCGCTACCAAGGCGTATCAGAAGGCGGAAGACTTGTTGTTCAAAGATCTTCCGGCCGCCCCGCTGTTCTACGAGGTCAATCAGGCGGTGCATTCCAAGCGGGTGAGCAACGTCAAGATCGGCATCCAAGACTGCATTGAGTACGCCGATGTGGAGGTCGTGCAATGACCGCCAAACTGCTTGATGTCCAGCGTTTGTGGCAGAACGCGGGCATGTTTCGGTACGTCGTGAAGCGCCTGCTGCTGGCCGTCCCGGTGCTCATCGGAACATCTCTGCTCATCTACGCCCTGGTGTACGCGCTGCCGGGTGATCCGATCAGGGCCCTGGCGGGCGATCGTCCGTTCACGCCCGAGGTCATGGCGCAGCTGCGCGAACGCTTTCACCTCAACGATCCGTTCTTAGTGCGGTACGGCAAATACATCGTCGGCTTTCTGCACGGTGACTTTGGTACCGACTTTCAGGAACGCCCTGTCGCGCAGACTGTTTCACAGCGCCTGCCGGTCACCTTACGGCTCACGGTGGTGGCGGTGGTATTCGAGACGATCATCGGCATCACCGCCGGAGTGCTGTGCGCGGTGCGCCGGGGATCGTTCTACGACAATCTGGTTCTCGTCACCACGACGCTGCTGGTTTCGATGCCGGTGTTCGTGCTTGGCTTTCTGGCGCAGTACCTCTTCGGCTTCAAACTCGGCTGGTTCCCCATCGCCGGAATCCGGGACGGCTGGTACAGCTTCCTGCTACCTGGACTGGTGTTGGCCTCACTGTCCATGGCCTATGTCGCTCGCCTGACCCGGACGTCGATGCTGGAGACCATGGACGCCGACTATATCCGTACCGCCCGCGCCAAGGGCGTCTCCGAATCGCGCATTCTGCTGCGGCACACGCTGCGTAACAGCCTGATTCCGGTGGTCACGTTCATCGGGGCGGACGTCGGAGCGTTGTTGGCGGGCGCCGTCGTCACCGAGTCGGTGTTCAACATCCCCGGACTGGGGAGGGCGACGTTCGATGCGGTCCGTAACCAGGAGGGTGCCGTGGTGGTGAGCATCCTGACATTGATCGTCTTCTTCTACATCTTCTTCAATCTCGTCGTCGACATCCTGTACGCGCTGTTGGATCCGAGGATTCGCTATGAGTGACCCCATACACGCTCCGGGCCCGGTGTCGGGGCCCGACGCCACTGCCGAATCGCTGGTGGAGCAGGCGGACCTCTGGGGCAACGCGTGGAAGTACTTACGCCGTAGTGGCTTCTTCATCACGGGGTCGATTCTGTTGACGATTCTGGTCTTGATGGCATTGGCTCCACAGTTGTTCACCTTCGGGAAAGACCCCCGCGACTGCGACCTTTATCAGGCCCGTAAGGGGATCAGCGCGGCTCATTGGCTGGGAACGGACCTGCAGGGCTGCGATTACTACGCCAATGTGGTCTATGGGGCCCGGGTGTCACTGACGATCGGGCTGATCGCGATGGTCGGTGTGCTGATCATCGGTGTCTTCGTCGGGGCGCTGGCGGGATATTTCGGGGGCATCGCAGACTCTGCTTTGTCTCGGTTGACCGATGTCTTCTATGGCATTCCCACGATTCTGGGCGGAATGATCCTCCTCTCCGTGGTGGGCCATCGCACGGTGTGGAGTGTCGCCGGCGCGCTGATCGTGTTCGGCTGGATGACCTCGATGAGGCTCGTGCGCTCCAGCGTCATGGCCATCAAACAGAGCGACTACGTCCAGGCCGCCATCGCGCTGGGAGCACCGACTTGGCGAATACTGCTGCGACACATACTTCCCAACGCGTTGGCACCGGTCCTCGTGTACGCCACCATCGCGGTGGGCAGCTTCATCGCGGCGGAAGCCACGCTGACCTATATGGGCATCGGCCTGGAGTTGCCGGAGATTTCGTGGGGGCTGCAGATCAATGACGGACAGTCCCGTTTTGCCACCACGCCACGGCTGGTCATCGTTCCCGCCCTGTTCCTCTCGGCCGCCGTGCTGGGCTTCATCATGGTGGGTGACGCCCTCCGCGACGCTCTCGATCCGCGGAGGAGGTAGGCGGAGGTGTCCACAGATTCCGTGATCGAGATCAGGGACCTCACGGTCGATTTCGAGGTCGACAAACAATGGGTGCCGGCCGTCAAGGGCGTCTCGCTGACCGTCGCCAAGGGGGAGGTGCTTGCCATCGTCGGGGAGTCCGGTTCGGGAAAATCCACGACCGCCATGGCCATTCCGGCGCTATTACCCTCCAGTGCGCGCGTTGACGGAAGCATCAAGCTCAACGGTGCTGAGTTGCTCGGTGCCACCAATGACGAGCTGCGAGAGGTGCGCGGCAAGGATGTTGCCGTCATCTTCCAGGAGCCGATGACGGCACTGAATCCGGTGTACACCATCGGCTGGCAGATCGCCGAGGCCGTCTGTTCGCATAAGAAGGTGACGCGCCGACAGGCACGCGACCGCGCCGTCGAGCTCCTTGAGCTGGTGGACATGCCCGAGCCGCAGAAGCGGGTTAAGCACTACCCGCACCAGCTTTCCGGTGGGCAGCGTCAGCGCGCGATGATCGCGCAGGCTCTTGCACTGGATCCCGGGCTGCTCATCGCCGACGAGCCCACCACCGCGCTCGACGTGACCGTGCAGGCCGAAATCCTTGATCTCATGCGTGATCTGCGACATCGCATCGATGCTGGAATCATTCTGATCACGCACGACATGGGTGTGGTGGCAGACATGGCGGACCGCATCATGGTGATGAAGGATGGTGAGGTCGTCGAAGAGGGGGATGCCGACGGCATCTTCCACCGGGCCCAGCAGCCGTACACGCGGCAGCTGCTGGCGGCGGTGCCCCACCTGGGCGCCACCCTGCACGACAATGACGAATCTTTGCAGCCGCCAAGCGATCTTGCGCTAAAGGTGGAGCACGCGGTCATCGAGTATCCGGGCAGGGGGGGAAGTTTTCGGGCCATCGACGATGTGTGCTTCTCCATCGGTCGGGGTGAGGTGGTGGGCCTTGTGGGCGAATCAGGTTCCGGGAAATCCACCATCGGGCGCGCAGCGGTGGGCCTACTCAAGGTGACATCGGGAACCATCTGCGTTGCTGGACATGATATTTCGAAGGCCAACCGCAAACAGCTGCGGGGCATCCGGAGCAAGGTGGGGGTGGTGTTCCAGGATCCGGGATCCTCGCTGAATCCGCGATGGCCGATCGGCCAGTCGATCGCCGAACCGTTGACTCTGCACACCGATATGGATCGCTCCCAACGGGAAAACCGGGTGAAGACGCTGCTGGAGCAGGTGCAGTTGCCCGCGAACATGCGAAACCGCTTCCCCCATCAGCTCTCCGGTGGGCAGCGGCAGCGTGTCGGCATCGCGCGCGCCTTGGCGCTGGAGCCAACGCTGCTGATCGCCGACGAACCGACCTCGGCGCTGGATGTTTCGGTGCAGGCGCGGGTGCTCGAACTGTTCGCCGAACTGCAACGTGAACACGGCTTCGCATGCTTGTTCATCAGCCATGACCTGGCGGTGGTCGAATTGGTCGCGAGCCGCATCGCGGTGCTCAACCATGGCCGCCTCGCTGAATTCGGTTCCGATAAGCAGGTATTGACCGCACCGACGGATGACTACACCAAGCGTCTACTCGCGGCGGTGCCGGTTCCGGACCCGGAGCAGCAGCGGATCCGGCGCGAGGAGCGCAAGGCGTTGCGGTGAGTCTGTTGTACGACGAGCCATTCAGTACCGTTAGTGGACCATGACTGATCCACTCGCGCCGTTGGCCACCTTGCCGGGAGTATCCGAAGCCGCCGAATCCGCTCGCGATGCGCTGAGTAAGGTGCACCGTCACCGCGCCAATCTGCGGGGATGGCCGGTGACCGCGGCCGAGGCTGCAGTGCGGGCGGCCAGATCCTCGTCGGCGCTGGACGGCGGCACGATGAAGCTGAGCGCCGATGGAGCGGTGGATGACCCGATACTGGCAGGTGCGCTGCGTGTGGGGCAGGCACTCGATGGGGACGCGCTCAGCCAGATGACGTCGGTGTGGTCGCGCGCGCCCCTGCAAGCATTGGCGCGTCTCCATGTGCTGGCGGCCACTGGCATGGCCGATGAGGACACTCTGGGACGGCCGCGCCCCGGCGTCGATACCGACCGGCTGGAGCTGTTGGCGCAACTGATCTCGGGTAGAACATCAGTGGCCGCACCGATTCTTGCGGCGATCGCACACGGGGAACTTCTGGCGCTGAACCCATTTGGTTCTGCCGATGGTGTGGTCGCGCGCGCGGCATCCCGGTTGGTGACAGTGTCGCGTGGTCTTGATCCGCATGCGCTCGGTGTTCCGGAGGTGATGTGGATGCGTCAGTCGGGAAGGTACCGAGAGCTTTCCTCCGCTTTTGTCGAGGGGACGCCGGAGGCGATTGCAGCGTGGATTATCTTCTGCTGTCAGGCATTAACGGCGGGGGCTGCTGAGGCGACATCGATCGCCGACACGGCGTCGAGCTAACGAAACCCGTCTGCACATAAAAACGGGCGACGGTCCGAATGAATCGGCCCGCCGCCCGTTAGCACGGATCCTCCGGTTACCAAGCGTGCATTATGGGTTGTGTGGGTGGCCTCGGCGCTTTCACGACGCTTCTTACCCGGACTTCACCCAAGAAGTCTGATGAGTCGTCTCTGTTCGCGATTGCGCAGGCCCACAACGCTTCTGCCCTTGTCGCGGCGTGCTCCGCGTGGGTGCCGTGGTCCGTGCTGGGAATCCTAGGTCGGGAGATCGATCCTTCTCTTCCGAGTCGACCTTGGCCTTGCCAGGCTTCCGTCCCTTCTTTCTACACTGAGACGACGGTCACATCAAGGGGCAATTCCAATGGTCACCGCTTTGTTACGCGCGTACCAAGAGTGACGTGTGTCTAGTACTACGGCCGCAGCTTGCGGAT